>JAJDTP010000014.1 GCA_022827095.1 Dehalococcoidia bacterium
TCCACCGTGGCCAGGTCGAGATCGGCCATGCCGGATTCGATGCGGGCGAGGTCCAGGAGTTCGGCGATCATCTGGCTCATGCGCTCGACCTCGACTTCGATGCCGTGAAGGAATTCGGCGCGGCCGGCGGGGTCGTCGGCGGCACCGTCCTGCAAGGTTTCGACCAGCGCACGAAGGGCGGTGAGGGGGGTGCGGAGCTCGTGGGAGACGTTGGCGACGAAGTCGCGGCGGACGGTTTCGGTCTGGCGGAGGTCGGTCAGGTCGCGGAGGAGCACCAGGCGCTGCCGCAGGCCGGGGACGCCGAGCGGGACGGCGATGGCGTGGACTTCGCGTTCGGTGGCGCCGACGGTCAGCAGGCGGGCGGTGGGCTGATCGCTGGAGGCGGGGGCGCGGATGAATTCGACCAGATCGATGTCGCGAAGGGCGTCGGCCAGGGTGGCCTGGCCTTCCATGCGGGCGCGAACATCCAGCAAGTCGGCGGCGGCCTGGTTGACGAGGCTGACGGTGGTGTCGGTCTCGACGATGACGACGCCGTCGGTCATGGACGCCAGGACGGTTTCGAGGCGGGCGTGGTCGTGTTCGAGGGCGCGGGATTCGGCCTGGAGGGCGTCGGTGGCGTCGGATATGGCGCGGGACAGGTCGTTGACTTCGGGGCCGCCGCTGCGGGGGAAGGGTTCAGGGCCCTCGGGGGAGAGGAAGCTCTCGGTGGAGCGGCGGACCTGGCGGAGGGCGCGGACTTCGCGGTTCATCAGGGAGGCGGTGACGGCCGCGGCAAGGACTCCGCCGAGCAGGGCGGCGAGGATGAGGGTTCCGGCCAGGCCCGGGGTCCCGTCGGGCGATGCCTGGAGGGCCAGCACGATTCCGACGATCAGCACGGTGGCGAGCACGCCGGCCACCGCTCCAAGGACGGCGCGGGCGCGCAGGCCGCCGGCGGGGCGCATCAGCCGACGAACCGGTAGCCGACGCCGCGGACGGTCTCGATGCGCGTGGGGTTGGAGGGGTCGTCCTCGATCTTGCGGCGGATGCCGCGGACATGGACGGGGACGGTGCGGGTGTCGCGGGTGAAGGGGTCGCCCCAGACGTGTTCGAGCAGTTGTTCGGCGGAGTAGACGCGTTCGCGGTTGCGCATGAGGAATTCAAGGAGGTCGAATTCCCTGGGCTTGAGGCGGATGGGCCGGTCGCGCAGGGTGACCTGGCGGGTGGCGCGGGAGAGGGTGAGTTCGCCGGCCTGGATGGAGTCGCGGGATGGGGCGTCGGCGTGGCGGATTTCTTCCTGGAGCAATTCGCGGCGGCGGAGCATGGCTTTGACGCGGGCGATGAGTTCGCGCATGGAGAAGGGCTTGGTCATGTAGTCGTCGGCGCCGATTTCGAGGCCGACGACACGGTCGATTTCGTCGTCACGGGCGGTGAGCATGAGGACGGGGACAGCGCTGGTGCGGCGGATCTGGCGGCAGACGTCGAAGCCGTCCATGCCGGGGAGCATGAGGTCGAGCACCAGGAGGTCGGGCTGGTTGGCGAGGGCGAGTTCGAGGCCGCGTTCGCCGTCGGAGGCAGTCTCGACCTGGTAGCCCTGGCGGCGGAGGTTGTAGGCGATGGTGCGGGCGAGGCTTTCCTCGTCCTCGACGACCAGGACCCGGGCCACAATGTTTCTCCGCGCGCGCCCGACGCTCGGGCGGGCTGCCTTCGGCTGTCAACTATACGGAGGAGCGAGGCGGGCTGGCGGGGTAGCGCGCGTAGTGTTCAACGCACGTTAATCCAGGCGTGGGATGCGTGAATGAAAGAAGGGCTGGAGGCGGCGGGTGTGGGGAGTTGCGATACTGCGTGGGTTCGCCTCACCGAGGGCTGCGCGTGGCACTTGCCAATGCCGATATCCGGCTGAGCCGATTCAATCCGCTGCCGCGAATCCTGGCGTTTGACGACTTTGACGACGGGTTGCACGGCTGGTGCGAGCTGGTTGGGAATCACAACGGCGATTTGAACGAGCTACAGCCGGTCTTCAGGGACATGCGGCCGGCGCAGTTGAGCACCTGCACGTTTTTCGACATGGGAACGCACGGGGCGGTTGACGGCACGTACTCGATGAAGCTGGCTACGCGGCCGCGGAAGTTTCACCAGGCGGTGGCGATCAAGCGGCTGACCTCGGCGGCCGACGGGTTGGTGCAGTTCGAGGCGTGGTTCACGTATAAGGCGGAGCAGACGTTTGGCGGCGACGATCCAGGGGCGCGGGCGTGGGATGGGAACTATCACCCGTCGGAGGCGCACTTCGGGTCGTTCACGCTGTGGAACGACATCTGCGAGGGGACCACGCCACGAGACCGCTATCACGCGGCGCTGCGGTACGAGAACACGAACGAAGAGGGGGAGTTCACGCAGCGGTGGCTGTACAAGACGGGGCTGCACCCGACGACCCGGATGCTGCGGGAAGGGTTCGACTCGAACCAGAACGACGTGCACGTGGCGAAGCCGGACATGTGGGCGCCGATACCGGGGGGCGACCAGCAGCTGTGCTTCAACGAGGTGCCGACGAAGGTGAACTGGCACTACCTGCGGTGGCTGTTTGACCTATCCACGCGGCGGAACACGGAGTTACAGGTGAACGACCTGACGATGGACCTGCGGGATATCCCAGTGCTGCGGTTCGAGGAGGGGTATTGGGGGATCAACCGATTGCTGAACCTGTGCATGGACGTGCGTACGACGAGCAACGTGCGGAATTTCCTGTACATGGATTCCGTCGTGATCTCGGCGGACTGGTAGGCGGGGATGCGGCATTCATTCACGGCGGTCATTGAGAAGAACGCGACGTTTCATGAGGACTTTGAGACGGAGCCGTACGAGTGCGCGTGGGCCTCGGAGGCGCGGTGGTTTATTCACGTGGCGGAGTTGGAGGGCGATGGGGCCGGGCTGAGCGCCAGGGTGCAGGTGTCGCCGGATGGGTTGTTCTGGTGTGATGAAGGGTCGGCTTTCGAGTCGATGTCGGAACCGGGGATGTATTCGCTGGCGGTGCGGGACTTTGGCGGGTGGCTGCGGTTGGATTGCGGGCTGGATGGAGAGGACGCCAGGGTGAGGTTGATGATTTACCTGGTGTTGAAGGAATAGCGGGGACGTCCGATGAAGGCTGTCGTTTATGACGAGGTTGGGGGTCCGGAGGTTCTGCACCTGGCGGACGTGCCGACGCCGGAGCCGGGCAAGGACGAAGTGCTGGTGCGGGTGTTGGCGGTGGCGGTGGATTTCATTCAGCTGCACATCCGGCATGGGGGTTCCGGGCGGATCGGATCGCCGAAGGAGCCGGCGTACGGGCTGGCGCCGCTGCCGCGGATTCCGGGCGGGACGGCCTGCGTGGAAGTGGTGGAGTGCGGCGCGGACGTGGACAACGTGGCGGTGGGCGAGCGGCACCTGACGGGAGGGTTGCGGCCGGGTTCGTACGTGGAGTACGGGGTGGTTTCAGCCAGCGGTCTTGCGCTGGGGACCCGGGACGCGCCCGGACCAACGGCGATTCCCTCGAACTTTGGTCCGGTGGAGGCGGCGGCGTTTGATTACGCGCCGGTGGCATTCCACACGCTGCGGGTGGCGGCCGGATTGACTGCCGGCGAGACGGTGTTGATTCACTCGGCCGCGGGCGGGACCGGGGTGCTGGCGGTGCAACTGGCGAAGCACTTTGGGGCGACGGTTATCGGGGTGGCGAGCAGCGACGCGAAGCTGGACCTGGTGCGGTCGCTGGGCGCCGATTACACGATCAACTCACTTGAGGCCGACGTGATTGAGGAGACGCTGCGACTGACCGACGGTGAAGGCGTGAACGTGGTCTGGGATCCGGTCGGCGGCGACGTGTTTGAGCAGAGTCCGCGCGCGATGGCCGAGGGCGGGCGGCTGGTGAGCCTGGGGTCGAACTCGTTTACGGGGACGGGCACGGTGGAATTCTGGTCGTTCTGGGTGAAGAACCTGCGGCTGATCGGGTGGGGCGGGCGGAGTAACGCGGACGCGCATGCGCCGGAGATCATGCGGGAACTAATCGATCTGGCCGAGGCGGGACGGCTGCGGCCGGTGGTGGGTGGGACGTATCCGTTTGGAGAAGCGGCGGCGGCGCATGGGGCGATCGAGGCGCGGAAGCCGATTGGGAAGGTTGTGCTGGTTCCCTGACAGGTGAGACTCGCAGACTTCCGCCCGAAACCATCCGTGCGTAGCCGATGACGCCGAGTTTGGGGCGTTGAGTGGATGGGACTTAGTCTTGTAGTTGATTGCCGGTGACGTAGAGATGATCCAAATGGAAAAGTCGGTTAATTGAATATGGGACAGTTCCGGTTAGCCTATTGTCCGACAGGTCCAAAGTCTTCAGACTGCGAAGCACGCCCAATTCGGCCGGAATTTCTCCCGTTAACCGGTTGACTGAAAGGTCAAGCGTTTCCAGGTTGACGAGCGCGCTCAACTCCGGTGGAATTTCGCCCGTCAAGTGGTTTTGTCCAAGGTCCAGCACCATGAGGTTGGTGAGAGCGCTCAGTGATATTGGAATAGCGCCCGTTAGCTGATTATTCCAGAGGGACAGCCATTCCAGATTAGCGAGCGAGCCAAGCTCCGGCGGGATACTGCCCGTCAATTCGTTACTTGAAAGAGCCAACCACTGCAGCCTGGTCAACCGACCCAACTCTCGTGGAATCCGCCCACTCAACTGATTGAAGTCAAGGTCCAGCAACTGAAGACTGCTAAGTGCGCCCAACCTTGACGGAATTTCACCAGTAATCTGGTTACCTTCCAAGTCCAGGTACGTGAGATTAGTGAGCTCACCCAGCTCTGGCGGAATCTCGCCCGTCAACTGATTGTCACTGAGGTCTAGTTCTTCCAGCTTGGTCAACGCGCTAAGCGCTGGCGGGATGCTCCCTGTCAACTGATTGTCTTCCAGGTTAAAGTACTCCAGGTTGGTAAGTCGGCTCAGCGCCTGTGGAATCACGCCGTTCAACTGGTTGCCGCTGAGATCCAACACGATCAGGTTGGTGAGCCTGCCGGAGTCCGGCGGGATAACACCGGTCAATTGGTTGTTCGCCAGGGACACCCATTCGAGGCTGGTCAAGGCAGTCAGTTCCGGCGGAATGCTACCGGTCAGCTGGTTGCTTTCAATATCCAAGACCGTGAGGCTGGCAAGCATGCCAAGATCCGATGGAATCCGACCCACCAGCCGGTTGCCTTGAAGCTCCAGCTGCGCGAGGTTGGCAAGCGTGCCGAGCCATGAGGGAATCTCGCCAGTTAACTGGTTGTCGTTGAGGAACAGGCCTTCGAGATTGGTGAGCGTGCTTAGAGTCGACGGAATCTCACCTGTCAACCGGTTTTCTCCGAGAGACAGCCAGCGCAATCTATTGAGCGCCCCTAGCTGGGAGGGGATCGCTTCCCTCAACTGGTTATTCCATAAGGACAGCCAGCGCAAGCGCGTGAGCTCGCCTAGCTCGGACGGGATACGGTCCACAAGCTGGTTGTGGCGAAGGTCAAGGATTTCCAGACTGGCCAGTGAGCCGAGTTCGCGCGGGATCGGACCAATCAGCCGATTCGAGGCGAGATAAATTTCCTCCAGATGGACGAGTCGGCCGAGTTCCGGCGGAATCCAGCCTTTCAGTTGGTTAGTTGATAGGTCGAGGGTCCGCAGTTCGGTCAGTTGAGCCACCTCCGCTGGAATCAATCCCGTCAACCGAAAATTGGTCATGACCAGGTCGGTCACTCGGTCGGGTGGGCCAACGGACCAGCGACCACCAAGCCGCACGCCCCACCATTTGGCAATGGGACGGTTGGAGCTCCAATTCAGCGGCGCCGTGCCGGCTAGGGTGTCGCGGATGGCCAGCAACACCGCGCAGTCTTGGACCAGCCCAGCGTTTTGCTGCGGGTCGGGAACAGCTATGCCGTTGGCGCACTGGCGGGCAAGCGACACTGTGGAGGGCGTGGCTGTCGCTGCCAGCGCAAGCGTTGGCGATGGCTGAACAGTCGGTTGCTCGACTGTCGTGCCTTGGGAAGCACGCGCCGGCGGTTCGGCCCGAGGCTGGCCATCGCAGGCCGCGAGCAAGACCAGGGCCGCAGCTGCAACGAAGGCGACAAGTACTCGCATGAACCGCTTGGCACCCTAGCCCTCTAGTACCAGGGTCGGACTATACGCGAGCAGCAGCGATTAGCCGGGCACGCCGCCGGGCCCAGCGAAGGGCCGGTGGCTGCGGCCGGTGGTGGGTTGGAGGTATCGGTTTGGGGGCGCGGCGGAGGCGCATGGGGCGATTGAGGCGCGGCGGCCGATTGGGAAGGTTGTGCTGACTCCCTGATTTGCGGGCGGCGCCTTCCG
>JAJDTP010000022.1 GCA_022827095.1 Dehalococcoidia bacterium
GGTCATGGCTCGCTACCTCGGCTGTGGCGTGTGCATGAAGGTCTGCCCGATCCAGAAGTACGGCCTGAAGAACACCATGGAGCACTACGCTGCCACCGGTCAGGTCCTCGGCAAGGGCACCCACGACCTCGAAGGTTACAACATCGAGGGCAAGGGCTACTTCGGCCCCGGCGAGCTTCCGGTCTTCGAGCGTGGCTTCTTCGACATGCCGCACGGCAACTCCGACGAGTGGGCCTTCGAGTCCATGAAGGACGCCGCCCGCGACAACGACGGTCAGATCCCCGACGAGATGCTGGATGACCTCAAGGTCCAGATCCAGCGTGCCATCCACCTGCAGTCCGGCGACGTTTTGCAGATGATGGCTGAGGACCAGGACTACATCTAGTAGCCAGTCCCACATCTCGCCACATTGGCAATCGGCCGGCGGGTTTCGCACCCGCCGGCCTTTTTATGCCTTGGTTCGCAATACGCATCGACAGCCATACCATTGGACATGACCTCAACCCTCCCTTCCCTGCTCATCTCAATCCCCGAGGGCGTTCTCGACCTGGGCTGGGGCCACCCATCCCCTCACCTGCACCCGACGGAAGCCCTGCAGATTGCCAGCGAGCGTGTCCTCAGTCAGCAGTCCACCGTGCCGTTGCAGTACGGCGCTGTCCAGGGATTCGGACCGCTTCTCGAAGGGTTGGCCCATTTCCTGTCGTCCCAAGACGCCTACGGAAACCTGCCCGTGGACCCGGCATCGCTCTTCTTCACCGCCGGCGCCTCCCAGGGCATCGACCTGGCTACAACCATCTTCGCAAGGCCGGGCGACACGGTCTTCGTGGAAGAGCCCACCTACTACCTTATCGGCCGCATTTTCCTCGACCACGGCCTCAAGGTGGTCGGCGTACCCACCGACCGCGACGGCCTGGACGTTGACGCCCTGGAGCTGATGCTACAGGACGGATACCGACCACGCCTGATCTACGTCATTCCAACGTATCAGAATCCCACCGGGGCCACATTGACGCCCGAGCGCCGCCACCGGCTGATCCAGTTAGCCCAACGGTATGGCTTCACCATTCTTGCCGACGAGGTCTACCAACTGCTGCATTACGGACCCCCACCACCACCGCCCCTGACCACCATGGATGATCCGGATCATGGCTGCATCGTATCCCTGGGCTCCTTTTCCAAGATCCTGGCGCCCGGCTTGCGCCTGGGGTGGGTTCACGCCTCATCTGGCATCGTTCAGCGCTTCGTGGACTCCGGGGTCGCGGCCAGCGGCGGCGGGTTGAGCCACTTCGCGGCGGCCATGGCCCAATCCACCCTGGACCTGGGGCTCCTCCAGGAGAACCTGGACAATCTGCGGCGCGTCTACACGATGAGGCGAGACGCCGTTGCCAGAATATTGTCCACCGACCTGGCCGGCCTGCTGGATTTCAATCAGCCCGACGGCGGCTACTTTTTCTGGCTGACACTGGCTGACGGCGTGGATGCCGACGAACTGCTGCCAATCGCCCGTAAGGCCGGCGTATCTTTCCGTCCCGGGACGGCATTCTCGTCGGTCGGGATGTTCCGGGACAGTCTCCGCATCAGCTTCTCTCTTTACGACGTAGGAGACTTGGCCGAAGCTTTGTCACGATTGGGCCAGGCGATCCGATCCGCCTGATCCCACACGGTGTGAACGAGCAGCAGCAGCTACCAGGTTCTCCGGGGTTTTCCTTATCCCGCCGTCCCTAGCGGTTGCGCGCCGCCGGCATGCCCAGCCGGCGTTCCGTGCCGTTGGCAATGCGCCGTATGTTGTCCCGGTGTTGCCAGATGATGACGGCGCCGCCCACGCACGCGTACAGCGTGTACAACTGACTGTGCCCGATGAGCAGCATGAGGGCAAGGCTCAGGACCCCGACGGTCAACGTCCCGACGATGCTGCCCAGCGACAATATCCGGCTGGACAGCGTGATCACCAGGAACAATCCCCCGCCGGCGAGGGCCACCCAGGGAGCCATCACCGACAGCGCGCCAAACCCGGGTAGGATGCCGCGCCCTCCGCGGAACCGCAGAAATATCGGCCAATTGTGTCCGCACAACGCCAGCAGCGCCGCGGCCACCTCGGCCTCGCCCAACCCGATGACAGTCCTCGCCAGAACCACACAAAGCACACCCTTTCCAGCGTCCAGCAGGAACACCAGGGCCGCAGCCTTGCCGCCGGAAGTCCGCAGTATGTTGGACATGCCCGTCCGTCCACTGCCGAAATCCCGGATGTCCTCCCCCATGGTCAGGTTCACGAAGAGATATCCCCATGAAATCGAACCGATCAGGTACGTAATCGCGCAAACGGCGGCGTACGTAAACGGCTGCACCTGCGCCTGAGTGCCTATGCTGACCAGAATGGCGCTGGCCGCCGCCAGCAACGGCAGAGCGACCAACATCGCAATCGTGGCGTACGATGCTCGGCGTAGCAGCGTCATGGTCAACCGGTTACCTGGCTCGGTTTCGAATGCCGGACCGGGAGGATCGTTCCGCGCGCTCCGGCCGGAAAATCAACCTGAGGTGCGTTCGGTCGAAGCCGAACCGGTCGCGGATCTGGTTTTCCAGGTACCGCTGGTACGAGAAATGCAGAAGCTTGGGATCATTGACCGAGAACACGAAAGTCGGCGGGTTGACGCCGACCTGTCTAACCCGGCGAATACGCAGTCGGTTGCGGATGTTGCCACGCTGCGACGGTGGAGTGTGGGTCGACACCGCATCGGCCAGCAGGTACTGCAGATCCCGGAACGGCACCCGCTTCTGACGCTCCTCCCAGAGTGACAGGGCAGTGTCCAGCAGTTCCTCGATTCCCTCTCCGGTTAGGGCCGACGTGAAGCACACGGGGACGTAGGGCATGAAGTGCAGGCGTTCCTGGACGCGGTGCAGGCTCCGCTCCATGCGGAACCGGTTGCGGTTGACCAGGTCCCACTTGTTCACCACCACGATCAGGCCGCGGTTGGTGTCCCAGGCCAGACCCGCGATGTGCGCGTCCTGGGCCGTCGCGAGCTCAGTGGCGTCGGTGATCAGCAGCGTGATGTCGCTGCGATGCACGGCGTTCACCGCCCGCAGCACGCTGTATTTCTCGATACCGCGCTGCACCTGGCCGGGCCGCCGGATACCCGCGGTGTCCACCAGCGTAATCACATGGTCCCGGTACGACACTGCGGTGTCCAGGGCATCCCGCGTGGTCCCTGCGACGGGACTGACAATGCTCCTCTCTTCTCCAATGATGGCATTGGTGAGCATTGACTTGCCCACATTGGTTCGCCCGACGATGGACAGGCTCAGCTCCGTGGGAGGAGTCCATACTTCCTCCTCTACCGTTTCTTCGTCACTGTCTTCCTCCCACCATTCGTCTTCGGCCGCCATCTCCCCGTCAGGCGCATCGTCCCAGAGATCCGCGAGTTCCGGCTGGGGCAACAGCTCGACAATCCGCTCCAGCAGGTCGTACACGCCATAGTTGTGGTACGCGGATATGAACGCAGTTTCGTTGATCCCCAAGCCGTAGAACTCTGCTGAGGCCAGTTCCCGGTTGTCGTTGTCCACTTTGTTTACAGCCAGCAGTATTGGCTTGTCGGTGCGTCGCAGCCTCTGGGCTACCGCCTCGTCAGTGGCCGTGACACCCTGGATAGCGTCGGTGAGAAACACGATCACGTCCGCGGCGCCCATTGCCATGTCGGCCTGCTGCTGCACGCGTTGGGGGATGTGCCCATCCGGGTCGTCTTCCAGGCCGCCGGTGTCGATCAGCAGAAACGGCCGGCCTTTCCAGGAAGCCCGGGCGATCAGTCGGTCTCGGGTGGTTCCGGCCACCTCGGAAACGATGGCGTGCCGCCGGGAAAGTATGCGGTTGAACAGCGAGGACTTGCCCACGTTGGGGCGGCCGATGATGGCCACCATCGGGTCCACTGTGGGAGTCGGGGCAAGCCGCGCTGGCGTCTCGTGAAAGATTTGCGCCGTGGTTTCGTCGTGAGAGGTCATAACGGTTCCGCTTGTTCTACGTATCGGGCTGCTTGCTACTCGTTGACCGGACCGTGTTTCAACGAGAAACCCACGGCGGACGTGTCGCCAAGCTGCAAAGTGTCATCGCCGGTGAGCGATCGCAACCGCCGCAATTGGGTATTGCTGGCGATCGTGAACGGGCGCGGTGGAGCGTCCAGCAGCGAGAGCAATAAGGGCATCTCATTCTCAACCTTGTCCATCATCTCGGCCAATTCTTCAGGGTGACGGTGGTTTTCGTAAAAGTTCTCGTGGCCGACACGGTATGCTGCTGAAAGGGCTTCTTGCAGGTCAACGTTCGGGCTTTCGACCAGTATCTGAAGCCCGACGTTGTGGATGGCCTGGTGGCTCTGATGATGCCAGCCTCGCTGCTCGGCGATGGCCTTCAGCGGTTGCACCACCGCGCCCCAAGCTTTTTCACCGGCTTGCAAGCGGTTTCCGTTTTTCAGCTCCTCGCGGGCATGGATCATAAATCGTCGGCTGATCCGGCAACGGTCGTCCAGGCTTTGTTCGCCGGGTTCGGGCAAATCAGGCGCGGCAAGCATATCAGCCTCTTGTTCGCTTCGTTATCAAATCGACGGCTTGCGGCGAGTGTCTCGCCGATTCCACGACAATGAGACCCTATCCCAGCAGGAACTCCAGTACCGCTTTCTGCGCGTGCAGCCGGTTGTGCGCCTGCTGGTACGCTACCGATTGAGGATGTTCCAGCATCCCCGGAGGCACCTCTTCACCATAATGCGCTGGCATGTCGTGCATGAAACACGCGCCCGGCGCCGCCTGGGCCATCAGGGCGCTGTCCACGGTATAACCCTGGAAAGCATTGATGCGCGCTTCGGTCTCCGCCTCATCTCCCATGCTGGTCCAGACGTCCGTGTACACGACGTTGGCGTCGACCACCGCGTCCGTCGGACGCACCAATGGATGCACCGTGGGGCGAGGGCCGCCGTCGGCTCGCGTTCCGCGTTCGCTGGCGTCGGCAAAGGTTTCTTCCTCCAATTGATAGCCGTGCGGCGCTGCGATGGCGAAGTTCATGCCCACGGCCGGCGCGCCCAGGCAAAGGCTCCGCGCCACATTGTTCCCGTCGCCGATGTAGGCCAGGTTCAACCCGTCGGTCTTGCCGTGGGTCTCGGCGATGGTCAGAAGGTCGGCCATGGTCTGGCACGGATGCTCCACATCGGAAAGCGCGTTTATCACCGGCACGTCGCCGTATTCCGCCAACCCAATCAGCGAGTCGTGGGAGTTGACCCGCGCCACGATGCAGTCCACATACCCGCTCAACACCCTCGCTACGTCGGAGACCGGTTCGCGCCGGCCCAATCCCACCTCGTCCTGCCCCATATACAGGCTGAACCCGCCCAGCTCAGCGATACCGATCTGAAAGCTGACCCGCGTCCGCAGAGAGGGCTTCTCGAACAGCAACGCCACTCGCTTACCGGCCAAGGGACTGGCGCTTCCCGGCGGAGCCGCTTTCAACTCCTGGGCCCGCTCAATCAGCCGGCGCGTCTCGTCAGGCGATATGTCGGCAATGGACAGAAAATCCCGTTTGGAACTCATGGTCTGGGTCCTGTGGAGACTGGAAACAGGGACAGATTCTGATCTGTCGTGGCGATACGCTATCGGCTGCCAGCATTGCAGACATGTCGGCGTCGCCAGTTTGGATACGCCGATATGATAGCATACGGCCCGCCGACACTGAAAAAGGCGAACGCGACACAGGAGTAACGATGACTGAACAAACTGACAATCAGGAAATGGAACTGACGCCGGGCCTGATTGGCCGGCAGGAAATTTTGGTCTGTGAGAGCAATGCCGCGCCGCATGTCGCCAAGCTCAGCACCCCATCTATGATCCGCGCCATGGAGCAGGCTTCGCAGCGGGCCATCCTCGACCGCCTCCCGCCGGAACAATCCACCGTCGGTTTCGAGGTCAACGTCCGCCACGTGGCCGGCGCGGATATCGGCGTCACGGTCGTGGCCGTCGCCGAGCTGGAACGTGTCGACGGGCGCTGGCTCTATTTCAAGGTGGAGGCGCTGGACGGAGATCGCACCATTGGGGTCGGCACTCACCGGAGAGCCATAATCACCCTGCCACCCGAAGCCACCAACCGTGGGGGCGGCAATGACAGCCACACCCACGAGCTATGAACAAAGCAATGATTAAACGCAAACTGGGCGGGTTGGTACTCGCCCAGTTTGCTGTCATAGAGACAAAAAAGAACCGGTGCTGGGGGTGAGAAGCACCGGTTCTTGAGGAGAAATGTCTGACCACTTCCCGGATGTACCGCCAGTTTACAGGTTGAACTGCGGGTCCAAGTAGCTGTCGTCCTTCTCGTAAACCTGTAGGCGCGAGCGCAGGGTGTCGCACACCAACAACCGGTTGTTGGCCCGGTCGAAGCTGACGCCCATGGGCATCCGGAAGGTGCGCTGCTGCTGCTCCAGATCGGGAACTCGGCGGCGAGCCTTCACCATGTCGGGGTTGGCGTTCAGGGACAGGTCGCCCCATTCCGACACCTCGGTGGCGTCCCCTTCCAAGTAGGCCAAAGGACGAGCGTCCGCATCGTAGATCACGACGCGCTCGTTCATCCAGTCCGCCACGTAGACATCACCCTCGTTGTCGATGGTGACGTCCAGCGGATGGTTGAGCTCACCGGAGCGGGTGCCGCGGCTGCCGAAGGTGCGCAGGTGGGTTCCGCCCGCGGTGTACTTCTGCACCCGGTGGTTGCCCCAGTCGGCGATGTAAATGTCGCCGGCATCGTCTATGGCGATGCCCGAGGGCATTTCCAAGTCCTCGGCCCCGTTACCCTTGGTGCCGAAGCCTCCCAGGTAATCGCCGTCCTTGCTGAACTTCTGGACGCGGCTGCTCTTCGCCGAAACCACCCAGAGGTTGTCGTCGGCGTCGAACGCCAGTCCGGCGGCGCCGCTGAGCTGGCCTTCGCCGTCGCCGGCCTCACCCCAGTGCTTCACCAGGTTTCCGTCGGCGTCGAACACGGCGACCATGTTCTTCCACTCGTCGGAAGCATAGACGTTACCAGCGGAGTCGAGAGCTATTCCGGTGATCCACTCGAAGAGGCCCCTCGAGCTGGCTTGGTAGGCGATGCCTTCGCGGCCGAATTCACCCAGGAACTCCTCGCCACCCTTGCCGTCGGTGCTGCCGATGGTGCACTTGGTGATCCGGGCGCTGGGATTCTGCTCACCGCCGCGGTTGGCAACGTACATCGTGCCGTCATCCAGGGTCGCCACGCCAACGGGCTGGCTGAAACCCATGCCCACCTGCCCCTGGCGGCCCACATTCTTGATGTACAGCCATGCCCGACCGCTTGCTACGGTATTCTGAGGCATAGTTTTTCCTCCACTTGAAATGCGTTAGACCGGCGGCACCGTAGCCAATTGGCCACGTCGCCGCCGTTTTTAGCTGGGCAGATGGGTTTACTTCTTGATGATGTCCAGCTTGGGGAATGCGCCGTTGACGATGGGGTTGGCATCCATGCCAAGCCAGTCCTCAACGATGCTGGAGTACGCGCCGCGGAAGTCGTAGTTGGGAACCAGGTCGCCCTGTTCCAGGTCCTCGGCCTTGCGGGACGGGTACTCGCCGTAGAAGCCACCCTGCACGCTGTCGCCGAGGGCGAAGGCCACGCCGGCCGCGCCGTGGTCGGTGCCGGAACCGTTGTCACGGACGCGGCGGCCGAACTCGGAGAACAGGTACATGACGATGTTCTCGCCGGTGTTGTGCTCCTTCATGTCCTCGAAGAAGGCGGCGATGCCCTCGGAAACTTCCTTCCACAGCACCGGGTGGGCCGCGGCCTCACCGGCGTGGGTGTCGAAGCTGCCGTGCTGGGTGTAGAAGATCTTGGTGCCCAGATCGGCCATGTATACCTGGGCAATGTCGCGCAGGTGCGAGGCGATGGGGCTGTTGGGATACTCCACGTTGCTGGAGTACTGCTCCGGCGCCACCTTGACGATGTCGGCGCCAACCATGGCGTCAGTGCCGGTGGATCGCAGGTAATCGTTCACGAAGCTGCCGCCCACGGTGGGGGCGTACATCTTGGAGAACAGGTCCAGGGCCTTGGAGCGCTGGTCGCTGTCGGCGATGCCGGTCAGCAGGCCGTAGGTGCTCAGGTCAGCGATGGCAGCGACCGGGACGCCGGGGACCGCAAGGGCCCGAGGCAGGCCGTGGCCGAAGTTGATCGCCGTCAGCACGTTTTCCTTGTTGGGGTCCATCTCGCGCGCAACGCGGCCGGCCCAACCCTCGGTGCCAACCTTGTCCGGCTCACAGGTGTGCCAGATGTCCATGCTGCGGAAGTGCGAGCGGGGGCTGTCGGCGTAGCCGATCCCATGGATGACCGCAAGCTTGCCCTGGTCAAACAGCTCTTTCATCGGGCCCATGGTGGGGGCGAAGCCGAGCTCGTCGTTGACCGGGATGATGTCTTCGCGCTCGTAACGAACCGCGGGACGGTTGTCGTAGTACGTCGCGTCGTTGTAAGGGATCACCGTGTTGAAATAGTCGTTGCCGCCGGTGAGCTGCAGGACCACGATGACCGGATCTTTCTTGGTGGAGGTCATTGCGTATGCTCCTTGTCTGATGTGCGTTTCGTCGTATGACGATGTCGAGGCGATGGACGGGCTGGAGAGTTGCCGGCCCATCCAGCATCTTTCCGGTTTAGCCGAACTGGTACTCGGTGGTGGCGCTGATCAGGGCCATGGTCTCACCGATGCGAGTCGCGGTGGCGGTCCGGTCATCCCAGTTGACGTCGCCGCCGGAGCGGACGTGCTCGGCCAGCTGGCCGCGGGTCTCCTCGCTGAGCTCGATGAAGCCCATGTACTCGGTGCACGCGTTCAGCAGGTGGTCCGGGGTGGTTACGCCGTCGTCCTGCATGCGGTCGAAGATGTCCTGCATGCCGGGTAGATCCGGGTTGGACACGCGGTCGGCCACGAAGTTGATGCGGGCCAACAGAGCGCCGGAGTTGATCCACTCCAGACCGGTATGCCAGCCTTCCACCGACGGCGGGTCCAGGATGGACTGGCCCATGTAGGTGGGCTCCTTGCCGATGTTCAGGACGCCGGGGTCCGGGTTCTCGAACAGGCCGACCATGCGGAGCGTGCCAGCGACCACTTCGGCCGGGCTCTTGATCTTCTGGTAGCGGGCGTCCTTGAACCACTGCGAGTTGAACATGTGGCGCAGAACGGCCTTCATCTCGAAGCCCGAGTCCTCGAACACCTGCATCATCTCGTCCAGCGCGTCCTCATCGCGGGCCGGCTCGATGGTCCAGGCGGGAACCTGGGGCTCGTCAGCGACGAAGAAGTTGTAGAGGTGGCGGCAGATGAAGCGGGAAGTCGCCGGCTCTTCGAGGATGATGTCGATGATGTCCTCGCCGTCGAAGTTGCCGGTGCGGCCCAGGAAAGTCTTTTCACCGAAGTCGTGGTCGGCTTCGTTGTAGGAGAACTTCCACGGATAGCGGCCGTACGGAGCGCGCGGCAGCTTGGCCTGAATGGTCCAGCCGGTGAAGGCACGCGAGCACTCGCGAACGTCGACCTCGGTGTAGTTCGAAACGCCCATGGAGAACAGTTCCAGGAGCTCGCGGCCCCAGTTCTCGTTCACGGCATCACGGTGGTTCTCGTTGTTGTCCAGCCAGAAAATCATGGCCGGGTTCTTGGACAGTTCGATCAGAATGTCCCGATAGTTACCCATGCCGTGCTCGCGCAACATGTCGATCTGCTCGAGCAACTGGTCGCAGTTGTCGACCTTGGAGTTGCCCGTGGCGAACACATGGTGCCAGAACAGCGTCATCTTCTCTTCCAGGGGCCGGTCGCTGGATACCATGTTGTACATCCAGTTGGCCTGGCCGGAGAAGGGAACGCCGCCGGGGAGCAAGAAGCTGGGGTGGTACCGGAGCAGCAGAGCCATCTTCCCACCTTCGCGGCTGGCGGGGGGATCGATCAGCTCTTCTACGGTGGCCTCGTAACCCTGGGCAACGCATCGCTCCAGCTCTGCGCGGTTGGCGCCAAAGCCGGCGCGCCGCATCAGGTGGGCCATCAATGCCAGGTCATCCTTTTGTGACATCCTGTGCCTCCTTCCTTCGATTTGATGCCGTTTTTGCCGGGATCCCATGCGCCGTTCCCGGTCTCACGACGGTTGCCGGTAGTGTAATTTAGTTGCTGCACCCTGTCAACAAAAATCGGCGTATCGCTCAAATTTGATAATGATTATAAAGTAGTAACGAACGACAAAGACGGAGTAAAGCGCTGAAGGTCCCGGTGTCTAAGCCCGCTCAAATTCGTCTCTGGATATGCCCAATTGCCGGATAATCCCGATCACCGTGCCAACTTTCAAATCTCGGCTACCCCAGTTGGGGATGGCAGCCTTCGCACGATTTTCGGGGTTTATCCACATCTCGTGGTCGCCGCGTCCCTGCCGGTCAAAACGGCAATTCAGCCGACGCAACTTGCGGGTAAGTTCCCGGTAGGTCAAGCTGTGACAGTAACCTCGCCGGTCTGCACCGGCTTCGCCACAACTCCGGCAGGCAATGGCTCTCCGTGTTCCTGGTAAGACTGTATAAAGGCTTCCGCCATGCCTTCCAGGATGTACAGCGTTTCGGCGGGAGTGTCACCCCAGACCCGGCAGCCCGGCAGCGCCGGTATTTCCGCCATGTACTTATCATCCTCAGTGCTGTCAGCAGGTTCGTACATCGCGTAAGAAAGTTTGTACCGTTTCATGTGACGCAGCGCCTCCAGGAATTTCTTTCCGCTCAAACGATAGCAAAAGGGCTGAACTGGCCGCAAGATAGCAGCCTCGTATCAGCTCGGCCGGCATGGGGAAACGGGGCGACCGGAGTAGACACCGTGCGTCACGGGCATTGCCGTGGCGCGGCGAAATTATTGCCGCGCCACGGTCCGGCTTCGGCCGCTCGTCTTTCGTCCTGTCAGCAAACCGGCAGGTTCAGTTCGTCCAGGTCGTTCTGGTCAACGCTGAACAATGCCGCCGGAATGCACCCGCTCAATTCGTTCCGGATGACGTACAGCAGCATCAGCTCGGTCAAATTGCCCAACTCTGGCGGTATCGGGCCGGTCAGTTGATTGGTATCCAGATGCAGTTGCTCCAGTTTGGCAAGGTTGCCCAGTTCTCCCGGTATCTGGCCGCTCAACTGGTTGTTGTCCAGGTGCAGTTCCTCCAGATTTGCCAGGTTGCCCAACTGCGGAGGTATGGAGCCGCTCAGCCGATTCCGGTTGACGTTCAATACCTTCAGCTCGGCCAGCCTTCCCAATTGCCAGGGAATCGCTCCCTCCAGTTCATTCTCGAGAAGATGCAACCGTTCCAGTTTCGGGAGATCCCCCAACTCGGCCGGTATCTGGCCGGTCAGCCGGTTGCTGTTCAAGCGCAAATGCTTCAACTCGGTCAAATCGCCCAACTCTGGAGGGATTTCTCCGGCCAGCATATTATTTGAAAGGTTCAACGTCTCAATTTTGGCCAGATCGCTCAGCTCCGACGGTACCTCCCCGGTCAGGTCGTTGTTATCCAAGCGCAGATATTCCAAATTGGCCAGATCTCCAAGTTGCGCCGGGATGGGTCCGCTGAGTTTGTTGTCGTACAGAGCGATCCACTCCAAGTTTTCCAGGTCGCCCAACTCGGTCGGGATCGGGCCGGTCAGTCCATTTTCGCGCAGGGTCAGCCCCCGCAGGTTGGAGAGATTGCCCAGTTCGGTCGGGATCGGGCCGGTCAGATTGTTGCTGCGTATACCTAAGTAGCTCAGCCTGGACAGGTTTCCCAACTCGGGCGGTATGTTGCCGGTGAATTCGTTCTGGCTCAGCCACAGAGCGCCGAGGTTGGTGAGACCACCCAACTCGGCCGGTAACTCGCCGGTCAGCTTGTTGCCGTCCAGATCAATGGTCCTCAGGTTGGTAAGGCCAATTATCTCGGGCGGTATTTCACCGGTCAGTTCGTTGTTCCACAACTCCAGATCGGTAAGGTTGTGGAGATCACCCAGCTCGGGCGGTATCGGTCCGCTGAGTCGGTTGTGATCGAATGACAGCACGGTCAAATTGGTGAGGTTGCCAATTTCAGCGGGTATCTCTCCGCTGATCCTGTTGCCATCCATGTCCAGTGTGTCCAGGCTGGTCAGATTGCCCAACTCAGGCGGCAGCTGGCCCCTCAGGCCGTTGTTGTCCAGGTAGAGAACCAGCACGCATCCGTTGCTATCGGTGGATACGCCGAACCAGGTGCCAATTGGAGCGTCATCACTCAACCAGTTGACGCTGTTCCTCCAGTTGGGCCCACCGGTGGAGTTGTACAAAGCCTCCAGCGCGGTCCGGTCTCCGGCGCAGGCCGCCGGGCCTCCGCTGAGCCTGATCAGGTCCGACCATGGCGACCATTGCGGTTCCGAGTAGCGCTTGGCGCTGCCGCCGACGATGAACCAGTACGCCTCCCCCGGAATAAGGCCCGTGACGGTGTAGGAAGTCTGACCGTTGTTGGCGATGCTCACGGAAACGAACGCTTCTCGCCAATCCCGGTTGGATGCCCTCGCCTCCGCATAGTCTTTGGACGAAATCCAGCCGATGCGGTAGAAGTTCGCCGAATCGACGGCCGTCCAGGTGACCACCACCTCGCCGGCGTTGGCTCCGGCAGCCACCTGGGGCTTGCCGAAGTTCGTCGGATCGCTCTGGGCCGCCACTGGCGTCCCTTGCCCGCTGGCGACGACCAGCAGGGTAGCCACAAAAAATGCTGCGATAGCTATGCTGATTTTCACTGACCTGGCTCCTTATGCAGGTTATTGTTTTTATCCAAGCGTCGTCGATTTTGGGAACGACAGACCAATCCGCCGTGGATAGATTACTTCGGCACCGCCCACGCCGGCGGCGGCGCGTGGGTCACCGACGGGTCGTTATCCGCCGGGATCTGGGCGATCAGCCGGCCATTTTCCACCTTCACGTCGTGATAGAACAGCTGAGCCCGGGGCCCGTTCACGCAAACGCCCTGGCCTTCTTCGAAGCGCCAGCCATGGTCGGGACACAGGAAGCTCTTGTCCCACTTCACCACGCGTCCGAAGGCGTGCGGGCACACCATCGATAGCAGCCGGTATTGTCCATCCCGCGCCTTGGCCAGCCAGTGCTCCTCGCCATTCTCCAACCGCACTCGTGCCGGCAGTTCCTTGAAGTCACCAATTGCTCCCAGGTCAACCTGACGTGCCGGGGCCATCTGGTTCCCCTTGATGTCAGCGGGGTCCCTATACATGCGGCGACGGCGATGGTAGATGTTTTCGCTCATGGAGATTCTCCTGTAGCGGATTATGTGGCGGCGCGATTCGGTCTAGGGGATGGCGGCGGGTACGGACGGTCGTCAGTCCGTGGGCAGCCCTCCAAAGGCTTCTTCCATGGTGATGATCGGGAATATCTCGGTACGGTTCCAGGTGGCCAGACCCATGTCGATCACGGCGTCGTCCACCGCGTGGGCGTCCGGCCCGTCCAGCACCAACCACGTCAGGTGCGACGACTTCCCCACCCAGCCGCCGCGGTATTCGCAACCCCGGCTCGCCAGCGTCTCGGTCAGCTCCGCCGACATCCGCAAGACCCGGTCGCGCACGCCCAGATCGACACCCGGGCACCGCTCCGGCGCGTGTTCCAACGAGACCATGTACAAGGCCATACGTGCTCCCTCAATTGTAAAGGCCGATTGGGTGCGGCCACCTACACCACTGATGCTGTCTGGAATTGAGACGCCGGCCTGAATATGCCCGGTTGCGTCAGACCTTCAAATCGGTCCGGCCGCATCGCTTCGGCCAGGCCTTCCAGCACGTCGATCACTCGCGGTCCGTGCCGACTGGGTATCTGGCCATCAAACAGGAAAACCCGACCTTCTCGGACGGCGTCAAGCGCATTCCACTCCTCGCGCTCCATCAACCGGGCCGTTTCCAGGATCGTCCGGTCCATGTTGAAGGCACAGGGCATGACCATTATGTAGTCGGGTTGGTAGTCCATCACCTCATCCCATCCCACTTCCCTGGACTTTCCCCACTTCTCCGCCAGGCCTTCCTCGCCCCCGGCCAGTTCCACCAATTCGGGGGTCCACTGACCCGTGTTTCGCAGGGGCTCCAGCCAGTCGATGCAGAACACTCTGGGCCGGTTCCCGTCCTCGGCGCGTTCTGCCACATAGCCGGCCCGCCGCCGCAACTCACCCACCAGTTTCTCGGCTCGAGCCGTCACGCCTGCGGCATCACCAATGCGCTGGATATTCCCGTAGATGTCGTCCAGTCTCGCCGGCCGGATGCTCAAAATCTCGGGCTGGTAATCCAACACCTTGCCGGCCGTTTCGAAGACCGATCCGACCCCCACCGCACACACTTCGCACAGTTCCTGGGTCAGGATCAGGTCCGGCTGGAGGCGACGCAGCAGGTCGCCGTCGATGACGTATACAGGATTGCCGGCAGCGCGCGCTTGCTGGATGATGGCATCGATTTCGGCGCTGGAAAGGTGAGTCTTGCTGCGCACACTCCGGCTCACGATGGGCAGCCCGCGGGCATCGGCGGGATAGTCGCACATATGCGAAACGCCGACCAGTGAATCTCCCAGTCCCAGGGCGAACACGCTCTCGGTGGCGCTGGGCAGCAATGAAACGATGCGCATGGCGGGCATTGTAGGCCCACGGCACACGCTTGGCAAACGGCGGCGGGAGTGGGGTGGTATGATGGCGTTACGACTGCTGAGGCTGTGGATCACGATGACCACCAAACCGAAACCGATTGCTACTACTGCGGCCGGCCAGGCTGACGCCGGCGTAACGGGACCGGAGGGGGCTATCCGTTTGAAATTGGCCCCGTTGGGTATCGACCATCAGGCGGTTGATTTCCCCGTGAGGTTCATCGAGTTCTGCGAGCAGAACGACCTGTATGAGATGGAAGTCAACGCGTCGGGGGAGTTGCTGATACAACCTATGACTGGAGCGCACGGTAGCCGGCAAGAGGGATATTCTTACACCTTCCTGTGCAATTGGGAAATTGCTCACTTCGGCGTAGCGTATCCGCAAACGGTTCGCTTCCGCCTCTCCAACGGCGCAACACTTGGCCCCGACGCCGCCTGGATGACACAAGAACGCTACGACGCCTTGCCGTCAGAACAGCGGGACAGGATCATTGAAGGAGCTCCCGATTTCATTGTGGAAATCCGTTCCCGCACTGACGACCTGCGTCCTTTGCAAGATAAGATGCGAATCTGGATGGCCGGCGGAGCTCGCTTGGGCTGGCTGATTGACGCACCCAACCGCCGCGTATACGTTTACCGGACCGCCCAAGGAGAGCCGGAAGCGCTGGAAGACCCGGAGACGCTGTACGGTGAGGACTTGCTGCCGGGCTTTGTCTTTCCCGTACGTCGTTACGTCTTCGACTTGGAATAACCCGCGCGCTGTCCATGCCCGCTCGCGTCCTCAACGGCAACGAAATCGCCGCCGACTTTCGCGCCGAGGTTGTGGCCGGCGTGGCCGATCTGGTCTCGGCTGGAGGCCCAACACCGGGCCTGGCCGCCGTCCTGGTGGGCAATGACCCGGCTTCCGGCGTGTATGTGCGGAACAAAGGCCGGGCTTGTGAGGAAGCCGGCATATTCTCCGAGATCTTCTACATGCCCGCAGACGTGTCCCAGGCCAACCTCCTGAGCCTGATTGACCAGTTGAACCAGGACATCAGGTTCCACGGCATCCTGGTCCAACTCCCTCTGCCGGACGGCATGGACGAACACACCGTCATCGAGCGCGTTGACCCCCGCAAGGACGTTGACGGTCTCCATCCCACAAGCCAGGGCAGGATGCTCCAGGGAGAACCCGCTTTCCTGCCCTGCACTCCCTCTGGCGTGCAGCAGGTCCTGTTGCGCTCCGGGTATGATCCCGCCGGCCAACACGTGGTGATCGTCGGCCGCAGCAATATCGTTGGCAAACCCCTGGCGGCCCTGCTGATGCAGCGCAATGCCGGCGGCAACGCCACCGTCACCGTGTGCCACACTCGGACCCGTGACCTGCCTGAGATCACCAGGCAGGCCGACATCCTCGTCGCCGCCATGGGTGTCCCCGGGGCCATCACCGCCGACATGGTACGGGACGGCGCCGTCGTCATCGATGTGGGCATCAACCGCGTGGACGACGCCACCCGCCGTCGCGGCTACCGCCTGGTGGGCGACGTCGACTACCATGCCGTGTCTGAAAAGGCAAAGGCCATTACGCCAGTGCCCGGCGGCATCGGCCCAATGACCATCGCCGTGCTACTCAGCAACACTTTAGAGGCTGCCCGCCTCAGCGCCAATGCGCACGGGTGATTTCGACTACGCCCTGCCCGAGGAGCGCATCGCGCAGACTCCAGCGGAACCCAGGGATTCGTCCCGGCTGCTGGTGCTGGACCGCGCCCGGCCCGACGGTTCCCTGGAGCACCGCAGTTTCCGCGACCTGACCGACTACCTGCGCCCGGGGGACCTCATGGTCTTCAACCGCAGCCGGGTGATACCGGCCCGGCTCTACGGCACGGAGGCGAGGTCCGGCACCCGCGTCGAGGTGTTGTTGGTCCGTCGCCAGGAGCCAGGGGTCTGGCAAGCTCTGGGTCGTCCCGGCCGGCGGTTGCGGGCAGGCGCTCAGGTCACGGTCGAAGCCCACGATGGTTCAGGCGCGGCGCAGGTGGAGGTACTCGCCGCCCAGGAGAACGGCCTGCGGCTGGTACGAGTCAGCGACGACTCCGCACTGGATGGGCTGGGTGAGCTACCCCTGCCTCCCTACATCAAGGAGACGCCCGACGATCCGGACCGCTATCAGACCGTCTACGCGGACAGCCCCGGAAGCGTAGCCGCGCCCACGGCGGGACTGCATTTCACCGAACCGCTGCTGGACTCGATCCGTTCCCACGGGGTTTACACTGCGTGGGTCACGCTACACGTGGGACTGGACACCTTCCGGCCGGTCCACGGAGAGGATATCGCCGAGCACAAGATCCACACCGAATGGTTCGAACTCCCCCAGGATACCGCGGACGCCATCAACGACACCCGACGTCGCGGCGGCCGCATCATCGCCGTGGGAACCACCACCGTCCGCACCCTGGAGCACGTCGCCCAGGCCGGCCATTCCGAAGGCACGACGGAGATCGCGGCCTCCGTCGGCGATGCCGACCTGTTCATCCTGCCTGGCCACCGGTTCCGGTTGGTGGATGCCATGATCACCAACTTCCACCTGCCCCGGTCCACTCTGCTGATGCTGGTGTCCGCCTTCGCCGGACGGGAACGAATCCTGGCCGCGTATGAAGAAGCGGTTCGCCGCGAGTACCGCTTCTACTCCTTCGGCGACGCCATGCTGCTGCTTTAGCGCCGACCCCTACCTTTTTCCTCACGAGATGGCGATTGAGAGTGGCAGTGTACCAGCCGCTAGTCGGCTACCAGTTCTTGCAGGTGCGGGGTGAACACGCGCTTGAACGCCAGCAGGCGATCCACCATCCATTCCCGCAACTCCTCCAGAGTCTCTGGATCATCGTAGATGCTGCCCTCTTTTCTGAGCAATATCCGATATGCTCGGCGGCCTTCCCGTTGGTCCCACACCAGTTGCTCCGCAAGTTCCGATTCTATGATGACACTGCGCTCCCGCAACGAGTCGAACAGGCTTTCGTTCCAGTCCAACGAAGCTGCACCGCGGTCGATTGAGATGCCGACGTGGACACGTCCTCCGCTGGAGAAAGCCGCTCCGTACCATACGCCTCGATAGCCCGAGGCAAAATCAGTCCAGTTTCTTGGTTGCGTCCTTCCAAGCCCGATAAGTCGATTATCTTTTTCGAGCGTATCCCTGATTTCCTGAAAGAAATTCTGGTAACGTTCCCCCCGCTCCGAGGGATTTCCTCTCTTGCCTCTAGCCGTCTGCTTCTGCCAGTCGTTGGGCATCGCCACTACTTTGAAATGCGGAGCGGCACGAGAACAGTCAATCTTCCAAGCTTCCATCACCACACCAAAGAACTCTGTATCTTCTCCAGTGCGTTGGTTGAGCCAATCCAGTGCAGCCCGATGCTCGTCCTGAAAATTGCCAGTGAGCCAGATAACCACGGCGGCATCGTAGCCCGCTGCGTAGGTAAGCAACTGCCCCAAGTGGGTGTGATTGGTGGCTTCCAACTGGTTCTCAATTATCACCGGTCGGTCATTGCCCCGGTCGTAAGCTAGCACATCCAGGAAAAACGGCCCTACCGGGGCTTCCTGTTTTTGAAGCTCCAAATCCAGTCCTAACGCCTGCCCCAGCTTGTCCAGGTTCTCCGCCAGCCACGGCGTGAAGTCCTGCGCTTCATGCGGCCAAACTTCCCGCAGGTCAACCCGCTCAATCACTCCCAAATCCACCATCGCAAAACTCCTTGTCGCATCACCACCAACCGTCACTTCGCCGGCGGCATTCGTTCCTCAATAATAACGTCGCCGCCGTCCCACCAGTCGATGCTGAGGCGGCTGCCGGCCAGCAAGTCCGTGCCAATCATAGGGGCACTGTCCATCATTGGGACCCAAACATCCACAGGCTGACCGTGCCATAGCAGTCGTGCAGTGTATGCCGATGTCTGGATAGTTCGTCCATCGGCCAAAGTTACGTCGCGTCTGACGTAACTCTGCAATCCCAGTGACCGGATGATTGGCTCCGGCAACGCAAGGGCGCCCGTGAACCCAGTATCGACGACGACTTCCAACGCCTGAAACATCCAATTGGCGCCGGCAATGCTAATGGAAATACGTGCTTCCAAAGCCCGGTCATCATCTCGTCCTGGAGATACTCGCCCTCTAATCATTGGCACGCCCTTTTTGAGAAGCGAGGTAAGCCATGGTACTCCGATAGCCAAACTTCACGAAACTGTACTGCTCTTTGCCCACCAGTTCGGCCCAAGTGTAGGCGCCGGGCCGCCGTCCACGCAGGCGCTTGGTGATTTCCATGTCGCTGCGCGGCCCCGTGTACTCACCAACCTCGTAGTCTCCGCTATGCACGTCGATGACAACCAACTCGCCCCAGTGGTTGGCCTCCATTTCCTCGCGGATGCCTTCGTAGATTTTGCGCCCGACGGCCGCGACTTGTTCACCCGTGAGTTCCATTACGTCTCTCCTGGTCAGGTTCGTCCGCATTGACCGGCCACAACGAGGGAAGCAGATAAGGTACGCGAACCAGCCGCCCCGTTGCCTCATCAACCTCCAGCCCCAAATCTCCCAACGTGGTCATCCCAATCCGGCGCTCCCCTTCCGGCCCGAAAATCACCCGAGCGTATCCGTTTCGCCCTTCCGCCACAAAAGTGGCGTACCCGGTTTCGTATTCCGCAATGCGCCCGCCAGGCTGCTTCAATTTGACCCTTGCGACGGGTTCAATCTCCAAACGCCGCAGCAGGCTGGCCGGCATCGTCGAAAATGTATCCCGGTTGTGGATTTCCGCCGTGACGGTTTCCGTCGCCGCTGTTTTGAGATTGCCCACAGTTACCGGCACGCTGAAAGTTCCCATTTCGGGCCCCTCTACATCCGCTCAATCAATAAACCTTGTACTCCTCCAGCACCGCCGCATCCAGGTGCAGCCCCATCCCCGGCTCGGTAGGTGCGATGATCTCGCCGTTGTCCCATTCCGGCAGCACGCTGTTCAGCAGGTAGTACACCGGGTCCCGCTCCTCCTCGAACACTTCCACGAACAGGCCGTGGGAATGGGCCGGCAGCAGTTGCACCGCCAGCTGCGGCTCCTCGTGGTGCGCCATCCGGACGCCGCGCATCTGGGCCGCGCCGGCCACCCGCTTCCATTCCGAGATGCCGCCGCAGATGGCTGCGTCGATATTCAGAATGTCCACCGCCTCGGCGTCCATCAGCCGCTGCCCGCCCCACGAACTGCTCTCGCCCTGGCCGGCGGCCACCGGTATTCCAGTGCGCAGCCGAACCTGGCGCATATCGTTGTCGGCGTTCTGCCAGCGACACGGCTCTTCCAGCCACGCCAGCCCCATCTCCTTCGCCGGCCCCGCGAACTCCAGCGCCTCCGCCAGCGTCCAAGCCTGGTTCGAATCGCACACGATGATGAAGTCATCGCCAAGCGTGTCCCGTATCGCGCGGACCCGAAGCAGGTCGTCTGCGACTGCGACGCCGCCCGTCTTCAGCTTCACGCCGCCGATGCCTCGCTCCCGCTGGTGCAGCAGGTCTTCCACCATGTACGCGGTGTCGCGCCCCTGCACGTAGTAGGCGAACCGCACCACGGGAGACCGCTCGGCGTATCCGCCCAGCAGCGTACGCACGGGCACCCCCAGCGCCTTGCCGGTGATATCCCACAGCGCCACGTCGATGGCGGCGATGGCCCGCATGGCGATGGCCTTGTTGCCAATGTGCGGGGTCAGCGCGAACATCTTCTGCCAGCAGCGCTCGATGGCCATGGGGTCCTCCCCCTTCACGGCCTCCGCCATTGGCCCTACCACCAGGTCCTTGAGCAGTTCATACCCCGTTCGCTCGTCGCCGGAGTAGATCTCGCTCACCAAACCTTCGTCGGTGTGGACCCGAACCACGATGGTGCACCGGGATTCGATCTGGTACACGCTGCCGCTGAACCGTGTGCTCAATGGGATCCGAACGATGTCCGCTTCTACGTTGGTTATACGCATGTTCGCGCCGCCTCCAAACCTTCCAAAACTGCGACCGATTATACTGGCAGCCATCTCGGTGCGTGGTTCAAGCCCCTTGCTTCGCCAACGCCGTGTCGGTACCGAGCGACCCGCTCGTTCCTTGACCCGTATCGCAGCCCGCCCTAAAATCCAGACTCGCCGCCGGCCGGGCGTTGGCCCAACTGCGACCCTGGTTGCCGCGGATCATCCCAAGATGAATTGGTGACTGGAAGATGCCCGTTAGAGTCGGCCGCGTGCCGTATCTGGAATCCGAACCCTTTTACTTCGACATGGCGCGGCGCGGATTCGAACTGCGCGATGCCACCCCGCGCCAACTGGGCGACGCCCTCGACAACGGCGAGCTCGACGCGGGTCCAGCCCACCTCTCCGACGTGTTTCGCCTGGAAGACCGCTTCGAGCCGGTCGGCGGGTTTTGCTTCTCCACCCTGAGCCGCGCCGTCAGCGCATGCCTCTACTCCCAGTATCCAATGGAAGAGCTCGGCGGTGTCACCATCGGCGTCTCCGACGAGGACGTCACCGCCGCCAAACTCCTCGAAATCCTGCTCCGCCGCAAGTACAACCTGGAGCCGGGCGAATTTGTCGCCAGACCCGGCGACGTTATCCGCCCGGACGAGACTTTCGACGCCTTCGTGCTGATCGGCAACCGTGCCCTCCGCCGCCGTCGGGGCGTGCGCGGTTTCGCCCACCGCTTCGACCTGGGATCGGAATGGACCCAGTGGACCAACCTGCCCTTCGTGTTCAGCCAGTGGGTGATGCGGAAGGACCTGGAGGACCGGGAAAAGGCGACCCTGGAAGACACCCTGTACGTCGGGCTCGAAGAGGGCGTCGACGGGCTGTATCACCTCAACGAGCCGCGCGATGAGTTGCTCATGCTGCCCCGTGACGTCGTCGAATACGTCCAGGGCATCCGCTACTACGTGGGCCGCTCCGAGCAACAGGCTATCGCCCGCTTCCGCGAGCTGTTGGAAGGTTTGCCCGGCTAGCCCCGGTCCTACGCAAAGTCGGGAAAACCGTTCCCCATCCGACCGATGGCGAAGGTCATAGACCGCACCCACGCGCAGACCGGACGCCCGGCGTTCATCTGCGACTATTCGCCGCCTCGTTCCGGACGGCCCGAGGATGTTCCCGCCCCACCCCAGTCCGCCGATTTCGTCTCGGCAGCGTATAACCCGGGCCGCGCGGTTCGCATGAACTCGGTAGCCACCGCCGCCGTTCTCCGCGACCGGCATGGCGCTGATCCGATCTTTACCTTGGCCACTCGGGACATGAACCGCCTGGCCTTGGAATCCTCGCTGCTCGGGGCTCAGGCTTTGGGGTTGGAGAACGTAATCGTCGTCGCCGGCGACTCCTTCGGCCGTCGCGATACCGCCATCCCTGTCGACGACTACCGTCCCACCGAACTCATCGCCGCCATCGCCAACCTGAACTCCGGCTCGGACCACCGGGGCAGCAACCTCCGCACACCCACGGATTTCTGCATCGGCGCTACCGTCGACCTGGGTCGGGGGATCGAACCGGAGGCTGCCTTAGCGGTCCGCAAGGTGGCAGCCGGGGCGCACTTTCTCATCACCCAGCCGGTTTTTGACCCCGACGACGTGGTGCGGTTCGCCGAGGCATACACCACAGCCGCCAATGCAACACTGTCCGTGCCCATATTCTACGGCGTCGGGCTCATGGAACCGGACGGCGTGTCATTCGCCAGCGTTCCGCAATGGATCACCGGCGACTTGGAAGCCGGCCGCTCCGGTGTGGATATCGCACTCCAAGTGTGGGAAGGGTTGCGCGGCGCCGGGGCCACCGACTGCTACCTGGTCCCGCCCATCCGGCGCAGCGGCGCACGGAATTATGCTGACGCCACCCGGTTCCTGGAAGGGACGGTTGGACCGGCCTCTGACTGATCAGTTCGGTTCCGCGTCGCCGTTCAGTTTGCGGAGGACCTCCGGCGGAAGCTGCACGTTATGCTCCTGCAGCAGCGCGACAACTTGCTTCCGGGCTTCCTCACGACCTTGCTCGCGACCTCGGGCTTCTGCCTTCGCGTCTTTGGCCGCAGCCCAACGTTCAGCCGTTTCTCTGGCGGCGAAGAACAATGCAATACCTCGGTACAACAGCGCAGTGGTGGGCAGCGAGAATTACGCCGCCCGCCCGCGAACTCCCGGATCTGGCTTTGGACTGGCCTGCGGCTGATTAGCTCGAATCTCCGTTGCCATTCACTCTGCGGAGGACATCCGGCGGGAGTTGCACGTTGAGTTCCTCCAGCAGCGCTACAATCTCCCTCCGGCCTTCCTCCCTGCCCTCTTCACGGCCTTCCTCCCGGCCTTCTGCACGACCTTGCTTGCGGCCCTCCTCACGGCCTTCCTCCCGGCCCCGGGCTTCTGCCTTCGCGTCTTTGGCCGCAGCCCAGCGTTCGACTGTTTCTTTGGCGGCGAACAACATTGCAATACCTCCGTACAACAGCGCGGTGGTGGGGAACAGAAGCGCGGTTGCTACTATTATAACTCCGGTATGGTGGTCGGCCAGGCTGGACAGGAAACCCAGCGCCGGCCACCCGGCACAGACTGCACATTGGTTGATCCCAATCGCAATCCACATACTGGCGCTGACCGATAGCGCCCCATCTACAAAACGCCAATACGACCGCCGACGCTTTTGGACAGCCATACTGACCGGTTCGACCACCGTCGGCTACGGCCCCCACGGCGCCGCCGCCGCCACGTCGCCGTCGCTGACGATGTCCACCACCGCCGGACGGTTGGCGCTCACCGCCTGATCCAGCGCCGAGTTGATCTGGTTGGGATCGGTCACCCGGATCCCAAGAGCGCCCATGGATTCAGCGATCTGCGCGAAGTCCGTGTCGTTGAACCGCCACAGCTCACCGGAGTTGCCGCCCTCGCGGCCCTCGTAGGCTGCCTCGTCGCCCCGGCGATCCTGGTTCAGGCCGCCGTTGTTGTGCACCACAATCACCGCGTTGATGCCGTAGCGCACCGCCGTTTCCAGCTCGCCGATGTGGTACCACATGCCGCCGTCACCGGTCCAGCACACTACCGGCCGGTCGGGCACTCCGCATTTGGCTCCCAACGCCGCCGGCAGACCCCAACCCAGCGAACCGGCCGCCCGCAGGTACGACTGCCCCTCGTGGTTGAGGTCCACCATGCTGCCTGTCCAGATGCCGGCGTGGCCGGTGTCTGCCACCAGCACCGCGTCCGACGGCAGGAAATCGGTCAGCTCCTGGCACAGCCGCTCGGGCCGGATTGGCACCGCGTTGGAGGTCAGCACCGGCTCGTGTTCGTCGCGCCAGTTCTGCACGTGCTCCTGCGCCCGGGACACCCAACTTGCATTGCCGCCCGTGGGCTCCAGCACATCCAGCATCGCCTCCAGCGTCCGCTTGGCGTCGCCTTGCAGGCCGTAAGCCGAAGGATACGAACGTCCCAACTCGCTGGCGTCGATGTCGATCTGGATCACCGGAGTTCCCTCCGCGGGTATCCGCCAATCCAGCGTTATCTGGCTGCCCGTATGGCTGCCAACGAACAGCACCAGGTCCGCCTCCGATACCACCCGGTTCGCCGACCAGCGGGAATAGCTGCCGACCACGCCCACCGACAGCGGGTGGTTCTCCGGTATGGATCCCTTGGCGTTCAACCCCGTTGCCACCGGGATGTTCAGCATCTCGGCCAGCCGGACCAGCTCGGCCTCGGCGCCGGACGCCGTCACGCCTCCGCCGGCCACGATTACCGGCCGCTCCGCCTGCGACAGTATCCGTGCCGCTTCGCGGACTCGCTCCGGCTCCGGGGCCGGCCGGAACGCCGGCCGCTGGGTGAAGGGTTCTTCCACGATCACGTCGGTGTCCATCACGCCATCGGTGATCACATCGCCCGAAATTCCGGAGAAGTCCAGATGCGCCGGCAGGGTCTGGCCCGTGGTCACCTCCCGGAACGCCTGCCGCAGCAGATGGGGAAGTTGCTCGACGGTTTCCACTTCCGCGCTGTACTTGGTAACCGACGCGAAGGGCTTGGAATGTTCGACCTCCTGGTACGAATTCCGGTGCCGGTGCATCGGAGGGCGGTGGCCCGTTATGGCAATCACCGGCGATACCCCCAGGTAGGCATCCTGGAGTCCCGCCGCCAGGTTCACGGCGCCCACCGACTGCGCGAAGCACAACCCCGGCTTGCCGGTGACCCGGGCGTAGGCGTCAGCCATGTACGCCGCCGACTTCTCGCCGTGGCTGATGATCCGCTTGATGCCAACGTCCTCCATTTCCACAAGGGCGCGGCGGATGATCGCAGGAACGAAAAACACGTGGGTTACGCCGTATTCGCGCAGGGTTTCGGCGAGGAAACGGGCGCCGGTCATGCTGGGCATCTTCTTGCCTCCTGTATAACAATGACCGTCATTCCGGCTTGCGCTGGAATGACGGCTCTGGCAATTGCGTTGATGTTTCGGCTAGACGCCGCGCTCTTCGAATACTTCCTTGGCGACGCGCACCGCGTTGGCCGCGACGGGCCAGCCGGCGTAAAAGGCCATGTGGGTGATGACCTCGGAGATCTCGTCCCGGGTCACGCCATTGTCCAGCGCGCGGCCGATGTGGCCCCGCAGCTGGTCGGTGCGGTAGAGCGCGGTCAACGTGGCAACCGTGATCAGGCTGCGGTCCCGCTTGGACAGTTCCGGCCGTTCCCAAACGTCCCCGAACAGGACGTCGGCGGAAAGCTCAGCCAGCTTGGGCGATACTTCTTGCATTACGGTTCGGGCTGCGGGCTGCGTCATGACGCCTCCTATGTGTTGGGCCGGGGATTTCGCTACGCGTATCGCGTGTCTTGAACGTCTCGGGGGTTACGCCGCCCGGAACATCGGCAGGCTGATATTCTCGTCGATCTCCTCGAACACCACTTCCACTGCCATTCCGCACTGCACGGAATCCGGGCGAATCTCCCCCTCGCCAAACTCGATACCCACCAGCCAGGTCGGTATCATCGGTCCCTCTTCCAACTCCACCACCGCCGTGATGTACGGCACCTTGTCGCGGAAGGCCGGCGTCGGCCCTCGGTGCACGATGGCAAAGGTGTGCAGGGTGCCTCGCCCACTGGCCTGGATCCACTCGGTATCGCGGGAGAAACAATCGGGGAAGGGACAGATATCCCGGGGGTAGAAGTAGGACCGGTCGCACATGGCGCAGTAGCGCAGCCAGAGCTCGCCTTCCTTGCACTTTTCCCAGTAGAAGTCCGATTCCGGCTGCGGCGCGGGCAGCGGTATCTGAGGAGCGGCCTGTGTCATTTGATCAATCTCCGGTACGGAAAATAAGCCGTGTCGGCTCTCCGAGCCAACCGACGGTAAGCATAGCGACGGAACAGGCCCGACGCAACCGATGAACGCTCCCCCAGGACCGTCAATTCAGCACCAGCACCGCGCCGGCCACGACCATCCACGCGACTATTGCCAGCAGCAACGGCACGTCTCGCAGCATCAGCAATTCCGGCGACTCCGCGTCCCTGCTGTTGTTCAGCAGGTACAGGTAGCGGAACAGGCCGAATATCGCCAGCGGCACCGTCAACAGCATGGTGTTGTTATCCGGCAAGTTGTCGGCCTCAACCGTGTACAGCGTGTAACTCACCAGGGCCGTGGTGGCGGACAGGACCAGCAACTGCCCGCCCAGCGGCGGAGCGTAGTGCGATAGGGTCGCCCGCTGCGCCTCGGGTTTATCGCCGGCCAACCTTGCCTCCGCGTACCGCCGGCCGATCACAATGAACAGCGCGCCTGCCGCGGTGACTGCGTAGAGCCACGGCGACGGGGCCGCTCCCACCGCCACCGCTCCGGCCACCGCCCGCAGCACGTATCCGCCCGTCACGATCATGACGTCGACCAACGCCACGCGCTTCAACCGCAACGAGTAACCCACGTTGGCAACCAGGTAAATCGCGCCGATCAAGGGCAGCGCCGGCGCGGATATCCAATACAACCCCCCCATTCCGGCAACGGCCAACGCCACCATTGCGGCCCCGGCCAGCCAACCCGACAGCGATCCCGACGCGATGGGCCGCGCGCGCTTGGTGGGATGCCGTCGGTCCGCTTCCCGGTCCGCCAGGTCGTTCAGGATGTAAATCGCCGAAGACAACGCGCAGAAAGCCGCGAACAGCGCCACCAGCCTCGGAACGTACGGAATTAGCGTCGAGAGGTCACCGGGTTCCCAGACGAGGTCCACTGCGAACAGCAGCGGCAGAAACACCAGCAGGTTCTTCACCCACTGCAGCGGACGGGCCGTCCGGAACAGCCCTGCCACCGGGCTCATGATCCCCGCGCGCCTCCCGGCTCGTTTCCCAACGCGGTTTCCTGGCGCCGCCCGATTCGCGCCAGCCAAACCCAGGCCAGCCCGCCGACGATAACCGCGAGCCAGAGCGTGGCCAGTCGGGTCAGCAGGGTTGCCAGCGCGGCCGTGGCCGCCGGCAGTCCAGCCTGGCCCAACAGCGCCACCATGCTGCCCTCAAATCCCACCAACCCGCCTGGCAGGGCCGTCACCGCCCCCAGCAACGCGGCCGCGGCCGAAATCGGCAACGCGATGCCAACCGCCACCTCATCGCCCAGGCTCAGCACTATGACCCACAGGGCCAGACCCTCCGCCGCCCACGCGAGGAAACCCAGCGCCACCGCCGCCAGCAGCAGCCGGGGCAACATCAGGCGACGCAACCCATCCTGCGACTGGCCCAATGGCTCGCGCCACCGCCTCAGCACCGGCAGATCCAACGCCTTGGCTCCGTACCGCGATGCGGCCAGCAGCCCAACGGACAACCCGATCACCAGCAATGCGCCGATTGCCAGCGCCACCGCGGGTGGGAGCAGCAGCGCCCCGGTCATCCCCAGCAGAGCAACGGATATCACGTCGGTCAGCCGCTCCATCACCACCGCCGGCGCCGATGTCGCAACCGGAACCCCGGTGCGCTGGTGGAGCCATACGCTTTTCAGCAACTCGCCGACCTTGCCCGGGGTAATCGACAGGGCCAGCCCCGCCACAAACACCGGCACGCTCACCGATGCCGGTACGATGAGCCCCAGCGCCCGCAGGTACATCCACCAGCGTAGAAACCGCAGCCCGTAGTTGACCACCGCCAGGCCTGCTGCGGCCGCGAACCCTGCGTACGCGGCCGGTGATTCAAACAGCGTCCGGCCCACTTGGCGAAAATCTCCGTACGCCAGCAGCCCGGCGAAGACCCCAACCGTCAGCAGGCCCACCAGCAGCCACCTGCGTGCGCTCAATCCGCTTCCCCACGTGCGACTACTGCTTCCGGGTACACCCTTGCCTCCGGCATCAGGCAGATCTGCGCCGCCAGGTAGCCCGCGCCGAACCCGTTGTCGATGTTCACCACCCCGACTCCGGGAGCGCAGGCATTCAGCATTCCCAGCAGCGCCGCCAGACCGCCGAAGCTGGCGCCATAACCGACGCTGGTTGGCACCGCGATAACCGGCGCCGAAACCAGCCCCGACACCACGCTGGCCAGCGCCGCTTCCATGCCCGCCACCACGATGATCACCCGCGCTTCCTGCAGGCGTTCCCGCTGCGCCAGCAGCCGGTGCAGGCCCGCCACACCCACGTCGTTGACCCGGCCGGCCTTGCACCCCATCAGCTCCGCCGTCAGCGCCGCCTCTTCCGCCACCGGCAGGTCGGCGGTACCCCCGGTGACGATCAGCAGCCCCAATTCGGATGGCGCTCTCGGCTCACCATCGCGGACCGTTATGCAGCGGGCCAACTGGTGATACCGCGCCGCCGGCACTTTCGACTCCACGACCGCATACACCTCGGGTTCAGCGCGGGTGACCAGCACCGGTTGGCCCCGTCCGCACATCGCGGACACGATGCCAGCAACCTGCTCCCTGGTCTTGCCCTCCGCCAGCACGACCTCCGGCCAACCCGTCCGCAGGGTACGATGGTGGTCCAGCCGGGCGTATCCCAGGTCCTGGTACGGCAGATCCCGCAGCGACTCCAGGGCTCCGGATACCGTCACGCTCCCGTCGCGGACGTTCTCCAGGAGGTTTCGCAGCGTCTCCGCGTCCACCGCTAGCTCGCCTCCGCCGGAACCGCCGCTCTCATTTTCATCAGTCGATACATCCCGCCCAGTGTGCTCATCCCGGCCACGTAAGTTGCAAAAACGCCCACTGCGATCCACGTCAGCGCCACGAACCTCCCCGGCATCGGCAGGGCCAGCGTCAATATCAACGCAATCGCCACCAGGATGATTGCCGATGCCGCGCCCACCACCACGCCGAACTTGGCTGCAGCCACCAGCGGCGTCGCCCCGTCAGTATCTACCGACCTGATCCCGAAATAGGCCCCCAGGAACGGCCCGAAGGGAGCCAGCAGAAACTGCGCCACGGGGATTATGGTGCACACCAGCATCACGCCCAGCGCGGTCAGCAGCCCCTTAACCATCGCTGCCACGCGACCCGGTTCGATATTCTCGGCCTGAAAACATTGGACGCCCAGTATATCCGGTGACCCCTGCGGTTGCATCGTTGGGTCTCGCTATAATTGTCGCCGCTATCGACAGATCACATTCACAAATTGGAGGCGATTGCCATGAGCAATGCCGAATCACCAACCGGCCAAGACGGGCCTTTCGCGGAACTCCTGGGCATCCGTCCCGGCATATCCGACGACGGTGTGGGCACCGCGTTCATGACCGTTGCGGACAAGCACCGCCAGCGCGCCGGGGTCGTCCAGGGCGGCCTCCTGGTGACGCTGGCCGACTACGCGTTCTTCCGCGCCTGCCGGTCGGTTCTCCGCGAGGGAGAGCACGCCGTTACCATCGAACTGAAGCTGAACTTCATCGCCCCGGCCCGCCACGGTGAACTTACCGCCCGCAGCTCCATCAAGAGCCGGGGCGGGCGTATCATCGTTGGCGACATGGAAATCCACGGCGAGGATGGTCAGCTGATTGCCACCGGTCTCGGCACCTATATGACGGTTTACGACCGTCGCCAACAGGAACCGGAGGCGAATACCAGGGAATTGTCCGTGGACGCGGACTAGGCAGTGTTGACATTTTGAAATCCCCTCTCGTCATTCCGGCCTTGAGCCGGAATCCATAGGTTGTGATATGAAGAGACGGGAAGGATTACTGCGATTTCGACCGCTGGATTCCCGCTTTCGCGGGAATGACGATGAAATGTCAACACTGCCTAGCATGTTGTCTCGCTGGCGGCCTGCATTCGATTTGGGGTCTACTGCTTCGTGGTGGTTCCGGATCGCTGCTTGGGTCTTTGCGGTAGCAATCTCCGCCGTGCTGATGTCGTGCGACAGTGGTGGCACCGCCACCCCTGTCGCGGAGCCGCATCGTGATCCAGTGGGCGTGGACACGGATGTGTC
>JAJDTP010000004.1 GCA_022827095.1 Dehalococcoidia bacterium
CTTGCGGACCGGGTAGTTGATGGTGATCCCCTCGGTGGCGAGGCGCGAGTGCAGTTCTTCGATCAGCTCGCTGCGCACCTCGAAACCCGCAACCCGATTGCACGCCCGGATGATCATGTAGAAATTGATGTTGCTTTTCCCGAAAGCTTCGTATCGGAAGATGGGCTCGGTTTCCGGATCCGCGCCCGGGCACTCCCGGCGCACCGTCTCCATCACCTCCAGGCCCACCGCCCGCACCCGTTTGAGATCGCTTTCGTAGGCCACCCCGCAGGACACCACTACATCCAGCGGATCCTCCGGTTTGCTGAAGTTCGTGATGATGGTTTCCGCAAAGAGCGAATTGGGCACCACCACCAGGTTGTTGGTCCAGGTGTGCAGCCGCGTGCTGCGCCAGCTCACGTCCACCACGTAGCCGTCGATCCCGTTGGACATCTCGACGTAGTCGCCCACGCTGATCAAACCCTCGGTGACTACGTAGGTGCCGGCGAAGAGGTTCGCCAGCGTGGGCTGCAGCGCCAATGCAACCGCCAGTCCCGCGATACCCAGGCCCGCCACCAGGGGGCTGATGTTGATCCCCAGAATGTCCAGGCACACCATGGCCGCCACCGCGATCACGAACCCCAGCACACCGCGGCGGACCAGCGGGAACATCCAGCCGTCGCCGCGGTCCGGATGGGAACGGTGCAGATAGATCTGCAGCCACAGCAGGGTAGCAGAGGCGATGCTGTTGACCAGGGAGGCCCCGATCAGCACCGCGATCACCCCGCTGGTCTTGTTCACCACAACCTGCACCGCCGGCGGCGGCGACAGCACGGTGAGGGCCACGTAGATGCCCGACAGCACGATGAAGGCCGCAAAGGGCAGCCGGATGGCGGCCGCCGTCTTCACGTCGAAATCGACGCTGGACATGATCGAACGACGCAGCAACCATCGGAAGACCAGGGTGCTGAACAGTACGGCGATGACGATGGCCACCGCCACGATGACGCCGCTGATCAGCAGGTCAACCCAGGTGGTGTCGGATCCGGCGGCCCAGTGGGACAGCGCCTGCCACCAATCACGGAAAAACTCGCTCATAAATCTCCGTTCCGGCGCCTGGGTTTACTCGACAACGCCACGGGATCACGCCATCACAAGGTGGTCCGCCACGACAACCTCGTCCGCCAATAATGCGCCGCCGGTCAATCCAGGCAATCCGGCAGTGTCGGCTTGCGTCAACATCGGGTCGCCACCGCCAGTCCTACGGACATCGATGCAAGCCTAAACCGAAGCCGAAGTGAAATCTACATTTGCTGTGCCGGAACCATTGGCGCGGACGTTGCCGGTCAGTTCTGCGGCACGAGCCTGAAGGACGGCGCGACAACGGCGGCTGACTGATTGCTGGCGGTAGGCCAGATCGGCGAAGAAACTGCCCACTTTTTCCCGCACTGCGGCACGGGTTCCCAGGCACGCATTGGCGGTTGCCTCCTGCCGAACCCAGCCCCAGATGGCGCGATTGGTCAAGAATCGGGGCGTTGAAGTCCGGACTGTAACTGGGCAGGTTGACCAGGCGCAGGTTCAGGCCCAGTGTGGCCAGGTACGCTCTGATGGCATCACCCCGATGGGCCGGCGTGGGCGGCCCAGGTCCCGGCGGGTCTCGGTGTCGTTCAGGATGTCGTCGATCATCGCCTTCAGATCGTCGATGCCTTCGCCCGTATAGGCGGAGACCGGCGCCATGGGATAACCCTCGAAGGCGGTGCCAACCAGGGTGTCCTCAACCTCCGCCTTGACCAGTTCCACCAACTCCTCGTCGACCAGATCAACCTTGGTGATGACCACCAGGCCACGCCGGATCCGCAGGATGTCCAGGATAGCCAGATGTTCGCGGGTCTACGGCATCACGCTCTCGTCGGTGGCGACGATAAGTATGGCGAGGTCGATGGCGCCGACGCCGGCCTGCATGTTCTTGATGAACCGCTCGTGTCCCGGCACGTCAACGATGCTGACCTCGCGGCCGCTGGGCAGTGTCATCCAGGCGAAACCTAGGTCGACGGTCATCTCCCGTTCCTTCTCCTCGGGAAGGCGGTCGGGATCGATGTCGGTGAGGGCCTTGACCAGGGTGGATTTACCGTGGTCGACCTGGCCGGCGGTGCCGATTACGAACATGGTGGACATTCCGTAGGGAGGGTCGCTCTGCGCTCACTGGGAGCCTGATCGGCGGCCATTATACTTGACGCTGCCAGACGCCAATAGTACGCAGGCGCAATAGTCCGCTGCCTGTAGAGACGGGGCAAACGTTGCAGGCTCGGCAGCCGATTGGCGACGCCCGCCGGCAGGCCGGCGACACAAATCTCGATCCGAGGCTGCCATGACCATCCCAGACGCCACGCTCGACCCACAAGACCAACTCCTGAATCGGGCACTGCCCGCCATAGCACAGCTCGAAGCGTCTTTGACCGACGAGCGCGAGGCCGCCAGCCTAGCCATCCATTCGCCGGATCTGATGAAGTCCCTCACCAACCTCAGACGCGCCATCGTCGAGGAGCGCGACCAACTGGACGCCCTTGATCTCATCGTGCATCGCGGGTGGGCCGCCGAGGAACTCCACTCCAGGATCATCAGCTGGCTCCTTGATCCATCGGCGCACCACCGGCAAGCCGGCCACTTCATCGCCGCCCTGCTCAGGGCCACATCGGCTCCGTCAAGGTTGCTCGCCGCCGACTGGAGCGCCGCCCGGGTTCAACAGGAGTGGGAGAACGTCGTCGACGGACAGTGGGGCTACCTGGACATCCTGATCCTCGATCAGGACCATCAAAACCTCATTGCCATCGAGAACAAGACCTTTTCCCAGGAGCACAGCAACCAGCTCACCCGCTACCACCGCGCTCTGGCGCAGGAGTATCCCGACTTCACAAAGCACCATATCTTCCTGTCCCCGACAGGCGTCTCACCTTACCTGGAACGGGACCAAGAGCACTGGCAACCGGCCAGCTACTCCGTCATCCACGACGCCATCCGGGAAGCCCTGGAAGCAGGCGTCGCGGACCTCGACGCGAACGCCCTGCTGCAAATCTACGCCACCACCATCAGGAGAAACGTCATGCCCGATACCAGCATTGACCAACAGGCTCGCCGCATCTGGCTTGAACACTGGGAAGCAATCCAGCGCATCGCCGACAACAGGCCCGACTGGATCGGCGACGCCAAGACCATGCTCAGGGAGGCCATCGCCAAGCACCCATCCTGGGAATTGGATTACGAAGAACCCCAATACGTCCGCTTTCGCGCCGCCGACTGGGATGAATTTCCCAGCAGCAGGGTCGGCACCGGTTGGGCACCCCAGTCCAATGCTCTGCTCCTCTTTGAGTTCACCTTCGACGATGAGATACCCTACCTGAATCTGGCACTCTCGCCAGCTGACCCCGGCAACGCCGAGATCCGGGACCACCTCTTTGACGCCGCCAGGCAAAACCCCGCCGTCTTCAAACCCACCCGCAATTCCCTCCGCGACGGCTGGATGATCCTGCACCAAGAACCAGACTACATACTTGAAGCAGCCGACTACGGGCCTGGCTGGGACGACGGCGCCGCCCGGGCGAAGATCGAGGCTTGGATCGACAACTTCGCAGCGAAGCAGTTTCCCGAAATGAATCGCATTATCGTGGAGTGCCTGCGACAGCACTAGGAAACCTGACGCCAATGCCTTCCACCAATACATTCACGAAAACACGGAGCGGCAGGATTGCAAGGAAGATTGGCACATGGTGTTCTGGCACGCTCACGAAGCGATGCACCGGTGGATGGAAGAAAATCCAGTGTGACGGTCCGCATGGACCTTGGTGGTGCGCCATGGTGACCGGCAGGATCAATCCGGCATCAGCCACCAGGCGGTGATCGGCGAGGGCGACGCGGATGCGGTCGGGGCGCTCCGGTGGCAGCATCTATTGAGCGCTCCACGCCGACGCATTCATCCTTCCGGTGGATTGGGGCTTAAACCGCTCCCGCTTCGCGCAGCGCCGCCACTTCCGCGCCGCTATATCCCAGTAGCCCGGTCAAGACGGCTTCGGTGTCCTGGCCCAGGGTTGGCGGCGGCGCGAAGTTGTCGGGGCTGCCGGTCTTGATGGGGTTGCCGGCGGTCCGGTAGGCGCCGGCGACCGGATGGTCGATTTCCACCACCATGTCGCGCAACTGCACCTGCGGGTCGGCCAGAGCCTCGCCAATGTCGTTGACCGGGCCGCCGGGCACATCGTACTTCAGCAGCAGTTGCTCCCACTCGGGGCGCGGCTTGGTCATAAAGCCTGCGGTCAGGGCTTCTTCGAGCGCATCGCGGTTCTCGATGCGGGAGGGGGCGGTGGTGAAACGCAGGTCTTCATCCATGCCCCGCAGCGCTTCGATTTCGCCGGCCATCATGCGCAGGGTCTTCATGGCGAATTCCTGGCTGGCGCAGTGAACCTGCAAGTATTTGCCGTCGGAGCATTGGAATGCCCCCACGGGCAGGTTGGACGGATGGCTGGAGCCGATGGGCTCCGGCACCTCGCCGGACACGAGGTAGAACTGCCCCAGGTGGGCTTGCAGGGCAATCTGAACGTCTAGCAGGGAGATGTCCAGGCGGCGCCCCTCGCCGGTGCACCGCCGCCCGTACAACGCAGAGGCGATGCTCAGGGCCGCCACGTAGCCGCCGACCATGTCGCCCACCGGAAAGCCCATGAACACCGGCGGCTGGCCGGGGTTGCCGGTGACGCTCATCCCACCGCCCATGGCCTGCACGATCCCGTCGAAGCCGGGCCGCTCACGGTACGGCCCCTCCTGCCCGAAGGCCGACAGCGAGCAGGCGATGATGGACGGGTTGACTGCCTGCAACGATTCGTAGCCCAGTCCCAGGCGCTCCAGCACCGAGGGTAGGAACGCCTCCAAGACCACGTCGGACACGGCTACGAGGCGTCGGCAGACCTCCCGACCCTCCGGCGTTCGCAGGTCTATGGTTACGCTCTGCTTGTTGCGGTTGAAGTTCAGGTAATAGGCGCTCTCGCCGCCGAGGAAGTGGGGGCCGATGCGCCGCGACATATCCCCCACGCCGGGCTGCTCGATCTTGATTATCTCAGCGCCCAAGTCGCCCAGGGTCCGCGCCGCCATCGGACCGGCGATAGCCTGCGACATTTCGAGGATGCGGACACCCTGCATCGGAGGCGTCATATTCTGCCACCCGTCTTCACTGCCTGGTGGCCTATTCCGCGGACAGCAGGGCTGCCAGGTCTCGCACGTCCTCCATTTCGTCCAGCGATTCTACGGCGGCGATGATTTGCTGCTGGCGTTCCGGGCTGATGACGGCTGCGGTAAGGACGGCGAACTTCTCCTTCATTTCGGCCCACGACAGGGCATTCTCCGGGTCGCCCTTGGGGTATAGGATGTCGCTGCGCAGGCGACGTCCGTCGGCGGTGAAGACCTCAGCCCAGGCGCGCCACTCGCGGGGGAAGTGGGCGTCCACCTCCGGGTCGGTCACGCACTTCACCCGCGGCATGATGCGGCTTATCTCCGGGCGGTCAGGCACCCCGTCGGCGTATTCATCCAGCGACGCGCGGCCATAGGCCAGGGCCACCGCCGCGCCGAAGGGCATGGAGAACTGCATATCCACGACTGTCCTGGGGTTGACCTTGTCCTCTTCTGGAGACGCTATCACCTTGAAACCGCCGCTGAGTAATCCCACGGTCACTTCCTCGACGTCATCGGCCTCCAAACCATGGGTGTTGCGGATGTCTATCAGGCAGTCTATGGGTCCCTGCTTGTAACGGCAGCAAGCATGGGGCTTGATTGCCGTACGGGTAATCAGATATTCGTCCCCCAGGTCTTGCAGCACCAGCGACAGGTCGGGGTTGCCGGAATAGGCTTGCAGGAAGCCGTCGCGCCCCTCGAGGATGGTGGTGGGGCCGGTGTAGCCGGAGCGGGCCAGCAGGGCCGCCCAGGAACCGCTGTGCGAAGCCCAGCCGGGATGTAATCGCTTGGTCCAGGCTCCCTGCGCCAGGAATTCCATGCTGCCGGCGGTCTGACTGCCCGCGATGCCCAGGGCGTGGATGAAGTCGTCGCCCCGCAGCCCCAGCAGCCGCCCGGCCACCACCGCCGCGCCGAACGCCCCGCAGGTGCCCGTGGGATGGAAGCCTCGGCCGTAATGCTCGGCCGGCTGCAATGCGCGGCCCAGCCGCACGATGACGTCGTACCCCGCAACTACTGCGGCGATGAAGTCCTTGCCCGACACATGGGCCAGGTCGGCCATCGAAAGGGCGGTGGGAAAGGCCACCACGCCCGTATGCAGCGACGCCTCGTTGTTCACGTCGTCCATCTCGATGCTGTGAAAGGCGGTGCCGTTGGCCATCGAAGCGTACTCGGGCAGCACTCGATGGGGCGTACCCACGATCACCGACGGCCCGGGGCGGTCCAGCCGCCGCAGCGCGTCAACGACGGCGCGCGCCGAGCCGGTGGTGGAGCCATTGAGCGTAACTGCGGCGAAATCCAGGCACAGGTACTTGGCCCAGTCGATCACCTCCGGCGACAGATCCTCGTACTCGAGCGCCTGCGCGAAGCTGCCCAGGGCACGGGTCATGCCGGTTTCGTTGTTGGTCTGAACCATGGCGGGGACCTCCAGCAAGTATTACAACCCCGACTCGTATAGGAAGTCGCCGGTGGGGTAGTTGTTGAGCAGGTGGCGGGCGATGACCAGGCGCTGAATCTCGTTGGTTCCCTCGCCGATCATCATCAGCGGGGCGTCGCGGAAGTGGCGCTCCAGCGTCAGGTCCTGGGTGTAGCCGTAGCCTCCGTGGATGCGCATGGCGTCGGTGGCGACCTGCATACACATCTCGCTGGCGAACAGCTTGGCCATTCCGGCCTCCATGTCGGCACGCTCGCCCCGGTCTTTCTTCTCGGCCGCGTGGAGCACCATCAGGTGGGCAGCCTGTATCTGGGTCACCATGTTGGCCAGCATTATCTGCACGCTCTGGTGTTCTCCGATGGGCTTGCCGAAGGTTTGGCGCTGCCTGGCGTAGCGCGTGGATTCTTCCAGGGCGGCCCGCGCCACACCGAGGCAGCGGGCGGCAACATTGATGCGGCCCAGCTCCAGCCCGCTCATTATCTGGTAGAACCCCTTGCCCTCTTCGCCGCCGACCAGATTCCCGCCGGATACGCGGTAGTCGTCAAAGGACAGCTCGCAGGTATCCACGCCCTTGTAGCCCAGCTTCGGTATGTCCCGCACGACGTTGAACCCCGGCCCCTTCTCGGCGATGAAGATGCTGATGCCGCGCCGGGGCGGGTCGGTATTCGGGTCGGTCTTGGTGACCAGGGCGAAGGTGTTGCCGTGGCGCCCGTTGGTAATCAGGCTCTTGGCCCCGTTCACCACGTATTCGTCCCCTTCCCGGACGGCGCGAGTCTCGATGGCCTGAACGTCGCTGCCCGCGTTGGGCTCGGTGATGCAGATGCCGCCGCGCTTCTCGCCGGTGGCCATCAGGGGCAGGAAGCGCTCCTTCTGCTCCGGTGTTCCGTGGGTCGCGACCATGTAGGCCATGATGAGATGGGAGTTCAGTATCCCGCTCAGGCTCATCCATCCCCGGCAGATTTCCTCGATGACCAACGCATAGGACGTGACGTCCAGCTCAAGCCCGCCGTACTCTTCGGGGATCACTGCGCCGAACAGGCCCAGCTCCTTCATCCGCTCCACCAGCTCGAAGGGGTACTCGTCGGCGTGTTCCATTTCCTGCGCGACAGGTTGCACTTCCCGGCGCACAAACTCTCTGATTGTGGAGACCATGCCGCGCTGCGCTTCGGTCAATTGAGGCAAAATCGCTCCTGAAACCGGCCTGATTTCGTGGCGGCATTTTAGCACGCGCCGGGCGCGTAACTGTTCATACTTTAGGAGGTTGTCATTGCGAGGCGCCTGCGCGGTGGCAATCTCGATGTCGTAGCAGCAACATCTGCACCGAAGAACTTCATTGCCCCAACGGGATTGCCACGCTTCGCTCGCAATGACCCTTTCCCAGCAACTCTGAGTAGTCACCCGGGCGCAGCCAAGTTTGACACCCCATGGGTGGCTAACTAAACTCGCCTGTAACCGCGCTGCCTGACAACCATCGGCGGGTGTTTCGTTGCGAAACGATGGCAGCCGCGTCCGCTTTCGCCTCCCAACCGCTCAATATAGTGAGGTATCGCTATGCCGGACAAGCCAGAATACCTAGACCTGCTCAACGACATTCGCCTGCAGGAGCACCGCGCTGGAGTCTGCCTCAAGGCGTGGGCCGACAAGACCGAGCATCCGGGGCTGAAGGCCTGCCTTTCCATGGTAGCCGAGCGCGAGACCAGCCACGGGGACATCTTCGACCGGCGCATTCGTGAGTTGGGCGGCACCCCCGAGGACAAGGATGACGCCTTGTATGCCGAGCGGCTGCGCGTGGCCGGTTCGGAAATGACCGACAAGGAAAAGATCGTCTGGATGCGCGAAGCCCAATCTCGTGTAACCCTGCCCAATGTGCGCCAGCGCTATGAGGCGGCCTCGGTTGATGAGTCCGTCGACCAGCTGACGCGTTCTCTGATCAAGTGGTTCACCGAGGTGGAGGACGACTCCGGCGCCTCCATGCGGGCGGTGTACGCCGAGATCGAACGGGAGGACTAACCGGATGCAATTCGGAGCCTTCTTCGTGGGCCAGCGCCCGCTGCTGCACGGGCAATACGCCGACGAGAGCAAGATCAATCCCAACCCGGTCAGCTCAATACTCTCTCCGCAATCGCTCACGCTCTTGGGTTGACCGTTGACGATCTGCTGACCTGAGCCGGTTGTGCGATGGCCGACACCAGCGCCCACTCCGCCTCGATCTCTATGCCTTCAACCTCACCTGCGATGAGGCCAGGGAGCATGGCGGGCTTGTGGAGATAACACCGGCTTGCTCGGGACCCTATTGGGCGATTGGGGAGAAGTTCGCCGGCGTCCCTGCCCCGTAGATTTCCTCAGGGTGGGTGACGCTTAAAGTCGGATACCTCGTGGTGTCCGCCGCCTGAGTTGCTTCATTCCGGGTCAGGATTAGACACGCGGCCCAGGAACAGCACCGTGCCGGTGCCGGTGTCCCTGATGAGGAACACGAAGGGCCGGTCAATCGTTACCGCGATGGGCTCTCTGCTGACGCCGGACTCAAGCATGACCACGGCGGTGGCCGCCGCCGCCTCGGTTCCCTTTTCATCCACCGAAACGAACGCCTTGTGTACTACTGCGCGAATCCAAAGGTCGCGAGAGCCGATCATGCCTGAAAAATCGGCTTCGGCGCCGAAGGCGTCGGGCATCCCCATTTCAGCCAGGGTGTCGCTCAAGTCAAACTCCGATTCGAACTCGAACAACGGCATCGTGAGGGTGATGTAGTCAATCTCGATATCATCGATGATCCGGTCAAGCATTTCCGAGTTCAGGGAGCCTTCGAATTCTTCCAGTCTACCCTCGTCGGGCAGCAAGATGGTCATGGACAACTCTCCCCAGGAGTACGGCAGGTCAACCGCCTGATAACCGTCGCCCCTGGCATAGCCGTAGAAATCCTTGGCAGTTTCCGTCATCATCGGGACACTCACCGTGTCGCCCCCGCCCAGATGAAAGGGACGCATCTCGGTATTCCTCGGACTGAAAGGCCAGAGCCACGAGGCGTTGAAATAAATGGCGTTGGTGAGCACCAACCGGGTGGAAGGGTCTACGATTCCCGGCGGCAGGAGGTCCTTGACCTTCCCCAAGGTTTCCTCAGCCACCCAGTCATTGATCCTGACGCGAGACTCGTCCGGCGCGCCGGCGAAGTCCGCGGCCATCATCCCGGCCCCGTAGTGTTCGGCCAGCACATCGAGAAAGTCGGGCAGGAAGTGATAGCCCTCCTGACCCCAGACCGCGTTGGCGATGTTCAGGTGGAAATACTCGTCGGCCTCACCGTCCTTGTCGGGCGCTCCCGGTGGACCCTTCCCCCTGGAAGCGAGGATCCGGTCCAGGGCATTGAACGCGGGATGAAGATCGTTTTGCGGAAGCCGGTGGTGCAGCGTGTCCGCCATCTGGTGTTGCGTCTCGCCTCTGGCTCCAGCGGAGGTCACGGTGAGGGCCTGGGAGATGCTGAAGGGCGAATAGAACAGGTTGCCTTCACCGTCGCTCAGGGCGTGGTACAGGTCGAATGCGAAGGCGTTGTTTCCCCGCACCAGTTCGTCCAGGTCTGCTGATCCCACGGACGTGACAGACCGTTCCCGGTCTGAACGCAGTTCCTCCACCGGCACTGGAGTGGAAAGGACGGGGGTGGCCACGTTTGCCAATGACGGCGCCCGCGTCGCCGAAGAAAAGGTCTCCGGTCGTTCTTCGGCACAACCGGAAAGCGCCGTCAATAGGAGAAAAAGCGCGACCACCCACGAGATCCGGAGCATCATTACGAACTACCTCGTTGGCTCAGGGGAATGTTCAAGGGGTTGACCATATCACCGAACCCTACGCGAACCGTTTTCACCAATAATACGGTGTGGCAGCGGCTGACAACCCGCCGGTCCGCCATCGGTGCGGTGTGGTATGGTGCGTTTCACAATCGTCAGACGACACATCTTGAAGATGGTGGGAATACCCTCCCCGTTGCCATGCCGCCATCCCTGATCCTGCGGATTACAGATACCGTCTCCGGCCGAACCGCCGCCCTGCGGTTGGACGACCCCGCCGACCAGGAGGCGGCGTTGGGTAGTTTACTGGAACGCTACCTGAAGGACGCGCCAAACGACGACCGACTGATTCGCACCGGCGCCATTACGACCGACGGCCTGCTGGCCATGCGCAACCTCCAGGATCTGGTGTACCGTTCCGACGACTCCGGCCGGCTGACCGATGTTTTCGCGGGCGTGAAGTTTCTCCAGGAGGGCCGACCGGCCGGCCTGGACCAGCCGGTATCGATTCAGTCAGCGTCAGCCGGCGACGCTTTGCTGCAATTGATTGACGTGGCGGTGGACCGCACCGACGCTGGTTACGACCGCAACTGGACCGGCTTTCACCGCCGCCGTTGGAACCACGACCCCCATTGCTATGAACTGTTCGTGCGGAGCGCCGTGGCTGCGGCCTATGGGCCGAGGGAAGTAGACCACGCGCTGCGGGCGGATACGCCCTGCCGGCAACGAAAGTTGATCCGCGCGTTGGCGTCGCACATCTGGAACAGCGACTTCGAGAACTACTCACGTTTCTCGAACGACGGCTTGCGGTTCAAGACCGGCGACGAGACCGTGCGCAACATTGCGGCGGGCGCCGGTGGAATCTGCACCGAAAAGGTACAGGCGTTGAAGTTCCTTACCGACCACTTCGAGCTGGAGTCGGAATACCTGCTGGGCGGCCCCAATGCGCCGGGGCCCGTGCCGGCCGGCCGGTTGCGGGAAATGCTGAACACCTTCGATTTCCGCTTCGCAAAGCGCCATATGCGCTACTGGCAACACGCTGCCCTGCTGTACTGGCTCGATGGCGAGCCTCTGTTGGTGGACGCCACCAACGGCAACATCCCGTTCCTTTTCCTCCGCGGTGAGGCCGCCAGACGACTGTTGGCCGACGACGAGGACGGAAACCGCCCCAGCGTGTCGGTGCAGATGGTGGCGGAGGCGGAGGACTACCACTATCACCGGGTCGATCAGGACATTCCTCAAAACCTGTTTTTCGCCCTTGAAGGTTGGTTGGACGACACCGACCTGGTGCAGGTCTTCGAGAACGAACTTGGTCTCTACCTGTCCGACCGGCACTACGTGATACCGCTACCCTATCGCAGCGAGGGGGAATGCCGGCGTTTGAAACACCGGTACGGCGAACTCTGCCGGAACGCCGGCTTTCGGGTTGACGCGAGTGCGGATTGGACCCTGGACGGGCCGGTGGGCCAGGAACTGGCCGCCTGCAACCCCACGGCCGCGGCCGGCGTGCTGGCAGCGCGAGACAGACTGATCGCCCGCTACGACTGGTGGGACGGTCCGGGCCATCGGTCCGGCCTGGCCGTAATCGCTCTGAAACCGCCCTCCGTGGCCTCAGCAGACGGGCAAACGCCATGAGCAGAGGCCGCAAGAAATCGAAACTGCGGATGCAGGGGATGCGGCGCGTGCGCTCGTGGGAAGACCGGATCCTGCATCGCATCCGGGCCCTCCGGAGCGAGCAGCGGGTTGCTGACTGGTCAGACCGAGAACTACGAGCGGCCGTATGTGGACTGAGTGATGGGTCTGAACCCTCGGATTCCGTGCCCGATGAAACGCTGGTCCGCGTGTTCGCAGCGGTTGACGAGACCATCCGGCGCCGCTTGGGGTTATGGAAAGTGTTCGATCTGCCGGATTCGGACGACGAGCCGAGCATCGCAGACGCCCGCAGCAAGCTGGCCGCCACCGGCCGGGGTCGTTACCCGGGGAGCGATATGCTCCTTCCGGCAGAGTTTTACCGTGCGGCCCGCCGCCGGACGGATGGCGACGCCCACGGACTGCACTTTCGGCCCACCGATCAGCAATTGCTGGCTGGCCTGCACCTGTACCGTGGTCGAATCGTGGAGATGGCTGCTGGCGAGGGGAAGACCGTGGCCGCCGCCTTCCTGGCGGTTCTGTACGGTCTGATGGGTCGCACCGTTCACGTCGTCACCGCCAACGACTACCTGGCCGCCCGGGACTGCGAGCTGCTGGCGCCGGTGTACCGGGCGCTGGGCCTCACCGTGGGCGCAGTGCTGGACCACATGGCCGGACCTGAGCGCTGCGTGTCCTACGGCAACCGGATAGTTTACGGCACGCTGCGCGAGTTCGCTTTCGATTACCTGCGGGATCGGCTGGTCATGTCCCCGAACGAGCAAGTCCAGGGGCCGCTGGACGTCGCCATCATCGACGAAGCCGACCAAACGCTGCTGGATGAGGCTGTCACCCCCCTGGTCATCGCCGGCGCGCCTGTCCTCAGCCGGCGGACGATCATGAGGGCCAACCGCGCGGTGCGGGAACTTGTGGCGGAGCAGACCAGGTTGGCGGAAGAATGCCGGCACGAGCTGGACCAACGTGTCGCAGGCGGCCAGGCCGATGACCGGTCGGCAATGCTGTTGGCCCGGGTGATGTTGGCCCAGCCCGACGACGAAGCGACGCGCCGGCTGGCCTCTGCCCATCCCCGCCTGCGTCGGCGTGCATTGTCCCTGGTGGATGCCGACGGCTCCGGCCGGCCCCACCCGGAGGTCGAGGAAGGCTTGCTCTGCGCGGTGGATGCAGAGCGGGGCAGCTTGACCCTGTTGCCCGAGGGTGTAGCCTTCCTCGAGGCTCGCCTGGGTGACTTCTATTCCGCTAACGCTGTCGACCCGGACACCGGCGGGGACTCTCGCCGGGCCGTTCGACGGACCAACCTGGTCAACCAGGTGCATCAGCTGCTGCGGGCTCACCTCCTGCTGCGCCGTGGGATCGAATACGTGGTGGACGATGATCAGGTGGTGCTGGTGGACCGGGACACCGGACGACCCCGGCCCGACACTCACTATCAGGACGGATTGCATCCGGCGGTGGAAGCCAAAGAAGGAGTGCCAATCTACCCTGACCACCGCAACCTTGGGGAGATCAGCGTACCGGGCTTCGTCCGACGTTATCGCCGCCTATCTGGCCTCACCGGAACCGCTCAGGAGGCGGCCGACGAGTTCCGCCGCCTGTACGGTTTGGATGTGGTGACGGTTCCCGATGCGCGGCGCGCATCGGCCGGGCATTTCGGCCGTCGGGACCTGCCCAGTCGGGTGTATGCTCATCCCGATGACCAGCTGAGCGCCGTCGTCGACGAAGCCCGCTACTGTCAGGAGTGGGGCCGGCCAATGCTGGTGGCCACGCGGACGGTCTCCCAGTCAGAGATCATCAGCCAACGATTGACGGAAGCCGGAATCGTCCATCGTCTGCTCAACGCGTCCGCCAACCAGGATGAAGCGGATACTGTTCGTGAGGCCGGACAGCCCAGCGCCGTCACCGTAGCGACCAACATGGCCGGTCGCGGCACGGACGTGATATTGCCGTCCGGCCTTGACCGGCACGTCCTGGGTTGTTTCGTCTCCCTGCTGGAAGAAACGATAATGGCCGACCCCGGCGGCCGGACGGTGGACGTGCGGGCCAACACCTCCGGAGAAGCCGACCTGCTCACCCAGGCAATTGAGGCTAACCCCCAACTGTCGGTCCGCTGTAACGGTGGCGACCGGTTGGTCGTGCATCCACGCGGGATGACGCCGGCCCTCCCGGCGACCGGAACTCTGGAGTTCGGACTGGGCCTTCACCTGGTCAGTACAGAGTTCAATGACTCGCATCGGGTTGCATTGCAACTTCAGGGACGCAGCGGCCGGCGGGGCGCGTTCGGCTCCACCCGCAGCTTGTTGGTCAGATCCGATCGGTGGCTGGCCGGCCTGGAGTACGGACGTCCGGCGCCGGACTCGGTGGGCCGGATTTGCTGGGAAGGGCCGGAGCTGGAGCGACAGTTGCGGCGCCGGCGCGAGGCCGCCCAGCGGGATGCATCCAGTGCGCGCGCGCTGTTGCTGGAATACGCTGCGGTGTTGGACACCCACGCCGACGCCTACTATCGGTCCCGGCAGGAGACGCTGGTTGCCGGGCCGGACCGCCTCGGCCGGTGGGCGCATGACGCGGCGCGATCCGCCGCATCCGGTCTCGTCGACCGGCATTTCCCCAGTCTCGTCGCTGACGATTATGCTCGGCGGTTCGCGTCCCTGGCAATGGAGCTCCTCGCCCGGTATGGCGTGGATGCCGAGCCGGCACGGGGCTGCCCCCTGACCGGGTTGGGAGGCGCATTGGCCGAGCTGATGGAGCGGCATCTGGCCGAGCGGCGGGAACGATTGGGAGCGGCACAGTTCGGCGAGTTGGCGCGATTGCTGCTTTTGCAGTCCGGCGATGAGCTATGGGAAAATCACCGGGCCGACCTGAGGAGCATGGCAATCGCATCTCGATTAGATGCGCATGGGCCGAAGACCGCGATAGCCGAATACATAATCGCCGCCGCTGATGCCTGGCAAGGATTCCGGCATGAAGTGTCCGATCGCTTCCTTTCCCAAATGTTGCATTTCCCCATCGTCGGATTGACCGGCTCACCGGAGGATGGCTCCGAGCAGCCTTCGCGGTTGGCCGTGGACCCGCGGCTTGCCGAGCTCGTATCTTGAGTTGTTCCTCTCGATACCTCGTCCGGCACAAAGGAGTAGACCGATATGGCGCCACGAATCAGCCGAGTCGCTCTGGCAGTGTCCGCCGGCAGTTTATTGGCGGGTGCGCCCGTATTGGCCGCCTGCGGACCTTCCGACAGCGGTCCCAGCTACAGCCAGTGGGCGGCTACCGACGGCGCCGCCGGACGCATCAACCTGGACGACGTGCAGCAGGCGTTTATAGAGTCAAGCAGCGCCACCGAATTCGAAGACCGGGTCAATGAAATTTACGAAGGCGACGGCCTCATCCTCATCCGCGCCCGCCAGGATGGCGACCGCCTCACCCTGGAGGGCTGGGAAGACCTGGACGCCAATAACCGGATCGACAATGCCGTGGACGACCAACTCTTTGCCATCGTCAAAGAGGACGAACAGCACCAACTGCGGGGCTACCACGCCAATTCGTACTACCACAGCCACTTTGGCGCCGGTGATTTCCTATTCACCTACCTGATAATCAGCAGCCTGAGCCGCGGTCCCTACTATTACCAGACGGTCCCTGACCGGGCGACGGACATCCGCAGGGACCGCTCCTCGTATCGCGGTTCCAGCCGTTACGATTCGCAGCTGCAACGCAACCGGCAGTACACCTCACGCCAGCAGACGTACGCCGGTTCCAGCTACCAGGATGCGGGACGCAACGTGAGCTCAGGGCGTCAGACCTACCAGCAGACGCAGCGGTCGTCGGGCGCCTTCCGCAGCAGCAGTTCTCTGACGCGCGGCAGTTCGTCCATTTCCCGCAGCTCCACCATCGGAGGCAGCTCCGGATCGACCATATCACGGAGCAGCGGCCTCGGTGGTTTCAGCGGCGGCGGCGGCCGGGTTCGCTTCCAGGACCGACCGCCGGGCGACCTCGCGACGCGTCCCGCCTGGCTGGCCTGAGCCTATGGATGGAGGTGACGGCGCCGGCCTGGCGGTATCGGTGTGGACGAACCGGTTGCCGGAGGATACGGCCCTGCAGGTTGACCTGCCTGGCGAAGCCCGACGCCTCACACTGCGTCGGTTGCTGGACCGGCTCTTCCCGCCTGATGTCGACGACCGCGCTGACACCATAGCCCGGTTGGACCGGCGGGCCAATCCCGACCTGCCGGCCTGCTACGCGGAGCTGCTGACGCTGACAGAACAATGGCGGGCCGGACTCTGCCGGCTGCTCCTGGCCTCGGGACGCGGTTGGGGCCGGCCGGCCCACCTCGACGATCCGGTGTCCGCACACTTGCAACCGCCGCGCCTGTGTCGCCGTATCGGTGTCTGGGACGACGCCGAACTGACGCTGACGGTTCTTCCCGATTATCGGCCGATAGACTGGGCGGTGGCGCAGGGGTATGCGGCGAGCCGAGACCACCTATTGGACTGGATGCAGTCCTGCGCGTTGCTCTACTTCGTGGACAAGCATGGCTGCTTGGCGCCGCTGCCGGCCAACCTCTCCGAATCAGACCCCTGCCGACCCGTGATCTCCGGTTTGTACCGCCGCCGTTGCCTGCGACCTGGTGGAGATGGCGCAGGCCCGGAAGTGGCGCCGGCCGGCCGTGAGATGATTAGCGCTCTGCTGGCGGAGACGGAGGCGCTGATCGACAGTTTCGACCTGTTCAAGGACGCTCGCTGGAATGAGGACACCCAGGAGGCAGAGTTCGACAGCGGGCGCGGCGCCGACTTGCGGGTTGAAGCCATCATCGCTGAGGGCCTGGACCCGGTGCGCGCCGTGTTCCTGTTGCGGCTCTACGACGGCACCCTGGACCCCTATGCCGACCAATGGAAGCGGTTGGTTAGCGACCCCGCGTGTTTTGACCGACTGCTGGAACCGGTGGTGAACCGCGGCCTGCCGCCGCCTCCCGATGCGGTTCTCGCGGCCATCATGGAGGACGGATACTCGCTGCTTGAAGCTCGTTCCGAAGCGGCTGCCGAAAGTCTGGCGCAGTCCAAAATTCGGCGTCGTCTGCTGACCCGGCAACGTGCCGGCGCGTTTGGCGCCAGGCATTGAACGCGACGATCCGGATGCTGCCTGCGCCACCCAGTCAGCGTCGCACTTCAGATGGCCAGGAGCAATATCAGGGCGGAGCTGACCACCACCGCGGTTTCGACGAAGGCCACGCCCACGTTGCGCCCACCGGCTACCTGCTGGGAAACGCGGGTGTGGGGCAACAACACAAGGTCCACCGCCAGCCGCAGGACGTACAACAGAACGAAGCCCACTACCGAGTAGACGACAAACTCCAAAATTCCGGCCTGCCAACCGACGAAGTCGCCGAAGGTGGCCTTGAAGGTGACAAGGCCGATTGCGATCAGGTTGCCTCCCAGGGCGATGCCCACCGCTGGGTTGTCGCGCTCAATTTCGTCGTGGATGTTGAAGGGCGTAGTCCATTCGTAGAACAGGGCGAACAGGATCAGGACGCCCAAGCCCAGGCCGAAGAACGCCAGGGCGTTGAGCGGGCCACCCTCGCCAGCGATTGCTCCGGCAATGACCAGGCCGGAAGCGACGTTCACGCCAAATTCCGCTGCTGCCGCTCCTACATTCTGATCCTGGATGATTTCGCGCTCCAGCTCGAAGCGGTACAGCACCAACCGGTCGGTCACCAGACGCATCAGGTTCAATGCGACGATTCCGGCCAGTGAGTACAGGAAAACCCACAGTACTTCCAGTCCGAAAGCGCGGTCGAACCCCAGGCCGACATAGCCGTCTCCGCCCAGCGGCTCGTACAAGGCGCCAAGGAATACGAGGATGATGCCCAACAGGTAACCGGACAGGCGCAGCGCCACCGCAAGGTTGCCTTTGGTTACGATCTCCTCCTCGATGCGGTGGCGGGTAACGGCGTCCCGGGCCAGTTTCGCCAGGGTCAGTACCACCAACCCCAGGGCCACGTAGACCAGCCCGCGGGGAAGGTAGGTCAATATGTCAATCAGTATGTCCACCTGTCACGCTCCGCACTCAGTCGTATCGTTATCGGGCCTCTGATCGCTCTCCCGGGTATAGCAGCACGTTATCCGGGTCGATGATTTCGCTGAAGTGGGCTTCAAAAGGCAGGCCTTCGAACTTGGTGATGGCGAGCATATCCCGCCCATCGTCCGCCAGGAACTCCCACATATAGAAGCCCTCTCCTTCGCCGGCGCGGTCGCCCGGGTAATAAAACGCCTCGAAGCTGTTTCGGTAGGAATAACGCCGTTCTTCGATGACCACGCCGTTGTCGATTGAGTGCGCTTCGTCCAGGGCGATGAGGTCGTCCTCGGTCAAGCCGATGGCGTCCAGGCCCACGGGCCGGCGTTCCGTGGTCGCGGTGACGAACAGGTTGTCGCCGTCCCCTGACCACTCCAGCCAGACCTGCCGTCGGGTGTCGGAGGCCGCCAACTCGCGCCACTCGATGCCGCTGCCGGCGTACCGGTGGACCTGCTCCACCACCAGATATGCGTCGTCCAGGTCCAGGTTCAGACCTTGCACTATCACCACGTCTCCGACCCGTGCGGCGTGGATGCTGTTGTCAACCGCCAGGCGATCGGCGAGACCGGACGGCCGGTTGTTTCCACGGCCCATGAGGCGGCCGAACAGCCGGCCCAACGATGATTGTTTGCTCATGGCGGCCTCCTCGGCCGGAGGGAGAATGGAAACGAATGAGACCGGGCAGCCGTATGGTCGTCAGGCGCCACATTATAGCCCAGGGCTACGGTGCACAGAGGTTGGCGCCGCTTGACCGCCGCCGGCGACGCCCATTATGCTCTGTTTATATCAATCGTCGATGGAGGCTGCCTGATGCGGGGTTTGGGAAGAACGGCTGGGGTTTTGTTGGGGCTGGCCCTGCTGGCCCTGGGCATCTTGATGGTCCTTGGCGTGCTGGATTTCCTGCTCCGCATCGCCGGCGTGCTGTGCATCCTTGCGGCGGTGGTGATGTTGGGGATGGCCTTCTTCGGTTCGAGACGCGGCTATTGAACCGCCGTTTGATAGACTGGCCGAACCCCGTGGTACTTCGTACCCAAATACCTTCAGGAGTAAAGTGAGATCATGGGCATGTTTTCCCGGATGTCCACCATTGTGAAATCAAAAATGAACCGCCTGCTGGATTCCGCAGAGGACCCGCGGGAAACGCTGGATTACTCCTACGAAAAACAGCTGGAGATGCTCCAGAACGTCAAGCGCGGAGTGGTCGAGATGGTTACCGCCAAGCGACGCATCCAGCAGCAGGCCGACCGGGTCCAGGAGAACATCGCCCGGTTGGACCGGCAGGCTCGTCAGGCAGTTGAGGCAGGTCGGGACGACCTGGCCCGACTCGCTCTGGAACGCAAGCAGACCTCCCTGACCGAACTGGAGGGATTGGACGAGCAGATCGCCGGCATGGAACGGGAGCAGGAAAAGTTGACTCAAGCCGAGGCACGCCTGCAAGCCAAGGTGGACGCCTTCCGCAACCAGAAGGAAATCATCAAGGCTCAGTATACGGCGGCCCAGGCCCAGGTCCGCATCGGCGCCGCGCTTGGCGGCATTTCCGAGGAAATGGGCGACGTTTCTCTGGCGGTGCAGCGAGCCGAGAACAAAACGGACCAGATGCGGGCCAAGGCCGGCGCTATCGACGAATTGGTGGAATCCGGCGTGCTCGACGACATCACCGGACCCCGCGACGACATTGATCGGGAACTGGCGCAGATTTCCGCATCGAGCAACGTAGAGGCTGAGCTGGCCGCGCTGAAAAACTCCAGCCCGACGACTCCGGCCAGCGGCGGGAGCGCCTGACCGAGGGCTTGCCGCGGCGCGGCCGCCAATAGCCCCCGGTTATCACCTCACCCTTTTCTCTAGCACTGGAGCGCAGAACGTGATCGTACGGATACTTGGCGAGGGACAGTTCAACCTGCCTGGGGTGGTCATCGATGACCTCAACGACATCGATAACCGCATGGTGGAGGCGGTGGCCACCGAGGACGATGCCCAATTCCGATCGCTGCTGAATGAGATGTTCCAACTGGTGCGAGACCGCGGCCAGCCGCTGCCGCTGGACCAATTGATGGAATCGGACCTCATCCTGCCCGAAACCGACCTCACGCTGGACGAAGCGGAGCACATCTTTATCGGCGACGGCCTGCTGCCCGGCTGACGGGCCGGCGGAAACATTGTCGGGGCGACGCGCGGCCGGCCCATCGCCGCCGGCTGCCCCGTTACACGCCGTCGATTTTCCCTGACGGCCCGGTGATCTCGGCCCCGGCCAGCGGCCGGCGCACCACCGCCGGGTCCACGCCCGCCCGCAGTGCGGCCATCACGCCGGCGGCTTCCCAGTAATTCTCCACAATGTGCAGTTGGCCTGGGCTCCACGGCAGTTCTGTCAGGTCGTTGCTCATCAGGTTGCGGTTCTCCCTCACCGCAATGGTAGTGATGCCCTGCTCCAGAGCCGCCAGGGTCGGCAAACCCACGCATCCGTCGGGAATCACCAGGCACGATACATCGGCTGCATTGAGTACGCTGTGATGACGACGGGCTTCGGGCTCGGTAATCAGCCGGGGACTGCGCTGCAACCCTTTGAGGATGCACTGGATCATTGCCAGCGACACTGCCTCGGCTGCCATGCGCGGATCAACCACGCCAGGGTCCGCGTTGGCTATCTCCCGGCTCTCCAGCATGGGCGCATGGGCCGACGGCACGTCATAAAGGGCCGAGACCGTGTGCGTCAGCATCGCCTCCACACCGCCCCAGGGGTTGACCATGTCGCCCATGCGGTCAAAGTACTCAAAATGGTAGCCGGCCGGTACGTCGATCAGGGATGTGATCGCCACGGCGTCATATTGGCTGCGCCGCCGGTCCAGTTCCGCAAACAGGGGTTCCAGCCCCCGCACCCGACCCGCCGCCCTGCCCGACCGGGCATACCGGGAGTCCATCTGCAAGCCCTGCTCCAGCCGGAGAATCTGAGGGCTGACCAAGCCATAGGAAGTCCGAGCCGCGTTGATGGAGTTGATGGCCGCGTGGACGAATAGCTCGTCGTCATGAGGGCCGAGCACCACCAGCAAGCGATTGTTGCGGACCCTCTGCAAGCCCAATTGGCCCTGCAATAACCGGGCAATGACGCTGCCCTCCACGTACAGGCAATTTGCCGGCATTTCGATGACGTCCGATGCGTTTACCACGTTGGGATGAGTCACCAGCATGTCGCATACCGAGGCGAGCAGGGCGGCCACCGGCATCGCGTCTCCCGCGTGGCCACCGATCTCCGCGCCCACTCCGGTGGGCACCAGCAGGACTGCGTTGAACTGCTGGGCGTTTTCCAGGGTGCGGCGGTCCAGGTCAAAAATGGACGCCGGTCGCCGACGGCCCTCCAACCCGCGGAGCAGGCCGATTTCGCAGTGGCGCCCTTGCTGATCGGAATTCGGGACCCTTACCTTACCCGTCACTGCGAGCCTGATCGGAATCTCGTCCGCTGGCAGTTGCTCTGTCACGGCTGCGCACAACTGCGGGAGCAGATCCGCGTCAAGTCCGTCGGTGGGGACTATCAGCTCCCGTTCGTACAGTTCGGCAGTCGTCATGACGTTGCTGATGCTCCCCATCGCGACGCGAAATCGTCGTAGGTGAACCTTCGTTTGGCGATCAGATTGCCGTCGGCGTCGAGGGCGTAAATCGTTGGCAGGTTGACGCCGTTGAACATATGGGCCTTGACCAGGGTGTAGGCGCCCATGTTGAGAAACACGACCCGGTCGCCCACCGTCAATGGAGCGTCAAAGCGGTACTCGCCAAACACGTCCCCGGCGAGGCAGGTACATCCCGCCAGCGTACAGGTCCACTCTCCGGCGTCGCGGTGCCCCAAAACGTCCGGCTCGTATTGATACTCGAACACTTCCGGCATGTGGTTCACCGTGGTATCCAGGACCGCCGTTCGGTGGCCGTCCCGTGTCTGGACATCCAGCACCGTGGCGACGAGATAGCACCCGGCGCGTATCAAGGCAGCGCCAGGCTCCATGATCGTCTCCAGGCCGCAGCGGCGTTGCAGCAAATCCATCGTACGGTACAGGGGCATAAGGTCGGGGACGTCGCCCGTGGATTCATCCTCGAACAGGTACCCGCCGCCCAGGTTCACCCACTGTAGCCGGCCGTCCTCCAACCGGTGGCCCAGAGTGGAGCGAATTTTATTCACGGTAGCTTCCAGTTGGCCAAAGTCGGTGGCTTCGCAGTTGGTGTGGAGCAACAGGCCGGAGACGGAATCCGGTTCGTCGAGCGCTTCGGCAACCGCCGCCAGAGGCTCGCCCAGCCGGGAACCGGGCCGGCACGGGTCATAACGGGCATCGCCGATGAAAGACAGCTCGGGATTAACTCGCAGACCGCACCGGACCGACGGACGCAGGACGTCTCGATAAGCGCGCCACTGACCGGCCGAGTTGAAGGCAACGTAGTCGCAAAGCAGGCCCAGTTCCGCGGCATCCTGGAGCCGCAGGCCCGGAGTGGTGAAATGCACCGTGCCCCGGTCGCCCAGGGCTGACCGAGCCAGCTTCGCCTCGAAGAGCGAACTGACGGCGAAACCGTCCAGATATGGAGCCATCAACTCTAAAGTATCGCGAAAGCAGAAGGATTTCACGGCGAAAAGCGCCCGGCAGCCGGCCCGTTCCCGGATTTCCGTTGCCCTCTCCAGCAGCCGGACGATGCCGGATTCGTCGTAGATGAATGCCGGGGTTTCCAACGCCGCGTCTCCGGAGATGACGGCTTCAAGTTGTTCCGACCACGCTGCGGCCACGTTCATCTGCCTTCAACTCAACCATCTGTCTTCGTTGCCACTGCCGAAATTCGGCACCCCTGGACCGGCGTCGTTGGCCGCCAGGCGGACGCGCGGCGGAATGCCGCGACGTGGGCTGCAATCGTACAGTGACCGCGCTGACCCGCGCCAACGCCAATATCCAATTCTCCCAGTATCCCGGTTCTCCCAGTATCCCAGTGAAGGATGGTAACAGAATGGACACAGTTACGAGTTCCGACAGTCGCCCAGACCGCCCGGCAGGTTTGCGCGGTAGAGTGTACGCGTCGCACTATGCCCGCTTGCTCCACCACAGTGTCCAACGGCCAGTCCCCTGACCAGTCGGGCGCCAGGCGACCACCGCCGCAAGTATGCAGCTTTCGATAAGGGCGATCCAAATGAATGACCCGGCTCCCCAAAGGAACATTACCCCACCCACGTAGAATGAGCCCAACGATCCGCCCAACGTGCCGAGCAGGAGTATGGCCAGAGCGAGCTTTCCAAAATGCCGTTTGGGCATAAGATCCGCCGCTAGTACCCAGGGGAGACTGATCAAACCGCCCCGGACGAACGATAGTAGAAGGGCGCCTCCACCCAAGTCATTAACCGGCCAGACCCAAGCCGCGGCCGGTAGAGAAAGCACCGCCAGAGCAATGAGGAGGAAGCGTACTGAAACGAAATCGGCCGCCACGCCCCAAGCCAGGGCGCCAAGTCCTCCAGCCAAAGCCATGGCCTGGTAGCCGGTATCATGACCCGTCGCTGCCGTAACCCACCGGAGATGGGTCGAACCTGCGGCTAAGATCACGGCCGATACCAAGTATACGGCGGCAGCCCAGACGAAGCCGGCTCTGACGCCGGGAACGGCGATGGCTTCCCTGAAGGTCGGCGTCGGACTGTAGTTGCCCCTGAACCATCGGGGGATAAATATGTAGAGCGCAATCCCTCCGGTCAGCGTCAGCGCCAGGGCGAACCACCCGACGGGGATGTCAAAATCCCAGTTGCGTACTGCTCCGGCTCCCAGATTGGCCGCGAACACCAGGCTGAGTATGCCGATGATCGTTCCCCTGAACCGGGTGTAACCCTTCACGGCGATTGCGTAGAAGACCAGCGGGTGGAATGCGGCCCCTCCGGCTCCGACCAGGAACAAACCGGCTGCAGCGGCGCCGAAGTTCCGGGAAAGAGTCACCAGGACGAGCCCGAGAGCGAGGATGCCGGCGCCGGCCACCATCATTCCGTGGGGTGGGCGCCGGTCCACCCAGATGGCTGCCAACACCACGAACAAACTCCCCAGGCCAACCACGAAGGCGAGCCACCCAACCCCCATAGCCGCGCTGTTGAGTTGGTCGGAAACATGCCAAGTCCAGGAGGCGCCCGAAGTTCCCATATCCAGGAGTAGCGCGGCCACCACCAGAAGCAGACCCAGATTGACGTCAGGATGCCGGATCAACGTCGACACGCCCGCCATTGTAGCGGCCACAGGAGGCGCCCTCGCGCCCAAGTCCCTGGTCAAGAGGATGTCGGCCACCGCGAAACTGCGGCGAGTGTCTCCGGCTTTGCTGATGTATTCCATGCGGGCAATTGCGGCAGTCTCAGAGATCGATCCAGGACCCATCAGGTTCATCCCGGCCTTTCGGCCTGGAACAGCAGCGCCTGATGGGAGTCCGTGAGGACCACCAGCCTATCGCCGAATATCATGTAGCGCCTCAGGCGGGGCAGAATTTTGAAGTAACTTTCGGCCTGCCCGGCCTGATCCCGCTTGATCGCCTCCTCTCCGTCCTCGCGCGGGCATCGTCCGTCCGGCAAGTCATTGTCGAAAGGGTCCAACCCGGCCAACCCGTCCGTGCTGCTCTCTCCCGGCCGCACCACGGAGAGGCTCAGATCGTCTCGACTGTATGCCTTGCCATCCACGGTCCCGCGGACGGTCGTCTCCGTGAACCTGGCGACGATATCCGACCCAGGGAGCGCGTTCTCCACGCATGGTGGTCCTCCGGCTCGGAATTCATGCCAACGTACCTCAATGAACGACTGGAGACGCCACTCCACACCCGATATGTTGCCCACAACCGGCATGAGCTCCTCGAAGTCCAGCGGGTATCCTTGGTTCATACGGATGCGGAGGAACCTGGCGCCATCCTCTTCGCGAACGGCGTGTCTACCGGATCGGCCTATGTCCCGGATGAAATCCCGCACGTTTCGGTCCTTGATACGGGATACTCGGCTGGTCTCGGCGCCGGTAACGGCCTTGGATAGGACGCGGATGGCTGTCCCCTGTTTGTCGTACTGGGCCACGAAGCCATAATCGGCGACGGTTCCTCCCACGAACGTCTCATCCCAGAATGCCAGCGTGGGCGGTACACCGCGGGGTGTTTTCCCGTCGGAGGAGACGAGACTCCAGGTGGTGCCGGTCAGGTCTTCGGCCTCGCCGACCAGCGGGGACTTGTTGACCATCACCAGGCGAAGCTTCCCCGACCCGTCTCTGATTTCCAATCGGTTGTCGAGAACCCGGTACGCGCTCGCTTCCGCCAGGGCCGCCACATAGTTTTCGCTGCGGCGTTCTGTGAGTTTTTCAGGGAAAGGGCACCCGGCGAGCGTACTCCCGAAGCCGGGGAATGAGATGGTACCATCGGGCTGTGCGACACGGGAGCCATCCTCATGGCTGCCGGCGAAACGGTTACACCCATCGTAACCTCCGGCACCGTCCTCATAAGTGGAAAGCGTCAGCACGGTTCCCCATATCCCGATCACTGGTTTTCCGTTCAGTCTCTGAAGCACCCAGATCGGGCCGTCCGTGGACATCGGGCTTGGGGTCGCAGTGGGCGTGTTCTGTGTCGGCGTGTACATGCTCCCGGAACCCCCGAAGGCCAGGGAGAAGGCGAGCAGGAGTATCGACAAACATGACAAAGGGCTTAGTTTCATCGACGAGTGGAGTTCCGGGACATGGCGTATGAGGAAACGGGCGGCATGACGACAACCACGACGTCAGGCGTCGCGGAGAGGGGTCCTCTGTCCCAAGGTGACGAAGATCTCCACAGGCGCAAGGCCAACCAAACCTCGGGCGTCACTTGAGCACCTCTAACTCTTGGGGCGGCGGCGCCAGTATGCCGGCTGGTTCCATTATTAGCATGCCTCTGATCAAGTAAGTTCCTGTCGGGACGGGTTCTCCCCAGTTGTCCATCTGCTCCCACTCGCCTGCCAGCACGAGCTCTTCACCGGGTTCCAGTTTGATCTCCCTCATTATCGCCGGAAAGGTCTTTCCGCACCGCCAATGCCAGACCTCCTGGTCATAGGCCGTTGCGACCACAAAGTCATGGGGAGTCGCGCCGGTGTAAAACTGCACTGGTTGATTGCCGCTGTTCGTGAGCGTCAACTTCAACGATACCGTCTCTCCGTAATCAGCCTGGGAAACCACCTCCAGAGTGTGGTCGATGGCACGGCGCAATTCCTCGCTGGGAACTGCTCCGAATTTGATGCGCGACAGTGCGCCACCCTGGCATCCAACTTCAATATCGATGTCTTCCCTTGGGACCTTCGCCCGCACTATCGCCGCCTCCAACTGCTCGCGGTCTCCGCGCAACGGGACCAAGCCGATGGCAATGCGCCTGTTTCGCTCGTCCACATCGGTCCAGGTGATGCCGCGGACTTGTCCTGCGGCCTCTTCCTTCACTGCCTGACGCCATGCCGTCAGTTGCGCAACGCTGGGGCTTTCCTCAGTGGACACGGGAAAGGCCGACCCGGTGCGCGGATGTGTTGGTTCCTCGACACTACTAGATCGGGGACTCGGCACGGGAGACGCGACCTGCGGTGTATCAGTTGTACACCCACCGACAACGAGGGCAAAGAGCGTCAACACGACGGCCGTGAGCGACAGCGCGCTCCCTTTTCCGGGCTCGTTTATGTAGCGCGCCAATTCGCTGGTTGCCGCTAATCCGCGTCGCATTGCCCGTTGCAATTCGCATGGTCTCATCAACGCAAGATCCTCTCCATCGCGAGCTTCTCGCAGGTCCGGCAGTTGGCCGCTAGGGTGCGAGCAGCGCGCTGTCCGGTGTCGTCAGCGTTGACGGAAATCCCCGCGTGCTCGTACTCAAGTGATGAATTGAGCAGTATCCTCCACCACGTTTTCGTCCTCCCCATGCCGGCCAACCCAGGCAACACCAAATCCCGCAATCGCAAAGTCAGCAAGCAAGCCACCAAGAAGGACTTCGGCGCCATCGAGCGCAAGAGTACCATCCGCGCTCCAAAGCCTAAGCTCACAGACGGCAGAAGCGAGCACTCATGAGGGTCCGCGCCGCCGAAGAACGCCAACGGCTCACAACGACCTCCTGGATTCCCGCGAAAGCGGGAATGACGGATTAACTTTGAAAAGGCCCTGCGTGAAGTGGCAGGACCGTTGACAACCCTCCGGCGCTTGACTATGATCCGAACTGACAACGGCCCATTAACATTTGAATAGCACCCCCGGCGCACCATTACGGTTTAATAGGGAAGGCGGTGAAAAGCCGCCGCGGTTGCGCCACTGTAAGCGGGGAGCCGACCGGCGAAGACCACTGTCCACCAACATGGATGGGAAGGTGTCGGTCAGGTGCTGATCCGCAAGCCAGGAGACCTGCCCGGGAAGGTGGAGCACTACTCTGCGCCAAACAGAGATAGGCCCATCGGGTTCCCCGTTGAACAGGACAGGAAACCCCGAGGCTAAAGAGAGATTTCAACCCCGGCAGAGTAGATGCCGGGGTTTCTGTTTGTTCGGTCGCGACTTCCGGCCGCAAGAGCGAAAACGGTCCCGGCGTCTCTCATTTCCCAATCAGGACGCAAGTCTGGTCAACAACACAGCGGGAAAGGAGCAGCACAATGAGACCTACTGGACGATTCTTCACCGTCATCCTGGCGACCATGACCCTATGGATCCTGGCCTGTGGCGGCGCTCAACAACCGGATGCGGCGCCGCAATCCGCCGGGCCGGTTTCCACTGCGCCGGCCGCAACCGCAGCGCCCCAGGCCCAGGCCCAACCCACGCCCGTGCCAACCGCGGTGATGCAGGGCGAGCCGGTGGAACTGCGGGTGGGCGCCGTCGCCGACACTTACCGAAATGACGAGAATGACATGAGCCGTCTGAACATCGGCCTGTACCCCCTCAACGTGAACATTTTCGACCAGTTGGTGCTGGTGAACCACGATTTCCAGCTTGAGCCGATGCTGGCAGAATCATGGGAGTACCGCCGGGATACCGGGTCTTGGCGCTTCCATCTGCGGGAAGACGTGGCGTTTCATGACGGCCAGCCATTCACCGCCCAGGCCGTGGTCGAAATGGTGGCGACGTACTGGTCCCAGGGCGCGGGCGGAAACCGGCTGAGGATCGACGCGAGTTCAGCTGCCGCGGTGGACGAGTTGACCGTGGACATAACACCTGTCAAGCCACACCTGCGGCTGCCCGAGGAACTGGCTCACTCGGCCTACGGAATACGGGCTCCAGGGGCCAACCCGCTCGACGGGGTGCACATAGGCTCCGGCCCATTCCAATACGTTGAGTACGTCAAGGACGATCATATAGCAGCAGGGAAAAACACCGAATACTGGGGAGCGGTTCCTCGGGTTGACCGGATCGAATTTCGCTTCATGCCAGATCCCAACACGCGCATCCTGGCGCTCCAAGCCGGGGACGTGGACGTGATCTTTGATGTCCCGCCCGAAGCTACGTCCCTGCTCGAAGGTTTGGACGATATCCAGGTGCTGCCCACCGGTGTCAGCGCCAGCCAGTACATCATGGTGCTGCTCACCGGAGAAGAGCCGTATGTCCTGACCCAGGACATCATGGTACGTGAAGCCCTGGGCTACGCCATCGACCGTGAGGCAATCCTGGAAGTCTCCTTCGACGGCTACGCCGAGGCAAGCCAGCTCTTCAGCCCGCCGGGGGTTTTGGGTGAGTACGCGGACCGCATCGTGGGTTATGAATATGATCCCGACCGGGCCAGGTCTTTGTTGACGGAGGCCGGATGGACGGCGCCGGATGGGGCCGATATACGGGAGAAGGCAGGCCAGCCCCTGACCCTGGAGTTCATCAACGGATTTCCCGCAGGACCGGAGAATGGACAGACTGCGGAGATCATCCAAGCCCAACTGAGAGAGGTCGGAATAGACCTCAAGGTCACCAACGTCCCCGACAATGCAACGTACTCGAGCCTGCTCAAGGACAAGCAGGGGGACCTGTTCCTTGAGATCGGGAACCAGAACAGCCCCTCCGCGTGTTTCCTGGCCAGTCTCTTCTACAGCCGTTACGAGACGCCCGGGTCGTACGCTCGTGGATTTGGCCCAGGTCCCCTGGGCTGGCCGCATTATGACGACGCAATCGACGCCTGCAATGGCGCTCTCACCACCGGCGAGGCCGCGATGCACCGGGCCGAAGCCATCGGCATCCTGGTGGATGAGTCAAGGTCATTGATTCCCTTGGTGGGCATCACGCGAATCTACGCGGCGCGCGACCATGTGCAGGACTTCGATCCTCACCCGGTCCGGCTGCATGTGCGGTGGGATTCTCTCTCGGCCGACCGGTGATTGCGCAGGGCCAGTGGCTTTCACTGGCCCAAAACCTTGTTCAATTCATGACGGCGGCAGTAACTGTTCAGAGTTGAGGGGGAAGTGTCATTGCGAGCGCAGCGAGGCAATCTCGTTGGCGCAAGGGAGTCCTTCGGGGCAGACGTCCCTGATACGGCCTCGAGATTGCCACAGCGCAAGCGCCTCGCAATGACAGTCCCCTGAAGTCTGAACAGTTACCGGCATAGAACAGGAGGGGGCGTATCGGACTTCACTTCTACCTTGCCCGTCGATTGCTCTCGCTGTTTCCCGTATGGATCGCCATCACATTCCTCGCGTTCGGCCTGGGCGCCATGGCACCGGGGGATCCGGCGGAAGCAATCTACTACCACACCTTTGGGGTGCCTCCCACCGACCAGGCGGCGCTTGATGAACTGCGCGACGAACTTGGTCTGAACGACCCGTTCCTGGTGCGCTACGGACTCTGGACCTACCGGGCGCTCCAGGGCGACTTGGGCATTTCATACCGTACAGGCGACCCGGTGTGGAACCAACTGGCGTCCCGGCTTTGGGCAACCCTCAAGCTGGCGCTCGGCGGTGTGATGGTCGCGATAGCGATTGCACTCCCTTTGGGCATTCTGGCTGCGGTTCGACAGGACTCGACATTGGACCTGGCGGCTCGGCTGTTCAGCCTGATCGGGGCCGCCATGCCTTCCTATTGGCTGGCCTACCTGCTGATCCTGGTCTTCGCGGTGCATCTGCACTGGCTGCCGGTCGCGGGTTCGGATTCGTGGCAGCACTTGGTTCTTCCCTGCACCACCCTGGGATTGAGCGGCGCCGCGCTGCTCAGTCGTCTGCTTCGGTCGTCCATGCTGGAAGCCATGGGCAACGAATACATGCGCGTGGCGCGGGCCAAGGGCTTGCCGGAGAGGCAGGTCATACTGGTGCATGCCCTGCGCAATGCCCTCATACCGGTGGTCACCGTCATGGGGACCATGCTTGGGTTCCTGCTGTCCGGCGCTATTGTCATCGAGACAGTATTCGCGTGGCCCGGCCTGGGGCGGATGATGATCGACGCAATATCCTTCCGGGATTACCCGGTAATCCAGGGCTTCGTAATCTTCGCCGGCACGGTGTTCATTCTGGTCAATCTGGCGGTTGATGTGTCATACACCTGGATCGACCCCAGGATCCGGTTGGCCGGTGGTCCGGATGCAAGCCGAGGGTGAAGGAGCGTCTGGCAACATGCTGACTGCCAGTCCGAGCCTCCGGGTTGCCATCAAAGTGTTGGACATCCGGTTCCTGCGCCTACTGATACGAAACCGGGCGGCCGTTGTGGGTCTCCTGATTGTGGCCGTGATGGTTTCGATTGGCTTGTTGGGCCCTCTTCTTGCCCCCTACGACCCGGATACGCAGTTCAGGGGAAGCCGTCTGGAATCTCCCAATCGCGAGTTTCTCCTGGGCACGGACAACCTGGGCCGCGACCTCTTGAGCCGATTGCTACATGGCGCGAGGCTGTCCATCGGCATGGCCGCGTTGTCGACTGTCTTCATCGTTGTCATCGCCGTGGTGATCGGCGCGGTTGCCGGGTATGTTGGCGGCCTCCTGGACGACATCGCAATGCGCGTGGTCGATGTGATCCTGGCCTTCCCGGGGATCATACTGGCGCTGGCAATAATCGGCGTTCTGGGGCCTGGCCTGGGGAACGTGATGATGAGTCTGGTTCTGGTCGCATGGGCCGGTTACGCGCGTCTGGTGAGAGGGCTGGTGCTGGAGACGCGCGAGAGGCCCTTCGTGGAGGCCGCGGTCGCGATCGGCTGCGGTCAGACCAGGATCATGCTGCGCCATATCGTCCCGAATGTGATCTCCCCGGTGATCGTTCTGGGATCCCTGGAAATGGGGACCCTCATCCTGGCTCTGGCCGGGTTGAACTTTCTCGGTCTGGGAGTCCAGCCTCCGACATCAGAATGGGGATCCATGCTCAACCAGGGACGCTTATTTTTCCAGAGCGAACCTCAGCTCATGATTTATCCGGGCGTGATGATCAGTCTGACGGTGCTAGGGTTCAACTTGCTGGGTGACGGCTTGAGAGATTTGATTGACCCGAGATATGCCAACTAAGGACTTCCCCGGCAGGTGGAGGAATGCCAAAAAATGCGGATGGATCTGTGAGTGTGAAGCCGTATCGCCGATAGCCAGGATACGGGGCCGTCCGCATGAGACGTTTTCCGATGTGGCCGAGCGCAAGCGCCGAAACGATGCTCTGTGGTACCGAGCCAATGGGGGGCGCACCCGCCATCGCTCCAAAAGAGTAGGTGGACGATTGCGGCGCGGAACCGGCAGTCGGGTTCCCGGCTCCTGCGGGCCGGGCATTCGGGATTGTTTCCCACAGCTGACAGTTTGCGGAACGCTCTCCCGGCCAGGCGACAGAAGACACTTGCAAGTTGGACCCTGGAGATGATCCTATGCCGCAGGAGATTGCTCTGATGAGTTCCGTCACGCCTGTCATACATATATTCAAACAAAAGGCGACCTAATTTATATGTATTCAATATAGTTTGGCGGACTTTATGGGTTGTTTCGCACCGGTGGTATCGTACCAATAGTTTCCGTAGTGTGGTTCGTGGGTGCCGACGAATGGGAGGTCTGGGTCTGCGGCGTAGGCAAGAAGGCCAAGCACCGGGCGGCCGATGTCTATTTCACGGCCGTCGCTAAGGTAAACACCAAGGGTTGGCCGGTTACCACCGAGGACTTGGACGATGCCCGTGCCCATCGTCGCGTTCCCAGCACGTCCACGAGTAGTACCTCCAGTGTGAGCGCCCACGCTTACATTGACTGCGAAGACGGCTTGCCGAGCGTCGATGACGTGTCCATCACCCGGAGCCTCAACGACGATGACTTCGTTGCCAGTTGGGATCACGTCGACGGGTGTATCGACGACATCGCCATGGCTCGCATCGTGGCCTGGCTAGCGATTGAATTCGACAACGGCGATATTGGGTACGACACCGTGTACGGTCTTGGAGGGACTGCCACCAGGGCAAGGTTTGATCTGAGCCCATGGCAAGACTTTGAGCCGGTGGCTGGCCTCTTCGAGGTACACCTGTACCCGACGAACCAGGAATATGGCGGAGAGGCGTACGTCTATGAGTTCGAGATCGACGAGGTGAAGTAACCTCCCCGTCGACGACGGCTCCACCCCATGGCCGGGTCTGCGGGGAGCGCAGACCCGGCTCGCTGGTTACGGGTTGGGTTGTGCTACGATACCCCGCTTGGTATGGCAATAGACCGAAGGTGCCCTATGGATATCTCGATGGGTGTAGTGTTCTTCGCGTACTTCTTCGGCGCGTGGGCGTGGTCTTGGGGGTGCTGGGTGTGTTTCGCTGTGGTGGCCACGGCTCCGGCGGGTGCCTTCCTCTGCTGGATTTGGGCCCGCCGGCAGGGTCTGGACGCCGCCCGTTGCGCCAAGCGCGGTGCGCTCTATTGGGCGTGCGGCCTCATGCCTTGGGTCCACTTCGCGTTTCAGATCAATGGACTACGTCCCCCCCGGTGGCGGATGCGGGTGGCCTACTTTGCGCTGTGCGCCGCGCTGATGCTGGGGCCAGTGATCGGTGGCTTCTTCCGGTCAGCAGACCTGATGCGTCACGAGTGGTTGGTCGTAACCCCGGTCCTCAGCCTGCTGGCGTTGCCGACGGTGCTGGTAGCCTTGGCGATGGCGGAGCAGCTTCCGGCGGCACGGCAACGTGTCCACACCGGCCATGTTGTCGCCGCCACTCTAGGGGCCTTGGCGATGTTGACGTGGTTGCCTCATCGCCTATTTGCGTGGTGACGCGCCCGCTGGGGACAATGGTGCCCTGAATTACGGAGCAGATAATGAGCACACGTTTTCTAGTACTCCCGAGGTATGGATGTATTGCGTCAGTGCTGCTGCTAGTGGTCGTCGCCGGTGTCGCCTGCGGATCGGACGCGCCACAGGCGGCACCACCCGAGGAGCTCTACCAGGCCGTCAGCGTGGGGTCGGCGTTCACGTGCGGCCTACGGCTTGACGGGTCGGTCCAGTGCTGGGGACAGGACGCCGCTAACGAGGAGAAGGGGATGCTGGATGTGCCGAAGAAAGGGGTGTTCACCGCTATAACGTCGGGGTACTTCGGCAACTGTGCGCTCCGGAACGACGGGCGTCTGAAGTGCTGGGGTCGGGTCGATGGTGGCACCAAACCGTTCCAGAGGTTCACTGCTATTCAGATGGAATTCCGGGACATCTGCGCCCTGCGGGAAGACGGAGAACTGCGGTGCTGGGGAAGCAATGTCGGAGATATAACCCGGACGCCGGCCGGCACATTCGTAGACTTCTCGGCTGATTCCAGCTACGGTTGCGCCTTCCGCACCGACCGCGAACTAGTGTGCTGGGGTGAGGCCGCGACCGAGGAGTGGGCGACCCCGCCGGATGGAGAATTCCAGTCCCTCGCTGCTGCCGCTTACGGAATGTGCGGATTGCGGCCCAACGGTGAGATCGAGTGCTGGGGGCCACCGGACCAGGAGTTTATGCACCATCCGGCAGGTGAGTTCATGTCCATCAGCGTGGAGCAGTCGTACGGGTGCGGCGTCCGCCCGGACGGGACAGTGGAATGCTGGGGCAACGACGGCTCGTTTGGTCGGGCGTCCCCACCCGCGGACGGACGGTTTCGGTCAGTGAGCACGGGTACGAGCCACGCGTGTGGGATCACACTGGAGTACCGCGTCGAATGCTGGGGGGCGACTCAATTCGGTCCGTGAGTGCAGACGGGACCGTGAGGAACTGACGGGAGGTCCAGTATTGCGCTGGGCCTCCCTACTTGCTGTCTGCGCTGCGCCGGCCTAGTATGGACATGCTGGAGCTTGTCCCCTGAGCATTCGCTGATGGCACATTGCCTGAAACAGCCGGAGCGGTCATGACCTCATGGAGATATGTATCCCGCGTCCTCAGTCGGATGTTTGATTACTCTGGTCGGGCGAGTCGAGTGGAATTCTGGTGGTGGATGCGGCTGCTGTTCTGCGTTCTACCGGTGTTGTCCGTCGCTTGGGTTGCTATCGAGATGTTGTTAGCGCGGTCTGTCCCGAGTCTTGGCATGATGGTGTTTTCGGTACTGGCGTACTCGGTCATCCTCTTTGCTGTTGTGGGCTTTCTTCCCACGTTGGCCCTTACCGTCCGACGTCTGCATGACACCGGCAGGAGTGGTGGGGTAGTGGTGGCCTGGTTCGTGCTCCCATTGTTCGCGTGGATTGTCTTCCTTGGCGTTGGTTTCGTCACCCTCAGCATCGGATTGGTTGGAGGTGATCCGTCGGTTATACCCACTTACGCGTCTCTGGGCATAGCCATTGCCGTTACCCTGGCCGTGGCTTGCTGGGCCACCTGGTTGCTCAGTCGGAACGGTGACGATGGCGTCAACATCTTCGGGGAAGCTCCACGACGGGAATGGCAATGACCATTCATCCCAGGTGCGTATGCCGACGCTGGCGTTGCCCGGAAATCAGCGAATGCCAGGAAAGTCTGGGCTACCGGGCTGGTTACGAAATCCGTTGGGATGTTGGCCGGACTCTGGCGCGGCGACTCTGGATCTGGAGTAGCGAAATTTCCTCTTCTGACGTCCCTTTGACCCATTCAGAACGTCCGTGCTATGATGTGTCTCGCAGGTGATTGCCATTATCCCGCCAGGTTCCGAGAACACACGGCCAATTTCGATCAGCATCCAAGTCGCTACCCGTACCGCAGTAGACTGTCCCCGACCACTCTAATCGGAGTAGTCTCCTGGGTCGCCGCGCCCGCTACAGCGCGCCATGCCATGGGCATGGAAAATGAGGGCAAAAAGCAAGCGCATTACCCCCGGCCGTGGGGCTGATCACTTCCCGGAACCTGGTCAAAATCAAGCAACCAATCACCCAATCACCTGCAAAACCAACCGCCAGTCACCTGCAAAAATCCAATCCCACAGGAGCCATTGCCACCCAATCCAAATTCCATCCGTATCCTGTCCATCCTGTGCATCCATGCAAATTCCCCGGTCTAACCAAACCGGGCGCGTGAGCAGATCTCCCCGGTAGACAGTGCCTGCGCCGTCGGATAACATGGCGCAGGTTTTTTCACCCCGTTGCCGCGGCGCCATTACCGGCGGCTCCGTGCCAGGTCGGTAATAAAGAGTCGCACGACGGGGTTTTTGTGTGCCAGAAACCCCGATCTGAGAGGCATCCGACCGACCCATGCTCATCGCCGTCGCATTCGTCCTGATGGGGGTCATGTTCCTGGCCGGCATGTACGTGGCCGGGGCGTTGGGGTCGCTGGCGCTGATCCTGCTCAACCTGTTCTCGGACAACCCGGTCTGGAACATCATGGGCAACCGGGCGTGGGAGACCAACACCAACGTCAACCTGGTGGCGATCCCGCTGTTCATCCTCATGGGCGAGATCGTGCTGCGGGGCGGGTTCGCCGACCTGATGTACCGCGCCCTGTCGCGGTGGGTGGATTTCATTCCTGGCGGGCTGATGCACACCAACATCGCGTCGTGCGCCGTTTTCGCTGCCTGCGCCGGCTCCAGCATCGCCACTGCCGCGACGGTGAGCCGGGTCGCGTTGCCCTCGTTCCGGGCGCAGGGGTACCAGGAGCGCTTGGTGGTTGGCTCGCTGGCGGCCGGCGGGACGCTGGGGATCCTGATTCCGCCCAGTATCCTGCTGGTGCTGTACGGACTGACGGTGGGCGAGTCCATCGGGCGGCTGTTCCTGGCGGGTTTCATCCCGGGGATACTGCTGGCGCTGGTGTTCATGCTGATGATCGGCGTGGCGTCGGTGATCTGGCCGGCCATCGCGCCGCGGCAGCAGCAGGGAAGGTTCTGGACCTGGGAGGGCTGGACAGAACGACTGTTGTTCACAGTGCTGATGGTGCCGGTGATGGCGCTGATCTTCATCGTGCTGGGCAGCATCTACTTCGGTTGGGCGACCCCTTCAGAGGCGGCGGGATTCGGCGTGGCCGGCGCGCTGGCGCTGGCGCTCATCTACAACTTCGTCCGTCTGTTCGCCGGAGATATCGCGGGGTTGCTGCTGCGGAGCGGCATCGCCGACCGGTTGTCGCCGGAGGTGCGCGGAACACTGGAGGGCTGGCGCGAGCAATACCGGTTCGACGGCCAGAGTTTCCGTAACTACTGCCGGTTCATGGGCACAATGACCCTGGAGTCCTGCGGTTCGGCGGCGCGCTCCTCGGCCATGATCCTGTTCATCCTCATGGCGGCGTTCACGCTTCAGTTCGCCTTCGCGTACCTGCGGATCTCCATCACCATGGCGGAATGGGTCGCCAGCTTCAACCTGACCACGGTGCAGTTGGTGCTGTTCCTAGTGGTGTTCTACCTGCTGCTGGGCACGTTCATGGAAGCGTATTCCATGATGCTGACCACGCTGCCCATAATTTCCCCGGTGCTCCGGGCCGCCGAGGTGGACCTGCTGTGGTTCGGGATCATTATGATCATCCTGCTGGAGGCCGCGCAGATCAGCCCGCCGCAGGGGTTGAGCCTCTACGTACTGCAGGGAGCGCGCCACGACGTGGCCCAACAGGAGGTGGCTGGTACGGGTCAGGTGGCTAGAACGGGCACCATCAACGACGTGTACATCGGTGTGCTGCCGTTCATGGCCTGCATGGCAGTGGTGATCGGATTGATCATCGCGTTCCCCGACCTTGCCCTGTGGTTGCCGGACCAGATCAAGGGGCCGCGCTGAAGTCGGTACTGGTAAAATTGCGAGCAGTGGTAATGGGAGGAAGGACGTGACAACCACCACGGCAGAAGAACGCATCAGAGAGCTGCTTGAGGACGCCCGTCATATGCAGGCTGAAGCCCTTGAACGGCTTCAGGCTGGTGACACTCGTGACGCGGCCGAGAAGGCCTGGTGTGCGGCCAAGCGCGCCACGGACGCCTTGATTCTCACGATCACCGGCGAGGAGCCTGTGACGACATCTGCCACCTCGGACGGACTGGACAATCTGGCCCGTCAACGGCCTGAGACTCGATCACTGCAAGGTCGCTATTACAGCCGGCTCGGGCAACTGCACGGATCGTGCTTCTATGACGGGCGTTGCAACCAGGAAACCGAGCGCCGCATACGCGAGACAACGCAATACATTGACGACGCGGAGGCTCTCGCCAGCGGATAGGCGGCAGGGCGCATTGCCCGACGAACCGCATCGCTGGACCAGATCAAGGGGCTGCGCTGATCTGACGGCCGTCCGGGGACGTATAGTGAGTAGTCCCCGGAGGTTTGCGTCGACATGCCAGCCCAATATGACATCGCCATTATCGGAGCCGGGTCGGCCGGGTTGACGGCGGCGCGGTTAGCGGCGCGACTCGGCAAGCGCGTGGCGCTCATCGAGGCCGAACGGGTGGGCGGCGACTGCACATGGACGGGGTGCGTGCCGAGCAAAGCGCTGCTGCACGCCGCGAAGGTGGCGCACACCGTCTGGAACGCAAGCCGGTACGGGATCACCTCCAAAGATCAGCAGGTCGAATTCGGCGCCGTGATGGGTCACGTGAAGGGAGCCATCGAGGCGGTCTTCGCCCAGGAGTCGCCGGAGACGCTGCGATCCGAGGGGATCGAGGTTCTGGAGGGCCGCGCCGAGTTCCAGGACGCCCGCACTTTGGCCCTCGGCCAGCAGGAGGTCTTGGCTCATCACTTTCTGATCTGCACGGGAGCGGCGCCGTTTGTGCCGCCGATCCCCGGATTGGAGGACACGCCGCACCTGACCTACGAGACGTTTTGGGATCTGACAGCGCTGCCGGACCAACTGGTCGTCATCGGAGGCGGCCCCATCGGGTGCGAACTGGCGCAGGCGTGCCAGCGGTTGGGCTCTCGCGTGACCCTGGTGGAAGCGGCGGACCGACTGCTGCCCAACGACGAACCGGAAGCGAGCCAGGCCGTAGCCCAGGCGCTGCGGCAGGATGGGATCTGTTTGCGGCTTTCTTCGCCGGTGGAGTCAGTGGGCCGCAACGGCCACGGGCCCTGTGTCCTGGTCAGCGCCGGCGGCAGGACGATCAAAAGCGATGCCGTGCTGGTAGCCGTGGGGCGACGCGCCAGGGTGGACGGGCTGGGGCTCGAGCGGGTGGGTATCCAACACAGCCCGCGGGGGATCGCGGTCGATGATTACCTGCGGACCAGCGTGAAGCGTATCTACGCGGCCGGCGACTGCGCGGGCGGGTTCCAGTTCACGCACTACGCCGGTTTCCAGGGGGCGATGGCGGTGCGCAACATGCTGCTGCCCGGACGCTCCCGGGCGCGGCCACAGCATCCGCCCTGGGCGACCTTCACCGACCCGGAGGTGGCGCACTCTGGTCTCACCGAGGAACAGGCCCGGCAACGGTTTGGCGATAAGGTGCGGGTGTCGTTCCTGCCGATGGCGCAGGTGGACCGGGCGGTGACCGAGCACGCCACCGAGGGGTTCATCAAGGTGGTGCAGCGGAGTAACGGAAAGACTCTGGGCGCTACGGTAGTCGGCCAAAGGGCGGCGGAAACGCTGCAGGCGTGGACACTGGCCAGCGACAACGGGCTCAAAATGGCGGACGTCGCCCGCACGATGCAGGCGTATCCCTCCCTGGCGACGGGAAATCAGCAGCTGGCGTGGGAGGCATATCTGGGCGGGCTGACCGGCGGGGCGACCGGCCACGTCTTGCGTTGGCTGGCCCGTTAGCCGTCGCGAAGGCTGGGCCAAGTCGGCAGAGCGCCGCCTTACTTCCCAGCCAATTTCGCCCGGACTTCTTCAACTTCGGCGTTGCCCAGGATGCGGAACACGTTGATGCTTCGGTCCTCGACGGCTACGCCCCGGAGAGCGTGGCGGCCGTTCTTCATCGTGACCAACTCCATGGAGTCCTCGGCAATGTCGACCTTCCGCTTGAGTTTGACTGAGTAGGCTTGCAGGGGCCATTCCATGATTTTCACTCCGCTGATTGTGGTGGGTGCCGCGCCGACTGGAGAAGGGTTTTCTCGACGGCGCTGAGGTTTATTTTGCTGCCTGGGGCACGATGAGCCAGCATTGCTGGACAGTTTTACGCTAATCGTTGCTGATTCGCCAATACGGCATGATGCAACTTTTTAAATTTCTTGTATCAATCCTTATCGATTGCGCCTGAAATTAGGGCCGGTTATACCGGTAGGCGACGGTCAATGAGCCGGGTCGCCTGTTCGCGAGCATATGCTACACGCAAAGCCGTCGCTTCGTCAAAGGGCTGATCCACTATCTCAGGGCCTTTTCAACGTCCTGGTTGGCGGCCTTTCACCCCGAACCGCCATTCCGGCGAAAGCCGGAATCCAGAACGTTCCGATCACAACGACCTCCTGGATTCCCGCGAAAGCGGGAATGACAGATTGACTTTAAAAAGGCCCTGCCACTATCTGCAATCCCATGGGCAGCCCGGCGTCGGACAGGTCGCTCAGCAGGAAACGGCTGCGAACCATTGTGCGACAAAATGCGGGGCAGGTTTTCCGACCTGCCCCGGGTTGGCCGATGAGGGTCGTTGGCCGTTTTAGGCCGAGTCCGCGACCGCGACCGCGGTGTTGGAGATTTGCAGCCTGCGGGTCTGGGCGGTTTCGGCGACAGGCACTGTCACGGTGAGCACACCGTGCTCCAAGGCGACGGAGGCGTCGTCCAGGTTGAGGTCGCTGGGGAGCCGGATGGCGCGGGAGAAACTGCCGAAGCGGCGCTCTCGCATCAGGCACTCCTCGCCCTCATGCCCAACTTCCGACTGGCGCGCGGCCTTGACGGAGAGCACCCGGTCGGGGCTGATGGACACGTCGACGTCATCCGCGGCGAAGCCGGGGAGGGACGCGTGGACGGTGAGCTGCTGCTCGTTGCGGCTCACGTCCATGGGGATGGACCAGGCCTCGCCGGCCTGCTCCACACCGCCATCCAGGGGGGCGCCCCAACGATGGGCTGCCCAGCGGGGACTGTTGAACAGGCGATTGAAATGGCGCATCTCGCGGAAGGGGTCAAATCGCTGCATGGTCGTCATAATCTATCCTCCAGGGGCATCGGCTCACTGGCCGAGGGTCTTGTTGGCCGCTGTTTCGGCCTGTGATGTCACTATACAAAGTTGATGTATTCTTGTCAAGTATAACGTTGGAAGCCAATCAAGTTATTGAACAGGAGCCCATCGTTTGATATGATGGGTTTACGACCAATTTAATGCAGGCAGGCGCCGCAATGGCTAACCACTACGACACACTGGGCGTACCGCGCAACGCCGACGAAAAAGAGATCCGGCAGGCGTACCGCCGGCTGGCGCGTCAGCATCACCCGGACGTCAATCCGGGGGACGATGACGCAGCCGAGCGGTTCAAGACCATCAACGCCGCCTACGAGGTGCTGTCGGACGCGGACAAGCGGGAAAAGTACGACCGTTACGGGGACCGCTGGGAGCAGGCCGAGCACTTTGACCGGCAGGGGTTCGGTCAACAGGGCAACCCTGACTTCTCACAGTTCTTCCGGGGCGGCAGCTTCGGCGGAGGCGGCCCGGGCGGGTTCAGTTTCTCCACCGGAGGGGCGACGCTTTCGGACCTGCTGGGCGGGTTGGGCGGTTTCGCCTCCGACCTGGGCGGGAATATGGGCGAGCGGTTCCGGCCGCGGACGGCGGACGTGCCGGTGGAGATCACGCTGGAGGAGGCCGACCACGGAACAACCCGGCTGGTGAACCTGCCCGACGGGCGGCGGCTGGAGGTGAAGATTCCAGCCGGCATCGGCGACGGAGGCCGGGTGCACATCGCGGCGGGCAATAGCGCCGGCGGCGAGTTCAACCTGCTGGTCACGGTGCTGCCCCACGCCCGGTTCGAGCGCAAGGGCGACGATTTGCACACCACGGTGGACGTTCCGCTGGTGGACGCGGTGCTGGGCGGGTCGGCGACGGTGAAGACGCTGCGCGGGCAGATCGAGCTGACGCTGCCGCCGGAGACGCAGAACGGTCGGCGGTTCCGGCTGGCCGGCCAGGGCATGGCCCGGCTCAACGACCCGGAGAAGCGGGGCAACCTGTACGCAGTGGTGAACGTGACCTTGCCCACCGACCTGACCGACGAGCAGCGCCAACTCTTCGAGCAACTACGGGAAGCCACCGTGGATTCCGGCTTTCGCCGGAATGACGGTGATTGACTCACGCGTACCCAGTTTCACACGGACTGTCATTGCGAGCGCAGCGCGGCAATCTCGTCAGGGCGACGGACGCCGCCACGGGAACGGGATCGCCACGTCGCTGCGCTCCTCGCGATGACAAACTGGGTACGCATGAGCGGTAATCGATAATGCCGGCAATGACGGTGTAGATGACAAGGAGCGGACGAGATGACGCCGGAAAACAACTTCCCGACCGAACCCTGCTTCGTGATCAGCGTGGCCGCGCGCATGGTGGGGCTGCACGCCCAGACGCTACGCTACTACGAGCGCGTGGGGCTGGTGATGCCCTCACGCTCCGGCGGACGGCAGCGGCTGTACTCCATGGCCGACGTGGAGCGGCTGCGCCGGATCAAGACCTTTGTCGACGAGCTGGGCGTGAACCTGGCCGGCGCCGAGGTGGCCCTGAAACTCATCGACCGCATAACCGAGCTGGAAGGCCAGGTGGAAGCCCTGACCAACGAAGTGGCCCGACTGCGCGCCGTGGAAACCACGTCCAGCGGCGGCAGGACACGCAATAACTCAAACCGGAGGTGACCGATATGGTGATGACCGCGGACAAATTCACGAGACAAGCGCAGGAGGCGCTGCAACGCTCCCAGGAACTGGTGCGCAACTACCAGCACAGCCAGTGGGACGTGGAGCACGTGCTGCTGGCCTTGGTGGCGCTGGAGGACGGGCTGCCGGAGCGCATCTTCCGGGAGCTGGGCGTCGATGCGGAGGCGGTGAAGAGCCGGCTGCACCAGACGCTGGACTCGGCGCCCAAGGTGGTGTCGGGCACGCAGCAGATCTTCATCACGCCGCGGCTGCAGCGGATGTTGCAGGTAGCGGATGAGGAGGCGCAGCGGCTGAAGGACCAGTTCATCAGCGTGGAGCACCTGCTGGTCGCCGCCGCGCGGGAGGACACCGGCGACTCGGCGCGACTGTTCCGGGACCTGGGCGTCAACCAGGAGATGATGTACCAGGCCATGCAGAAGCTGCGCGGCTCGCACCGGGTGGACGACCAGAACGCGGAGCAGCGGTACCGGTCGCTGGAAAAATACAGCGTGGACCTGACCGAGCTGGCCCGCATCGGCAAGCTGGATCCGGTGGTGGGCCGCGAGCAGGAGATCCGCCAGGTCATGCAGACGCTGACCCGGCGCACGAAGAACAACCCGGTGCTGATCGGCGAGGCCGGCGTGGGCAAGACGGCCATTGCCGAGGGGCTGGCCAGCAAGATCATCTGCGACGATGTGCCCGACTCACTGCACAACAAGCGAGTGATGGCGCTGGACATGGGCCGGCTGGTGGCCGGAGCCAAGTTCCGCGGCGAGTTCGAGGAGCGGCTCAAGTCGGTCATCGACGAGGTGACCTCGTCCAACGGCGAGGTGATCATCTTCCTGGACGAGATGCACACGCTGGTGGGGGCGGGAGGCGGCGAAGGCAGCCTGGACGCCAGCAACATGCTCAAGCCGGCCCTGGCCCGGGGTGAATTGCAGGCCATCGGCTCGACGACGCTGGACGAATACCGCAAGCATATCGAGCGGGACCCGGCGCTGGCGCGGCGGTTCCAGCCGGTGTACGTCGAGGAGCCCACGCCGGAGCAGGCGCTGGACATCCTCATGGCGTTGAAGCCCCGCTATGAAGCCCATCACAAGGTGACCCTCACCGACGGGGCCATCGCGGCGGCGGTGCGCCTGAGCGACCGGTACATCACCGACCGCAAGCTGCCGGACAAGGCCATCGACTTCATCGACGAGGCCGGCAGCAAGGTGCGCATCGACGCCGGGATGCTTCCGCCCAAGCTGCAGGAAATGGAAAACCGGCGGCGGGAGCTGACCGACCTGGAGGAGCGGGCCAACCAGATGTCCGACTACGAGCGGTCGGCGCAGCACCGCACCGAGCGGCTGCGCCTGGAAGCGGAGCTGAATACCGAGCGCGAGGCTATCGAACACACCGACGGTCCTGACCTGGTGGTCAACGAAAAGGACATCGCCGAGCTGGTATCCAACTGGACGGGCATCCCGGTGGGCCAGCTGATGGAGGGCGAGGCGGAGCGGCTGCTGCACATGGAGGAGCACCTGCACCGGCGGGTCATTGGGCAGGACGAGGCCATCGGCGCGGTGGCGGACACCATCCGCCGGGCGCGGTCGGGCCTGAACGACCCCAAGCGCCCCTTCGGGAGCTTCATCTTCCTGGGCCCCACCGGCGTGGGCAAGACCGAGCTGAGCCGGGCGCTGGCGGAGTTCCTGTTCAACGACGAGGACAGCATGGTCCGGCTGGACATGTCGGAGTACGGCGAGCGGCACACGGTGTCGCGGCTCATCGGCGCGCCTCCCGGCTACGTGGGGTACGACGATGCCGGGCAGCTGACCGAGGCGGTGCGGCGGCGGCCCCACCGGGTGATCCTGTTCGACGAGATCGAAAAGGCGCACCCGGACGTGTTCAACCTGCTGCTGCAGATCCTGGAGGACGGACGGCTGACGGACGGGCAGGGCCGCACGGTGGACTTCCGCAACACGGTGGTCATCATGACCAGCAACCTGGGCACGGGTGATTTGTCCCATCGGCCCTTTGGCCTGAGTCCCACCGCCGACCGGGAGCAGGAGGCTGGCAAGGTGACGCCCGAGCTATCTCGGTCGGTGCACGAAGCCCTGCAGCGAGCGTTCCGGCCGGAACTGCTGAACCGCATCGACGAGACCATCGTGTTCCACCCGCTGAGCCGGGCGCAGATCGGTCAGATCGTCGGGCTGATGGTCGGCGAGGTGCAGCAGCGGCTGGCGGAGCGGGACATCACCTGCGAGCTGACCGAGGCCGGCTGCGACTGGCTAGTCAACGAAGGGTTCAACGTAACCTACGGGGCGCGTCCCCTGCGCCGCGCCATCCAGCGCCACCTCGAAAACCGGCTGGCCCAGGGCGTCCTCTCCGGCGAGTTCAACGAGCACGACCACGTCATCGCCGACGTGAACGAGGCGAAGGACGGGCTGGCGCTGCGGGTGGCGTCCGGCGCGGAGGAGGATGCGGAGCGGGAGTTGGCTGGGGTGGTGTAGCACTGCTATGGTGACCGGCTATTGGGCGCGGCCTCGTCCGGTGGGATGGGGCCGCGCCTTTGTTTGCTACGAGACAAGGGAACCGTGATCGTCAATGCGGACTCCATTCGAACTGGACACCGAGCCCGCGCAACATCTCAAACGTGTTAATGCACTGGATATCGAACTGGCGGCAAAGGTCGGGCAAAGGCACCTTGCGTCTTGCTTCGGGTGCAGACACCTCATTGGTGACGACAACAGCGCCGTTAGCCATAGCGTAAGCAGCCAGCCATCCGTCTGCCGAGCCGGCAAATTCGACACGGGCGGCATCCGTAAACTGAGGGTTATCCTGTGCCCAATCGATCAATTGCCGATACGTGTCAGCAACGGGTTGGGTGGCGGTCGTAGGAAATGAACAGTTGGTCGCCTGTTCCACCCATTCGACCAGTTCGGCCGGAGATACGATCTCGTCGAACACTCGGTCAATGATCAACAGCCCGCCGGAGTCGATATGATGACTCAATGAGGCCCAGAAGCCGGGGCATATGTCCGGAGCGTAGTAATGATGATAGGCCGCCACCAGAACATTGGTGTCTGGTACATAGGTGCGCTCAGCGGGAACCGTCATAGCTCAATGCCCAGTTTGCTGGGCATGGCGTCGAAGGTGTCACCCTTCAACCCGGTCAGTGCGTATGCTTCCCGGTAGGACAGCCGCCCCGCTGCCAGGGAGCGAACCACCGCGGCGGCAAAAGGAATGCCGATGCGCCAACGCTGGGTGTTCCAGAAATTTCCTCCCTCGGAGTTTGCCCGGTTGGGGCTGCCCTGGGCCTTGTTATGCGCGTAAAACTCGAAGAATGTGTCCCAGTCAATCAGTTCCAGATCCAAAGCTCGGCGGGCAGCCACGACCCTGCTGACCCTGAAGCGTTGGGCCGTTTGCCGGTAGCAGTCCGCACGGCCCGAGAAATGGGGCCAAAACTCGCGCAACTCTGCTTCCGGTACCAGGAACTCCGCCGCGATCCCATCACACCGGGTTTCAACCTCGTGATCAGACGGCAACAGGGACTCTGAGGCGGAAACTCCTTCCTGGCCCACGAACACATGGGCGAGTTCGTGGGCGACGGTGAACATCTGGGCCGCCTTGTAGTCGGCGTTGTTCACGAAAATCAGCGGGGCGTAGTCGTCGACAAGAGCGAAGCCCTGAAACTCGTCGGGGTTGAGCTTGCGGCTGGTGTCGTTGCCCACGACCCCATTGAACACCACCATCACGCCGGCGGCCTCAATGTGGTCACGAAGCAGGCTGATGGCGTCAGACCATGACCGGGCGTCTGAGGCCCAATCTGCTGCAAGCCCCAAAGCGGAACGCATCGCTTGGGCTGCATCAACGCTGCTGGCGCCCTGTCGGTAAGCGCTGACCAACTGCACCGGCTCTGCGCCGGTATCGATCAGTTCGTCGCGCAGCCACGCGCTGCGCTGCTGCATGGCGTGGACGGTCTCCAGAAGGTCAACGCCGACTCTTGGCGCTGTCCGGCCGGCACGAGTGCGGAAGTCGGTTATGGGTAGCTGTTCGTCCGGCGGGAACGACAGGAACAGGAAACCCAGCGGGCTGTGCGTTGCGTCGGCCAGCCGCTCGGCCCACGCCATGCTGATCTTGCCGGAGCGCTCCCATTCTTCCACGCGCTCAGTTTTCAGATGGACCTTGCGGGCCAATTCTTCTGCGGTAAGATCGGCCCGATGACGTGCCCAGCGCAGCACGTCGGGCTGCAGGGTGAGGGTTTCGCGCTGGGTGGTCATAGGTGAGCTCTACTCGGCACGATGGTAGCCAATGGCTCAACCGCAGGTCAAATGAAGGTCAGCGGAACAGATCCTTATCCGGCTCCCGCACGATTGCCCGGCTGTCAGCGTCTTCCATAGGTTCGTAGGGGTAGCCCTTGACGAGGGCGACGGGGACGCCCAGGAGCTTGCCGGTGACCAGCTCGGCGGTGGCGGCCAGTTCGTCGGCAACGGCGATGGTGGTGGTGTGCAGCTCGTTGCCGTGGGGGTCGAACTCGCCCACGTAGCTGATGACGGGGTTGAAGCCGGCCACGCCGATGGACACGTTGATCGCGCCGTTGCGCCAGGGACGCCCGAAGGTGTCGGACACGAGGACGGCGACGTCCACGCCGAGACGCTGGCGGATGCTGTCGCGGATGCGGCGGGCAGAGGCGTCGGGATCCACGGGCAGCAGGCAGATGGAGTTGGAGCCGGGGATGTTGGAGGCGTCGATGCCGGCGTTGGCGCAGATGTAGCCGTGGTAGGTCTCGCTGATGATGACGCCGCGGTCCATGCGGACGACGCGGCGGCTCTCGCGGAGGATCATCTCGGTGTGACGGGGGTCGCGGCGGTGGCCCTCGGTGATGGCGACGGCCAGGGGAGAAGCCTCGACCTCGTCGATGGTCATGACGCGGCCCTCGGCCTTGCTGACGATCTTCTGGGTGACCACGACGACGTCCCCCTGCTCGATGGGCGTGCCCTGGGCGGCGGCGGCGTCCATGATCTGGGCGGCCAGGTCGTCACCGGCCTGGACCTCGGGCAGGCCCTCAATTCCTACGGCGCGAATTTCCGGCGGCATGGCGCACCTCCCGTTGTGGCGAAATGGCGGCGGGCGTGGGATGGTTGGGTCGCGATGGTTCCAGTTTATCACCGCCGCATGAACCGGCATGGTGGTCTGGGGATCGGGTTGCGGCCATGAGATCGCCGCCTTGCGCGTACTCGGTGTGTCATCGCGAGGAGCGCGGCGAGGTGGCGATCTCGTTCCTGCGGGGCGTCCGCTGCCCTGACGAGATTGCCGCGCTGCGCTCGCAATGACAACTCTGGCGCAACCGCGCAGGTGACGGGGAATTCTGGCGCAACCCCGTTTGCGTGCGTATGATAGCCGCACGCGCGACCGATGGCGCAGCGGATCGCGTCACGGTCAGCTTTGCCGGAGGGGCGGATGAACCAACAGGGCCACCAAACAGACGACATTTCCGTGGACGGAGCATCGCTCAACGGGGAATCGCTGGCCTTTCCGGAGGCGGAGCGGGAGGCAGTGTACCGGGCGATCTACCAGCGGCGCGACATCCGCAATTTCCGTCCCGACCCCATACCCGACGAGGCGCTGGCCCGCATCATCCGGGCGGCGCACCACGGTCCATCGGTGGGGTTCATGCAGCCCTGGGACTTCATCCTGGTGAAGGACATCGAGAAGCGTCGGCAGGTGAAGGAGCTTTTCGACCGGGAGCGGGACGCGGCGGCGTGCTTTTTCGACGAGCCACGCAGGTCAGCATATCTTGCGCTGAAGCTGGAAGGCATCCTGGAAGCGCCGGTGAACCTCTGCGTCACCTGCGACCCAACCCGCGCCGAGGTGGTGCTGGGGCGCAACTCCATGCCGGAGACCGACGTGTATTCCACCTGCTGCGCGGTGCAGAACCTCTGGCTGGCGGCGCGGAGCGAGGGCGTCGGCGCCGGTTGGGTCAGCATCCTCAAGCTGCCGCAACTGCGGGGGATCCTGGGGATACCGCCGCACATCATCCCGGTGGCATATCTCTGCCTGGGCTACCCGGTTGAGTTCACCGACGAACCGGGTTTGCAGCGGGCGGGGTGGCGCGACCGGCTGCCCGTGGAGGACCTGCTGCACTTCGATGACTGGAACGGTTCGACTGGCGACGGTGAGTGGAAGGGTCTGCGGGATGCGCTGGGAGACGGAGCGAACGCGCGACAATGAAAGGCAGCGAACCTCACATAAGCGCCCCGGCAAGTCCGATGACGATTTCCAGCGTGATGAATGTATAATCGGGACAATACATCCGGCTGATCGGGAAATCTGGGCCGGTTGAGTCACCAGGAGAGGAGGGATGACGATATGACGCAACAAATGCACGCTCAGATGGGAGGAAGCACCGGCGGCGGTGAAGAGCTCATAGATGCCGGCGCGGTGACCTTCGGGTTGGTGTACCGCACCGACGTGGGGGCCATGAGCGACGAGGGTATCTGCATCCACGTCTACGGCAACGACATCGAGGGCGACGACAAGGAACTGCTGCGGTTCGACTGCTTCCGCATCGGCCCGCACTACCACTATCGCAACGGCCCCATCGGCCAGAACGACCGGCTGGAGCTGGACTTCACCGCCGAGGGCGACCCGCTGTCCTGGACGCTGGACAAGATCCAGAACCGGCTGCCGATCATGCTGATGCGCTGCCAGGCCGATAGCACCGCGCGCAAGGTCGATCAGCGGGACGTTGACGCGGCGATCCCCCACATCGTGGCCTGGGCGGAGACCAAGACGCACAACCGCGGTTAGCTGTCTGGTTCTCGCGAACCGACGCACAGAACGCGAGGGCCCGGCCGCTGCGCCGGGCTCATGCGTACTCACTTGCGCTAATCGTCAGAAGCAGGATTCGCGGGATTTTATGATTTGGCAGGATTGGGAGATCTACATCACGAAACGGTTCCAATCCTGACTATCTCCAAATCTTGAAAATCCTGCTTCTGACGATTCCGCGCGGCAAACCAGGTACGCATGAAACCTGCCACGGGGTTGCCCCTGTGGGTGGGCCCAATTAGAATTCCGCCCGAGAGCAGGGTTTGCCAACAGTCCCGCAACGGCGTTGAGGTGTCGGTACTATGAGCCAGAGCAACGACCAGGAACGGATCTACCAGGAATTGCGGCGCAGGGCGGCCGCCCAGTTTGGCGAGGACCGCGCGGTGGAGCTGGAGTCGTACCTGCGCACCGCGGCAGAGCAGGTCTACGACGTTGAACGCGCCGACGTGCACCGCGACGTGGAGCCATTGAATCAGGAATAGCCTGGATCCAAACCGGCAAACGGCGAACCGACGGCGGCACGCGTGCCACCATGAGCGAGGTTGAATGATGCCCGAACTCCACGAGCTTTCGGTGGTGGAAGCTGCCGCACAGATTCGCGAAGGAACCCTGTCGCCGGTGGCGTTGGTAGAGTCGCTGCTGGCGCGCATTGACGCCCTGGACGGCGACCTGCAGGCCTGGGTCACCATCGACCGGGACGCCGTGCTATCCACGGCCCGCCAGCGGGAGGCCGAGGTGCAGCGGGGTGACCCGCTCGGACCGATCCACGGCGTTCCCGTCGGCTTGAAGGACATCTTCTTCACCGAGGGGATGCTCACCGCTTGCGGATCGAAGGTTTACTCCGACTTCGTGCCGGAATTCGATGCCACATCGGTGGCCAATATCAAGGCGGCCGGCGGGATCATCCTCGGCAAGGCGGTCACCACCGAGTTTGCCACGTCCGACCCCTCGCCGACGCGCAACCCCTGGAACCTGGAGCACACGCCCGGCGGCTCGAGCAGCGGGTCGTCTGCGGCGGTGGCGGCGCGGATGATCCCGGCGGCGCTGGGATCTCAAACCGGGGGCTCCACGTGCCGGCCGGCGGCGTACAACGGCATCGTCGGCGTGAAACCGACCTACGGGCGCATCTCGCGGTACGGCGTGGCTCCGGTGAGCTGGTCGCTGGACCACGTGGGCATCCTGACCCGAACCGTGGCCGACGCCGCCCTGATGCTGACCGTGCTGAGCGGCGCCGACGACAATGACCCCGGCAGCCTGCGCGAACCGGTGCCCGACTTCAGCGCACAGATGGCGGAGCACGACCGGCTGCCGCGCATCGGCCTCGTGCGGCAGTACTACCAGGACTACGCCACGCCGGAGATGTGGGCGCACACCGAGGCAATCGCCAACCAACTGGCGGAGGCTGGCGCCGAGGTTGAGGAAATCCCACTGCCCGACAGCTTCGCCGTGGTCCACAGCTTCCAGCGCATCGTGATGAACGTCGAGTGCGCCGGGTTCCACGAGGTCAACCACCGCACTCGCGCCGCCGATTACGGCCCGCGCATACGGGCCGGCATGGAGATGGGCATGATCATGCCGACGGGAGCATACCTGAAGGCCCAGCGGCTGCGGCGACAATTCCGCGCCGACATGAGCGAGATGGTCGCCAAGGTCGACGTCGTGATGACGCCGGCGATACCGGCGCCGGCTCCCCGTGACCTGAACACGACGGGCGACGCAGCGTTCCAGGTGCCGTGGACGGCCGCCGGCCTGCCCACGGTGGTAGTCTCCACGGGCCTCAGCGAGCTGGGGATGCCCATGGCGGTGCAGTTCGGCGGGCCGTGGGCGCAGGAGGGCAGGGTGCTGGGTGCGGCGCAGTGGTGCGAGCGGATCGCGGGCTTGGGGGAGGCACCGCCGATCGGTTAGATTCGAAAAACCTCCGTCTATAAACACGTGCACAGGTCGTCCGAGGGGGATACCGGCAGACCAACCGTACCGAAAGCGGCCGCGGGCGCCGATGACCAGTATCCTGTCCAGGGTCTTTCGATTATTCCTGTCATTCCGGGCTTGATCCGGAATCCAGAGCTTTGTGAATGTGGCGACGTCGCTGGTCGCTAGCCGTTGCTGGCTTCCGGCCACGTATCAAGTACGGGGTGACGTTCTTTCACCGGAATGACGGATACTGGTGGTCGCCGAGCAATAATCGAAAGGCCTTGGGCCGGGGGCAACTGCCGTTGACGGGAATCGGTTCGCCCAATTACCATTAGCCCCCGATTGTCCCGCCGCATTGGCCGGATTCCGTGCCGGCTGCCACGCCCCACCGCATTTGCTGCAAGGTGCTGCCATGTCCACGCTCGAAGAACTCAAGGTATTCACCGGTAACGCGCATCCCCAACTGGCTCGGGATGTCTGCCATTACCTGGGAATTCCTCTGGGCGAGAGCGAGACCTTCAAGTTCGCCAACGACAACACCTTCGTCCGCATCGGCGAGAACATACGGGAGCGGGACGTATTCATCGTGCAGCCCACGGTTGCGCCCACCAATGACAATCTGATGGAACTGCTGATCATGATCGACGCCTGCAAACGGGCGTCGGCGGGCCGCATCACCGCCGTAGTGTCGTACTATGGCTACGGGCGAACCGACAAGAAAGACCAGCCCCGGGTGCCCATCACCGCCCGTTTGGTCGCCGATCTCATCACTACCGCCGGAGCAGACCGGGTGCTCACCCTGGATCTGCACGCCGGCCAGATCCAGGGCTTTTTCAGCATTCCGGTGGACGAGCTGACTGCCGAGCCCATCCTGTCCAACTACTTCGCCGAAAAGGGACTGGAGGACCTGGTGCTGGTGGCCGTGGACTTCGGCATCAGCAAGCGGGCCCGGGACATGGCGGAGCGCCTGGGCGTGCCCGTGGCCGTCATCGAGAAGCGACGCACCGCCAACGACGACCGCTCCGAAACCCTCAACGTCATCGGCGATGTGCGCGGCAAGCGTGCCCTCACCTTCGACGATGAGATTCTCACCGGAGGGACCATCGTCAACGCCGCGAACGCGCTGCTGGACGCCGGGGTGACCGAGGTTTTTTGCTGCGCGACCCATCCGGTCTTCTCACCCGTCGCCCCCAAGTTGCTCAAAGAGAGCGCGTTCAAAGAAGTGGTGGTAACCGACTCCGTGCCTCTCACCTCCGAGCAGAAGGTGGGCAACCTCACCGTGCTGTCGGTCGCTCCCCTGATCGGAGAGGCGATGAAGCGCATCCACGAAGGCCGCTCGGTGGGCGAACTGTTCCAGTAAACCGCCTGGCGGATCTCCGGCGCCCCGAACCCGGGAGAACCAGCCCGGCGACAGCCGGGAACCACTCGCTCTCGTATGCCCCGCTCTGGACATACCGGGAGCGTATGGTTATCATCTTCGGACAGGTTGAAGTGCGTTTTCGCGCCCGGGGTGATGGGGCGAACGCGCCAGGAGGGCGCCTATGGTCGCGGTTACCAGCGAGTCCACCGATCTGATCGCCCGCGTTGCGGAATACGTGGACGATGCGAACCAACTTGAGCGCATCCGGTCGGCTTACGACTTCGCGGAACGGTGCCACGACGGGCAGATGCGGCGGTCCGGCGATCCATATATTGTCCACCCACTCGCGGCCGCCACCATCCTTGCCGATCTGTACCTTGACCCCGACACCATCATCGCGGCCCTGCTCCACGACGTCATGGAGGACTGCGGCGTCGATGTCACAGAATTGCAATCTCGCTTCGGGACCAACGTGTCCCGGCTGGTCGACGGCGTTACCAAGCTGACCCGTGTCGACTATCGCCCACCGGACGCCGAGAGCAACGGAGCCGCGCCGGCCGAGAACCTGTACGCCGAAAGCCTGCGCAAGATGCTGGTGGCCATGGCCGAGGACATCCGCGTGGTGCTCATCAAGCTCGCCGATCGGCTGCACAACATGCGCACGCTGGACGCGCTTTCCGAGGACAAGCGGCAGCGCATCGCCCAGGAGACCCTGGACGTCTATTCGCCGCTGGCCCATCGCCTCGGGATCTGGGAACTCAAGTGGCAGCTGGACGACCTGGCTTTCCGGCACCTGAATGAAACCCGTTACCGGGAGATTTCCCGGATGCTGGCGGCGCGACGATCTCAGCGCGAAGCCTACGTGGCGGACGTGGCCGACCGGCTCAAGATCGAGTTGAGAGACAACCGCCTGCGCGCCGACGTGAACGGGCGACCCAAGGGCATCTACTCCATACACAACAAGATCGAGAAATACGCGGCAGAGGGCAAGGAACTCAGCGACATCTACGACCTGTACGCCCTCCGCGTCATCGTCGATGAGATCGCCGACTGTTACACCGCGCTGGGCATCACCCACCGCATGTGGAGCCCGATCCCCGGCCAGTTCGACGACTACATCGCCACCCCGAAGAAGAACATGTACCAGGCGTTGCACACCACGGTGCTGTGTGACGGCGGGCACCCGCTGGAAGTGCAGATCAAGACCCGCGAGATGCACCAGGTGGCGGAATATGGCGTGGCCGCCCATTGGCGGTACAAGGAACAGCGCGGCTCACCCAATGGGAACGCCTCTTTCGAGGAGCGCATGACCGGTCTGCGTCAACTGCTGGAGTGGCAGCGCGAAACGCCGGATACCAGCGAGTTCTTGGAACGAGTGCGTGAGGACCTGTTCCACGACCAGGTATTTGTCTACACGCCCAAAGGCGACATCGTGGAGATGGCCGCGGGGGCCACTCCCATTGATTTTGCGTACAAAATTCACACCGACCTGGGAAACCGCATCTCCGGCGCCAAATTGAACGGCAAGTTGGTGTCGCTGGACACTCCCCTGCATAACGGCGACACCGTGGAGGTGGTGGCGGGCAAAACCGGGCGGGGGCCATCTCCCGACTGGCTGAACCCGGCGCGCGGATACGTGGCGACCAACAGCGCGCGGCAGAAGATACGCTCCTGGTTCAACCGACAGGCCCGCAGCGCCAACATCACCCGGGGCCGCGAGCTCCTGCGCCGCGAGCTGCGTCGCATGGGCATCAAGATGTCTGACCGCGAGGTGCTCGAAGCGTGTCGCTACGACAGCATGGAGGACCTGCTGGCCGCGCTGGGCTCCGGAGAACTGAGCGACTCCGCCTTGTCCGCGCGCCTGACCCAGTTCCGCAACGACGAGATGGATGATGCCGCGTGGATGCCAAAACTGCGCGGACCAACGTCACTGTCGAGCCCGTCATCAGGCATTTCGGTGTTGGGGGTGGGCGACCTGCTGACCAGCATAGCCCGCTGCTGCAATCCCATTCAGGGCGATCCGATCATCGGGTTCGTGACGCGCTCCCGCGGCGTCAGCGTCCACAAGGTGGGCTGCATCAACGTGCTCAACGAGGACGAGCAGGAGCGGCTGGTTCCCGTTTCCTGGGGGCAGAAGCAGGAACTGTACCCAGTCCGCATCCGCATCGAGGCGATGGACCGGGTGGGACTGCTGCGGGACGTCACCACCAAGGTCTCGGACGACAAGATCAACATCGCCTGGGCCGTGACACGGGAGAACGACGACGCCACGGTCAGCATGGAATTCACCATCCATGTGAAAAACCTTGAAGAGTTGAACCGGGTCTTCTCCCGCATTGAAGTCATCCGTGGGGTGACCTCGGTCAGCCGCGTCACCAGCAGCCCCCTGAGGCAGACCGAGCGCTGATCGCCCCGGTCCGGGTTTGACGCGCTCGCCCGGCGACGGCGAGACTGTTGTTCAGTATTTCCGCCATGGCCCCCGCGTTGCGCGGCGCGACGGCGGCCAAGCTGTCGCTGGCCGTGGCGGTGTTCGCGGTGGTCCTGCTCATGCCCACTCCCGCGGGCCTCACCGTAGAAGGCCAGCGCGCGCTGGCGGTCATGCTCCTCGCGGTCATCCTGTGGGCTACTGAGGCGATACCGGTCCCGGTGGCCGGCGTAGGTGGCGTCCTGCTTCTGGTCCTGGTGGGAGCGGTGCCGGAGATCGGACCCGCCCTGTACGGCTTCTCGCAGCCGGTGTCATATTTCCTCATCGGGATACTGACTCTGGGTCTCGCCGTGCACCGCTCCGGGCTGGCCGAGCGGCTGGCCACCTACCTGATGCGGGGCGCGGTGGGCAGTCCTAGGCTCCTCTACGTGCAGATGCTGTTCTCCTTCGCCGCGCTGACCTTCGCGCTGCCATCGGCGAGCACGCGGGGCGCCATCATGGTGCACGTTTACGAGCAGGTGCTGGAGCACTGGAACATCCCCCAGGAACACCCCTTTTACAAGGCGACGATGATGGCGATGGGCAGCCTCAACCGCCTTGGTTCCACCGCGCTGCTGGCCGGCGGTATCACTCCCGTGGTGGCTTCGGGTCTTTTGGGAGATTTCTCGTGGGGCCAGTGGTTCGTGCTGATGAGCGTTCCGTTCTACGCCAATCTGGTCGTTGGCGGGACGGTGCTGTTCATTTTCTACCGCTCCGGTTTCCGCCTGGGAGACGAAGCCGGTGCGGCCATCATCGCGATGGGGCGCATGAAGTCTATAGAGATGCGGGCCGGCGCAATCGTAATCGTCACCGCGCTGTTGTGGTTCACGGACTTTGCGCACGGGCTGCATCCGGCGGTGCCCGCGATGATCGCCCTGTGCCTGATCCTGATGCCACGCGTCGGCATCTTGACTTGGCGAGAGTTCGAGCGTGACCTGGGCTGGTCAAACTTCTTCATCATCGCCACGTCATTGTCGTTGTCACACGCGCTGGTGACCACCGGCGCTGCGGCCTGGTTCTCCGCCACGCTGGTGGGGACAGTAGGTCAGGTGGCCTCTGAGCCCATGCTGGTCCTGTTGCTGCTGTGCGCGTGTTTCGCGGTGCTGCGGTTCATCCTGCCCAACATCGCCGGCTACCTGGCCCTGGTGATTCCCGTCACCATGGCCGCAGCCGAATCGCTGGGGCTGGATCCGCTGGTATGCGGCATGGCGGCCGTGGTGGTGGGTGACTCGGTGGTGTACTACAGCGCGGGCGGGACGGCGAGTGTGTTCATCTTCCAGCGGGCCAACATCGCCAATCCCGAAATCTTCCGGTTCGCGGTCACCATGACGGTGATCGCGACGGCCATACTGCTATTAGCGGTGGTCCCGTACTGGGGCCTGGTGGGGCACCCGCTGGTTCCATAGCCGACATCACAATTGAGTGTAGATCGCCAAAGCCAACCCCGCCAGCACGATGGCAAACAAGCCGATCACTGCCCAGTTGAGAATGCGCCGGATGCGTCGCCGCCGTTGCCGCGCTCGCCGCAGATCTGCCCGATAGTCCCAAGGAGCCCGGGCTCGGTTGCCATCCCGCCATAGTCCGCGCCGCCGCCGCTTGGCTTCGGCCTCCGCCTGCGGGAACCCCAAGTCTCTGCCTCCGTAGCGGCGATACCACCACGCCATGCCGGCGCGCACCATCTCCACGTTGACCGATTGAGCGCGCCGGCGCCGCCGGTAAAGCAGGCCCACCGTGCGCCCATAACGGTCCGTCGCCATCGCCTCCATGTGCATCCCGCCCCGGCGCACCAGCGTTTCGAGCTGCTTGCGCGACTCCTGTCCATAGGGCTGTGCCAACTCCGGCGCGTCGATACCGTACAGCCGCACCGGAAACGGCCGCCTCAGGAAACTGAACAACCCAGAGTACTTCACCTCCAGCGAGTCGCCGTCAATGACCCGCCGAATGCGCACCCTGCGCGCCATGGGATACCTACACGGTCAGCGGCGTGTCGTCGCGGTTGGCCCACTCGCTCATGGACGCGTCGTAGTTTTTGGCGTTCTCGAAGCCCACCAGGCGCAGTACGAAGTTTCCGTGCGCCGCACGGATGCCGGCCTGTCAATAGGAGTACGCCGTCTTGTCCGGCGTGATGCCGTGCTCGGTGAGGATGCGCCGGATCTCGGCAGCCGGCTTGAACTCGTGGGTGTTGCGGTCCATCAGGTGGAACCACTCCAGGTGCACCGCGCCGGGAACGTGGCCCACGCGCTTGTTGCGGTAGTTCTCGGCGGTGCCGTCCCATTCGGCGTCGCTGCGCACGTCCCACACCACTACGTTATCCAGCGTGCAGGCTTCCTTGAGCTCGTCGCCGTTGACGATGAAGGAATCGTCGGCCCGTGGCGTGAAGGTCACCGCCGCCGGAGCCTTGGCGCGTCCGAAGTCCACGGCCTGCCCCGCGTTGACCCAGGCCCGCCATCCGCCGTTGAGCACCTTCACGTTGCGGTGGCCGTAGTAGTTGAACACCCACCAGATGCGCGCCGCCGTGAGCCCCTGGGCGTGATCGTAGGTGACAACCGTGGTGTCGTCGCCGATGCCCAGGCCCTCGGCCATGGCCTTGAACTGCTCGGGGGTCATGACGTGCTGCCGGTTCGTATCTGGGTTCTTGGCCCAGTTGTCGGCGACGTGGTGGGCGCCGGGGATGTGTCCCCGCTGCCAGGCGTCGGCGGTGTTGGCGCAATCCAGCACTACCACGTCGGGATCATCCAGGTGCGCGGCGACCCACGCGGCGTCGGTCAGGTACTCGGGGTGAGCGTAGTCGTCGGTGTGGGTCGTCATGGAGCGGCTCCTGCGGTGGTCTATGAGTTGGCGGGATTGTAGGGTGCGGCGGCGTGACGGGTCAACGGCAGCGCAGTCCAGTGTTGCAGCGGCTTTGAGGTGCTATCCTATGCGGGAGGGAAGGTGACACCATGGCTACGATCCAGCTCGATATACCCGAAGAAGACCGCGAACGCTTCGCCAAACAGGCCCAGCGCGAAGGCAAGACGCTGGATGCCTGGCTGATTTCGGTGGCTCGGCAGCACAGTCCGCGACCAGCGGCTCCAGCCGACGATAGATTTCGGTCAGTCGAAGAGCTGAGGGCGTTTTTCCGAGAGATATCAGCCAACGCAGGCCCCGGTCCGGAACCCGAATGGGAAGAGCACCTCAAGAATATCGACGAGTCCCGTCGGCAAGGGTTGCCCGAAGTATGACTTTCGTAGATACAAACGTGTTCATGTATGCCGTAGGAGATCCTCACCCCTTGCAAGAAGCGGCTTGGAATTTCTTCGACCAATCGTACGTTGACGGCATCCGACTGTGTACTTCTGCGGAGGTGTTGCAAGAATTGGCGCACGCTTACCTACGCGTGGACCGGGGGGAGGTGTTCAATTCGGCGATGGAAATTCTGTCGCGCTTGGGTGTTGAAGTCTGGCCCCTCGAACGTGAGGATGTGCTGCTCGCCCGTCAGCTCCACGAGCAACACCCCGGCCTGTCTGCCCGCGACCTCTGTCATCTCGCCTCCTGCCAGCGTCGCGGCGTTAGCGAAATGATGACCTTCGACCAGGGCCTAGCCTCCACGTTCCGCGACCTGACCTAGCCGTAGCCATCAAACCGTCCCAGCGATAAGTCGAGCCTAAACGCTTTCAAATACATCATTCCCTCGTTCCCGCTACAATAGGCGCACTCAACACGCTCAGGTGCGAGGTGCGCTTTTATGGTTCAGCAGGGACAGATTGACCATCTTTTGCAGGAGGCCGGGGAGATCCCGCCTCCGCCCCATGTGGTCGAGCAGGCCACCATGTCCGACTACGACGGCGTCTACGCCCGTTCCGTGGAGGATCCCGAGGGCTTCTGGGCGGAGGCCGCCGAGGAGTTGCACTGGTTCCGCCGGTGGGACGACGTGTTCCAATGGGACTACCCCAACTTTCGCTGGTTCGTGGGCGGCCAGACCAACATCGCCTACAACGCGCTTGACCGCCACCTGGCCACCGAGCGGCGGAACAAGGCCGCCCTCATTTGGCTGGGCGAGGACGGCGCCGAGCAGGTCTACACCTACGCGCGGCTGGCCCAGCAGGTCAACCGCTTCGCCAACGGCCTGAAGTCCCTGGGCGTGGGCAAGGGCGACCGTGTCGTCATCTACATGCCCCTGACGCCGGAGGGCGCCATCAGCATGCTGGCCTGCGCCCGCATCGGCGCGATCCACAGCGTGGTCTACGCCGGATTCAGCGTGGGCTCGCTGCGGGACCGCATCCAGGATGCCGACGCCAAGGCGCTGATCACGGGCGACGTCGGTTACCGCCGGGGCAATCGCGTGGACCTGAAGGGCATTGCCGACGAGGCCGTGGAGGGCTGCGACAGCCTGGAGAATGTGATCGTCTTCCGCCGAGAGCTGGCCCTGGAGGACCTGCGCGACGGGGAGACCGATTTCGACGGCCTGATGGCGCGCAGCAGCATCGACTGCCCCGCCGAGGTCATGGACGCTGAGGACCCGCTGTACATCCTCTACACCAGCGGTACCACCGGCCGGCCCAAGGGCGTCGTCCATGTCCACGGCGGCTACATGGTGGGCACCCACTACCACTTCAAGAACTTCTGGGACGTCAAGGACAACGACGTCTTCTGGTGCATGTCCGACATCGGCTGGGTGGTGGGCCACAGTTACATCGTCTACGCGCCGCTGGTGGCCGGGGCCACCACCGTGTTCCGCGAGGGCGCGCCCGACTTCCCCCACAACGCCGTCTTCTACGAGGTCATCGAGAAGTACGGCGTGAACGTGATTTTCACCGCGCCCACCGCGGTGCGGATGCTCATGCGTTATGGCGAGGAACCGGCCAGCCGATACAACCTGCGCTCGCTCCGCTTCCTCACCTGCGCCGGCGAGCCGCTGAACCCGGAGGCCCTGCGCTGGGCTTACGAGCACATCTGCGGCAGCGGCGAGTGGGCGCACATGGTCGACAACTGGTGGCAGACCGAGACCGGCGGCCCCTGCCTGGGCACGACCGCCACCATGACCTCCCGGCCCGGACGGGTGGGCAAGCCTCTCCCCGGCGCCGTCATGGACATCGTGGATCGGGAGGGCCAGCCCATCGAAGAACCGGACAAGGGTGGCTTCCTGGTGATCCGCCGTCCCTTCCCGCACTTCTCCCGCACCGTGTGGGGCGACCCCGACCGTTACGCCGATACCTGGAGCCAGATCCCCGGCGTGTACTCCTCGGGCGACGTGGCGTTGCGCGACGCCGACGGCTACTACATGGTGGTGGGCCGCGCCGACGACGTGCTGAACGTGGCGGGCCACCGCATCGGCTCGGCCGAAGTGGAGTCGGCGCTGGTGTCGCACCCGGAGGTGGCCGAGGCGGCGGTCATCGGCAAGCCCGACGAGTTGCGCGGCGAGGTGATCAAGGGCTTCGTCACCCTGCGCATGGGCAGCGAGGGCTCCGACCGCATGATCAACGATCTGCAACTGCACGTCCGCCGCGAGCTGGGTCCCATCGCCGTACCGTCGGAGATCGAGTTCACACCCACGCTGCCCAAGACCCGCTCCGGCAAGATCATGCGCCGCCTGCTCAAAGCCCAGGAGCTGGGCCTGGATCCGGGAGATATAACGACTCTGGAGGAGTAAGAACGTTTAGCCGGCGCGTCTCGCAGACATTATGAACGTTCAATGAACGGCAGGGAATTCGTGAGGCGCGCCCGGCGTTATGCTAGGCGCAACGACTTGGAATGGCGTTTCGAGCCTTCACGTGGCAAAGGTAGCCACGGCAGGTTTTATATGGGAGATCCCCAGACGATAGTGCAACACGGTGAAATTCCACGCCCGACGCTGTTAGGAATGCTACGCCAGTTGGGAATCAACGCGAGGGAGTTCTGAAAATGCGATACCTGTATCCTTGCACGATTGAAGGCAACCAGGAAGACGGGAACGGGTTTGTGGTGTCCTTTCCGGATATTCCGTGGGCTCACACTGGAGGCTTTACGTTCCGGGAAGCCCTCATCCTCGCTGAAGATTGCCTGGTGGTCGCGCTCAGCCACTACGTTGACAACGAGCTGGATTTGCCCGCGCCTAGTCCATACCGAGAAGGGCAGGAACTGCTGACGGTGCAGCCGGTGGTGGCCGCGCAGCTGGACCTGTACACCGCCATGCGCGAGCAGAAACTGGGGGCGGCAGAGCTGGCAGCGCGGCTGGGTATCTGCGAGGACGACGCAGCCGCGCTCGTCAATCTGGACTACCGCACGCCCATCGGCAAGGTCTCCAAAGCCCTCAAAGCCGTAGGTTGCGAGTTGGCAGTAACGGAACGGGTCGCCTGACGAACTGTGCCAACTGTTGGAGACGTTGCAATGCTGGACGACCTGGTAAGCGTGATTGAAACGCTGAAGCAACGTATACGGACGCATGGGGCGACGCTGCGGGCCAATGAGATTAGGACTCGTGTGGCTCTGATTGACCCGCTGTTGGTGGCGCTGGGTTGGGACGTGTCCGATCCGGTATTGGTTACGCCTGAGTACGCCGTGGGTGAAGGCAGAGCCGACTATGCTCTGCACGGGTCGGAGTCGATACCGGCGGCCATGGTGGAAGCCAAGCGGCTTGGGCACGCGCTTAGCGACGATGAACGGATGCAGATGCTGAACTATGCGAACGCACGTGGGGTTCGGTACGCCGCCGTTACCGATGGTGACGTGTGGGAGTTTTACGAAGTCTTCAAACAGGCACCCCTTGAGGATCGCCGCCAGTTGAGTTTGCGCATTGCCAACACACCAGCCCACGAACTGGCATTGCAATTGCTGTTGCTCTGGCGGCCCAACTTGGCGTCAGGGCAGCCGGTGACGGCAAGCGAGCCTATTTTGGGGATGCAATCCCGACCGCCGACCTCAGTCCCATTGCCTGAAGCTCCGCCGGAAAATCCGGTCGGCTATCCACCTCCAGAGAAGCCAGTTCCGCATACTGTTGAGGTCGAGTGGAGACCATTATCAGAATATAATCCCCCAGTGGGAACTAACCCGCCCTCAGCCATGCGCTTTCCAGATGGTACTACAGTTGAGGTGGTTAACTGGAAGCAAATTACCATGCTCACCGCTGAATGGCTCCATGAGCAGCGGTTGCTGACTGCGGACAATCTCCCGGTACTTTCGGGCCATCGCGGTTTCGCTGCCAATTCAGAGCCGGTTCATCGTAATGGTTCCCCAATGGTGACATACGAATCTATAGGAACGGGTGGAGTTTTTATCAACGTACATCTCTCTGCCAAGGCATCAAGGGAAAACGCCAAGAAACTGCTCCAACACTGCGTCATCAACCCCGCTACCGTACAATTGCAAGTGGGCCAATAATCGCCAGGACGTGAACCCACGGAGAATGATATGGCTACTGCACTGAAACCGGAGCTGGAAGCGCGCATCGCCGACCTGGCCGAGCGGCTGGGTTTTGACGGGCCCGACGCGGCGGAGCGGGTTATTGTCGCCGCGCTGGACTATCTGGACGAAAGCACCGGCAAGTGGGAACGGTGGTACACCCGCGCCGAGATTGACGCGATGGTAGAGCGCGACCGCGTGGCATACTTGAAGGAGAAGGGTTACTCTGAAACCGACCCACGACCCCTGTCGCAATTGCTCCAGGACGAATTGTACGACGAATTCGGGCTGCCCAAGTAACCGAAGGATGCTGTGACCATGACTACTCTGGACAAGCCGGACATCGCAACTCGCATTGCGGCGCTGGCTCAACGAGTGGGCTTTGACGGCCCGGATGCCGGCGAGCAAGTACTGGACATGGCGCTGGAGTATTTGGAGGACAGCGTCGCCGGCCGCCCACGCTGGCGCACCCGCCAACACTGGGACGATTTCTCCCAGCAACACGCGGCGGATCTGGCGCGGCAAGGCCATGCCGCCGGCTTGGATACACTCGTATCCGGTGAAGAGTAGCGAGACTGGCGGCCTGATGATTGTATCCGATACCTCAGCACTGATAGCGTTGGTGATGGACTAACCGGAAGCGCCCGCCATCCGGCACACCATTGACGAAGTCGGGCAAACGCTAATCTCTGCCGCCACGCTGGTGGAATTCTACATCGTAGCTATGGGCAAGGGTGACGACGCCTATGTGCGCGCCCAAGCCTTAATTCAGGAGCAGCCCATTACAGTCGTCCCATCGGATGCGGAGCAGGCCGAAATCGCCCGCCGCGCCTACGAACGATACGGCAAAGGCCGCGAGCATCCAGCTCAACTGAACTTCGGCGACACGCTTGCCTACGTGCGGGGGGCTGCCCTTGTTGTACAAGGGCGACGACTTTGCTCACACTGACATCCTGTCAGTGGTGTGACGCCACCAGTGGCGCACATGGATCCGGCGTTCTTCCCGGCAGCGGAACGGCGTTCGCCCAAGTTCAAACGTCAGCCGAAGCGCTTGACTCTCGAATCGCGAAGCGCCCCAAATGAAAGGCGGCCGCTCCGTATCCATGGTAGCGACCGCCTAATCGATCCCGGGGATCGTGCTGGATTTCTGTGCAGGCTCTAGCTCGCGGCCGCGCCCACGGTCTCCATGATCAACCGGGTTACGGTGTAGGGATCGCAGTTGGCGTTGGGCCGACGGTCCTCGATGTAACCCTTGCCGTCCCGGGCCACCTGCCACGGAATCCGGACCGATGCGCCCCGGTCGGACACGCCGTACCGGAACTCGCGGTACGAGCAGGTCTCGTGCAGGCCGGTGAGGCGCTCCTCGATGCGGTCGCCGTAGTTGGCGATGTGCAGGTCGTGGCGGGTCTGCAGAGCCTCCGCCGCGGCGACACAGGCGTCGTAGTTCTCGCGCATCAGGGTGGTGGAGAAGTTGGTGTGGGCCCCGGCGCCGTTCCAGTCGCCCTTGACCGGTTTGGGATCCAGCGTGGCGCTGATGCCCCTTCGCCCGTCGACGGTCTCCACGTCCTCGCCGATGCGATAGAGTAGCCAGCGGGCCAGCCACAGGTGGTCGCCCACGGTGGGCGCTCCCACTGGGCCGATCTGGAACTCCCACTGCGCCGGCATAACCTCGCCGTTGATGCCGGAAATGGCCAGTCCGGCATACATGCAGGCGTCCATGTGCTGCTCGACCACGGGGCGGCCGAACACTTCGTCGGAACCTACGCCGCAGTAGTAGCCGCCCTGGGGCGCGGGGAAGCCGTTGTCCGGCCAGCCCAGCGGCTTGATGCCGTCAAAGAAGGTGTACTCCTGCTCGATGCCGAACCAGAAGTCCATCGAGGCGTACTGCTCGGCCGCGGCCGCGCAACCCGCCCTGGTGTTGGAGGGGTGCGGCGTCATGTCAGTGAGCAGCACTTCGCACATCACCAGTTTGTGGTTACCGCCGCGTATCGGGTCAGGAACCGCCAGCACCGGGTTCAGCACACAGTCCGAGTTTTCGCCGGGCGCCTGGTTGGTGCTGGAACCGTCGAAACCCCAGATGGGCGGGTCCTCGCCATCCGGTACGATCTTGCCCTTGGACCGGAGCTTGGCAGTTGGCTGCTGCCCGTCGATCCAAATGTATTCCGCCTTGTAACTCATGAGACAGACCTCAAAGTCCAGATTGTCCAAGTATTGTACCCGAACTGCCCTGATTAAATCGCCCCGCCGCCGCCTCTCACTTGTAAAAAGTTTGTTACCACGGGCAACCGGGCGTCGTTGATCGTGCGCCGACCTCGGTGCGCCGGCTCGCCGTACTCTGACGTTCGTGGCCGATGGTACACTTGAACCTGGCGACACCGCCACCGCGATAATCCAAACCCCTGGAGAACGAAGACCGTATGTACTCGAAAATAATCGTTCCACTGGACGGATCGGACCTGGCGGAACAGGCCCTGCCCTATGCCGAGTTGGTAGCCCAAACGCTGTCGGTGCCCATCGAGTTGGTGCAGGCTTATGACACCCTGCCTTCCAATGTTCTCGGCTCACGCTCGGGGCGGGTGGCAGACCAACTACAGCAGACCGCCAGGGGCCGGGCCGAAGCGTCACTGGAGCCGGCGCGACAGCGTCTTGAGGCCGCCGGGTTCGCCGTCAACATCGCCACCCAACGCGGACAGGCGGCGGACGTGATCGTCGCCCAGGCCGGCACCGACCCGGGCGCGCTGGTGGTCATGTGTACCCACGGACGCGGCGGCATCTCCCGGTGGGTGATGGGCAGCGTGACGGACAAAGTTCTGCACACCATTCCCAATCCCATGCTAATCGTGCGGGCCACCGTGACTGGGCCCGCATCACCCGGCACCTCGCTGAAGACCGTCGTGGTTCCCCTGGACGGTTCCGCTCTTTCCGAACTGGCGATACCCCACGCGGTCAGCATGGCGGCCGCGCTCTCGGCCCGCATCACCGCGCTTCAAGTGACGCCAACGGCCGACTACTACCGACGCCAGCTCACGGTGGTAACGCCCGAACTGGGCGCGTTGCCCGACTTCGACCCGGGTTCGCCGGAGGATATGACCGAAGAGGATGCCGCCGGGGTGTCCGCCTACCTGGAGGACGTGACCAACCGCATGGCCATTGACCACGTCCACGGCGTCGACACGGCCCACGCCGTGGACGACAACATCGCCCAGAGCATCATCGACCGGGCTGCCGCCCAGCCGTCGCTGGTGGTCATGACCACCCACGGCCGCAGCGGCGTCGGCCGCATGGTACTGGGCAGCGTCACCGACCGCATCATCCGCCATTCCAACACGCCGGTGCTCGTGATCCGCTGATTCCGGCCGCATCCCCGAACGGCGAGGCTCGCAGTTGCGGGCCTCGCTTCGTTTTGGCGCGCCTTCGCCCTCAAGCGTGCCCAACCTGGGAAGGCGAGGTTATTGGCATGGATAGGCATGGATGGACGGGATTGAACCCGTGTATCCATGCGAAATTGCCCATTGCGCGAACCCCGGGAGCGTGATACCATATCTCTAATAGAGATAAAGATTATCTGATTAATGAATGTGCAGCGTTTCACAAATAAGGCAAAAGCGCTACGGCTACGTAGCCAAAAAGGAGGTAACGCCATGACACTGACCAACAACATAATCGTTCCCCTGGACGGGTCAAAATTGTCGGCCCAGGCGCTCCCCGCAGCCCGGTTGATAGCCAACGCGACGCGTGCGCCGATCACGCTGGTGCGGTCCTTCGAGCGGGCGCCGGACTGGCACGTCGACGCCGAGCGCGGACGCTTCAGCGCCGCCATGGCCGCCGGCGAGCACGACCGCACCGTGGCCGACCTGGCGAGCATCAGGCGGCGCATGGAGCATTGGGGCGTGGAGACCCCGATATTCGTCGAGGCCCACGAAGAGCCGGCCCACGAAGCGATCATCGGCATGGCCAATCGCGACCCGAGCGCGCTGGTCGTCATGTCGACCCACGGGCGCGGCGGTTTCTCCCGCATGCTGACCGGCAGCGTGACCGCCAAGGTGGTGAACGCGGTCCGGAACCCGACGCTCATCGTGCGCTGCAACAAGACCGACTGCCCGGTGGTGCCGCAGTTCTTCGAGAACATCATCGTCCCGCTGGACGGGAATGGCTTTGCCGAGCATGCCCTGGACTACGCTGGCGAATTGGCCACCACCTTCGGCACGCGGATCACCCTGTTCCGGTCCACGCCCGGCGCGGACTACTTCCGCACCCATTCCGACTTGGGACACTTCGGCGGCACGGCCTTTTCGTTCAACGAACCCGAAGTGATGGCCCGGGAACTGGCACACTCCTCCCAAGAATACCTGTGGAAAAAGGCCGACGCCTTGCGCGCCCGGTTCCCCCTGTTCGACGTCGATGTGGTGTTCTCGCAGGAAAGCCCTGAGCACGCCATCGTCAAACTGGCCAACCGGCTGGACAACGGGCTGGTCGTGATGGCAACCCGGGGCCGTCGCTCCGTGGGACGTGCCTTGTTCGGCAGCGTGGGCGACCATGTGGTGCGGCATTCGACGACGCCGACCCTGCTGGTGCGAGGGCCTCTGCACGCCGCGGAAGGAGCCTTCGGCGGCCACCAGCACGACCGGCAACGCGAGTTGGCTGCGGTGTAACCTCCACACCGCCAGTGCGCACATAGCGCGGGCCAGAAATCTGGCGCCAACGCGAAGGGGGCGGGCCAATTGGCCCGCCCCAGTCTTTTGTCACGGCGTGTGGCGTACGGGATCAGTCGTCTACCACTTCTGGATTACCGGCAGCACTTCCTTGCCGAACAGCCCGATGTTCTTCATGGTGGCCTCGTGACCCATGCGGGATTCCTGGCCGTAGAACACCAGGTGCTCCATCCCCAGCCGCTTGTGGATGTGTTCCAGCTTTTCCAGCACTGTGTCCGGAGTGCCGCACACGATGTGGTAGTTCTCCTTCAGTTCCTCGAAGGTCTGCACGTTGAGCGGCTTCAGGCCGGTGCGCCGGGCGGCAATTGCGGCGCTGGCCGCCGAGCGATACCCAACCGGCGCCATGTACTCGCGGGGACCCCGAAGGGTGGGCCCCATGCGCCAGATGAAGTGCTTCGCCTGCTCGTCGGCCTCCTCCTGGGTGTCGCCCACGTAGCAGCAGAGCAGGTAGCCGAAGTTGTCGGGCACCGCCTCCCGGCCGGCCGCGTTGGCGGCCTGGGTGTACATGCCGAAAAGTTCTTCGGTCACGTCGAGGTCGGTGAGGAACGCCACGTAGGTGTACCCGTGCCGGCCGGACCACTCAGCGGTCTCTGGGGACGATGTGCCCGGCACCCAGATGGGCGGGTGCGGCTGCTGGACGGGGACCATCCATGGATTGACCACGCGGAAATTGTAGTGCTTGCCCTCCCAGCGGAAGGGGCCCGGCGTCGTCCACGTTTTGATGACCAGGTCGTGGCACTCTTCGAAACGCTCCCGGTTGGCCACCGGATTGTTGTTGGTGGACACCGTCTCCACGCCCGTGCCCCGGACAAAGCCGGAGATCAGCCGCCCGCCCGAAATCACGTCGATCATGGCCAGCTCTTCCGCCAGCCGTACCGGGTTGTCGTGGATGGGCAGGATGTTGCCCAGCAGCAGGATCTTGGCCTGGTGGGTGATCCTGGCCAGCACAGCCGCCGACAGGTTGGTGGCGGCGTTCATGCACGATGGCGTGTTGTGGTGCTCGTTGAGCATGATGCCGTCGAAGCCCAGCTCGTCGGCGTAAACGCACTCGTCGAAGTAGCGCTTGAAAAGCCCGTTGGCCGTGTTGGGGTTGAACCACGTGTTGGGAAAGGTGAGACGCAGCGACGGGTACTTGTCACCCTCTTCGTCTGGGTACTCGTGGTAGGGGAACTCGGAAAAGTAGTAGCTCTTCACGGGACAACGGCCTCCGCTGGTGAATGGTATGAAACCGGCGGCCATAATAGCACAGGGCCCGTGCTATCCTATTGGCGCGGATTGGGAAGAACGATGGCCACTATCAATAACATCGAAGATTTGGTCCGCGTTCTGGACGAGCATCCCGAGTGGCTTGAGGCGGTGCGGACGCGGCTGCTGACACGCGAATTGCTGGAGTTGCCGCAAACCGTCGCGCGGTCAGACGAGCGCTTGGCGCGGATAGAAGAAAACCAGGCTGAGCTCACAAAAAGCCAAGATGCGCTAGTCAGAGGTCATGCGCAGCTTGCCGAGGCACTGGCGCGGCTGGAAGCCCGGCAAGACCGGATGCAGGATGATTTGGGCTGGATAAAGGGCCGCATTATTTACGACATAGTGCGCAATGACGCCGGACTAATCGCCCGCGAGATGGGTTCGTTCTGGAGAGATCGTTGGTCAGGGCCGACTTGATGAGGTTGACGGAGCGACACGACGTCTCCGACCTTCCGCGCGGCGCTTTGCGGAGTTTCCACCGCGCCGATTTGGTGATGCAGGTTTCCGACGAGGAAGGAGGACAGCGTTACATCGCCGTGGAAGCCTCGTTCACCGCAAACGGCAGGGACTCCCGTCGGGCTTTGCGCAACGCCGAGTTGATGACCCGGTTCACCGGGCAGCCGGCCATTGCCGCTGTGGCCGGAGTCCGTTACGACTGGGCATTGAAGGATCAGATTGAATTCCAGAGGCTGTACTGGTACGAGATCCCGTCCGAGGATCTTGAAACGGAATAGCGGCTCCGAGACTTACAGCCGGTAAGCCCGAACCGCCGTGCCCTGGAACATTGCCGCTTTTTCCTCGTCCGAATAGGCCGCAGTCACCCGTTTGAAAGCGTTCCACGCCGTGGTGTAGGAGTAGGAGGCCTTGTCCACCGGGAAGTTGCTCTCAAACATGCAGCGTTCCGGACCAAATTGCTCGATGCAGTAGTCCAGCCAGGGACGGATGGTCTCAGCCAACTCCTCAGAGTCCGGCGGCACGTCGCGCTGGTGCCAGTCGTAGCCGCTGATCACGTTGCCGAACCCACCCAGCTTGACCACCACGTTTTCGCGAGCCGCGACTTCGGCGATGCCCTCCTGCCAGTCCGCGAACACCTCGTCCCGCCGGCCGGCGTACGGACCTACGCCCAGCGGCCGGCCGACGTGGTTCAGGATGATGGTGGCGTTGGGGAACGCTCCGGCCAGGTCGGCCAGTTCCGGCAGCTGCGGGTGAAACACCAACGCATCGAAACTCAGGCCCATCCGTTGCAGCCGGTCGAACCCGGCACGGAAACCCGCGTCGGCCAACATTCCGGCCGTGGTGGAGCGTCCCAGCGAAACCTCGGGGCTGGCGTCCCAGGAGCACGAGAACCGTATCCCGCGGAACCGGTTGTTACTGGCCGCCACGTGCGCTTCCAGCACCGGAGCCACCGCGTCTCCCAGCATCAGGTCGGCGTTGGCCACTATGCCGGCGGCCACCTCCGTCGGTCCGTACTGGCCACTGGCGCTCTGGGCGGCCAGACCTTGCACGAACTCGGTTTCGCCTATGGCCCGCATCTCCTCCGGACCCCTGGCCCGATACATGGAGTGGCATTCGATGAACACCGTCTGGGCGACATTGTGTCCGCCGCCCAGGTCGTCGGTCAGCTGGTCCAGCAGGTAGCGGTCGCCCTCGCGGTCCCAGAAGTGATGGTGCGGGTCACAGATGGGCAGGGCGGGATCGATGGCCCCTTCCACCACCTGGTTCAGCCAGGCCGCGCGTTGGGTGGACATGTTGGCCCCTCCTTAGACGGGAAGCGGCTTCTCGGTGATGTTGTCGGGCAGCTCCACGCCAAAGGCGTTGACGTTGAAGGCCAGCATGGAGTAGCAGCCCATCAGCGTGGTGAGCTCCGTAACGCCGTTCCTGCCGAAGTGCTGCATTACCGCGTCAAAGGCGTCCTGGCTGACCGCCCGCGTGCGGAAGAACTGCTGGCCGTACTCGACCACGGCCGCCTCGTCGGCCGCCGGGTCGGGCAGATCCTGCCGGTCGCGGAGAGCATCTACGATGTCATCGCGCAAGCCGGCCTGGCGGGCCGGCGGAGCGTGGGCGTTCCAGATGAACTGGCAGTTGTTCTCGCGGGCCGCCACCAGCATGGCAAGCTCGCGGATCCGCGGCGACAGCGATGTATCCGTCCGCAAGTACAGAGCCAGTCCCAAGGCGCGCTGGGCCACCTCCGGGGCGTTGAGCATCACCGAGCCCGGCCCGGTGGTCGGCACGTCGCCCCGGTCGGCGACGAATGCGTCAAAGGCGTTGCGTTCGTTTTCGGGCACTGATTCTCGGGTCACTGTAGGAGTTCGGGCCATGGTGTCCTCCCGGCGTGCGTCGTTCGGTTCTTCAGGCACAGTCTAACACCGTTGCACGCAACGTTACGGGGCGAAACTCGACCGCGCCTGCGCGCCCCAGCGCCCGTCATTGTCGGTCATGATCCACAGCGAACGGTGGGTGGCGATGGCCCCGCCATCCTCGGTGCACCTCGTGAACTGGATCAGCACGTGGACCTTGTGCGCAGAACTGTGGATCATTTCGGTAGAGTCCAGGATGGTGTGGTGCCAGTCCGGGCCGGCCCGGTCGTAGAAATCACGCAGGTAGGTCGCCTCCAGCTCGACTCGGTCGTGCCAGATGGCAACGCCTTCGCCGGAAATGCGCACGTGGGGAAGGTGCAGCAGGTCGTAAAGCGCGGCGTCATCCCGTGCGTTCAGCGCCGCCATGAACTGTTCGATAGCGGTCACCGCCGCGTGCGATGCCTCATTTATTTCGCTCATGCTGGTTTCCTCGGGGCAGATTTGGTATCTGACACACGACCGCGCGCGGCAGGCGACGCCGCCTCACGCGCACGCAGTTTGTCTTTTACATCGATGCACAGGATGGACAGGATGGATTTGACGATTGGGATGGCTCCTTTGGGATTGGATTTTTGCAGGCGATTGGGATGGTTGGTTTATTGCAGGTGACTGGCGGTTGGTTTTGCAGGTGATTGGGTGATTGGTTGGTTAGTTGATATTGACCAGTTCCATGCCCACGGTATGGCGCGCTGTTGCGGGCGCGGCGACCCAGGAGACTACTCCGATTAGAGTGGTCGGGGACAGTCTACTGCGGTACGGGTAGCGACTTGGATGCTGACCGAAATTGGACGTGTACTCCTGGAACCTGGCGGGGAATGGATAATCACCTGCGGGACACAATATGGCACGGGCGTTCTGAATGGGTCAAGAGGCCGCATGACATCATAATTTTGGTTACCGAAAGCGGAAATGTTCCTCAAAATTGCCGTTACCCAAGCCATGGTATTGGGAGGCCAGGTAACCGTGGATCAGCACAGCGTAGCAGAGTACATCCGGCGACAAGGCGAGCGTTACGCCGAGGCGGACCGGACGGAGAAGACCCGGATCCTGGACGAGGTGGTAGCGGTAACGGGCTATCATCGAAAGTCGGTAGTGCGGCGGTTGTCGAGACGCAGACGACCGGTCCGCGGGGGTGTGGTGGGGCGGCCGGTGGAATACGACGGGAAGGTAGCGGCGGCGGCCTTGGCGCCCGGCGGCGGCATCCCTTTGTGGGTGAGCTGGCGGCGCGGCTGGTGCAGCTGGGTGAGTTGGTCCTGGAACCGGAGACGATGGACTTGCTGGATCGGGCCAGTCCGGCCACTCTGGAACGGTTGCTGTCGGCCCAGCAGCCCCGGGTCCGTCGCCAGCCCCGGGGCTTGACCAAGCCGGGAACCGCTTTGCGCCACCGGATTCCGGTGCGCACCTTTCGAGATTGGGACGACGCCCGACCGGGCTTCGTGGAGCCGGGCTTCGTGGAGGTAGATACAGTGGCCCACTGCGGCCCCACCAGCGCCGGCTTCCACCTGTGGACCGTGATGGCCGTGGCCGTGGCCACCGGCTGGGTGGAGATGGCCGTGGTCTGGGGCAAGACCCAGGAACGGGTGGGCGCGGCCTTACGCCGGATGCAACGGATGCGGCCCGTGCCCCTACTGGGCATTGACTGCGACAACGGCAGTGAGTTTATCAACCGGGGTCTTTACGCCTACTGCCAGGACCAGGGCATCACCTTGACCGGAAGCCGGCCCTACCGCAAGAACGACGCTGCCCACGTGGAGCAGAAGAACGGCGCCGTGATCCGCAGAGTCACCGGACACGAACGCTACTCCTCGTCCGCAGCCTTCCAACAACTACGCAGCCTCTACTCCCTGCTCCGGCTGCAAGCCAACTACTTCCAGCCCGTGCGCCCGCTCACCCACCAGCAGCGCCATGGCTCCCGCATCCAACGCCGTCACGACTCGGGCCAAACTCCCTACCAGCGCATGGTCGCCAGCGGACTGCTCACCGGAGGACGCCGGGTCGCCTCTGTGGCTCAGCCGGCGCATCGAAGCCGAAACCGAGGCGCTGCTGCGGCTGGCCTGGCGTCCGGGTGAGCCGCTAAACTGGGCGCCAGCCCGGTAACCGCAATTTTGAGGTCATAGGGGGGTTGGTTGCCTCACGCGTACCCGGTTTCACACGAACTGTCATTGCGAGCGCAGCGCGGCAATCTCGTCAGGTCAAGGAAGGTCGCCACGGTAACGAGATCGCCACGTCGCTGCGCTCCACGCGATGACAAACTGGGTACGCGTGAGGTAGTTTGGCATGAATGGACGGGATGGGCGGGGGAACGTCAGAAGCAGGATTTGCGGGATTTTATGATTGGGCAGGATTCGGTTGGTTGGTGGGCGCCGAGCCGAGGGGATTGCCGCGCTGCGCTCGCAATGACAAATTGGGTACGCTCGCGATGACAAACTGGGTAGCGTGAGGGGCGATCCGGTGGCGCCTGCGCGCCCGCTGGCGGCAACGCGGACCCGGCGTGGCGCGGATTGACCCGACGGGAGGATGTCCCCCGGTCGGGGGTCTAGGCGCGGCAGCAGGCGACCCGACACGTCGATAGGCCATACCAGCATCTCAGGCAGAAGCAGACCAGCGCCGATCGGACCCCATGCTCATCCGCGTGCTCATCATCGTGGTCGTGGTGCCCGGAGAAATTCTCCATGCCTTCCTTGATGAAGAAGGGGATCAGCAACAGGGCTGCGACCGGGTCGGCCCACCACCAGGAGAGTAAAACGTTGAGTCCCAGACCGACCAGTATGGCCAGGTCCTGGAGATCGCAGAACAGGCTCTCCACTGCTTCGGCGCGGAGAGCGCGGGACTGCATGCGCGCGGCGATGCGCATCTTGGCTACGTAGAGGACACTCATCACGAGGGCGCTGGCTACCGCGATCCCGATGCCCGCCAGGCTCGGCTGCGGCTCCGGCAACCATCCCCCCAGGCTAACCACCGAATGCAGCCCGACGTACCCCGCCAGGACAAAGAAGGTGATCCCGACCAGCCGTTGCGCCCGCCGTTCCGCCGCCTCGCCCTCGCGCCCTTCGCCTTCCTGCCTCAGGCGCCAGACCAGCACCCCGCCGGCGAAAAGCTCGATGATGCTGTCCAGCCCGAACGCGATGAGGGCCACGCTGCCCACCCGGGCGCCGGCCCAGAAGGCGACTACAGCCTCAACCAAGTTCCAAGCCAGGCCGATGGATACCAAGACCAGCGCCGTTCGGCGCAGGTCATCGGATTGCACCATATCGTTTCATCCCTCCGGGGTCCGTTTCCGCCACGCGGCCCTCTACAGACCCACCAAAACCGGTGCTACCGAGTGCAGTCTAACAGGTGGAAGGCGATTTGTGGCGCTAAAGGCTGAGCCAACCCGGGGCAATCGCTTCTAAATCGCTGACGGTAGCGGCATTGGGGCCGGTCTCGCCTGGCATCGGCCAACGGTGAAATTTTACCGGGATAAACAGGATGGGCGGGATGGACAGGATATGATCATTTGGCGGTCTATCTGCGTGAAGCAATCTTTTTCAGCTTTCTTCTGGTGTAACTATGGTTTCGGGCAGGTGCTCCGGTATCCATTCCCGCAGCAGGTCGCCCAACTCCTCGCGGCACTCGTCCAGGCGGTGCTCCGCGCCTTCGTACAGCACCAGTTCCTTGGGCTCCTTGGCCCAGTCGTGGATGGCGACGGCGCACGAGAAGGGCAACCGCGTATCGGCCTTGCCGTGCACCACCAGCAGCGGCTTGGGCGATATCATTCCCGCGCCCTGCGCTCCGTAGGTCTGCGGGGAGAGCGAGACGACGCCGGCGATGTTGTCGCTGACCGCGCCGGCGGCGATCACTACGGCGCCACCGAAGGAGTGTCCCACTACGATGGCCGGCCCGTGCCCGGTGGCTCGCAGGAAGTTGCAGCCGGCGACGAGGTCCAGGGCGCATTCCTGGATATGGTTGGGATGACGGTAGTCCATCCGCAGGGACGTGATGCCCTGCCCCGTCAGTTCCTCGGCCAGTTCGGCGTAGAGCCCGCCGCCTGGGCCGCCGAAACCGCCTCGCGCTCCGCACACCCAGACCACGGCCCTGGTGGTCTCTTCGGCGGCGTGCAGGATGGCCGGTATGTCGCCCCGATTAGTACAGATCAGCAGGCCCTGGCCGTTCTCGCCCTCGTGGGGCGGGCCGACCATCACCTTCTCGATCATCATGCCGATGCGGTTTTCCGTTGGCTGCTCGCCCGATCCGGATTGAGTGGACATATCGCCGCCTTTCGTGGGTCGATTGGTTGCGCCAATATAACACGGCCACCTCCCGGGAAACGGCCGGACGACGTCGCGGACCAGGCGGCCAGAATGCGCGTGCTATACTGCCGACGAGGCGCTTGCGCCGTGCTTTGCTACTCCAAATCGTCCGTGAACGGACGGCTTGGATCACGTGGGAGGACCATAGATGGCGACGGTAATGGAACGCAGGATTCGCGGCCGCGAGCGGCAGGAAATCGCCGACGAACTGAGCCGGCGCGTGGACGGCGAGGTCCGTTTCGACCCGCATTCCCGCCTGCTCTACAGCACCGACGCCAGCATCTACCAGATGGAACCAGTGGGCGTGGTCATTCCGCGCACCACCGCCGACGTGCAGGCTGTGGTCGAGTTCGCCGCCCGCGAGGGCATTCCCGTGCTGCCCCGTTCCGGCGGCACCAGCCTAGCCGGCCAGACCGTCAACCACGCCATCGTCATGGACTTCAGCAAGTACCTGAACAACGTGCTGGAGGTGAACGCCGAGGAGCAGTGGGCGCGCGTCCAGCCGGGCATCATTCTTGACCAATTGACCCGCCAGATGGGCCCCCACGGATTGCAATACGCGCCGGATCCGACCACTGCCAACCGCGCCTGCGTCGGCGGCGGCATCGGCAACAACACCTGCGGCGCCCACAGCGTCATCTACGGCAAGACGCTGGACCACATCCAGGAGCTGGACGTCGTCCTGTCCGATGGCTCCACGGCCCACTTCGGCGAGCTTTCTCCCGCCGATCTGGAAGCGCGGCTCAGCGCCTCCGGTATGGAGGGCGACATCTACCGCGGCGTCCTCCGCATTGCCCGCGAGCAGAAGGACGAGATCGACCGAACCTACGCCAAGATCCAGCGCCGGGTCAGCGGTTACAACCTGGACGAGTTCATACTGGACGACGCCCATCGCGGCGGCCCGGTTAACCTGGCGCGCATGGTGGTGGGTTCCGAGGGTACGCTGTGCGTCGTCACCGAGGCCAAGGTGAACCTGGTCCCCCGGCCCACCATGACATCCTTGTCCGTGATGCACTTCCGCACCATCTATGATGCCAGCGAAGCCACCACCCGCGTGCTGCGTCACGAGCCGTCGTCCATCGAGCTCATCGACAAGATGGTCCTCGACCGTTCCCGTGAGGCCATGGGAACGGCGCGGCTGCCCGGGTTTGTCGATGGTGATCCCGGGGCCATGCTGGTGGTCGAATTCTACGGCGAGTCGGAACACGAACTTACCGCCAAGATGGACGGCCTCAAGGCCGACATCGGTCTCGCCTACGCCTGCGTGAACATACTGGATCGGGCCGGGCAGGCCGCCGTCTGGAACCTGCGCAAGGGCGGGCTCGGCCTGCTGATGAGCACCCGCGGTGATGCCAAGCCGATCCCCTTCGTGGAAGACCCCGCCGTTGACCCGTCGGTGATGGGCGATTTCGTGCGCCGCTTCGACCAGATCGTCACCGAGCACGGCACCACCGCCGGCTACTACGGACACGCCTCCGTGGGCTGCCTGCACATCCGCCCGCTGGTCAGCCTGAAGAACCAGGACGGCATCGACAAGATGGTCTCCATCGGCGAGGCCGTGTCCGACCTGATCAAGGAGTTCGGCGGCTCCATGAGCGGCGAGCACGGCGACGGCATCGTGCGTGGCGTCTGGACCCGCAAGATGTTCGGCGACCAGATCTACAACGCCTTCCGTGAGCTGAAGCAGACCTGGGACCCCCAGGGCATCATGAACCCGGGCAAGATCATCGACACGCCCCCCATGACCGAAAACCTGCGTTACGGCGTCGCCTACCAGCCGCAGGCGCTGGACACCACGCTGGACTTCTCCCAGGACTTCGGCTACGCCGGCGCTGTTGAGATGTGCAACGGCATGGGCGCCTGCCGCAAGCTGGACGGGACGATGTGTCCGTCCTTCATGGCCACTCGTGACGAGGAGCATTCCACCCGAGGCCGGGCCAACCTGCTCCGCGCCGCGCTCTCCGGCCGGATGCCGGATGGCGCGGAGAGCTCCATCACGGACCACCGACTGCACGAGGCGCTGGACCTCTGCCTGGAGTGCAAGGCCTGCAAGGCGGAGTGCGAGTCGGGCGTGGACATGGCCAAGCTCAAGTACGAGTTCCTGGACCACTACCACAAGGAGCACGGCGTGCCGCTGCGCTCCCGCTTCTTTGCCAACATCAACGGGCTGAACAAGCTGGGCAGCCGCTACGCGCCGCTCACCAACTGGCTGGCCGGATCCGCGCTGGGCCGCTCGCTGACGTCCAGGTTCCTGGGTATCGCGCCCCAGCGTCAGCAGCCGGCTTTTGCGTCAATGTCCCTGCCCGACTGGTTCGCCCGCCGCAGCCGGAACGGCCACGGTGAGGCCAAATACGGAACGGTGGCGCTCTACAACGACACCTTCATGAACTACAACTACCCCGAGATCGGCATCGCCGCCGTGGAGGTGCTGGAGGCTGCGGGATACCATGTCGAGCTGGTCAACGGCGGCTGCTGCGGCCGCCCCATGATCTCGAAGGGTCTGCTGGATCAGGCCCGCGACCAAGCACGTTCCAACATCGACGCCCTGTACGCCTACGCCAGTCACGGCATTCCCATCGTCGGCTGTGAGCCCAGCTGCCTGCTCACCCTCCGCGACGAATATCCCGAGTTCGTGGCGGATGATCGCGCCAGGGCCGTCGCCGAAAACGCATTCCTCATTGACGAGTTCCTGGCCAACGCGCGATCAGAAGGCCGGTTGGACTTGCAATTCTCCGACCTGGAGAAGCAGGTGCTGTTCCACGGACACTGCCACCAGAAGGCCATGGTCGGCACCGCCGCCTCCCTCGCCGTGCTGAACATGCCGTCGGGCTACCGGGCGGAGCTGATCAACGCCGGCTGCTGCGGCATGGCCGGCTCCTTCGGATTTGAGAAGGAGCACTACGACATCTCCATGCAGATCGGCGGGCTGTCCCTCTTCCCGGCGATTGCAGCGAAACCGGACGCGGAAGTGGCGGTGATGGGCGTCTCGTGTCGCCAGCAGGTGGAGCACGGCGCCGGCCGCCGCGCTCGCCACCTGGTCGAGGTGCTGCGGGACGCGGTGGTGACTCCGTAGGGTCAGCGGACCAGCGCCGGCGCTTTCGGGCAAAGGGCTGCGCGCGGCAGGCTCTCCCCGACGGTCTGCTGGAGTCGAGCGCATTCCCACGGGGATTTCTGGGCGGAGCGCCACCGCCAGTACATCCGGACCGGATCGTAGTTTCGGCCCGCTGGTTTGGGCGATACGCCCATTGACAAGTCCGATGCCGCAGCGATCGGACGGTCAACCGGAGTATGGCTGTTTCCGACGACCGAAATGTCGTTGCGATACCGGGGCATCAACGACAGGCCGACTTCCGATGTCGACTCGGCGAAAACCGCCGGCCGCACCGCGCTGCCGAAACCGACGGTAATGTCGCGGTCGGTCAGCAGGTGGACGGGCGCCAGGTCCGAGCGGTCGTTACCGGGGTCTGTGTCATGTTCCGCGTCGACGCGAGCCAGTAATTCGTAACCGCCCACCGGGTAACGCAATGTCTTCCACGTAAACTCCACTTCTCTGAACTCGCCCGGTTCCAGGCTCGCGGCTTGCTCGTACATTGCGTCAGGGTTGGCGCCGTTCAACAGGTACACCGTGCCCCGGCCAGAGTATGGCCCCTGGTTCTGTACGACGACGGTCATTTCGACCCAATCGCCCTTCACAATCGGGCGCATTGGATCCGGCGTCTGGAAACTCACCACGGCAAAATCGACTTCAGGCGGCCGCAGTTCTATTTCGAACGTTCTGAACGCGCCGGCTACGCCGGGTATCTGCACGCGGAACACGTGGTCTCCAGGCTCGTATCGGCTGGTACGCCAGGTGAACGAAGCCGTGCCAACGGCCCCCGGCGCGACGCGAGGTCGTCTCGTTTCCGGTTGCCTGTGCACTGACGGAAAGTACAGCTTGACGGGGATGTTGGCCGCGACCGAACCGTTGTTGCGCACGGTCAACGTTATCGAAACCGGCTCGCCAACTACCGGAGAAGGGGGATGCCAGGATATGTCCACTATCGAAGCAGCCAACCGGGGAGAGACGAGCCTGATCTGAATTGTGGCGGATTTTGCCAACTCAGTAATATTGTGCTCGGCCATGAGCGTGGCGGTCAGGTGATGCTCCCCGGCGCCGTAATTTGAGGTCTTCCAAGTGAATTCCACCCGCGCGGTTTGCCCCGGCTCGATCCACGGGGACTTACGCTCCGGCTGTTTGTCGCTGGAAGGAAACGAGAGCTGCACCGGCACATTCAGGGCGGACGGGCCATTGTTGATCACGTCCACCCAGATCTTGACGTGCTGCCCTCGGATAGCGGATTCAGCGGGATCGGAACCCATCCCCACGATTGAGACGTTGACCAGGGCAGGCAGGAGTTCGATTGTAAACGGCCGCGCCGATGGCGGTGTGCTTGCCACTTCGACAACGAACGCGTGTATACCCGGCTCGTAGCGGCTGGTGCGCCACGTGAATGAAACCTCGCCGGTAGCCCCGGGATCAATGCGGTGGCTCCGAGTTTCCGGTTGCCTGCCGCCCGGAGGAAAGTGCAACGTGACCGGGATGTTGGCAGCGATCCGGCCGTCATTCCGTACGGTCACCGTAATGGTCGCCGGTTCTCCGACGCGAGGGGCTTCAGGGCTGACCGCAATGTTCACGATTGTCGCGTTGATTATCAGCGGGGTGAGATGGAACCGGAGTTCCGCCGACCTGTCGCCGACAGTGACGTTGTCATCGAGCGGAATTGCGGCTTTCAAAGTGTGAATGCCGGGTTTGTAGTTGGAAGTTTTCCACTCAAACCAGACTCTCGCGGTTTCGCCCGGGCCCACCCGCGGCGACTGGACCTCCGGCCGCTTGCTGGCAGACGGAAACGCAAGCTGTACGGGAATCCTGATGGCGACCGGCCCGTCGTTGCGCACGTCAACCCACACTTCTACCGGTTCGCCCACCATCGCGGTTTCCGCCGGGTAAGTGCCCATGCCGACAATGGCGACGTTTTCCACGGCGGGCAGCAGGTCAATCGTGAAGCGCTGATAAGGAGTGTCTACGGCGGCTACTTCGACGCGGAACTGGTGCGTACCCACAGCGAAATTGCCGGTTAACCAGTCAAACGTCGCGGTTCCGGTATGGCCGGACTCCACTCGCGGGCTCCGTGTTTCCGGCTGCCTGCCGCCTGGAGGGAAGTGCAAAGTGACGGGGATGTTGGCCGCGACGATACCGTCGTTGCGTACGGTTACCGTGATGCGAACCGGTTCGCCCACCGACGGAAACTCTGGGCTCCAGGATATGTCGATGATGGACGCCATCAATTGGGCAGGAACCAATGCAATCTGAATTGTTGCCGATGCGTCCAGCTCGGTGACGTTGTAGTCCGCCATGAGTGTTGCCGCCAGCAGATGGGTGCCTACGTCGTAGTTGGCGGTCTTCCACGTGAACTCCACCCTCGCGATTTCGCCCGGTTCGATGCGGGGTAACCTGCGCTCGGGCTGCTTCTCATCCGACGGAAACGCAAGCTGCACCGGTACGTTCAGGGCCGACGGGCCGTTGTTGATCACGTCCACCCAGATCTTGACGTGCTGCCCTTGAACGGCAGTATCTGCCGGGTCGGAACTGATACCAACGATAGCTACGTCAACGATGGGCGGGAGCAGTTCGACCTCAAACCGTTGCGATGCTGGCGGATCGCTGGCCACTTCCACTCTGAAATCATGTATTCCTGGCTCGTAGCGGCTAGTACGCCAAGTGAAAGCAACCGAATCAACCGCTCCAGGTTCCACGCGGGACCTTTGCGTTTCAGGCTGTTTTTCGTCCGATGGGAAATGCAGGGTTACGGGAATGTTAGTAGGAATCCAGCCATCATTTCGGACTGTTACGGAGATGGTGACTGGCTCACCGAGCCGTGGGATCTCCGGATTGACAGCAACATCTACAATAGTTGCGTTCACTACCGGCGCCGACAATTCCACGTCCAGGTACTCTACTGGATTGCCAACTGCGGCTACCTCGATGCGGAACTGGTGCGTACCCGACCGGGAGTTGCCGGTAAGCCATTCGAACGTCTCAGTTTCGGTTTGGCCGGGGAGCACGTGCGGGCTCCGGGTTTTTGGCTGCCTGCCGCCCTGAGGGAAGTGCAGGGTAATCGGGATTCTGGTCGCAACCGGCCCGTCGTTGCGCGCCTTCACCGTAATGGTCACTGGCTCGCCGACCATCGGCGCTGTCGGGTATGCCGAGACATCCACGATTGTTGCCGTGACCACCAGCGAGGAGACGCGGAACGGCAACTCCATCGATGTCCCCCTACCGGCGACGTTGTGCTGCTCTGGCACGGTCGCGGTAAGCATGTGATCACCCACGGCATAGTCTCGGGTTCTCCAAGTGAAACGGGCCGTCTCGGTAGACTCTGCCGGCACCGATGGCCTGAGTGTCTCGGGTTGCTTCGTTGCCGACGGGAAGCGGAGCGTTACTGGCACGTTGACGGTGGCCGGCCCGTTGTTCCGTACCTCCACCTCGATGGCGACCTTTTCACCCTGCATCGCAGTCCCTTCGGGCGATGCATTGATGCCCAGTATCTCGGCGTCAATGTGAAAGATCACCTCTGATTTGACGGTGGCGACGGCGCCGAAGTCGTCCGAGGACGCCATCAACGTTAGCGTGTGTTGTCCCAGCTTTCGTGCCGAGGCCGGGACACGCCAGGCAATCTGCTCCTCAGATTGACCATCCGGCGCCAGCTCGTCGATGGTTTGTGTGCCTATCGGTTCGGAATCGTCGTCTGCATACAATTCCAGGCTCAGCGGCAGAGCTATCTCGCTGTTGTTCTGAACCGTCAGGGACACTGTGGCCTCGTCGCCCAAGATCAGCACGTCCGGAGAAAAGACGACATCCTTCATCGTGACGTTCACCAACGGAGCCATGCGAGTAATTTCAACGGTCGCCGCGTTGTTTTCCAGGGACTGGTCGACCGCCGCCGCAAGCCGTACCTCGACCGTATGGACGCCGGGCAGTACATCCCGCAGCGGCATTGCAACGGTTTCCGTCCTGGTCTGGCCGTTTGGAATGACCATCGGGCGCTGGTGCAGTACGCGGGAGTCCGTATCGTCATCGGGGACGAGAACGAACCGTAAAGTGACCGGCTCTGTAGTCGGTCCGTCGTTCGCCGCTGCAACAACAATTTCGGCGGTTTCGGCAGCAAACGGCAGGGTAGTCTGTAGCGCGTTAACCGAAACCAATCGCACGTCTACCTCTCCGAAATCCGGCCCCGCCAGGAGTCGTACCGTAGAGACTTTGTCGCCGGTCTGTTCCCCGAGATGCAAAACGATGTTGTCCGGATGGACGATATTGATTTGATCTGTGGACTCGGTGGAGTTGTTGGCCTCGTCAACGTCCACGAAGTCGCTCGGGCTCACAATGGTGACCGCGGCCTCGAAAGGTTGGGCGTTCAGGGCCGGAAGCGCCGGAATGGTCCACGCGGTTTCGCCCTCGATCCTGCTGCCAAAAGGTAGGAAACAATCTGAAAAGCAGACCGCGCTGGCATCGCTGATCGGCTGATCATTGGGGCCGGTCATGGTGAGGGCAAGCGTGATGTCCGTTTGGCAACTGAAATTGTAGATCCGGTAAGTGGCCCGCAGGGTCTCGCCCACCTGGTAGTCGGGCGGAGATCGCGTTTCATCGCTCAGGTCCCTGATGTCAGTGACTTGGATACGGACATCCTCGACGCAGTTGTCCACATCATGAGCGCCGTCGAACGCCGACCGGAGAAGCTGGATCTCGAGAAGGGCCTCGTTGTCATCGGCGGTGGTGTCTCCGGGAAGCTCAGCGGCGATTTTCAGCGTATGGGCGCCGACTACTTCGCCTGTTGAGTCCCATTGCAACGTCACCTCTGAAGTGGATCCAGGCTCTATGCTCGGCGTGGTTGCAGTCGCCGCAGCGGTGGTGTGCTGCAAACTCCCGACCAGGTACAGGTTAACCGGCACCGCCGCGGGAACCTCGCCATGATTGGTGATCTTGGCAGTCACGTCCAGCGTTTGGCCGATGGCTGACACGCTGCGATTGATCGTCGCCGATGAGAGTTCTACGGCGATCACCGGGTCGCGCAGGGTTATGGTGAACGACAACTCATCGTTGTCATCACCGCTAAAGTCATCCATGCCGGCGATGACTTTCAGATCGTACTCGCCAGCGTTAACGCCGTCAGTGTCCCATTCCAGGACAGCCGCGCCCGTCTCGCCGGCCGGAATCGCCGCGATTGTCGCGCAGCCGATCTTCTGCTCCTCCTCTTCATCTTCCTCGTTCTCACAATCCTCAACGACATCAAGCCTGACCTCTACGTCGGTGACTTCGGCGCCGCTTTCGTTGCGCACCTCCACGTTGATCGACACCGCAGTGCCCGCAATGTTGTCCTCGGATGCCGGCGTTGCCGATGACAACTCTATGGGATTGCGAATGGTCACGTTGACCGACTGGCTATCGTCCCGGTCTGAAGCCTGTGCATCGGCCCCGGTGACGACGACCAATTCAACCTGACCCGCGTCCCGCCCGGTCGTGTCCCACTGGATACTGGCGTCTTCCGTATCGCCGGCGGCCACGGAGTCAATAGTCGCGGAAGCGAGCGCTTCGTTGCCCCTCGATTCGTACAGGCCAACCGTCACGCCGGTCACTTCATCCTGCCCGACGTTTTCGACTTGAGCCGTGAAATTGACGGTACCGCCGGTCACCGCCTCGGCGCTCGTCGGGGAGACATTCTTGATTATCAGCCAGTTTCGGATTTCGATGCTTTGGGACGCCTCGTTGTTCGTTTTATCGGTGTCGCCGATGGTGTGGATGACCACTGCCAGCTCATAATCCCCCACTGCGACGTCGGCGGTGTCCCAATCGAATGATCCCTTTGCCGAACCCCCGACGGCTATGGTTGGTATGGTGGTGGTAGCAGCGGGTTCCTGCTCCCCACGCTCTTCGTCATCCACCGTCACGTACAGGCTGACCGTCACCTGGCCGGTGGCGTGGTCTCCGGCATTGGCAAGCGTGAACCCGATTGGAACGCTGTTTCCCGATATCGCTGTTGCGGCGTTATCGTCGCTCAGACTCAGGCTCACCTCTACCTGGTTGTGCAGCGTCAGCGTTGTAGTTGCGCTGTCGTTGGTTGAATCGTCGTCATCAGAGACAGTTGCGACCGCGCGCAGGCTGTACTCGCCGGCTGAGGCATCGCCCGTATCCCATGAGATCGATACGGTGGTTTCGTCTCCTACGGCGATGGTATTGGCGGTCACGGACGCCAGCGGTGCGGCATCTTCTGCGCCGTTCGCGTCGAACAGCGACACTGCGGGCGTCGCCGCCACAACGTTGCCGCGGTTTTCGAGCGTGACGGTGAAGTCAACCGTATCCCCGACCACCGCTTCGGTTGCCGATGCCGTGACGGACTTGACGGCGACGTCCACCGACGGCTCCACCAAGGTCACGGTGGCCGCCATGCTGTCGTTCTCCGCGTTGCCGTCTCCGTCGGTTGCGGCCACTACGCGCAGACTGTGTTCGCCGGCCTCCGCGTCGTCCGTGTCCCACGATAGCGTTACCGAGCCCTCTGCCTCGGCGGCGAGGGTGGTGACCGTGTCCGAGTCCAGCGCCGCCGTATCATCGCCGAGGTGGAGGGTTACCGTGGTGTCAGATTCCGCATCGGCGTCACCCTCGTTCTGCACCGCAACGGTGAACTCAATCGTATCCCCGACCACTGCTTCGCTCGGGGACGCCGTGGCCGACTTGACGGCGACGTCCGGCGCCGGCTCGGGTTCCGTTTCTTCGTTGACGATGTTGATGGACTGGGCGGATGTAGCGCTGTCGTTGCTCGTATCGGTGTCACTGAAATCTGATGGCGCGTCGATTGTGACAGTGGCGACCACCTTCTCGCCGGTGGCGTTCGGGTGCTTGCCCAGGTCCCATTGGGCGCTAGAATTTTGCGTCGCGCCGGCGGCTATGGTGCATCCGTCCAGACAAGGCGCCTGAGAGCCGTCGGCATCGTGAATTGTTGCCCCACTCACCGACCCCGTTAGAACCACTGTGACGGTGACTTCACGACAGCTTGAATTGACAACATCGTAGAAAATCGCGATATCGTCGCCATCGGCATAATCGGGAGGATTTTGGAAGACAAAGCCGTTGCCGCGGTCCCAAACCGACAGGTTCTGGACGCTCAGGTCGTCAACGCAAGACTGCTGCGAGGTCGCGCCTTCCACAACCTCGGCGGGTAGAGAGGCTTGCCCGCCGGCGAGATGGAGCCACATGCCCGCCAAGGCCACGCAACCGGTTACCACCGCCAGAATCAGGTCCAGCGGACGAACGCCGTTCACGATCGGACTCAGTAAAAAGTGTCCGGGGGTCAGCCTTCTCTAACGTCAGGAACCTGGCTTGGTGTACACCAGCATCACGGCCCCGGCGGCAGTCCCATCAGCGCCGGCGGTCACCGTAACTTCGTGGAGACTGGTTTTGTCTGTAGGTCTTTCCGGATCGAAATCAAACCCCGACACTGCCATCCGGGACGACTCATTGACCGTGAGGACGAACTCGTCCACCTGCAAACTCGCGCCGGCTGCGGATGGCGTCGCAGGGGTAGTATCCAGCACCAAGGCCGACGCCAGGATGTTTTCGATGGTCGGCGGGACGACAAACCGGACCGGGTCTGACGTTCCTCCGCTGGACTCATGCCGAAACAGCACGAAGGCGTTGAAGTCCGGATACTGCCAATGGTAATAGCCGACCGTGTCGTCATCCTCGTCGATGATTTTGGGCACGGCCGGCTTGGCGACTGTCAAAACTTCGTTGATGGCTAGGACCAACAGGTTCTGTTCCAGACCGATTGTCTCCTGCTCCAGGGAGTCGTACCGCCAGATACCAGCGGCCGGCGCGTCAACCGGCAAATACGCCACGACCCATCCGCGGTCGTCGTAGTACACCGTGACGAGTCTAGGCGGCACCGTGGGCCCGAAGTTCTGCGTAGTGGCCATCGTCAACTCTACTATGCCGAAGTTGGCCCCTGAATCCACGTGACGGCCGGGATCCTGGCGGTTGGCGTTCGATGGCTTCGGGTCTTTCTGCAGGGCCTCGGTGATTGCCATTACATCGAGCCTCGGCTGGAGTTCACCTTGACCGTCTTCCTGGAAGGGATCGGGCACCCGGTGGTGTGCGGAAAAACCCGCATCCTCTTCCCGAAAAGCAGTGGTATCGTCACCCTGGGAAGTGGTGACTAAATGGTCTGGCGCCGCCAGGCCCCAAACCGTTGCGCGGGTGGCGTCTAACTCACCGGTTTCTGCCGGACCGCCAGTGGACAGCGACAGCAGCAGGGCCGCCGACACAGCAACGGCTAAACGAACCCAGAGCAGACGATTGGGAAATAGTTCTCGATGCGACGTGTTTTGGTGTTTGATGAGCACAGTTGGCATGATTTCGTAAAATGTGCGTGAAACAAGCAACGCAACAGCTTGATGTTTCACGATATTGATGTGAAGATCCGATAACTTTTTGGCACTGGTTTGAGCAGTGGCGGTCGTGCCGCTGGGCACTGCGCAGGTGTGTGCGGCGCCCGATGTTACCGTATGACCTGAATGACGGATGTATAAGATGCGCCATTTTTTATATTACATAACGTATATTTTGTGGCCGAGCCAAACCATTTAACCCAGCCCGGGCGCCGCGTTCGGCCTCAAGCGAAGGGAAGGACCCGCAGCTACTACCGTCCTGTGCCAGGGTCTCCGGCCAGCGCCGCTATGACGGATTCAATCGAGCGCCGGCGTGGTGGTGGTGCTTGCTGGGCTCTATCTCAACGAGATGAACGCTAAACACGTCCAGAGCGCCACCCGCGACATGTTTCGGGCCGCCCAGGGATTGGGGTCTTCCTGGTGCAACGCCAGGCCATCACAGCGCTCCTGCCCGCGCCAGCGCCGCCAAATCCCGCCGCGCGTAACCCAGCAGCCCGCAGTACACCTCCGCGTTGTGCTCGCCCAGCAAGGGCGCGCGTGCCAGCGTGGTAGGAGTCTCGCTGAGCTGGAAGGGGGCGCCGGCGTACTCCAGGGAGCCGGCGGCCGGGTGGTCGACCTGGGAATAGAAAGCGCGTTCGCGTTGCTGGGGGCTTTGGAACACCTCCGACGGCGTGTAATAGGGCGCGATGGGTACGCCGTGGGCCTGGCCCTCGGCATAGAGCCACTCGCGGGTGTGCTGGGCGAACCACTCTCGCATGTGCCGGTTCAGTTCGGGGCCGTGGGTGGCCGGATCGCTGAACATCTCGGGCGATGCCCAGTCGGGGTTGCCCATGAAGGCCAGCAGTCCCTCGAACTGGCGGGGCTCCAGGGTCAGCAGCTCCACGTATCCGTCGGACGCGGGCAGCACGCCGCCGACCCGGAAGTAGCGGGAGAAGCGCGTCTCGATGATGCCCTCAGACTCGTGGCGCTGGATTGGCATGTAGCCTACGGATAGCTGGGCCTCCTGGGCCGAAGCGTCAACCACCTGTCCTCGGGCGTTCCCCGCAGTTCCCAGGCGGTTGTAGATCGCGGCCAATGCGCCCACTGCTGTGGTCAGGCCAGCCTGGTAGTCGCCCATGTTGGCGCCGGCCACGATGGGCGGCCGGTCCGGGAAGGTGTCCAGGGCCACGCCGTTGGGGAGCAGCCAACCCTCTCCGCCGGCGTGAAACACCGCCAGGTGTCCGGCGTGGTAGTCCGCATAGGGGCCGCTGCTACCGAAGGGGGTGACGGCGGTGACAATCACATCGGGGTTGGCAGCAAGAAGGGAGTCGGAGTCGAGGCCGACCGCGGCGGCGTTGGCCGGCGTGTAATCATGCACCACCATATCGACGCGGGAGACCAGTTGGCGCAGCAAATCCCGGCCAAGTGGATTTTCCAGGTCCAGCGTAATGCCCTTCTTGCCGGTGTTGAGGTACAGGAACAGGCCGCTCCGCTCGGGATGAGGTTCATCACCCGGGAACGGGCCGCGACGGCGCGCAGCATCGCCGACGCCGGGCGGCTCCGCCTTGATGACCTCGGATCCCAACGAGGCCAGCAGCTTGCCGCAGTACGGGCCGGGGATGAGTGAGGCGATCTCCAGGACGCGCAGGTTGGGGAGGGCAGATAGTGTCGTCATGCTATTGCGCTTATGCGGACGTACAGGATGGGCAGGATCAGGCTGGCGACGGTTCCGCCGTTTCGGTCCAGCCGGGAATGTACAGCTCGACGATTTCGGCGTCCGCCGGGAAGGTCAGCCACTCTGCGCCGGGCGGTGTGAGGCAGTGGAGTTCCGCGGCCGCCGGCTCGCCGCAGATGAAGCCGGGCGCAACGGAGATTTCCAGCCGGATCGGATCGCGGCTCAGGATCAGGTGGGAATAAGACAAAATCTCCAGGCTTTCCACTTCCCCGGTATCCGGGTTCATTCTGCCGACCACCGACAAGTCGATTTGGTCCGAGTCCTGCTCGGCGTAAGATGGGCACTTCTCAATGTACATGATATTGCCTATCACGTCGTACTCGAAGGTCAACTCCGTTGCCATAGCAATTCTCCTCTTGGCACCCGGTCGGAAGGGAAAGCGGTGATAATCCAGTTGCGGCCGGGATCCTTAACCACGACCACCACCACATATTTGTTCCAGTTGCCGTAATACCAGCGGTAAAACTGGATGTCGTTGTCGGTCGGGCGCTTGCGCAGTATCAAGTCCGGGCTGGCCAGCGTCCCGGCAACGTACTCCAGAAGGTACGGGAGCAAGTCAGCGTGCCGATACGTGATGTGCCGCTCCCTATCGTCGGAAAGTTCAACTGCGCCGCCCAGATACGGGCATTGAAATGCTTCCATGCTTGCCTCTGCGTACACCATCGTACCACGCAGGCGATATGAGCAGGTTGGCTTTGATGGCTGTGGAGACGAGGGGATTGCTGCAGCAAGGGCCAGGGACAAGCAACGCTGCCTCTAGCACGCGGAGGTTGAGGAAGGTTACAGGAAGTTAGGCAGATGAAGACTTGTGCCTCTCAACTGCATCCCTGTCGCCGTGGCAATCGTGGAGATGATATTGTATTGGTCAACCCCAATTTGCGCAGTAGGCGCATATATCGTTATGGGAAGGTTCGTTGCATATCAGGCAAATGCGATTGAGCGACGAGTGTCCGAACATCAAAACTTCTTCTCGTTGCTCTGTGGCGAGTGGGATTGGTGAAACTATGTCTCCGGAAAAGTGTTCGGCGAGGGTCGTCTTGCGTTGGCGTGCTGATTCCGACCGGTATTTGCTAGGGTCGTACAGCATATGAGTGCTCATTTTATAGCCTGTCAGAGCATCGTGCGCTGCTGCTTCAGCGTATTCGGTGGCTTTGTTGTCGGCATTCCTGCTATGCACCTGAATTTCGTGCGGCTGAGCAGCATCCCAGAAACGCAACCATGCAGGATGAGTCGCCGGGGTTTCTTTGAAATCGTCGATATGCCACCTCAATGCCGCGTCGTCGATGTGGAAAACGGTGGGACCGGGCTGGATACTTTCCATGGCACGGGCGGCTGCTATGAGCAGTGCAAAGTACGGCGTGGCTTTTACTACGCCGTAAGTCGTTTCATGATCCCGCCATGGTGTAGCCCTTGTAGCCGCACAACCGACGACACCGACCTGAGGTACTGTGGTTGCTAAACTGATATGGGAAATTATTCTACGGTGGGATTCTTTCCATATCGGCAAATTGTCGGCCTGGGTTCTATGCGTATGGCACGTTTTTGTCTGAACTACCTCGATACTCCTATTACAGCGTACTCCTGACCGGGTTTTTCCACGACACTGTATAGTTCCCTTCAAATACCGCAGTAGCCAATACGTAATCCTTGGCACGTCTGTAGGCCCTGCGTAGGTAACGAATGGTACGTCTGTCAGCGCTGCTCTGGCATCGACACATCCACTTTCCAACGTACCCTTCGCCATGTAAGTAGGCATGGCGGTGCTTTCTTCGACGCGTGCGTTATACAACCCCAAAGCGTCGATATCTTCCTGAGGTAAGCCCAAGTTGCGAGTATGGGGGCCATGGGGGCCTACGAGAAAGTCGAACTCCCGCGTATTGTTCTCGCCGATGATGCGAGCTCTAACGTATGTGAGTCCCATGTCAGCACCTCGCTCCTCTTTGGCAAGGTCTTGCGTCAATCACAGCAGAAACGGCGGCCCAACCTCGCCGTCCACCCGCTCGTTCGCCGGATCAACCTTGAACCCCAAGTCCTACAGCGGCTTGTAGCCTACCAGAGGCACCACCGCCGGCACTACGCCGTTGGCAACTCCACGTGTCAACTCGCAGACCGCAAATCCGATGCGTCCAGCATGGTTGGCATCAGGCCCCGTTGGATTTTTACCGGTTTAGCCGGTTTGACAATGCGTCCTTGCTCCAGGTCAATCTCGAACCCCAGCTTGCGCAGCGCTGTAGCGCCAACTTCGGGCACTGGCTCTGGTCGCACGTCCAGTTCATGTAGCACCTGTCGAAGTGTGTTCCGGCTTCGTAAGCCCTGTCTTCAAGCGTCCGAGCGTGACCGCCAAGTTCCTTCGGCGTAGCGAACAGGGACGGCTTCAAACCCAATTCGTCGATGTCGGATTGAGGCAGACCGATGTGGCGGGAATCTTTATCCAGCAGGAAGTCGAACTTCCAGGTCGTTGCCGCGCCAACCATCCCGATGCTGCCGTTGATGTAAGTATCCACTACGGTGAAACCTCCTTGGCTATGGGGGATAGGGGCGCCATTCCGTCTGCAGCACGATGAGCTCTTACCAGGTCAACTGCGAACCCTGGCCCTTGCAGCAATTCATAACCTACCAGTCGCTGGGGGGCAGGAATAACCTGGTCAGCAAAGGCGACACCCACCAGCGCAGACGAGGCTGCTCAAATACCAGCACGGGAAGCAAGTCACACTCCGGTCTCATTTGCTCCATCGTACCAAACCGCCTCTCTGCATCGTTCACTCCCATCGCGATTCGACGGCTTCAGCGATGCGGTCCGCCAGACGGTGGACGGCCTGATCCACGAGGTCGAGGTGGTTGGTCAGGCGCCCGAAGAACCGGCAGATGCTGCTGGTGTTGGGAACGCAGTCCGTGAAGCCGCAGAGTTCGCGGACGGTACGGTTGGAGCGGAGCATTTCCGCCAGTTCACGGTAGTAGCGCAGTCCCAGCAGGTGCTTGGTCAGCGCGGCCCGGTACATGGCCTCCACCGGGTAGGGAGGCCGACCGGTGCGGTTGTAGGTACGCGGGGCGTCAAGAAGCGGCTCGTCGTCCGCCAAGCGGACCTGCCTCACATCCTCCCCTCGCGGACGACATGCACTTGCCGAAAGGCATCCGCATATGTGGAATGCGAATCAGCCACCAGGGACCTATTTTTCCTGTTGGTGAGCCGGCGGGATTGCAGTCCCTATGGCCCAAAATAGCCGCTAGGAGTTGTAAGCCCTGGGCGGCTAAATTAGTGCTTGCTGAGTAGCGTAATTGCACCAAACTGACATTCGTTCTTCAAGGATTTCGTATCATTGCAGGTAAATCAGATAGCGAATTTGATGCGAAAAGCAGCCTTAATGCTACGAAATATCTGCACAATGCAACCTGCAAATGTAGCCACACCAGACCCCGGATCGGCGGGCATTCCGACTGGCAATGCAAACGGCCCTCGCCAAGAGGGCCGCTAGAGTTTAGGAATCGTTTCACCGACGAGCACACTGAATTGACACAGCCGATGTCGCCGTCTATGATTAAGTTCCCTTCAGCCGAGGTAGCTCAGCCTGGTAGAGCACGGCACTGAAAATGCCGGTGTCGGTGGTTCGAATCCGCCCCTCGGCACCATTTTTTAATTCGGCCAGCGGCCCTACTCAGAATGGCGTCAGCAGGGCTGCTACCGCCCGCAATTTTCCCGAAATGTGGCACAGATCAATAGTGCCTTCTGCATCTGACAGGACGGTACAGCACTGTACCCAATGGAAGGGGTAGGGGTTACGTCCCGTCAAGTGGAGTGAAAGGCGTCACCCTTGTTGATGCTGTTCAGGCTGCCGCCTCCAGGATGTGGCTGGATGACAGGGTCTCGGTAGATGTGTCGTCGGTGAAGGTCAGGTAGCGCCGGCCTTCGGCCCATTCGTTGTGCTGCTAGGCCAGCACCGCACCCACCAAACACCTGGTGGCGGCCCGGTTGGGGAAGATGCCCACCACGTCGGTGCGACGACGGATCTCCTTGTTCAGTCGTTCCAGCGGGTTGTTGGACCAGAGCTTCTGCCAGTGAGATACCGGGAAGGCGGTGAAGGCCAGGATGTCAGCCAAGGCATCCGCCAGCATCTCGGCGGCCTGGGCGTGGACTGCTTCCGGCGAAAGCTGCTTGTAGATGGTGCGCACCATGGTGGCCACGCCGGGCTGGGACCGCTTGGGCACCCGGGTCAGCAGGTTGGTCATGAAGTGGGTGCGGCACCGTTGCCAACTGGCTCCGGCAAACACCGTGGCGATGGCGTTCTTCAAACCCTGATGGGCATCTGAGATGACCAGTTCCACCCCGCTGAGACCCCGGGCGTTCGGCGAGCGCAGGAAGGCCAGCCAGCAGGCACCGTCCCCGCTGGCTCCCACGTCCATGCCCAATATCTCCCGCTGACCGTGGGCGTTGACGCCGGTGACCACCACCGCACTGACATTGACGATGCGTCCGCCCTCTCTGACCTTCTGGGTCAACGCGTCCAGCCACACGTAGGGATAAGGCCCGCCGTCCAAAGGCCGGCCCAGGAAGGCTTCCACCACCTGGTCCAGGTCCCGGCAGATGCGTGAGACCTGGCTCTTGGAGATCCGGCGCAGCCCAGGGACTTGACCAGGTCATCCACTCGCCGAGTGGACACGCCCTCCACGTAAGCCTGCTGGATCACTGCCAGCAACGCCTTCTCGCTGCGTCTCCTGGGTTCCAGCAGGCTGGGGAAGTAGCTGCCCTCCCGGATCTGGGGGATGCGTAGTTCCATCGTACCCACCCGGGTGTCCCAATCTCGGCTGCGATAGCCGTTGCGGTGGGTAAGGCGATCCAGACTACGTTCACCATGCTTCGCGCCGATTTGCGCCGACACCGCGGCGTCCCCCGTGTCGAGGCACGGGACAGGCTATGATGCCCTCCACCAACACCCCGCAGGGCTTCCCGCAGAAAGTCCACGTCGCCTTCCATGCCGCGCTTGCACAGTAGCTCCAAAGGGTCCATGCTGTTCTTGGCCATCGTCGTACTCCTTGTTGGGTTTGTCACTTCCATCAAGGATGACGCAGTGGCCATCTTCGTGCCACCCGGTTTCCGTTACACCACGTGCAGGGACACTATTACTTCCTGACATCAGCCAGGTGCAATTCGGTTACCAGCCGGTCCTGGAAGGTCCCGGCCGAGCGTTCCACACGGCCCTTAGCCTGCGGCGAGCGGGCGAAGATCTGCCGGATCTCCAGTTCCTGCAAGGACCGGGTGAACTGGGTGGCCTCCGCCGCCGATCTCGACAACTCGGCCATGGCGCAGATGATCGTGCACATCGTGCGGGAGATGACGTCTGAAGCAAGATGGCCCTTCAACGTCGAGGCGGCGCAGCAGGACCACGGTTTCAAGATCGATTACCCGCCCCATTCCGACCCCAGGAACTCCCCCTGGCGTAGGAGCAGTGGGACGGCTTCCCCTTCCGGGGCGTGGACATCGTGGACGGCGAGAGGAAAGAAAGCGCAACGACGGCCTGGGGCGACCCGACGACGTACGCCGGCGTTTGCAGCGAGACGGTCCGCAACGCGTACCTGCTCACCGACAGCTTCCGGCCGGTGGACGGCCCATGCCCAGCGCTTCGCCGGCAAGGCGGCCATGGAATCAGCCCGGGCCGAGCAGCTGAACGTAGGGTTCACCGACGAGCACCGCCGGGTGGTCGGTCAGGCCTGACCGCGACACAATTCTGCGACATTTCACCTCTAACGTGGGTTGTAACCAAGGCGGATACACGCCAAAAGGAGGCGAAATGATGATTACCAGGAAGACAGCGTTGAGGGCAGCCCTCATTGGTCCGTTGGCCGCCGCGATGCTGGCAGCAGGAGTCCTGACGGGCTGCGTCGGCAACAACGGGATCATGGATGGTCGGGAAGCGAGCGCCGCCGCGCCAGCCCAGGAGATCTCACGGGGGGAAAGCCCCGGTGAACACGGCGTGGGTGGTGAGAGCGGCAGCGAGATCGGCGGGGCCGGCAGCGAAGAGGCCAGCGGCGCCACCCTGGCTCCGGGTGACACCTTCGATGCGGTCCGCGGCGGCGCCAGGCTCGTCCTGAACTACGACGCAGCGAACAATTCATTCAACGGCACGGTGGAGAACACCACCGGCAATGATCTGGGTCAGGTCCGGATAGAAGTGCATCTGTCGAACGGCGCCGAGCTGGGGCCGACTGCCCCGGTGGATCTGGCGCCCGGAGAGGTGATGTCGGTCAACCTGCCCGCCACGCAGGAAACGTTCACCGGTTGGATCGCCCACGCCGAGGTCGGCAGCGGAGCCGAGAACGCTCAGGCCGGCGGCGAGAGTGGACCTGATGGCCCCGAAGGGCCGGAGAGCGGCGGTGCCGGCAGTGAAGCTGCCAGGGAAGCGGCCATGTCCAGCCCCATCACGCCGCTGGACCAGACGTGGCAGGGCGTTCTCGGCGGCCTGGCCGTCTCTGCCCGCTACGATGCGGCAACCCAGTCGGTTCACACCACGGTGCAGAACACCTTGCCACAGCAGCTCTGCTACGTGCAGGCCGAACCGCACCTGAAGTCGGGCACGCAGACGGTGGGAGAGCTGGGTCCGGACCAGCTGGGAGATTTGAACCCTGGACAACAGGCAACCTCCAGCATCCCGGTCTCCAGTGAGCCGAACCTCGCGGGAGTTGCCTTCGACGGATACGTCATACACCTGGAGGTGTTCGATTGCGGCGGCCCCGGGCCCATGTCTCACACCGGCGGTGAGTCAGGTGGCGGTGAGGGAGCCGACGGCGAAGGACACGGTCCCGGTGGCGAGGGTGGCAGTGAAGGCAGCGGTGAGTCCGGCGGCTCCGGCGGCGAAGAGGGCAGCGGCGCCAACTTGACCTTGGATCAGACCTTCGACCAGGTTCGCGGCGGGGCCCGGCTGGTCCTGGGCTACGACCCGGCGAGCAACGCCTTCCAGGGTATTGTGGTGAACACCACCAGCAACGTCCTGAGCCAGGTCAGGGTCGAGGTGCACCTCTCAAACGGGACCGAACTGGGGCCGACTGCTCCCGTGGATCTGGCGCCCGGCCAAGTCATGGCGGTGAACCTGCCCGCGACCCAGGCGACCTTCACCGGCTGGATCGCCCACGCCGAGGTTGGCGGTGGGGGAGAAGGCGGAGGTGAACACGGCAGTAGGGGCGCGTCCGGCGAGCACGGCTCGGGCGGTGGTGGAGAGCACGGTTCCGGTGGCGAACACGGCGGAAACCGGGGGTCGGGAGGCTGACGCGACCACGGTGAGTCTGCCGACGCGGTGGTGGTTGGTGTCTGCCAGCCACCACCGCCGCGTGGCCAAACTGGTCCAACCGAAATGCGATAATCGGCCTTGGGTGTCCGCGGACGGACGCGGTGTTGTCCATAGAGACACCGCGTCCTGGGGTAACCCTGCTACTGATGAGAGGGCTGCTGATGAGCGGTACAGTATTGATAATCGAAGACGACACGCGGATCGCCAACTGGGTGAAGCTGTACTTCGAGCGAGCCGGGTTCTCCGCGGAGGTTGCCCATGATGGCGAATACGGCCTGGAGTTGGCCCGCGATCTGTCGCCGGCCTTGATCATCTTGGATCTCATGTTGCCCCGCCTGGATGGTATAGAGCTTTGCCGGATCCTGCGCGGGGAGTCGGACGTCCCGATCATCATGCTGACGGCCCGCGAAACTCCCGCCGAGCGGATCGCCGGGCTGGACATCGGGGCCGACGACTACATCGTCAAGCCTTTTGAGCCCGAAGAAGTGATCGCCCGCGCCCATGCGGTGCTCCGGCGCGTCAACGACCGCGTCCAGCAGGTGCTGACCTGGGGCAACATCACGCTGAACGAGTCCACCGGCCTGGTGACCGTCGATGGAGAGCCAGTGGCGTTGAGCCAAGCCCAGCGCGCTTTGCTGTCGACCTTCATGCGCCATCCCAACCAACTCCTCACCCGAGACCAGCTGATTTCGCTGACTTTCAACGACGACTTTGACGGTTTCGACCGCGCCATTGACAATCAGGTCGCGCGCCTGCGCAGGCAGATCAACCGGGATGGCCGTCAGCCCATCCAGACCGTCTACGGCGGGGGCTATCGGTTCGTGGTGGAGGGCCAATGATGTCGGTTCGCTGGCGAATAATGGGATCGATGGTCTTCGTCATCGTGCTAACCGTCGCGGTCAGCGTGAGCGTAGGCTACTACGCCACACAGTCGCGGCTGGACACGTTTGTGGAACGTATCGGCGGAGACGCGGCGCAGCAGTTGGCCCGGAATCTCGGGCGGGAGTACGCCGCCGCCGGTGGTTGGGCCACGGTAGACCAGGCGTTGACCCGGGCCGGTTACACCTACGACGGCGTGCCCCGGGGCGAGCGGTCCGAAACGGACGCGGGAGAACACGCCGAGGGGTTCCATCACGACCGGGTCCGGGTTGTTGTAGTCGGTGTCGATGGTCGTTTGGTGAGGGACAACCTGTCCCAGTTGTCGCCGGGAACCCCGGCGCCGCGCTTGGGCGGGTACCGCGAGACGATATTCGACGCCACGACCAACCAACCTGTGGGCGAGGTCTATCTCGACGTGAACCGTGAGTTCCTGTCCACGGAGTCCCACGGGTTCCTCAGCACGCTGCTGTACATCATCGTTATCGGCGGCGTACTGACGATAGCCGCGGCCATGCTGCTGGCGGCCTGGTTGTCCAAGCGGATCACGGCGCCGGTGGCTGCCCTCACCCGGGCAACCCAGTCAATAGCCCAGGGGAACGCCACGCAGTTGCCGGTCGGTTCCTCGGACGAGTTGGGACGGATGAGCGAGGCCTTCAATCGGATGACCTCCGCCCTGGAAACCCAGCGCGAACTGCGCCGGCGGCTGATCAACGACCTCTCCCACGAGCTGAACACGCCGCTCAGCGTCATACAGTTGGAGGCGGCTGGGCTTCGCGACGGGCTTCAGACATCTGAGACAGCCTCCGACCACATCATCCAGGAGGTGGACCGGCTGCACGGCCTGGTCACTGACCTGGACTGGCTTGCGGAGACGGACCACGGTGAGTTGAGGCTGGCTCCGGAAGCCACATCGCTCCGCGACCTGCTCGCCGCCGAGGCGGACCGCTGGCGGCCGCAGTCCCAGGCTCGTCAGGTCGAATTGTCCCTGCTGGTGTCGGACGGTCTCCCGGATGTGGAACTTGATCGGATGCGGATGAGCCAGGCGCTGGGCAACGTCGTGAACAACGCGATTCGCAACACCGAGGCCGGTGGGCACGTAACCATCACGGCCCGACCGGAGGGCGACGATGCGGTGTCCGTATCGGTCGCCGACGACGGCATCGGCATCGACCCGTCCGATCTGCCCCACGTCTTCGAACGCTTCTACCGTACCGACCAGTCTCGCAGCCGTGGGATGGGCGGCACGGGCCTGGGGCTTGCCATCACCCGAGCCATTGTCGAAGCGCACGGGGGAACGGTCGCCGTGGCAAGCGACGGGATTGGGCAGGGCGCCACGGTGACGATTCGCCTGCCCGTGGCAAGGACAACTTAGCGGTCCCGGTCTCTTCCCAGGCGGTCCAAGCGACACTGCCCGTAACGACCGGGATCATATACGGTACTGCTCCGTGGCAGCGCCGGTCGTGTCCGACACCACGACCATGGCGTAATCCAGTGCCGCGCCGGTCTACTTTGCCCACTGGATGCGGCAGTTAGTGGACATGGCCTACCGCGACGCTTCGGCCGTGGCTGACACTGAGGATGCGTACCGGGTCGAGGTGTCCAAGGCGACTGTAACGACAAGATGTCGCCTTCGTTACACGCGATGCGGGTTCAATATAGGCCCACCGACATAGCCGACTGAGAGTTGGTTCCGCTTGACTTGCGACGAAGCGCCGGAATGGTTGGCCGCGGGAGATGTCTAGGTGTGTGCACTGCGATCAACCCGGGGTGATGTCGGATGAATTGCGCGTTCTGGGGATATTCCAACGAACGAACGTCGGCTTGCCGCGCCCTTCCGGTTGAGCACCGCTCCTTCGGGCTTGATGTTGCTCCCACGGCTTGGTGCGGCGTACTCTTGCGCCTGACGATAGGCACTGTGCCAGGGACCTGCAGACAGCCTGATGGGCGCCGGCCCGCTGGCTCCGTTGGCGGTGCTGCCGGCTTGGAGACAGGTCGACCCATTTCAGATGACTGCTTTGGTGGCGGGCTTTATGCTGCTCACCATAAGCGCCGACGTCGAACAGACCATTGGGTTCCTGAGCGGCCCGCTAGGTGAGGGCAGGTGGGGAGTATGGTTCAGACGTCAGCCGGCATGCAGCTGGCGCAGCAACAAACGAAGGGAGGCTCCATCGGATGCCCGGCTACGTTCGCCAACCCGCCCCAGTATTTCTCCTCCGGGCTGCCCACGTCGCCCGACCAATAGTGCTCCACGATCTCCAGTTGGTCGGGGAACAACTCCCTGATTTCGGCGATTCCGGGATCGTCGCCTTCCGCAACCATCTGGTTCTTCAGGTGGTAGAGCCGGCGCATCCGCGCGAAGTATTCCTCCTGACCCACGGCCTCCAGCAACTCCCGACCCATCCAGTAGCCCAGATAGTGGTGGCAGAGGCGGTTGCCCCGGTCGCTGTTGGGAGGATTCAGATCTTCAAGGTGCTGGATATTGCGGGCTACGCAGTCGCGGCGCTGGATGACGTTCAGCACGCTCTCTGGCACTTCGGAACGGTCTCTGCCATCCAGCCGGTACACGTACTCAAAGGTCTTGACCGGCGTATGGTTGAGCCACGATTTCAGCTCGTTGCCGAAGTAGTCATGGCCGAGTTCGTGGATCATCACGGAGGGAAGCATGGGCCGGCCGGTGGCGTATTGAGAAGCGAATCGCTGTAAATTCTCCCGATTTCCACGAAGCCCGTAAGCGAAGTCGTAACGCTTCCCCTGCGAGATGCCGTTGACTGAAATTGTGGGCGCCTGGTCGCTGATCACGAATACGAGGCGGGGGTTGGGCAAGGGAACCTGCATGAGGTTTTCGAGTTGCTCCGCGATGCGAACCAACTCCGGCATGGTTTCGGGTTGGGGATTGCCGTGGTCCCGGAAGACGGTGATTTTCAGTTCGGGGGTGAGCGTAGTCTGTCCGGTATGAACCTCGACACTGGCGTAGCCGGGAACCAGCCATCGGGCCAGTGCATCCGCATCCCGAATCGTGCCGGCCGCCCTGATCAACGTAGTCAAGTCGTCGGTTATCCCGTCCTTGAAAATTTGCGACTGTTTCAGGGCCTCCAGGTGGCCCTCACCACGCCGTCCCATATAGTTGATGGCAGACAGCGCCAGCAGATCATCCTGCTCAAAGGTTTGCAAGAAGGGCATGCCGACTATCGCCAGAGTCACTTTCTCGTCTTCCCGGTCGTCAATGCGCTCCACCAAGTCCACGGCCGCTGCTTCCGCTTCCGTGATGTCATCTTTTATCCAGGGCAATTCCACCAATTTCTCGACGATAGCCCACTCGTGTAAGTCTTCCCGGTCTACCATCCACGTCAAGCGTTGAACCACTCCCACCTCCCACTCGTTGATGCCGTCCCGTACCCAACTCGTGTCAAGCAGCGCTTTGCCAACCGGCTCGTTTCCGCGAATGAGGTAGTTGAGCCTGCCCAGGAACTCCGCCTCATCTTCAGTCAGCCCATCCCGTACCCACTCCATGTCGCGGGCTGATTCAACCGGCGTCGGTGTGCTGGTTGGCCGCGGCGTTGGCGTCGGCAGGACGATAGTCGGCGCGGGCGTGTTGGTCGGCGTCGGCCTGGGGCGCGGCGTGAACGTCGGCAGCGGCGTATTGGGCGGTTCGAGTGTGTTGGCAAGCGGGATCGGCGTGTCCGCGGGCGTTGGCGGCGGAGAGGTAGAGGTGGGTGTCAGCGTTGGCTCGGACACGGCTGCCCGATGCTGCGGCTCGATGGTGGGCGCGGGCACAGACGTGGCCGTCGAAACCGGAGCCAACGTGGTCGCTGGCTCCGGCGTGGAGCAGGCCAGTACCAGCATCCAGATGGCGCCGCAGAAAGACAAAGCGACAATGAGCCTTCGCATGGCGTCATCTCCTGTCGGTCAGCAGGACTGTCGAGAACTAAGCGAGTCGGACATTGTGCTGATTTTCCCTATGGCCGTCAGGGAACCATTCCACTGTTGTTCTGGAGAGGAACCGGAGTCAGTAACGCTTCAGAAATTCCTCAGCACGCAATTCGAACTCCGGGCCGGATGGACGCTTGCCTTCTTCAGCCATGCTGAGGGCGGCGTGTCTTACGGCCCGAAACCACTTCGCATAGGACGGCTTGTCGGGATCAGTCAGCACTTCCACGATGCCGGTTTTGTAGAATTCGAACCAGTCGGTCAATCCGTCACGGTCAAGCGTTGCCGCGACCACTCGGGCCAGAAGTGCGGCGTCAGCGTCTTTCTGGCCTGGGGAGACCCACAGATTCGCCCCTTCCGTGTCAGAAGCAAATGCCATCACCAACTGACTGGACGATGTTCCGTGGTTGTTGGCCTCCCACACTAGCCGGGGACGCCAACCCTGCTACCCGCCGACCAAACGATGTTTTTCCAGTCGTCGCTGACCGTGACCGGAGTGCCCATTTGGTTCCCACCAATCCGTGTAACAATTTGTGCCGATCCACTGCCGCTGATGGGCGCCCTTACTGGGCTGCATCAGTCCGGCAGCTGGCGACGTCAAACTTGAAGATGCTGGAGTCGTACGTCACCCGCCAATCGCGACGGTGTGGTCATGCCGCTGGGCGCTCCGCACACCTGCGCCTGGCCGAATGTTACCGTATGACCTGAATGACAGAAGTATTAGTTATGTATGTTTTTATACGACATGGTGTATATTTGTGCGCCATGTCAAATAATCGAACCCAGCCAGGGCGCCGCGTTTCGCTTCAAGCGAAGGAATGGATCCCGCAGCTATCGCTGGCCTGCGGCCGGGTCTCCGGCCGGCGCAGCAATGACGGATTCAATCCACCGCTGGTGCTCACGCGTACGCAGTTTGTCATCGCGAGGAGCGCAGCGACGTGGCGATCCCGATCCCGCACCAGCATTCGTTGCCCTGACGAGATTGCCACGCTTCGCTCGCAATGACGGTTCGAGAGAAACTGGGTACGCGTGAGAGCGCTGGTGCGGTTGTGGTGGTTGTGGGCTCCCTCTGGGCGGCGGCCGCGTCGGCCTCCAGGCTGAGACGCAGCCGCCCACGCCCCCTGCCATAGTGAGCGAAGCGCGGCAATCTCGTTGGCGCTGGGGAGTCCTTCGGGGCTGTCGTTGTGGCCACCGCCGCGCCCTTTGCGGGGATTACACACCTATCCGACTTCTTCCGCGACTCCGTTGAACATCCGGTACCCGACTCGGGGCTCCGTCAAGATATAGGTGGGCTGATTAGCGGCGTCGCCAAGCTTGCTGCGCAGTCTCTTGACCACCTCACGCACCAACCATGGATCTCCCATCCTCTCCGGCCCCCAGACCCGTCGCAGTAAATGGTCGTGGGTCAGGACACGGCCGGCGTGCACCGACAGTTCGTAGAGCAAACTGTACTCGGTGGGAGTCAATTCCACCGTTCGTCCCGCCAATCTCACCAGACGTTGGGCATAGTCGATGGCCAGCTCGCCCACCCGGAAGGGCTCGGAAGGCACTGCCACCTCGGGCGCGGCTCGCCGACGCAGTGCCGCTCGGATCCGAGCAGCCAGCTCCGTCGGCGAGAAGGGTTTGACCACGTAGTCGGAGGCCCCCATGTCGAAGGCCCTGGCCACCACGTCCTCCTGTCCGTATACCGACACGAAGATGACCGGCACATCCGCGCTCCTGAGTATCCCTGTCATCAACTCGATGCCGTCGCTGCCTGGGAGCATTAGGTCCAGCAGCACCAGGTGCGGCTTCTCTTCCTCCATGAGGCGCGGCACTTCTTCGGGGTCTCCGGTCACGATGGGCAAATATCCCGCCTTGGAGATGGCGTCGCGAACGTAACGGAGCGCCTGGGGGTCATCGTCCACCGCCAGGATGCGCGCCCTGTCCCGGGACGCTCTACCGGCGCGCGCCAAATTCGCTGAGGCCCTCGTTACTGGATACTCCGCGGCATCCGCTACCGGAACGGTGAATGTGAACCGCGCTCCCAGCGCCCGGCCTTCGCTGTCCGCCCGGATGCGGCCCCCGTGAGCCTCCACAATCCCTTTGCAGATCGACAGGCCGAGGCCCGAGCCAGTGATCCCCTCGTCCCTGGCGGCCCCGCCGATCCGGGAGAATTTTCGAAAAAGGTGCGGCAGCATATCCGCAGGGATGCCGCGACCTTGGTCCGAGACCGAAACTGCCACGTGGGTACCATCCCGCACTGCGGACACACGAACCGGCGACCCGTCCGGCGAGTGCCGAACGGCGTTGGACAGCAGGTTGCCCAACACCTGCGCTATGCGCCGCCGGTCTGCCATCACCGGCGGCAGATTCGGTTCCAGGTCTATGGTCAACCGTTCGCTTCCCCCCGCCCCCAGAAACCTGCTGCGAGCCTCGTCCACTATCTCCGCCAGGTCCACCGGCGCCGGATCCACCGACAGCGAACCGGCTTCGATCCGGGCCACGTCCAGAAGGTCACCGATCAGGTCCTGCATGTGGTCCACCTGCTGATCCATGATCCGGTGGAACTGGGTCATAACTGCCGGGTCAAGGTCAGACGCGCCGCTGAGCAGGGTAGTGGTGGATCCCTTTATGGTGGCCAGCGGCGTGCGCAGCTCGTGGCTCACCATGCCCAGGAAATCCGCTCGCAGCCGCTCCATCTCTTCCAGCGGCGTCATGTCCTGGAGAGTCACCACCACCGAGGCCACCTCCCCTGTCACCGAACGGATCGGCGTGGCGTTAATCAGCACGGTTACCCTGCGGCCGTCGGGCACCTGCAGCACGATCTCTTCTGCACGGACCGTCTCACCGACCCTGCGGCGAGCGGCAATGGGGAAATCCTTGAGGGAGACCTCTTGGCCGTCGGCACGCACCCAGGTCATCACCTCAGCAAAGTCCGCCACTGACTGGTCAGGGTCACGAAGATGGTCGACGATTCGGGGCGCTTCCCGGTTGAAGGATACGGGCGCCCCGGTCCTGGCGTCCAAAACCACCACGCCCACCGGCGAAGTGTTTACCAGGGTCTCCAGGTCGTCCCTCGCCCGCTGTTCGTCCCGGTACCGGCGGGCATTGGCGATCACCAGAGCCGCCTGGGACGCGAACATCACCAGCGTCTCCTCGTCCTCCTGAGTGAACTCGGGACGACTTAATTTTGCCGCCAGGTAGATGTTACCCAAGCGCTGGCCCCGGTGTAACAATGGCGACGCCAGGAAGGAAAAGGTTATGCCCGACGGCAGAGGCACACGAACCCCGGGGACGCCCATCTCGCTCAGCATCTCCAACAGGTCCGGATGCCGCACCGGAACCGTGATGCCGCCCAGGCGCTCGTAGATCCCAGGCGCCGTCGGTATTTTCCAGAGCGCGCTCTCCTCCTCGGCGGTCATCCCCGATGACAGAAAGTTCTCCACCTCTCCGTCATCGTCGTGGAACGTCATCACCCCGTACCGGGCATCGGTCAGTGATCTGGCGGCCTCCAGAACTCCCTGCAGCACTGTGCCGAACTCCAGACTCTCGTTGATGCGCAGGCTGGCCTCGCTCAAGCGCGTCAGACGCTCACGCAGCGCCTCATTCTCCATCTGCAGGTGGTCGGACCGGTTCATAGCTGTGTTGCCTCCCTGAGCGATCGGGACGCCGGTTACGTACGCGCCGCACATGATACAAGAAATATTACATTATTGACCGTTTTATTACGCATATCATATGAACGCTTGTCTACAATCCGGTGAACGTCAATTGATAAACGCAGCGCGTCGCCCGTAGTGGAGGCGCATGGTGGGTGAGGCAGTGGACTCCGCTCCTGAACTCCTGGTTGAAGCTGCCAGGGACATGCTCGCGATTTGCCAGGCGTTGGACGAGACCAGTCCGGCGGTGTACATCGTCCAGTCTCCCTCCATGCTCAAACGTGATCTTCTTGCCGCGGCCTACCGAGCAGTCGGGGAAGCGGTGAGGTTGGCCCGCAAATTGCAAGGAGACCCCGACCGGTTCGGACTGGACCAGATTAACGGCGTGGCCGTCGCGGTTCTGCTCCGGCGCGTGGCCCATGACTTGGAGCGGGAGGCGGACGCTTGGGTGCAGACCTGAATCTGTTCGATTTGTGATGCACTTTGGCTTCGGTGATTTTGGTTCGCTGACATTGTCATGTTCGGACGTGCGGCCCACACCCGACGAAGATCCGCCCCTTCGTCTGACTTCTCCTCGCAAATCAGGGGTGTGGAAGCGTATGGAAAGACGCAGGATCACCTCTTTTATGTGGGCGAGCACTACTGGAATGGCGTTCCAGATGCCGCCGTGGCCGTGGTGTCACGCCCAATCAACATCTTCCCAGATACGTCGGACGAGCGCTTAGACGCCCTGGAAGTGTCGGAATACTCTCATGCCTATCAGCAGATACGGGCGCTCGGGGCAGATGACGGTGCATCGTTTGCGGACCACGCTGGGGATAATGGTCTGCCTGTGGGTTGCGCTGGCCTGCGGGTCGTTCGCTGAAGAACGGATGGTGCGTCGGTACGCCGATTGCATGGCGGACCCCAACACCGCTCTGCATCGGCTGACCGTCTCCAAAGCTGTGGGAGCCGTGCCGCTGAGCGTCGAGGCCATTGAAGCGCGGTTGCGCTCTCAACTGGAGCAGGGGCAGATCACGATGGCGGAGATCAGGGCTGACTATACCCGCTATTGCAAATAGGTGATGGGAACAGTTGGCGCGCCGGCGCAAACCGACCAGTAGCTCCAACACGACAGTTGCCGTCGGAGTGAAGACCAGTCCGCATCGCACCTCCCTGCCGTCATAGCCCTTAATTCCCCGGCAGGGCCAGGCGGAGATTGATCGCGGCCAGCAAACCAGGCCGCGGCCTCGCGGCTCAAACGGCGAATCATACAAGCTTTATTACGGAAAACCGGTCGATGATTATTCGCATCATACGGCCTCACGGTTACCATTCAGCGTGAGCGCCGGTCGGCGGGCTTGGAGGCTGGCGGTACGGGTTCCGACATTGTTCAGGATGGCCCACAAGGCTACCGGCGGTCCCAACAGACGGGTAACCGAGAACCGATGCAGCGAGGAAGATCATGACGCATCGCATACTGGCTGGAACACGCCGGGGTGTTGACCAACTCGTTGGGAGCGGCATGGTGGTCATACGCGCCTTCGTGCTCGCCGGTGGTTTCGGTTGCGCGGTCGTTCATCCAGTTATAGACCTCAGGCGGCCCGGCTCGCGCCCGGGACTACGCCAGAGGGGAAAATCCGCCATTCCCACCGGGGCGCGGGTGGATACCGAATGCGGCCCGCTGACTGCGCCAATGGACTGGAATGACGTCGCGGGAACGGACGGCTGCCTGCTGCGCTGGCAGGCCGGTGATGGGGATCTGAACGTAGGCGTGCTCGCGCGCGGGATAGACCGAGTTGATGAAGAGTATGGCCTGGCGGTGGTCCGTGGTGTTGGTTAACCCGTCGGGTATCTTGCAGAACAGTTGGGTAACGAGATCGGCACTATTCACGAAGTCGTAGGCTGTAGTGAGTGGCAACCTGCAGCATAGCGGGGCCTTGCGCCATTTCGAAACCAGCATTGAAGGTTGGCAATGGATTTGACGGCGAACCTAAACCTTGCACAAGAACTGCTGCTTCTGGTTATGGATGAGGACAGTGGCGAAGCTACGGTCGTTCCATCGCGCACAATGGGCTATGCGCTTGCCGCGGCGGCGCTGATCGAACTCGAGCTGCAACATCGCATTGATACCAGCCCCGAGGAGCTGATAGTCGCCGACCCCACGCCGCTGGGAGATGACCTGTTGGACCCGGTTCTGGGGGATATCGTCGAGTTGTCCCGTGAAGCTCCCCGCAATGCGGAGTTCTGGATCCGGCGGATGGCGGCGCGTTCGGAAGAGCTACGCGCCACGGCGTTGGCCGGGTTGGCTACCCACGGATTGGTCGAGGCTGACGATACCGGCTTTTTCTCGCTCTCCCGATTGGCGGCGCGGGCTCGGCGCTACCCGGAAGCCGGCAGTCGTCAAGCTCAGGAAGTTCGGCTTCGGGTTTTGCAGGAGATTTTCGGCACCGAGATTCCCGACCCACGGGACATAGCCATGATCAGCCTGGCCCACGCGTGCGACATATTCCAGAGGATTTTGCCCGCTGACGATTATGAAGAAGTCCGCGAGCGGATCGAACTGATCTCCCGGTTGGAACTGGTGAGCCGCTCTGTCGTCGGCTCGATTCGCAACTTGACGCTGGCCGAAGCCTACGCCCAGCATCGGCACATACGGGAGAAAGGCGGCGGCTGGCCACGCGCTTCGGGGTATTTGCCAGTCATCGGCCATGCACTGCAATTCCGCAATACCATCAACGGATTTCTGACGGAACAGTACCGAAACCTGGGCCCGGTGTTTGAAATATCTTTGCTCGGCAAGAAATGGCTGGTGCTGGCCGGACCGGAGGCAAACCGATTTCTGCTGCAGGATGGCAAGGAATGCCTGCATACCGATCATGTTACCTGGCAGGGGTTCGCCCAGCAATTCGGCGGCACCAGGGCCATCGCCGGGATGGACGGCCCGGAACACGTGCGCCTGCGACGGCTCATGCGGGACGGTTACTCCCGCGGGCAGTTGGTGAGGGATCCAACCGAGGCCGTGGCTATTGTGGAGAATGAGATGCGGCAGTGGCCGGAAAATCGTCCGGTTTCGGTTTACCCCAGCGTGCAGCGTATGGTGGTGGATCAACTGGGCACGCTGATGTCCGGCATATCTCCCCGGGAAAACGTGGAGGACATACTCACCTTTATCCATGCGCTGGAAATGGTCTATATGGCCAGAATGTACCCGAGGTTCATGGCGCATACGCCCAAGGTGCGGCGCGCCCGCCGCCGCGTCGAGGAGCTCTTCGAGCGAGTGCTGGCCGCCCATGAGCCGACGCTACGCTCCGCAGAAACGCCGAACCTTTCCGACACCCTGATGGAAATGCGGCGCTCGGCGCCGGACTTCATCACGGACAAGAACCTGTTCGTTGACTCCATGGGGCCATTCCTGGCCGGAGCCGACACTTCATCCGCGGCGACTTCCTTCATGCTCTACTCCCTGATGAAGAACCCCGACGTGCTGGAGCAGGTGCGTGAAGAGGCCGATCAACTGTTTGCCAACGGCGCGCCCACTGCGGCCGGCCTGAACAACATGCCCGTCACCCAGCGGGCCGTCCAGGAAACACTGCGGCTGCATCCCATTGTGCCGGTAATGGTGCGAACCGTAGCGAACTCTTTTGAATTCGCCGGCTACTGGATTCCCGCTGGCACGTCGGTCTGGGTAGCCATGCCGGTGTCGCATCACTTGCCGGAGCTATACCCGGATCCCGAGCGTTTTGATATCGACCGCTTCTTGCCCGAGCGTCGGGAACACGGCCAGCCGGGAGCCTACGCTCCCTTCGGCTTCGGACCCCACAGCTGCCTGGGACAGGGAGCGGCACAGGTCCAGATGACGCTCATCAACGCGACAATCCTGAACCGGGCGGAAATCGTCCTGGACCCGCCCGATTACCGGATGAAACTCGATTCCATACCCACACCCAGCCCGAACCGCAGCTTTAAAATCCGACTGACTCGATGGCGACAAAAGGGAGGATAGGATCATGGCGTCTGCTTCTCAACCCGCTCCGCGCTATCACGACCTGGACGCGCTGCGCGCCGTAGCCACGCTGCTGGGCATCGCGCTCCACGGCGCATTCTTCGTGCTGCCCGAGCTGATTTACCCCTGGCCGGTGCATGACAAGTCCGTCGGCAATGACCCCACCTACCACATCATTCTTGACATCACCCACGGCCTCCGGACTCCGGTGTTCTATTTGCTCAGCGGCCTGTTCAGCGTGCTGCTCTGGGAGCGCCGGGGGCTGTACTCGCTGGGGATGCAGCGGCTCAAGCGCATCGGCCTGCCTCTGGCCGTCGGGTGCTTCACCATAATTCCGCTGACCGCCCTGGCCATGGCCCTGACCTCGGGGCGGGAGCATCCGTATGACTTTCCCTTCTGGGCCCTGCCGCTGATCTGGCTCTTCGCCACGATGCACCTGTGGTTCCTCTGGAACCTGCTGCTGATGGTCGGCGTCTTTATCATCCTGGCCAAGCCGGCCATCGTTCTGGCGCCCCTGTTCCGCGTCCTGGCCCGCTTGGGAATACGCTTGGACCCGAGCCGGCTGGACCAGCTGGGAGTGCAATACCGCAACCCGAAAATCTGGTTGCTTACCATTCCGATTTCGGTGGTGGCCTCTCTCCTGATGCAGGAACCGATCTTCGGGGCCGACTCCCTGCAAAGCCTGATACCCAAGCCGGCGACTTTTGTCTTCTATTGCTGTTTCTTCTTTTTCGGCGCGTTTCTTTACCGGCAGGGCATCGGGGTACGCCGCTGGTGGACAATCGCCCTGCTGCCCGCCGCCGTCACCTTCTGCATCGGCTTCCTGCTGCTCCGGGAGTATGCCGCCGAAGCGAAACCCTTTACCCATGGCGAACTGCCCGAACTGGTGTGGATGTTCAGCAACCGCCTGACCGCGGTGAGCGCCCTGGCCGAAACCGCTTTTGCCTGGCTGACCGCTTTCGGCATGATGGGGCTCTTCCGCTGGTTGCTCTCCCGCCCCAGCTTCACTGTGCGATACCTCTCCGACGCCAGTTACTGGATGTACATGGCGCACCTGCCGCTGGTTGTCGTGGCTCATTGGGTGGTCGTCGATTGGCCTATCAGCTACCACCTCAAGTACATCCTGGCCTGTGCCGGCGTCACGGTCGTGCTGCTGATAACCTACCAGCTGTTCATACGTTACACCTTTATCGGCAACGTCCTGAACGGCCCACGCACCCGGCGCAAGCGATCGCTGCCCACAGCCGCGCCGGAACGCGCGTAGCATACGGTGACTCGGATACAAAATGATGATGCAGCGGCGACCCGGCGGACTCCCCGCGGGTGCAGGGGCACTGACGTCGATCTCAAAGGACGCCGAAACCAACCCGAGTATCAGTTGATCGTTGGGCTAAACGCATCGCCCGCCATCGTCTCGTGAAATTCCTGTCGTTCGGCAACAACATAAGACAATATCTCCGGCCGGCAGCGCTGGTATTGGTGGCGGCGGTCATCTTCGCCCTGATCGCTCTGGCGATTTTCGCGCCGTTGCAAGGGGCAGCCCCGTCCCAGGGGCCGCCCCCTCCGGTGACGCCGCCGCCGGTGCCGACGCCTACTCCGGTGGTTCTGGGAGTTCCGGCCAAGGTGGAAGCCACGCCCACCGGTCGTGCCGGCGAGGTTTTCGTGGTGTGGAAGCCCGCGCAAAACGCCACCGTCCACTGGGTCTGGTCGGCGAAGTGGGACAACACGGGCGGCAAATGGACCCGGGGCGAAGAGGGTTCCGTGGTCGTAACCGGCCTGGAAAGCGATCAGGATTACTGGTTCCGTGTCATCGCCGGCCGGGAAATCCCGGGCCAATCTACCCAATGGTCCAGATGGAGCAATTGGGCCAAAGCTACGCCCAAGGAGCAGGCGTTCGCCATTGAACTGGTCTGTATCAACGTCGTGCGCAAGCCCTGCCAGGAGCTGGCCGCAACCGACGTATCCCCGGGGTTTGGCGGGTTCATTGAGCGGGTCAAACACCGCACCGGCGGCAGCGTGACGTTCAATCTCACTTCCTACTCCGAACGCGAACTGCCCGACAACGAAGCCGTAGGTTTGATCAAGAGCGGCGTCGTGGACATGGCGGAAATCTATCCCGCCCACGTTTCCGGGGACCTGGCGATAATCGAGGCGGTCAACCTTTGGGGCCTCTACCCCGACCTGGAAACTCAATTCGCCGCAGTCGATAAGAGTCGCGACGCCGTTCGCGCCGTGATTGAGCGCGACACCAACGGCGTGGTCATCACCGAACACTACACGGACAGCAACTACATCTTCTCCACCCGCCCCTTGCGTTCCCTGGATGATTTCAAAGGTTTGCGAACGCGCAGCTACCGCCCTCCGCTGACCGAGATGCTGGTCAGCATTGGCGCCGACCCCCATTTCGTCGATTACTTCGACGTGTACCGCGCGCTGCAAAGTCGGTTGGTCGATGCCGCTATCTCCTGTGGAACCTGCGGTCTCAGCCAGGGCTGGTACGAAGTCGCCAAATATCTCTATGGACCAATCAACGGCTCATCCAGCGTTACCTGGATCGCGATGAACCGGGACCGGTGGAATGAAATACCGCCAGAGTTCCAGGCCATCATCATTGAAGAGGGCAATCGCCATTGGGAACACATGACGGATCTGGCCATTGGGGAATGGGAGCATGAAGCCATCGACGAAAATACTGAAGGCGGCATGATCCACTCCCCGCTTTCGCCTGAAATCCACGACGTGATATTCCAGGCCAACCTCTACAGCGTGCTGCCCCGCTGGGTGGAGCGGGCGGGAGGCCCCCACTCGGAAGCGGTCCGCATATTCAACGAGATCATCGGCCCCATCATCGACGTCCACATCAACCCCGACGGCTTCGCGGCATATCCGGTGCCCGGCAACCCGGGCGTTACGGAGTCGGTCTACATCAACGTCACCGATACCGCCAACGGTCCCGAAGCCATCGCCTCCATCTTTCCTTGTGACGGCCCACCGTCCCTCATCGTTACGGCACACCACCACGCCGGCAGTCCCACCGGATCATCATGCGGCCGATATGGCGGCGCCAACTTCAACCATTCCCGGTTGGTATCCCGCGGGCACAGCTTCAAGATACCGATGGCCTGCGCAGAACTCTCGTCGGTGGATTGCGGGCTAGCGGCGGGCGCCTACCGCCATATTTGGGACATTGGCTTTGTTGAGCGCGTCAAGCGCCGCACCAATGGCCAGGTGCAGTTTGAGGTCACGTCGTTCTCTGAACTGGGCGTTTCCGGCGCGGACACGTTGCGCCTTGTTGAGGACGGCACGCTGTCAGCGGCGCAGACCCATCCTACGCACATCAGCGGCGATCACCCAATCGTGGAAATCAGCGGACTGTGGGGCCTGCATCCCAATCAGGCGACCAACCTCGCCGTTATCGACGCCGTACAGCCCGCAATGGCCGAATTGACCGCGGCCAACAGCGGCGTGCAGGTCGCCTACATGATGAGTGGTGATTACTATCTGTTCTCCCGGAAGGAAGTCCACGATGACCCGCGCGACTGGCAGGGTCTCAAAGTGCGCAGCCACGACGTCGCCCTCAGCGACCTCCTGGAAGGCCTGGGCGCCGAGCCTCAGCGCCTTGCGTTCTCTGATGTGTACACGGCCCTGGAGCGTGGTGAGATTGACGGCGCGCTCACATGCGCCTCCTGCGGACATGAACAACGTTGGCACGAGGTTGCCGATTACATCATCGGTCCGTTCTACAGCCTCTCCCACAGCTGGCTAACCGTCAACCAAGAACTTTGGGACACGATGCCGCTGGACTTGCAGAATATCATCCTCGAAGAGGGCGCTCGCCACGCCTATCTCAACCGCTATTTCCTGCTGGCGCACTCCGAGCCGGAAGCGGTTCAGAAGAACGTTGCCGAAGGTCTGAAACCCGCGCATCTTTCCTACGCAATACGGGACGAGATGCGCCTGGCGGCCGTCAAAAATGTCATTCCCCGCTGGGTTGACCGCGCTGGCGGCCCGTACTCTGAGGGGCTATACGATATCAACGTGCTCTTCAACGGTCTCGTGTATCCAATCGTCGGCGTTTACATTAATCCCGACGGTTCCGCCTCGATAGAGCCGTAACCGGCGCCGTACACGCCAACACCACCGCGAGCTATTGGGATGAACCTCGAAACCATCGCCGCCCCGGCGGCGCACCAGATTGACACGGCGACGGGCGCCGTTGCGTCACCCATCTATCTGTCTCCCGCCGATGAGCGAGATGGCAAGCATCGCGGATCCGAGTTTCCGGCGGCCGGCAGCAGGAGCGGGATCTCGCCGGTGCGGTAGGCCGGTCGATCTGGGGCAGCATCCACTCGCCGGCGGTGGTGTTGTCGGTCAGAACGATGTTGGCCATGAACTCGGTCTCGATGGCAGAAATGCCCGCGGTCACGGCTTCCAGCCACTTCCCAGGTCGATGACCGTCAGGCGCTTCTGAGCGCGTGCGCGACCATGGCCGTGCGAGCAGGCGGCGCACGGTTGACGGCCAGTGGAGATGCCCCGATTATTGATCGGCCCCAAACGCACAAGTCCGAAAATGGGAATGCAGCAATGTTCAACAGACGCAAATGGATGCTGGGATTGGCGGTCATCGCCGCGGTGGCCCTGGTCGCCTGCGGTGGTGACAGCCAAGTGGAACCGGCCGGCCTCAATACCGAACTGGACGCCCTGCGGGCGGAAGTCGGGTCCCTGCGCCAGGAATTGGCAGAGGTTTCGCAGCGCACGCCGGCGCCGTCCGCCCCGTCCGGCCCGTCAGCCGAAGATTTACAACGGCTGGAAACCGAACTTGAGGGCCTCGCCGAGGCAACGAACCGTCGGTTCGCCCCGCTTGAAGCGGATTCCGGTTCCCGCCTGGCGCCAGCGCCATCCGCACCGCCGCCGGTCGGCCCATTCTTCACCCTGCAGCTTTTGCACGCCGCGGACATGGACAGCGCGGTGGGCGCTCTGGAGAACGTCGAGAACTTTTCCGCCATGCTGGACGGCTTCCGGGCGCAGTTCCCCGACAACACTCTGGTGCTGAGTTCGGGCGACAATTACGTCCCCGGTCCCCGGTACTTCGCCGCCGGCGACGACGCCAACGACGCCCTGCTGGGCGTTTCCGGCAACGGTCGGGCCGACATTGCCTTCCTCAACGCCATGGGTTTCCAGGCGTCTGCCCTCGGCAACCACGAGTTGGACCTGGGGACGGGAGCCCTTGCCAGCGTCATCGGCGCCGAAACCGACGAGGCCGGGACCTATCCTGGAAGCCGGTTTCCCTACCTGTCCAGCAACCTGGATTTCACCAGCGACGAGAACCTGGCCGGTCTGGTCGTGCCCGACGGGCAGGAGGCGATGCTGGTGGGCGGCAGCCTGGCCCGCAGCGCCGTGGTGACCGTCGCCGGAGAACGCATCGGCATCGTGGGGGCCACCACGCCCACCCTGGCCTCCATCACCGGAGCGGGCGGCATCACCGTGGCCCCAGAGGACATCTTCGACGTGGACGCGCTGGCGGTGGTCATCCAGGACGCGGTGGACGAACTGGTGGCCCAGGGAATAAACAAGGTCATCCTGCTGGCCCACATGCAGCGCATCGACATTGAGCAGGAACTGGCCACGAAGTTGAAAGATGTTGACATCATCGTGGCCGGCGGCTCCAACACCCTGCTGGCCGACGCAACCGACCGTCTGCGCCGGGGAGACAAGGCCCAGGACGCCTATCCCCTGACCCACCGCGCCGCCGACGGAGCGCCGGTCCTGCTGGTCAACACCGACGGCGACTACAGGTACCTGGGCCGGCTCATGGTGCGGTTTGACGACGCTGGACGCGTGCTCCCCGACTCCGTGGACCCGCACCTCAGCGGGGCCTACGCCACCGACCTCCAGGGCGGACAGGCTTTCGCCGGGCGGCCCATCCCCGAGGTTAGTCTCATCGCCGAGTCCCTGCGCCGGATTCTCATCGTGCGCGACGGCAACATCATCGCCCGCACCGAGGTGTACCTGGACGGCCGGCGCGGCACCGTGCGTACCCAGGAGAGCAACCTGGGCAACCTGGTGGCGGACGCCCTCCTGTGGACAGCCCGCCGGGTTGACCCCGAGGTGGCGGTGTCCCTCAAGAACAGCGGCGGCATCCGCGACGACATCGGCGTAGTGGTGCACCCGGCCGGCGCCACTGATGCGTCCGACGTGGAGTTTCTGCCGCCCCCGGCCAATCCGGTCACCGGCAAACTCCAAGGCGACGTGTCTCAGTTCGACGTTGAGGGCACGTTGCGCTTCGACAACGGGCTGGTCATCGTCCCGCTGACGGCCCGTCAACTGGTGGCGGTCATCGAGCATACGGTCGCCGCTGACGATGTCGGCAAAGTCCCGTCCGGCGGTTTTCCCCAGATGGGCGGGATGCGTTTCAGCTTTGACCCGACCGCCCCCGCCGGCCAGCGCGTGCGCTCGCTCGCGGTGATCGACGACAGTGGCGCGGTGATCGACCGCGTGGTTGAAAACGGCGAACCGGCGGGAGACCCGGAGCGTGTGATCAAGATGGGCACGCTGAACTTCCTGGCCAACGGCGGCAGCGGCTACCCGTTCCCAGTGCCCCAGACGGGTAGGATTGATTTCAGCGGCGAGGCCGGCCAGTACAATCCGCACGATCCCGATTTCCCCGACGCCAACGGCAATGGCGTCATCGATGGGCCGTTAGCCGACGCGGACCCCGGGCTGTCCGATGCCTTCGCCGCCGGCAAGGAGCAGGACGCCCTGGCCGAGTACCTGGCGCGCTTCCATGACGAGACGCCCTTCAACCGGCCCGAGACGGCGCCGCTGGACGATCAACGCATCCAGAATCTGGGTATTCACGGCAAAACTGATACCGTCTTTGAGTAAGCAGCCCCATCAAATCAGGCTGTCAGCCAGAAACGGTTGCCGGACCAATGTCCATGACTCAGGCGCCTTTTCGGTGGATTGGGCTTACCCGCCGCAGCCTCAGCGTCAGTTCCCGGCCGGAGGAATGAAGATACTGGCCATAGAGTAGGGGCCGATGTAGGGGACGGCGCCGTTGCGCGTCACCGCCGCCACCTGGTAGTAGTATTGGGTATTCGGCGTGAGGCCGGTTTCCACGTAGGGACTGCCCTTGCGATTGGTCTGGCGGACCACCCAGGACGTGTCAAAGTCCCCCGGGCCGTCGCCGTTCCACGTGCTGCGCTCGATCCGGTAGCCGGTGATAGACGCAGCGTCTCGGCCTTCCGTAACCTCATCCCATACCAGCCTGAGCCCGCGCTCTCCCTCCTTCTCGATGGTGAAATTCTGGGGCGCGCCCACCCGGAAGTCGGCGGTGGTGGCTTTCTTGATTTGCGACCAACGCCCAAGCAACTGGCGGCGATTCTCGTCTTTGTAGCCCGCCACGCGGTAATACCGGGTGGCGCCGGGCTCCACAGTGGCATCGAGGACCGTGGTCTGGTCAGTCCAGAGCCAGGTGAGACGCTCCCAGCCGTACAACCCGCCGTCATCGGAATACTCCACCATGTACCCATCAACGCCCTTGTTTTCGCAATCGCCCTCCCGGTTCGGGTTGCACAGGCTGCTCCAGGACAGGAGAACCTCCTTTGAGGTCCTGGCTTGAACGGTGAGGCTGGGCTGCGACAGGTTTGCCGTCTTGCCCTCCTCGATGGTGACCGTGACCGGATACGACCACCCGCCCCAGCCGGCGCTGTTGCGCGCCCGGATCTGGTAGTGCCACGTTTCGCCCACCTTCCGCCCGGTGTGGGTGTAGGAGCGGGCCGACGCCGACGTCGTGGTCAGGTTGCGCCAGTTCTCGCCGTCTTCGGAGTATTGCAGCTGGTAGCCGGTCACCGGCGCGCCGCCGTCGTAGTGCGGCTCACCCCAGTACAGGGTGATGGCGTTCTGCCCGTCGGCCTCGCCGTCCAGGTACAGCCACTGGTCGGGCGGAACCGCGCCGCCGGCGCTGGCCGAGGCCGCGTTGCTCCAGGCGCCGGCTCCGGCGCTGTTGACCGCCCGCACCCGGTAGCACCGGTAGGCCCCGGGTTCCAGGCCGTCTCCGAAGTTGCCGGCGTCCAGATACTCCCGCGCCACCGGCGAGTCGGAATAGGGGCCGCCGACGCCGTCGAGAGCCTCCCACTCGGTTCCGCACCTCCGGGCCACCTGGTCGTAGTCCACGTAATCGATCTCGTAGGCGTAGATGGTGCTGCCGTTGTCCCGGGGCTGGCTCCAGTTCAGGCGGATGGCGCGGAGGATGTCGTCGCCCGCCCCCCGGGTGGCCCGGCTGGCGCTGAGGCTGGGCGCTTCCGGCACGCCGGCCTTGGTGGTCGCCACCGCCAGGTCCGACCAGGCGCCCAGCCCGCCGGCGTAGGCCGCCACCCGGTAGTAGCGCGTTTCCCCGCTGGGGATGCCGGTGTTGGTGCAGCTCCGTCCGGAGGCGTTGTCGCTGCGGCAGGCGTTGCTCCAGCCGCTGGCGCCGTTGCGCGACCACTGCGCCTGGTAGTGGGTGATGGGCGATCCCCCGTCGTCCGACGACGGCTCCCAGGACACCACGACCTCGCCGGGCTGGCCGGCCACGGCGGTCACGTTCAGCGGCGGCGACGCCTGCCGGTAGGTGACCTGGGACGCCGACCGGGACCACAAGCCGGGCTTGCCGGCCTCGTTCAGCGCCCGCACCCGGTAGCTGCGCCGGGACCCGCCGCCGGTGTCCGCGTAATGGGTCTGGTCGCCTGGAACCTCGGCCAGATCCTCCCAGTGAGTGCCCCGGAGGTACTGCACCTGGTAGCGGTGCACCGGCCAGTTGTTCACGTGGGGCACCGACTCCCAGGTCAGGACCGGCGTGTTGGCGAAGCGCGGCACAGCCGGCCCGCCCGACGTTCCCGACGCTCCGCCCCCACGGGCCGTTATGGTAGCCGTGTCGTTGCCGGTGTTGTAGTCGTACACCGTGCCCTCATGCCAACTTGCCCCGCATTCCGCCTCCGTGCGGCTGCTTCGGACGCTCCCATCGCTTGCGGCGCAGACGATTTCGCGCCATTCACGATCCGTTGTACCGTCGCACGTGGCCTCAACGGTGATGGTCGAGTCAATCTCGTTGTCCGCGGTGTTGACGCAGACCGCAGCGTACCAGATGTCGGTGGCGGCTCCGCCATCCTCACAGTCCGTCTCGTTGGCGGGGGCCAGCGTGCTGCGGTCGCTGCCGATGCACACCGTGTAGTCTGTCGAGTTTTCGATGGTTACGTCGACGTTGTCACCGGCAGCCGCGCTCAGGACGAGTGTTGGTTCGGGCTCTCCCGCGGACCGGTAGTGGTCCCTAACCCTCAATTCACCGACATTCCAAACGCCGGTGGATCCGTCGTAGCTGCTGCTGAGCGGGCTTTTGTACAGTACCTCCGCCTCCGTGGGCAGTCCAGTGACTTGCGCCGCGGGCGCGTGGTCCGGCCCGTTGTTAATGGCGACTATCGTCAGCGCGCTCCGGTCGGCAGCGACGTGAGCACTGCCGCCGCCATCACGCACCTCCAACTCCGCGATGGGGCCGACGTGGAAAACGTAAGTTCTTTCGGCAATACTATAGCTTGTATCGTCAGTTGTATCTGTTGGTGTGCCATTGTTTTTCGCTATCGCACCGTCGAAGTCAACCCGGTAGGTACCCAACTTACTGAACTCCGCGTACCAGGGATATGATTCTGGATCCACGTACCAGGTGCCGGAGGTCAGCGCACCGTTCGTAGCAGAACCGAACCATTCATATATGTCTGTTTCGGTCGCTGACCATGTTGCCAGCTTCCCGGGGCCTGATACATCCACATTCAAAGTAGCGGCGCGAGTGCCGTCATTGTCCACGTCAACGCCCCATTGGCTAGGATCCAGTGAAACCATCTGTTCAGTCAAGACAACACCGCGTCTGATCACAACCCCTGTGTCATGCCCGGTGGACCAGACCAGATCACTCGATCCATCCTCGGAACTGGTAGCTCGACCGGAGGGATCAGGAACTTGGATTACGACCTTATCCGGCTTGAATACCCGGTAGGGCAGGCCGAGGTCAATCGCAGCGGACCCACCAAGGACGACGATCTCCACCGAATCCGTGGTCCCGCAAGGGAAAGTGGTTCGGCTCACACAGTTGAACCAAGTCAACAGGCCGATTACGCCGCTATTGAACACCACTGTACGGTCAGGAGGTTCTCCCAGGCAAACTTTAGCCACGTTGTCCGATATGTCGTCGTCATATGGGCCGACGCCTGGCGGGGGATTCCCGGTCAGCGTCGCCGTCAGGCACTGTTCATTCACGACCGCGCCGTTTTTCACCTTGATCGGCAGGGTCACGGAAGTCGTGGGTTTATCGCCCACTATTGCATCCCCCTCTTTCAGTGTCCCGACAGTGAACACTTTATCGTCATCGTTGTAGCTCAAGCCCAGGTTAGCCGGAGAGTAAGTTATCTCGCGCTTGGGGGTGGCCATCGTATCTACGTCAACGGCCAATCCATCTGTCAGCTCTATGGCAACCTCCAGGTTAATCGGCGCTGGGTAGGATCCTGATGCTGGTGGGCGTGATGCTCTGGCTGTTTCGATCTTGAAATTGACGTAGTCCCCCGGTGAAGGGACTGAGTTGTTCACCGACACCGCGACTGAATAATTGCCCGCCGCCTGATAAAAAAGACCATTGCCTACATGACGGGTATATGACCAGACCCGAGCGGTGTTGTTTCCTTCGTGGAGGTTACTCTCGAAGCTTGACGTGGACACCGTTCCGGAGTGTTCATGGGGGTAAGCTCTATAATCAAAAAGAGAACCAGTACTAGGATCAGTATTTCTATGAGTCACTTTCGCAGTAACCGCTTCACGTTGCAGCCCCCCAAGCGCGGGAATGGACCATGTGAGCGTTCTTTCATTACTGTCCAAAGACGCGTTTCCGACCGGCACTGCTGGCGCCTTATCAAAATGGCTTAAGTCCTTGGGGTATTCTATCGTCACCACGACTTCCACGTCGTAAGCGGTCCTGGACCCGTGGTTCACGACGATGATGTTTAGATCGTGAAGCAACCCATTGCTCGTATGAAGAGGAACTTCCAATATCAAACCCACGTCCACATGGTCGCCGTCCTCCACTTGAGCGTATGCAACGGGCTCGTCCAGGAAGGCTCCTGACAGAACGGCCAGGATTATGGGAATCGCAATCAGTGCGATCTGGAATTTCCATCGAGTAAACACCTTGTACACTCCTGAAGAAAATCGCCATTCAAACAGTCGCGTCCCTATCCGGAGACGATGCACACGAGACTCGCCCATGTGCACCGTCGGGTCGTTGCGGCCCGGAGGCGGTGACGCCCGCAGCAATGAAGCCGCGAGCGTCGTCGCCTGGTCGTGACCTACTTCCAGGTGGCCACATGGGTAGCCGACGAGGTGAGATCGTGAGAGGTGCCTGCCTTATCGCGGTAGGTGGTGGCAACCCGGTAGTACCAGGTGCCCGCGGTAGATTGGGTATCACTGTAGGTGAGTTCGGTGCCTCTTTGCACCTCGATGTATGGACCGGCGAACGCAGTCGCACGCTTCCAGACGTATGTCAGCTCTTGACAGAGCGGGAAGTTCTTGGGAGTCACGCTGAAATGTGTCGTCTCTCCCAGGCGCAGCTGGTCTTCGGAGTGCGCAAAGGCGAGCTTCGGGTTATTCGGCAACTCGTTGAGGACGTTAGTCACCTGGATATGCACGCCGATGTGGTGATCGGCGACCCTAACCGTTTCTTGGTTGCCGTCACGGTCCTTCCGGTCGCTCGCGTGAAGCTTCAGGTCGTATGACCGTTGAACCTCGTAGTCCAGGTCATCGCACATTGAGGTCGTTATTTGCCCGGCCCCGTTCACCACGAAGTTCTCACGGCCGGCGCCAGTGAGCCAGTACGTGAGCGGGTCGCCGTCGGGATCATGCGCCGGTATGGGAGCTCCCACCGCGTCGCCTGTTTCCGCAGTCTCCTGCACAGAACGCGTCACGCTGAAAAACGGGGCCAAGTTGGCCATGGCCGGTACCGTGACCGTGGCCATAGCCATGTTGTTGCCCGTATCCGTGTCCGGCACCGACACTTCGTATGGCGTCACCCTCACCGTTTTCTGCCCGTTAGCGTCCCTCACGATATTCCCGTTGGCGTCCTTTACGTACTCCTTGATACGCAAGGTCTCCGTGGCGGAAATCGTCGCCTTGACCTTCTGCACGGTTCCCTTCGTTCCTTCCGCGACCGTCGCCGTGATGGTCAGGGTTGGGGAATCGTCGGTAGTGTCAGTGTTGTCGTCGTTGGTCACCGCCAGGTCGCCGATAGTCCAGGTGACTGTGCCGGAATCGTGAGTGACTCCAGTGGCCGCTCCGGCTGTCTTGTAGGTCAGGCCGTCTGGCAGTGTCACCTTAACCTTGGTGCCGGGAGCCGTGTCCGGCCCGGCATTGCTGGCGGTTACTGCGATGGTCACGTTGCTTGGAGGCGAGGCGGTGTCCGGCGTCGCTGTCATCCCGACGCTCAGGTCGGCCTCAGCGCCCACGTGGATAATGTACTCCCGCACGTCGCTGTTCACGGCGGGATCCACGGAGACAGGATCCTGGGGACCGGTCAACCCGGGAGCGGAAGCGGGAGCTCGCTTAGGGTCGCCCGTGATATGCACCTGGAATTGGTACGTGCCGCGACTGGTGAAGAACCACATCGGGCGGTCGTACTTTCCGACCGGTACGGGCATCGTGCTGACACTCGCATTGGACGAATCCCAGCGGAGCACAGGCTGACTGGGCGTGCCGTCGTACACGAGCACGTACCTGGCCTTCTGCTTGTCGATATCGACCTGGTGCACGTGGTCAACGTGGTAGTCGATCGTGGCGACTGCCCCTTCAGGCGCATCAGGGGGGGTGGTCCAGTCCGCCTTATTCAGCAGGGCGGCGGAGAACATGAGGCACAAATCGCCGTCCGCGGCGGTGTCTACTCCGGGAGGGCACGCCGGCAGCGCCCATACCATGCCGTCGCCGGGAACACTCTCATCGGGGGTTTCCTTAGCGTCGGCATCCCACAACTTCTGATACTTGGCCGTTGGGTAGTCGGTTGTGTTCAGAGTGGCCTTGTGGGTGTTAGGGATGTGGATGATGGTTTCATCGATGTTGATGCTGGACGGGGAGCGGTCGTCCCTAGCCGGTGTGAGAACCTTGCCCTTCTTGGTCACTGCCGGAACGTGCTCCACGGTAGGCGGGCAGGAGGTGTTGGTCAGCTCCCCTTCGCCCGGGTTCCACCACACGTCGAACAGGGCGATGTGCCCGGAATCGACCGCGCTGGCGGCCTCAGCGGGGCAGGGCTCCGGCGTGGGATAGCGGGGTGTCGGCGTGGGCGTCGCAGTAGGGTCGGTTGCCATCGGCAGCAGGTGTCCGCCGCCGTTGTCGGGGGCGATGGTTGCTGCGGTGTCGGCCTGGGCCGAGTTGCCGCCGGCCAGCAGCATCACTGCGGCCACGGCGAAGACGGCCAGGGCGGCCACCGCCATTACGGAAAGTTGCACGGGTTTCGTTCTCATGCTATTTTTCACCTTGTGTTCGTTCCTTTTTTGCAGGAATCGGATGCAGGGGGGCAGCAGGTGTTAGCGCACGCTGCTCCCCATCTTCATTTTGTGCCGGATTGTTGCCCCTTTGGGGCAGTCCGGCGACGTTTTCCGACGCACGCTCGGATGGATTTCGTATTTCCGGCGCGATTTTCCCGCGGGCCGCCTCCGGGGACCCGTCTGGGAATGCGGAAAGTACCAGCGATGCGGTTACCGGGCCCGCGACAGGCAGCGCCGTTGGGCGTGCCGGGGTCAGGTCCTGATTTACGATGACTGCCATTTCGAGATCGTGTATCAAAAAAGTCAAGTGACTGATAATCGGTATCATTTGTGTCCGGGCAATGAGACAACCGGAGCCGAGGCTTCCGGCGCAGGATTGCAGTTATGTGACTTGCGGGTCGCGGTTCAATCCATCGGATTGATTACCAAAAGGACTGAGAGTCTAACACTGTGCCGGGGACATATGCGTATAATATATGTGAGATATGTGCGTATATTTATATGAGTTTATGTATGAAATTCCCCATCCGCTTCGTGATGCGTCCGTACTGCCGGTGGCGGAACCGGAGAGCGGCGCAGTGATGAGTAATTTGATGCCAGGCAAAATCTGTCTCATAACCGGCGGCAGCGACGGCATCGGCTACGCGGCATCCCGCGAACTGGCCCGTATGGGTGCCAGGGTGGTCATCGTAGGCCGCAACGCCACCAAGACCGAAGCCGCAGTGCGGCAGATCATCGCCGATACGGGCAACCCGGCGGTTGAGTGCCTGCTGGCCGACCTTTCCTCTCAGCGCGAGGTGCGGCGCGGCGCCGCTGAGGCGATGGCACTGGTACCTCATGTGGATGTGCTGTTGAACAATGCCGGCGCCATCTTCCTGTCTGACAAACGCAGCGCTGAGGACATCGAGATGACCTTCGCACTGAACCACCTGAGCTACTTCCTGCTGACCGGCCTGCTGCTCGAACATCTGCGGAAAGCGCCACGGGCCCGGATCATCAACGTATCCTCCTGTGCCCATGAATCGCCGGGCAGGTTCCGGCTGGAAGACCTGCCCAAACCTGCCGGCAATGGGGGATATGCAGCCTACAAACGCTCCAAGCTCTGCAACATCCTGTTCACCTATGAGCTCGCGCGGCGACTGGAGGGCCAGAACATCACGGTGAATGCCCTGCATCCCGGCCTGGTGCGGACCAACATCGCCCGCAACAATGGGCTGCTGGGTCGTGTGGTTAATTTCTTCATTGGAGTTCGCGGCATTGCCCCCGACCAGGGAGCGGAGACGCCGGTGTACCTGGCCGCATCGCCCGAAGTGGAGGGTGTGAGCGGCAAGTATTTCGTCGACTGCCGGCCGGTGCCGTCCTCCAGCATCAGTTACGACGCGGACCTGGCAGCCCGGCTGTGGGACATGAGCGCGTCCCTTACCGCCGCCGGAGATCCACCGGCTGCATTTCCGCTATCATAGGTTCGGCGTCTTGACGAATGGCATCGCGGATCCGACGAGAGGATGCAGGAGGAAATACCTTGGGAACGCTGAACTCAGCAGAGGTGGATGAATTTCTGTCCCAGCCCCTGACGGCGCAGTTGGTCACCATGCACGCGGCCGGCACTCCCCACGTGGCGCCGGTCTGGTTCCTTTGGGATAAAGGGCGGGCATTGGTGATGGCCGACCGAGCGGCGGTCAAGGTGCGAAACATTCGCCGCAACTCCGCCGTTGCCCTGTGCGTCGCCACTCCGGATCACCCCTATTCGTTTGTGACCATCGAGGGCACGGCCGAGGTAACCGACAGCGGGCTGGATGACATGGTGCGCCGGACCTGCGTCCTCTACGAAGGAGAAGAGCGAGGCGCCGAGTTCGCCGCAGAGCTTCTGGCAGACGAACGGTTGAGCCTGATCGTCATTTCCCCGGGTCGTTTCATCTCCTGGAAAGAGGACGAGGAATAAGAAACCATCTCAAAACTGGGCGGCATCTAGCAGCCCGTCTGAGGATTGCCGGCGACTGCTGATGAGGCCATGCGGTGGGCACGGTTTACATGGTCACCGGGCTTGGTGGTGTGGGATTGGCCAACGGGCAGCACACGGGCTCCACTGTCGCTAATGGTACGCACCAAGGTGGCAACGCCGGGCTGGGACCGCTTGGACACCCGGGTCAGCAGGTTGGGCACGAAGTGAGTACGACAGCGCTGCCATAATTGCACTTCCCCCTATTCGCTCAGCAGGAAGCATGACGACGCCTTGAAGATCGCCCACATGGGCAGCCCGGGTACGATGCCCATGGCCTCCAAAGAAGTCCCGGTGATGTGGCACCGCAGCGGCACGCCGTCGCACTCCAGCGTCACCTCGTAACCAGGCGGCCTCGGCGACACCGCCGACACCACGCCGGCCCAGGTGTTGCGCGCCGACGACTGCGGCAGTGGCCCCGCCGCCAGGATGATGTCCGACGCCCGGATGCCAACGGTCACCGGATCCCCCACCGCGCAGCCGTCCGCCAGCGGGGTCTCCAGCAAGTGCTCCGCCGCCGCGCACACCATGGTGCCGTCCTGCGGCAGCCGCGCCGTCACCCGCATCTCCAGCAGGTTCTCGACTCCCACTAGCCTTGCCACACGGCCGCGCCCCGGCTGCTCCAACGCCGTCAACGGCGGTCCCTGCGCCACGGTGACGCCGGAATCGATGATCTGCACCTCGTCGCCCAACGCCAGGGCCTCCTCCCGACTGTGCGTCACCAGGATCACCGGCACGTCGAATTGCCGCACCGTTGCCCGCAACTCCGAACCTAACTCTCGTCGCAGCTCCATGTCCAGTGCGGCGAAGGGCTCGTCCAGCAGCAGCAGGTCCGGTTGCGGTGCCAGCGCCCGGGCCAGCGCGGCCCGCTGCTGCTGCCCGCCCGACAGCTGCCAAACCCGACGGTCCTCCAGCCCGTCCAGTCGCAGCTTCTCCACCAGCCCGGCCACGCGATGCCGGGCGGATTCTCTCCGTCTGTCCCGCAGGCCGTAGGCGATGTTCTGGCGCACCGTCAGGTGGGGAAACAGGTGGTTCTGCTGCGTCACGTATCCCACGCCCCGGCGGTGCGGCTCCACCCAGACCGGCCGCCCACCGGCGCCGTTCCGGTCCTCGTACACCGTGCGGCCGGCGATGACGATACGGCCGGCGTCGGGCCGGACCAAGCCGGCGATGGTTCGCAGCGCTGTGGTCTTGCCCGCGCCCGACGGACCGAAGAGCACCAGGACCTGCCCGGCGTCCACCTCGAACTCAAGCTCCAATCGGAAGCCGCCCATGTTCACCGCAAAGCGCCCCGATGCGCCGTTGCCGCCTGGATGATCGCTCATGCCGTCGATCCGGTTCGCCGGAGCAGCACGCTCAGCGCCGCCAGCGCCAGCGCGGACATCGCCAGCAGCAGCACCGCCAACGCCAGCGCCGCCCCCAGGCTCGACTCCATGGCGGTCATGATGGCCAGCGGCATGGTCTGCGTGCGGCCGGTCAGGTTCCCGGCGAACATGATCGTCGCCCCGAACTCCGAGACTGCCCGAGCCCAGGCCAGGGTCAGCCCGGTCAGCAGCGACGGCCACGCCACCGGCAGGGTCAGCCGCCAGAACGTTGCCCACGGCGAAACCCCCAGCGTCTGCGACACTTCCTCGTAGGTGGGGTCCACGCCGGCGAACCCGATCCGCGCCGCCCGGATGTAGAACGGCGCCGCCACGAACACCTGCGCGAAGATCACCGCCGCCGTGGTGAACGGCAGCGTCACGCCCAGGGCCCCCAGGACCGGTCCCAGCAACCCGTTCCTCCCGAACGCCATCAGCATCGCCACGCCGGCCACCACCGGCGGCAGCACGATGGGCAGCTCTACGAAGGTGTCGATGACCCGCAGCGCCGTCGACCGCCGGCGGGCCAGCAGCAAGGCAAAGGGCGTCCCGACCACCACGACCACCAACATGCTCACAACGCTGGTGATGATGGTGAGGCGGAGCGCCTGGAGCACCATGTCGCCCCTCAGGCCGGCCAGGAAGCCCTCCTGCTGGCTCGCCTGCACCAGCAGCGCCAGGATGGGCAACCCGATGAACAGGACGTAGACGACAGTCGCCGCAACACCGGCCGGCGCCAGCGCCCCCAGGGACGATTGCTGTCGTCCGCCGTCAGCGCGGCCATTGCCCAGGAGGAACCTTGCGATCATCGATCACTGCGGTGGTGTAGGAGCAACGCCCCCGGACGGCATGCCATCGTGGCAGGGGCAGGCGACGTTGGCCGGCGGCGCAAAGCCGTATTCCCGAAGAATGGCCTGCCCATCGTCGCCCTGGACGAACGCGATGAAGTCCAGGGCGGCCTGGTGATGGATGGCCTCCCCCAGCGTCGCGATGGGATACTCGGCCGCCGGGTTGAATTCAAGCGGAATTTCGATCACGCGAAACGCATCCCCGTGTTGCGCCGCTCGCGCGTCCGTCTCGTACACGATGCCGGCGTCAACCTCGCCCAGGGCGACCTTCTGGGCCACGGCCCGCACGTTGGTCTCGTGGGTCACCACATTGGCCAACACGCGCTGGGCGAAGTCGTCGGGAAAGTCTGACGACTCCGCCATCAGGTCCAGCGTCGCGCGAGCGTACCCGCCGGCCGGCGCCTCCGGCGATGCGATGGCAATACTCACCCCCGGGCGCGCCAGGTCGTCCAGGCTCTGCACGGCGTTGGAGTCGACCGGCGCGACCACCGCCATTCGGTTGGTGGCGAAGTATTCCGGAGTGTTCCCCAACAGGTTTGCTTTCCTCACCGCCGCCATCTGCTCCCAGTCGGCCGAGGCGAAGACGTCCGCCCGCGCTCCGTGTTCCAGCTGGGTCCGCAGCGCCTGGCTTCCCGCAAAGTTGAAGGTCACTCCGACACCGGGATGGTCAGTCTCAAAGGCGTCGGCTACGGCGCGAAACGGCTCCGCCAGCGACGCCGCGGCGAACACGGTCACGGTGTCTGCCGGCGTTTCCCCCTGCGATGCGGCGGCACACCCGCCGGCCGTGACCGCCAGGACGAACGCTGCGGTTGCCAGCGCCAGAAAACGGAGATTCATCGGACTGCTGATCCTCGTGGGTTGCGCACAGACTTGGATTATAGCAACGGGCCACTCGCGCGTATGTCATTGCGAGCGCAGCGTGGCAATCTCGTTGCGGCCAGGATCGTCGCTAGACCAGCGGGATTGCCCACGTCGCTCCGCCCTTGGCAATGACAGGTTTGTCGAAACTGGGTACGCTTGAGCAACGGCCTCGCCTTGACTTGCCATAGGCGCTGCCGTTAAATGGCCCAACGGCGGCGGCGGCGACTTCTGCTGACCGTCACCTTCCCCTTGCAAGACTAATCGACCCTTCAGGAGGTCACCAAATGGCTCTCGTGCGTTGCGTTACCGAAATGGGCATGGGCGTGGATGTTCACGGCTTGGATTACACCCTGGCGGCCAAGCGGGCCGTGTTTGACGCCATTCACCACAGCAGTCTCGGCTTTGCCCGCCTGGTGGGCGCCACCGCCGATGACATGACCGTCAACGTCACCATCGGCGCGCCCCATCCCGAGAAGGTCAACGCCGACGAGGTTGCCGACTCGCTGCCCCATGGACGGGCCAACGTGGACGTCGTAGTGGGCGGCCTCCAGTTGCTCAATGAGGACGGCAGCGACGGCACCCTGATTGCCAACGCCATCATCACCGTCAGCATCGAAGACGGCAAGTAGCCGCCGCGTGTCGCGCATGCCAAGCCTGTCATCGCGAGGAGCGCAGCGACGTGGCGATCTCGTTGCCGAAAGAGGCGCCGCCGCCCCGCCGAGATTGCCACGCTGCGCTCGCGATGACGGTTCGAGCCAAGCCGGGTACGCGTGAGGCCGTCGCGCCGTGCCTGACCTGACCGTCTCAGCGGAGGAAGCCAGCCGCATCTGCATGAAAGAGTGCCACGCCATGTGCTGCCGTGGCCCCATCATCCTGCGGCTGGACCCGGACGAAGTGGCCGGCTTCTATCGCTTGGCGGCCGATCTGGGTACTGAGGCCAGGATCAGCCGTGCGTCCGACGGCGGCGGGAACGTCCTCTTCCTGGACCAGGAGAGAGAGTGCTGCCCCATGCTGGATACGGCCACCTCCGGTTGCCGCATCTACGACCAGCGGCCCCGGGTCTGCCGGGAGTTCCCCCGCAAGCGTGAGCCCGGCTGCCCTCTTTCCGAGCATATCACGCCGGAACCGCAACCCGGCCAAACACCATAGCCGCCACCCTCTCCGCGAAGTTCCGCCCCATCGCCTGGTAGCCCTCCGCATCGGGATGCAGGTCGTCGGGCAGCATGTGGGCCATCTCCGGCCCGAACAGCTTCAGCCCGTCCACGTAGTGCAGGTTGCCGTCGCCCCGCGCCTGCATCAGCGCCACCGCCTCGGCCACCTCGGCGCGCATGGCCGACAGCGTGAACCCAACGGGGTTCTCAGTGTTCTCCCGCGACGCCGAGAAGATCGGCGAGATCACCGCCAGTGGCGTGTCAGGGTGCTTCTCCCGCAGGATGTGCACGAAGCCGATGATGGCCGGCATGAACGTCCGCAGCCCGATGCTGGCCGCGTTGTACATGTTGATACCGACCTTCATTGACAGATAGTCGGCCGGCAGATCACGCATCATCCGCGCCACCATGGGCTCCAGGTGGCAGCCTCCGCCGTAGCCCAGGCAGGTCAGGTTCAGATCGCACGCTCGGGCCGCCACGGCCGGCCAGGTCAGGCTGGGGCTGGCCGCCGTCCGGCAGTGGGTAATCGAGCTGCCGTAGGCGACCCAGCGCGGCCGCCGGTCGTCGTAGGGTTCCAGGCCGGCCCCGTCCGAAACTTCCAGATGACGCAGCCGGAACTCCCCGTGCTGCGGCAGCCACAGCTCCACCAGCTTCTCGCTGCCCGGCAGGCCGTCGAAACTGAAGCCGTCCCGACCCTGCAGCGCGGCCGACCCGTGAAATTGCCCGTCGCAGTAGATGTCGATAGGGCTGGACTCCACCGCAGGAACCACCGACCCGGCCACGATTGCGGTGTCGCTGCGGAATGAAATCCGCACGCCGGCCGGCATGGCCGCCCGCTCCCGCAGGGCATCGGGCGGAAACAGCGAGCGATCCTCGTAGGGAATGCGCCACGGCATCCGCCACTCAGCGGTGTCGTGGAACGAAATGGCCCCCGGCCAGTTCAGCCGGGGGTCGTCCGGTCGGATGGTTTGAGGCATGGAGATCCTCCGTTCACGCCGCGGGGGTTTCCGCAAAGGGGTTCCTGATGGTCAGCCCCTCTATCCGTTGGCCGTCCTGCATATCCTCGCTGTACAGAGTGGCGCATCCTGCCGCCAGCGCCGCGGCCACAATCAGCGAATCGTAGAAGCTGAAGCCGTAGCGCGTCTGTATTTCGAGGCCGTTGCGGTACAGCGCTTCACTCGGGTCGATTTGCCAGAGCGGAAAGAGTATGTCGTCGCACAACTGGGTCAGCTGGTCCGAGTCATATCCCACAATCCTGCCGACGACGTTCAGAGTCTCTTGTACCACTTGGTAGCTGATGCAACCCGTCTCGTTGTCCAGCATTTCGCGCACCAGTTCATCTGCCCGCAAATACTTGTCCTGTTCCGAGTGCTCAAAGAGGTACACAAAAATGTTGGAGTCCAGGAAGTTTTCAGCGGGCATTCATCTCGTCTCGCGTTGGCTTGGGGCCGCTCGTGTCTATGTACTTGCGTAATTCCTCGATTGTGGCCATGGCGCGATCCACCCGCGCCTTGCGTTCCTCTGGCGTCTCCTCGATCCGCTCGTCACCGGCATAATCCTCCATCCAGGAGCGGATCATCGTGTCCAACGTTGTATTTTCCCGAAACGCTTTGCGACGCGCGGCGTCCAGCAAGCGGTCGTCGACGTGGACGGTAAAGCTCTTCATGGGATGCTCCCTTCGAATGCACAGTATGGCAGTGAGCCCATTATACAAAACCGCTCCGTACCCAGGCTTGCACGCCCCGTCAATCTGGAACTGCCTCGCCTTTTCCAGTATCATTGCGGAAACCCACCAGATTGCACTCGCATTCTCCTGAAACCGAACGCTCCTGAACTAGGAGGATAGCCTTGAAGTACGACTACATTGTCATCGGCGCCGGCTCTGCCGGCTCGATTATGGCCACCCGGCTGAGCGAGGACCCTAACACTTCAGTGTTGCTCCTCGAGGCCGGGCCGGACTATCCCAACTTCGAGCACCTGCCCGACGAAGTGAAGTTCGGCTACGCCACCGCCACCGACGTCATGACCAGCGACCACAATTGGCAGTTCACCGGCTACGGCACTCCCGAGAACCCCGAGATCATGGTGCCCCGGGGCAAGGTCACCGGCGGTTCCAGCGCCATCAACGGCCAGATGTTCCTGCGTGGCGTCCCCGAGGACTACGACGGCTGGGCAGCCATGGGCAACGACCAGTGGAGCTTCCAGAACCTGCTGGGCTGCTTCCGCCGCCTGGAGACCGACACCGACTTTTCGGACGACTTCCACGGCAACGACGGACCCATCGTGGCCCGTCGCTTCAAGCGCGAGGATTGGCTCCCGGCGCAGAACGCCTTCTACAACGCCGCCCGCGCCTACGGCTTTCCGCATACCGACGACCACAACAGCCCCGACTCCACCGGCATCGGCCCCACGCCCTTCAACAACCCCAACGGCATCCGCTGGAGCACCGCCCTGGGCTACCTCGAACTGGCGCGTCACCGGTTGAACTTCACCCTTCGCCCCAACTGCACCGTGCACCGAGTGGTGTTTGACGGCAACAAGGCCACCGGCGTGGTGGTGGAGAGCGGCGGCGAGGTGTTCACCGTCGAAGGCGACCAGATCATCCTCAGCGGCGGCGCCATCGCCTCCCCCCAACTCCTCATGCTCTCCGGCGTCGGCCCCGCCGAGCACTTGCGCAGCCTGGGTATCCCCGTGGTACACGACAGCCCCGGAGTAGGCCAGAATCTGCGCGACCATCCCATCGTGCCCGTTACCTGGCGCACCAAGCCTGGATTTGAGTTGGACGGTTTCGCCCCCAGGATGCAAACCTGCCTGAAGTACACCGCTGACGGGTCAGATCTGCGCAACGATATGATCATGATCTTCTCGTCCTTCGCCACCGAGCAGGTGATACGGGGCGGTAGCCGAATGGAGCCCCTGGGCATCCGCGCTTCCGTGTCCATCTACCTGGCTGTCGGCGCGGGCGAACTGAAACTGAACTCGACCGATCCCCACGATCAGCCCTACCTGGACTACAACTATCTGCAGGAAGAGTTCGACCGCCAGCGTCTGCGCGACGGTGTCCGCATCGCCGCGGAACTGGGCAATCACAGCGACTTTGCCGACATCATCCAGGAGCGCACCGAGCCCCTGGACTCCGATCTGGAGACCGACGAGGCGTTGGACCACTGGCTCCGCAGCAACGTCTCCACCGCCCAGCACATCTCCTGCACCTGCAAGATGGGCCCGGCCTCGGACCCCATGGCGGTGGTTGACCAGTACGGCAAGGTCCACGGGCTGGAGAACATCCGCGTGGTGGACGCTTCCATCATGCCCGACTGCATCCGCGCCAACACCAACGTCACCACCATGATGATCGGCGAGCGCGTCTCAGAACTCATACTGCAGGGCAATTAGATACAGTCATTGCGAGCGCAGCGTGGCAATCCCGTCGCGCCACCGCAAACCCTGAAGGGATTGCCGCGTCGCTGCGCTTCTCGCAATGACAGGGGGTAAAAGTTATGGCAAACCGCGATGTTGAACTTATCGGCCACCTGATGCGCCGCGCCGGTTTTGGCGCCACCCGCCAGCAATTGGAGTCCTATGCCGCCCAGGGCTACGAAGCCACCGTGGACCGGCTCCTGGACCACAGCAGCGAGCAGCGCATGGGCGACGACCTGATCCGCCGCTTCCACCCCGAACTGTCCGGCATGATGGGCACGCTGGGTTCCGGCGAGAACTGGCTGTACCGAATGGCCACCACCAGCACGCCGCTGCGCGAGAAGGTCGCCCTCTTTTGGCACGGCATCTTCGCCACCGGATACCCCAAGGTCATCCACGGCAAGGCCCTGTCCGACCAAGTGCGCATGTTCCGCTATCGGGGCATGGGCAGCTTCCGCGACCTGCTGGTGGAGCTGTCCCGGGATCCCGCCATGATCATCTGGCTGGACAACCAGGACAACCACAAGGACGCCATCAACGAGAACTACGGCCGCGAGTTGCTGGAGCTGTTCTCCATGGGCGTCGGCAACTACACCGAGCAGGACGTCCAGGAGTGCGCCCGCGCCTTCACCGGCTGGACCCTGGGCAACCGCGAGTACATGGAACTGCGCTCCATGCGCGACTCCGACTGGCCCTACGGCCGCATCTCCTGGCACTTCGAGTTCCAGGAGGCAGACCACGACTTCGGCGAGAAGGAGTTCCTGGGCCAGCGCGGACAGTTCAACGGCGAAGATATCGTCGACATCATCTGCCAGCAGGAGGCCACCGCCCGGTTTATCGCCCGGCACATGTACAGCTTCTTCGTGGCCGACGAGCCACCAGTGCCCGAATGGCCCTACACCGAACCACAGGATCCGGAGGCCATCGACCTGCTGGTCCAGGCATACTTCGACAGCGGTTACAACATTGCCGCCATGCTGCGCGCCCTGTTCAACGCCGACTTCTTCAAGGACCAGGCGGTCTGGTATCGCAAGGTGAAGAGTCCCGTCGAACTGGTGGCCGGCGTTCTGCGCCTCACCGGCGAGTTTGACCGCCCCCGCAAGGAGATCCTCGACCGCTACCAGCAGGCGGTGTTCATGGGGCAGTTCCTGAACAACCCGCCCAGCGTGGAGGGCTGGCACCAGGGCACCGACTGGATCGACACCGGCTCCCTGGTCGAGCGCATCAACTTCGCCTCGCAGCAACTGGGAGACACCGCCAAGCCCGGCGTCAACGCCATGGTGGAGCGGATCAGCGAAACGCCGTCGGCCGTCTCGCCGGAGATGCTGGTGGACGCGTGCCTTGACCAGGTGGGCGCGATACAGGTCTCCGAGGAGACCCGCCGCGAGTTGGTCGATTTCGCTTCCGTGGTGGGTTCGCCCGACGATGCCGGCCAGGGCCGCGTCGCCGAGGTGCTCCAAATGGTGGCGTCGACCCACGAGTTCCAGCGGGCTTAACAGCCAAGGAGTGTTAACAATGCCGTCATTCCTGCGAAAGCCAGAATCCAGATAGTACAAATAAGACCAACGTTCTGCTGACAGCGATTTCCCTGGGTTCCTGCGAAAGCAGGAACGATGGGGTGATTACCAAATTGTCAACACATCCCCACGGTGAAAAGACCATGACCTCAGTACAAGACATACCGGAGATCAAGCTCCTCGAATACCGCATGACCCTGGGTATGACTACGATGGAGGGGCGCGGGTTCTACTATCCGATGGACACCGCAATCGCCGACGACGGGCGAATGTACGTTGCCAACCGCTCGCTGGAAAACGTCACCCGCGGCGTCCGCGTCACGGTGTGCGACATTGACAGCGAGTACTACGGCACCTTCGCCGCATACGGCCAGTCCCCCGGCCAGTTCATCTGGCCCTCCGCCTGCACCCTGGACAGCCGGGGCCGGGTGTACGTCAGCGACGAAGCCACACACCGAATCTCGGTGTTCGACCGGGGAGGCGCGCTGCTGTCCGTGTGGGGCGAGCACGGCTCCGCTGAAGGTCAGCTGGACACCCCGTCCGGCCTCGCTTTCGACGCCGACGACAATCTGTATGTCGCTGACACCTACAACAACCGAGTCCAGAAGTTCACCCCCGACGGGCGGTTCCTGCTCGTCTTCGGTGGCGAGGGCGCCGGCCCCAGCCAGCTGAGCCTCCCCTGGGGCATCACCGTGGGAGCAGATGGTTGCGTCTACGTGGCCGACTGGGGCAACGACCGCGTCCAGAAATTCTCGGCGGACGGCGAGCACCTGGCGTCCTTTGGCACCCCAGGCCGGGGCGACGGCCAGTTCCACCGGCCTTCGGGTGTGGCAGTAGACGGCGCCGGCTACATCTACGTGGCCGACTGGGGCAACGAACGCGTGCAGATACTGGACGCCGACGGCGGTTTCGTCCAGAAGCTGCGCGGCGATGCCACCCTTTCCGCCTGGGCAGCCAACTTCCTGTCCATCAACGTGGAGGAGGGCGAGGCCCGCTCCCGTGCCAACCTTGAACCCGAGATCGAGTACTTCGTGGACGACCCCCACGAGGAATCGTCCCACATCGAAAAGTATTTCTGGTCCCCCGTGTCGGTCAAGCTCGACCGCGACGGCAACCTGTACGTAACCGAAAGCAACCGGCACCGCATCCAGGTGTACCAGCCGGCCGGCGCGTCCGCATAGTCATTGCGAGCGCAGCGCGGCAATCCGTACCAGCAGAAACGGCCCCGGCAAACCCGAACAGGAGGATAGCCCGATGACTTCCACCAAGAAGGAAAGGTCGGTGGTGGTGATTGAACTCCAGGGCGGCAACGACGCCCTGAACACCGTCATCCCCTACAACAACCCCCTCTACTACGACTTCCGCAACAACGTCGGCATCCCCGAGGGCGACGTGCTGCACCTGGACGGCGAGGTGGGCTTCAACCCCAGCCTGGCCCCAGTCAAGCACATCTGGGACCGGGGGAACTTCGCCATCATCAACGGTATCGGCTACCCGAACCCCAACCGGTCGCACTTCCGTTCGCGGGACGTCTGGTACACCGCCGAGTCGGAAAAGATCGGCGCCGAGGGCTGGCTGGCCGCCGCCATCCGCGACCTTGACGCCCGTGGCGAGAACGTCCTCACCGGCGTCAACTTCGGCCGCGGCCTCCCCCGCGCCATGGTCGCCAAGGGCGTGCCCGTCGCGTCGGTGTCCAACCTTGAGACCTACGGCCTGATGCCCGACATCCAGGACGAAAAGTCCCGCCAGTATGCCCTGGAGGCCTTCAGCCGCATCTACGGCCCCACCGAGAGCAAGGACGTCGTGGCCCAGGTGCTCTCCGAGACGGGCTCCAACGCCCTCAAGGGCGCCGACCGGCTGCGCAGCGCGCCCGATCTGTACTCATCCTCGGTGGAGTACGCCGACACTCCCATCAGCCAGTCGCTGCGGAACATGGCGCAGGTGATGTCCGCCGATCTGGGCACGCGTATCTTCTACACCCAGCACGGCAGTTTCGACACCCACAGCAACGAGCTTCCCGCTCACCACAAGCTGTGGACCGACGTGTCCACCGCCATCGCCGATTTCACCAGCGACCTCGACGGGCACGGCATGCTTGACGACACGCTGATCCTGGTGTTCTCCGAGTTCGGCCGGCGCATCAAGGACAACGGCACCGGCACCGACCACGGCTCCGGCGGCGTGGCCTTCGTCATCGGCGGCTCGGTAAACGGCGGCCTCTACGGTGAGTACCCGTCCCTGCTCCCCGAGGACCATTCCGAAGGCGACCTCCACTTCACCAACGACTTCCGCTCCACCTACGCCACCATCCTCAACCGCTGGCTGGAGCTCGACCCCATCCCCATCGTCCATGGCGACTACGAACAGTTCGCGTTCCTGTAGGCGACGCTCACATAGGGCAAGACGCAGGGGCGAATGATTATTCGCCCCTCATCACTCTCGTCCGCTTGACATTGCTCCCAGAAAAGTCATCGCCGTCAGTCCTGCCACTCGCTTAGGCGTTTTCTCATATATTCATCCCACGCTTTAGTCAGGATATCTGGATGGTAAGTTTGATCCCCGTCTCCCCGCTGGAGTAGAACCTGCCTCCCTTGAACCTGTCCCCTAGTGACGTGCTTGAAACCATAGAGGGATCGCGGTAGGTCCAAGCCTTCTATGTCCAAGTTTGCGAATAACGATGGGCGGTGATGTGGTGACGCCCCCAAATGATCCCACACCCATACGCCGTGAAGAGCAGATAGTCCTTCTTTTGCCTTGTTGCCGTGCCATAGCCCTAGCCCGTTGAATCCACTTTCGACGACCATGTCCTTATCTCGATCGATAATGACGTACTCAGGGCCATATAGGTCTGACTCCGTGATGACATGGTAAGACAGTTCAGCACGGCCAGCACCAGCGCGGCTCCCCCTAGTAGTGCCGGCGTGTAGCTTGTAGCGACATTTCGCCCAATATTGCTCAGTGGTGTGCTTCGGTGCCCTAAAACAGTTCTCCCCTGGCTCCGGGTAGAGTAAGCGAGCAGCCTGCCACTGTTATGAGCGCGGGTAGCTTTCACTTCGATTTCAGTCCCAGCGATTGCGAACACTTTGCCGAGGGGTCTTCGGCGAGTTTGCTCCCGTGGGTCGTTGCAATTGACTGCAGAGAGCCAATCTGAGATCCGCCCCACCAATTCGTCGATGTCTGGGGTGCTTTGCGGCGTCCCCTTAACCTGCGTCAGGCCGATTCCTTTCCCGTCTACAGCACCGTACTCGCGCAGCCTATCACGCAGCCAATGGTCGAAATACTCACTTTCCTCGAACGACTGGTGCCGTACCTTCGCCTCTACGTAGCAACGGTTTTTGTCGGCGTCCTCTATCAGGAAGTCTGGAACTTTACCATTTGCGAGGACGGGTTGGACCGCAACCAGTTCTCCGGATTCTTCAAAGTATCCCTCGAGTTGTTTCTCGAATCGCTTTCCCCACCAATCCTGATGCTTGTATAGCCGTTTGCGTTCCCTTTTGTAGTCGTATTGCTTTCCCAAGTCTGGTCATCTCCTTTATGGTCAGGTCATCTGATTCGTGGTTCGGCGGAAAATATGAGCGAATGAGCGAACTTTCTTGACAGGCACCTCGTGCGTCACCCGCCCCAAACCTCCCCCGCCACCTCCGCCACCAGCTCCAGCTTCCGCCACTGGTCGTCCTCGCTGAGCAGGTTGCCGGCCGCCGTTGACGCGAAGCCGCACTGCGGGCTGAGAGCCAGCCGTTCCAGCGGCACGTACCGGCTGGCCTCCTCGATGCGCTCCAGCAGGTAGTCCCGCGACTCCACCGCCGCCGCCTTGCTGCTGACCAGGCCCAACACCACCATCTTGTCGTCGGGCATGAGGCGCAGCGGCTCGAAGGTGCCGGCCCGCTCCGTGTCGTACTCCAGTAGGAACCGGTCCACCGCCAGGGAACCGAACAGCCGCTCCGCGATGGCCTCGTAGCCGCCCTCGGCGTACCACTTGCTCTGGTTGTTGCCACGGCAGATGTGCATCGCGATGGCGGTGCCGGGCATTTGAGCGTCCCCCAGGCATTTGAGCGTCCCCCAGGCAGAAGTTGTCGGCGTTCACCGCCTCCTCGAACATCGCGTCCGGGTCCTCGCCCAACTCCCGCAGGTGCCCCCGCCAGCGCGGGTCAACGTAGTAGCTGTAGCGCGGCGCGTCGATCTGGATGTAGTCGACCCCGGCCTCCAGCAGCGCGGCAATCTCCGCCCTGATGAAGCCGGCGATCTCCCAAAGCAGGTCTGACCGCGTTGGATAGAACCGGTCGCTGACGCCCGGCTGGTAGGCGATGGCCGGGAACTGGCTGGGGCTGGGCAGCGTCATCTTGACCGGACCCGGCGCGTGCTCCTGCAGGAACCCCAGTTGGTTCTCGGTGAGGCCGCGTACCTGACGCAGCTTTGCTCCCACCACCTGCCGCGTGCCCTGCTCGGATGGTTCGCCGCCCGGTCCCTGCCAGACCCGCACCACCGCCGGACGCTCCGGCATGACGAAGCCGTCCACCGCCTCGATCAGGTCGTTCTGGAACCCGGTACGGCGGAACTCGCCGTCGGTGAACACGGATACGCCGGCGGCTCGCTGCCGTTCCAGCGCTTCCAGGATGGCCCGGTTCTCGACCGCCTGCAGCTCGTCCGCATTCAAACCGCCCGCCTGATAGGCCGCCCGCGCCTCATGCACCTCCGGCGGGCGCAGCAGGCTCCCCACGTGGTCAGCACGAAAGATGTCCGCCATTGGTTCCCTCCCCCAATGCGACGGGTGCCTGCGTCGTAGGGGCGAATGATCACTCGCCCCTGCCCGTCGCAGGCGTCAATGCGTCAACCGATTTAATCTGCGATGTAGGTCTCGCCCCACCGGTCCAGGTACACCACGTCCGACAGCGGCCCCCGTCGCACCGGCCCGAAGTTGCCCATGGGGTAGCCGATGGGCAGGATGGCATAGGAGTGGACACCGGGCGGCAGGCCCAGAATCTCCTCAACCTCTTTCTCGTGGCGCAAGTGCCGACTGGTGAGCGTCGAGCCGAGGCCCAACGCGCGGGCGGCCAGCAGCATGTTCTGCACCGCCGGATAGATCGACGCGCCGGCCGAGCGCGTCGGCGTCTCCGCCCCGTCGTCCTGGCAAGCCACGATCCACACCGGAGCCTCGTGGTAGTGCTCGGTGAGGTACTCGACCGCGTCGTGCTGCCGGCGGTACCGGCCCGGGCTGGAGCCGGGAGGCGGCTCGCTGCCCAAGTAGCGCGGCCCGACCACCTCGTCAAAGGCCTTCTGGTACCACTTCTGCACCTGCTCCTTGATGCTGCGGTCCTTGACCACCAGGAACCGCCAACGCTGGTTGGCTCCGCCGTTGGCCGCCCACTGTCCGGCCTGCAGGATGCGGTGTATCAGCTCGTCGGGCACCGGGTCCGGCTTGAGCCGACGCATGGCCCGCGTCGTGCGCATGATGTGAAACAGTTCGGTGGATTCCGTCATTGGGTGTATCCCTCCGGTTTTATGCCTGTGTGGTTTGTCATCGCGAGGAGCGTAGCGACGTGGCGATCTCGGTCTCGTAGCAACGCCCGTTGGTCCAACGAGATTGCCACGCTGCGCTCGCAGTGACGATCTTGTCAGTCAAATCTCGGCGCGCGCTTCTCCAGGAAGGCGGTCATGGCCTCGTGGGGGTAAGGCGTGGCGAAGCCCAGGGCGAAGGCCTTGATGGTGTACTCCGCCGACTCCGCCTCGCCCAGTTCCAGCCACTTGCCGACGATGTCCTTCTGAGATGCCAGCACGGGACGGGCCATGCCCAGGAACTCCCGCGCCGTATTCATCGCCGTTTCGTGTACGTTGTCGTTACCCACCACCTCGTCCACCAGGCCGATGCGGTGCGCCTCGCTAGCGTCGATGATCTCGCCGGTGAGCAGCATCTTGCGCGCGCGGCCGAGGCCCACGGTGGGCGGCAGCAGCGACGCCTCGATGACCGAGGGCAGACCCACCCGCACCTCCGGCAACCCGAAGATGGCGTCAGTTGATGCGATGCGGATGTCAGCCGCCAGCGCCAGCTCCAGCGCGCCGCCCAGGCACGGCCCCTGGATCGCGGCCACCACGGGTACCGGCACGTCCACCAGGATGCGGGCGGCCCGGTGCAGGCTGCGGATGAACTGCTCTGCCGTCAGCGGCGTCAGGTCCTTCATCTCGCGCAAATCCACGCCGGCCGAAAACGCCCGCTCGCCGGCCCCGCGCAGGATGATGGCCCGCACCGTCGGGTCGTTGCCGCACTCCTCAACCTGCTCCCTCAGTTCCCGGAACACCGCCGGACCCAGCAGGTTTAGGTGCGTCCGCCCCTGGACATACACCGTGGCAATCCCATCCCTGTGCTCTACGGACACTCCTGAGGGCATATCAGTCACCCACTGCGGCCGCAACCGGCTCCGGCGCGGCCACCACCGCCTCGATGAATCGCAGCACCTCGAAGTTGAAGATGTCCGGCTTCTCGAAATAGACCGAGTGGCCCGCCTCCGGAACCCGCAGCAGCCGCGCGCCGGGGATGGCCCGCACACCGGCCTCGATGACCTGCGGCGGCGAGATCTGGTCGTCCTCTCCCACGAAGAACAGCGTCGGCACTTTCAGGTTCGCCAGTTGGTCCGCGCTGGGTCCGGCCACCGCGCCGCCCGGCGGCGTGTGACGCGGCGGGTTGGTGCGCGATACTTGCAGGTACAGGTTGGCCAGGTTGGGGTTCCGTTGCACGAACAGGGGCGCGACGGCGCGGTATCCGATGTCTACATTGGCGGCGGGGTTGGACGCCTGCTTCTCCGCCCAGATGCGCTGCTGTTCCAGCACTTCCGGCACGTTCATCCCGCCCACGGTGTCGGCCATCACCAGGCTCCTGACCCGCTCGGGGTTTGCCACCGCAAACCCCAGCATTGTCCGGCCGCCCATGGACTGCGCCACCAGGTGCGCCGACTCGATCCCCAGGTGGTCCAGCAGGCCCCGCAGGTCGTCGACAAACGAGTTCTGGCCCGGCCCGTTGGGCACATCGTACGAGTGGCCGAACCCCCGGTGGTCGAAGGTGACGCACCGGTAATTCTGCGAGAAGAAGGGTATCTGCTGCCACCAACTCAGCAGGTTGCCGCCGGCGCCGTGGGCGAACACGATGGCCTCGCCCTCGCCGTAGCTCTGGTAATGCAGGTCAATTCCGTTGATTTGCGCGCTGCTCACGTTGCACCTCTCGGGAGTTTCGGGACGGTTTGGTGTCGTTGTTGACTCGTCCCAAGTTTGGCATCGCCGGCACGGCGTGGCAATCCCGTATACGAACTCGGGCCTACCCGCTTGGCAAATCGTCAGAATCCGGATTGGTGGGATTTCATGATTTGCCGGGAGCGGGAGATCTCCATCACGGAGCGGTTCCAATCCTGACCATCCCAAAATCTTGAAAATCCTGATTCTGACGGCTCCTCGCCGCCGCCAGGTATAAGTTCGTGATATTCGTCATCAATCTATATGCCTTGTGGGCATATTGGCAAAAGGCGTAGAATGTGCCGCGTTGCGCAACGGCAATCGTCGCGTTGCGCCGCTTTCCTTAACCGCCATGAGCAGCAACGCCGCACCGTCCGCCGGGCCACGATCTCGCTTCCGCCGGCCCAACATCTACTACGGCTGGTACATCGTCGCCATCACTGGCTTCGTGATGACCGTCGCCACGGTGCCCATGTTCCATGCGATGACGCTGTGGAATCCGGCGCTGGAAGCCCATTTCGGCTGGAAACGGGGCGCCCTGTCCATGGCCATGGCTTTAACGCGGATTGAAGGCGGGTTGATGGGCCCCATCGAAGGCTATCTCACCGACAAGCTGGGCGGTCGGAAGATGGTGTTAATCGGGTTCATCATCCTGGGCTTCGGTTTCCTGGCTTTTTCCCAAATCGGCGCCGGATTCTGGCCGGTTTCGCCTCTTTACACCTTCTACTTCGCCTTCATGGTGATGGCACTGGGGCAGGGCATGGGCAGTTGGGTGCCCATGATGACCACCATCAACAACTGGTTCTCCCGGCGTATGGCAACAGCTATGGCCTGGGCCAACTGGATCAGCCGCGGGGGAGCTCTGATTGTGGTGCCCCTCATCGGATTGGGCATCAACAGTCCCATCGGATGGCAGGGTACTGCGTTGGTGGTCGCCGTAGTGGTGTTCGCCTCCGCCATTCCGTTCTACCTGGTAATTCGCAACAAACCGGAGGACATGGGCCTGCAGATGGACGGAGAGGCCGAGCCAGCCGGCCGCGCGCGTGGAGGTCAGCGTAGCCCGTCCGCGCCACAGGGCTTGACTGCGCAGCAGGCGGTTCGCACCGCGGCGTTCTGGCTCATCGCCGTAGGACACGGCCTGACCAGCATGATAATCCTGGCCATTATGACCCACCTGGGCCTGTTTTTGAACGACGCCGGGTTCGGGGCGCATATCGCGCCGGTGGTCACCACCTATACCTTTGTCGCCATGTGGGCGCAGTTGCTTGGCGGGTACATGGGCGACCGGTTCCCCAAGCGCATCAGCATTTTCGTCTTCACCACCATTCAGGCCGGCGCCGTGGTCCTGTTGACCTTCAGCGCCGACCTCTGGATGTTCTACGCATTCGCCGTCGCTTTCGGCCTGGGTTTCGGCGGACGCAACCCGCTGACCACTTCAATTCGGGGCGAGTACTTCGGTCGGGGCAATTTCGGCAAAATCCTGGGCATCAGCACCATCCCCATGAATATTCTGCTGCTGGGAGCCGGCCCCTTCGCCGGTTACATGTACGACTGGCAGGGGTCTTACACCATCGCTTTCCTGGTGCTGGCAGGTTTCAACTTCCTGGGCGGTATCTGCTTCCTGTTCGCCAAACGTCCCCAGATCCCGACCGCCCCCGCCGCGGCCGTCCCCGTGCCCGCCCCGGCCGCCGCCGGCGACTCCTAAGTCACAGCTGGCCGGCAGCGCCCGCACTTGCCATGAGAACCCACACGTAGCCATTTGGTCATCGCGAAGAACGTAGCGACGTGGCGATCTCGCGCCCGCAGCATCGTTCCTTGCCCCGACGAGATTGCCGCGCTGCGCTCGCAATGACAGTCCAGGCGAAGTGCGTACGCATAGGCCTCGCAAATGATTGAGGGCGGGTTCAGAGCCCGCCCTCGCCGATTAGCGTCCGTACCGTGGCCGGTCTAGCCCAGGTCGGTCTCGGTGATCTCGATGTTGTGGATGGCCAGCCGCTCCGTGGGCTGGGAGTTTTCGCCGCTGCGGCTCTGCTGCACCGGCGAGGTTGCCAGGGCTTCCAGCACGTCATCGCCGTCGGTCAGCATCCCGAAGATGGTGTAGTTGGGCGGCAGTCCCGCGTTGGCGCCATGCACGATGAACCACTGGCTCCCGTTGGTGTTGGGGCCGGCATTGGCCATCGCCAGGGTGCCCCGCGTGTAGGATCGCGTCACTTCCTCATCGCGGAAGCGGTAGCCGGGTCCGCCGGTGCCGTCGCCGCGCGGGCAACCGCCCTGGATCATGAACCCGTTGATCACCCGGTGGAACTGGTTGTCTTCGTAAAATCCGTCCCGCGCCAGGAAGACGAAGTTGTTGACGGTCAGCGGAGCCACTTCCGAAAGCAGCTCGACGGTCATATCGCCCTTGTCGGTCTTGATGATGGCGTGGTAGCGCTTGGTCCCTTCAATGACGAGGCCGGGCGAATTCTCATATTGCTTGGGGGGCATCTAATGTCTCCTGGTAGTCGTGGAGCGGATAAGTCCCGCCGATTATACCCTACGGGCTATATTATCTACCGTTGCTATAATTCGCTCCGACGACGTTCCGCGCGCCGATGCGTGATATTGCGCCCGACAAGGAGCCACCCATGCCAAATCCCACCGTCCACATCATCGCCACCGGCGGCAGCATCGCCGGCGTCGGTCCCGACCGAATGGACTACACCCTTTACCCCGAGATCGGCGACCACCTCACCATCGACCAGAACCTGGCCCGCGTGCCGGAGATCGGCGAGAACTTCAACATCATCGCCGAGGACATGGTGAGCGTGGGCAGCACCGCCATCGGTCCCGCCAACTGGATCGCCCTCGCCGAGCGCATCCACGCCATCGACCGCGACGAGCCCGACACCGCCGGCATCGTCATAACCCACGGCACCGCCACCCTGGAGGAGACCGCCTACTTCCTCCACCTGACCGTCAAGACCCAGCGCCCGGTGGTCATCACCGGCGCCATGCGTCCGCCCACGTCCATCAGCACCGACGCCGATCTCAACCTGCTGGACGCCGTGCGCATCGCCGCCACGCCCGAGTCCGCCGGCATGGGCGTGCTCACCGTCCTCAACAACGAGATCCATTGCGCCCGTGAGGTGTACAAGGCCAACACCCTACGGGTCGAGACCTTCAAGCCCAACGAGTTGGGTTTCCTCGGCTACGCCGACTCCGACCACCGCGTCGTCTTTTATCGTCGGCCCGTCCGCAAGCACACCACCGACACGCCCTTCCGCGTGGACGGCATGAGCGACCTGCCCCGGGTGGACATCGTGCACGCCTACGCCGGCGCCGACGGGATGCTGATCGACGCCGTGCGCGCTTATGGTTCGGCGGGTCTCGTCCTGGCCGGTTTCGGCGCGGGCACTTTCCCGCCGGCGGTGATCTCCGCCGCTGAGGCCGCCGTGGCCGGCGGTATGCCCGTCGTCCTCGCCAGCCGCTCCAGCGCCGGCCGCGTGGTGATGACGCCGCGCAAGGACGAGCAGGGTTTCATCGTCTCCGACAACCTGATGCCGCAAAAGGCGCGGATTCTGTTGATGTTGGGCCTCACGGTTACGTACGACCGGGCTGCGCTCCAGCAGATGTTTTACGAATACTGACTACGGTATAATGCGCCGCGAATCCCGCAACGCAGCCCGGAGCGGCACTGCTATGATTCCAGCCCACGATACTGCTTACCTAGTCGGCTTAGTCGAAAATCTCCGCCGACTACCCCACGAAACCGAGTGGGTGGAGTTCAAAGAAAACAACGCTGATCCGCGGATGATTGGCGAAGACATCGCCGCGTTGGCCAACGGGGCCGTGCTGCATAGCCGTGAAAAGGCCTACATGCTTTGGGGGATAGCGGACGGAACGCACGCGGTTGTAGGCACGGATTTTGTGCCGGGAACGGCGAAAGGGAGCGGCAATGAGCTATTGGAGAACTGGCTGCTGAAGATGCTACGCCCGCAGGTGAACTTTTGCTTTCAACAAGCCGACGTTGGAGGCAATCAGGTTATCATTCTGGAGATTGATCCAGCGGTACAGGCACCGATAGCTTTTGATGGCGAACGGTTTATTCGCGTGGGTAGCGCTACCAGGAAACTGAAGGATTTACCGGAAAAGGAACATGCGCTGTGGCGAATTTTGGGACGTATCGGATTTGAGGACGGAGTTGCGGCGGAACACTTAAGCGACGACGAGGTACTGGACAAGCTGAATTACACCGCGTATTTCGCGTTGCTGGAAAGACCGATTCCGGAGAGTGTCAGCACTATCCTTTACGAACTCGAGCAAGACCAGCTGATTGCACCCTGCCTTGCCGGTGGCTGGAATATCACCAATTTGGGAGCAATACTGTTCGCCAAGCGGATTGGCGATTTTAGACGACTCGAGCGTAAATCTATCAGAGTCATTCAGTACCAAGGAACCGGACGAACTGAAGCTGTGGGTGAACGTCAGGCTTCATGGGGTTACGCGACGGGCTTCGCAAATTTGCTCAAATACATCAACGGAAGAATATCACGTGAAGCCCTCGGGCAAGGGCTGCGCCGGACATTGCCGATGGTTCCTGAAGTAGCAGTGCGTGAACTGGTAGCCAATGCGCTGATTCATCAGGATTTTTCCGTTACCGGCGCCGGGCCGATGGTTGAGATATTCGACGCTCGCATTGAGATTACCAACCCTGGCAAGCCGCTAGTGGATACGCAGCGGTTCCTCGGCAATCCGCCCATCTCCCGCAACGAGAAGCTGGCGGCTTTAATGCGCCGGATTGGCATATGCGAGGAGCGTGGCAGCGGCATTGAGAAAGCAGTCTTGGCGGTAGAAGAGGAAGTGTTACCCGCGCCGCTGTTTGAGTCATACGAGGGGTTCACGCGGGCCACGTTGTTCGCGCACAAGGATTTATCCGAAATGGACCGAGCGGAACGGGTGCGCGCCTGCTACTTGCACGCCTGCTTACGTTACCGGGTGCAACAGCCGATGGACAACGCTTCAATACGCGAGCGCTTCGGTCTTTCCGATGACCACAATGACAGAGCCTCCCGTCTGCTCAGAGAGGCAGTAGATGATGGAGTCATCATAGTGCGCGATCCTGACGCCGGAACACGAAGCTGGACTTACTTGCCATTCTGGGCTGCTTGACTTTGCTTGCACGTTGCTTGCAAATCCGGGGCCAAACCGCCCCCATTTAGCCCCTCAAATCGCCCCGTTCCTACTGAAATCACCGTAAAAAATTTGCTTGCACGTTGCTTGCAAATCCGGCCAAAATCCGCCGATTTCCTCGCCAGCCGGTCCATAGCCGGCCGCGTGGTGATGACCCCGCGCAAGGACGAGCAAGGCTTCATCGTGTCCGACAACCTGATGTCGCAAAAGGCGCGGATTCTGCTGATGTTGGGATTGACCACAACGGTAAATCGTAACGAACTTCAGGAGATGTTTTACCACTTTTAGGTTGCGCTCGTTTGCGCTAACCGGTTTCCAGCACATATACTGCGCCCGCCGCTTCCGAGGATGACCGTCTGTCCGCTAGTAAACGCACGGTCCAATACGAAGCGCACATGTTCTGTGACGTTCGTGCTTCGGTTTACGCGATAACAGTTTTGAGATCACTTGTCGGGCACGAAAGTGTCCGCCGAAGTGCGCAGTCGTCCTTCAGACAGGTCCGAGGCGTGGGCAGCAGGAGGACTTGGGAACGAATAGGTCTACTTTGAGGGTTTTCAAGCCGGGTGGACGGCTATGACCATCGCCACCCAACCGGACCGGTGTGGGTCATCCGACGGCTATGGGCCATCGGAAAATCTGCGCCACGAGATCGATCAATAACGGCGATATACGCCCGCCACATAACCGCTGACGGAGAGAAACTGACATGAGAACACGACGTATTCTGATCCCGGTCCTCGGGTTTGTTGCCGCAGCCGTCCTGGCCACCGCCGGCGGTTGGTTTGCGCTGGGCAACGTTGCGGACGCACAGACGGATTTGACCGCTCCTGTCAATGTGCGAGCGGTCCAGGGGCCCGGTATCGGGCAGGCCGTGGTGTCGTGGGACGCGGTGGACGGCGCAACGGGTTACGCCGTTCGCTGGGTGAACCTGGACGCGGCATGGGCGGCCTACGACGCCGACGGAAGATGGGGTCACTTGATCGAATTAGATGAAGACGTCCCGGCCGACAGGCACAGCCTGAGCATCCCCAACCTGAAAACGAACACGACCCGCGGTCACGCGTTCGCCGTCAGGACCCAGCGCGATGGCGCTCAATCCGAGTGGTCGGACTGGCAGACCCTCCGATTGACAGCGGAAGTGGATTTCGAAGCAGCCGTTGAGATACTCGCCGCCTCGCTTGCTATATCCAGGCACGCCAGCACGCTGGCGGCCACCACCCAGGGCGGCATGACGCCGGACAGCCTCCGACAATCGCTCGTCAGCGCGGCCACCGAAAAGCGCGCGCTTAACCAGCAACTGCAAGCCCTGGCTGGAAAAGGCCACGAGGACCGGATCAACCAGATCACCACCCTGGCCAACCGGCTGGCGGCAAACACTGACCTCATCCTGGCTGGGCGGCCTGACCTGCTCCGCGCCCTGGGAGCCGAGATCGCGAGCCGGGAGACCTTGGCGCAAACCAACAGCAGAGCGCTGTTCCCGGATGCCGACACCAGCCTGGACCGCCAGTTCTACTACGTTATGACCAACGTGGGCGACGGCGCGGCGGCCCCAGGAAACCTCTCCGACGAGGACATACTCCGTTACTCCCACATGAACAGCCTGTCGTTAAACGTGACGTTGGGCCACACCTTGCTGCTGGTGGCCAGTTTCATGCAGGATCCTACAGTAGTGTCCCGCGTCAGGGAGACCTACGACTCGGTCAATGATCGTATCATCCGGGACATCAAATACCTGTCGCAGCACGGGGGGCCCAACCTGGGACAACGGGTGGTTCCCCTCGCGCAGCAGGTCGTGGTCGCCGGCAGCGGAGACAACAATTACTTCGACCGCCTGGAACGACGGCTGGAATTGACTGCGGCAGAGAGGGACCGGGTTGCAGCAAACGCCATGATTCTGGCCCAACTGCTGAACGAAATCGACCGGTTGGCCGCCGCCGTGCAGGGGATGCCGGATCCGGGACCGTTGCCAGCGCCGGAACCGGTGAGCCCCGGCTTCACCGCCACCGAAGTCCAGTCCGGTCAGTCCGCCGCACTGACCGGACCCTCAAGCGCGCTCGGCCAGGGAATGAAACTCGGCATCGAGGCGGCGTTCAAAGAGGCAAACGATGCTGGAGGCGTACACGGGCGCATGTTGAAGCTCGAAACGCTCGACGACCGCTACGAAACGGACCCGGCCTTTGCAAACACCCTGCAATTGATCGAAGAGGAGCAAGTGTTCGGCCTGATCGGATCCGTCGGCACGCCGACGTCCCGGGCGGCGCTGCCCCTCGCCGAGGATGCGGGAGTGCCCTTCATCGCCCCGTTCACTGGAGCTCAACTCCTGCGCGAAGATGATCTCTCCAACGTCCTCAACTTCCGCGCCTCGTACCACGAGGAAACGGAGAGGATGGTGGACCTCCTCAGCCAGGCTGGATATACCAAGGTGGCGGTGCTCTACCAGAACGACTCGTATGGCAAGGACGGCCTCGACGGCGTACAGGCGGCCGTTGAGCGCCGGGCAAACATGGAACTGGTGGCATCGTGGTACTACCGTCGCAACACGGAGGCGGTGCAGTCGGCGGCGTTCAGGATCGCAGCAGCCAACCCGGACGCGGTCATCATCATTGGTGGCTACGAGCCGGCAGCCCGGGTGATCGAGAAGCTGCGCATGAAGCTGGACCCGGACCCGACCTTCATGGCAGTATCCTTCGTGGGCAGCAACGCGCTGGCGGCAGAGCTTGGCGCCGCGGGTCAAGGCGTTTATGTCACGCAGGTAGTGCCGCTGCCCAGCGATACCGGCAACACGGTCGTTGCAAACTATCGCAGCGCCCTGACTGCGCTCAACTCCCAGGCTCAACCCGGGTTCATTTCCCTGGAAGGCTACATCGCGGGACGCCTGGCCATCTCTCGTCTCGAGGCTTGCGGCGTCGACCTGAGCCGGGAGTGCTTCCTCAACGTCCTGAGCAGTTCCCAAACGGTCACCATAGACGACCTCACGCTCCAGTACGGACCCGGCGACAACCAGGGGTCTGACGCTGTGCACCTGACTGTGATCGACGCCAACGGGCAGTACCAGGCCGCCACCAGCATTGCGAGCGCGCCATAATGGACACACCAGGGTTTGCCCCGGTGAACGGCTGAGCACGGAATAGGTTCGGCCACGCAAACTCCCCGCGACCTTTCTGGGATTGCGGGGAGTTCTTCATTCTGGACAGTCGCAGGTGTTTGAGTAACTGTTCAGATTTGCAGGGCAAGTGTCATTGCGAGCGCTGCGCGGCAATCTCGTTGGTGTAGGGGAGTCCGTAGGGCAGACATTGCTGCTACGGCGTCGAGATTGCCACGGCGCACGCGCCTCGCAATGACAACATCCTGGATTCTGAACACCTACGTGTTTGATATCCGTGCCGGGCGCCAATGTTAACGTCGTGTATAATGCGGCCCATCCCGCCCCTGGCCACCATTTGAGGAGCGCAATATATGGCACAGGCAGCCGGCGTCAGCCCCTCTCAACCCGCGACGCAGGACGCGCAGCCCCGCACCAAGGGCTCGGTCATGGCCACCACTCTGGTGGGCGCACATGCCTTCGAGCATCTGTACGCCCACAGTATTCCCATCATCATCCTGGCCATCATCACGGAGTTCGAGCTGGGGGCGCTCAGCGTCGGAGCCGTCGTCGCCATACGCTCGATCTTCGGCGGGATCACCAGCACCGCCGGCGGCTTCCTCGTCGACCTGTTCCATCATAGGGTGGCCTGGGTGCTATCCATCAGCACCTTGATGATCGGCACGGGCTACCTGCTCATGTCCATCGCCCCATCCTACGCCCTGATCCTCTGCGCCATCGCCCTGGGATCCATGGGCAGCGCGTTGTGGCACCCGCCGGCCCTGGGCCTGCTGGCCCGGCGCTTCCCCGAGCGACGCGGCCTGTTCATATCCATGCACCGCTCCACCGGCAGCATCGGAGACGTGATTGGCCCGCTGGCCGCCGGCGCCCTCATCGCCGGCGCCCTCACCTGGAGCGGCGGCGCCGAAGGAGCCGAGGTAGGCGTCTCGTATGCGCTCCCCTGGGGCACCGTGGACTGGCGGTACATTCTGGGGTTCAGCACGCCGATCATGTTCGTCGCCACCGTGGTCATCTTCATCCTGCTGCGCAACGCCGGCAGCGAGCGTCCGGTCAACGTCGATGTCGGCGCGCGCATCCGCACCAACTGGGCCGGCATGAAGGACGCTTTCCGCGGCACCGGCATGTGGGCCATCTTCACCGTCTCCGCCGTTCGGGGCATGGCCGACCGTTCCCTGGTGTTCCTGGTGCCGCTGTACCTGATCCACCTGGGAGTGGGCGAGTTCCAGGCCGCGGTTCACGTGATGCTGATGGTGCTGCCCGGCATACTATTCGGGCCGATCATCGGCTCGCTGTCCGACCGGATTGGACGTCGTCCGCTGATCATCTTCATCATGGGCGTCACGACGATGCTCACCATCGCCATCATCCTGGCAAGTGGCGGTGGATATACCCCTTGGATCACCGTGTTCGTCGCCATCTACGGGATGATGAACTTCTCCGTGAACAACCTGACCCAGGCCGCCGCCGCCGATATCGCCGCTGGCCGTCGACTGGAGTCCAGCTTCCTGGGCCTGATGTGGGGCAACAACACCCTGTTCGGCGCAATCGCCGCCTTCATGATCTTCGGCCCGGTGGAGTGGTTCGACTGGCAGTACGGGTTCTTCATCGCGGCGGGTATCTACTTCGCGGGGTTCCTCGTCTCGCTGCTGATCCCCGGCAAGCCCATGGCGCCCGAGGCGGTTCCTGCGCAGGACATTCCCTCCGAGCTCGTGGACGCCCAGGAACGCGAGCCGGTGTCGGTTCCCGCCTAGCCACTGGGCAAATTCAGATTGGCCGCAGCGCAAGGGACGCTACCCGATGCGCCGGTGACGGGTGAACGCCGCACCGGCAACCGGGTACTGGCGTCCACGCTGATCGGCGCACACGGATTCGAGCACCTCATCTCCAACAGCATCCCGCTGCTGACCACGGTCATGGCGGTGGAACTGGGACTGGGCGCGCTGCAGGTGGGAGCCATCGTAGCGGTGCGTTCAGCCTCGGCCGGGATCACCAGCGTGACCGGCGGGTTCCTGTCCGACCTGCTGCACCACCGGATCGCGTGGGTGCTGTCCATCAGCGCGTTTCTCACCGCCGTGGGCCTGCTGCTGATCGCCATATCCCCGTCCTACGGCGTGATCCTCCTGGCGTTGGCCTTGGCGTCCTCGGGGGCGGCGCTGTGGCATCCGCCGGCCCTGGGTCTTCTGGCCCAGCGGTTTCCCACCCGGCGGGGGTTGTTCCTGTCCATGCACCGCTCCACCGGCAGCGTGGGCGACGTGGTGGGCCCCATGATCGCCGGCATCCTGCTGCTGGGCGCATTGCAGTGGGAGGCCGCCGACGGGCTGGCCGTCGGCTGGGAACTGGGCCTGGAGCCGGTCAGCTGGCGCTGGATCCTGGCCTTCGGCGCGCCCATCATGTTCGTCGCCACGTTCGTCATCTACGGGCTGCTCCGCCACGCCGGCGGCGCGCCGCCCGTCAATGTCGACCTGGGGCAGCGCCTTACGACCATGTGGCGGGGCACCTACGTGGCATTTCGCGGGACGGGCTTGTGGGCCATCTTCGCGGTGGCCGCGGTGCGCGGCATGGCGGACGGGTCCATGCTTTTCCTGGTACCGCTGTACCTGACCCACGGCTTGGGCATCAACACCTTCCAGGCGTCAACGCATCTGGCGCTGATGGTTGGCCCAGCGATGGTGACGGCCCCGCTGCTGGGCGCCCTGTCCGACCGAATAGGCCGCAAGCCGCTGATCGTGTTCCTGATGGCCTTTGCCACGGCTCTGACCATTGCCATTCCGATGGGCGGCCCCCAATACTCCGTCTGGATAACCGTCTGCGTCGCGCTCTACGGGCTGCAGCACTTCACCGTGATCAACCTCACCTCCGCTGCCGCGGCCGACGTCGCCGCACGATACCGGTTGGAGTCCAGCTTCCTGGGCTTGATGTGGGGCAACAACGTCCTGTTCGGCGCCGTGGCCGCGCTGTTCATCTTCGGTCCCATCGAGTGGCTCGACTGGCAGTACGGCTTTTTCATCGCCGGCGGCATCTACGCCGTGGGGTTCCTCGCCTCCCTTGCCATCCCCGGCAACCCCCGCGAACCCGAGCCGGCGACCGCGTAGCCCGGTGCTAAAATGGGATGGCAGCGTTCGGCTGCGCCGCGGTGCAGGTCGAAGACGCAATCAGACAACGCAACGGTAACTGTTCAGAATTCAGGAGGTTGTCATTGCGAGGCGCTTGCGCCGTGGCAATCTCGATGCCGTAGCAGCAACGTCTGCCTCGAAGGACTCCCTTGCGTCAACGGGATTGCCGCGCTGCGCTCGCAATGACACTTTCCCCGCAAATTTGAACAGTTACGCGCAACCGATGATGAAGCAAACGTCATGGCCAGCCAACCGGAATACGATGCCAATTCCGAGGCGGTTCGGACGCACCTGACGATCCTGCAGGACGTCATCCAACGCATGGCGGGCAACAGTGCGTCCTGCAAGAACTGGTGCATCGTCCTGGTGGCCGCCATCCTGGTGCTGGTGGCCCGGACCGGCGCTCCCGCCTACGCCCTCCTGGCCTTGATCCCCGCGGCGCTGTTCCTGTTCCTGGACGCCTACTATCTGGCACTGGAACAAGCCTTTCGTCAGTCCTACGACGCCTTCGTGGCGAAACTGCACGACGGCGCGGTAACCTTGTCAGACCTGTTCGTGGTCAGGCCCGCCCGCCCCGTGGGCCGGCAGATGCTGGTCAGCCTCCGGTCCACGTCCGTCTGGCCCTTCTACCTGGCGTTGGTCGTGGCAATCCTGCTGGTGTGGGTGCTCTCACCGGCCTGGCCGCCGGGGGATTGGTTCTCCTACCCGGCGCCGACGGCGCCGCCCTGATCGGAGGGAGGAACGGTGCGCGATTGCCCGAACCCTTCGTACGGGCCGGCTATAATAACTGCCAGCCGACATGGCTCGGAGATCAACCATGCTATCCCCGGAGCAAATCCAGCAGGTTCGCAACAAGGTCTGGCTTGCCGACCAGGCCATGGCCCAGCGCGACCATGAGTTGTTCTGCAAACGCATCTGGGAAGCCACCGCCCACGCCATCAAGTGCGTTGCCAGAGAACGCGGCTGGCCCTGCCAGACTTTTGACGAGATTTATGCCGCCGGCCGGCGGATCGCCAAAGCACATCCTGAAAAGCGTGGTTTCATGTCTGCGTTGGGCTGCGCCGATTTAGCCCGGACCAACGGAATGGGCCTCGCTATACCCGCCCAGGATGTTGAAGAGGACTGGGACATCTCTACCGGATTCATTGATCGTATGTTGGGTTTCTCAGTGCGCGACGTGTCATGACATCGACCGAGCGACTCCGTACATCCACTGAATTGTCTTTGCTCGCCGAGCAGCACTTTATCAATGGCGACGACATGGCAGGAGCCGAATTGCTCTGGGGCGCATTGTCGCAGGTCATCATTGCCATTGCCATGCAGCGCGGACGACGATATCAGGAACACCAACATCGTCGCCATGTGATGCGCCAAATAATCGCCGAGATCAACGACCCCGTAATAGTTGAAGACTACAAAGATGCGAACCGGCTGCACGTGCATTTTTACCTCAACAATATGACGGATGTTCAAGTTCGAGATGCGGCTGATACCACCCGCGGCCTCATTAACCGCCTCCTTCCGCTCACCGCCTGACGTTATGACCGCCGCACGAATTGCCGGACTGCTGCTTTTGCTTGCTGCCGTAGCCACGGCGGTGTCGGTGTTGACCCGGCTCACCAGCAGCATGGAGCCAAACGAGGCGGCGCCCATCCAATTCACCATCATCCTGAACACCGGCGTGTACGCCATCGCCGGCGCTGCCCGGATACTCGCCGGCCTGGCACTGCTGGCGGCGGCAATATTTCTGCGGCGGGCAACGTCGGCTTGGCATCGGTGGGTAGACGCGGCCAGCCTGCTGCTGGGATCTTCGGGGGCGGTCACCGCAGTATCCGGCGCGTGTATGCTGGCATTGGCGATGGAGATACCCCAGGCGGCCAACGGCGGACCCGGCCCCGTCGTCGCCCCGATTGTCTGGGAAATACCAGGCTGGGTCGAACCAATCGACGCCGCGCGCTGGATCACCGGCAAGATCGGTTTCACCCTGGCCGGGATTGGGCTGATCGCCTTGGGGCCGGTGCAGTGGCGCATAGGGGGCCTGCTCAGAGTCTCCGCCGTCGCTGACGTGATTATCGGCGTCGCCATGCTGTTCATCTGGGTGGACGCCGCCACCGTGATGCACCGCGTATCGGGCATCGCTTTCCTGGTCTGGCTCATCGCCAGCGGCGTGTGGCTGACTGCCGGACTGCTCAAAACCCCGGAGGGAAAAACCCAACATGGCAACCCGTGACGAAAACCTCGCCACCGTCCGCCGTGTCCGCGAGGAGTTGACCGGACTGCTGGACGGGATGGATTACTGCCTGGACTGGAAAGACGGGGCCGGATCCGATGCTGATCCATGGTGCGCCCGCGAGGTGCTCTACCACCTGGTGGACACGCCCGAGGGTGGCATCGGCAGCGTCATTGCCGACGTGCTGAACGGCAGCCTTGAAGAGGTCACCATCCTGCCCGATGCCAACAACATGACGCCGGAGCGCATGGCCGCCGACATTAACGAGGCGCTCGCCGGTCCGCTGGCGATCCTGCAAACTGCCGAGGACGCTATCACCAACGCCGTCGATGGTGATTTTGAGGAGCGAACCGCCATGGCCCACCTGCCCCATCGCGGCATCCACGAGCCACGCACGGCGCAATCGTTCATCGACGGCCTGGAACGACATTGGGGCGAGCACCTCAACCAGCTCAGGGCCATCCGCGAGGCCCTGGGCATGTGAGCTTTGGCCGGATTGGTTTGACACCCACGAAACCGCCCGGTTATATTTCGTCTACTTTCGTTCTCAAAAAGGGAGGAAACCAACTATGACGACTCAGAGGGGCAGAATTCGGTTTGACGCGGGCAACGTGGGTTTCGTCGTCCAGCATGAGCTGTGGGACGGCAACATCCAGGACCATTCCGACCAGGGCGTGGTCATCCTGGTTGAAGTGGGCGGCGATACTGCGCTGCGCTTCAACTGCTTCGACATCGAGAAAAGCTACGTTTACGCGCCGGACGGCGAGAACATCAACTACCGCATGGACCACACCGTCGACGGCAACCCCATCGGCTGGTCGGTCAAGACCATGCGCAACAACCTGGGCACCATGCTGACCCGGGCCGGCCATGCTGACGCGGCCGGCGCGCTGGATATGAACGCGGTCAACGCGGCCCTGGACGAGGTGGACGCCACCGCCCGGGTCAAGTTCGCCGCCGAGCGCAACACCGTCAAGCACAACCGCGGCACCGACATCATCGAGGCCGGCAACATCCGCTTCGGCCTGGAGATGCGCCGCCAGGCCTCCGGCGACGGCGGGCTGGCCATCCACGTGCTCAGCGACCTCGCCGGCAACACGGGCCGCGTGTTCACGGAAGAGACTGAGCTGCTGGCCTTCGACTGCTTCCGCGACGAGCCGCACTACCACTACGGCCCGCGCAACAAGAACCACCGGATCTTCTGGGACAAGACCCTGGTTCCCGACCCGCTGGGCTGGTGCCTCGATCAGTTCAAGACCGGCAAGCTCAAGGCCATGCTGGAGCGCGCCGGCTACCCCGGCGTAGCCGCTGACCTAGACGAGGACCTCCTTGCCTCGGTGATACCCCAGGTGGAATCCCGCGGCCGCGAGATGGAAGCCGGCGGCATCCCCGCCGAGGTCACGCCCAACCTGGTGCAGTAATCCCAACAGCGCGGGCCAAGGCCATCAGGCCGAAGAATGCTGCCGCCGGCGGGTTCGCCGGCGGCAGCATTCTTCGTAAGTGTTCAGATTCCCGGAGGTTGTCATTGCGAGGCGCTTGCGCCGTGGCAATCTCGACACCGTAGCGGCAATGTCTGCCTCAAAGGACTCCCCTACGCCAACGAGATTGCCGCGCTTCGCTCGCAATGACACCCGCAAGTCTGAACAGTTACCATTCTCCTGTGTGTTTGCCGGTGTAAAACGCGCGGTGTTAGACTCACCGCAACGGTGCCCACGCAAAGTGCCTGACCACCGCAATCGCCCTGCCCGGAGCAAAAATGCCTGCCCAAACCGTTGCCGAACTGACCATCGATGAGTTCCGCGCGTTGATCCGCGAGACCGTCGCTGAGGTCGTTGCCGAATTGTTGGACGACCCGGACGAAGGGTTGGAATTCAGCGATGAATTCGTCGCCGAGATGGAACGACGCGTCGCGTCGGAAAAGCACACAATTCCTGCCGAGGAAGTGTACCGGCGATTGGGGCTGGATTGATCCCATATTCAGTAGAGTTCCACGCCAACGCCGCCGATGATCTGACTCGTTTGGACACAGAGCCGGCCAGACGAGTGCGTGGCAAGCTGGATGAACTGGCCGTCAACGCGGAAACCATTCGTCACCAGGCCCTGACCGGGAGGTTGAGGGGGCTGTTCCGGACGAGGGTAGGGGATTACCGGATTTTGTACACCTTGGATCGACAAACTCGCCGTATCATCGTTAGGGCAGTGGCGCACCGCCGCGACGTGTACCGAAACAATTAGCCCGCACAACGCCGGGACCCGACATGACCTCAAACTCCGACATCACCGTCAAACTGATCGAAACCCCCGCCGAGCTGGAGGCGGCCTTCAGCCTGCGCATCCGCGTCTTCGTGGGCGAGCAGGGTGTCCCCGCCGACATCGAGCTGGACGAATTTGATACCGCTGACGACACCGTCCACGCGGTGGCCCTGCATGACAGCGTCGTCATCGGCACCGGTCGGCTCCTCCCCGACGTCGACGGCAAGGGGCCGCACATCGGGCGCATGGCCGTGCAGCAGGACAGGCGGCGCGATGGCGTGGGCGGGCAGGTGCTCGACTTTTTGGAAGAACAGGGCCGCGAACGGGGCTTTCGGCAGATCACCCTTCACGCCCAGGAGTACGTCAAGTCCTTCTACGCCGGCCACGGCTACCGGGAAGTCGGCGACATCTTTGAGGAAGCCGGCATCCCCCACCGCGAAATGGTCAAGGAACTGTAGCAACCGGAGAGGCATCACGCATGGGAATTCTTACCGACGACATGAAGCGGGTCCTGACCGAGCAGCGCCTGATCTTCGCCGCCACCGTCTGCCCCGACGGCACGCCCAACCTGTCGCCCAAGGCCACCACCATGATCTGGGACGACGATCACATCCTGTTCACGGACCTGGCTTCACCGGGCACCATGCGCAACCTGGAGCACAACCCGGCCATCGAGATCAACGTCGTGGACATGTTCGCTCGCAAGGGCTACCGCTTCAAGGGCACCGTGGCCGTCCACTCCGGCGACGAGCTTGAGGCGACGGTGAAGGAGCGGATGCGCAATGGCCCATCCAACGTGACGAGCCTGGCCGACAGCGTGCGCGCCGTGGTCCTCATCCGCATCGAGCAGGCTTTGCCCCTGGTTTCCCCCGGTTACTGGGGTGGCGCCACCGAGGCGGACACTCGCCGCAACTGGGAAGAATACTGGGGCAACATCAACGCCGGCTGGCACGAACGCCACGCCGAGCCGGCGCCATCCCAAACCGCATAGGGGCGAAAATCTCCGCCCCTGCCGTGCTCACACGCACCTCTTTGCTCTGCACCTGTCATTGCGAGCGCAGCGTGGCAATCTCGGCGGGGTTAGGCCGGCTCTTCCGGCAACGAGATCGCCGCGTCGCTGCGCTCCTCGCGATGACAAAATGGGGACGCGTGAGATGATCCGCCCCCCTGCCGTGTAGCTGAGGGTCAGGCCGCCGCCGCTGCCTCCACGCCGTCCATCACCCGCACTTCCATCTTGGCGATGTGGCTGGTGGGCCGGTCGCCTAGGGCGCTCCGCTCCGGCGACGCGAAGTACGCCGCTTCCTTCTCCGCGATCTGGTCGGAGCTGTCGAACCGCCGCACCCAGATGAATTCCGTGCGGTCAGCGTTCACGTAGCTGGAAACCACCGGGATCCCCAGGCGGTCGTGCAGCGGCCGGATGTGCTCGTTGAACAGGCCGAGCCAGGAGTCCATCATGCCGCGGTTGATGGTGTAGATGCGCAACTGGTAGGTAGCCATTATTAGCCTCCGTAAGTAATTGTGCTGCAAATCTGGTATTTCATGGATCAACAGGATAAACAAGATAATTTATTCTATCCTGCATATCCTGTGCATCCATGCAAAATTGTCGGACGGTCAGGCGACCTGGTACTGGGCGATGGCGTCCTGGCTGAAGGACAGCCCCAAACCCGGCCGGTCGGGCACCACCAGGTCCCCGTCCACGATGTCCGGCGTCTCGTCGAACAGCCGCAGCGACCACGGCATGTACTCCACCGTCAGTCCGTTGGGAATGGCCGAGATCGTATGCACCTGCACTTCCGGTATCAGGTGGGACACCACCGGCAGGTTGAAGGCCTCCGCCATGCCGGCGATCTTGCGGAAGGGCGTGATCCCGCCGGCGCGCAGCAGGTCCACCATCACGATGTCGATGCTGCGCTGCTCCACCATGTGGCGGAAGGGCCGGATGCCGTAGACGTACTCTCCGGCCGCGATGGGCGTCGTCAGCGCGTCGGCCACGCGAGCCAGGCCCTGGTAGTCGTCCCGCGCCACCACGTCCTCCAGCCAGAAGAGGCGGTACTCCTCCACCATGCTGCCGATCTGGATGGCCTGGTTCACGTTCCAAAGCTGGTTGATGTCGCACATCAGGTCGATGTCGGGCCCGATGGCGTCGCGCAGGGTGCGGATGCGGGCCACCTCGCGGGCGGCCGTGGGCTCCGCGCCCATCTGCGTCTTCATCTGGCGGAACCCCTGCTCCACCAGGCGCGGGCCGGCCTCGGACAGGTACTCCAGACCCATGGGGCGCATCAGCGCGCCGCTGGCGTAGGTGGGCGCCCGGTCCCGGTAGCCGCCCATCAGCCCGCACACGGTCTGGTCCAGCGCCTTGCCCTTGATGTCCCACACCGCCATGTCGATGGGCGCCAATCCCAACGACAGGATGCCCTCCGGCCCGGCCGACGAGCACGCGTCCATCAGCTTGCCCCACACGGCCTCGGGATTCATCGGGTCCTCGCCCACCGCCAGCTGCACCAGGTCGTCCACTGCCCGCCGCAGCGCATGCACCAGCGGCCCGCCGAAAAAGGTCACGCCGATGCCGTTGATACCCTCGTCGGTATGGAGTTCCAGTGTGACGAACTCGCGGGTGCCCGGTTGGTCGATGCCCACCACCAGCGGGTTGTCCGCCGGTGTCTGCAGAATGCGCGTGGTGCCGCCGGTGATTCTCATATCTCGTCGTCTCCTTCTTCGTTCCGGTACCGTGGGCGTAGAGTGATCACCGATACCTCAGCATCGCTGGCTCTGATACGATCCCGGTCGTCTATCGATTCACCCACTACAACGGCTATGGAATCTTCCCGATAAACCGTTGCGAGGATGTCCGCTCGATGTCGAGCGCGGCTGATGTCGTGCTCATCGATCCTCGCCGATGCCTCGACGACCACCCACACCGGTTGGTTATCGGAAGAACGCCGGCCGTGAAGCACCAGGTCAGCCCACCTGACCTGATCCGAGCCGAGCTCAACTGTTCCGTCCAATTCAGCTTGGCGAATGTCGTTTATCGTTTCCTGGGCCAGTGATATTCCGGGTCCGACCAGGGTATCGCAGTGGTACAAACCCATCTGTTGTATTACCCGAGGCGCTATCTGCTTGGCCGCCGTGATCTCGAGAATGCTGCCGCGGAGATCGCCGAGCTGATTCTCGATTCGACCCAGACGACGGTTGGTGCGCGCTTGCTCCGTTTTCAGGTCGGCGACATCGGTCTTCAGACCACCTACGTCGGCCTTCACCTCAGCCATGTCGGATTTCAAACCGGCGACATCGGTTTCCAAGTGATCCAGACGTTCGTTCACGACGCGGAACTGTTCGGCAGTCTGCCGGGCCAATTCCTCCACCGTTTTGGTCAACGACGCCATCATTTCCGGCAGACGCAGCACCTCCTCAGTGAGGACTAGCCCGCGAATGGTGCTGAGCCATTCCGGCCGCTCCTGGAGGATTCTCGCCAGGTCACTGATGTCGTTTATGGTGGTCATAGGTCGATGCGTTCTTAATCTATCAATTGGATCGAGCTGTCAGAACCAATTATAACCCGAACCACCAGGCGTGGTTTGACGCCCGCCCGCTGCCGGCGTAGCATGACTCGTATCAAACCTGTAGTTTCCAGATACCCGGGAGGCGCCGATGACGACTGTACCGAACAATACCGACGAAATCCGCCAGGCCGTCCAGGACCACTACGGCCAGCGCGCCCTGCGGGTGATCGACCTTACCGATGTCACGCCGGCCCAGGGCGTCGGCTGCGGCGCCGAAAACTGCGGCCACGGCGCCTGTGGCGCAGACGATTGCGGACACGACGCCGCGGCCTGCGGGTGCGGCGATGCGACCGCCGCCGCCTGCTGCGGACCCGCCGACACCGAGCACGCCATGGCTTTGTACAACGAGGCCCAGCTCCAGGGCCTTCCCGTGGAGGCGATGGCCGCCTCCGCCGGATGTGGCAACCCGACCGCGTTGGCCGACCTGCGCCCCGGCGAAACCGTGTTGGACCTGGGCTCCGGCGGCGGCATCGACTGCTTCATCGCGGCTGAGCAGGTGGGCGAGTCCGGCCGGGTCTTCGGGTTGGACATGACCCCCGAGATGCTCGCGCTGGCCAACGCCAACCGCGACCGTATGGGCGTCACCAACGTGGAGTTTGTGAAGGGCCATCTCGAGGACATTCCGCTGCCCGACGCCAGCGTAAACGTAGTGATCAGCAACTGCGTCATCTGCCTGTCTCCTGACAAGGACGCCGTGTTCCGGGAAGCTTTCCGCGTGCTGACGCCCGGCGGCCGGCTGCACGTGTCCGACATGCTCGCCCTCACCGAGGACGGCCCCCGCCTGACCGATGCCGAGTCCTGGGCGTCCTGCATCGGCGGCGCCGAGTATCGCGGCACCTACCTGGCCCGCATGGAATCCGCCGGCTTCGTGGACATCGCGACCATCGACGAGTCGATCCGCTGCGACGATGACGATGTTCCCCTGAACGTCGCCAGCGTCAAGGTGTCGGCGCGCAAACCCGAGTAGTCGCGCCGAAATTCCGAACGGCTGCAACACGGGGCGGGCTCGATGGCTCGCCCTTTTACAACCGTGCCACGCTCCCGCATTGCGCGTTATAATGCCGGAGGTTGGCCGCAACACCTCGGTTGAGATGGTCCAGAATGTCCGAAACGCCTCAAAATAGTAACGCTGACGATTACGCTCGCCAGTTCATGCCGCCGGAGCGGCGGGCCCGGCTGGCCGCCGAACAACCGCCGGCGAACATCGTCGAGGAAACTGTCGCGGTGGCAGATGCCCATCTTACGCCCACGGTAGATGAGCCTCCGGCATCCGTGGAGGAAGTTTCCGAAGCTCCCGTGGCCACCGACGACGCGTCTCGGGACGTGCCGGAAATGGCTCCAATCGCACAAGCGCCGCCGCCACGACCTGCATCCGATAACGGCGCGCGGCCCGTCGCGCCGGCTCCGGCCCCCGAGCCGTGGCAGACCGACGACGAAGATGAGAGCACGCCGGCGTACGTCGAGGCCAACGACCTCTTCAAAATCTACAAGCCGGCCGACCTGGAAGTGGTTGCCCTGCGCGGCGTCGACCTCGAGGTCAGGGCTGGTGAACTGATCGGCATCGTCGGCGCCAGCGGTTCCGGCAAGACCACCCTGCTGAACATCCTCGCCGGCCTCGAGCGCCCCTCCGCCGGCCGCATCCGGGTGGGCGAGCGGGACCTGCTGGACATCACCGATCAGGACCTGGTGGCCTACCGTCGCCGCGAGGTCGGCTTTGTGTGGCAGGCCACCGGCCGCAATCTGGTGCCGTACCTCAGCGTGCGGGACAATATCGAGTTGCCCCAGGCCATCGCCGGCGCGGGCAAGCGGCAGCGGCGCGAACGTGCCGAGGAACTGCTGGAAGCCCTTCAGATGTCCGACAAAGGACGCCGTTACCCGTCCGAGCTTTCCGGCGGCGAGCAGCAGCGCGTGGCTATCGCTGTGGCCCTGGCCAACAACCCGCCGCTGCTCCTGGCCGACGAGCCGACCGGTGAACTCGACACCAACATGGCCGAGGACGTCTTCCGGATGCTCCAGCGCATCAACCGGCGGTTCGGCGTAACCATCATCATCGTCACCCACTACGCCGGCATCGCGCGCTGGGTGGACCGCGTGGTGCGCATCAGGGATGGGCGCATCGGCTCCGAGTCCTACCTAATGTCCTCCTATCGGGGCGACGAGGGCCAGGAGGAGGAATACCTGGTGGTCGACCGCGCCGGTCGTCTCCAGTTGCCCCGCGAATACGTGGAGCAGTTGTCGCTGGAGGGACTGGCCACCGCCGGCATGGACGCGGACACCGGCTCCATCACGCTGCGGCCCGCCACCGCGCCCCACCGCAGCCGCGAAAGGTGGGAAACCATTGCCGACGACTAGGAGCTCTGTCCCCGGTGTTGCGAACTGAGGTAACTCCATGGCGGAAGTGACTGCTGCCCTGGCTTCGGAATCGGTCGTGCGCGAGTTCGGCGAGGGAGAAAGCGCCGTCCGCGCTGTCAACGAGGTCACGGTGAACATCGCGCCCGGCGAGTTCGTTGCCCTGGTGGGGCGATCCGGATCAGGCAAGACCACCCTGTTGAACCTGCTGGCAGGTCTCGACCGCCCCAGCTCCGGCAAGGTGTGGTTCGAAGGACGCGAACTGTCCCAGATGCCCGAGCGCGACCTCGTCGGCCTCCGACGCGACCGCATCGGCTTCGTGTTCCAGTCCTTCGGGCTGATTCCCCTACTGTCGGCATTCGAGAACGTGGAACTTCCCCTGCACATCGCCGGCGTGTCGTGGCGCGACCGCCGCCGCCGCGCCAACGAGGCCCTGGACCTGGTGGGTCTTACCGGCCGCTCTGGCCACCGCCCCTACGAGCTGTCCGGCGGCGAGCAGCAGCGTGTCGCCATCGCCCGCGCCCTGGTGGCTGACCCGTCGGTGCTCTTCGCCGACGAACCCACCGGCGAGCTCGACAGCGTCACCGGCCAGACCATCGGCGGCATCATGCGCGACATCGGCGCCAGTCGCGGCGTCACCGTCGTCACCGCCACCCACGACCTGCTGCTCGCCGACATGGCCGACCGCCGCCTCCAGATGGCCGACGGGCGCATCGCATCGGTTGACGGCGCGCCGTCGACCTGACCCAGATCATCCGTCCTTCGCCGGCCCGTTGTTTGCGGCGTTCCGCACGGGCATGTTATAGTCGCGCCTACTTGGAAGTATCCTGGAACACGTAATCGGGAGCATTGCATGGCTTACGTAACGCCGCGAGATGGCGAAACCCCAGAGAGCCTGGTGAATCGATTCCGGGCGTCTGTACAACACGCCGGTATCCTGCGCGAACTGAAGGACCGTCGGTTCTTCCGCTCCAAGGCGCAGAAGGAGCGCTTGGCGGCCCAGCGGGCGGCACGCCGACGGCGGCGGCAGCGGCGGTAGGCCATCGCGAGGCTGGCCCGCGGTCAGCCTTCGCAAATTGACCGGTTGCGGGCACGGTGCTAGACTCCGCCCGCGTCATAGACGGAATGGGCCGGCCGGGGCGTCAGCACGCCCGGCGGCGTTCTTCATATCAAGGAGGGCAGGTTTGCCGCGCTACGATTATCGCTGTACGGAGTGCTCTAACGAGTTCGAGTTGGTTCAAAAATTCAGCGAGGCGGGACAGGGAGAGTGCCCATTGTGCGGCGGCGCCGGCCAGCGGGTATTCCACGCCGTGCCGGTGATTTACAAGGGCAGCGGCTTCTACACCACTGACTACGGTCGCCCCAAGCGCCCCGTCGAGAAGGAAGACAGCAAGGAGACCGCCTCCGAATCAACGTCCTCCTCGAGTTCGTCCAACGGCAGCAGCGGCGACAGTTCGTCTGGTAACTCCGGTTCCTCCTCCGATTCACCGGCGCCGGCAGCGGCGGCCGCCGGCGACTCCGCTTGATAACCCGTCGGCCACACGACCAATCAGGCCGCGCTCCAGGGTGCGGCCTTTCCATTGCCCGCAATGCGTTTCCCAAAACCATGCGCGCCCTGATCCAGCGAGTGACCTCCGCCTCGGTCACCATTGACGACACCGAGGTTGGACACATCGGGCCCGGTCTGGTGGCGCTCCTCGGCGTCGCGGAGGGCGACGACGAGGCCGACGCCCGCTACCTGGTGGACAAGATCGTCAACATGCGCATCTTCGCTGACGAGCAGGGCCGCTTCAACCTGTCAGCCCTCGATACCGGCGGCGACCTTCTGGTCGTGTCCCAGTTCACTTTGCACGCCGACACCCGCCGGGGCCGCCGTCCGGACTTCACCGCCGCCGCCGATCCCGAAACGGCCAACCGCCTCTACGAACAGTCCGTGCAGATGTTCCGCGACACCGGCCTGAAGGTCGCGACCGGCGAGTTCCAGGCCTACATGCAGGTCAGCCTGCAGAACGACGGCCCGGTCACCATCATGGTCGACAGCGCCGACCGCGGCCGACCCCGTCGGGGCTAATCAGTCGCGCAGTTCGTTGGCTCCGGCCTACCGGTGCCAGCCCATCCCCTTGTACATCCCGCGCAGGAAGGCGATCTGCCCGCCGTGGGATACGCAGTCCCAGGTCATCTGGCCCAGCGCCGCCGCCACCGTTCGCGGCTCCGACACCGGCGGGATGATCTTCGCCTGCTGCATCTGGGCTTCCGTGAGGCCGGGCAGGTATTCGCGCAGCGCCGAGCGCACCTGCTCGAAGTACTCCATCTGCAGGGCGCGTGACGGCGGTTGCCAGTCGCACACCATCTGGTGCGTCCAGCCCAGCCCCCGGTTCTCGCCGTCGGCCGGCATCCCGAAGTGCTGCTCCCAGTTGTTGGTGTCCCAAAGCTGCGGCAGGTCGCGCAGGCGGGTGTGGATGAACGAGTCGATCACCTGTGACAGGTGCCAGAGGGTCCACGCCACCGAGTTGCAGTCCGGGGCGGGGATTCGCTTGAACTCTTCCTCGTCCAGATCTCTCAGCGCCAGGTCGATGGTGGTGAAGTTGTTCTCCAGGGCCGAAATCAGGCCGTCGGCTGCAGCGGACATGGTGGTCGCCTCCTGGTGATGGGTGAATGGAATGCTGTCTCTAGGATAACAGCAACGCGGGCCGCGCCTCACGCGCCCAGTCTGCTCCGAACCGTCATTGCGAGCGCAGCGTGGCAATCTCGTTGGCGCAAGGGACCCTTCCAGGCAGACGTTGCTGCTACGGCGTCGAGATTGCCACGGCGCAGGCGCCTCGCAATGGCGACTTCCTGAATGCTGAACAGTTACGCATCGTCCCGCCTGCCGGGACTATACTATCGGCAACTCCGAAGCATCAACAGCAGGACATCGCAGATGAGCACGTCAATGCCTGATCCCGGTCCCGACGCCAATCCCGCCGAGCGCGCCCGGTGGCTGCGCGACCAACTCTGGTTCCACAACGAGCGGTACTACAACGACGACGCGCCGATCATCAGCGACAGTCGGTACGACGCGCTGATGCAGGAACTGCGCGACCTCGAGGCCGCCCATCCCGAACTGCGCTCCGCCAGCTCGCCCACCCAGATCATCGGCGGCAGCGCCTCCGACCGCTTCCCCCAGGTCCAGCATCCCATCCCCATGCTGAGCCTCGCCAACGCCTTCGACCGGGACGACCTGGAGGCGTGGCACCGCCGCGTCACCGACCTGCTGGACGGCCAGCCTTTCCGCATGGTGGCCGAGCTCAAGATCGACGGCCTCGCCGTGCGTCTCGTCTACCGCGATGGGGCCTTCGTCCTCGGCGCCACCCGCGGCAACGGCCAGACCGGCGAGGATGTCACCCCAAACCTCCGCGAGGTCGAAAGCATCCCCCATTCTCTCCACGGCGACTTCCCGTCCGACCTGGAGGTGCGCGGGGAGGTCTACCTGCCCCTCGATAGCTTCCAGCGCATGAACGAGGAGCGGGCGCGCAACGGCGAGCCCCTCTACGCCAACCCTCGCAACACCGGCGCCGGCACCATCCGCCAGCTGGATCCGGAGGTCGCCCGCAGCCGCAACATGCAGATCTGGACCTACAGCCTCAACCACACCGGCGACGCGCCCATGCCCGCCGGACATTGGCAGGCCCTGGAGCGGCTGCGGTCCTACGGTTTCTGCGTCAATCCCGAAAATCTCGTCTTCGACACCGTCGATGAGGTGTGCGCGTTCTACGACGAGATGCTGCACCGCCGTCACGACTGGAACTACGAGGCCGATGGCGTGGTGGTCAAGGTCGACAGCCTGACCCAGCAAAACGCCCTGGGCTTTGCCGGCCGGGAGCCCCGCTGGGCCATCGCCTACAAGTTCCCCGCCGAGCGCGCCAACACCCGCCTGCTGGACATCATCATCAACGTCGGCCGCACCGGCAGCCTGAACCCCCAGGCCATCCTCGAACCCGTCGTCGTCAGCGGCGCCACCGTCCAGCACGCCTCTCTGCACAACGAGGAGGATATCCACCGCAAGGACATACGCATTGGCGACACGGTGGAGATCGAGCGCGCCGGCGACGTCATACCGCATGTCCTTGGCCCTGTCCCGGTGCCCGGTGAGGAGCGCGGCCCCGAGTTCCGTATGCCGGAGCGCTGCCCCGAGTGCGACACCGCCGTCGTCAAGGAGCAAGGCGACGCCATGCACCGCTGCCCCAACTCAGCCTGCCCTGCCCAGTTCTTCGAATCCCTCAAGCACTTCGTCAGCCGCAGCGCCATGGACATCGACGGCCTCGGCGAGCGCTGGTGCCGCATCCTCATCGACCGCGGCCTGGTTTCCGACGTTTCCCACGTGTACGGATTGCGGATGGAGCAGATCACCGAGCTGGACCGCATGGGCGAAAAGCTCGCCACCCGCATCCTCGACAACGTCGAGGCCAGCAAGAAACGCCCGCTGGCCCGCATCCTCTTCGCCCTGGGCATCCTCCACGTCGGCGCTGAGGTGGCCGAACTGCTGGCCGCCCGCTACGCCAGCCTCGACGACATCGGCGCGGCCACCGTTGACGAACTTACCGAGATCGAGGGCATCGGCCCCCGCATCGCCGAGAGCATCGTCAACTATTTCGCCACCGAGAGCAACCGGGCAACGCTCGCCGGCCTACGCGACGCCGGTGTCCAGCTCTGGCAGGAACTCGCGCCCATCGACGAGTTGGCGCAGCCCTGGAAGGGCCAGACCTTCGTGATCACCGGCACCCTCGCGACCATGACGCGCCGCGAAGCCGAGGGCCGCGTCAAATCCCTGGGGGCCACCACAACCTCGTCGGTCAGCCGCAAGACCAACTGGCTGGTGGCCGGCGAGTCCGCCGGCAGCAAGCTGGCCTCCGCCGAACGTCTCGGCGTACCCATCCTGGACGAAGGCGCGCTGCTGGCACTGCTCGAAAATCCCGCCAACCTGGCCGGCGTGTCGAGCGACCCGACGGACGACGCAGGCGGGCAGGGTTCGCTGGCGTTGTAACAACGTAACCTCCCCACTTCGCCGGTTGTCTGATGCGCACCCCTTCGCTTGAACCGTCATTGCGAGCGAAGCGCGGCAATCTCGTTGGGGCAAGGAACGTTGCTGCGGGAACGTGATCTCCACGTCGCCTCACTCCTCGCGATGACAAAAGGGGCAAGCATGATCGCCGGTTATTGGTTGTCATTGCGAGCAAAGCGTGGCAATCTCGTCAGTATAGCCACGGTCATTGACGAAACAAGGTGTGTATCTCATCGGGATTGCCACTGATGCCCACGGCATCCTCGCAATGACAGGCGGCAAGAATGGGTGGGAGTGAGGCGAAACTTCCGCACTGAGGCCGACCCGGCCGGGAGGGCAGTATGACGACACAGGTAGAGGCTCCCGTTGACGAGCGGATCGTAGGTGTATTGCGGCAACTGGGCATCGAGCGGGCCCACTTCGCATCCCGAAATCTGGGCGACTGGCGAGGATTGACGGTCAATTTCGCGGACGCCATCGCTTCCCTGACGCTGGTCTGTCCGCTGGGGTTCGATTCCCAGGCGCTGGCCCCTTTCGGCGACCGGCTCCTGGTGTTCAACGCCGACCGCGGCGGCGCGACGGCGACCATAGACCGCAACCTGGCGGGCCTCCCGGCGGTCGCTAAGGTCACCCTGGCCGACTACGGTTACCCCAACAACTACGCCGACATCGGCGTCGAACAGGGCGAAGGCATGATCGCGCCCATGCTCGACTTCCTCGCCGGCTCGGACCCAGGTAGCAGCCTGCCCAGCGCGTCCCCTTCGGTTGAGGAAGGGGAGGTCGACGACATCTACTTCAAGGTCCAGGGATCGGGTCCTCCACTGGTCCTGCTGCCGTTGGGAGCCGCGCCAGCCCAATGGGACCCGGTTGTCGCGGCCTTCACCGAGCGATACTGCGTGATCACCCTCACCGGACCGGCGCTGGGCATGGTGGGCAGCCTGGAGGGCCGGGGCCGCACTCCCGGGTACCTGTCCGCCGTGGGCAGCCTGATCGACGCGGTGCAGATCCAGCCCGGCGAGAGCGTGCTGGAGGCCGGTTGCGGCACCGGCGTCCTCTGCCGCTGGGTGGCCCGCCGGACCAACCGCCAGAACCCGGTCTCCGGCGTGGACGTCAACACCTACTTCCTGCGCGAGGCGGCCGACATCGCCCGGCGCGAGGGCATGGACGACCTGGTGAGCTTCCACGAGGGCAGCGCCGAGGCCTTGCCTTTCGACGGCAACAGTTTCGACGTGGTCTTCTCCAGTACCGTCATCCAGCGTGTGAACGCCGACCTGATGCTGCCCGAGCTGGTGCGCGTCGTGAAACCCGGCGGCCGTATTGCCGTGCTGGGCCACGCCCACGACATGAACCGCTGGGTCAACCTGCCCCTGCGCGCCGATCTCAAGACCAGGATCGAGTCGCCGCCGTGGGTCGACGATCCCGGCCACCCCCAGGGATGTGACAACGCTTCGCTCTACGAGCGTTTCGCTAGGCTGGGGCTGGAAAACGCCAGGATGTTCCCTTTCATCAGCACCTTTGCGGAGCCGGACCGCCTGCAATTCATTCAAGGCGGCATCCTGCCCACCCTGAACGATGAGGAAGCCGCCGAGTGGCGCGCAGCAGCGGAACAGGCCCAGGCCGACGGCACCTTCTTTATCTCCACCCCATTCCACTGCGCGGTGGGCACCAAGCCGTAGCATCCGCCGGGCGGTCACCGCACGCAGCGGAACCGTCACGGCGAACCTGCTCAAGGCACAAAATTGGTCGGGGCGACGGCAACAACCCAGCCGACCCGACCAATTCGACGTCGTATTACCGTATGAGCCCGTAAACTCGATTGGGCTGCACCCGCACGATCACCGCGTCCTGCTGCACCATCGCCCGGTCGTATTCCTCCCAGTCCGGATGCTCGTGGTCGCCGCACGCCCGGAACGCCGTCCGCAGCATCTGCCGCATCTCCTCGGCGTCGGTGTTCTGGTAGTCGTGCAGCGTGACCGTGCCTTCCACCACGGCGAACTGACGCCAGTCGTCGGCCACCGCCATTACGTTGCACCGGTCGTCCCTCCGCAGGTGGCGAGCCTTGGCGGAGGTGCCCCGCACGATGACGAACACCGGCCCGTCATCTCCCTCAAAGGGCGACGCCCCAGCCACCACGATGCTGGTTTGCGCCGATCCGTCCCGGCGGAAGGTATTGATCACCGCCCGGTGGTTGCTGCTGAAAAAGTTGCTCACGTCGCTGAATTCCATGATTGCCTCCAGTGTTGCAGTTTTACTTGCTGATTACTTCGTAGATTGCCACATCATCGGATGAGAAGGCTCGCACCAGCCAGCCTTCGTCGACCCATTCTTCGACCCTTTCGTCCACTTCTTCTCCGTAGGAATCTCGCTCTCTGGGACCCACCACCAGCCAGCGGACGCCGTAGACTGCCAGCAGGCGGCGGGTTTCCGCGCCGTCGGTCCCCTGGTAGATCGTCTGCACGTCGTGGCTGCGTCCGGCGAAGGCGCTGTCGTCGCCGCGCCACTGCTGTTGGTGGCCCTCCCAGCCCAGAACCGTGGCCCGGCCCGTGGCTCCCGAGATGCGTCCGTAGTCGCTGTACCCATCCCCGACCGCTTCCAGGATGCGACCCGGCTCGGCCTCCTCATTGAGCCACACGATTGCGTCGTACTCCCCGGGCTCGCCACGTCGCAGGAAGTCCAGCCCGGCCAGGGTGTTGCCACCCAAACCTCCGCCGCCCTGGAACCATTCGGTGCGCTCCAGCACGGCGGCCACGGGATAGTATGCCGAAGCCATGATCAGTCCCACGGCGAGACCTGCCCACCCGATACCCAGCGCCCGGAACAGACCGGCCCGGTAATCCCCCGGCCGTAGCCGGTATGGACCGGCCACAATGTAATAGATGCCCACCCCGCCGGCAATCCCAAGCAGGATCCAGGCCTGGTAGTAGACCTTGAACACGGTGTTCATCCGGTTGCCGAACAGGTCCACGATGCGGAATAACTCGGCTCCGGCCAGCAGGTAGAACCCCGCTGCCGCCAGGATCAGCGCGAACACGAGCCATTGCATCGGCCGCCGGTTGGCCGCCAGCACCAGGGCGCAATAGGCGGCCAGCCCGCCCATGCCGAGCAGCGGCGCCGCCAGCACCAACCGGCGCCAGACTAATCCGTCCGGCAGCGTAGTCTCCTCTGGTCGCAGGGAAACCAGCAGCGCCACCGCGAGCAGCCAGATGAAAAACGGCGCGGCGCTGAACGCCGCCACCGGCCACACCAGCCGGCGCTTGCCCGCAGTGGGAGATCCCAGCGCCAACAGCGATCTGCCCACCAGCGCTCCGGCCAGAAACGCCGGGACTCCCATAACTACCAAGAAAAGGAACGGGCGCGTTGCCGGCCCGGTCACGGGCAGGATGCCGCCCGCCTGGCTGTCGAATGACTGGTAGAACGGCAGATACAGGGCGACCCCGGCTGCCACCAGACCGACGGCCAACGGCGCGGCCCTTCCCGTCGCTCGCCCCAGCACGGCCGTGGACGCCGCGCTGCTGCTGCTCGTTTCCGGCTCGGACCGGTTGATGCGCCACGCCGACCAGCAGGCCACCGCGGCCATCGCGGTGATCGCCACGTACAGCGGGAAGTCCCAGGCGTTGATGAACGCCAGCGAACCCAGGGTGACGGCCAGCGCCACGGCTTCGCCCGGGCGACGACGCAACCAGCGCAGCCCGGGCGCGAAGGGCGACACGAGCAGTGCCAGGGTCAGGGTGAGCGCCAGCGTCACGAAGGGCAACGCGGATACGTGGGCGTGCAGGTCGCCCAGTAGGAAGCTGAAAAAGGGAACTTCCGTAATGGTGTAGTCCAGCGACACGCCCGTTTCCGAGAGCGTGTCGATCACCCGGGTTCCCCGCCACCACCACCAGAACCCGTCGGGTAGCCAGCCGTCGCCGCCGGCCGGCGCCTCCAGGCCCTTTACCGCGACCCAATTCCAGAACCACTCGCCTCCCACCCCTCGCACGTAAGCCAGTTCCAGCACGCCGGACAGGTTGCCCAGCATCGTTACGCCGATGGCAGTGAGCAGTCCCGCTCCCAGCGCCGGAAACGCCCGTGCTCCGGCCAGCCGCAGCACGTTGTACACCAGGCCCAGTATCCCGGCCGCCAGCAGGGCCGGAATCGTGGCCACGGCCAGGTTGTACGCCTTGTCCGTGGCCACGCCGGTGAGGGTCGACAGCATGGCCGCCACGTAGTGGCCGCCGTAGTAGTAGGCGATGCTGTGGCCCGACAGCCACTGGTCCTCCGGCGGAAAGCCGTCCGCGTTCGCTAGGGCGTTCAGGATGCCAAAGTCCATCGGCTTTTCGGTGTGGTCGATGGCCGGAACCTCGCTGATCACCAGCGCCCAGAAGGCGAAAATGGCCAGGAAAGTCAGCTCGGTGGTCGTCACCACGGCCCAGCGCCGGCGGAAAAAGTCCGCCAGTTCCGCCCGCTGCCGGTAGGCCAGCCACGCCGCCGCGATGCCCATGATGACGAGCACGGCGGCGATGCCAGCCGCCGAATTGGGCACGATGCCAACGGTGCCGCCGATCCACGTCACCCACGCCAGGGCCAGCAGCGCGAGTACTCGCGATACCGCCCACCCGCGGTCGGCCAGCCGCCCCAGTCCGCAAACTGTGGAGCCGATTGGGAACCCGACCAGCGACAGGGCCCACAGGGCGATGAGCCAGGCGAGAACGTCCTGCACGGCTATGGGCTAGCCCGGCCGTCAGGCGGCCGGCGACAGCATGGCGTCCACGAACTCGTGGGAATCAAAGGGCGCGATGTCGTCCAACCCCTCGCCGGTGCCGATGAACAGGATCGGCACGCCCAGCGCCCGCCGTATCGACAGTACGATCCCGCCCCTTGCGGTGCCGTCCAGCTTGGCCAGGAAGATGCCCGTGCAACCCACGGCGTCGGTGAAGGCCTGGGCCTGGGTCAGCCCGTTGTGGCCCGTGGTGGCGTCCAGCGTCAGCAGCACCTGGTGCGGCGCTGCCTCGTCCAGCCCGTTGATGACCCGCCGCACCTTGCGCAGCTCGTCCATCAGGTTCTGGCGGGTGTGCAGCCGTCCCGCCGTGTCCACGATCAGGATGTCCGCGCCTCGCGCCCGGGCCGCCTGCCACGCGTCGTAGGCCACTGCTCCGGGATCTGCGCCGTGCTGGTGGCTGATCACGTCGACGCCCACCCGCTCGCCCAGGATCTCCAGCTGCTCCTCGGCGGCGGCCCGAAACGTATCCGCCGCCCCCAGGATCACCTTCTTGCCGGCTCCGGTGAAGTGGTGCGCCAGCTTGGCGATGCTGGTGGTCTTGCCCACCCCGTTCACGCCGCACACCAGTATCACGTAGGGAGACCCTACGCTGTCATCGTCCAGCCACACGTCCGGGTCGTCCGATGCTGACAACTCCGCCGCGATCAGCTCCTTGAGCCGGTCAAACGCGCCCTCGCTGTCCGCAACGCGCCCCGACCGGACCTCGGCCCGCAGTTCGTCCAGCACCGTCATGGTGGTGTCCACCCCGACGTCCGCCGAGATCAGGATCTCCTCGATCTCGTCCCACACCGAATCGTCCAGCTCCCGCGAAGCGAACAGGTTCCGGATGCGCCCGAACCAGCTATCGCGGCTCCGCTTCACTCCGGCGTCGGTCTGCTGGCGGTTGACCTCACCCCGGTTCCGCTTGAAGATCGAAAACATAGCGGCGCAAGATTAGCAGCGCCATCGGTTGGGCGCAACCTCAACCCACTGCTCATTCGTACCCAGTTTCCCCCACCGGTCATTGCGAGCGCAGCGTGGCAATCTCGTGATGGTAACCGGGTCTCTCTCAGCAACGGGATCGCCACGTCGCTGCGCTCCTCGCGATGACAAACTGGGTACGCGTGAGCCGCCGCGGCCCGTGCGACGCGCCCTTTGCTAAAATAAACCCGGAACCCGGGGCGCATTCACCGGAACCCCGGGCACATTCAGATGAACCAGAGCAATTGGCTGCGCGAACTTGTCGAGGCTGCCCTCATCGGCATCGTGGTTTTCGTCGCCATCCAGGTGGCGGTGGCCAACTTCCGGGTCGAAGGTTCCAGCATGCGGCCCACGCTGCTGCCCGGGCATTACCTGATGGTGAACAAGCTGGTGTACTACCAACTGGACACAGAGCGGCTGGGCAAGATCATACCCTTCTGGCAGCCGGAAGAACCCCGTTTGGTGCACACGATGCGGCCCCCGCAACGCGGTGACGTGGTGGTTTTCAACTACCCGCTGGAGCCGGACCGCCAGTTCGTCAAACGTATCATCGGGGAGCCGGGAGACCTGGTGGCCATCGACAACGGGCTGGTCACCGTCAACGGCAAGACCCTGGACGAGCCCTACCTGGACGTTCTGGGCCGGACCAGGATGCACGACGTGCAACTGGCCGATGACGAGTATTTCGTGCTGGGTGATAACCGCAACGGGAGCCGGGACTCCCGTCATTGGGGTCCGCTGCCGGCGGACCATATCATCGGCAAGGTCTGGGCGATCTACTGGCCGCGCTCCGCCTGGGGCTTTCCCGAGTAACCCGCGGGCTCAGGTACGCATTCGGCCGGCGCAGGTGCGTCGGCCGAAGCTCTCAAGAACGAGCAAGTGGCCTCTACTCGGCTTCGATGACCGGTCCGACCAGGACGTCGTCGCCCTCGATACGGACGGCGAACTTGCGCAGCGCTTCGGTAGCCGGCGGCGTCACTGGCTTGCCGGACGCGACGTCGAACACTGCGCCGTGCAGCGGGCAGACCACTTCGCCATCCTCCAGGTCCCCCTCCGAAAGATTGGCATAGGCGTGGGTGCAGATGTCATCGCAGGCGTGCACGTTGCCATCCAGGTTCACCAGCAGGATCTCTTCGGATCCCACGCGGACGGACATCATGTCGCCCGGCGGAACGTCGCTGAGAGACGCGATTTTGACAAATTCGTCGGCCATTGGGCTGCTCCTTGGAATGTACCTTCAGATCGATGCGGCTCGAGTCGGCGACGGCAACTGCTGCCCTCGCTGATCTCCGGTGGCCGCATATTATATATGACAAACGCAGCGCCGGCGGCCAGCGGGCTTCACCCCCGCGCCGCCGGCGCATTGGTATCGTCGGTGATTCAGGCCGGGGATATGAACTTCTGGCACACCACGGCCGCATCGCACATCTCGTTGATGCTGGCGGTCTCCCGGGTGGTGTGGAAGTCCCGCACGCCGATGCCCACGGGCAAAGCGACGATGCCGTGCTCGTAGAAGACATTGGCGTCGGATCCGCCGCCGGTGGTTTCCAGCGCGGGGCTCAGCCCGCCGGCGGTGACTGCGTGGGCGATGTCCATCAGGGCGGGGTCGCTCTCCGCTACACGGTAAGCCTGGTACTGGTTCCGGATCTCGAGGTCGACCTGCGCGCGCGGGTACATCGCCGCCGCTTGATCAAAGGCGCGGCGGAACTCTGCCGTGTAGATCTCCAGCTTGGCCTGATCCCGTGAGCGCAATTCGCCGTCCATGAAAGCCTGCTCCGGGATGATGTTCCGCTTCAGACCGCCCTCCAGCACGCCGATGTTGCTGGTGGTCTCGTGGTCAATGCGACCCAGTGGCAGACGGGTGAGGATGTTGGCGGCGACCAGCAGGGCCGACACGCCGTTTTCCGGCTCCAGGCCGGCGTGGGCGGCAACGCCGGTGATGCGGCACTGCACCACGTTCTGGGCCGGCGCGCCGACGCAAATGCGACTCACCGGGCCCTCGCCGTCGAAGACCATGCCATTCTTTGCTTTTACCAGCGAGAAATCCAGGTTGCGGGCGCCGTTCAATCCGCCTTCTTCCGCCCGGGAGAACACCACCTGCACCGGGCGACCGAGACCCCCGTCCTCCATGGCCGCGGTGAGTCCCTCCAGGACTATGGCCAAGCCGGCCTTGCAGTCGCCGCCCAGGATGGTGGAGCCGTCGGAGCGCAACGTGTCGCCATCGGCGTCGAGGGTCGGCTGGATGCCGCGGCCGGGTTCCACGGTGTCCATGTGGGCGGACAGCATGACGGGGAGTTCGCCGGATCTGCCGTTGTTGCCGGGCAGGGTGGCCACCAGGTTGCCGTAGGCGTCGTGCTGTATCGACGCGCCGAGGTCGGTGAGCCGCGCGGAGAGGTGGGCGTCGATGACGTCCTCCTCGCCGGTGGGGCTGTCGATCCGGATGAGTTCGATAACGGTTCGGACAAGGCGTTCGCGGTCGATCATATGAACCTGCTCCGTGGGTTAGGCAAGGGACAAGAGGTTGTGGCGCGCGTCGGGGGTCATCTCGTAGCGCCGTGGTTTTTCCTTGGCGATGGTGACGCCGTGCTGCTCCATGATGGGCCAGAGCTGCCTGGCGAACCAAGTGCCGAACTGGGTCGCGGTGTAGGACGCGGCCGGATGCTGGGGTCGGCTGCTTTTCAGAGCGTCCTGGGCATCGGAGGCCTTGAAAATGTCGTCGGCAATGCCCTGGGCGACGGCGGCGGCCAGTTGCTCCGGTGTGGCTTTGTCGCTTTGGTCAGCCGTCGCCGTTGGTTTTCCAACGGTGTCTTTGGCCTCTGGTGTTATCTCATAGGTTCGGGGCGATTTTTCTTTGGCCATAACTACGCCGCGCCGCTGCATGATAGGCCAGACCTCTTTAAGCAGGAATGTGCCTAACTGCGCCGGGCCGGTGGCAGCAGGATGTGCCGGCCATTTATCCTGGAAAATGCCATGAGCGTCGGCGACTTTGAATTTACCAACGGGCAGCCGCCGTATCAATTCATCGGCGATAACATCATTGCTGGCACTGGCGTCGGCATGAGTAGCCGGCAGGGCGGGCCGGGTCGCCTCGGGCAATGACTTTGGCGTGGGTCTGCTGACCACCGGGGCCGGAGCGGGCACGGTCGGCGTCGGCAGGGGTGGAGCATCGGCCAAGTCCCACCGAAAGGCGACGGGTATGAACTGCTTGATTTCCGGCGACAGTGCGCCCCCTTCCGGCGGGTGTATCCACAGGAAGGGCACCGTCTCCGCGTTTGCCTCCCGGGCCAACTCACGGACCTTGACAAACAGGGCGGCGAAATCGCTGTCGTTGCTTACCACGGCAAGGTCGTTGGCCCTGCCGGTCACCAGATCCGACACGGCATCGGCGGCGATTGCCAGATCCGCGGAGTTCTTGGAATTATTCGAACTGAAATGCTGAACGCCACGCACGCGGAGGCCCAGCGGCGGGAACGCATCCTCCGCCCACAGCCGCCACAGCTCCGCCTTGTCAGCGCGGACGTAGAGGGAGAGACTGCCCAAGGGTGGACGATCTCCGGGCCAGTTGGCTACAACCTGCTCGACTACTTGCCGGGCGTGGTCAGCGTCGCGCAGGTTTTCGGTGTCGACGTAAAGGGCGCCGCCGGGAGATGTGGACATCTGGGCGGCTTTGGAGCGGGTGAGCATTTTCGGGTCAGGCATAATCTACGGCGGTGGATCGTTAACGTCACATTGTAATCCTAGCCGGCACTAACCGTTTGTGTACGGGGTCGGCAGCGACCCCAAAGCGCTCCAGGGTCATTGCGCCAATAAGAATGATTTCAGGGTCATGTCCGAAAGCAACATGAACTGTCCTGGCCCTACCGTTCATTTCAATCAGCGCAAGTCCAATGCTCATCTCTATAGTAGAACCGTCGGCAAGACTGAACAACTCGCTTTCGTCTCGCGCTATATCCATTTCGTCCAGAATCGGCGCCGGGATGATGGAGTAAAGTGCGCCGGTATCCACCATGCCAACCAGCGGAAGCGCCCGACGCCCGTCGGCGCTGCCGATAGTGAAATCGACGTTGAACGTTCCCATTGCTTCGTCCCCAATAGTGGAGCCTGGCAGTATTATTCCCGTTTTTGTTGTCATGTCGGTTCCCCTGAGCAAAAGGCATCCACCATATCCAGAAGGGACGGGGCAGCCTCAACCAACGCGCGCAACTCGTCGGCGTCCAGTCCGTCCAGCAGGTCGGCTACCGGGGGCTTGACTGCAATGGGGGTTGGGCTGTTGTCGTCGCTGACGGTCAGCAGTGCAGCGACCACATGCTTGCAATAGCCGCCCCAGTCATAAGGGCAGGTGCAGGCTGCGGTGAAGTCTGCCTCGCTGAAGGTGATGCCGACCCGGTACGGATCCCACTCGCTGCCCTGCACGGCGGCGAACAGCTGGTTGCCGCGTATAGTGGCGCTCTCGACCGTGCCCGCGTGGTAATAGTCCACGCCGCGGTCGTAGGACTGCCCTGTGACTTGGGCGCGGATGTCGTCTGCGGTGATGTGGGGAAGGTTGGTCATGGCGCATCCTCATTGTCCAGCAGGACGATACGGTCCACCGGGAGCAGGCGTTCATATACCAAGTCGACGGCCAGTCGGAGCTCCACTAGAGGCTCGGCACCAATCAGTATTTTGCGGCTGCCGCTGCCGAACACCACCGTGACCGTTTCGGACCGCCCTGCCAGCTCCATCAGGGCATAGCCGATGTGGCGTTCCTGCAACGACCCATCGGCCAAGCTGAACAGAAGCAATTCGCCGCGCGCGACTCCCAGTTCATCCAATACGGCCTCAGGTATGACGGTGAACGAGGCGCCAGTATCAACCGTTCCGTTCAGAGTGGAAGAACGAGCATTGTCGGGTCCGTACAGAGCAAATGGTATGGTGAGGCTATACATAGTGCGGCAGCATCTACAGGTGCAGTACCACGTTGATAAACTGTTTGTTTTCCGGGTCAGCGGCGAGGGCCAGCCCGACGAGGGCGCTTTGGCCGATGACGATTTGCCCGCTGTCTTCGCCAAAGAGAATTACCTGCCGGCCTGATTTGCCATTCAGCGTCACCTGGGGCCGAGCGCTGGATAGGTCAACCAGGGTGCCGCAGGGTAATCGGCAACGGCGCTTGCCTGTTGGCGCAATACCCAACGCTCGCAGGACGTCGGCGGGAACGATGGAGTATTGTACGCGCGTATCAACCACGCCAGTGATGGTTTGGCAGGCCTTCTCATCGTCGCTGTACAGCGTGATCGGAGCACCAAAGACCGCCGACGGGTCACCGCCGATAACAGATCCGGCCGCAATATCCAGCTTGACATTGAGCAGTGTCATCGACACCGTATCATCCTCCCCTTACACGAACCCCGGCTGCTCGAAGCTGCCGCCCACCACAGGCTGCGCGTCCAGGCCGAGCCACTGCTCCACCAGCGTGCCGTAGACGCCGCGGAAGTCGGTGTTGAAGGCCAGGTCGCCTTCGACCAAGTCGGATTCGGCCAGGGACGGATACTCACTGTACATGCCGCCGCGCACCGGGTCGCCGATGGCGAAGGCCACGCCTCCGCTGCCGTGATCGGTGCCGCTGCCGTTGTCACGGACGCGGCGGCCGAACTCGGTGAAGACGAACATGAGCACGTTGTCGGCGGTGTCGTGCTCGCGCAGGTCGGCGTAGAAATCGCTGACCGCGCGGCTGAGGTCGGACAGCAGCTTGGGCTGGACGTCGGTCTCGCTGGCGTGGGTGTCGTAGCCGCCCTGCTGGGTGTAGAACACGCGGGTGCCCAGGTCGGCGGTCAGCACCTTGGCGATGCCCTGCAGGTTCCTGGCGATGCCGGTTTCCGCGTACTCGATGGTCGAGGTGTACATATCCGGCGCGGCCTTGAGGATGTCCGCGCCTTTCAGGGCGTCCAGGCCGGTCTGTCCGAGGTAGTCCATCGTTGCGCCGAGGCCCACGGTGGGCGAGTACATGCGGGCGAAGATGTCCAGGGCCTGCGACCGCTCCGGCTCGTTGACGATGCCCGTGAGCACGCCGTAGGTCTCCAGCACTGCAACGGAGGCTACCGGGACTCCGGTGAGCGCCATGGCGCGGGGCAGGCCGCGGCCGAAGTTGACGCCGGTAAGGACGTTCTCGGCATTGGGATCGAGGTCGCGGATGACGCGACCCAGCCATCCCTCGGTGCCGACCTTTTCCGGCTCGCAGGTGTGCCAGATGTCCATGCTTCGGAAGTGCGAGCGGTTGGGTGTCGGATAGCCGATGCCGTTGATGACGGCGACCTTGCCGGCGTCATACAGGCTTTTGATCTCTGGTATCGCAGGATTAAAGCCGAATTGGTCGTCGATATGGAGGACCTGATCGGCGGGGATGCCCACGGTGGGCCGGTTGTCGTGGTAGCGGCCGTCGGCGTAGGGAATGACCGTGTTCATGTAGTCGTTGCCGCCGGTCAGCTGGATGACGACGAGGATGGGGTCTTTGGTGGTGGAGGTCATGGCAGCGTGGCTCCGTGGGACGAATGTATGCAGGGTTGGTTGGTGGGCGTAGTTTAGCACAGGGCACGCGCGAGGCAGGTGGTAAAATGGGCCGTCTCAGTGACTACGAGTGCATTCTGAGGTCTGCGATGGCTACCGCACGCACTGGCTCAATTCGTCGCTTCAGCGCCGCCGAAAGGGACGCAATGGTTGCGGCCGGCATCGTGACGGCCGAGGAACGCGAGGCTCTGGCAGCCGGCCGTCGGTTCACCGTGGATGAATACCTGTTGCTGGGCGCAGCCGGCATACTGGCCAAGGAAGAACGCATTGAATTGCTGGATGGAGAGATAATCCAGATGGCGCCCATCGGCAACCGGCACCAGCATAGCGTCGACTGGCTGGCTCATCTGATGCACGAGGGCATCAGACGCCGAGCCATGGTACAAGTGCGGGGATCAATACAGCTGGACGGCTTCACGATGCCGGAGCCGGACATGACGGTCATCCGGCGCCGTTCCGTCAACGACCTCGCGCCGGTGCTGCCATCCGACGTGTATTTGCTGGTTGAGGTTGCCGACAGTTCCCTGGAGTTCGACCTGGGGGAGAAGTTGGCCCGGTACGCCGCCGCCGGTATTCCGGAAGTGTGGGTTGCCAACCTGCGCTCCGGAGAGTTGGTGGTCAACACCGAGCCGGAAGGGGCCGCCTATGCACACGTGCGCGTAATCCCGCTGGGCGGCACGGCAAGCCCGCAAGCGTTCCCGGACGTGGTCCTCGAGTTGGCCGATTTTATTCCTGCCGTTGGCTGATGCGTTACGTTCACATTCTTTTCCGGCTTGCAGGTGTGCCAGATGTCCATGCTGCGGAAGGAAGTGGGAGCGTTGGGCGTGGGGTACCGATTCCTTAGATGACGACCACCTTGCCAGCTTCGTGCAGCGTATTGCATTCGGGCAATGCCGAATTGAACGTGAAATGGTCGTCAAAGGGCAACACCTGCTCGGCGAAGATGTCCACGGTAGGCCGGTTGTCGTGGTAGCGGACGTCAGCGTAGGTAATGACGGTGTTCATATAGTCATTGTCGCCGGTCAGCTGGATGACGACGAGGATCGGGTCTTCGGTGGTGGAGGTCATGGCAGAGTGGCACCGCAGGACTCAAATTTGCAGTGTGGTTGATGGGCGTAGTTTAGCAACGTTGGGGGTGTCGTTTCGGTCGCATCTTATAGTATCGCGAAGTAACCCTTCTTTCTGGTTCGGAGATCAGGACCTGTTATACCCAAGTACAACTCTGTTTCCAGACAGGCCCAGCCATTCAGATAGCAGATAGACTATCTTTCACGAATGAATCATCTTCGCCATTCTTCGCATACACAACCGCTAGGGGACTTTAATATGAGGTAGATATGCGCAAACAAGGCCGGTACGTTACAATGATCTGTTATTCCGGTTGTGGTAATGGTTCCAGAATGTCTCTGTAAGTAAACGATTATTCGTTTGCAGCCGAACTACCGAGCCAGTTACCTCTTCTTTGAGTTGAATATATCCTTCTCTTGTCGGATGTCTCTCAAGCCGATATTGCATCTGGTTTTCGAATAAACGATAAATCAACGTTATGACTTCATCGACTTTGTCAGTAACAATTGCCCCCACAGCAACGCCAGTCTCAAATTCTATCAGCCTGCTCAACGGATGAACATCGCGATAAAATCGGCTTTTCTGTGTTTGATCACAATAGAAAATGACAGGCTTGCCAAGTGTAAGTGCCATAGCCGCCTCAGCATCTTTACCGTAGCTTTCTCTTTCTCCGGCGCAGTAGACAAGTATTTTCGCACATTTAACCATCAAACACTCGATCAAACCTTTGTCTTGATGGCCTTCGGCTGCACTCAACGTGGGATCGAAATACCGCAGGTTTAAATGTGATAACCTGTCGTTGCCAAACACTTGCGAGCACAAGTTGGCCATCTCACGGAAATTTTGCCGCGTCCTCATGCTAGTTGCGACATAAACGTCTAAATCATTCACCATGGAAAGATAATAATCAGTGTTACTCAGTGCAGCCTCCCGAGTAGCGAAAAATGTGTTCAGAACTGCGCCAAATTTGGTAGCGAAATCCTGGTCAGATGTAATTGTGTCCTCTAGGACGTCATTCATCGAGAACTCGAATTCGCCTTGTCTATCAGAATAGTCGCTATCCAGAGATTCGGTTATCAACTGACGGAACGTGATGTTGCCTCCACCCTGGCGAATGTGGCGTTGATACGCTTGTTCAAGCGCGACCCGGATTTCGCTTTCAGAATCTGAGCTGTCGCCAAAAGATTTACAAGCCATTTCAGAAATGAGATATCGGTCGTCTTGGGGGACCGCATGCAAAGGCAAGACGCTACCGCGGGACTTAATGGCGTCGGTGCGAAACCGCTTCTCTCTGAAGAAATCGCATAGTTCGTCTCTTGTCAGCGTACGAAGCGTACGAAAGGCTGTCCGAACGTTGCCGAAGTACAAAAGGCCGTCGGTGTACAACCGATACAATCCCCACTCCAGATGGGGTAGTGAAGTGATTCCGTCTGTATTGCCGATAACTTCTCTGTTGAAGTTAGGCAAATCGCGAATCGTGTACGGATGATTCGGCGGAACTTCAAGCCAATAATATCGAAAAAAACCCTCGGACACTGGAGCTTCGCGTCCGAAAACTAGCAACTGATTGAGTTGTGCGTGGCTCAAATGGTCATCATGGAGCCGATCCAGTCGATCAAACACCTTTTTGTCCGTGTTGTCCGTAAGCCAACTGCCAATTCCTCCGCCGGCAACGTGGAAAATCTTGAATTGTTCCAAAATCGCTGATTTTGACATGGGGGACTCCAGTTCGTCGACACACGCCCGAATAGTCTCAAAAAGGTAGCATATCGGGTCTGCAATCGCAAACGACGCTTGACGGTTCGCGAAATTGTCGGCAACCTGTTCATGATTGGAATCCCCTAAGGTATCGTGTTAGACAGGTACATGACATGTGTTCGATGAAATGACTGGACGTATGCACTCCAACACACCCATTATCGTGGTCGGCCTGGGGAACCCCGGGGCGCGGTATCGGGATACGCGGCACAACGTGGGGTTTGGGTGCGTGGACCTGCTGGCGGAGCGGTGGGGGATTGCCGTCAAGGACCGGCGGCGGACCACGGTGCTGGGGCAGGGCTACCGCGAGGGCCAGGCGGTGGTGCTCGCCAAGCCCCGCACCTTCATGAACCTGTCCGGCGAGTCGGTGGGGTACCTGCTGGCGCGCTTCGGCGGGAAGCCGGCCGATCTGGTTATCGTGTACGACGAGATGGCGCTGCCCCTGGGACGCATCCGCCTGCGGGCGCGGGGTTCCGACGCGGGGCACAACGGCATCAAGGACATCATCCGGACGGTTCGCACCATCGATTTCCCCCGGCTGCGCATCGGCATCGGCGGGCCGGGAATGTCGGGCAGCGTGGACCACGTGCTGGGCCGTTTCTCGGATGAGGAGCAACCGGCGGTGAAAGCGTCCATCGCGCGGGCCGCCGAGGCTGTGGAGTGTTTGCTGGTCGATGGGATCAACATCGCTATGAACCGTTACAACACGGATCCGCAGGCCGAGCCGTCAGCGTAAATCAGCTACGGGTTCGGGAAAGTGTCAGGAACAGGCAACCAGCATCCACCCACCAGGGCTCGTGCGTACTCTGTTTGTCATCGCGAGGAGCACAGCGACGTAGCGATCTCGTTCGCGTGGCGGCGTTCCTTGCCCCCACGAGATTGCCGCGCTTCGCTCACAATGACAATTCCAGCGAAACTGGGTACGCGCGAGCCTGCCAGGAGCGCGCCGTGATGGGCATAACGCGATTGATTACAGGCGCGGCGTTGGCCGCGTTTTTACTGATCGGCACGGCCTGCGACTCGGGCGTTCCGGCGCCGGCGACCCTTGGCTCCGAGCGCGCGTCCGGCGGGCCTTCCCGTCTGTCGGCGCCGGAAACGCGCCAGGTCGAACCTCCGACACCGACCGCCGCCGTGGTTTCCAGCGTCAGCAGCGCCGGGGATCCGCCAGGGGCGATAACACCGGCGGCAGTTGTCCAACCACCCATACCGCAAGACGTGATGGTCGCCGCCGATTTCCCGGTTCCGCCGGATCGCGACCTGCCGGAGTTGGCTCGGCAGCTCCGCTGGAATGGCGTGGAACCCCACCCGCCGCCGGCGCGCTTCGCAGACGGGCTTCCTGAAGTCGGGCACACGACGAACTTCTGGACGCTGGACTATCCCCGCAGCCGGATGGTAAGCAAGGAATACGTACTGGCCGCAGTGTCCGAGCACGCCTATTGGTGGATCGAACAGGCATTGACGGTGGATGACGCTGACCTCCAACGGTCGGTCGCCGACGTGGAGGAACAGATCTACCCACGGGTTACGGCAGCCTTTGGCGCGGCGCCGGGCTGGGCCGCAGACCCGCAGCGGGGGCACATCATCAACGGAAGGATACCGGGCGTTGGCGGGTACGTGTCGGGCGCGGACCCCTATCCGGCTTCGGTGCAGCCATACAGCAACGGCGTGCCGGCCATCTACATCAACGCGCGGGAAATCCCCCTGGGAAGCCCGGAGTACCTGACCGTTCTGGCCCACGAGCTCCAGCACGCCATCCACTGGTACGCGGACCCAGCGGAGGCGACCTGGCTCAACGAGGGGTTGTCGGAGCTGGCCGTCACCGAGGCGGGGTATGCGCCGGGCAGCATGGGGTACTACCTGCGGCGGCCGAATGCGTCATTGGTCAATTGGCCGAAGGATCTGGACGGCGATATCGGCCTGAATTACGGGGCGGCGGCGTTGTTTGCCCACTACCTGCGGGAGCGTTATGTCCCCGAGGGCGGGTTGCATGACCTCCTGGCCGGGCCGGACAACGGCATCGCCGCCGTGGACGCTTTTCTGGCGGAGCGCGGGGCCGAAACCGCCGCCGGCGAACCCGCCAGCTTCCACTCCGTGTTCGCGGACTGGATGGTGGCCAACCTGCTGGACGACGCTGGGGGTCCATTCGGATACGAGGGCCGGGACGTCGAGGCCGACATCACCCGGGCGGAGCGCATGGGCGGTGACGGCACCAAAGTGTCGCTCCCCCAGTACGGCATCGACTACATCGAAGTGAAGGATGCCGAGGGCTACGTCACAGTGCTCTTCGAAGGCGACGGGGTAACCCAATTGCTGCCCACGGAGGTGCCCGAAGGCGGGTGCTGGTGGAGCAACCGCGGCGACGACACGTCATCCACGCTGACGCGCAAGTTGGCGGTGCCGGCGGCAGGGTCGACCGGCGAAGAACCGGCGCTGACGTTCGATCTCTGGTACGACATCGAGGAAGATTGGGACTACCTGTACGTTCAGATATCCACCGATGACGGACTGAGCTGGGACGTGCTGCCGGCCAAGGGCACGACCGACGCCAACCCCATGGGCAATAGCTACGGCCACGGCTACACGGGAGCCGGCGGCTGGCAGCAGGTGACGCTCCCGCTGACGGACTACGCCGGCCAGGACACGCTGGTGCGGTTCCACTACGTCACCGACGACGCCATTCACGGCATCGGGGCCTGCGTGCGCGACATGGCGTTTTCATGGGACACCGGCGCGCCGGATGGCAAGGACTGGCGGGCGGACGGGTTCGTTCCGGTCAACAATCGGGTGCGGCAGGACTGGATCGTATGGGTTATCGAGGAAAGCGCGGAGCCGTCGGCGACGAGGATGAAACTGGAGTGGGACGCCGACAGCCAGCAGTACGTCGGCCATGTCGTCCATTCTCCGGTGGCCGACGGCGGGCGATTGGTCGTGGTGGTATCCCCCGTGGCGCCGGCCACCATGGAGCGGGCCCGGTACCGGGTCTGGAGCCGGGACGGGCGGATCAGGGACGGGGAGGAAGGTGTTCCGGGTCCGCCGAGCCAGCAAGGACCTGGGTGAGCAGGCACTCGGCGAATTCGTGCAGGCCGCCGGATTGGTCGCATCCGAAGCAGCGCCAGGTCACCTTGGGCAGCGAAATCTGCAGCGATGCGGGTTCGGCGCAGAAGGGACAGGCGCCTGACAACTGCCGGCGTTGGCGAGTTGTGCCGCCCGGTTGCGACAGGGATGTGAACGCCCCGACCAATTGCAGCAGGCGTCCGCGGCGCACCGGCCCGGTTGGGTCGTCTCCCATGCCCCGGCAGTCCCGCCGGCGCAATTCGGCGAGCAGGGCAGGCGCGATGGCCGGCAATTGCTCCCGGATACGCCGGTCGACTTTCCACGGACCAGGCCCCAAGCCGGCGGCCCGTGCGGACACGACGACCAGGGTGTACAGCCCCGCGCTGCTCAGGGCCAGCAGGCCGGAGGCCAGGTCACCGTTGGACACTGCCCAAAGGTGAACCACGAACTGGTCCAGGATGTCGTCCGTGTACTCCGGAAACGGCGTCGCCGGCCATTCCGTTGACTCTGCATCCTCGCCGGTGAGAAACAGATAACTGTCCGTCGGAAACGAACTGGTCACAATGAAGGAGACCTCCGGTGATGGCTGACTCCACGATATGGAATCACGCACCGGAGGCGCAACGGGCCGATGTCAGGAAAATCTTTCCGACGGGAGTTCCGGTCGGTTGCAGATGTAACGATTCAGACTTGCGGAGAATGTGTCATTGCGAGCGCAGCGCGGCAATCTCGTTGGCGTAGGAGAGTCCTCTGGGGCAGAGGTTGCTGCGACGGCATCGAGATCGCCGCGTCTCTGCGCTCCTCGCGATAACAAAGCGGGTACGCGTCAGAGCGTCTACCCGGTCGACGCGCCGGTGGCCCAGGACTTGATCAGGTGGTGGGCGATGGCGATGGGGCCCGGCACCGTCAGCTCCTCGCTGCGGCCTTCCAGGGCCAGCAGGACCTCCGAGCGGTCGAACCAGCGGACGTCGGTCATCTCCTCGTCGTCCATGTTGATGTCGGTGGTGTCGGCCTCCGCGAGGCAGCCGATCATCAGCGACGACGGGAAGGGCCACGGCTGGGACGAATGGTAGCGGACGTTCTTGACCTTGATGCCGGCTTCCTCCATGACCTCGCGGGCCACGGCTTCCTCAATGGCCTCACCCTGGTCCATGAAGCCGGCCAGCGCGGAGTAAGCGCGCATGCGTTGCAGCCTTCCCCGGGATTGGCCCAGCAGGCAGCGGTCGCGTTCCACGTCGGCCACAACGGTAATCACCACCGGGTCGGTGCGGGGGAAGTGCTGCGCGTTGCAGGCGGGGCACTGTCGCGACTGTCCGCCCCGCTTCTTGTCGGTGGCATGGCCGCACACGGAGCAGAACCCGTGGCGCAGGTTCCAGTCCAGCTGCGCGCGGGCGTGAGACAGCAGGCCCGTGTTGGGGCCGGACATGGTCTCGCCGGCGGTGCGACAATCCTCGAAGCGCCAGCCCGTTTCTTCTTCCACCCGGTCTGCCGCGCCGGCGGACTTGGACAGGTCAACGGAGAAGTGGGCCACGTCGTCCAGCAGACCCAGAAAGATCCATTCGGCTTCGGGAGGCAACGAGCGCAGTATGGCGGGGCTGAGCCAGCCCAGTTCGGGTGGGGTCTGGTCAGTCAGCAGCACGTTGAGGTTGCGGAACGGCAGGAACCTGCTGGCCGGATCTTCGGCCTGCCGGAGTATCCAGTCCTCGTCGCGACGCTCGGTCTCGCCGCGATTGATGGGGTTGTCGGCGAAGATATGAGGTGGGTAAGTCATCTAAGTTCACCTGGCCGGTCATGCTCGGGTGCCGTTGGCTCACGGCGGTGCGTCATGGAGCGTTTTATAACCCAAGCTTGCCAGTGCGACAAGGACTGGAGCGGTGTCGCGGATTTTCCGGTCGTCGCTGCGTTCTCGGCTGGCCGGATCAAGCTTTGCTTCAACGGTGGCAGACAGCCTGATGACGTTGCGGTGTACCGGGGACGCCACGAATTCTTCCTCAGGTGAACTCGAATGGCTCGAAACGCGTGTTGCCCGGCCACCACCAGCCAATTAGAATGCCCTCACACCCAAGCAATGGCATTCCCGGTGGCAGGATCACACGCGATTAAGGAGGCCGGACAGATGGCGCTTTGGAGACCCGACCCCACCTTTTACCCTTCGGCGCGGCTGGCGATGGAGGCTCCGCAGGAGCGTCTGGCCTACGTCGCCGTCCTCAACCCAGGTTCGGGCGAACCGGACGCGATGACCGTGGTGGACTGCGACCCCAACTCGGCCTCGTATTCCCAGGTGGTCCACTCGTTGGAAATGCCCAACGTGGGCGACGAGCTGCACCATTTCAACTGGAACGCCTGCAGCGCGGCGCTCTGCCCGTCTTCGGCTCATCCCCATCTGGAGCGTCGTTACCTGGTGGTTCCTAGCCTGGCCAACAGTCGCATCTACATCATCGACACGCAGCCCGACCCGGAGCGGCCGCGGATCGTCAAGACCATTGAGGCCGAACAGGTGCACCGGGCCGGCTACAGTCGACCCCATACCGTTCACTGCGGGCCGGACGCGATTTACGTCAGCGCCCTGGGCTCCGCGGAAGGAGATCGCCCCGGGGGCATCATGCTGCTGGACCACTATACCTTCGAGCCCATCGGGCCCTGGGAATTGGACCGCGGGCCGCAAGAACTGGCCTACGATTTCTGGTGGCACATCGGCATCGACACCATGATGACCAGCGAGTGGGGAACTCCTGAGATGTTCGAAAGCGGGGCCCGACTTGAGGACGTGGTTGGCCAGAATTATGGCCACGTCCTGCACTTCTGGGATATGCGCCGCCGCGCTCACCGCCAGGCAGTCGACCTGGGAGCGCAGCATCAGATGGCCCTGGAGCTGCGCCCGGCCCACAACCCGACCCGGCACTATGGCTTCTGCGGGGTGGTCGTGAGTACCGAGGACCTGTCGGGCTCAATCTTCCTGTGGCACCGCGACGGCGACCAGTGGGCCGCGACCAAGGTGATTTCCATCCCCGCCGAACCTGCCGACGCCTCGGAGTTGCCACCGGCGTTGCAGCCTTTAGGCGCGGTACCTCCCCTGATCACCGACATCGACCTGTCGCTGGACGACCGTTTCCTGTACATCTCGTGCTGGGGTACCGGCAAGCTGCTGCAGTTCGACGTTTCGGACCCCTTCAACCCCAAGCAGACCGGCGAGTTGGAAATGGGTGGTGTCGTCCGCCAGGCTTCCCATCCCAACGGAGTCGCCCTGACCGGCGGGCCGCAGATGGTGGAAATCAGTCGTGACGGTCGTCGGGTTTATCTCACCAATTCCCTGTATTCCTCCTGGGACGACCAGTTCTATCCTAACGGTCTGAACGGTTGGCTCAGCCGCATCGACGTGAACCCTGAGGGCGGGATGTCGGTCAACCCCGATTTCTTCGTCGATTACGGTAAGACACGCACCCACCAGGTGCGGTTGCAGGGAGGCGACGCCTCGTCCGACACTTACTGCTTCCCATAAGGGAGGCAATCACGTCGGCTTTTGGGCCGTCGGAGCGGTGATGCCGGCAGTGCTGCTGCACGCCCTCATCCCCGACCCGGCGGCCCTTGCCTCGCTGGGGCCGTGGCTGGGACTGGCGGCGCTGGGCCTGTTCCACGGTCTGAACCCGGCTATGGGGTGGCTGTTCGCGGTGGCCCTGGCTTTGCAACGGCAACGTCCGATCCAGTTGTACACGGCCACGGGATACATCGCCGTCGGCCATTTGGCATCCGTGGCCGTGGTCATGGCGGCCCTGTTGCTGGCCGGCGCGTTCCTGCCGCTGCGGTGGGTGCGGATCGCCGCCGGCGCGATGTTGCTGGGGTTTGGCCTGCTCCGATTGGCGCTCTACTACCGGCATCCCCGGTGGGTGGGTATGAACGTGGACGGCCGGGACTTGCTCGTGTGGTCGTTTTTGATGGCGACAGCTCACGGCGCAGGACTGATGCTGGCGCCCGTGGCGTTGGCCCTGACCGGACCGGGCGTTCAGTCGGGAATAGCCGGCGACCTGGGCGAGCACGGCGGCTTTCTCTCCTTGGAGGACGCCCCGATATGGTGGCTGGCTGGTCTCCTGATGCACACCATAGTCATGCTTATCGCAATGTTGGCAGCAGCGGTGGTGGTCTATTATCGGGTCGGCCTGGCGTTTTTGCGCAGGGGGTGGATCAACCTTGACCTGCTGTGGGCCGGCTCTCTGGTCGCGGCCGGCCTGATCACGCTGGCATGGGCGCTGGCAGGTTAGCGGCCGATCCGGGGGCCGGCCGCTGCAAACGTGGGCGGATCGGTTCGGGTGTCTCGGTTGTCGGGCCGCCTGTCAACAAGCTCAGCGGATGCTTTGCACGTCAAACTGTTCATGGATGGCCGGCTCAAGGGTTGCCTTGGCGGCGCCAGATCGTCAGGTATCGCGAGGCCCCAGGCCGGGCGTGGCGAAGTCTTCGTCACCGACCGGGCGGTATTGCACCCGGCGGGGTCCGGTCCGTTGGCCGTCAGTCGGCAGCCGCCGATGGGTATTCCGGCCGGCGGCGTTCCCGCAGCGCCGCCAGGCCCTCTTTCACGTCGTCGCCGAAGAAGCCCAGGGCCTCGGCCAACAGCGAGTAGTCGAAGGAGGTGTGGCCGGCCTGACGGAGCCATTGGTTCAGGGCGCGCTTGGTGAAGCGGATGGCGGGCTGGGGGCCGTCGGCCAGGCGGCGGGCCACGCGCATGGCAGTTTCCATAAGCTCATCGCGGGGAACGGCGATGCTGACCAGCCCGATGCGCTCCGCCTCCTTGCCGTCCAGGAAGTCGCAGGTGAGCAGGTAGTACTTGGCCTTGGCCATGCCGCAGAGCAGCGGCCAGATGATGGCGGCGTGGTCGCCGGCCGCGACGCCCAGGCGGATGTGCCCGTCGGTGATGCGGGCGTCCTCGGCGGCGATGGAGATGTCAGCCATGAGGGCGACGGCCAGCCCCGCGCCCACGGCCACGCCGTTGATGGCGGAGATGACCGGCTTGTCCAGGTTGAGGATGTTGTAGACGATGTCGCCGGCCTCTTTGGTGTTCTGGGCTACGATGGCCGGATTGTCGATGGCCTGCTCGATCATCTCGAAGTCGCCGCCGGCCGAGAACGCCTCGCCGGCGCCGGTGACCACGGCGACCCGAACCTCGGGATCGGCGCCAATGTCCAGCCAGATGCGGCTGAGCTCATTATGCAGGCGGAAGTTGGTGGAGTTCAGGGTCTCAGGACGGTTCATCGTAAGGGTGATGATGCCGTCGGACTTTTCGATGAGCAGGTGCTGGTACGAGGAGTAATCGGTCATTGCGAATATCTCACGGGCGGGTCGTCGAAAGATGTCATTCTCCGCTGTCAGTTTGCGTCGGCTCAAAATCGGGCGGCAGGTCAAATGTAGGGCGCCCATCCGGACGGTGACTGTGGGACAGAATGGCCATCATAAGTTGGTAGTGGTTGCGCTGCATTTGTAATTGCATCTCCGTCACCGTGTTCTTCACCTCGTTGATGGAGGTTTGCAGCGCCGCAGTCTTCTCGTTGATAGAGGTCTGCAGTGCCTCGGTCTTTTCGCTGATTGATGTCCGATTGCCGGCTACTTCCGCGTCCAATCGGCCGATGTCGCGCAGGATACTGCCCATTCGGCTCCACAGGGCGGCAAGGGCGCCGAGGATAAACAAAAGAACGTCGCCATAGATGATTGAAGGGATGAGTTCGGTTATCGGCATTTTGAATTCCTTTGCCCTGCGGGTTGCGCAGTGATCGAGAATCCTACCAGACTATGCGCGCTTCCTGTAGGCTGGCGAGTTCAGTTTCATCCATGCCCAAGAGGCCGCAGAAGACCTCGTGGTTGTGCTCACCGAGGTCGGGGGTCCAGCGCAGGGGGTCGGTGGGCGTTTTGGAGAAGCGCCAGGGTGGGGCCACGGCTCGCTGCTCGCCCTTCTCGGCATGAACCGTGGTGGGGAAGGCTTCGCGTTGGGCAAGGTGCGGGTCGATCATGAGCTGGTCAGCGGAGAGGGACGGGAAGGCGGCGATGCCGGCTGATTGCAGCAGGTCTGTAATCTCTCCCGCCGTCCGCGTCGCCGTCCATTGGGACACGCGCTGCTCCAGGCCGTCCTGGTTCTGCCAGCGCAGGAAGGCGTCGCCGTATTCGTCGGCGTCGGCCCACATGGGGTTATCCATGGCCTTTTTGAGTGAGCGCCATTGGTCGTCGTCCGCCACCGTGATGGTCACCCACTGGTCTTCGCCGAGGCAGGGGAACACGCCGTGGGGCGCCATGGTGTCGTCCCGGTTGCCCAGGCGCGCGGCGTCCCGATCGTTCATGGCAGTGTCCATCAAGGCATGACCCATGAAGGCCGTGGCAATGTCCCGCACGGCGACGTCCGCGCGCTGGCCTACCTGGTGGCTGCGGTGAGCGCACAGGGCGGCGACCGCCGAGAAGGCCGCCATCATGCCGCCGGTGTGGTCCATGGCGTGGCGCAGCTCCACCGGCGGCCCGTCGGGATAGCCGGTCAGATAGCCCAAGCCGCCCAAGGCCGCGAACATGGGGGCGTATCCGGCGTAGCGGGCCTCGGGTCCGGTCTGACCGTTGGACGACAGTGACACCATGATGATGTCGGGCTTGATCTCGCGCAATTGCGGGTAACCCAGGCCCAGGCGGTCCATAACGCCGGGGCGGAAATTCTCCAGCACGACGTCGGAGATGCGCACCAGGTCGTAGGCCAGTTCCAGCGCCCGCGACTCCTTGAGGTTGAGGGTGACCGAACGCTTGCTGGCGTTGACTTGCTCGAAGGACGAGGGCGGTTTGCCGTACATGGCGTGAGGCCGGCGCGTAATGTCCAGGCGCGCCGCCGATTCCACTTTGATCACGTCGGCGCCCAGGGACGCCAGGATCATGCCGGCGAAGGGTCCGGCGGCATGGACGGAGAAATCCGCCACGCGCACGCCGGAGAGGGGAGCGGATGCGTTGGTCATGGTCACCGCCTGCCGGCTATGCGGCCGTCGAGCCGTTCTGGTATTTCCACACTACTCCAATCCCGGCGACAGCGAAATGGCCGCCGCCGGGAAGTTCTGTCCGCGGTTAGTAATACACGGCGCTGCCGGTGCCGCCGCCGGCCGCGATCAGCTCGCCGGTGATGGCCCACGCCTTGTCGGAGGCCAGGAAGGCGGTCAGGTAGCCGATCTCGGAGGCGTCCACCATGCGGCAGATGTGGTTGCCGCGGGCCGAGCCGGGGGAGAAGTCCTGCGCCTCGGCCTCCTCCGGCGAGACGCCCAACTGCTCGGCGCGGGCGGCCAGCAGGCTGGGCGTGCGCTCGGTGCGGGTGGTGCCGGGATGGATGCAGTTGACGGTGATGCCAAACTGGCCCAGCTGGGACGCCAGGGTCTTGGTCATGTGCACCAGCGAGGTGTTGCGCGCGCCGCCGCTGAGGTTGCCGGCGTTGCGTGCGTTCAGGCCACTGATGTTGATGATGCGGCCGTAGCCTTGGGCCTTGAGCAGGGGGATGGCGGCCCGGGAGCAGCGCAGCGCGCCGACGAACTTCACGTCGAAGTCGCTGATGAGCTCCTCGTCGATGAGGTCCTCGATGGGGCCGGTGGCCGACGGCGAACCGCCCGGCAAGGATGCGCTGTTAACCAGGATGTGCAGTCCGCCCAGAGTGTCGGCGGCCTCGTTGATGACGCGGTCAACCTGCTCGCGGTTGGTAGCGTCGAAGGACATGGGGATGGCGCGGCGGCCGGTGGTCTCGGCGATCTCGGCGGCGGTCGCTTCGAGGTCGGGCATGGAGCGCGAGCCGACCACCACGTCGGCGCCCTCGCGGGCCAACTCCAACGCAATTGCCTTGCCGATGCCGCGGCTGGCGCCGCCCACAAATGCCAGTTTGCCTTCAAGTCCAAAATCCATGGGGAATAGCCTCCGTTGGGATGCGAACGCGCCTGACGGGCACGTCCGCACGAATGGGGGCATTATACAGCCGCTGTGGGCCGTTACCGCGTAGGACAGTTCCGAAGACAAAATGACCTAGAGCCAGGGTGGCCAGACACTCCTTGGAAGCTAAATCAGAAGAAGCAAACGACGTGTCAAAGAATGTTTCCGCCACGAAACCACCAGTCGGTTTCTGGGTTCGCTTCGCCTTCTTCGATATAACGAGTGTATGCCTCAAGTTGATCCAAGTCCGTGAATACTCTAAACCCTGCCTGACTCGCTTGTTGGATGATTTCTTCGTCCGGATCGAACAAAAACGCAACGGGTTCGCTTATCCTAAATTGCAGCCCGGAAGGCCAAGCCACATCTAGCAGAACCAAATTTCTGCCGGGAACGTCTAGGGGAACCCCGTGGCATTTTCAAAATCGTTTCAAACTAACACCCAAGGTTATAACCCGTTGTCCGCTCCGAGACCGGCGCAGCCGTCAGCAGGGCAGAAGCAGCGGTGGAAGGGTTCATCGAAACTACTAACCGGGATCGACGGGCGTTCGCCGCGCAAGTGCTGTTCACTACCAGACGTTAATCAGGACGGAGCCAGTTACAGCCATCGCAATGGGATGGGCAACAATGCCAACGGGGGCGCTGCTGTTGCGCCCCCGCTCTCTTTGGGCTACGTGCGTCGCTGACGGCTACACGGCCACGGCTTCCTCGTAGGTTACGCTCCCCACCTGCTCTTGGGGGAAGATTTCCCAGTCCAGCATCCAGCGGTGGGTACGGTCGAACATCTCCTTGGTGTAGGGCTCGAAGACCAGGCGCTCGCCGATGCCGGCGCGGCGGTGGTCGAACAGCGGGTGGTAGCGCTGGGGCAGTTCGTTCAGGAAGTAGTGCTGGTAGCGCTCTTTGGCGGCGTCGATCTCGCGCTGGGCGCGCTGCAGGGCGTTGAAGTAGGCCCGAAGCTGGTCATCGGTGGCGTCGCCGTTGATGAGGAACCCGATCATGAAGCTGGTGTCGACCAGCTTGCGGAAGCCCTGCTGCTCCAGGACGTAGCCGGGGGCGCCGAAGACGTTGGCGGCCGGCACGCGGCGATCCAGCGCCAGTTGCAGCCGGTCCAGGGGGCCGCCCACAAACTGGAGCTTGATCTGGTCACGGGGCAGGATGCTCTCCAACGCTTGCAGGGCGGAGAAGTGGCTGCCCGAATGCCAGCCCACGGCGACCTCCACGCCGGCCAGGTCCTCCGGCGTCTGCAACGGCGATTCGGGGGCGACCCAGATGCCGCTGGGAGTGACGGAGTAGGCGTGGCCCCACATGCGGCCGTGGGCGGCGCTGGCGGCCATGCCCACCGCCCAGTGGCAGGCGGAGCTGATCTCGCAGGCGCGGCCAGCCTCCATGGACTCGAAGGCGCCGCGTTTGATCTCCATGGGCGCTTCCTCGGCAGAGTCGACCGAGGGGTTGAGGGGTTCGCTGGGCCGGTTCGACGCGACGAACTCGTAGTCGAGGCCCTCGTCGGCGAAGTAGCCCTGGGCCTCGGCGACCCATTCCTGCAGCCGGCCGTGGGGCACGATACGGAACTTTGACATCGGGAGCCTCCATGTAGCGCGGTTTCGTAGCGTGATTATCCCGGATGCTCACCCTTGTTTCAACTTGGTGTTGCCAATATGATGACGCTTACACAGGATCACCAGGACAAGGCGGTAACGAATGGTCAAGTACTCTTTCCGGTTGCCCAACGCGGACTACCTGGGTTTTGAGGCGTCGGCGCAGGGCATCCTGGACACGGCGGTCAAGGCGGAGGAACTGGGGTTTGACGCGGTGTTTGTGAACGACCACGTGATCGTGGACGACGGAGCGCGGAGCGAGCCGTGGCGACAGGTGTACGACCCGCTGATGTCGCTGGCCTACGTGGCGTCGCGCACGTCGACGATCAAATTGGGGACGTCGGTGCTGATCATGCCGTACCGCAACCCGGTGGTGACGGCCAAGATGGTTGCCACGCTGGACCAGATGTCCGACGGGCGGGCCATCGTGGGCGTGGGCTCCGGCTGGAACGAGACCGAGTACGCCGCGCTGGACCTGCCGCACCGGGAGCGGGGGGCGCGCACCAACGAGTACCTGAGGCTGTGGAAGGCATGCTGGGAACCAGACCCAGTGTCGTTCAGCGGGCGGTTCTTCTCCTTTGACGGGCTGTACACCAGCCCCAAGCCGGTGCAGCAGCCGCACCCGCCCATCTGGATCGGCGGCTCCAGCCACGCCTCGCTGCGGCGGGCCGCCCGGTTCGCGGAGGTGTGGCAGCCGACGCCCACGCCGCTGCCCACTCTGGTAAGCAACTGGCAGTACCTGAACGACGTATCCGCCGAGATTGGACGGGACGAGCCGCCGCGGGTGCGGATGAGCTTCCGGGTTAACATCAGCAGCATCTCGGGTCACTCCGTCTCGGACAGCGACCGGCCGACGGGCTACGGCACCACCGATCAGATCGTGTCGGACATCAACCGATACCGGCAGGAGTCCGGCCTGGACGAGTTCCAGATCAACTGCCACGACTGCGGCAACCTGCAACAACTGTTGGACACCATGGACGCGCTGGTGCAGGACGTGTTTCCCAAGGTGGATGAGTAGGATCGGGGCATCGACCTGTCATTGCGAGGCGCTTGCGCCGTGGCAATCTCGATGCCGTAGCAGCAACGTCTGCCCCAGAGGACTCACCTACGCCAACGAGATTGCCGCGCTTCGCTCGCAATGACACTTACCATGAGCGATACATCATGACTGGATTTCCCTATGAACGAGCGGAAAAGCGTCGCGTCCTGATGGATGCGGTGGAGAGCGTGCGGGCCACGCTGGAGGCGGGGGCCGAGGAGTCGGAGCGCATCGGGACACTGGCGCCGGCGTCGGTGGACGCGCTGTACGAGTCGGGACTGCTGCGGCTGAAGATGCCCCACGCGCTGGGCGGCGCGGAGGCTGACCTGGTGACACAGCTGGACGTGCTGGAAGCGGTGAGCCGCATCGATCCGGCCTCAGGCTGGTGCCTGATGATCGGGGCGGCCAGCGTGGGCAGTCTGGCCGCATTTCTGCCTGACGAATCAATCGAGGAAATATTCGTGGGCGGGCAGCCTCCCAAAACGGCGGGTGCGGCCGCGCCTTCCGCAACCGCGACACCGGTGGAAGGGGGATACCGGGTCAACGGGCACTGGAGGTTTGGCAGCGGGATCATGCACGCCGAGTGGGTCTCGGCTGGCGCGCGTGTGGTTGGCGACCTCGAGGGCTATCCGCGGCAGGTTCGGATGGCGATGCCTCGGCACAAGGTCAAGGTGCACGACAACTGGCACGTGATGGGCCTGCGCGGCACGGGAAGCTGCGACTTCTCGGTGGAAGACCTGTTCGTGCCCGACGGGTTCGCGTGGGACTCGACGCTGACGGAACCGCTCCGGGGCGGCCCGCTGTACCGGCTGGGCCGGCCGGCCTTTGTGACCAACGAACACTCGGCCTTCGCGCTGGGGGTGGCGCGGCGGGCGCTGGACGCGGTGACTGAAGCCGCGGCGTCCAAGACACGGGGTTACAACTCGGTGAACCTGGTGGCGAACCGTCCGGCGTTCCAACGGGCGCTGGGCGAGTGCGACCTGCGGCTGCGGGCGGCGCGGTCGCTCAACGTGGAGATCCTGGAAGAGGCGTGGCGGTCGGTGTGCGCGCGCCGGACTCCGCCGCCGCCCTTGCAAGCGCAGATGCGGAGCTGCGCCACCTACACCACCGACGTAGCCGCGGACGTGACGGCCCATGCCTTCCGCTACGGCGGCGGCGAGGCGCTGTTCACGCCCAACATCCTGCAACAGTGCCTGCGGGACATCAACGCGGCGGCCCAACACCAGATGGTGAGCGACACGGCCTACGAGAACCACGGTCAGTTCCTGCTGGGGCTGCCGGACGCGCGGGTGATGGAATAGCGGAGTTGGTGCGTATCCAGGTTGGGGCGAGGGATGTCAGAAGCAGGATTTTCAAGATTTGCGGATTATCAGGATTGGAGCCGTTATGTGCTGAAGATCTTCCAATCATGTCAAATCATGAAATCCCGTAAATCCTGCTTCTGACGATTTACACAAGCGAGCACACGCGGGAATAACGGAGGTGTAGACATGGCTACCTATCTGTACGTATCGCTGCAAGGGGACGACGTCATCGCCCGGTATGACCTGGATCAGTCCACGGGCGGGCTCTCCAACCGAACCGAGTTTCCGCTGGCGGGGATGCCGGCGCCGATGGCGACGGATCCGGAGAAACGCTACCTGTTCGTGGGACGGCGTCGGGCCGGAGAGTACGGGCTGACGTCGTTCAGCATCGACGGCGGCAGCGGCGACCTGGCGCGGATCAACGACATCAATCTGGGGGGCAATCCGGTGCATATCTCGGCGGACCGCACCGGTAATTACCTGCTGTCGGCCTACTACTACCAGGCGCGGGTGGGCGTGCACGGCTTCGACAACGGCCGACTGGACCCGACGCCCATCGAGTGGCGGGAGACCGGCATCGGCGCGCACTACATCCAGACCGACGCCTCCAACCGCTACGCCTTCGTGCCGCACATCGCCGAGGGGTCGCAGACCGGACCCAACGCCATCTTCCAGTTCCGGTTCGACGAGTCAACGGGCCGGCTGACGCCCAACACGCCGGACCGGGCGAACCCGACGTCGCCGGAGGGGCCGAGGCACGTCTGCTTCAACCCCGACCTGGACGTGGTGTACTCGTCCAACGAGCAGGGTTGCAGCGTCACGGCGTACCGGTTCGACGCGGACACGGGCACGCTCAGCCCGTTCCAGACGGTGCCGACGCTGCCGGAGGATTTCACCGAGCGCAACACCTGCTCGCAGATCCAGATCACGCCGTCGGGTCGGTTCCTGTACGCGCCCAACCGGGGGCACAACAGCGTGGCCAGCTTCGCGGTGGACGCGGACGATGGCAGCCTGACCGCCATCGGGCGGGTGGCGACGGAGGCGGTGCCGCGCGCCTTCAGCCTGGACACCACGGGCAACTACCTGTACTCCTCGGGCCTGGAGACGGGCCGGCTGGCGTCCTACCGGGTCAACCAGGACAGCGGGGAACTGGAGCCGCTGGAGGTCTACGACATCGGGAGTGAGCCGATGTGGGTGCTGATCATAGACCTGTAGCGGCGCGTGGCCGGATATCGCGGCTGGGTGGTAGTATGAAAGGGCGGTCGACGCGGCCGCCATGGGTCCATAAGGACTCGGCGTGGGGGCTTAGCTCAGTGGGAGAGCACCTGCTTTGCAAGCAGGGGGTCACGGGTTCGAATCCCGTAGCCTCCACCATTTTCCGTGACTTCGCGGGAGCCTAATCTTCCAGGTCCACTTGCCTGAGACCGCCGTTTCTCAGAACCCGATATACGAAAGGGCGCGGCGTAGTGCGGACCGCTTCAACCATCCTGTCGTAGGCGCTCAGAAAGCACCGCATTTTTTCGTGTCCGGGCTGGTCACCGCCCCATAAGTAAAAGCAGCCTATGCCGTGATCCTGGATAGCCTGCCTCTCTAACGGACGTGTATGGTGATGACGGTCGTGTCCAATTACAATCCATCCCCGACTGCCTACTTCAGCCATCCAGAGATCATCTTCCGCTGCTTGGGCAAAGTGTTCTTGATGGATCTCCACGCGCGTGGGCAGACCCAAGTCTCGCAACCGTCGGGGGAGAAAAATACCGACATCCCTATCGAAGAAGAATACCGGATCATCACTGTCAGAGGGTTGGATAAGACCGGCGGCACTCATTCAACTCGCTGCCACCAACTCATCGTCGCGAACCCCTTCAAACCTCAACCCGTGAAGCACGTCGTCCCCAGTCAAGCCATAGTCGTCTTGAATGTTGTGAACGGTTTCCCCCGCGTCCCAACGACCCTTCAATATCCAAGTGGGGACACCATGGACAGCAGGGGCACCAAACGAGACCCGAGGATCGATCGAAACAGGGATGTTCCTGTTTACGAGGTGCCAAACTAGGGCGATACCATGCTGATAATCGAACTGTTCAAACCGTTCCGCGACTACTCCCTCCCAGCCCACTTGCCCATCAAGGTCTGCGGCCACCAGCTTGCCAACCTCCGCATCTACCTCTAACTCGCGCATTTCGAGCATCAGGTGAAAGCCCTCGGTTTTCCATGCGTACTGGGCAAACGGATACTCAGAGTTCAGCGCGTGAGCCGCAAAGGCGCGGGCTTTACGAATTTTTTGCAGGGAAAGGCCCAATTTCCGAAACGTAGCTACGAACGCGACTTCGACGATCTCGTAGTAAGACAACGGATGGCCAGCCTCACGGCCTGGCAGCACCGCCGGACGATTCAGACCACTCCGATGCCAATATCCCACTGTTCGTGTAGGAATGCCGGCGTACCTGGCAGCATCTTGGACTCGATAAGCCGGGCGATCCAAGCGACGACGCCAGCCAGCGGCATCTTGTAGCGCGTGTGCGGCAGACATCTCCACCAGTCTCACTAATCAGGTCAAGTTACAACATACTCCCCACGATGATATTTTGGCAATCCTGCCCATTGAGGCATAACCCGATCCCCGGTCAAAGGCGGATTGTTCAGCCCATGTCCGACCGCCAACGAGACTGCCGATGATGTTCATGGCACATGAGTCCATTCCGCGCCCCTGTGCGGTGACTGGTGCAAGCACGGGTCGTACGCCCATGACCCACACGGGACACAATCCGCGCAAGGTGATAGGCTACGGGCGATTTGCGGCCACGGCCCGGCCATCCACCGGTCACATGACTGGAGCGGCCGGCCGGTTTGCGCTTCAATCACGACACATGCCAATCAACAAGTAACTGCAAGCAACGCATATTTACCGCAGGAGGCCACAGGATGAAGTACGACTATATCGTGGTGGGCGGGGGTTCCGCCGGATGCACCATTGCCAGCCGGCTGTCGGAGGACCCCGACCGTTCCGTTCTGCTGCTGGAGGCGGGGCCGGACTATCCGGTCTTTGAGACTCTGCCCGACGACCTGAAGCTGGGCAACAACGTCTGGCTTTCCGCCTACGGGCCGCACAACTGGGGCTACACCGCCAAGATCACCGAGGAACAGGACAACCTGACGATCCCGAGGGGCAAGGCCACCGGCGGCTCCAGCGCGGTGAACGGTCAGGTGCTGTTCCGGGGCATTCCCGAGGACTACGACCGCTGGGCCGAGTGGGGCAACGACGAGTGGAGCTTTACCCGGTGCCTGCCCTACTTCAACAAGCTGGAGACCGACCTGGACTTCGGCGGTGACGACTTCCACGGATCCGATGGGCCCGTGCCGGTGCGCCGCGCGCCCCGCAACGAGTGGCTGCCCCACGCCGTGGCCTTCGAGCGGGCCTGCCTGGACGAGGGCTTCCCCCAGGACGAGGACCAGAACCATCCCGAGTCCACCGGCGTCTCGCCCCGGGCCCGCAACACCATCGACGGCGTGCGCATGAGCATGGCCATCAACTACCTGGACATCGCGCGGCACCGGCTGAACCTCACCATCCGGGGCGGCGTGACGGCGCGGCGTATCATCTTCGACGCTGATTCGACAGGCTCACCACGCGCCGTGGGCATCGAGGCCGAGAGCGGGGGCGAGGTCTTCACGGTGGAGGGCGGCGAGATCATCGTGAGCAGCGGGGCCGTGGCGTCACCGCAGCTGCTGATGCTGTCGGGCGTGGGTCCGGCGGAGCACCTGCGCAGCATGGGCATCCCGGTGGTGCACGACTCGCCGGGCGTCGGCAAGAACCTGCGCGACCATCCGGCGGCGTCGGTGCTGTACCGGGGCAAGGGCGAGAAGCCCGACGTGCAGGCGCCGGTGATCCAGGTGGGGCTGCGCTACACGGTGGAGGGCTCCGACCTGCGCAACGACATGCAGCTGAGCCCCAACCTGATGACCAGCGAGCACCGGCCGGCCCACGTCGCCATCGACGAGGACCTCAATTACCTGGGCATGGGCGCGAGCCTGCAACTGGCGCTGGGCCAGGGCGAGCTGACCCTGCAGTCCACCGACCCGCACGTCCAGCCATTCCTGAACTACAACTACTACCAGGAACCGGAGGACCTGCGCCGGATGCGGGAGGCGATACGCTTGGGCGTCCGGATGGCGGAGCGGCCGCCGTTCTCCGACCTGATCGAGGAACGGATCATGCCCACCGACGAGGAGCTGGCGTCCGACGAGCTGCTGGACGACTGGCTGCGCAAGAACTCCGGCACGTCGCACCATATCTCGGGCACGTGCAAGATGGGGCCGGACTCGGATCCCCTGGCGGTGGTGGACCAGCGCCTGAAGGTGAAGGGCATCGATGGCCTGCGCGTGGCCGACGCATCGATCATGCCGGACTGCATCCGGGCCAACACCAACGCAACGACCATCATGATCGGCGAGAGGGTGTCGGACTACATCAAGGAAGGGCGGTAGTCTCCGGACTTTCGCTTCCGAGCGCGGGAATGTCAGAAGCAGGATTTCCCGGATTTGAGGATTTTCAGGATGCGGCCGGCTGTCACATCAACCAAACTAATCCTGCCAATCCATCAATCTGGTAAATCCTGCTTCTGATTACACGGGGAGGTTCACAGCAATGGAAGTCCAATGGATGAACCACACCGGGTTTGTGGTCAGCGACATGGAGCGCTCCCTGGCGTTCTACCGCGACCTGCTGGGCCTGAGCATCGAGCGCGACCAGGTACTTGAGGGCGACTTCATCTCGGAGGTGGTGGGGTATCCCGACGCGCGGCTGCACATTGTGTACCTGGGCGTGGGCGACCAGCGTCACTCGGTAGAGCTGATCCAGTACCTGAACCCGCCGGGCGACACCGTCGCGCTGCCGCAGCGGCACCAGGTGGGCGCGAGCCACCTGGGCATCATCGTCGACGATCTGGACGCCTCCTACGCCGACCTCAGCGCCAGGGGCGTGCGGTTCGTCAGCCCGCCGGCGACCCGGCCCAACCCGGTGTATCCGGCGGCCAGCAAGGGGTGCTACATGGAGGACCCGGACGGGAACTGGCTGGAGTTGCTGGAGCGGGGACCGGCGCCGCCCGACGCGACCTCGGTATGACCACCGTCATCGCCAACGCAACCATCGTGACCGGCAACGCCGGCCGGGAAGTTCTGCACGATGCCGCCATCGCCATTGCGGAGGACCGGATCGCCGCCATCGGGCCGACGGATGACGTGTGGCCGGCGCACCCCGATGCCGAGGTGGTGGACGGGCGGGGCAAGGCGGTGTTTCCCGGGTTGGTCAACTGCCACACCCACCTGCTGGCCACGGGAGACCGGGGGATACTGGAGGACTTCGGGTTCCCGACCCGGCTGACCTTCCCGGTGTCGGCGCGGGGACTGCTGACCGACGAGGAGCGCCGGATACTGGCCCTGCTGGGCGCCCTGGAGTCCATCCGCAGCGGCGTCACCTGCCTGCTGGAAATCTCGTCCAACGTGGCCGGCTACGCAGCCGACCTGGCGGCGACGGGGCTGCGGCTCATCCTGTCGGAGAACATCAACGACGTGGACGAGGCGCGAGCGCGGGACGGCGTGTACGAATTCGACGAAGCGCGTGCCGACGCCGGCCTGCAACGCAGCGCCGACCTGGTGGAGGCCTGGCACGGCCGCGAAAACGGGCGGGTCAACTGCTTCCTGGCGCCCCATGCGCCGGAGACGTGCTCGCCGGACCTGCTGCGCCGCACGCGGGAGATGGCGGAGCGCCTTGGCGTCGGTTACACCATCCACCTGTCCCAGAGCCGCGAGGAGATCGAGGCGGTCATGCGGGTCAGGGGCGCGCCGCCGACCCATTACCTTTTCGCCAGCGGCTTCCTGGGACCGGACCTGCTGGCCGCGCACTGCCGGTACGTCAATCCGGCGGAGATCGCGCTGCTGGGGCAGACCGGCGTCAAAGTGACCAACAACGCCGCCATCGCCGCGCGCCGGGGGGCTGCTGCGCCGGTGCGGGAGTTGCAGGCGGCGGGATGCGTCATCGGCATGGGCACGGACAACATGGCCGAGGACATGGTGGAGGTGATGCGCGCGGGACTGTTCCTGGAGCGGGTGCGCCGCAACGACGAGGTCTGGCCCCAGCCCGAGGACGTGCTGGAGTGGGCCACCATCGGGGGAGCCAAAGCCCTGGGGATGCAGGACATCACCGGCAGCCTGGAGGTCGGCAAGAAGGCCGACCTGTTCGTGGCGGACCTGATGCGGCCCCACCTGGTGCCCAGCCTGCGCCCCGTATCCGCCTTCGTGCACAATGGGCAGCCGGCTGACATCACGTCGGTGATGGTCGACGGCCAATGGGTCATGCGCGACGGCAGGGCGCGGACCATCGACGAGGAGGACATCGTGCGCCGGGCGGAAGCGGTGGGACACGTGTCCTGGCGCCGGCTGCTGGAGCGCTACCCCAACGTGCCCTTCCCCATCAACATTCCGCCGGCCATCACCTGAGCCGGGTCACATCGGGGGGTCGCCGCAGATCACGCGCGCGGCAAAGCGGGCAGGTTCTTTTCGAGCCTGCCCGTGTTTGTATGTATGGCGTCGTTTCCCGCCATCGGGCGGTGTAACCCGTCGTTTACGCCGACGCAACTTCGCGATCATAGAGTTGCAATTTGCCGGTAACACCGTGGGACTAGCGTATTTGGTATCGACACCGGCGACCTGCCGTTGGCGAAACACTCCAGAGGAGGAAACACTCACGATGTCTCTAACCGGTTTAGCAAAACTGCCTGTACTGATGCGGTTCGCGCTCATTGGCGCGGCCGCCGTTATCATGCCCCTGATGCTGGCCGCCTGCGGTTCCGAGCCGCCCCCGGCGCCGGCCGCCACCGCCGCTCCCGCGGCCAGCGCAGCCTCCCAGCCGGCCAGCCCGCCCACCGCCGCTGAGTCCGACACCATCAAGGTGGGCATCCTGCACTCCCTGTCCGGCACGATGTCGATCAGCGAGACCGCGGTGCACGACGCCGAACTGCTGGCGATTGAGGAGATCAACGCCAGTGGCGGCGTGATGGGCAAGCAGATCGAGGTCGTTATCGAGGACGGCGCGTCCGACTGGCCGACCTTCGCTGAGAAGGCTCGCAAGTTGCTCCAGGAGGACGAGGTTTCCGTGGTCTTCGGCGGATGGACCAGCGCCAGCCGAAAGGCAATGCTGCCGGTCTTCGAGGCCAACAACGGGCTGCTGTTCTACCCGGTGCAGTACGAGGGACTGGAGACGTCGCCCAACATCTTCTACACGGGCGCGACCACCAACCAGCAGATCGTGCCGGCCATCGAGTACCTGCTGCAAGAGGGCAAGACCAAGTTCTACCTGCTGGGCTCCGACTACGTGTTCCCCCGCACGTCGAACCTCATCATCAACAAGCAGCTGGCCGCCGTCGGCATCGAGGCCGTGGGCGAGGAATACACCCCCCTGGGTCACACCGAGTACAGCACCGTGATCACCAAGATCAAGGCCGCCGACCCGGACGTGGTGTTCAACACGCTGAACGGCGACTCCAACGTTGCCTTCTTCAAGCAGCTCAAGGACGCCGGCATCACGGCCGAGGAACTGCCCACGATTTCGGTCAGCGTCGCTGAAGAAGAGATCACCGGCATCGGCGCGGAGAACATCGCCGGCCACCTGGTAGCGTGGAACTACTTCCAGACCACCGACACGCCCGAGAATGTGAAGTTCGTCAGCGCGTTCAAGTCCAAGTACGGCGAGAACCGCGTCACTGACGACCCCATCGAAGCGGGTTACTTCGGCGTGTACCTGTGGAAGGCCGCCGTTGAGAAGGCCGGGTCCACCGACGTGGCCGCGGTCAAGGAAGCCGCCAAGGGCATCCAGTTCGCCGCGCCGGGCGGGATGGTGACCATCCACAACGAGAACCAGCACGTGTCCAAGACCGTCCGCATCGGCACGGTGCGCGACGACGGACAGATCGACGAGATCTGGAACTCCGGTTCGCCGGTGGTTCCGGACCCCTACCTAGACAGCTACGAGTGGGCCGCCGGCCTGCGGGAGCTGGCCCAGTAGCATCAACCGTCAGAAGCAGGATTTGCCGGATTGAAGGATTGACAGGATTGGCTGTTCTCCTCCACCGGATGACCGCAATCCAGTCAATCCCGAAATCCTGAAAATCCTGCTTCTGACAACAACCCATAGGCGCGGATAACGTCCGCGCCTCCGCCTCCTCAAACTCCTTTATGGCCACGAAATGGAAGTTTGGGCTCTACAACTGTTCAACGGGCTCAGCCTGAGCTCAATCCTGCTGCTGATCGCGCTGGGTCTCGCGCTGTCCTTCGGGTTGATGAACGTCATCAACCTGGCCCACGGCGAGTTCATCATGATCGGCGCGTACACCACTTACGCGCTGCAGCAGGCGGCGCTCAGCTTCACCGGCGACCCGCAATCGGGGGTCACGTTCCTGATCGCCATTCCCGTGTCCTTCGTGGTTGCCGGGGCGGCGGGGTACGTGGTGGAGAACGCGCTGATCCGTTTCCTGTACCGCCGCCCCCTGGACACGCTGCTGGCGACGTGGGGCGTCGGCCTGTTTTTGCAGCAGCTGGCGCGGTCGATATTCGGCGCGCCCAACGTGCAGGTGGTGGCCCCGCCGTGGCTGGGCAGCGCGCTCACGGTCACGAGCGACCTGGTTCTGCCCATAAAGCGGGTATTCATACTGGCGCTGGTCACCGCGTGCATCGGCGGGCTCTACTGGTACATGTACCGTTCCAGCGAGGGGCGCCGGATGCGCGGCGTGATGCAGAACCGGGAAATGGCGGCCAGCCTGGGGGTATCGACCCGGCGGGTGGACAGCTTCACCTTCGCGCTGGGTTCAGGACTGGCCGGCATCGCCGGGTGCGCGCTGACGCTGATCGGCCCCATCGGGCCGTCGCTGGGCACCTTCTACGTGGTGGACGCCTTCATCGTCGTGATCCTGGGCGGGCTGGGACAGGTCCCCGGCACCATCCTGGCGGCGCTGATTATCGGGATGCTGAACACGATGCTGGAGTTCGGCACCACCGCGGTGGTGGGCAAGGTGCTGGTGTTCGCCATGGTGATCCTGTTCCTGCAGTGGCGTCCCGCCGGCCTGATGCGGGCCAAGGGACGGTAGCCGGCCATGACGACCATGTCATCCATCATCACCGTGGTGCGCAACGCCTCCGCCCCGGTCCGGGTGCACGACCGCATCGGCTCGTGGATCGCGCCGGCAATCATGCTGGCGGTGCTGCTGGCGGCCCCGGCGGTGCTGTCCGACTTTCGGATTGCGCTGCTGGGCAAGTTCCTGACCTTTGCCATGCTGGCGATCTCCCTGAACCTGATCTGGGGTTACGCCGGGATGCTCAGCCTGGGTCACGGCGTGTTCTTCGGGCTGGGCGGATACGCCATGGCCATGTACCTGAAGCTGGAATCGGCCGGCGGCAAGCTGCCCGACTTCATGTTCTGGAGCGGTTTGACGGAGTTGCCCTTCTTCTGGGCGCCGTTCAAGTACGCCTGGTTCGCCATACCCATGACCTTCGTCGTGCCGGCGGTACTGGCCGGCGCGCTGGGGTACCTGGTGTTCCGCAGCCGCATCACCGGCGTGTACTTCGCGCTGATCACCCAGGCGCTGGCGCTGATCGTCAGCATCCTATTCATCGGGCAGCAGGCGTACACCGGCGGCACCAACGGGATCACCAACTACACGACCATATTCGGCTACGCGCTGAACGCGCCGTCGATGCAGCTGACCTTGTACTACGCCAGCGTGGCCGCGCTGACCGTCGCCTACCTGCTGTGCTGGTGGCTGATCTCATCCCGGCTGGGCCGGCTGCTGGTGGCCATGCGCGACGATGAGAACCGGGTGCGGTTCTCCGGCTACGACCCGGCGGTGCTGAAGACGCTGGTGTTCTCGCTGTCGGCCGGCATCGCCGGCGTGGCCGGCGCGCTGTTCACGCCGCAGGTGGGCATTATCTCGCCCACGATGATGGGGATCGTGCCGTCCATTGAGATTGCCATCTGGGTGGCCGTGGGCGGACGCGGCGTGCTCCTCGGGGCAGTAATCGGCGCGGTGGTGGTCAACGGGGCCAAGAGCGGCCTGAGCGAGTCGTTCCCGGCGGTGTGGCAATACTTCCTGGGCCTGCTGTTCATCGGGGCGGTGCTGCTGTTCCCTTCGGGCATCATGGGGCTGCTGCGCGGCGAAGGCTGGCAACGTCCGTGGTGGCTGTCACGCGAGCAAATTCGCGGGGCAATCAGCCGCCTGGTTCCTGGAGCGACACGATGATTGGCAATCTGAACAACCCAGCCTCGCGCAACGGCTCGCGCCCGACGCCGGACCTGAGCCAGCCCATCCTCTCCGTGGAGAACCTGACGGTGAGCTTCGACGGCTTCACCGTGCTGGACGAGCTGAACTTCGCCATCGGCTACGGAGAGATGCGGTTCCTCATCGGCCCCAACGGCGCGGGCAAGACGACGCTGATCGACGTGATCACGGGCAAGTCCAAACCCAGCAAGGGGCGCATCATCTTCGACGGCACGACGGATTTGAGCCGGCGGCAGGAGTACCAACTGGTGCGGCTGGGAGTGGGCCGCAAGTTCCAGACGCCCTCGATATTCGCCAGCCTGACCGTCTACCAGAACCTCGAAGTGACCCTGGGGTTCCGCAGCAGAATCACGCGATTGTTGGGCAAGCCGCGGCGGGGTGAGAGCGACCGGATCATGAGCACGCTGGAGGAAGTTGGCCTCCAGCACCGGGCGCAGGACGTCGCCGGCGGCCTGTCCCACGGTGAGAAGCAATGGCTGGAGATCGGGATGCTGCTGGTGCAGGAACCGAAGCTGCTGCTGCTGGACGAGCCGGTGGCCGGCATGACCCGCCGCGAGCGCGACCGCACCGGGGAGTTGCTCCAGTCCATCGGCGGCGAGCGGTCGGTGCTGGTGGTGGAACACGACATGGACTTCGTGCGGCAGTTCGCCCAGACGGTCACCGTGCTGCACTTGGGCAAGGTGCTCAGCGAGGGCACGATGGAAGACGTGCAGCAGGACCCGGAGGTTATCCGGGCGTACCTGGGCAACAGCCGGTCGCAGCGGCCACAGGCCGGCCGGCTCAACGGGCGGCGCGAGGCGGAACACGCCGCGCCGGTCGCCGCGGACTGAGAGTCAGGGCCATGTTCCGCCAACCCGATCCGTTCCTGACCATCAAGGGCCTTTCCGTGGGCTACGGGCAGAGCCTGGTGCTGACCGACGTGGCATTGGACGTGCCGGAAGGGCAGGTGGTATGCCTCATGGGGCGCAACGGCGTGGGCAAGACCACGCTGCTCAAGGCGATCATGGGGCTGCTGAACCCTAGGGCCGGCCAGATCCGGTTCGGGCAGTCGGACATGACCCGATGGGCTCCGCACAAGCGGGCCAAGGCCGGGTTCGGCTACGTGCCCCAAGGTCGGCACATCTTCCCGTACCTGACGGTGCACGAGAACCTGCAGATGGGTCTGGAAGCGTTCGCCGGCAAGCAAGGGCGCGCCGAAGCCGTCGAGAGGATGTACGGCCTGTTCCCCGCCTTGAAAACCTATGCGAAGAAGGTCGCCGGCACGCTCAGCGGCGGGCAGCAGCAACAACTGGCCCTGGCCCGCGCCCTGGTGCGTCAGCCGTCGCTGCTGCTGCTGGACGAGCCTACCGAGGGCATACAGCCGTCCATAGTCCAGGAGATCGAAGAACTGCTGCACCGGCTGCGGGAGCAGAACGAGACGACGATATTGCTGGTCGAGCAGTTTTTGGACTTTGCCCTGGGCATCGCCGACTACTGCTACGTGATGGAAAAGGGAGCCATAGTGCTGGAGGGCGCTGCCCGGGACCTGGACCACAACCTGGTCCGGGAGTACGTGGCGGTGTAGGTTCCGGCATAAAACCCGAACGTGAGGAATAGCCATGACAACTGAGACAGCCGCCGCCCGGGACTTCGTACTGCGTACCGCGCGGGACAACGACGTCAAGTTCATCCGCCTGTGGTTCGCCGACATCCTGGGCAAGCTGAAGGGATTTGCGGTGACGGCCGACGACCTGGAGGACGCGCTGGAGCGTGGCGTGGGTTTCGACGGCTCGGCCATCGACGGGTTCGCTCGCCACCACGAAAGCGATATGCGGGCCTACCCGGACCCATCCACCTTCACGCTGCTGCCGTGGCGTCCGCGCCAGAACGCCGTGGCCCGGATGTTCTGCGACATCCGCCAGCCGCGCGGGCAGACCTTCTCCGGCGACCCGCGCCACGTCCTCCGGCGCAACCTGGACAAGGCGGCGGAGCTGGGCTTCACCTACAACGTGGGCGCGGAGCTGGAGTTCTTCTACTTGAAGAGCGCCGGCGCGCCGGAATTGCTGGACCACGACGGCTACTTCGACCAGCTTTCCAGCTATCCCGCCTCCGACCTGCGCCGGGACACCGTGCTCAACCTCGCCGAGATGGGCATCCCGGTGAAGTACTCCCACCACGAGGGTGCGCCCAGCCAGCACGAGATTGACCTGGAGTACACCGACGCCCTCACCATGGCCGACAACCTGATGACGGCCAAGCTGGTCATCAAAGAACTGGCCCAGCTGCAGAACGTGTACGCCACCTTCATGCCCAAGCCGATTTCCCGCATCAACGGGTCCGGCCTGCACCTGCACCAGTCCCTCTTCGCCGGGGAGGACAACCGGTTCTACGACGCTGACGACGAGCAGTACCTGTCGATGCTGGGCAAGCAGTTCATCGCCGGGCTGATCGCCCACGCGCCGGAGATAACGCTGGTAACCAACCAATGGGTCAACTCCTACAAGCGGCTCATTCCCGGATACGAAGCGCCGGTGTACGTCTCGTGGACCCACGTCAACCGCTCCGACCTTATCCGCGTGCCCAGCTACGAGCGTGGTGAGGAAACGTCCATCCGCATCGAGTACCGGGCGCCGGACCCATCATGCAACCCCTACCTGGCCTTCAGCGCGATGCTGGCCGCCGGGCTCAAGGGCATCGAGGAGCAGTACCAGGTGCCGGCCCCGGTGGTGGGCAACGTGCAGGAGATGTCACCCCAGCGTCGCCAGTCGCTGGGCATCCGCACGCTGCCGTCCAGCCTGGGCGAGGCGATCAACCTGGCCGAGACCAGCGAGCTGCTCTACGAGGCGCTGGGCGACCACGTGTTCAACAGCCTGATTGAGAACAAGAAGCTGGAGTGGGACGAGTACCGCTCGGAGGTCACCGACTACGAAGTCTCCCGCTACCTCTCCACGCTGTAAGCACGAGGCAACCCACCATGATGCTCACTCCACGGGAATCGGAAAAGCTGCTGATCTACGTCGCCGCCGACTTGGCGCGCAAGCGGCAGGGTCGCGGCCTGAAGCTCAACGTGCCCGAGTCGGTGGCGCTGATCACGGAGTCGATCCTGGAGGGCGCGCGGGACGGCCGGACCGTCGCCGAGGTCATGGAACTGGGCCGCCAGGTCCTGCGCCGGGAGGACGTGATGGAAGGGGTGCCGGAACTGGTGGACATGGTGCAGGTTGAGGCGACGTTCCCCGACGGCACCAAGCTGGTGTCGGTGCACGACCCCATTGTGTAGAGCATTGGGCATACGCGGCTATTGGATATCGTCAGAAGCAGGATTTGCCGGATTGGAGGATTATCAGGATTGAATCGGCGGTATCGGGAATACCAAAATCCTGATAATCCGATAATCCTGTGAATCCTGCTTCTGACGTTCCCCGGATAAACAGGGCAAAACAGTTATGAGCAATCCCAGCGAGCGTTACATCATCGCCGACGAGCCGGTTGAGATAAACGCCGGCCGGCCCACGTGCACGCTGTCGGTCTGGAACACGGGCGACCGAGCGATACAGGTGGGATCGCACTTCCACTTCTTCGAGGTGAACCGAGCGTTGCGGTTCGACCGGGAGGCCGCCTTCGGGATGCGCCTGGACGTGCCGTCCGGGACTGCCGTGCGTTTCGAGCCAGGCGACCGCAAGGAGGTGACGCTGGTGACCATCGGCGGGGTGCGCCGCGTGCGTGGACTGAACGGCCTGACCGACGGCAGCCTCGACTCGCCGGTGGTGCGGGCCCAAGGCCTCGAAACCATCTCCAAGCGGGGTTTCCTCAACCAACCGTCGAACCAACCGGACACCAGCGAGGCATAGCGACATGGCCCGAATCAGCCGTCGGCAGTACGTGGACCTCTACGGCCCGACCGTGGGAGACCGGTTCCGGCTGGCCGACACGTCCCTGATCTGCCAGATCGAGCGGGACCTGCTCACCCACGGCGACGAGCTGGTGTTCGGCGGCGGCAAGTCGGCCCGGGACGGCATGGGGCAGGCTTCGGAGGTCACCAACCGCAACGGCGCGCTGGACCTGGTCATCACCAACGCCATCATCATGGACCCGGCTCTGGGCATCATCAAGGCCGACATCGGGGTGCGCCACGGGCACATCGTGGCGGTGGGCAAATCCGGCAACCCCGGCGTGATGGACGGCGTGCATCCCGACCTGGTGGTGGGGCCGGGCACCGAGGTCATCGCCGGCGAGCACCTGATCGCCACGCCCGGCGGGGTCGATGCGCACATCCACATGATCGCGCCGCAGCAGGTGTACCACGCGCTGTCCAACGGCATCACCACCATGATCGGCGGGGGCACCGGGCCGGCCGACGGCACCAACGCCACCACCTGCACGCCGGGCCCGTGGAACATCGCGCGGATGCTGGAGGCCGCCGAGCCGCTGCCGGTCAACTGGGGCCTACTGGGCAAAGGCAACGCCAGCGACCCGGCTCCCCTGGAGGAGCAGATCGCCGCCGGGGCCAGCGGCCTCAAGCTCCACGAGGACTGGGGCACCACGCCGGCGGCCATCGATTGCTGCCTGGCCGTGGCCGACCGGTTCGACGTGCCGGTGGCGATCCATACGGACACGCTGAACGAGGCCGGGTTCGTGGAGGACGCCATCGCGGCCATCGGTGGGCGGGCCATCCACACCTACCACACCGAGGGCGCCGGCGGTGGCCACGCGCCGGACATCATCCGCATTGCGTCCGAGTTGAACGTGCTGCCGTCGTCCACCAACCCCACGCGTCCCTACACCGTCAACACCCTCACCGAGCACATGGACATGCTGATGGTGTGCCACCACCTCAGCCCGCGGGTTCCCGAGGACGTGGCCTTTGCCGAGAGCCGCATCCGGCCGGAGACCATGGCCGCCGAGGACGTGCTGCACGACCTGGGGGTCATCAGCATGTACGCGTCGGACTCGCAAGCCATGGGGCGGGTGGGCGAGAACTTCACCCGGCTGTTCCAGACGGCGGACAAGATGCGGCAGTTCAAGGGCAAGCTGCCCGAGGACTCGCCGGACCACGACAACTTCCGCGTCCTGCGCTACCTGGCCAAGCTGACCATCAACCCGGCCATCACCCACGGCATCTCTCACCTGGTGGGCTCGCTGGAACCGGGCAAGCTGGCGGACATCGTGCTGTGGCCGCTGGGCAGCTTCGGCGCGAAACCCAAGCTGATCATCAAGGGCGGCATGATCTGCTGGGCGGTCATGGGCGACCCCAACGGCTCCATACCCACCGCCGAGCCGTCGTTCTATCGACCCATGTTCGGCGCAATGGGCAAGGCGGTGACGAATACGTCGCTCACCTTCGTCTCCCAGGCGGCCTACGACGCGGGAGTTCACCGCGGTCTGGGGCTGACCCGGCGGGTCGAGCCGGTGCGCAATTGCCGCGCCATCACCAAGCGGCAGATGGTGCGCAACGACGGGATGCCGGTGATCGAGGTCGACCCGGACACCTACACGGTGCGCGTGGACGGCGAGATCGCCACCGTGCCGCCCGCAGAGCGGCTCAGCCTGGCACAACTGCACTTCCTGGTGTAGCGGATGCAAACTATAACGAGCATAAACGGCGGCGCCAGCTTTCTGGCCGCCTTGCAGTTGGCCGACTCGTTCTTCCCGTCCGGTACCTACGCTCACTCCCAGGGACTGGAAGGAATGGTGACACGAGGCTGGGTCAGGAACGCGGACGACCTGGAGGAGTACCTGCGCAACTTGCTGATCTGGTCGATCCTTCCGTGCGACGGGGTCGCGTTGCGGAGCACCCACCGCGCCGCGCAAGACGCGAACCTGACGACGCTGGTTGACATCGACTGGCGCGTGCACGCGATGAAACTACCCGACGAACTGCGGATGGCCTCCTGCCACGCCGGCCGGCGCATCCTGGACGAAACGGCGCCGTTGCTCTCGGGAGCGATCGGATGCGCAGTTCACGGCGAGTTTCGGCAGCTGGTAATGGACCGCGAGGCTCCAGGTACGGGGGCGGTCGCGTTGGGCGTAGCGTCCTGCGCGGCGGGCATCGAGGCCCAAACCGCCCTGCTGATGTTCTGCCACAGCTTCGCCGTGGGCGCGCTGGGCGCGGCGCAACGGCTGCTGCCCATCACTCACTCGGAGGCGCAGCATATCCTGCGGTCGCTGCACGAACCCGTGATCAGCGCGACGATGGCGTTGCAGCACCGCGACTGGCGCGAGATGACATCCTTCGCGCCGCAGACCGACATCGCGTCCATGCTGCACAAACACGACGAAGTGCGCATGTTCGCCAGCTGACGGCGCAACCGCAATGGTCAAACGCGGCGCAGGTATAATCTACTCTACAGCCCACCGCTTTGCCGACCCGCCACGGAGAGTTTCAGCATGACCACCGCCAAAACGCCGAAATCTCCTCCCACCTTCCGGCTCCCGGACCCTCCCAAATCTCCGGACGAGAAGATGACCGCCGCCAAACAGTTGACCGACACCGGGCACGCCCATCACCTGGCCCTCCACCTCGGCGAGCCCGAGACTACCATCGTAACCACCGAACGATACATCACCCTCGTGCCCATGTCGGAAAGAGCCGACATGACCGGCGTCCTCTACCCCGACCTTCTGGTAGCCTTCAACGTCGACCCGACCGCTTTTGAGGAGCACAACGGGTACGTGATATCCGAACAGGGCAAGCCGCCCGACTTCGTGCTGGAAATCGCTTCCCGCTCCACCGGCCGCGCCGACACCGGCGAAAAGCGCGCCGCCTACGCGGCTCTCGGTATCACTGAATACTGGCGTTTTGACGAAACCGGGCAGTACCACGGCTCCCGCCTGGCCGGCGACCGGCTGGTGGACGGAAGATATGAACCCATCGATATCATCGAGCTGCCGTCCGGCAGCCTTAAAGGACACAGCGCCGTCCTCGGTCTGGAACTCCGCTGGACCGACGGTTCCCTGGGCTGGCATGACCCCGACAACGGCGAGCACATCGCCACCTTTGACACCGAGCGGGAGGGTCGCCTCGCCGAGCGCCAGGGTCGCATTGAAGAGCGCGAAGCACGCCTCCAGGCCGAAGCCAGAGTGCGAGAGCTTGAAGAGGAACTGCAACGATTGCGGGGCAACTGATACCCGAGCAAACGCGCCGGGACGTGCCGGGTTACCGCGCAAATAGTGGAGAGAAACCATGAGAAGTGTTCCCCGAATTGGCGTCGGCGGGCCGGTGGGCTCCGGGAAGACCACGCTGGTTGAGCGGCTAGTGCCCATGCTGTTGGCACGGGGCCGGCATCCGGTGGTCATCACCAACGACATCTTCACCAGGGAGGACGCCGACCACGTCACTCGGACCCTCGAGGGGGTTTTCGACACCGGCCGCATCCGCGGCGTCGCCACCGGCGCCTGCCCCCACGCGGCGGTGCGTGAGGACCCCAGCCTCAACCTGCTGGCGGCGGAGGAGTTGACCGAGGAATATCCCGACTCGGATATCGTCCTGATCGAAAGCGGTGGTGATAACCTCACCCTGACCTTCAGCCCGGCGCTGGCGGACTTCCAGATCTACGTGATCGACGTAGCGGCCGGCGACAAGATCCCCCGCAAGCGCGGACAGGGCATCACCCAGACCGACCTGCTGGTGGTGAACAAGACCGACCTCGCCCCCTACGTGGGCGCGGACCTGGACGTGATGCGTCGCGACCTCAACGTCGTCCGGGGCGAGCGTCCCTACGCGTTTACCAACTGCCGCACCGGTGAGGGGCTGGAGGCGGTGCTGGACAGAATCCTCGATGCTGTTGGCCCTGAACCCACCTGCTGAAGCCGGCTCACCCGGGCAAAACGGCTCAGTCGAGCTGGTTCTGGAGCAGAGAGCCGGCCAAACCCGGCTGACCCATTGCCGCACCCGGCCGCCGCTGCTGGTCCAGCAGGCGCTGTATCCGGACGAGGCCGCGCCCGACCTGGCCCACGTGTTCCTGGCCAACCCCACTGGAGGGCTGCTGCAAAACGACCGCCACCACATCGCGGTGAGCGTCGGTGACGGCGCCAGGGCCCACGTGACCACCCAGAGCGCCACGAAGGCATACACGATGCCAGAGGGCGTCGCCGAGCAGCGAGTTAGCCTCAATGTCGCATCGGGCGGGTACCTGGAATACCTGCCGGACCCGCTGATTCCCTACCAGGACGCCAGCCTGATCCAGGAAATCGAAATCACCTGCGAGCCGGGTGGTGCGCTGCTGTTCAGCGACGTGATAGCACCCGGCAGGGTCGCGATGGGAGAGTCCTTCCGGTTCCGGCGCCTCTCCAATCGGCTCACGTTATGGGGACGGGGCGGCCGGCCGGTCTATCGCGAAGCCTTCGACCTGGACCCGAGGGCGGGCGACCTTACCGGGACAGGCGTATTGGGCTTCGGAGGCCGGCAGGATGCGGATGACGCGTCCGCGCGCACTCTGGGTTCAATGCTGATTGTGTGCGACAGCCGATGTGCGGTTTCGATGCTGGATCAGGTCAGGCACGCACTGGGACAGTGCCCAAGGGTCCGAGCCGGCTGCTCAATGCTGCCCGACAGCCACGGGGTGGGCGTCAAGATGATCGGCCGGGATTGCGCGTCGGTTCAGACGGCTCTGAAACGCGTCTGGTCGATTGCGAGGTGGGAGTTGCTTGGTGTGGCCGCACCAGCCCTGCGGAAATATTGAGGCGAGAACGTTTAGACCGGCAGAGAGGCCCGGCGCCCCCGGATTTGCATGTCTGTATCGAGGACGCGTCCTGGAATTAGCAGTCCTTGATATATTGCATTGCGATATCGTTATTGATATCATACAGATAATGTGATCGAGGTAACTCGGATAGAAATGCCCTGTGTCATCGACACTCTGCGTCGGAATCCTCGAGGGGTAAGGTTCAATGAATTAGTGAGGATATGCGATCAATTCTTCGGCGAATCCCGCCGGAACGGCACAAGCCACAGGGTGTATCACACACCTTGGCCGGGTGACCCCAGGGTGAACATCCAAAACGACCGGGGTATGGCCAAAGCATATCAGGTGCGTCAGGTCGTACGGACCCTTGAAAAACTAAATGATTATGGCTGATCATTACACATACCGGGTTACATGGTCCGCCGAGGACGAGGAATTCGTCGGACTATGCACCGAGTTTCCTTCGCTGAGCTGGCTGGCCCTGACGCACGATGAGGCGTTCGCCGGCATCCGCGAGTTGGTGGCGGACTGCGTGGCGGACATGGAGGCCAACGGCGAAACTCCGCCGGAACCGATGGCAGACCGCGCTTACAGCGGGAGGTTCGTAGTTCGGCTCCCCCCGGAAACCCACCGTGCACTAGCCATGAAAGCCGCCGAGGAAGGGGTGAGCCTGAACCGGCTCATCAGTGCCCGACTGGCAACCGATCTGTAGCGATGACGTCGGACCGCCAGCCGGGAGTTCCACATATCGTTGAACGTGGTGTCCGCTGCAAGATAGTCAGCGTACTTTCGCTTGCGCATCGTCGCAGGATCGCGCGACCGATGGACCGCTCGGCAATCCTGCGGCGGTCGTTGATCTGTAAAGTCAGCCTTCCGTGACTACGGCGGCGACCGCCTCCGCCCGCGAGGGATGGATTTCGATGAGTTGGTCGAAACCGCTGGTCTCGAACACGGCGCGCACATCGCTGGACAGGGAGCATAAGGCCAGGCTGCCCCCCTGATGCTGCATCTTGCGAACGGCCTGCATGATCGCCCGGAGGCCGGCGCTGCTGATGTAATCGAGGCCGTTCATATCGATGACCACGGCCGGGCTGGCGGCTTCGGTGACCAACTCCAACTCTTCCTGGAAAGCCCCGGCATTGGAGCTGTCCAAGCGATGCTCGGCCAGCACCAATATGGTTGCGCCGTCTGGGAGGGCATCGATAGCCATGAGTCGAACCTCGGCAGGTGGCAAATGTATGGAATAGGAAGCGTCAACAGTCGGCCGTATGAGTGAACCGGCGCGGGATGCTGCCGACGTTGAACGATTCTGGCGGCCGGGAGGAACGATTCGCAAGATAATGCCGTAGGAGTTTTCGACGATTTGCAGCGCCGGTCGGCATTGTCGCGGCGCGACCGGTTCGGGCATTCTTCGACTTTGCAGAGCGCAGCGCCGGATGGTGAACGTCCCCGCAGGACGTTCACCCACCCGATGCCTCCGCTGAGCAGAAGCCGCCGTGTCAGCCAGTGAAACCGGCCCACACATCCGGCAGGCGGGCCATGGCCTCCTCGGGCAGCGGTCCCCTGGCGGCAAATTCGACGGACTGCTCCAGGTGATCCATGCTGGAATAGCCCACCAGTACGCTGCTCACGCCGGGGTTGGTCAGCGCGAACCGCAGCGACGCCTCCACCAGGCTGCCGGCGTAGCCCTCCTGTTGCAGGAACCGGAAGCCCTCGGCTCGCGACTGGTCCTGGTCGTAGTCGCGGCCGGAGCCGATGGGTGCGACGCTGGGCACGGCCACGGGATGGCGCGTAGGCTCCCCGCTCAGCGCGCCGGCGGCCAGGACGCGGATCACCAGCACGCCCATCCCGTTGTCGGCGGCGCGCTGGATCTGGTTGCCGTAGTCTGGCATATCGAACGCGGCCGGTACGGACGCGCCAGCGCTGGGGTTGACCAGGTTGTACACCGACTGGATGGTGTTCAGAGCGCCCGAGTCGATGACGTGGTGCAGGGCGGCGGTCTCGCCCACGGCGGTCATCCCCCAGAACCTGACCTTGCCCCGGTCGCGCAGGTCTCGGAGCGCGTCCACCACCTCGCCCAGCGTCTCCTCGGGAGTGACCGAGCCGCCGTCGGCCACCGACTCGACGTGGTTGTGCATCTGGATCAGGTCGACCTGCTCCCGCTGCATCCTCGCTAGGCTTTCCTCCACCGCCGCGATGACGTTGCCGCGGATGCGCCCCGGCTCATGGGTGGTGACACGAAACTTGGTGCCGACATAGACGTCCGCCGATAGCTCCTTCAGCACTCGCCCCAGATTGGTTTCCGACTGGCCGTCGCCGTAGGAGGAGGCGGTGTCGAAGTAGTTGATGCCCAGTTCTATGGCCCGGGCCACGGCGCTGACCTGGTCGCGGTGCTCGCCGCGGATCATCAGGCCGCCAACGTTGCCGCAGCCAAAGCCGATCTGGGACACGTTGATTCCGGCGCTGCCCAGTGGTCGATAATCCATGACGTCTCCTCGCCTAATCCGCTGTGTGACACGATGATATGCGCCAGTGGGGTCCAGGGCAATCGCTGGGCTTTGCGGAGACGGACTTGATCGGGCGATGCGACGGCGCGGCTGTCGAGATGGAACATAGGACCGGGCGGTCGAGCAGCAGATACACACTGCTGACCGCAAAAATCACCTTGGTATAGCCCGATTATCACCATTCCTCACAGGTAGTCCAACGGGACGGGCGGCATGCGTGTACACAGCGGGAATCCGGCCGGCTCCGGCCGGACATCACGCAGTGGCTACATCTATGATAGAGATATGCGCGAAAGTGCATCAAATATGGGATATTAGATCACAGATTGTGCTTCGGCGAACCAGCGCTGTTCGCACTCCACGAGGTACTCATGCCAAAGTACAAAGATCGTCAGCTTGAATTGATCGACCTGATAGACCGCTTTGAAAGCTCGCCAAGCTGGAAGCACACACGCGACGCTCGCGCGTTGATCGGTCGGCTCAGAGACGACGGGTTAGTGTTATGGGATGAAGGTTCTTCTCAGCTAGCCCAATGGCGTGAATACAGCGACGACTTGTGGGTATTCATGAACAATCTGAGGGAACGACGCGACTCGAAAAAGCAAGACTTGCAAACCGCACTCCGAGAGTTTATCCAATTGTTCGAACATTCCGAACGGCGCATGGATCAGTTGTTGCACCAGTTCGCAGAACGTCCTGCATTCGATTCTGAACGAGTTCGCATACGTGACTGGACACATTTAGTGTTCCGCATTTGTACTTATGCTATCGCGTCGTCCTGGATCGACGACAAGCAAGAGGAAATAACGACCACGATTACGATCAACATCATGACCGGTGAACGTACGGAGGAAGGAAATCGGATCGAAATGCAGGTGCCGCAGAAATACAGGTCCGCCACCAAAAAATTCTGGCTGAAGAGCAATGGCCGTCCCAAGTGAACACCATAGGTGCTCGGAACCCCTGCCTTATGTGGACAGCCTCAACCGGGCGATGCCCTCAACAAAGTCGAAATGCCGGTCGGCCGAGACCAGTTGCGCGTCGGTTTCCATGGCGTGAGCGGCGATCCACACATCGTTGGTGGGGACCGGAGTACCGTTGGCTCTCAATGCTGCGGCGATCCTCGAATAGTGCTCAGCGGTGGCCTGTCCTACAGGCAGCAATGACACGTAGGGGTTTGCCAAGAACCCTTGAAGGTCCGTAGCGTTTCTTTGATAGCGTGATCCGTGTCGAAAACCATACAGTAACTCGCCTATGACCACCGCCGACATAAGGATCGCGGCGGCACCGCGCACGATGGCGACGGTTTGATCGTCACCTCTCATCAGCAACGAGTAGGCATTAGTGTCCAGCAATATCCTCATTGCCAGGAGGTTTCGTCTACGGTCTCGAATTCCTCGATCGCAGCGTCGAACTCGTCCGCCTCGTCACTGGTCCAACCGCCGATGTATTGATCCAACGACGAACCGACTTTAGGCTGCTCCCCTGCTGGTATTAACACGCCGGCGCCGATACGAAGCAACTCGCACGCGGCCCGGCTCAACGAGGTGCCATCACGCTCGGCCAGCTTGCGAATAACTTCTTCCAGTTCGTCGTCCAAACCGTGTATGGTGATCTGATCCACAATTCGTCTCCTTCGGTCGCGGCCCGAACGTGATGATTGTTCGCATCGTAGTGAACCGCCACGTCCTCGTCAACGGCCGCTAATCTACAGGTGACTATCGATCCCACATGATCGGGATGTAGGTCATGTTATCATCGCCCCGCATTCCGAGTACCTGAACCACTTTCTGGAGGCGCACTGATGACTACCAAACCGGCACTCACAACCGAACAGGTCAAGGCGGCAATGGACGCCATGCTGGCCAAGGCCAACGAGACCCCTGACGCTCCGGTGGCCATGGCCATCGTGGACGCCGGCGGTGAGCTACTGGCTTACTTCACCATGGAGAACCTGCGGGTCTTTAGCCGCCGTCACGCCCGGCGCAAGGCCTACACCTCCGCCATCATCGGCCGGGACTCCGGCGAGCACGCCGCCGGGTTGGCAGCGCAGGGCCGGGGCATCGCCGACATGGGCGACCCCGGGTTCACCTACGGCCAGGGCGGGCTGGTCATCATGAAGGACGGCGTGATCCTGGGCGGCATCGGGGTGGGCGGCTACCCCAGCGGCCAGGCCGACGAGGACCTGTCGCGAGTGGGTCTGGAGGCGTTGAACCTGTAATCGCCCGATAAAAGCCGAACGCAGCATGGGTGAACAGGATGTTCGGGATCATGGATCCAGTATCCGTATCCCGTCCATCCTATTTATCCATGCCGATTTAACTACGGAGGTGACTCGATGGGGGAATGGGATTTCACGCACCGCACGGCGCGGGTGAACGGGGTCAACATCCATTACGTGATCGAGGGCGACGGGTATCCGGTGGTGCTGCTGCACGGCTGGCCGGAAATGTGGTTCTCGTGGCGCAAGCAGATTCCCGTGCTGTCGCAGGACTACCAGGTGATCGTGCCCGACATGCGCGGATTCGGTTCATCGGAGAAGCCGTTGCAGGACTACCGGACACGCACGGCGGCGACGGACATCTACGAGCTGGTGCGGCACCTGGGGCACGACAAGATCGCCATCGTGGGGCATGACATCGGCGTGCGCGTGTCTTACCGCTACTGCCTGGACCACGAGGCCGAGGTGGACCGGCTTACGCTGCTGGACGGAACGCATCCGCTGGAGCAGCTGGGCCCGCAGACGCCCGAGGGTGTCCGTGAGCGGTGGCATTCGTACTTTCACCAGATACCGGACCTGGCGGAGCACCTGGTGCGCGGCAACGAGGAGGCCTACCTGCGCCACTTCTACCGCAACTGGTCGGTGAACCAGGCGATGATGTCCGACGAAGAAGTCGCGGTGTATGCCACGGCCTACTCGCAGCCGGGCGCATTGCGGGGCGGCTTCTCCTACTACCGCGCCGCCGCCTACGAGGACCCACCCGACTGGCGCGCCGACGCGGACCGGGTGCTGGACATTCCCGTGCTGTACCTGTGGGGCGAGCGGCGGCAGCGCACCTCGACGGCCGGCGGTCTGGATCCCGAGGCGTCGTGGCAACGGGCGGCATCCAACCTGCGGACGCAGTTCATCGCCGGCGGCGGGCACTTCCTGCACGAGGAGAAGCCGGACGAGGTGAACGCGGCTCTGCTGGCGTTCCTGGGGGAGATTGGTGCCTAGCGCAAGTGCTATGCTGTCCTCGAGGAGGTAGCATTGCGATGACCACCCCACAACCTCGACCGCTGCTTACCCGTGATGACCTTCCGCTGGACGCCATCGCCGAGATCTGCCGGCGCTGGGGCGTGCGTGAGATGGCGATTGACCCCAGCCAGACCCGCCCCCCTCCAAATCCGTTCCCGTTCATGCCGGATGACAACCCCTTCCGGTCCATTGACCTTTACCTGATTGTGGATTTCGGCCCCGGGGAATACCACTGGGGCTGCAAGAAGCATCACATGGACGTGATTGAAGATTTGTATACCCTGCTGGATCGCCACGTCTGGATAGAGGACAAAGGCATCCTAGAAATGAACATCGCCGATGGCTCGGCATGGGCGCAGAAGGAAATGGACGGTCGTGAGGTTATCTATACCGCCGAGTGAACGCGGCCCCAATGCATCCAACAGACTGAGACAGGTGCAACATTGGTGTGAGGTAGTAGAGTGGTTGTGTACGCATCACGAGGATGAATACCGCATCGGTGATCTCAGGACGCGCCTGACTATCTATCACGCAATCGGTCTGATTGTGGACTCGGTCAAAGGGTTGTCGGATGAAACGCGCGCTGCGATACGAAACGTTGACTGGCGCTGGCTATCGAGAACGCGGGCTATCCTGGTTCATCAGCCTTGGCGGGCCAATTCCCGAATTGTTTGGTCAACGGCTACATCAGACATACCAGTGTTGTTGGCAGAGGTGCGTCGACTGAGGGCAGAAGGATCAGCCTAGACAGTCCTCATCTCAAAAAAGGCCCCGCCGGTGAGCGGGGCCTTCTGCTTTTGGGGTCAGGCAGGTGGTCACTCCCGCAAGGCCGGGCCAACCTCCTCGGCATAGAGGCGGATGGACTTCTGCACCCGCTCGGCTGGGACGGTGCCGCCCAGGTTGGGCTCCATGATGAACCCGGTCAGGCCCAAGTCGTCGCGCAGGGAGATCAGGCGCTCGGCCACCTGATCGGGCGTGCCGTAGGCGACCCGGTCCACCAGCAGGTCGTCGTAGGTGGTATTGAGGAGCTGCTCGGCGCGCTGGCGACGCTCCGCGGTGGCGTTGGCTCCCTCGGCCTCCACGGTGCGGATGTAGGTATCGGCGGTGCGGCGGAAGGCGCGCATGGTGCTCTCTTCCGTGTCCGCGCGAACCTCTTCCATGGAGTCGCCGACGTAGATGGGCATACGCACGTAGGCGTCGTCCACATCGTGTCCGCTGGCGGCGGCGGTCTCCCGGTAGATCTTCAGGTTGCTGGCAACCTGCGGGATGCCCTGGCCGCGCACGCCGGTAACCAACGGGAAGCCCAGCTCGCCGATGATTCGGAAGGTATCCACCGAGTTGGCGGCGATGCGGATGGGCGGGTGGGGCTGCTGGTAGGGGCGCGGCGTCACCACCACGTCGTCCATGTTGTAGTAGTGGCCGTGGTGATCGAACCGGTAGTTGTTCCACGCCTTGAGGATGATCTCCAAGGCCTCGGCGAAGCGCTCACGGCTCTCGTCGTAGGGCACGTCGTAGCCGTGGTAGGAGCGGGGGAAGCTGCTGCGCCCGATGCCGAAGTCCAGTCGGCCGCGGGACACGTTGTCCACGATAGAGGCTTCCTCAGCGAGGCGAATAGGGTGGGCCAGAGGCAGGACGCTCACGCCGGTGCCGACACGCACCCGCTCGGTGCGGGCGGCGATGATGCCGGCCATCATCAGTGGGACCGACGAGATCGACGGGATGCCGGCTCCGCCCGGGTCGGTGGGCATAGCCGGCGCGGCGAAGTGGCGTTCGGCCAGCCAGACCCCGTCGATGCCCTTTTCGTCAGCAAGTTGGGCCACGGTGAAAGCCTCTTCGAAGGCTTCGTCCTGGGTGCGACCCTCGCGGTAATCGCATTCCATTACCAGACCGACGTGCATGGTGATCCTCCCATCGGTTCGTTAAAAGAGACTTGTGCGGATGAGGCGGCGGGGCTGCCGCGCGGCGCTCGCAGTGATGCGAAGCTGCTAGCTTTCGATGAAGGTGTTGGGCGCCGTCAGGAACCGGGTGCGGCACTGTAGCGTGCAGAAATAGTACCACTCGCCGTTGAAGAAGCTGCGGGTGCCGGCGTTGGGGTCAACCTCGTTGGCGCCGTACATGGTCTGGCCGGTGGTGGCGCGGGCGCTGTCCTCGTTGATTACGGTCTTGCAGACGGGGCAGACGGGATCGGCGGGCATTGTAGGCTCCTGTTGGGATTCTGGGTTAGACCGAGATTGCCACGCTGCGCTCGCAATGGCAAGCAGCGTACTCTCAGGCGACGGCTTCGATGTTCATGCCAAGGCGGACCCGGCCGGGCTGGGCCAGCAGGGAGCGGGCGACCCGGGCGCGGTGCTCAAAGCTGGTGCCCAGGCGCATGGTCCAGGCGGTCACGCGCCGGTACCAGAGGTGCAGGTCGAATTCCATCATGAAACCGATGCCGCCGTGGATCTGCTGCGACGAACGCACCGTGGCCTGGCATTTGTCGTTGGTGAAGGCCTTGGCCTGGGACACCTCGACGCTGTAGGGCAGGCCGGCGTCCAGCTTCCACAGGGCCTCGTAGGTGAGCAGCTGCGCGCCGTCCACCGCGACGATCATGTCGGCGCAGAGGTGTTGGATGGACTGGAAGCCGGCGAGCGGGCGGCCAAAGGCGACGCGGTTCTTGGCGTACTCGATGGCCATCTCGGCGTCCTTGCGGGCCGCGCCGATGATCTGGGCACACAGCAGGGCGGTGCCGGTGTCCAGCATTTCGGAAGTGGCCGGCCAGCCCTGACTGATCTCGCCGATGACGTTGCTCAGGGGGATGCGGACGTTCTCCAGAGCGATCTTGCTCTGGGAGTCCTTGGCCAGAGTGGTGAGCCGGGTTTCGGTGATGCCGGCGGAGTTGGTGGGCACGATGCACAAGGTGATGCCGGCGCTCTCGTCAGTTGGTTCTGCGGTGCGCACGGCCATCACCACCAGCTCGGCGGCGGAGAAGTTGTCCACGAAGTGCTTGATGCCGTTGATGACCAGGCTGTCGCCGTCCACCTCACCGCGGCATTGGACGGCGTCGGCGCGCAGGCGCGGGTCCTGTTCCTGCACCGCCCAAGTCATGATGAGATCGCCGCGGGCGACGCGGGGCAGGATGGTTTGCTTCTGCTCGTCGGAGCCGTTGTTAACGACGGCCAGGGCAGCGGTGGCAGTACTGTGGAAGGGCACCGGGGCGATGGCGCGCCCGCACTCCTCCAGGATCAGGCCGAGGTAAGTGACGGGCAGGCCGCCGCCGCCGTAGGCCTCGGGCAGGGAGATGCCAAACCAGCCCAGGCTGGCCATCTGCTCCCAGAGCTCCACGGAGTAACCGCGCTCGTCCTGCTCCATGGCGCGGGCGAGGCCGGGCGGGCATTCCGCGTCCAGGAACTCCCGGGCGGCGTTCTTGACCATCAACTCTTCTTCGGCGGGTAGTACGTTCATCGTGCCTCGGTTTGGGAAAGTTCAGTCTATTGTCATAGTCAGCGGGCGGAATATCAGTGCATGCCGCCCGCAGATAGTCGCCAACGCACCGGTTGGACTTAAACGCGGGGCATGCCCAAGCCGCGGCGGGCCACCTGGTCGCGCATGACCTGGACGCTGCCGTGGTTGATGCCGCTCTGGAAGGCCCCCATGAGGTTGTGGGCGAATACCCCGCTCTCGATGGCGTCCTCCGACCCGTTCAGAAGCTGACCGTAGGGCCCAAGCATCTGGGCGATGGTCTCGGTGGTGCGCACGCCGTGCTCGGGGGCGAAGACCTTCTCGGCGGAACCCTCGTAGGTGAAATTGCCGTCGGTCTCCACGATGGACATGCTGCGCATGGTCATCAGGCGGCAGACCTGACCCTCGATCCACATATCTGCGAGGCGGTCGCGGAGGGCGGGGTCTTCGCGCATGGCGTAGCCCTCGATGTCGTTGTCCTTGACCCAGTTGACGATGTCCTCGTCGCGCTGGATGGAGATCAGGTAGCGCGATGCTCCCACCCGGTCGAGGTTCAGGCCCATGGCGCCGACGTACCAGCCCTGGTTCTCCTCGCCCAGCAGGCAGGACGCGGGGACGCGGACGTTCTCAAAGAAGGTCTCGTTGGTGCGGTTGTCGCCGTAGGTGGTGCCCAGGGGAGCCGGCGGGTCGTTCTGGATGGTCCAGAGGGGACGCACGGTGATGCCGGGGGTGTCCATGGGGATCAGGAAGATGCTGATGCCGCGATGACGGGGAGCGTCGGGGTCGGTGCGGGCCATCAGGTAGATGTGCGTGGCGTAGTGGGCGGCGGTGGTGTACATCTTCTGGCCGTTGATGACGTACTCGTCGCCGTCTCGGACGGCGCGGCACTGCAATCCAGCCAGGTCGGCGCCCGCCTGGGGCTCGGTGAAGCCCAGGGCGAAGCTGATCTCGCCGCGGATGATGCCGGGCAGGAACTCCTGCTTCTGCTCCTCGGTACCGGCGGCGAGGATGGCCGGAGCGCCGGAGCCGGCGCCGCCCACGGTGATGCCGGCGCGGGCGAACTCCTCTTCCACGATGTACTGGTCGATGCGGCTGCCGGCCTGGCCGCCGTATTCCTTGGGCCAGGAAATGCCGATCCAGCCCCGTTCGGCGATCTCCTTGTACATCTCGCGGGTCTTGGGCCCGCGGCGGCGGATGCCGGTGTCCTCAAGCTCGGCGACGATTTCGGGGGTTACGTTTTCCGCAATGAATTGCTGGACTTCGACGCGCAGGGCTTCTTGTTCGGGGGTGAATGCGAATTCCATAGCAACGCTGCCTCGTGAAAGAGTGTGCCGTTCGTTTACGCCGTGCAATTATAGCGGGTCGCGCGGTAGGTGTCATTCCGGGGGTGGACCTGTAATTGTTCAGACTTGCGGGTGTCATTGCGAGCGAAGCGCGGCAATCTCGTGGTGGCAACAGGGTCTCTTTCCGCAACGGGATCACGACGTCGCTACGCTCCTCGCGATGACAAACTGGGTAGGCGTGAGGTCATTCCGGGGGTGGACGGGCCAGGTGATAAAATCGCGGCACGGAGGCTTGCAATGACTACCGCCAAACACGGATTCAAGATACTGCCCTACCAACGGGGCGGCGAGATTGACTATGCCAGCCTGGAGTTTAATCCTGACCGGAGGGACGGGCCGCCCGACCATATGGACCAGATTGACGAGATCGACGAAATAATGGGCCTCCTCCGCGCCCGCTTCTCCGACTTCGGGCAACGGCCTGACGTTTTTCTGAACCGTGAAACGTTCATCTGCTATGACCGGAGCAACCTCAACGTGCGGGTGTCGCCGGACATCTACCTGGCTTTCGGGGTTGACTCCCGGGCGATTACGCCGCGACGACTGTACCTGCCCTGGGAAGTGGGAAAACCTCCGGATTTCGCGCTGGAAGTGGCGTCGGGAAGCACGGGAAGGGAAGACGTCAACCGCAAACCCGGCATCTACGCCGCTATCGGCGTGCCGGAATACTGGCGGTTCGACCCGTCCGGAGGCGAATATCACGATGCGCCGCTGAGTGGGGGGCTGCTGGTTGACGGCGCGTACCGCCCCGTTGAGTTGACTACCGAACCCGACGGCATTTTGAAAGGGTACAGCCCCCTGCTGGAACTCAGCCTGGCCTGGGATGAGGGCTGGCCGCGGCTGTACGACCCGGCCACCGGAACCTACCTGGAGGGCTGGCGGGAAGTGTGGCACGCCCGGCTGGCTGCCGAAACTCGCGCCCTCGCCGCCGAGACTGAAGCGCAGGTGCTTCGGGAGCAGTTGCGACGGCTGCAATCCGGGAACTGACTATTCCCCGGTTGCCTCGCACTCGTTTGCCACTGAGGGATCGTCAGAAGCAGGATTTTCAAGATTTGCGGATTGTCAGGATTGGAACCGTTCCGTGATGCAGCTTTCCCAATCCTGTCAAATCACAAAATCCCGTAAATCCTGCTTCTAACGAACTCCGCGAGGCGGTTGCGTTCGGGGGTCAGCCCAGCAGTTCCTGGACCGCCTCCTCGACCGCGGCGCCCTCGGATGACTCGCGGAGCCACTTGCGCAACTCGCGGCGGGCGATGGTCACGGTCAGCTTGTCGCCACGCTCGGCGCGCAGTTGCTCCAGCCGTTCCGCTGCGCCGGCCGCCGCCTGCTCCCCGGCATCGGATATGCGAGCGTGGAGTGTGTCTGCGGAGTCGAACTCGGGGATTGGCAACTTCCAGAGGTGCTTGTGCAGGTGGCGCGCCCCGAACTGCCCTTTGGACATCAGGGGTTGCACCGCTTCATACAGAGCGTCACTGTTGATAATTGCAAGCAAATAGTTGGCTTCATGCATGTCTTTGCAAGGAAGCCAATATAACGTTTCGTCGACGATTGCATCGTGGTCTACGAGAATTGCTGCTGTCGGTACACCCGCTTCAGTTTGCACAACCCGGATCGGTCTACCGCCTGAGCGGTGTTGCCAATGCAACTGTGATGACAGCTTCCCGTAGTGGTCTAGATTTTCAACGAGATTTAGCTTGTTTGCCGGCGCTTTGTTCTCTTCCCAAATGTCGTTGATGACTTGCCACCGTCTCCGCATCCGCCGGTCCAAACCGTCGAGCCGAATGCCGCCAGGCCCTTCGGGTTGCGTAGGAAGTTGGTACTCACCCCGTCGCACCGGTAACACAGCTCGCAGCGGTTTCAGAGTCACAAATGGCACCACCGTTTCGCCTAGATATACGTCGTACAAATGCTTGCGCTCAACAGTCTGTTCGGTAATCGAGGTCAATTTCAAGGTACGCCAGGGCACCTTATCCTGAGAACCTTCGCGCGGGTTAACGGTTATCGTCTGCCCCGCCTGCACGACGGCCGTATTCTCGGCTTCCTCCACGAATATTAACCGCCGTGGCCGGATTGGCGCGCCTTGCCGCGCGTGGACAGCGTAGGGTGAATCTCCACTCCCTGACGTATCGGTGATGGTGCTGGACACTCGGCGCACTTCGTCGGTGCCCGTCGCGCCCTCCCAACGTTCGGCTGATCCGCCCAGGTGCGTTCCGTCGGTGTTCTCCCCAACTCGTTCGGCAAAAACCACGCAGGCGGGGATGGGAAAGAAGGTGTTGGGATCCAACCGCTCCAAGTCCCACGAGGTCTTGTGTCCGAAATCAACCGCCAAGGTGCGCACAACCGTCTTACTCAGGTTGCCTTTTGGCGTGAAACTGCGCTGCTCCCATTTACCGGTGCGCCACTTAGCGTACTGACCAGCCTGCAACGCACTGTGGGGCAGCACCATGCCGATCCTGCCACCGTCCGTGAGGTACAGGTCAACACTGCGAGCATAGAAAAGGCCGGCCACGTCCTGGTTGCTGGCGTAGCGTCCGCCCTGCCAGATGCCGTACAGGCTCTTGCTCTGCCTTTCCAGCTCATCGCGGAGGATGTCGGCAGTCTGGTTGTAGTTGAGCCAGGGCGGGTTGCCGATGATCACGTCGACTTTCGTGCGGCCCAGGGCGACGGGGCGGACCAGGTTGCGGGTGTAGTAGGCCCAGATGTGGTTGCGGCCCTCGTCGTGGAGGCGTTGCAGGGTGGCGATGGTGGCGGCCAGGGTCTGCCGCTCGTTGGGATCATCGATGCCGTGGTCGTCCAGGGCGATCAGGGGATCGTCGCCGGCCTCGATGTCGGCGGCGACCTGGCTCATCAGGGAGTCGAAGGTGTCGGCGCGGTCCACCAGGGAGATGGGGAAGGTCAGCTCGGAGTTGGCGTCGTCATCCACCTGGATGGTGACCTGCTGGCCGGCGAAGAGGTCGCCGGCGTTGAACCGCAGTTGCAGGGCGTCGCCCAGGTAGACGGGCACGGATCCGGAGGCGTCGTAGCCGGCGTTGACCACGGCCTCGATGGCGGGCCGCGCGGCCAGGGCCCAGGCGGCGCGGGCCAGGTGGACGGCCACCGGGTGCACGTCGATGCCGGTGACGGCGACGCGCAGGCGGTCGAGCAGTTCCTTGGGTTCAAGCATCCCTGAGTTGTCAGAAGCAGAATTTGCCGGATTGTCGGGATGTTCAGGATTGAGTTCGCGTGGACTGCCGGCGTGCCCAATCCCGCTAATCCCGTAATCCCGCTAATCCTGCTTCTGACGATTCACCGCCGCCGCCAGGAAATGCCGCACCGCCTCGGCGATGAAGGTTCCGGAGCCGCAGGCGGGGTCCAGGACGCGCTGTTGCAACGGGTCGTCCACCAGCTCCGTGACCATGGCCCGGGCCAGCCAGGCCGGCGTGTAGTACTCGCCCAGGGTGCGGCGTTCGTCGGGCGGGATGACGGCCTCGTAGAGGATGGCGGCGATGTCGGGTGGCGCGTTCTGCCAGTCGAACCGGGCCACGCGGCGGGCCAGGGCCCTCAGGAGGTCGTGTCCGCCCACCTCGTCGGGCCAGGCGAAGAAGTCCGACTCGATGATGCCGCTGAGTCCGGTGGCGTCGCGGAAGCGCCGGCCCTGGAGCAGGTCGGACGGTTCGATTTCGGCCAACTGCCGCAGGTCGATGCCGAAGGAGGCCTGGACGGCCATGCCGATGACCAGGCTGAGGTAGGTGTGCCGGATGAACAGGTGATCGAGCTCGGCGGGGTCGCGGGCGATTTCGCCCAGGGCGGCGCGCAGCAGGTTCTCCCACAGCCGGCGCTTGACCTTGACGGTCTCGTACTGGGCGGCCTGATCGTACAGGCGGGCGAGGACGTCGATGTCGCGCTGGTAGGTCGGGCTGCCCGGCCCCAGGTACTGCTCCACGTTGGAACGGTCCGCCGGGATGCTTTCCAGCGATATGAGGGCGCTGTCCCGCAGCCACTCGTAGAGCAGCAGCCACTTATCCGCCGCATCCAGGACGAAACCGTAGGGCGGCGACGTACGCACTTCCCTGGCCTCGGGCCAGCGCAGCAGCCAGTACCTGCCGTCGGTGAGGATACCGGTGCGGACGCCGTGACCCTCGGACTTTGACTCGTTCAGATAGTCGTCCAACTGCTGGACGTTGGCCGGATCGGGGTCGAAGCCCTCGTTGGTGCCGATGCGACGCTTGACCTCGATGAAAGTGTCCAGGGCCGTCAGGTCGACGGCGCGCCGGCTGTGATCGCTGGGCGGGTTCTCCTCAACGATCTCTTCGGCCCGGGCCAGCCCGGTCTCACGGAGGAAATCGCGTACGGCGGTGGTGATGTTGGCCTCGGGTTCATTGTTCTCGTGCCGGTGCAGGATGGAGGCTGCCGCTTCCCGGTACTTCGGGTCGTTAATGTCGAGGTGGGTGGTCATGGGCCGATTGTAGCATCGGGGACGGGATTGCCACGCTGCGCTCGCAACGACAAAGCGGGGGTAGGGCACGGGCTGCCTGTGCTAAACTGGCCCAAACTCAGCCAAACTGGCCAGGACATCACCTTGCAAAACACAGCGGTATCTCCCGCGGCCGGCGTGGCGCCGGCCATCCTGGACGCCGCCGCCGTCGCGCGGCGGATCGCCGACAACGTTGCCACGGTCATCGTCGGCAAGAGCGACGTGATCGAGATGGCGCTGGCCGCCCTGATCGCGGAAGGGCATATCCTGGTGGAGGACGTCCCGGGCGTCGGCAAGACGATGCTGGCCCGCTCCATCGCGACCTCCATCGGCGGGACATTTTCGCGCATCCAGTTCACCCCCGACCTGCTGCCCAGCGACGTGACCGGCGTATCGGTGTACAACCAGTCCACGGGCGAGTTCTCGTTCCGCTCCGGCCCCATCGCCGCCCAACTGGTGCTGGCCGACGAGATCAACCGGGCCACGCCCAAGACCCAGTCAGCGCTGCTGGAGGCCATGGAAGAGCGCCAGGTCACGGTGGACGGGGTGACGCACCCGCTGTCGCTGCCTTTCCTCGTGATCGCCACCCAGAACTCCATCGAGTACGAGGGCACCTTCCCGCTGCCTGAAGCGCAGCTGGACCGGTTCCTGATGCGCATCAACGTGGGCTACCCGCGTTTCGAGGAAGAGATCACCATCATCGCGCAGCAAGAGCACTCGCATCCGATCCTGGACCTCGAGCCCGTGGCGACGCCCGAGCAGGTGATTGGCATGCAGCAGGCTGCCCAGGAAGTGTACGTCGACGGCCTGGTCCGCGAGTACCTGGTGGCGCTGGCCGAGGCCACGCGGGAACACTCCGACGCGGCGCTGGGAGCATCGCCGCGGGCATCCCTGGGCCTGTTCCGCACCGGACGCGCGCTGGCATTGGTCCGCGGCCGGGACTACGTGCTGCCCGACGACGTCAAGGAACTGGCGGTGGCAGTGCTGGCCCACCGCATCGTGCTCACGCCGGCCGCCCGGATGCGCGGGGTTCGACCCGAACAGATGGTGAGCGACCTGCTGGACAGCGTACCGGTGCCGGGCGCGCGGTAGGGTAGGGAGCGGAGTGGTTTCGATATGTACACCTTTGACGTTCTGGTTTGGGAAGGCGAGTTGTCCGACGGTTCGACCTGCTACGCGGCGTGGTGCTCGTACGTGTATGGAGTATGGGGGCAAGGCGACACAGAGGAGGAAGCTCTGACAGAAGTCAGGTTGATGATAACTGACGTCATAGAAGATCCAGCAGACCTGGCCGAAAGCCTGGTCGACTCCAAGGCGGCAGCAGCGGAAATCGCGGACATGATCCGCGAACGCGAGGCCGAAGGAATCTCCTGCTGGGTACGGCAAGTATCCGTTGCAGACCCCGAACTGGCCGGCGTCTGATGCCGCGATACGCCAATGTGAGGCCAACGGAACTTCACCGTTTGCTGTCGCGGATGGGATTCATCGAAACCGCAAGAAATCACCATCGCCACTATCACCATGATGGGCTTGGTCTCCGCACCCGGGTATCTTTCGGGAATAAGGAAATCGACGCGGATACCATGGGCGACATCATCACCAAGCAGCTACGCATGACGGTCGACGAGTTTCGCGAAGCACTGAGCGGCAATATACCGGAACGGTTCACCAATCCGGAGCATTGGAACGAGTAGCATTGGAAGTCGGTTGCTTGGGCACCCGTTCGCACGTAGCGCGGCGACAGGCTAAAGCGAGATCACAACATGCACACCTTTGAAGTACTGGTTTGGGAAGATCCATCGGAGGATGGATCCATGGGATATGGAGCGTGGTGCTCCTACGTCGTAGGAGTATGGGGGCAGGGGGATACGGAAGAAGAGGCTTTGGCGGATATCACTTCGGTGATGACGGATGTAATCCTGCACCCGTGGGATGATGGCGTTTCTTTGGCAAATGCCGAGGAAGCCGCGACCGAAATGGCCGGGATCATCGAGGAGCTTTTATCTGAGGGTATCCCTTACAAGATGCACCAGGTATCGATCTCGACTGAACTACCCGCCAGCGTCTGATGCCGCGATACGCCAATGTCCGGCCGCGTGAGCTACGACGTTTACTAGCCAGGATGGGGTTCGTCGAAACCGCCCACAACGATCATTGGCGTTATCGTCACCCGGGCCTCGGCTTACGTACTAAAGTGTCCTTTGGCAACCAAGAGATCCGAGCGGCCTTGATGGGCGAAATTATCACTACACAGCTAGGCATGACCGTTAACGAGTTTCGCGAAGCTATGAACGGGAATATCCCGGAACGGTTTACCAACCCTGCATTCTGGAACAACTAGAGGGTTGTTCGCCATGATCAAGTCTTTAATCAGCCAACACCGGCGCAAAATACTGTTCAGCCTGCTGATCCTGGCGGTGCTGTTCTACTCGCTGGGAACCGGCTTCTCCTTCTTCTACCGGTTGCTGTTCACCCTCGTGCTGTTGGTCATAATCGGTTACGGCTGGGCCTGGCTCAACCTGCGCGGCATCGACGTGCGGCTGACCCGGCTGGGAACCCGTGGCCGCGTCGGCGATTACCTGGAAGGGCAGATCCAGCTGATCAACCGCACCCGAATGCCCAAGTCCTGGCTGGAGGTGGTGGAGGACACCGACCTGGCGGAGCCGGGCGGTCGCACCGTGGCGCTGGTGAAGGGGCAGGTACGCTCCTTCCGCATCGCGACTTATCTGTCGCGGCGGGGCATTTATCGCACCGGGCGGGTGCGGGTCACGGCCCACGACCCCTTCGGGCTCTTTCGCCTGAGCCGGACGTTCCTCAACGACCAGTCCTACACGGTGCTGCCCAAAACCGTTCCGCTGCCTGATCTGGACCGTCGCTTCGCCAACCTGCCCAGCGACTCGGTCTTTTCCCGCCGCACGCCGGCCATCACCCCCGAATCTTCCACGGTGCGGGACTACGCCCACGGCGACAGCCTGCGCCGGATCCACTGGCCGTACACCGCCCGGATGAACCGCCTGATGGTGAAAGAGTTCGACATCGGCGTGTCGGCCCAGGCCTGGGTGCTTCTGGACATGGACCGGCGCTCCCATCTGGGCGATCCGCCGGACAACACGGAAGAACTGGCCGTGACCGTTGCGGCATCGTTGGTGCAGCACTGGGATGAAACGGCCGTGCCCGTCGGCCTGGCCGCCAATTCCGCCGACCTGTGGATGTTGAATCCCGACCGCAGGCCGGCCCAGCTGGGCATCCTGATGGAGACCCTGGCCGGCATTCGCGCGGACGGGACGCTGTCGCTGGAGCGGTTCATCTACGACCTGCGCCCCCACCTGTCGGGCTTCAACACGATCATGGTCATCACACCCTCGCGCCGTCCGGAGTGGACCTCCGCGCTGGTCAGCCTGCGCCGGCAGGGGATCAACGTCACGGTATGCTACGTGGACCACACGTCGTTCACCGATCCCGGAGGGGAACCCAGCACCGGCACCACCGGCCAGGCCGTCGCCGAGTACCTGGCCCAGCACGACATACCCATCTACATCGTGCGGCGCGACGGGGACATCAACCAGGCCCTGTCCCGTCCGCTGGCGGTGGGCGGCGCCAGGACGTCCGAAGGTGTCGGCACTCCCCCGGACGCTGCGGATACCGCCGTCGCCGAGCCGGTAGCCGGCCGGGTTGCGTAGCGATACAATGCCGCCGGCACGGAAAGATGACGTAAAGCATCCAGGTCATGGCTACGATAACCGCCCCGTCCCCTACCTTGGCACAGCCCACTCCGGAGGCAAATCCGGCGTGGAGCGGAGCCGGCGCCGCGCGCTGGTTGCTATCGGTCTTGACTGCGCTACGGCCGCCGGACGGGTGGGTCGCTGCCGGCTTGCTCCTCCTCAACATGATCATCGTCGTATGGTCGGTGGAGGTGGCGGACTGGGCGCCAACCCCGTCGCTGGTGCTGGTCATGATCCTGGCGGTGCTGACCGCCATTCCACTGACGCGCATACGCTTGTGGACCCCCGTGGTCCTGCCCATCGGGCTGCTCGTCGGCATCGGCGTGATCATCTGGCAGTTGGTTATAGCGGCTCCCGACGAGTTGCAGGTAGCCACCGCTGGAGAACTATTCCATCGGCTGGGCCTGTGGGTACTGGCAGCCCGCAACGAAGGGATCAGCGTGGACCCCCTGCCCTTCGCGGTGGGCCTTATGATGGCCGCATGGCTCTCCGGCTACCTGGCGGGATGGGTATTCTTCCGCTACCGGAACTTCTGGGGCGTGTTCGCCCTGGGTGCGGTGGGCCTGATGTCCAACCTCACCTTCCTGCCGGACACTGCCAGCATCTACCTGGCGATCTACGTTTTCACCGGCCTGCTGCTGGTGGGCTGGGTCCAGTCGATGCGCTCCCGCCAACGCTGGGACGCGGAGGGCCGCATCTACGACGGGCACCTGGGCATCCTGACTGTCAGCGACACATCGATAGTGGCCATCGTGGCGCTGGTGATCGCCTTCCTGCTGCCGGTGGGAGGGCAGTGGGGCCCAGCCAACGCTTTCTACTCCCTGACCCGGGCTCCGCTGGTCTCGTGGGAAGAGGACTTCAACCGGCTGTTCGCCGGACTGCCGGCGCGGCGCCCGCTGCCTTACCGCATCTGGGGCGACACCATGGCCTTCCAGGGCACAATCAACCCCACCGACACACCGGTGCTGCAGGTCAACTCCCCGGTGCCGTTGTACTGGAAAGCGCGTTCCTACGCGACCTACACGCACGAGGGGTGGCTATCCGACGGCACCGTGCTCCGGGAGCCCGGCTGGGCGCCTGAGTACAGCGCCCCCGACCCCCACCAGGAACGGTTCAACGTGACCTTCGAGGTCATACCCAACTACGACAGCCGCAGCCTCTTCGCCGGCGGGCAGGTGATCGGCGCCAATCGCGACGTGCGTGTCGAAACCTTCGATTCCCCCCGGTACGTCATCGACCCGACCCTGGATAGCGAGACCGATCTGTTGCCGTCGGCCCTCCGGCTGGCGGTGGACGGCCTGCGCGACGCCGTGTCCGCGGACGCCTTCGCCGCAGCGGAAACCGTGGCGGGCGCGCTGCCCACATCCTTTGTGCTGGAATCGATCGAGCGGGATCCCTCCGGCAGCGTCGTCAACGCCGTGATCGGCGAAATCGTGCCCTCCGAGCCGGACGTGCTGGCCGTGCGCGCGGCCGGCGGCGCCGCTGAGGCCGGCGAACCCTACCAGCTAACCGCTTCGGTGTCCTCCGCCGAGCCGGAGGAGCTGCGCACCGCTGGCGAGGAATACGCGCCCTGGCTCTGGGCCCGGTACACCCAGTTGCCCCCAGACATGCCGCCGCGGGTGGCGGAATTCGCGCAGGCGATCACGGGCGGGGCGGAAACGCCCTACGACAAGGCGGTGGCAATCGAGCAATATCTCAAGAGCAACTACACCTACAACCTGGCCATCGATCCGCCGCCCTTCGGTTCGGACGGCGTGGACTACTTCCTGTTTGAAAGCGGTCAGGGCTACAGCGAATACTTCGGATCCGCCATGACCGTCCTGATGCGGAGCCTGGGAGTGCCGGCCCGCATGACCACCGGCTACACCACCGGAAATCTCGCCGACGGTTCGCACATCTACGTGGTTACGGACCGGCACAGCCACGGCTGGACCGAGGTGTTTTTCCCCGGCTACGGCTGGATCCCGTTTGAACCCACGCCCGGCAGGGACATCCCGGTGGCCATCCCCCCCGAAGAACAGGCCCGAAGAACATCGGCGGCCACCGACACCAGCGATGTCGACGATCTGCTCTGCGAGATCGAAGAGGAATGCGAAGATTTCGAAGACGGTTTGGACGAATCCGACCTCGTAGCCGGCGACGCCGTCGACACCGGTTGGACCTCCACCGCGCGTAACTTCCTGCCCTGGATCGGGGGCGTCGCAGCGGTCGTGATGGCGTCGGCGACCAGCGCCTGGGCGCTGTGGCGGTGGCTGTTCGCGCCGCCCAGGGACGTGCCGGGCGCGTATCGTCGCCTGCGCCGGCTGGGCCGCTTGGCATCGATCCCGCTGCGGGAACACCAGACGCCACACCAGTGGGCGGGAATGCTGGCCGCGGCTGTGCCGGAGCAAGCGCCGGACATCGGGCGGATCGTCAATGCCTACGCCCGCCATACGTATGCCGGGCGCGAGGCCCCCCACGCGGATGCCGACTCCGGAGTGGTCGAAGCCTGGAAGACGGTTCGCGGCCCGCTGGCGTGGTATGCCCTGCGCCGCCGGGAAGTCTGACAATCGGGTCGAGTTTGACCGGGAGCACGGGATGGCGGCGCGATGAGTTCGATTACGGGAGCGCGAGAAACGATTCACTACTGCCTGGAGGAAACTCCCTTCGGTTGGCTTGCTCTACTGGGTTCCGCGCGGGGCCTGCTCCGGGTCAGCCTGCAACCTGAACCGCAGCCGGCCCTGGACGGTCTGGGCGACGCGTTGGACGGTGCAACGGAAAACACCGAGGTCTTCTCGGATGCATTGGCGGCGTTCAACGAGTATTTCGCGGGCAATGTCACCGCCCTGGATCAGATCCCCCTGGACCTCTCTCACGCCTCTCCGTTCTTCGGCGCGGCGTGGGTAGCGTGCCGCGGCATACCGCCGGGCGAGACCCGTTCCTACCAATGGCTGGCCGAGGCTGCCGGGAATCCCAGGGCGTCCCGCGCCGCCGGCCAGGCGATGGCCAGAAATCCCTTCCCGCTGATCATACCGTGCCACCGGGTAGTGGGCAGCAACGGCGGTCTGCACGGGTATGGAGCCGGGGGCGTCGGCGTGAAGGCGCGCCTGCTGGAGATGGAGCGCAACCGGGGCACGCTGCTATAGCCGGAGCAACTTTACATCGATATACAGGATGGACAGGATCAACTGATTGCCGTGAAGGTATAACCGTTCCAAACGGTGGTATGGATTGAATGGTTCTTCGGAATCGTCAACATCCTGTAAATCCTGTCCATCGATGTAAAGGCAATTGCCGGCAGGCGTTGGCGGTGGTACTCCTTGCGGATGAACTACCTGACGGGTATTCTGTAGCGCGATTGAATCCCCTCTGATCAGCAACAACGATTCCAACCAGCAACGACGATCGCGCTATCCAACCGCGCCGCCGGCAGGAGGTTACGACGATGGCAGGACAGAAATTCACATCCTGGGTACACGGCTCCGCGATGACCGGCGAGTACCTAAACCGTGTCACATCGGTACGCCACTGCGGGCCTTTCGCCCGCATCGAGGGCAACGAAGGCCAGAACGCCTGGATGCACTTCGCCATACCCACGCCCACGGTGCAGAACGGGAACCGGACCAAGGCCGAGTCGGTATCAGTTTCCTTCCGCGCGCGGTCCCATGCCAACGTCGCCGAGGTGTTGGTGTACGACGGCGAGAAGATCATCGCCGAGCATCTGGGCATGGCCATCAAGGGCGATAACCTGGACGCCAGCTTCGAGATCCCCGGCGCGCCGGAGGTGGACCGGGGCATCAACGTGGTGGTGGGCGTCACCTTCGACGCGGGCGCGCCGGACATCCGCTCGATGCAGGTGGAGATTGTGGGCGTGGGCGTGGACTTCGAGGGATAGCAACAGCCGGCAATAAACGGTTTCAGGGGCGGGTTTGAAACCCGCCCTAATTTTATGGCTGCCAAAGCCGACCTTCGGACCGCGCAGCCCGGCGCAGCCTGTTGTCCAGCGTGGCCATCATTACGTCACGCCGCAGGGCAAGTTCCAAATACACCGCGTCATAGATCGACAGGACATACGCTTTGGCTAACTCGTAGGCCGCATTCAGATCGGTCTGGTCGTCGGTGTCGATTGGCAGAGCGGTCAACGTCTTCAAGTGCTGAGCGGCTCGAGACGACGACATCCGGTTTCGCCTCTCGGCGGTGAGCAAGACATTACGCATCTCCATGTGCCAGAAGCGGGGAACCAACCAGCCGGAAATCAGAGGTGATACGAAGGCGGCGTCAGCATAAGGTTCGCTTTCATCATCAAGAACCCACGCCGCCGCCACGGAGGTGTCCAGAGCGATGGCAGGCATCAGCGGCGCCCGTATCGTCGCCAATCCATGATGTCCCGCAAGCTGTCGGAGACGGTCTCCCACGGCTCCGGCGACCTGTCATCGCTTTCTTCATATGCCTTTTCGTTCTCCTCCAAATGGTTACGCGGCGATTCCAAAGTCGGATCAGGAAGAGGAGCGGGACAGAGATGCGCAACCGGCTGGCCGTGGTGGGTTATCACCACCGTTTCACCCTGTCTTGTCGCCTCCAACAGCTCGAAAAGGATGAATTTGGCATCGTAATCCTCAACTTCGCGCATCACTGAGCCTCCGCCGCGCTAGACTTGATCGGGCGACAGGCCGTGCTGCCGGAGTTGCTCTTCCAGGGCACGGGCGCGGGCTTCGGCTTCCTGGCGGGCATCTTCGGCGGCGTCACGGGCGGCCTCAGCTGTTTCCAGAGCGACTTCAGCGGCGTCTCGCTCGGCCTCAGCGGCCTGGCGGGCAGCCACTTCCTCGGCCAGGTAGCTGAGCCAGGTTTGAGCCTCCGGGTCGTAAAGACGGAGTTCACCGTCGGGACGCTGGCAGACTTCCAACTCCAGCACCTCGCTGTACCCGCGGAGCATGCCGTCGTCGCCCAACCCGATTTCAATGGGTTCGTATTCGCCATCCTGGGCCAGCTGCTCTCCGACCAGGGCCGGGGAGAAAAGCTGACCGGTGGGGTCAAAGCGCCAGTACTCGGTCACTCCCAGCGCCGCGTACAGGGCGCGCTTCTCCGTCATATCGCGCACGAAGGTGCTGGGCGAGGCGATTTCGAGAACGAAATCAGGCGTCTTGCCCTCCTCGCGCCAGATGATGTACGAACTGCGGAGGTGATCCTCCACGCCGAATACCACAAACACGTCCGGAGCCAGCCGCACCGTGTTGTCGTTCATGCGGTAGTAGATCAGCAAGTCTCCGGAGACGTAGACGTCATCGCGGTCCGCGTAGCGCTGGCGCAGGGCGAGCACGGTTTCGGTCAGTGGGTAAAACTGGGCGTCGGTTTCTGCCATTGGGTTCCCGTCCGATTCGGGGTAGTAGATGTCCAGGTCGTCCTCGGACAGCGGGCGATCCAGACCTTCCCGGACGAACCGGTTGACCAGTTCCTGGACCCTGATGCGCGGGCGGGTTTTTTCCTCGGTTGCGGTGGTCATGCTGGTTTCGCTCCCGTGCCGTGGGGCGTTTAGACGCCCTCCACGATCATCACGTTGGAGATGGTGGAGGCGATGCGCAGTTCCTTGGGCCCAGCGTAGTCGTCGGAGTAGTACCAGCCGTTGGCCTTCTCGAGGCTGTCGAACTCCAGGATGACGGTACGGCGGACCGGCTGGTCGCCCTCCACCACTGTCACGTCCCCGCCGCGGGCCAGGTAGCGCCCGCCGTGCTTCTCGATGGTGGCGGGAACTTGTCCGCGATAGACCTCAAATTTTTCCGGATCAGTAACTTCAATTGTCGCGATGATGTAGGCGGCCATGGGTTATCTCCTTGATGAATACCAGCCGGCAGCGCGGCAGACTCTACGGTATTTGCCATTCTAACCCGCCGGCATCGTCAACCGCCACGCCGCTTGCCGTGGGTTGCCCCCGGTAGTATTCTGATTCGCACTCGCCAACCGCCGGAGGCGGACGGACACAGGAGCTCCAACCACGATGCCCACCACCGAAGTTCGTACACACAACAACTTTATCAACGGCCAGTGGACGCCCTCTGACTCCGGCCGCACTTACTCCGTGTACAACCCCGCCCACAAGGACGTGCTGCTGGGGCACTTCCAGTTGTCCAACCCGGAGGACACCCTGCGCGCCGTGGCCGCCGCCGCCGAAGCCGCTGAGGGATGGGCGGACACGCCGGCGCCGGTGCGTGCCCAGGTGCTGTTCCGCGCGCTGGAGATCATGGAACGCCGGGCCGAGGAAATCGCCCGCACCATCACCGAGGAGGAGGGCAAGCCGCTGCCCGATGCTCGCGGCGAGGTCAAGCGGGCTATGAACATCATGGAGTACGCAGCCGGCGAGGGCCGGCGGATGTTCGGCTACACCACCCCGTCGGAACTTCCCAACACGGTGGCCTACACGGTGCGCCGGCCGCTGGGAGTGGTTGGCATCATCACGCCGTGGAACTTCCCCATCGCCATCCCCGCATGGAAGATGGCGCCGGCGCTGATCTGCGGCAACGCGATCATCTTCAAGCCGGCGTCCAGCACCCCGCTGTGCGCGGTGAAACTCACCGAGGTGTTCGAAGAAGCCGGCGTGCCGCCCGGCGTGCTGAACCTCATCACCGGACCCGGCGGCAGCGTGGGCAACGCGCTGGTGGAGTCGCCCGACGTGTCCGGCATCTCCTTCACCGGTAGCACCGAGATCGGCACCGACCTGTACACCCGCGGCGCTTCCCTGCTCAAAAAGATCCAGGCGGAGATGGGCGGGAAGAACGCCGTCATCCTGCTGGCCGACGCCGACCTGGACAAGGCTCTGGGCGGCATCGTGCAGGGCGCTTTCGGCTCCACGGGCCAGCGCTGCACCGCCACCAGCCGGGTGATTGTCGAAGATGGGGTGTACGACCAGTTCATGGCGGAACTGATCGAGCGCACGTCCAGGCTTACCATCGGCGACGGGCTGGAGGACGGCATCGACGTGAGCCCGCTGTCCAGCGAGTCGCAGCAGCGTACGGTGTCGGACTACATCTCCGTGGGCCGGGACGAAGGGGCGACGGTGGCCTTCGGCGGACGGACGCTCTCGGGCGGCATCTACGACGAGGGCTGGTACGTGGAGCCGACAATCTTCACCGACGTGACGCCGGACATGCGTATCGCCAGGGAAGAGATCTTCGGGCCGGTGCTGACGGTGTTCCGCGCCCGCGACCTGGAGCACGCCGTTGAGATCTCCAACAGCGTCAAGTTCGGGCTGTCCTCATCGGTGTACACGCGGGACATTCCCCGGGCCTTCAAGTACATCAACACCGTCGACGCCGGCATGGTCCACGTCAACGCGCCGACCCTGGGCGGCGAGGTCCACCTACCCTTCGGCGGGCTGAAGGCTTCCGGCGTGGGCCAGCGGGAGCAGGGCGTGGAGGCGGTGGATTTCTTCAGCGAGGTCATCACCGTCTACATCGATTACGCCGACGAGGCCCGAGCGCAGGCGCGGTTCATCTAACCCTACCAGCCCCGTCATTGCGAGCGCAGCGCGGCAATCCCGCCGGTCTGACGGCGGTCTGGGTTGCCGCGCTGCTTTTGCTGTCGGCGGCAGCGTGCGGACCCAACGACGCTGAGCTGGAGGCGCGAGTCCAGCAAGCGGTGGCGGATGCCGTCACTGAGGCCGCGACGCCGCACCTGGCTGCCGTTTACCAGCGGGCTTGGCCGGCGGTGTTCTACATTGAGCCAGCGGATGGGCAGCATGGTACCGGCTGGCTACTGGAGCCCGGGGTAATCGTTACGGCGGCCCACGTGGTATCCGGCAGCGCGGAGGTCACCGTGCGGCAGGCGGCCGCGCCGGCATTCGTCGCCACGGTGGCCGGTCTGGACGAGCGCAGGGACGTCGCCCTGCTCCGGTACGACGGCGGCACGACACAACTGGGGGCAGGCGCGACCCCGCTGGCGCTGGGTGACGCGGACATCCACGACATCGCCAAAGAACTGCTGGCCCTGGGCTACTCGGGCAGCGGCGTCAAGGGCGACGGCCAGGTGGGCTCGTCCAAGGCCAACGCCGGCATCCTGTCCCAGATTACCAACTTCGGCGCGCAGCGCTACGGCAGGAACTTGGAGATGGATGCCCCCATCGACCCGGGCGACAGCGGCGGGCCGGTGCTCAACACGGCCGGCGAGGTCGTCGGAATGGTCCGCGCTGCCGCTCGCCGAACGCCGGGCGGCGTGCCGGTGGTGGGCACCTTCTACGCGGTGCACGCGGACGAGATACGTGCGGCGGTGGAGGGGATCAGAAGTCCCTGAAATCCGGGTCCTCGGCGATGGCGTTGAGGATGCCCTGGGCGACGTAGATCTGCGTGGGTCCGACTCGCTCGACCTGCGTGAGTATTCCGGCGTCCACCAACCGGGCGATGTGGCTTCGTGCGGACGGATGGGAGCTTCCCAACAAACCCTGGAAACGCCGTCCGGTAGCGTAGGGGAGCTCAAATAGCGCGTCAATCAACTGAAACGCTGCCCCTGCGGTTCTGTGGCCGCTTACGCGCTCCTGATAATCGGCGCGAACCGCCAGCAGATTCTCTACGCGGCCAAGAGCGTCAGCAGCAACGGTAGCGACTGCAGCCAGAAAAAATCGCAGCCACTGGTCCCACTCGCCGCGCAGACTGACGCCCAGCAGTAAGTCCAGATACTCCTGGCGATACGCAAGGAAATAGTCACTGAGGTACAACCAGGGATGACTCAAATATCCTTGCTCGCACAGCAACAAGGTTATCAGCAGCCGCCCAGTGCGACCGTTGCCGTCCTCAAACGGATGGATGGCCTCGAATTGATAATGAATCAAGGCCAGTTGCACCAGCAAGGGGATGTTGCAGTCGGAATGAAAAAACTGCTCCATTTCGTACAGTGATGCCAGCATCTCGGTGGGAGGCGGCGGAACGTGACGCGCGTATTGAATGCCACGGCGGCCGCTGCCGATGATGACTTGGCTGGTACGGAACTCTCCCGGCCGCCGTTCACTGCCGCGCACGCCGGACATCAATACCTGATGAACTTCGCGGAGCAACCGCAAGCTCATTGGCAGCCGCTCCAATCGCTCCAAACCAAACTGCAACGCCCGAACGTGATTGTCTATTTCCTCAGCGTCATCGCGGTCTCTTGCCAAGCCGTCAAGCTGGTACTGGTAAAGCTCGGCAATGGTAGAGGTTGTGCCCTCAATGCCGCTTGACGCCACCGCCTCGCGAGTAGACAGCGGGCGAATTAGCAGGTAAGGGTTGGGCAAAGCGGCGGCGCGTCCATTCAGCTCACTCAACGAACGATCAGCTTTGGAAAGCGACGCCACAGTGTCATCGCTCCACGCCATGGAGGGCGGAAGCGGATTTGGCACAAAAGCCGGCCAGTATTTCCCGTCCAGCGTTTCGGCTGACACCAGTCGGCCGGGACTGGCTGCGGTGAAATCCGTTTCCCGCACGGTCGCTTGCTCCCGTGTCCCGTAATTCCCGCTGCCTTGGCGCGGGTGCAAGGAATGTTACATCCGTCCGACAGTGATGTAAAGAAAACCTACAACATTTACATCGCGCCGGAGGTAATGTGAGGAACCTTGCATTGACACGGCGTAAATGCAAGTTTTGACCGTTTTACTTACATTGACAGCGGGCAGGGTCCCGGGGCTTACAGCGGCCGCCGGCCGGCGAAGCCGGTGTCGGTGGGGTGCCACCAGCCTATGGACGGTTCGCCGCGCTGCCAGCAGAGGTACACTACTTCGCCCTCGCGGCGGAACGGGAAGTCCACCAGGCCGCGGCCGATGTCGCGCACCTGGATGCCCCGCTCGGTGATCTCGCGCACTGCCTCCTGCAGGCGCTGGGTCAGCTGGGAGACGATGCGCTCAGACTCGGCGATGTCTTCCTCGCTGCTGGAGTGGCCGTTGCTGCGGCGATGGCGCAGCAGGGACAGCAACTCCTCCTGCTGGCGCACCAACTCGGCCCGCAGCGGCGCCATGGCCTCGAACCGCTCTTCCAGCCACGGCACCAGGTCGTTGGCCTCTTCCCAAGTGAACATCCGCTCCTGCATAACGGCGGTATAATACACCAATGACCTCTCCAGACGATGATGCCAGCAACGATCAGGATTGCAACGGGGCTGAGCCCTCGGCGACGACGGAGGCTGATGCTGGCGACCGCAGCCGGTTCCACGCGGGAGAACTGGCCCTGTTCCTGGACCGCAAGGGCCGCACCTATCAAGAGACCCTGACCCCGGGCGGCGAGTTCCACTGCCACCTGGGATGGCTGCCCCACGACGACGTGATCGGGCAGCCCGCGGGCGGCTGGTACACCACCAGCCGCGGCCACGTGATGCTGGGCATCCGGCCGACCCTGGGCGACTACGTACGGCTGATGCCGCGGGGGCCGCAGGTAATCTACGCCAAGGACCTGGGCAACATCGTGTCCATGGCCGACATCTTTCCCGGGGCCACGGTGGTTGAGGCGGGGCTAGGCTCCGGCGCGCTGACCACGGCTTTGCTCCGCGCCGTTGGTCCCAACGGGCGTGTGCACTCCTACGAGATCAACGAGGCCGTGGTGAACAAGGCGCTGTCCAACGTCCGCTCCGTGATACCAGACACCTCGCGCCACGAGGTCACCGTCGGCGACATCTTCGAGGGCATCTCCGACACTGAGGTCGACAGGGTGATCCTGGACCTACCGGAGCCGTGGCACGCTGTGGACGCCGCCGCCAACGCGCTGATCACCGGCGGCATCCTGCTGTCCTTCCTGCCGACCGTTCTGCAGGTGCAGGAATTCGTGCTCGCATTGAATGCCGACGGCCGTTTCGCGCGGGTGGAGACCGCCGAGACCATGCTGCGGGGCTGGAACGTGTCCCGGCGCAGCGTGCGCCCGGCCCACCGCATGGTGGCGCACAGCGGGTTCATCACCACGGCGGTGCGCTGCGTGCCGCCGGGTCGTGAGGGCTACGCCTCCAGGCCGTGAACCGGCTGGAGTTGGAACGGCATTTGCGGCTAGCGCAGGGGCGGAGCGTATATTAATCCGCCGTCCGTCCAGAGACGGTTCAACCCCCGAGGCATCGAGAAAGACTCCCCGTCGGGTCCCATGTAGCGGTTGTAAATCTCGCCGTAGTTTCCAACACCCTTGATGACGTTTACGGCGAAATCCGCCTCCAGTCCCAGGGCAGACTGACCGAAGTCATCCCCGGCGCCAAGCATCCGACGCACCTCGGCGTTGCCGCCGGTCATCATGGACTCCACGTTGGCCTGGGTAACGCCCAGTTCTTCGGCGCTGATCAGCACGTGCATCACCGTGGCAACTATGTCCGTCCACTGTTCGTCACCGTGGGGAACCAGGGGGCTCAGCGGCTCTTTGGAGATAATCTCCGGCAGCAGCGCGTGTTCGTCCGGGTTGTCGAAAGTGTGCCTGACTCCCTGCAGCGCCGATACATCGTCGGTTACAGCGTCGCAGTCGCCGTTTGAGTAGGCAGTGTATGCGTCCCGGCGGTCTTCAAATACCGCGACCTCCAAGCGCAACGCGTTCTCCTTGAAATACTCCTCCAGATTCTTCTCCGTGGTAGTGCTGCCGGTTACGCACACCTTTGCGCCGTCCAGGTTCAGCGCGCTGTCATGACCGTCCCTTTCCCTCACCATGAAGCCCTGGCCGTTGTAAAACATAATCGCAGTGAAGTTGCCCCATCGCGCGCTGCGGCCGCTGGTCCACGTGGTGGTCATGGAGAGCACGTCGGTATCCCCCGACTCAATCGTCTCTTCCCTTTGGGCGAAAGTGCGCGGCAGGACTGCCGTGGCGCCCGGGTCGCCCAGCGTGGCGGCGGCCACGGCGCGGCACAGGTCAATGTCAAAGCCCCGGTACGCTCCGACGGCGTCCCGATATCCGAAACCGGGAAAGTCGATGTGTGAAACGCAGTTCAGCACACCGCGCGCCCGCACGGTCTCCAGCCGGCTCTCTGCCGCCCCAGAATCCATTGGGCTATCTGCCTGGCAGCCGGCAAGGGCCAGCAACGCCGCGGCCAGGGCCGCCGCTATCGAAACGGCTCGAAAATTCATCTCAGCTCTCCCGATTTGCCGCAGGGGGCAGATTGCGCCCTGCCCCGACCAGGTGTTACGCCTCCAGGCGGTGAACCGGGAACACGGCGTCCCGGATGGCGGCCACGCTCTCGGCGGCCAGCGCCTTCGCGTCGGCCCGGATGTGGTCAGGGATCTCGGGTATTTCGGTGTCGCGCAAGGTGGTGCGGCCCAGCCGCTCGATGGCCGGCGTGGGGATGCGATCCGGCCAGTCCGCGCCGCACATGACGCCGTAGGCCAGGGTCCAGCAACGAGCCACCGCGCCGATGTCATATCCGCCGCCGCCGGTGGCCAGCCACGGGTAGCCGAGCCCGCCCAGCCGCGTGACGGCGGCGATGAACCCTCGACTGGTGACCTGCAGGTGGGTCAACGGGTCGGTGTGGTACGAGTCGATGCCCAGCTGGGTGAGCAGGACGTCGGGCGCGAAGGCTTCGAGCAGTGGCGGCACCACGGCCTCGAAGGCCTCAAGGTAGATCTCGTCGTCGGTGTAGGGATACAGGGGCAGGTTGACGGCATAGCCGACGCCATCGCCCGAGCCGACCTCGCCGGCGAAGCCCGTACCGGGGAAGAGGTAGCGGCCCGACTCGTGCACCGAGATGGTGAGCACGCGGGGGTCGTCGTAGAAGGCGTCCTGCACGCCGTCGCCGTGGTGGGCGTCGATGTCCACGTAGGCGACGCGCAGGCCGCGCTGCAGCAGGTACATGATGGCGACGACGGGGTCGTTGAAGACGCAGAAGCCGCTGGCGTTGCGGGCCGCCGCGTGGTGCAGGCCGCCGCTGATGTTGAACGCCGCCGGGACCTCGCCGTCGGCGACCATGCGGGCGGCGGTGAGGGTCGCGCCGGTGCTGAGCATGGCGGCCTCGTACATGCCGGGGTAGGTCGGGTTGTCGCCGCCCTGGGCGAACCCGAAGCGTTGGGGCTGGAATCCGGTGAGGCCCAGGCTGAAGGTCCTCACAGCGGCCATGTAGTCGCGGGAGTGGAAGGCGCCGACGCTGGTCTCGTCGGCCAGCGTCGGAGTGACCAGCAGCGAGTCAACGCCGTCAAACGCTCCGTAGGCTTCCAGCAGTTCGTAGGTGTTCCGCAGCCGTATGGGCCGCATGGGATGGTCCTGGCGCAGCACGTGCTGGCTCATGGCGTCGTCGTAGACGAAGGCGGCGCGGGGCATGGTTGAATCCTTGGGCTCGAAGGTTTTGGTGCCAGTCGTACAGTATCACGGAATCTGCACCAGGCGTTGCCGCTGTCTACCTCGTCACGAATGAGCGCCAACCATGTTCCTGGCCGGAGACAATCGTGTTCCGGGCACCTGCGTCACGGCATTCTGCGTACCTCCATGGCGTGCCAAGCTTCACCGGGGCACCTCGATCCCACGGGAAATTCTCGGCCGGGCGCCTGGCCTCCCCCAAGCGCGACGTGATCGCCCGTGTGGGCGATCACGCTGCCGCCGCCGTTGACCATCACCGACTCGCCATCCCGCATCTCCACGCCGAAACCCGGAGGCCAGACCACAACAATCCCCTCTGGCTCCCATGTGGTCACCACACGAAGGCATTCTCCCTGCAACTCCAGGCGTCCTTCCAGCAATGCTGCCATGCTCACTATCGGCCCGCGCTGGTGCCCCAGCGTGGGAAAGAATATCTCACCATCGGTATCGGCGTTGGAAGATTCGCTGACGCCTGCGCTCACCTCGTCGCCAACCAGCCAATGGGTTCCACCACAACCCGCCCCGGGCTCACCATCCCAATCCCACTCCGGCGCTTCTCCCACGGGGTGACGCGCCTTCCGGCCCGAAAGACGGACGGTATCACCGGTTGTGGCCAATATCCGACCGTCCGAGTCCGCCACGTGCGCGACATCATCCTGAACAACCGCACTGAAGCCCGGCGGCCAGACCACCAACAACCCTTCCCGCGTCAGCTCCGGAGACACCTGGTCTCGGTAGGTAACCCGCAGGCAACTGCCGGACTGGAAAAGTTCCCCGAAGACATACTGATCGCCGGAGTTGATGACCGGCGGCTCATGGTGGCGGGGGAGCGTCACGTCGACGTTGTCTGCCGGCGTTTCACCCTGGGGCGGGAGCGTCACGCCAACGCTGGCCGCCGGCGTTTCACCCTGGGGCGGGACTACCGCATCGTCAGACCCGCATCCAAATGCGGCCACCAGCAGTAGGGCACAGAAGAACCACACCGACACCACGGGCGCATATCCCACCCGACTGAAGAATCGCGGGCGCCGTCCGTTGTACCGAACGGGCGGCGCCTTTCCAAGTCGTTTACGGCTATTCATGTGAGCCGGAAAGAGGCAGTCGATCACTCTTCCATCAGGCCGGAGCCGTCGCGCTGCAGCAGTTCGATGCGGACGTCGTCGGGGCCGCGGACGAAGGCGATGCGGACGCCGGGGCGGATGGTGCGCGGCTCCACGTAGATCTCGGCGCCTTTGCTGCGCAGGTCCTCGACGGCACCGTCAATGTCGTCCACGCGGAAGCCGAAATGGTCCAGGCCCAGGTGCGGGTCGCGCGGGCTCAGGTCGATGTGCTCCTCGGGCGGAACCGAGGCGATGAAAATTGCCAGGCCGTTCACGTCCAGGTCGACACGGGGCACGCCGTCGCTCTGGATCAGGCGCAGGACCTTTGCGCCGAACATGGTCTCGAAGAAGCCGGCCATGCCCTCCGGGTCCTTGGTGCGCACGTGGATGTGGTCGTACGTGTAGGTGTAGACGGGGGTGGTCATGCCGAAGGCCTCCTCGGAGCGGGTCGCGTCCGATGGGATGGTATTTTCTGTCACTATACATAGCAAGGAGCGCAGTCACATTGCAACTGCGCTCCTGCGCGATTACCGCCATTCGCTCCTGATGCCACGAGGGATCACGCCCGTCACAACCCGACGGGTGGCCCGGTTACAACAGTCCGGTTACTGGATGGGGCCGGGCGGTGACACCTGCTCCATCAGGTCGTTGTCCCATTCGCCCTCAGCGACGAGGATAGCCTTGGCGTCGAACGCGAATGCCTCGACGAGATTGTGGGACAGGTAAACGTACGTTCCCGACTGGCGGATGGTGGAGATGGACGCGCCGGCGGACCCGGCGGCGATGACCCACGTCTCCAGGCCGGTTTCGGGCGCGTCGGAGAAGCTGCCACGCTCCCAGACGTAGTCGCCGTGTCCGCCGATCAGGTGGGGATAGGACTGCCGGTTGGCCTGGGAGTGGACGATGAGGACGTTGTCGCCCACGTTGGCGGTCAACTGTCCGTCGCCCTGGAGCGCGCCGGTGACGCCGTTGAACACGATGTGTGTTGGGACCAGCGTCTTCATCGCTTCCAGGTCGTCCACGGCTGATGCTGCGGCGCTGTCGTAGCGCTTGAACTCGCCACTCTCATACCGGGGGATGTAGTAATCCTGCTCACCCACGTAGTAGGCACGGTCATAAGTGATCGGGTTGCCGGCGGGGTCTTTCAGGCCGCCGCGAGGCAGCACCATGATGGCGCCGTTCATGCCGTGGGTGACGTGCCAGGGCACCATGGTTCCGCCGGGCGCGCAGTGGTAGATGAACACGCCCGGCTTCACCGCCCGGAAACGCAGCACCACCTCCTGGCCCGGGCCGACGTTGGTCAGCGCACCACCGCCTAGGGCGCCAATAGAAGCGTGGAAGTCGATGTTGTGCAGCAAAACGTTGCTGGCGGGATTGGCCAGGGTCAGTTCCACGTAGTCGCCCTCGTGAACCACGATCATGGGCCCGGGGACGGAGCCGTGGAACGTGAAGGCCCACATGAACACGCCGGGCGCGACCTCGATCTCCTTCTCCTCGATCTCCATGCGAACCTCAACGACTCGGGGTTCGCCGTCGTAAACCTGCTCGTGCTCGGGGAAGAAGGTCGGGGCCACCAGCTCCTGGGTCACCCGCTCCAGGGTGCTGACGTCCTCGGGTTCCCAGGTGCGCGGGCCTTCCCAGGTGGAGGGCACGGTGGAAACCACGGCCTCGCTGCCGGCGCCGGGGGCCGGCGCTGCCTCGGGGCTGGGCAGGGCGGTGGGCAGGGAGAACTCCTGGGTCACCGCGGGCATGCCCGGGTCGCGGCCGCAGGCGATGCTTGCCAGCAGCAGCAACGCCACTCCAAACAGCGCGATCTTGACGCCAGGGAAGGGTTTAACCCTCTGGCGCTCTATCCGACGGTCAACATTGTGGCCTCGCATTATTCACCCCCACTGGCCGGCCAGGTATTGTGCAGCCGGGCATCAGTAGTGGTTTAAATTGTACTCCTTGCACATACGCATAGATTACGAAAAGCGCGAGTCAATAATTCACCATTTGCCTTATATATGCTTTGTTATGCACATAATGATAGGTGATAATGCTTTTTCAACTTTCATGTTGTTGCGTGACGACCGGTCATTGCGCCGGGATCAAACCGTTGGCGTTGGATTGCGATTGGTGCGGTTCCGTCATTGCTGTCCGAATAGCCTCGCTCTGTGACGTAGCCTGAGCCCGGCAGGTGGACCATTGCCAGGTAGCTTACGCGCGAGATCGCGCTTGGCCCTTACAGTCTCTGTACGTTTGGCAGTGTTGCCATCCGGCGGTCGAGGGTCAGGGTTTCCAGGCCGGCGCGCCGATAATCGTCAGCGATGAGCCGGTCGAACAGTCCCGGGCTCTCTGGTGATTGCAGCGCTAGAAGCACGGCTTGACCGTTCAGCGGCGCGACCAGGCCGCTGGTCAGCACGCTGGTCAGCGCGGCACGCGTATCGGTGTCGGACGCACCGTAGTGGTGCTGAATGGTAACGTAGGCTTCGCCGATGACCTGATTGGACGCAAAGATCTCGCGACCTTCGTCCTCGACCATTGCCTGAAGCGCATCTACAGCATGACGAAAGTCGCTTTCCGGCTCTCCTACGACTAGCCTCACCAGGACCGAGGTGTCAATCCCTAAGCGAGGTGTCATAGGGCTGATCACGGAACTTCCGGATGTCGAACGGCGGTGTTCCGGGCACGATCTTGTCCCGCAGGGTGCCCAACCGCGAGTAGTCGATACGCCTGGGACGCAGGATGAAGCCGTCCTGACTTTCGGTCAGTTCCAAATGGTCTCCGGGCTTTACTCCCATGGCGTCCAGGACCCGGGCCGGAAACGTAACCTGACGCTTGGAGGTAATCTTGACAATCATAGCATCTCCTTACCAACATGCTATCCAGTGTAAGGCGCACTGTCAATGAATACCGGCGGAACGTGCCTGAAGGATCGCCTCAGAAGATACGAGCCCCCGGCCTCCGTCGGGCTGGAAGTTTTGAATAGTCCCCATGCTGATCATGACAAGCGGTGCGTCCCGTAACCCACGACTTCGAATGGACCACGCCCGCGACGGCTGACCACCGGCCCGTTTGCTATACTGCCGGCGGACCCCCACCCTGACCAAAGGACGGCCTGACTCCATGTCCACGAACAATACTTTGCCCGCCACCATCGGCGAACTCCGCGATAGCGGATACCAATCGGTATCGGTGCGCGAGGAGATCCGTCGCAACCTGATCGCCAAAATACGCGCCGAAGAACCGGTGTTTCCCGGCATCATCGGCTTCGACCAGACGGTGATCCCGCAGCTGGAAAACGCCATCCTGGCGGGGCAGGACATCATCCTGCTGGGCGAGCGCGGGCAGGCGAAGACCCGGTTGATCCGTGAGATGGTCAACCTGCTGGACGAGCAGCTTCCGGTCATCGCTGGCGGCGAGCTGAACGACGACCCCTACAATCCCCTCAGTCCGGACGCCAGGCAGATGGTGGCCGACATGGGCGACGACACCCCCGTGGCCTGGATCGGCCGGGACCTGCGCTACTCGGAAAAACTGGCCACGCCTGACATCTCCATCGCCGATCTCATCGGCGAGATCGACCCAATCAAGGTGGCCGAGGGGCGGCACCTATCGGACGAGTCGGCCATCCACTATGGCCTGGTGCCCCGCACCAACCGAGGGATCTTCTGCATCAACGAGCTGCCCGACCTGGCCGAGCGTATCCAGGTGGGCCTGTTCAACCTGATGGAAGAACGCGACGTGCAGATCAAGGGCTACCGCATCCGGATGCCACTGGACGTGTTCGTGGTGGCCACGGCCAACCCAGAGGACTACACTAACCGCGGTCGCATCGTCACACCGCTCAAGGACCGCTACGGGGCGCAGATTCACACCCACTATCCTCAGTCGCTCGACGAAGAGATCGCCATCATGGACCAGGAACGCAACCGCTTCCCCGACGAGGACCGGGTGGTGGTTCCCCAGTTCATGACGGACATCATCGCCGAGGTGACGGCGCGGGCCCGCTCCAGCAACGAGATCAACCAGCGCTCGGGCGTGAGCGTGCGCGTCTCCATCGCCAACTACGAAACCCTCATCAGCAATGCGCTGCGGCGCAGCATCCGGCTGGGGGAAAACATCGCCTGCCCTCGCATCAGCGACCTGCCCTTTCTGGTCGCCTCTTTGGGAGGGAAGATCGAGTTGGAGACCTTCGGCGAGGGCCGGGAAGACCGGCTGGTGGAGGACCTCACCAAGCGGGCCACGCTGGGCATCTTCGGCCGCTACTGCACCGTGGACAACCTGGAAGACATCGTCACATCCTTCGACCTGGGCAACGCCGTGGAAACTGGAAACGACGTGCCGGCTGCCGCCTACGCCACGGCGCTGGACAACGTGGATGGGCTGCGCGCAGCGGTTACCTCCCTGGTGGGCGACGAACAGCGCCCGGAGGTGCTGGCGTCAGCGGTGGAATTCGTGCTGGAAGGGCTCCACCTGAACCGCAGGCTCAACTGCGCGCGCACGCCGGCGGGCGGCTACCGTTACGCGCGGTAGCGATTGAGACTTGACCAGGAGGTTTTGCCATGACGACGCAAAACATCACCGCCGCGCCGCCGGTTACGCTGGCGGAGTATGCCGCGTTGCCAAAGTATCCGCGCTACGAACTGGTCAACGGAGTCCTGATTGAACTGATGGTTGCGTCGGAAGAACACGAAGAAGCGGCGGCTCTAAACACCGCGACCTTGGTGCATCATGTCTATCCCAATCGCTTGGGCAAGGTGTACACCGGCAACCGGGGGTACGTTACCGGACCGGATTCTCCGGCCACGTCACGGATGCCCGACGTTTCGTTCGTGTCCAACGCACGGCTGGCGCAACCCGACCTGGCGGGAAAGCTCTACAACGGTGCGCCGGACCTCGCTGTGGAAATCCTGTCCGACAGCAATACGCTGGCGGAAATAGCCCAAAAGATCAGGGAATACCTGGATGCCGGCGGCAGGGCCGTCTGGGTCATCGACATCGACGCCCGCACCCTGACGGTGCACCGACCCGGCGCGCCGGCGCTGGTTTTGACTGACGGCGATACCGTGGACGGAGAGGACTATTTGCCGGGTTTCACCTGCCCGGTGGCCGATATGCTGCCCCGGCTACATTCATGATGACCAGCAGTCGATAATACGGAGGCTCCAACGTGACGACGCAACCAACCGCCGCCGCGCCGCCGGTTTCACTGAAAGAGTATGCTGCGCTGCCGAAGCATCCGCGCCATGAACTGGTGAAGGGAGTATTGGTCGAGCTGATGGTTGCGTCGGAAGAACACGAACATACCGGATCGCTGGTCGTTATACGGGTCGGCAATCATGTCTTGCTCAATCGTTTGGGACGAGTGTACCTCAGCAACCGGGGCTATGTGACCGGCCCCGATTCTCCGGCCACATCACGAATGCCTGACGTTTCCTTTGTTTCCAACGCCCGATTGGATCAGCCGGACGTGGCAGGGATGCTCTACGACGGCGCACCGGACCTGGCCGTCGAAATACTTTCCGAGAGCAATACGCCAACCCAAATCGCCCAGAAGATCCGCGAATATCTGGGCGCCGGCGGCAGGGCGGTCTGGGTAATCGATATCGACGCCCGCACGCTGACGGTGCATACCGCCGACGCGCCGCCGTTGGTTCTCACCGACGCCGGCACGGTGGACGGCGGGGACTACCTGCCCGGCTTCGCCTGCCCTGTGGAGGATCTGCTGCCGCTCCGAGCCGGCTAAACGAGGGAAGCGCGACGGCCCAGCGTGACGCCGTGGGGCAGCACGATGGTGGCCTTGAGGTTCCGAAAGAGCAGGAACCGGCTCATCGAGACGTCCACCTGCACGGCGTATTCCGCGATGCCCGGGGCCAGGTACAGGGTGATGTCGTCCTGGCTGGCGGGGTCGTAGGACTCCAGGCTGCGACGCCGGCGGACGTTGGTATCGACCGATACCTCTACGGAATCGCCGCTTCAACCCTTCCAGCAGATCAGGTCGACCACGGCCTGACCGCCCTTCTGGCGGATGAACTGGGCAGCTTCTGGGGTTATTTCAAGCTGTGTGGTCATGTCGTTCACTCATCCAGAGGCTGCCCGTCCCACGGCGCGTCGGGATCAAGGTAGCGGCGGGGGATTTCGCCCCGGAGGGCGGCGCGGAACTCCTCGGCGCTGTTCATCTTCAACTGCTTGATGGCGATGTCACCCATCAACGTGGCGCCTATATCTTTATCACCGTGCGATACCATGGTCCACAATCTGATCCCGGACGACATTACTAACCATTCGTGATGAAAATAGGTATGATCACGGTTATCCTGCACAAATCTCATCCGATGGAGCAGGCGGCGTAGTTCACGGGTTTTGACGTTGGCTATCCTCACCATCTTTATGCGAGCGTCGGCGCAATAGCAGGTTCAACCTGGAGCACCCAATGGGCGATACCTTCCGAGGCCAAATCAGCGAGCTTTTCCGTCAACTCGTCTTGAGCCGCCTGATCCGATTTGGCTACTCCGGGCATCCTTTCCAGAAAGCCAGCCATGGTAGCCGCCGCTTCAGCCAGGGCTTCGGCCTCAGTGTCGCCTTGACCGTGAGCATAATTGATAGCTGGGCAAACTGCGGCGTAGCACTTGGAACCGTCGGACAGATCATCCAGCCAGACAACGACTTCGTATTCCATGATATCCCTCTCTGCTTTCGTAAGACAATTATACTCTGAGCTACGATGCTGTCGCCAACAGCAAGGAGTTCCGCGCTTCGATGGCCGCGGGATGAACCGCTGAACCTTTGTTTAACATGCGCACCACATTCCTGGTTAGGAACATGATCATGGCAGCCGGGAGGTCGTTCTCCGCCAACTCCTTGAGCTCTCCCTGCCAGGGGTAACGCTTGACCTTTACCGGGTCCAGCTTGTCGGCGAGGAACACGATGTGGGCGATGGGGTCTCCGCCGGTCGGGTCGCCGGTGGTGTGCCAGTAGATGGCGTTGTAGAGTTGAGCATGGCCCAGGCCGTCCTCGCGCTTGAGCAACTCCGCGCCCACCATGCCGTGCAGGATGGCCGGATTGCGGCGTTCGAACTCGGTGACCGGAGGCAGGTCGTACTCCTCCATGCGAAGGAGGTTCTCCAAGCCGGAGAAGTGCTTGGTGGCGTCGTGGGCCAGGCCGGTCAGGCCGATAGCTTCCACGTCCTGGCCATGTCGCTCGGCGAGGCCACGGGCGATCTGCTCCACGCGCTGGCAGTGCTCCTGGAGCCCGGGCGGCAAACGGCGGATCCGGCGGTGGATGCGGTCGACCACGCGGTCGGAGATTTCGATGGTGGTCATGGATGTTATCGTCCTCGTCTCTGCCCATTCAGGCAATTAGAGATACCTAAACTTCGCCAGCGTCAGAGTCCTCATCATCGTCATCACTTCCCGGCTCTACAACTTCGACACTGCTAAAGTCAACGTGCCACCGATTCTTTACCCACGCAAGCAATTTGGATCGGCGTTCATTGATAGCCTCTACGGTCCAGTAATCGTACTGGGCAAGCTCCTGCTCTTGGAAAAACGGTGACTCCGCATAGCAGGGATATTTGGCGCCATTTGCACCCTTCTTTTCAGGAAACGGTTTGTTGCCAAGGGAGGAGTTGTGTTTGGTTAGCGTCAAGTTCCCGATGTCATGCATGTATATTTTGTGTGTGCTTTTATCGAAATGATTCTGCCAATAGGGCTGGTTTTCTATCGACTGCGGCAGTATGTGTTCAATCGTATCTTTGAGGCCCGTGCTGATGACGTCCGTCCAATTGATTTTAGGCGATGCGCCTTTGGCTGATGCCAAATCCTGTTCGTACTCGTACAGGAAATACCTGAGGCCCCTCCTCCCATACCAGTCGCGAGGTGTCGTTACGTCTGTAAACTCGTCAAACCCACGCCTTTCGTCGCTGACGTTGTAAATCCGCTTGATGGTACGGGAGACATTATCAAATTCCATCCCGTGATAAACACGGTTGGCGAGGCGAAACATATGCGATTGCCGGAAGGTGGCATAGTATCGTGCCACCGTATAGAAACGGAAAGCTAACGCTTCACAGAGTCGTACTACCTCAAGGTATTTTTGCGGCTCGGAAGGCCAGCGTGTTCGAACCGCCATCAGCAAAGGCAGGTAGGTTGCAGTTACTCCTATTCTGACCAGTTTGGAGTTCCAAAGTTTGACATCATCCCAGCGTCCTGGATGGGAAGAGAATGACTGGAATGCGTCGCTTCGGTCGGGATTGAGCGCATCGCAGTAACAGATGCTGGCCGACCGAAGGCCTTCTATGTACTGCTGTAACTCGCCAAGCAACTGGACAGATTGCCCATGATAATTCCGAAGATCGAATTTATCTTTGGTGCTTTTGCTTCCGTTCCAATTCCGTGATTGAGGGTCATATTGCATGAGCCAGTGCGCACGGAGCAACCTATCCTCATCCGCGGGCGAACTTAATCCGGCAGACATCAACTGATCCAGTATGTACGCCCATGCATCATTGACAGAATCCACAAAATTACTTTTGCTGCTTTCCTCCACATCGAGAGGCGAAGTAGCATGCAGTAGGTAGTTCTTAACTTTCTCCAGGTCAGTCAATGGCTTGCCGCGGTCGTTCATCACTTCAAATATAGTACCGACTCCCGCCGCGTCCTCGACCTCGTACAGGTTGAAGTGGAGGCGACCCGTGATATTGCTCCGCAGCTCCCGCAGCCATTGCTCTCGATCTGCCGTACTGTCCACCGCAGAGGTCAGATAGTCGGCAATCTGCTTCTGGGAATTCTGGAGTCGTTGTGCCGAAGCTATAGGCGGCCCCACGACGTCCGGTTTCTCCCGCAGAACGACAGACTTGAAGAAATCATCGGTGCCCTTGTTAAGCTTCATCTTATAGAGCGGCAGACCGTCACGGCTTGTCTGGACGTAGCTCCTCGCGGTCCCTTTGGCTAGAGCGTCGCTGTTTGGGTAATCACTCAGTGCCCGGCTTATTTCATTGAGCAACAGAACGATAGTCGTCAGACGTTGCTGTCCGTCCACTATGTCCCAAACCTCATAGCTCGTCCCTTCGTCATCCTCCACCTCGTCAGACTGGCTACAGAGCACAATAGTGCCTGTATAGTGACGATAGCCGGGACTGGAGGAGGCGAGCAGCCTAAGATCATCCAGAAATTCCGCGACTTGCCGCTCCTCCCACGCATAGCCACGTTGGTAGTCAGGAACCTGGAAGATCCGCTTGCTGAACAATTCTTGGAGAGACAGCGTGTTATTCATAGGGTACCTCTAAGGGCAGTCCCTTCCGGTTGCCGGCACGCTCTGCACACACGGCATTGAGTTGAGAATTTGTGGAGGATTCTAGTCAGCCCATCTCTCCCAGGCCGCGGCCGCCCAGCAGGTGCATGTGGGGCCAGGCGATGGTCTGGCCGGCGTCCTCGCCGTTGTTGACCACCAGGCGGTAGCCGCTGATGGTGACGCCCTCGCGCCGTGCCATCTCGGCGGCCACCACGAACAGGTGCCCCATGGTGGCCTCCATGGCGGGGCTGATGTAATCGAGGCCGTTGATGGGCATGTTGGGGATGATCAGCAGGTGCACGGGCGCTTTGGGGTTGATGTCGCGCACCACGAAGCAACGCTCGTCCCGGTAGATCACGTCGGGATGCAGCGGGTCGCGGGCCATGGCGGCGAAGGGCGAACTGCGGGCGGGGGTCATGGTCATGGGTGGCGACTCCTTATTCTTTGCATGGATGCACAGGATGGACGGGATACTGACTGATATGAACCGTCAGAATCAGGATTACCAAGATTTGCGGATTGCCAGGATTGGAACCTTCCAGTGGATGCGAATACCCAATCCTGAAAATCCTAAAATCCGGTAAATCCTGATTCTGACAATAGAGTTACCCCGCCTCAATCTCCTGCAACGCCACTTCCTTGTGGTCGTGGACGCTGCCGTAGGAGAGTTCCTGCACCTTGGCGCGGCGCGTGTAGAGCTGGAGGTTGTGCTCCTGGGTGAAGCCGATGGCACCGTGGCACTGGTGGCCCAGGGAGCAGACCCGCTGGTAGGCTCCGCTGCACCAGGCCTTGGCGATGGCAACCTCACGCCGGGCAGACTGGCCCTCGGCCAGGGCCCAGGCGGCCTGGTAGGCCACGTGGCGCGCGCCCTCGACGTCGGTGGCCATGTTGGAGCAGTGGTGCTGCACGGCCTGGAAACTTCCCACCGGCCGGCCGAACTGGGTCCGCTGCTTGACGTACTCGACGGTCATGTCGACCACGGCCTCGGCTCCGCCCACCATCTGCACGCAGTGGGCTGCCGTCGCCCGCGCCAGCGCGCGCTCAATGACCGGCCAGGCCTGTCCAACCTCGCCGAGCACGGAGCCGGCGCCCACGGAGACGTTGTTCAGCCGGATCTCGCAGAGCCGCTCGTTGCCGATGGTGCTGATCTGCTCAATCTCGACGCCGGCCGCGTTGGAGGGCACCAGGAACAGGGTGATGCCCTGCTCGGGGTTGTCGCCGGCCGGCATGGTGCGGGCCGCCACGATGATGGTGTCGGCGGCGTGGGCGTCCTGGACAAACAGCTTGGTGCCGCTGATGCTGTAGCCGTCGCCCGACGCGCTGGCCTGGGTCTCAACGCCCCACGCCTCGGTGGTGGCCGACGGCTCGGTGAGGGCCAGCGTGAGGCGGATGGTGCCGGCGCAGACGCCGGTGAGGATGTCGCGCTTCTGGTCGTCGTTGCCGGCGTCCAGCACGGTGAGCCCGCCCAGCACCACGGTGGCGAAGAAAGGAGCCGGCAACAGCGCGCGTCCCATCTCCTCAACCAGCACGGCCAAGTCCAGGAAGGAACCGCCGGTGCCGCCGTACTGCTCGGGGAAGGGGATGCCGGTCCAGCCCAGGTTGGCCACCTGACGCCACAGGTCTTCGCTGAAGCCCTGCGGATCGTCTTCCAGTTCGCGCACCAGCGTGAGCGGGCATTCCTGCGCCAGGAATTCGCGCGCCGAGTTCTTCAGCATCTGCTGAATCTCGCTGAGTCCCATGTCCATAAGTAGGCCCTCCGGGGCGGTGTCGGGGAAATCGCAGGGAGTATATCGTACCGGGCCGGCAGCGGCAATTCAGGTTGGCGGTCCCAGACCCATTCGCATCCGGCACTCTTCGTACACCGCTTCCAGGAAACCGCCGGCGTAGTGCTGGTGGCTGAAAGTGATGCCGTGGGTCGAAGCGTCCGATTTCGCTGCTTCGTACAACCGCACCGCCGCTTCGTTGTCGTACGGGAAGGGCATGGGCCCCATATAGTGCTCGAAGTCGGAAATGTCGGCCCAGGCGATCAACTCACTCATTTCAGCGTGGTTCCTCGCCCATCGCTCACCGTCGTTCTTCCCACGCATCAGCGACCACGCCGGCAGGTTCTCCGGCGGCCTCAAGTCTCCGCCTGACGACATCCCTACAGAACCTGTTCCGCCAGGCGCTCCAGCTCGTTCAGACCCTCGGCGCCAGCGTCCGGCGGCAGGGCCACCGTCACCCGGTTGGCGCCGGCCTCGCCGTATCCGGCGATGACCTCCCGGTCCGGTTGGACGTTAGTGACGATGAGCTGAATCGTGCTGGGATCCCTGCCGGCGGCCTCGGCCAGTTCGTCCATGGTGGCGCGGCCGGCCCGCACCTGCTCTTCGGTCACCCGCACCGGCATCCAGCCGTCGCCCCAGGCCACCACGCGCTTGAACACGTTGGCGGCGTAACCTCCGAGGAGCACCGGCGGATGCGGCTGCTGCACCGGCTTCGGGGAGCATTTGACCGGCGGGAAATCGAAGAAGCGTCCATGAAACTCCGCTTCTTCTTTGGTCCAAAGCTCCTTCATCGCCAGGATCGCTTCCCGCGTCTGTCCCCAGCGGTGGTCAAAATTACCGCCCATGATCTCGGTCTCTTCGCGCAGCCAACCCGCGCCAATGCCGAACAGGAATCTCCCTCCCGAGAACTTGTCCAGTGTGGCGATCTGCTTGGCTTGCATCAGTGGGTTGTGCTCAGGCACCAGGCTGATACTGGTGCCCAGCTTGATGGTGCTGGTGGCCGCTGCCGCCATGGCCAGGGCAATAAGCGGATCACCGATGTCTGCCATGGAAGCCGGGATTGATCCGTCCGGCGTCCCACCGTACCGGGAGGTGGTATGCACGGGCAGGATGGGGTGCTCCGGCAGCCAGAACGACTCAAACCCCAGTTCCTCTGCGCGCTTTGCCAATTCTGCCGGGTCAACCGACTCGCTCGAAGCCCTGGCGGTGACTCCAATATTCATCTCGAGACCTCCCTTTGAGAACTTAGCGTGATATTACCACCTGCGACGAGATCGGCACGCCCTTCGTGTCATCGCCCACGCCCTTCATTGCCGCCCTTCATTGCCCCCGTGTAGAATGCCGGCATCCAACTTCCCTATGACTTGTCAAGGGCCGTTGCTGTCGAGAATCTTTCAAGAGTGAGCGCGCCCCAGCACGAAGCAGCGCGCGAAGGCAGCGATAACGATGAACGGATGGATGCGTGAATGGTGGCGGATTTGGCCTTACCAACGGTTGACCGGATGGCATAACAAAAGGTGACGAGGCAATGACAAAGCATACTGACGGAACGGAACATGGTCAGGCACTGCGGATACCGCATGACGTGGCCGACATCTCCGCGCGAGTTCAGAATGCTGGCGAGCGGATTCCGGTTGAGAAGGACGGCCGCACGGTAGCCGTGCTGGTCCCGACTTCCGACATGGCCGCGCTGGAAGCCCTGGAAGAACGTCTTGACTTGCTGGACGCACTGGACGCACTAGCCGACTACCGGGCGCACGGCGGGATGGAATGGACCGACCTTAAATCAGACTTGGGAATTTGACCTACCACATCATCATCTCCCGACCTGCGCAAAGGGACATCCGCCTATACTCTTGTGCGGCGCCCACACCCCTCGTTGCCGCCCATCATCGTCCCTGTGTAGAATGCCGCCATTCACCTTCCCTACTGCTCGTCACGGAGGCCTCTCATGTACAACCGTCCCACCCTCAGCCTGAGCCAGGTCCGCAGCGCCATGAACGCCATGCTGGACAAGGCCGAACAGGAACCTGACCGCCCGCTGGCCATCGCCATAGTCGATGCCGACGCCAAACTGCTGAGCTACGCCCGCATGGACAACTGCCGCGCCCTACCCCAGCGCATGGCCGTCAGCAAGGCTTACACCTCGGCCATGTCCGGCTCCGACTCCAACGCCTACGCCGAGCGCCTGAAGAACGAGGGGCGGAACATCGCCGACATCGGCGACCCGCAACTGGTGGCCGTGCAGGGCGCCGTGGTCGTCCGCGACCCCGAGACCGACCTGGTCCTCGGCGCCATCGGCGTCAGCGGCCTCTCCGCCCAGGAGGACGAGGACCTGGCCCGCCTGGGAGCGCAGGCGCTGGGGCTGTAACCTGCCCAGTGATGCCGGAGCCGGCCGTCGGGAAAACGCCGCAATGTCCACGATAAGCGCCACCGGGTCAGCCCAATTATCAATCAGGCCTCCCGAACCCGGCAATCCGTTGATCCAACGTCTGAAGATCAGCGGGATGCTGTCCTTCGGGCCAAAGGGCATCGACCTGCCCATGGAGCGGTTGAACGTGCTCATCGGGCCGAACGGGTCGGGCAAGTCCAATTTCATCGAGGCGCTGGCGCTGCTGCAGGCGGCACCGCACGACCTGTCCGCTCCGGTCAGGCGGCCCAGCGGCATTTCGGAATGGCTTTGGAAGGGAGACGACACGCCCGGAGCCGCCGTCGTCGATGCGCTGGTCAGCTTTCCCCACGGCCCCATGCCTCTGCGCCACGTATTGGAAATCGGCCAGCAGGGAGAGCGCTTCGAGGTCAGGGATGAACGCATCGAAAACGAACGTCCCAACGCCTCCCAGACTGAACCATACTTCTACTACCGCTTTCAAAGAGGCGATCCGGTAATCAATGACTTCGTTGACGAACTTGGCGGTCCCCGCAAGGAGCGTAAGCTTCGCAGGAGTACCGTTCATCCGGAAGGCTCCATACTGTCCCAAAGAGACGACCCTGACCTTTATCCCGAACTGGCCTGGCTACAGGATCAATACCGCCGGATAAGCCTATATCGGAATTGGGAGTTCGGGCCGTCGGCAAGACTCCGCCAACCCCCACGCGCCGACGAACCCAGCACTTTCTTAACCGAACGCGGCGAAAACCTGGCGCTGCTGCTATCCAAACTGAGAGGCGACAGCCGGCAGACATTCGTTGAAACGTTGCAGCAGCTCTACGACGGAATCGAGGGTTTCCAGGTTGAAGTCGGCAGAGGCGGAGCGGAGATTTTCGTCGTGGAGCAAGGCGCCGGCGAGCGATACATACCCGCGTCGCGCCTGTCCGACGGAACGCTGCGCTACATGGCGCTGGCGGCCATCCTGCTGGACCCGGAGCCACCGCCGTTGGTGGTGATCGAGGAGCCGGAGCTGGGGATACACCCGGATATTACACTGGTAATCGGGCAAATGCTGGTGAAGGCGTCGCAACGGATGCAGTTGGTGGTGACTACACATTCCCGAGTGGTCGTGGACGCGCTAAGCGACTACCCGTCAAGCGTGGTAGTGTGCGAAAAGTACGAGGGGGAATCGGAATTTGAACGACTGGAGCCGAAGTACCTGACCAAGTGGCTGGAAGAGTACAGCCTGGGCAAGCTGTGGAGTGCCGGCGACTTGGGGGGCAATCGATGGTGAGGATCAAGATTTGCATCGAAGGCGGCGGCAGTGGTCGAGAGCACGATGAAACTTTCCGGCAAGCTTGGACAAGGTTCTTTGCTGCCGCCGGGCTGAACCGCCGTATGCCCCGGATCGTGCGTGGCGAAAGCCGGACAAGGACTTTTGACAAGTTCCGGGAAGCTCTACAACGCCGGCGTCACGATGAGATCGTGATTATGCTTGTTGACAGCGAAGGGCCGGTTACCGCTGGTCACAACCCATGGCAACATTTAGGCAACAGGGACAATTGGGACCAGCCTCCGGAAGCCGACGACCACAGTGCGTACCTGATGGTGCAGTTTATGGAGACTTGGTTCCTGGCCGACCAGACTGCGCTGCGTAACTTTTTCGGCCCGTCGTTTAACGAAAACCCGCTCAGAGAATGGCCGGATTTGGAAGCAGTGCCCAAGGATACGGTGCTTAACGCTCTGGACCGCGCCACGTCAGATTGCCAGAAACCTTACAGCAAGGGCAAGGTTTCTTTCGAGTTGCTGGAGCAGATTAATCCGGATGCCGTCGCTGCGGCTTGCCCTCATGCCAGGGAGTTGCTGGTGTTTCTACGAGGATTGACCCAACTTCGGTAACCAGGCAATAAGCGAAAAGTGAATATAATGCCAAGTCTCCTCAACATCGCACTGAACTTTCTCGCCGGACGTGACCGGGAGGGTTACGATAAAGCCGGCTATGATCGTTTGGGGTATGATCGGGAGGGCTATTCGCGCTCGGGCCGTGACCGAGAGGGCTACGACAAGGCAGGTTATGACCGATACAGATATGACCGGAAAGGCTATGGCCGTCTAGGTTTCAATAGATCCGGCCTTCATCGCAACGGTACGCACTTCGATGACAATGGCTACGACGTATGGGGCCGTGATCGAAAAGGCTTTGATAAGCATGGCTATGACACAGACGGCTACAATCGACGGGGTTACAACCGGAAAGGGTATGACCGACGAGGCTATGACCGGAAAGGGTATAACAGGCATGGCTACGACGCAGGTGGCTACGATCGACGGGGCTACGACCGAAAGGGTTATAACCGACGGGGATTCAATCTCATTGGTCTTCATAGCAACGGTACATATTATGATGCTAGCGGTTGTGACTGGCACGGTCATCTTGGCCATGAACTAGACTTGCACGGATATCGGGTTTCGGAAGCCCTTGCCGCAGTCGACAATGCGCTTATATCCGCCAAACGCAATGAGTGGAAATCCATCGCCATCATTCATGGCAAAGGCACGGGAACGCTCAGGGACATGGTTCGTGGACATCTGGCGCAACACCCGCTTGTTCAGAATTGGTGGCCGCACGAGATTGCCTCACGATCCGACGGCGAAGTATTTGTTGTTTTAGATTGACGTTGTGAATCTTTACACATGCAGAAGGTGTCGTAATGCCCAACCCCCGCGCCGAATTCTCGCCCATCTTCGACCGGCCCCGGCTGACCCTGCCCGACGGGGCCAGGGTCGCCGTCTGGTTCATCATCAACGTGGAGGAGTGGGACATCGATCAGCCCATGGCGCGGACGGCGCTGCCCTCGCCCCAGGGCGCGGCCGTGTCGCCCGACATCCCCAACTACTCCTGGTACGACTACGGCATGCGCGTGGGCTTCTGGCGGATGCAGCGGGCGCTGGCCGCGCACAACCTGCCCTGCACCATCAGCCTGAACGCGGCGGTCTGCGAGGCCTATCCCCAGATGGTGCAGTCGTGCCTGGACCTGGACTGGGAGCTGCTGGGCCACGGCTACGTCCAGCAGGTGCTGCACAAGGAGCCGGACGAGCGGGCCACCATCCGCAAGACCATCGAGGTGATCCGGGAGTTCAGCGGCAGCGCGCCGCGGGGCTGGATGGGACCCGGCCTGGCCGAGACCCACCACACGCCGGACATCCTGGCCGAGGAGGGCATCGAGTACGTGGCCGACTGGGTGAATGACGACCAGCCCTACGAGATGAAGGTCGAGTCGGGCCGGCTGGTGGCCCTGCCGTACACGGTGGAACTGAACGACATCCCCATCTACCTGGTGCAGCACCACTCGGCGCCGGAGCTGTTCCGGCGCGCCAAGGACTCGCTGGAGGTCATGCTGGCCGAAGGCGAGGACAACGCCCGGGTGATGGCCATCTCCATGCACCCTTACATCACCGGCGCGGCCCATCGGATCGGCCACTTCTACCGCCTGCTGGAATACATCACCCAGCTTGACGGCGTGACCTTCTGGACCGGCAGCGGCATCTTGGACTGGTACAACGGGCAGGTGGGACACAAGTAGACTCCCCTTGCCGCCTTGCAAACCGGCAGTTATATTGGAGCAGAAGGGTATCGGGAGCCAAGGGGGGACATCACCATGACTACTACTGGCATCGCAGCAAAGACCCTTGCTATTTCCTTGCCGGCTGATTTAGCCGATGCCGTTGCGATGATGGCGGAGAGGGACGGTCTCACGTTGGACGATTTCGTCGCCAAAACCCTGCAAGATGCTCGTAACGCTGATTTTGACGCGCAACTGGCAAAGATCCACGAAGGCTGGCACTTCCGTATTATGAGGCTTGGGTTATTCAGTGAAGAGGACATTTTCAGATACCTGGAATCATGAAAGTCACTTTCGATACCAATATTCTGGTATCGGCATTTGAATTCCCCAACGGACGTGCCGCCCGAGTTCTCCTAAACATCAGGTCACGTTTGGACCTGATGTTTATTTCTCATCCCATCATCGAGGAGCTCCTCCGGGTGCTCGCCTACAAATTCGGGCGAACGGAGGCTGAACTGGAAGGAGTACGGGCTTTCATCCAACAATTCGGCCACTTGGTAACATCCACGGAAACTTTGCACGTCCTCGCTAATGAGCCCGACAACCGGATCCTGGAATGCGCCGTCGCGGCCAACGCGGAAGTGATAGTGACCGGCGATCATCAGATGTTGGCCCTCCAGCGCTTTCGAGATATACGCATCGTGGCGCTTTCCGATTACCTGGAAGCGTCGATAAGTCGTTTATAAACTGTGGACAAGAACCCTGACTTATGTGGGGAATACGCTGATAACTAGACAGTTCCCGTGGGCACTGCCATCGCTGCCTATCCGTCGTGGCTTGTTGTCAGCACAGCGATCCCAGATCCGAGTTGCTGCCAACGTATTTGTCTACCACTAAAACCGGGTTATGAACGGCAATTTCACGCTCAATATTTGGGTTTATCAACAATATCCACGCCCTTACTATCATTGCTACTGCTTTTAAACAAACCATTTCAAAATGATCGATACTGTAAGAATCAACGTAAAAGCAGGGAATGGCGGCGATGGCTGCATCAGCTTCCTGCGCCTCAAGTACCAGCCCCGCGGCGGACCTGACGGTGGTGATGGCGGCGATGGGGGCAGCGCCTATATCGTCGGCGACTCGTCGATCAACACGCTGCTGCACCTGAAGTACAACAGCACTTTCTACCTGCAGCGCGGCACCCACGGGAAAGGCAAGAACCAGCGCGGCGCTAACGGGAAGGACACCGAGATACGCGTGCCCATGGGCACCGTCATCTGGCGGATGCACCGGGACGGCACCAAGGACTTCCTGGCGGACGTTACCACGGAAGAACCGGTGCTGGTGGCCCAGGGGGGCAAAGGCGGTTGGGGTAATGCCCGATTCGTTTCTTCGACCAACCAGGAACCGATGCTGTCGGAATCGGGCGACAAGGGCGAGTACGCCGTGTTGTGGCTGGAGCTCAAGTTGCTGGCCGACGTGGGTCTGCTGGCCAAGCCCAACGCCGGGAAGTCCACGCTGATCTCTCGCTGCTCCGCCGCCAAGCCGAAGGTCGCCGACTACCCATTCACTACGGTGGAGCCGGTGCTGGGCGTGGTCACTCACGGCGGGCAGGACTTCGTGATGATGGAGATTCCCGGCCTGCTGGAGGGAGCGCACCGGGGCATTGGCCTGGGGCACCAGTTCCTGCGCCACGCCGAGCGGGCCCGTGCGTACGTCCATCTCATCGATGGGCTGTCCGATGACCCGGCTGGCGATTTTCTGATGCTCAACCGGGAATTGCGCGAGTTCAGCCCGATGCTGGCGTCCAAGCCGCAGGTGGTGGCGGTGAGCAAGCTGGATACCACCGACACCTACGAACTGCGTGACGTAATTGAGGAAGAGTTGCGGCGCGCCATGACCATGGACGATGGTTTCGTGGCGGGCGAATATGAGACGCCAATTCATTTCGTATCGTCGGTTTCCGGCGCCGGCGTTGACGGGCTGCTGGGCGAACTGGTGCGCATCCTGGCTGAGGCGCCGCGCCAGGGCATCGACGCGTCCGAGTGGGAGGGAGATGTCCCGATTGCCAGCCCGGCCCGCGAACGGCCGCCGCTGGGTTTCCACCTGGATGGGGATGCCTACGTGGTGGAATCGGAACGTCTGGAGCGGCTCACCGGGCGGGCCGACATGCGGGACTATCGGGTGATGCTACAGCTGTGGCGAGAGATGAGTCGCCTGGGGATAGCGCAACGACTGGCGGAGGCTGGCATCGAGGCCGGCGACACCATTCGCATCGGCGATGCCGAGCTGGAGTGGTTCTGATGCCCACGGGAGAGCCCGAGCGAAGGCGCATCGGTATATTGGGCGGCACCTTCGACCCGCCGCACCTGGGCCACCTGCTGATCGCCGAGACGGCGCGGGTGGCGCTGGACCTGGAAACTGTGATGTTCCTGCCGGCCGGAGAGCCCTGGCTCAAGTCGGGGCAGCGCATCACGCCGGCGGAACACCGGCTACGGATGGTCCAACTGGCGGTCGCCGACAACCCCAATTTCTGCGTGTCCGATTGTGAGATACGGCGCGGCGGAGCAACGTACACGGTGGATACGCTGCGTGAACTACGGTGCGGATTTCCGTCCGAAACCGAGCTGTACTTCATCGTCGGGTCGGACGTGCTGGACCAGTTCCACCAGTGGAAGGAACCGGAGGCCATCCTGGCGCTTTGCCGTCTGGTAGTCATCGAACGTCCGGGCGGGCCGGAAGAAGGCATAGCAGCGCTGAGAGGGACCTTCTCGGACGCGCTGGACGCCGGCGCGGTGGTGTCGGTGGCCGGGCCGCGAGTCGACTTCAGCGCATCTGAACTGCGGCGGGTGCTGGCGGCCAGCCAATCCACCCGCTACCAGATACCGGACACGGTGGCGAAGTATATCGCGGAGCACGACCTTTACCGGACCATGGATTGATGATCAACGGAGCGCGGATGAACACCCATTCGGAAGACATAGCAGGTCGATTGCTGGAACTGGCCTTGGAGCGGGGAGCGCTCCAGTACGGCGACTTCACCCTTTCGTCAGGCAAGAAGAGCACATACTACTTTGATGGTCGCTTGCTCAGCCTGGACCCGGAGGGTGCGCATCTCATCGGCAACGCGCTGCTGCCGCTCCTGGCCGACGATGGCGTCGACGCCATCGGCGGGCCCACCCTGGGCGCTGACCCCATAGTGACCGCGGCGGCCATGGCGTCGTGGCAGCACGGGGCGCCGCTGCCGGCTTTCATCGTGCGAAAGGAGGCCAAGGGCCACGGCATGACCCAGATGATCGAGGGCCCGTTGCCGGAGGCGGCGACCGTTGCCATCGTGGACGACACCTGCACCACCGGTGGGTCGCTGTTCCACGCCATCAATGCGGCAGAAGAAGCCGGCTGCACGGTGGGTCTGGTCCTGGCGCTGCTCGACCGTAACGAGGGCGGCAGCGAGGCCATTCAGGATCGGGGTTACAAATTCGAGGCCCTGCTCACGGCTGGCGACGATGGGAAAATACGACCGGCGTAGTACCGGCGTGATCAGTCGGGCTGCGAATCTGCGTGGCCCATGCGGGGACTATTCCCCGCGCAGTTGGCGGAGCTGGTTTTCCGGTTCCTGGATCCTGACTTCGGCCGATGTTCGGGCTTCCTGTTCGGAGGCGGCGCGAGTCTCTGCTCGGGCACGGGCGTCGCGTTCGGACTCCAGGGAGGCAATGCGCTCGCCCGTTGCCGGGTCGTGCCAATGCAGTTGTCCGTCGGCGCAGCGCAGGTCCACGTTCAGCACGGCGCTGTGGCCCTGCCGGCTCCCGTCCGGCAATTCGTCAATCTGGATGGGCTCGTATCGGCCGTCCACCAGTCGGTCGCCGGCCAGTCGGGTTCCGTGGTATCGGCCCGTCTCGTCAAAGCGCCAGTACTCCGGTATGCCCAACTCGGCGTAAATGACCGGCTTGTCGACGGTATCCCTCCGTCCTGTGGAACGCGATGCTACTTCCAGAACGAAGTCGGGAGGCTTGCCCTGTTCCGAGATGACGTAGCCATTGCGGGCGAGGTAGGCAGCCGGGTCAACGTTGAAGGCCACCATCAGGTCGGGGTAGGGCACGCCGGACATGTCGGCCAGTTCGCCGGTGGGTGCCCGCGTTATGTAGAGGTCGGAGCCGACGACGGTGGTGTGGGGGTTGCCTAGATATACGACCAGGGAGTGAGCGCCGCCGGTGAGGGAGAGGTGCTTGGAGGCGGTCATCTTTTCGTCCTGGGACTTGAGAGGCTCCGGCAACGCGAAGTCTGGTGGAAATTTCGGCGTCTTGGCGGTGGTCATGCTGAACCTCGCCTGGGTCGGCGTGTGTTGGCGGGAATTATACCTGCGTAGAGGATTGGCGGGGGCGACAGTGGCTACACGCGGTAGAAGCTGCCACCGCCGGCCCAACCGGCGCGCAGGGCCCGGCTCCCCACGACGGTATCGAACCCGATCCACTCTGCCGAGGGCTCGCCCACGGGCCCAACTTCAAATCGCGGCGACGCTACGGGATCGCCGGCTCGTGGCGTCAGCGGCTCCTCGCCACCGTTGGGCCACGCGAGGAAGAGCCGGCCCCGGCGCAGGATGACGCGGAAGCTGGTCAGGTAGGGAGCGTGGCTGCGGTAGTGGCCGACGAAAGCGTCCCACTCCGGCGGATAATGCTCTGCGACAGCCAAGGGCGCGGCGCCATCCCGGACGTACACGGCGGGGCCGTGGCGCATCTCGACCACCGGGACATCCTGGCCAGCATCCTCAGGGGCGCGGAAGCGCAGGGGGAACGGGTCGAAGTCGTCATCGGGGACGCAGAAGGTGTTGCCGGCGATGTGCTCCAGGGTGATGGCGGGCTGGCCCTGGCGATGCAGGAGAAGCTGGCCGTCCCGGGCGGTTATGGTCAGGGCGACGCCGGATGCCTCGTCGATGAATTGGCCGGCGTAACGGTCGGCAGATTCAACCCGGGTGGGGTCCGACAGGGTTGGTACTTCCGGCGTGGGGTTCCCATCTCGGATCGCGGCCGCAAGTTGCAGCGCATAGCGGGCCGGCGTGTACAGGTCTCCACCGGAGCAGTTGCACAAGATGACGACGCCCAAGCCGTCCGTCTGGTCCGTGATCATGATGGACCGGAAGCCCACCGTGCTGCCGCCGTGGCCGATGAAATCGTGACCGTCGGCCCGGTGGATTATCAGACCGAAGCCGTAGCCGTACTCATGCTGGTCGCCCCAGCGACCGGGCATCTCGATGACCGGGGTGGTCATCTGACGGTACAGGGCCTGCGAGATTATGGGACCAGCGTCTCCCCTCCCACCGTTTAGCCACAGCCGGGCGTAGCGCGCCATGTCGCCCGCGGTGGAAACCTGGCTACCGTCGCCGACGGCGTATTCTGACCAGTGAGCCGGTATGAGGGTGTCGTTCAGCCGGCGAGGACGGTCGTCGTGGAGGTCCACGTAGCCGGTGGCCATCCCGTGCCAAGTGCGATGGCTGATGACGGGCTCGCTGGCTTGCATCCCCAGCGGCTCGAGGACGCGCTGGCGAACTATGCTGCCGTAATCCTGTCCAGTGACGTCCTCCAGCAGCCAGCCCAGCAACTTGTATCCGGTATTGGAGTAGTGGTACCGCGACCCGGGCTCCCAGGCGGCTTTGGTGTCGCGCAGGGCGTAGCCCTCGTAGCGGGCGGCGGGGGCGAAGTCGGTGCCCGCCGGCAGGCCGGCGGTGTGGCTCAGCAGGTGCCGCAGCGTGATCGGGCCGTAGCGGGAGGGCATGGCGAACCATGGCAGATGGGTGCTGATGGGCGCGTTGAGGTCAAGGCGGCCGGCCTGCGCCAGTTGCATCAAGGCAAGGGCGGTGAAGGACTTGCCGATGCTGCCGATCTGGAAAGTAGTGTCGGCCAGCACCGGGCTCCGCGCCGCCAAGTCGGCGTAGCCCACGCCGGCGGTGAAAAGCGTCTGCCGCCGGTCGGTGAGGGAGATGGACAGCCCCGCCGCCGGCACCGCGGAGAGCCAGCGGCCCAGGTATTCGGTGAGGGGCGCGAAGTTTTGTGCGTTGTTGGGATTAACTCGTGATGTCATGATGGCGGCCGGGGGCGTTCAAACGGATATGATGCGCAGGCCCTGCAAGCGCTCGAAGTGGCGCCGGTTGTTGCTGAGGAGTGTCAGGTTGTGGTGCAAAGCGGTTGCACCGATGAGCAAGTCCATGTCCGGTATGAGGGTTCCCGAAGCGCGCAGTCTGGCGCGCTCGACGCCGAATATACGGCAGATGGGGATATCCAGGTCGATGACGGGGTACCGGCCCAGGAAATCCGTCATTCGATTCTCGTTATGCGCCGGGTTGTTGCTGTTCAACACTCCTTCATATAGTTCCGCTATGGACACGATGCTAATGCTGATGCCCTCCGGACGTAGTTCATCCATGCGGCGCACCGTTCGCGGAACGCGGTTCAGGTAATTTATGGCCCAATCGGTATCCAGCAGGTTGCTCATGCTGTCACGCCTTCGGCGCACAATAGATGCAATCGCAATTGCTGCCGCGGTGACGAGCACCGTAGATAAACCTTATCATTTCTTCCGCCGCTGCCTCAGCTTCCTGTACTTCGGCTTGGGTACTCGGCATCCAGTCCGGATCCTTCCAGTCTTCAAAGCCCTTTCTTATGTCGATGGTGATGGATACTACCTCGTCCTTGGCCAGATTGAGCGGTTCCAACGGCACCAGAACCCCACCGGTGAACTTGGCTTTGATGGTCTTGATCATATTTGCTCCTTCGGCTGACGAAACCGGCTACTGGCCCGGCCCCGGCTTTTCCGCGCCGAAGAGGAGGGGCTGAGCAGTGATGCGCGCGGTGATGCCCACCTCGCCGTCCCCATCCTCTGCGGACACCCGCAGCGCGCCGCCGACCTGCACCGCCGCGGTGCGCACATAGCCCAACCCGATGACGTGTGCTCCATCTGCTCCGGGAACCACCGTCGCCGACGTCACCAGCCCCATCGCCGCGCCCTCGTCGTCCACCAGGCGAGAGCCGGGCAGCGCGCCGGCCTGGGACTGATCGGCGTCGAAATCCAGGGACACTAGGTACTTCTGCACCTTGTGGTAGGTGTCCAGGCGGGCGATAACCTCCTGGCCGATATAGCAGCCCTTGTGGAAGTCGATGGCGCCGATGAGGCCGGCCTCCAGCGGGTTGTAGGTGTCGCTCATCTCGCTGCCGTACGCCGGCCGGGCCTGGGCGATGCGCAGCGCCTCGGCGGTCTCCGCGTTGATGCTTACCGCGCCGGCCGCCACCAAGTCGGCCATGATCCGCGCGGCGTCGTCGGGATCGTCGGCCAGCAGGTAGCGGGTGGGGGGCCGCTCCGGGTCGTCCGGGTCCGTAGGCGGATCTACCACCAGGATGCCGTCATCCGAGACCCCGGCCATCAGGTCCGCCGCGTCCGGTCCGGTCAGCCGCAGCATGGAAGTCTTGTCCGTGATGTCCTCGACCTCCAGGTCCTCCATGATGGTGTACTTGTCCAGGAAGTCGGTCACGTTCTGCTGCTGGTCCGGGCTGGTGAGCATGACCTGGTGGTCGCCGCAGTGGATGACGTGTACCAGGTCCACGATGCGGCCGCGGTCGCTGGTGAGCACGGTGACGGCGACCTCGCCAGCCGGCGCGTCCGGATCGATCAGGTTGGTGGACAGGCGATTGAGCAGGTCGCGGGCGTCCTCGCCGGTGAGGAGCAGGATTCCGGCGTCGTCGGGATAAACGGCGGCGCGCTCGGTGGCGGCGCGGAACTCCTCGGCGGTGTGGGTGTCGAAGACAGTGGTGGTCATGGAGTCCCTCCGGGGTAAGTATGCAGTTATCCTGCCATCGCGGGGAGCATATATCCTGTCATCGCGAGGAGCGTAGCGAAGTGGCGGTCTCGTTTCTCGAGGCAGTCGTTCCGCTGGCAACGGGATTGCCGCGCTTCGCTCGCAATGACGGGTGGAGTGCGCGATGACAGGTTGAGCGCAATCGCATACGCAACAGGGGCGGGTCTGCACCCGCCCCTGCGCCGCCTCGTATCGGGTTTGGGCGCGCTGACTACACGGCGAAGGAGGTGCCGCAGCCGCAGGCCTTCTTGGCGTTGGGGTTCTCGAAGACGAAGCCCTTGCCGTTGAGGCCGTCGGAGAAGTCCAGCTGGGTGCCGACCAGGTAGATGTAGGACTTCTTGTCCACCATCACCTTGACGCCGTATTGCTCGACGATCTTGTCCGACTCGCGTTCCTTGTCGGTGATGGTGAGGTCGTAGGTGAGGCCGGAGCAGCCGCCGCCCTTGACGGCCACGCGCAGGCCCACGTTGTCCGTGATGCCCTCTTTGTCAGCGAAATACTTGATCTTCTCGGCGGCCTTTTCCGAAATCTCAACGGTGAGTTCTACGCCGTTCTGGGTAATGGGCATGGTTGCGTAACCTCCGGGTCGGGGGTTGATGATGATTCGATTTTACGAAAAACGAAGGGGGCGCGTCAAATGGCCGTTGCCTGGAACGTGTTCAAGGTCGCACCGGATCGATTATGACGGGTCATTGGTGAGCAGTTCCTGAAATCCTGCGGGGTTGACTATTCGGAATGAGAATTCGCCATCAAGATCCAGGAGGTCCGCATCAGTGGTTATGATGGCGTCAACGTGTTGCCAGATGGCGAGATCCAGCACCGGGATGTCCCGAGGGTCTCGGCAGTGCACGCCCGACTGCGGCACCTGATCATAGGACAGGGCGTGGTGGAGATATTCGGCAATGATCGAATCCTGCTGTTCCGTGGTTAGCCGGAATCGAGGTTCCGCCAATTGGGTGATGAGTTCGTTGACTAGGTAGTCCGAGACGATAACCTGTATTACTCCGGATTGCATCCAGTGCCAAATAATTGACCCCCGGTTGGGAACGGGAGTCATCGAGGATAGGATGGCGCTGTTGTCGCAGATAACGCGTTTCGGTGTCATGTGACGAGTATCTGATCCTCGTTGAGCCCGTTGGCCCGGAAGGCCTCGAGGGCCTGCTCGAAGGGAACATAGTCGGTCGGGGTCAGGGTGACACTATTCCCCTGGCGCCCTATGACCATGAAGCGTTCGCTGGGGAAGAGGTCCGCCATTGAGGCCGGGATGGTGAAGTGACGAGTCGCAAGTGGGTCGAACGCCCGGGCGTTGGAGCAGACCAGCGCCCGTAGCAGTTCATCCGGGCTTATCCCGAGGTCCCGACTGCGGCCGGCGATGTGTTCAGCCGTCCAATCGGGGAGGTCGACTTGGATCGATTGCATGAGGCGGTGTCCGTGAACCTGTCGTGTGTGGCTGATTATAGTGCGCGGTTGCGCGGGTGGGGAAGGTTCTGGCGCGTTCCTGAAATTAAATGCTCCCAAATGAGCCTTTGGTCCAATGCTACTGCTCCGCCTCCGCCGTCAGCGCGAAGCAGGTGAGGCCGGGGCCGTGGTCCCAGATGGACTCGGAGAAGGGGCGGTGCTCGTCCTGCCGCTCCGGGCTTTCGGCGTTGAACACTGCGCACAGCTCGTAGTCCACGCCGCCGACGAGATGGTACCCGTAGGGACGGCCCGTGTCCGGGTCTGCTATGGACTGGACGGAGTACTGCGGACCCTGCAGGTCGAAGAGGTTGGCGGGCATTGCGCCGTTGAACTCATAGTAACGGTCCACGTTGCGGGAGATGCTGCGCAGGTGTTGGATCCGCTCCTGGTCCAGGCGGACGTCGCGCTGCTGGCCGGGCGTGCCGACCACGTAGATGGAGTAACCCACCGTGGCCACCACGACCAGCACGGCGGCGATCACCAGGGCGCGCAGGATGGGCGCCGCCCGCGCCGCCGATGCCGACACCTCGTCCTCGGCCTGGCGCATGTCCCACAGGTAGTAGCCGAATATGGGCACGACGATCAGCAGCACCGCGGCGACCTTGAGGAAGAAGTTCACCGTGGGATCGCCGGTGAGCAGGCTGGCCAGCAGGGCGATGATGTCGCCCAGGATGATGCCCGCGCCCACCACCAGCGTCAGGTAGGTCAGCCAGCGGCGCACCAGCGACTGGCGACGTTCGGGGTCGGTAGCGACCGCCTGCGTCAGACGGCGCATCAGGATCAGGTACAGAGGGAAGGCGACGATTACCGCTGCGATGGCCGTGGCATCCGCAGTGGAAGGCGATGACCGGTAACGGTCCAGGGAGTCGGAGAAGGTGTGGTCGATGAGTCCGAAGAGCACGGCGCCCAGGCTGAAGGCGAAGACGTACAGGGCGATGAAAGAGACCAGATAAAGGAACGCCTCCCGCGCGTGCAGGTACGGACGGGGCCGGGGCACGGCCACCGGGAAGTCCACCTCGGCGTAGGCCGCCAGGGCGCTGCGCACGTCGCGCTCCTGCCACCCTGCTTCCAGCAGCACGGAGCGGATGCTCTCCCGGTCGATGCCCCGCTCCAGGGATTCCTTTATAAACCGGCGCAGTTCTTCGTTCATGGCGCGCTCTCGGTGGGTTAGCTCACTCTATCGGAAATCGTCAGAATCAGGATTTACAGGATTTTACGATTGGGCAGGATTGGCAGATCTCTATCGCAGAATGGTTCCAGTCCTGATAATCCCTGAATCTTGAAAACCCTGATTCTGACAACACCCTGCTGCAAAACGGAGTTAGACTCGGACGCCAGCCGTGCTGCGAACGGTTGCGGAACGGCGCCCCGGGTCAGAACAGCGGCTGCTGCGGGTCCGGCTCGACGCTGGGGGCGATTTGCCGGATGGCCTCGAACCATTCCTCGGTGTGCTGGAAGGTGCGGTGGTTGAAGTTGCGCAGGAAGGGATGCTCCAGCCCGCCGTCGGCGGGGTCGGCGTACATCAGCACCGGCCGGGCCGGCTCGGCAGTGTGCGAGGCGTACATCAGCTCCGAGTACATTCCGGTGGAGAGCCGGCCGCCCATGGTGATGCGGTACGCGGCGACGCACTGGGCCTGCTCCACCATGGTCAGATCCCGGTGCCGCACCTGGTTCTCCATGTCGTCCCATACCTCCAGAGCCTCTCGGGGGTCCAGGGTCATGGGATACGGGTCGACCCGCCCCTCGGTGAGCGCCCCGGCAGTGTCCAGGGGCCAGCGCGCCTCGTCGGCGGTAACGGTGATCTCCGGCACAGCGTCGGCGCAGGCGGCCCGGGCCTTCTCGAAAACCTGGGGCGTGCCCTCGTCCAGCGTCAGGGGATCGAACACGATGAACCGCCGGTGCAGCTCGGCGCGGATGTCGTTGACCGCCGCCCGCAGGTCAGGGTCGTAGCGGATCGCCGTGATGGGAAAGCTGGAGTAGACCAGCGGGTACTGCCGCCGGGCGAAGATCAGGCGGTACAGCATCTCCGCCGGGTGCTTGATGCTGACCACGTAGTGGGGCACCGCCCGCTCGGGATAGAGGTTGCGGGCCAGCAGGTCCGCCATGGCGATCTCGGCGCTGCGCCACCCCAGTATCTCCCGCAAGCGCAGGCGGAAGTTGGTGTGCCGCTCAACGTCCCGCTGGGCCAGCGCGCTGTGGATGTCCAGCATGTCGTCCACCAGCGTGATGATACAGTCGGGACGCCACCGCCGGATGGTGGGCAGGTCGATCAGCGAGAACTGCCGCCCGCTGGTGTAGTAGGTCAGGTGCGCCGCGATGAGGCTGTGGCGCGGGTCGGTGGCCTCGATCCGTTCCGCGATGGCCTGGCCGGCCCGCTTCCACGCCGCCAGCTGGTAGGCGGGCCGAAAGGCGGCTAGCACGCCGGCCAGCTCGTTGCCCTGGGCGGCCAGCGCGTCCTCGATGCCGTCAGCGAGCAGTTCAGCCGGGTCGGCTGTGAAGGGGCCATCCCCGGCCGGCGCGCTTACCTCGCCGTGGGCACGGAGGCAGGCCAGCAGGTTGGCGACGACGATGTTCTTGTTGACGCCGGAGATGCCGGCCAGCAACGCGCGCATGCATCAACGATGCCCGGCCGCCGCAGGGATGTCAACCCGACTGCTGGGCCCGGAGGGTTCACTCGAACCCGGTATGCGGCGGGGAAACGTCAGAAGCAGGACTTTCGGGATTTTACGATTTGGCAGGATTGGGAACGTTCCCATCACTGGACGGTTCCAATCCTGATAATCCGCAAATCTTGAAAATCCTGCTTCTGACGATCTACGAAACCGGGAGGGGCGCCCCTACCCTCCGAAGGGCCACCACCATCGTTTCTTCGGCGGCTCCGCTGCTACCGGTGCCGTCATGACCAGGGGACGCTCGCTGAGCGAATCCAGTTGCGCCACGGCCGAATCGAAACGGTTCACCTCGATGGGTTTGCGACAGAACCTGCCCGGGGAGATGTTGTACGACCAGAGCAGGCTCTGCTCTGCTGCGGTTCCAGTCAGGATCATTATCGGAATGTTCCGCAAGTTGGGGTCCTGATTCACCTCTTCGAGGACTTCCTGCCCGCTCTTCCTGGGCAACATCAGGTCCAGCAGGACCAGGTCGGGCCGGGGAGTGTACGCGTACTCACCCTGCCGGCGCAGGTAGGTCATCGCGTCCTCTCCGTCCTCGACCACCGACAGGTTCACGGCGTAGGCCGAGTCCTTGAGAATCTCTTCCGTCAGCCTGGCGTCCGCGGGATTGTCCTCAACCAGCAGCACCTCGATTGGGTTTTCCGGGGAGCGTGTAGTCATGGCACTCTGCCTCCTTTGTCTTACGTCGTTACGGCGGTGTCGTAACGGTGGCCCACTTGGTGGACCCGCTGACTCATGCAGCGGGCTGCGCTGAGACGGACGGTTTGCGACGAGATCACTCCGGCGGCAGCTTGGCGACGGTAAGCCAGAACCCCTCGATCTTGCTGACCACGTCGATGAAACGATCCAGGTCGACGGGCTTGGTGACGTAGGCGTTGGCGTGGTGGTGATAGGAGTTGAGAATGTCCGTGTCCGCCTCCGAGGTGGTCATCACCACGATGGGTATGGACAGCAGGGCCGGATCGGTTTTCACGTCTTCCAGCACCTCGCGGCCGCTCTTGCGGGGCAGGTTCAGGTCCAGGAGGATCAGATCGGGCCGTGGGGCGTCGGAGTAGTTGCCCTGGCGTCTCAGGAAGGCCATGGCCTGCTCGCCGTCGCCCACCACGGACAGATTGTTGGACACGCTGGCGTCGGCGAAGGCCTCGCGGGTGAGCCGCGCGTCACCGGGGTTGTCTTCGACCAGGAGAATTTCGATGGCCCTGCGGCGTGATTGTTGTGTCATCGCCTTCGTCTCCCGCGCTGCGTGTGGGGGTTGCGACTGGCTCCGGGTTCAGTGGCTCTGATGTCAAGGGTGCTAAATCAAGGGCGCTGCAATCAACCGGCTGGCCCGCCCGTCGTGGCGGCCAGTCCGGGACCGGGAAGCGACTCGAGGTCCTTGGGGATGGTGAAGAAGAAGGTCGCCCCGGCGTCGGGTTGGGATTCGACCCAGATGCTCCCGTGATGCCTTTCCACGATCTTCTTGCAGACGGCCAGGCCGATGCCGGTGCCGGGGTACTGCCCGATCCCGTGCAGGCGTTGGAACACCTGGAAGATGCGGTCCGAGTACTGCGGGTCGATGCCGATGCCGTTATCCTGCACCGAGAACAGCCAGTCGTCACCCCGCTGCGTAGCTTCGACCTGAACCCGGGGCGGACTGTCACCGCGGAACTTGATGGCGTTGCCCACCAGGTTCTGCATCAACTGGGCCAGTTGCGATGCGTCGGCCGACAGGCTGGGCAACGGTCCGGAGCTGACGTCGGCGTCGCTCTCGGCGATGGCCACCTCCAGGTTCTGCAGTACCTGCTCGAGAACCGACTGGCAGTCCGTGGGCTCGAAGTCGGCTCCCCGGGTGCCGACGCGGGAGTAGGTCAATAGGTCCTGGATGAGGGTTTGCATCCGGGCGGCGCCGTCGACGGCAAAGGCGATGAAGTCGCTGGCGTCCTGGTCCAGGTTCGCCTTGTAGCGGCGCTCCAGCAATTGCAGGTAGCTGGTGACCATGCGCAGCGGTTCCTGGAGGTCGTGGGAGGCCACGTAGGCGAACTGCTCCAGCTCGGCGTTGGAGCGCTGTAGCTCGCGGGTCGCCTGCCGCAGCGCGCCGGTGAGCCGCCGCAGGTCCTCGTACACGAACTGCAGCTCGAAGGTTGCCGTGTAGAACTTGGCCAGCTGCACCAGCTGGTCCTCGTCGGCCTGGTCGAATTCGCCCTCGAACTTGTCGCTGAGCTGCACCACGCCGATCAGTCCGCCGTCGCGGCGCAGCACGGGCACGGCCAGCCAGCCGGGCAGGGGCGGGTGTTCCAGCCCGTGGCCGTTCTTGAGGTCGCTGAAGCGCTTGAACTCCGGATGGGCGTAGAGCTCGTCCGTGGTCATCCGCACCGGCGCCCGGGTCCTGACCACCAGGCCCCAGATGCCGTCGCCCGTGGGCATCACGTCGTAGGCATTGTAGTGGGCGTACTTCTCGGAGAAGGAGTGGGTGTGGATGGCGGCCTTGAAATCGCCGTCGGGCACGTAACTGAGGGCCGCCTGGTGGGCGCCGATACGTAGCCGGGAGACCAGGGCCAAGCCGTGCAGGGCCTCGTGGAAGGTCTCCGAGCCGGCAACGTCGGTCGCTTCGGGGTCGGCGCGGACGATGGGAGCGCGGCGGCCGCTCTCGTCCAGGGTGAGCCGGGTGCGCAGGGAGGCGACTTCCTGGTCGCGCTCGGCCAGCGCCGCGGTGAGTCTGTCCACTTCCTGCTGAAGGTCCTGCTGTGTGCTCATCGCCTTCGTCTCCCGTACACTGGATCCGTTATGCAGTCTGTGCTCTCAAGCAGCCCCTCATTATGGCGATACAAAGTATTGCAACATACTATGAATGTCAACGCCTGAATCACAGTTCCCAAGGGTTTTGGAGTCCGAAATCTGACCGTAGATTGGGCTGGTACCTAATGTTACCGTTGCAGCAGGGCTCAAACCGCACAAGGATGGTGTTGTTGTGTTGCGATGTCGGCGATGTTTCAACCGTCCCACGACAGGACCCAGGTGTACGGCGATCTCTTGGCGACCACCCAATGACCGTCGGGCACGGATAGCGGAGGACTGGTGAATGCGCGGATCCGCAAATCGCGGATCGAAGGGCGGCCTATTTGATCCCAGCGGTCAATGAGTCCGATCAAAGTGTCGTACACCGCATCATCCCCGTAGACCATCACTCGGTCCGGGTGGCCATCTGACAGCACGGCGGCGCTCATGGTTTCGAGGTCGGTCAGCGCGTAACCAGCGCCCTGGAAAAGTCCGTCTCCGGACTCCCAGTGAACGACATTGATCCGTGGGTCGGTCGTAAGGAACATGTAAAGGCCGGAGGAAAGATCCTGGGTGTGAAACTGGCCCTCCATGGAACGCCCTATATCCAGGAGTTGCCCCTCTCGGGCAAAAAGCTTCTCCAGCAGACGACGGTGGTTCGGGTCGTCCCGTTCCATCCCCATGTACATCTGCCGGGAGCCGCCGAGAGGATTGCCAACCGGGAAATATCCCTCGGTCCGGTCCGCGCTGCCGCGGATCGGGATGAACATGCACGGCGACGCGGACAGGCTTTCAAGCACGCCGTCGCGTTTCTCCAGGGCCACGCTGAGGCGGTAACCCCGGAACCATATGGGGACCACCATGATCCCGCCGTCCCGCAACTGTTCAACCCAATGCGGTGAGACATCCTGGGCGCCCACAGTAACCATTATGCGGTCGTAGGGCTGGCCGGCGGCGAATCCTTCAAACCCATCCCGGCACACGGCCACGACACTGCTGCACCCGGCGTTGGACAGATTGCCGGCCGCCTCATCTACAATGTCCTGATCGATGTCCGCCGTGATGACTTTCCCGCTTTCGCCGACGACATGAGCCAGGATGGCGGCGTTGTATCCGGTACCGGCCCCGATCTCCAGCACCCGGCTGCCGGGTTCCAGGCGCAACTGCTCGGCCATGAAGGCCATCATGGTAGGTTGAGTGGACGAACTGATGGGGATACCGTCGTCCCAGCGGATGAAAACGGGCTGGTCGGCATAGGCGGTTTCGACGTTGACGTTGGGCGCGAACAGGTGGCGGGGCACGCTCGCGAACGCATCGCGCACCGGCGGAGTGACGATGGCGCCTTTCTCGACGAGGCTTTCGACCAGGACGTGGCGTAAGCCGGCGGCGTGGTCATCCGGTATTGGCCCAGTGGGCATATGTACTCCTTTCGGGCAGCCAGGGGCAGGCAGTCGCGGGATCCGGCGTACGCCAATGTATCACGCACGCCCCGACGGGCTGTCTGGGCGTCAACGGCTCCGTCAAAAAAGGGCCGGCGAAACCCCCGTGCTATACTCCGCGCAACTGCGGAGCGCCGCCCTCATTTCATCGGCACGGAGCCCGCGGATGTTCACGGAGGCAAGCTGATGGACGTTTTCTACTTCACTGAGATGCCCTACGCCGAGTTCCCGGAGTCCGAGGCGGAGAAGTTCCCGTCCATGCGGCTCACCTTCCCCAACACCTACTTCGACCCGCAGACCGCCAGCGGCCTGATGAACCGTTACCTCGACGAGTACCAGCACGCCGAGGAGATGGGCTTCGACGGCCTGATGCTCAACGAGCACCACAACACGCCGTCGTGCATGGACGTCGAGGTCAACATCACCGGCGGCATCCTGGCGCGCATCACCAAGCGGGCCAAGATCCTCATGCTGGGCAACATGCTGCCCACGTCCGACAACCCGGTGCGCCTGGCCGAGGAGATCGCCCTGCTGGACGTGATCTCCGGCGGGCGCATCATCTCCGGTTTCGTGCGGGGCATCGGCATCGAGTCCTGGGCCAACAACACCAACCCCATCCACAACCGCGAGCGGTTCGAGGAGTGCCACGACCTGGTGGTGAAGACCTGGACCACCCCCGGCCCCTTCCGCTGGGAGGGCAACCACTACCACTACCGCGCCGTGAACCCGTGGATGCTGCCCATCCAGAAGCCGCACCCGCCGGTGTGGGTCCCCGGCACCGGCAGCCCCGAGACCGTCGAGTGGACGGCGCGGCACCGCTACACCTACGCGGCTTTCCTGACGCCGCTGGAGGTTGCCAAGAACCTGTTCGCCCGCTACCGCGAGTATGCCGCCGCCGCCGGCTGGGAGCCCGGCCCCGAGAAGTTCGCCTTCATGATCTGCGCCCACGTCAACGATACCGACGAAAAGGCGCAGGAGGCGGGCAAGGCGTTCCTCTGGCGGATGAACTACCCCCTGCGCGGCCCCCGCGAATACTGGTCGCCGCCGGGGTACACGTCCCGGGCCGGCGCGGCAGCGGCCGCCGCCCGCCGACCCACGCCCCTGAACGAGATGTCATATCAGGAGCTGCAGGACCGCTACCACCTGGTGGTCGGCAGCCCCGACACCGTCATCAAAAAGCTGCGCCACATCCGCGACGAGCTGGGCATCGGCTCCATCCTGCTGGAGGCCCAGGGCGGCCAGCTATCGCATCAGGACACTATGCGCTCCATAGAGCTCTTCGGGAAAGAAGTGATACCGGCGCTGAAGGAGTGATGGGCTTTCTCTTGTGGGCAGAGTCCGCGTGACGTTGCGTTGGTTTGATTATATGGCCGCCATGGTTTAGAATGCTCGTTCCGAAGGGGCCAAATTCGAGGATATCTTGATTATTGGTTCGTTGGCAATGCAGACTTTGGGGCCTTTGAACTTGCCAGTCCTTCATTCGCCCGCTTCTTTCGTCGTTTAACTAGGGGTGCCAATTATGGAATGGGCGGAAAGATCCCAAATAGAGCAAAGGGCCAAGGACGTTTTGGTGCAGCATGGGCTTTACTCTCTGCCTATTGATCCAGTGAACCTTGCCAACCTGCTGGGTGTCACGGTTCACAACGCCAAATTCGCGGACGATTCATGGGCCGGATTAATTGCCAAGCGTGGCCAGCATACGCAGATCCTGGTGGAACAATCCGACCCGCCCTACAGAAAGCGATTCTCCATAGCTCACGAACTCGGGCATCATTTCCTGCACCTGCTTGACGACGGAGAGATCGTTGACAAGCGAGTGGACATGTTTCGTGAGAAGCAACCGACACTGGCGGACTGGTCTGCTCAGCGTCGCCGGGAAGTCGAGGCGAACTGGTTTGCCGCCGCGCTGCTCATGCCGGAAGAGTTGGTTAGGCAGCAATGGGCTGCCAATCCGAGCGTAATGGCGTTAGCCCGAGCATTCAACGTTTCTCAGGAAGCGATGGGTTATCGAGTGGACTCTTTGGATCTTGAGGTTGCTTCCAATGTCGTTTGATGTGGACGATGCTGTCAGTCCGTATATCGTCGGTATTGGTTCACGAGTAACTTCGGAAGATATCGACACGTACGATAGATTGGAACGGGTTACGTCCAGGTCCGAATCGCACCGCGCAGAACGGAATCTCCGACAAATTTATGCTCTGGTATGGCTAACATTATTATCTGTCGAAATCGTAACTGTCCTCGTGTTGGCGTTCCTGATCGGGTTCAGCGTCGTCGAAATCGATAAGTGGATCGCTACCGCGTTCATTGGCGGAACGTTCGGCCAAGTTTCCAGTATGGCAATTGTAGTAATCAGGTACTTATTCCCACTGCAGAAAGGAGGAGGCCAAATTGACAAACCTTGATCTGCGAGAAGCCTTTAATGCTGTGTCCGATGTCGTAGTAAATCGGCCAGAAGCTTTGCGTGAGTTTGATCAAATCTACATGAAAATCGCCGATATGCTGTTGCATGCCGAGCTTGTAGGCCGTTGGGTTGATGGAAAGAGCGTGGTATTTTTGGGCGACGGAGATGCGATCGGGCTGACCTTAATGCATTTGAAAACGCTTGGAGTGGTTCGACAAGGGCCCGCGCGTGTGCATATCCTCGATTTTGACGAGCGGGTAGTAAACTCTGTTATCAGATTCGCCGAAAGGTACGAAATCGCGGATAAAATTACCGCGGAACTGTACAACGTGGCCCATCCGCTGCCGAGCGAGCATCGTTCCGCATTCGAGGCGTTCCATATCAACCCCCCCCGTTCGGGGCTAGTAACGAGGGGCGAAGCGTTGAAGCCTTTCTTCTGAGGGGCGATGAGGCTGTTCGAGAGGACGGAGTCGGTTGCATAGTCATCGCCGACGACCCTACTTTAGAGTGGACGAGGGCGGTTGCGCAGCAAGTTCAGTGTTATTTGTCAGAGAACGGGTTCGTTATCAACGAATTGCTTCCAAAATTTCATCGCTATCACCTGGACGACGCTCCCGAGTTGACATCGTGCAGTCTCATCGCAGTTCGCCACGGGAGCGACGGGATCAAATCGGACAGCAAACCTCTGCCCGAACACTCTTTAGAAAATTTCTACGGATCGCACTCTCCCCTCAATGTGAGATACGTGCGGGACCGGCGTGAAGGTGGGAAGTTGCCGTCCAAGGACTACTTCATAGAACCTTTGTAATTGAGAGGAGCAAATGGACCACGGAACACCTGAAGCTTTTGTTTTCATGCGAGTGGGGAACCACGCCGGGGAAACATTTGAAGAAATCTTGGCGCGCAAACAGCGAGAGTACGATCGTGCGGGCATGATATTTTGGGGGTATGGTGGGACAACACTACACCCGATTAGGCATGTTCAACCTTTCGTGAGGTCTCTATCCGAAAACGGGGGCGACCTCCGGATTATTATGGAACCAATCCAGTCCAGAGCAGATCCGGACATATTGCCAGCCCAAGAGTACTCGGTCGATGGGGTCCATTGGGAGCCGATCCCCGATGGTATAGAAGTGACCGGATCTAGGTACGCTGTAGTGCTCGATGAAATTAAGCCAGGTCATCTGGATTTGGACCTGTCTAAGTTCGAGGTCGGAATAGGTCCGAGTCGAGGACGCAATGCAGATGAATATGTCCGCGGTCGAGTCGACAAAGGTTGTTTCGTTGCCGCCGGCCTTGCTTCGGATCGATCTGTTGCCGCGGGCCGCATCATCCCGATTGAATATCAAGCACGTCTACTCGAGCCTTATGCGGTGATGCTTCGACACTGAGGTTGTGGCCCCGCACGATTCATGACATGACTACGCCCCCGACAATCGCCGGGGGCGCGTTCATTGTGTTGCTAATCAGTGCCTACCATGGGAGAGGCAAGGCTCAACGCAATGTTACGATAGAGATAATACCCGCACGGAGGTGCTGCTATGGCGGCAAACGCATACGTACTGGTCAACGTGGAACCCGCCCGAACCCAGGAGGTTCTCGATCGGCTGAATATGATCAGCGGAGCGGCGGTTCGCGAGGTGCTGGGGCCCTACGACGTGGTGGTCGAACTGGAGGCGGGGACGGTGGAGGACCTCACCGAGATCATGCGCCACCGCATCCGCCCCATAAACGGCGTGACCAACACGGTCACGTGCCTGTGGTTCACCAATATCTAAATCGGGCAGCCCACTAGAATGGGCAGTCGATCGCCAGTTCCCCGCAGGTGTCGTGGAACCAGTCCACCACCTCCTGGTGCAGGGGGATGCCCTCGACCCGGCGCAGTTCCTCCATCTCGGCCTCGGGCTGGCCGGCGACCATGACCCGCTCCTCGCCGGGGGCCGGGCGGGTGGACTTCATCATGTGCAGCCACTCGTCCATCTGGTCCTTGAAATGGTCGGGGTCGTCGAAGCCGGCCACGTTATAGGCGGCGACGTAGTGTCCGAAGTTGGGCCGGCCCGGCACCGCGCCGTACCCGAACCCGGTGAGTACGCCGGCCAGGATGTCCACCATGCAGGACAGGCCGTAGCCCTTGTGTGAGCCTAGTTCGCGGGTGCTGCCCAGGGTGAGCAGGGTGTAGTTGTCCGGCGCGTCGGCCTCCTCCATGATGGGGTTGCCCTCGGCGTCGGCCAGCCAGCCCGGCTCCAGCTTGACCCCCAGCCGGCGGGCGATGCCCACCTTGTTGCCGGCCACGGTGCTGGTGGCGGCGTCGAACACGAAGGGCGCCTCGTTGCGCGACGGCACGGCGATGGCGATGGGGTTGGTGCCAAGCCGCGGCTCGGCGCCGAAGGTCGGCACAACGGACGGCGGACAGCTGGTCATGCACACGCCGATCATGTCGTGCTCCAGGGCCATCATGGCGTGGTACGACGCCATGCCCAGGTGCCGCGCGTTGCCCAGGGTGACCATGCCCACGCCCACCTCGGCGGCCTTGCGGATGGCGATGTCCATGGCCTTGGGCGTGGTGATGATGCCCAGGCCGCGGTCGGAGTCGATGCTGGCGGTGCTGGGGGTCTCGCGGACAATCTGCATGTTGGGGTTGGGGTTGATCTGGCCGCTGGTGTATCCGCTGACATAGCTGCGCAGCATGTTGGAGACGCCGTGGGAGTCGACGCCGCGCAGGTCGGCCACCACCAGCACGTCGGCGCCCAACTGCGCGTCCTCGGGCGGCACGCCCATCTTCTCGAAAACGGCGGCGACGGTGGACTTCAGGTCTTCCCCGGGAACCATCGTGGCCTCGTCCAGACTCACACGAAACTTGGGCAGCACAGCGCACCTCCGGTCCGCCGCGAGGGCGGATTTGCAGGGTCAAAATATACGCGCCGCAGTATAGCATCCGGCGGGTGTTGGCCGTTTGCCTAGCGTATACTGCGATGCCAGAATGGAGCCAACCCTACACTGGGTGCGGCAGACTTATGACCACTTTGCGCAGACTGATCACCGCCGATGAGCTGCTGACTATGCCTAAAGGCTACGGCAAACGGTACGAGCTCATCCTAGGTGAATTGATCGAGCGGCCATCCAGTGGAAACGCAAAAGCCGTTGTCGTGGCCATGATAGCGACCGTATTGGGCAAGTTTGTCCTGCCACAGAACTACGGTGAGTTAGCCGCCGGTGACCCTGGCTACCTGCTGGAAATAGAGCCTGACACCGTCCGCGCCCCCGATGTAGCCTGGATTGCGCCGGGGCGGATACCGGAAGGAACGACGGGCTATCCCAACCTGGTACCCGATCTAATTGTTGAGGTGAAATCGCACCTTGATGCATTCCCTGATCTGCGCCGCAAGGCAGAGATGTGGCTCAGCTTCGGCGCCCGGCTGGTCTGGGCGGCCGACCCCGAAACCACTACCATTACCGTGTACCGTCCCGACACCGAGCCCCTGGAATTGGGCGAGGACGACACCATCGACGGGGGAGACCTGCTCCCCGACTTCACCACTCCGGTATGGAGCCTGTTTCGCTGGCAGAGGTAACTATCTTGAGCATCACTAACCTTGACGACTACAACGTCCGCGCCCTGGACTTCCTGGCCCGCCTGGGGGCGCAGCCCGCCGTGGCCTTCCACGAGCAGGGCGTCGCCACCGCCGTACGGGACGCGCTGACCGAGATCGGCGTCTCGTGGCGTACCGACAACTTCGGCAACATCATCGCCCGCATCGCCGGCACCGACGCCGAAAAGCACCCGCCCATCGCGCTGATGGCCCACATGGACCATCCCGGCTTCGAGATCGTCGGCCGTGACGGCGACTACCTCATCGGCAAGGCTCTGGGCGGCGTGCCGTCGGGATCATTCGCAGCCGGCGTGCCCCTGCACATCGTCCTGCCCGGCGGCCGGCGTATTCCGGCCGAGACCGTGGGACCCCACGGCGAGGAGCGCGAACGCCAGGCGCAGATACGGCTGACCGGCTCGGGCGATGAGGACGTGCCGATACCGTCGCCGGCGGTGTTCGATCTGCCCGACTTCAGCATCGAGGACGACCATATCGTCATGCGCGCCGCCGACGACCTGGCCGGCTGCGGCTGCATTCTGGCGACCCTGTCGGCGTTGAAAGACGAGCCGGCCGCCGGCGATGTGTATGGCTTGTTCACCCGCGCCGAGGAGGTGGGCCTGGTGGGCGCGCGCCTGCTGGCTGAGGCCCGCACCCTGCCCATGGACACGCTGGTGGTGTCGCTGGAGTCGTCGCGGACCCTGCCGGGCGCGGTGATCGGCAACGGGCCGGTGATCCGCGTGGGCGACGCCGGCAGCACCTTCAACGCCGATGCCGAGTCGGCCCTGGTCCGCGCCCGCGAGACCCTGCTTGCCGATAACCCCGACTTTCGTTGCCAGCGCCAGTTGATGAGCGGCGGCGTCTGCGAGGCCAGCGCCTTCAACGCCTGGGGCTACCGTTCCACCGGCATGGCCTTCCCGCTGGGCAACTACCACAACGGCGCCGAGGACGGCTCCATCGCCGCCGAGTACATCCACCGTGACGACTACCTGAACGGCGCCGCATTGTGCACCGAGGCGGCCCGCCAGGTCCCTATGCGCTGGGACACCGCCTTCAGCCGCCGCATCCGCCAGGTGCCGGACGGGATGAGGGCGCGGCTGGGCGGGTAGCGATTCTCTTGCGTACCCGTCTTTTCGATGGGGATCAAGCCCGGATCATACGACAAAGGGAGTGCGAGTTATGGCCATAACAGCCGAGATGCTGGACAAGGTTTCGGAGATCGTCCGCACGGAGTTGCCCAAGCGCCTCCCGGAGAGCATCCGCGTTCGCCGAGTCGAATCGGAGATCTGGGACGGCATCGAGAATGAAATCATTCATGTCCTGGTCTTCTACGAAGGGGACAGAAAGGACCTCAATCCGAGGATGCTCAACCAGTTCGATCTGGAAATCGAGCCTATGCTGTTGGACATCGGAGTCGACGACGTAGTGCCCATTTCTTACACGAACCGGGAGGAAGTCGGCGAATCGGGCGGGGCCGATTCTGAAACTCCGCAGGGAGATCGCCCGGCATGAACTGGGAAGCGTTGATAGCCAGCAGCCGCGCCCTCGTTGCACCGATACCGCCTGCCAGCGAACCTGCGGAAGAGGCGTTGCGACGAGCTATCAGCACGGCGTACTACGCGATGTTTCACGCGCTGGCAACCAACAACGCGGACTGCATCATTGGAACTTCTAACGATCCGCTGTCGAGCCATGCGTGGGATCGCGTCTATCGGGGACTGGAACACGGAATTGCCAGGGTCCAATTGCGGGAAGATCGGCAACTGTTTTCGCCCTCGACCCGGTGGTTTGGGGAAACGTTCGGACGATTGCAGGAGGTCAGGCAGAGGGCCGACTACGACCATACCCGGACTTTCGATGTCATCGTGGCAAACATCTGGATCGACCGCGCCGAAGAGGCGATACGCGGGTTCATGCAGGCGAGCATTGATGAGCGCACGGCGGTGGCGGTTCAATCGCTGATCCGCCGTCGCCGCAGTTGACGCACTCCTGATCCGCCTGGAGAGGCCGAGTTTCCCTGGGTCTATACCTCAATCCCCAACTTGGATTTCACCTCATCCAACGACACGAGGTTTCCTTCCTGCACGTCCCTGATGCCGCGCCGCAGGGCCTCCATCATCTTCGCGTCGCCCATGATCTCCATGGTTTCGGCGATGGATTGAAACAGTTGGCGCGGCGTCTGGACCATGTAAACTACACTCCAGTTCTGTTGGAAATTGGCTCGTGGTTGCATGTTAGGGCCGACCCACGCCGAACAGCAAGGCTTGCAGCAGTTCGAGCGTTTCGTTCAGAGTCTGGGCAGGGAGTTCGCCGGCCCACGTAGCGTTTCTGGCCCGCCAGTCCAAGCTCTTGACTTGATCGGCCAAAATGACGCCCGTCACAGGTGAGCCGTCCGGTATGTCAACCTCGAAGGGATAGCCTTTCTTCTGGTTCGTGATTGGGCATACGACAGCCAGGCCCACAATGTCGTTGTAGGCGCGGGGTGAGAGCACAACGGCCGGGCGGTGGCCGGCCTGCTCGTGTCCGCTTTGGGGGTTGAAATCCATCCAAACGGCGTCGCCCCGATCGGGAACATCTGAACGGGACGTCACCATACCTCCCGGCCCACTGCGCCACCGGTTTCAATTTCGCCGTGCCGATTAGCTTCGGTGACCCGCTCCAGCAATTTATTCAGTTGCACCGGAGTTTGGCTGGTCCGGCGGATGATGATCGCGGAGCCATGGACCGATATGTCCACCAGTGAGTTCGCCTCCAAACCCAGTTCAGCAGCGAATGCCTCGGGGATGGTCAGCGTCAGACCTTGCTTCAATCTGCCGGTGTGAACCTCCATGTTCGCTCCTCCGTTCGGCGCGATCTTAGCAGTTAGTGAGCCATGTTTGTCCGGATAAGCGGTGCAAACATCATACCACCCGTCCGTGCGGCTGGCCGGGCGCCGACCCATAGCGCCCCGGCCCAACCACCCCGACAGTTTGTTACAATTCACCCGCAACTCCATCGAACCAACCCACAGGAGGGCACCAGCATGCCAGTTCATCACCAGGCGCAGGGGGCGGGCGACGTCACCGTCCACAAGATCGAGAACATGGGGAGCCTGAGCAACAACGGCTACATCATCATCTGTCCCGAGACCAACCAGGCCGTGTGCATCGACACTCCGGACGAACCGGAAAAGATGATCAACGAGGTGCGCGAGGCCGGCGTCGAAGTCCAGCACATTCTGGTGACCCACGGCCACGGCGACCATCTGGCCGGCTACAACGAGATCACTGGCAGCATCGGCGCGCCGGCCGCCATCGGCGAGCTGGATGCCCACCTGCCACCCGGCCCGGTGCAGCGGCAGCTCAACGACGGCGACACGGTGCAGTTCGGCAACCGCACCATCCAGTGCATCCATACCCCGGGCCACACCGACGGTTCCACCTGCTACGTGGTGGGTGGGTTCCTGTTCTCCGGCGACACCCTTTTCCCCGGCGGCCCGGGACGCACCCGCAGTCCCGAGGCACTGGAGCAGGTGCTGAGCAGCATCAGCTCCAAGCTGCTCACCCTGCCCGAGGATACCTACGTGTACCCCGGCCACGGCCCCGACAACACCACCATCGCCGAGGCCAAGCGCCGGTACGACATCTTCATGTCCAAGGAGCACCCGGCTGACCTGCAAGGCGACGTGGACTGGCTGAACACCTAGGCGTGTTGCTCTGCTACCGGCATTCCCGCGAAAGTGGGAATCCAGGGCGCTATGAGAGGTCATGCGTACCCGGTTTCAGCCGAACGGTCATTGCGAGTGGAGCGTGGCAATCCCGTCGGGGTAACCGGCACGGTTCCGGCAACGGGATCGCCGCGTCGCTGTGCTCCTCGCGATGACAAACTGGGTACGCGTGAGGTATGAGAGTATTGGCTGGGACCGATGCATTCGGGCTTTAAGCCGGAATGACGGTTACCCATTGAGGTGTTGATGTACCGCAAAACGGTCCTCGATAACGGCCTGCGGGTGCTGACGGCGGAGATGCCACACACCCGCAGCATCTCCATGTTTGTCTCGGTGGGCGCGGGTTCGCGCTATGAGCCGGACGAGCTGGCCGGCCTGTCCCACTTCCTGGAGCATCTGCCCTTCAAGGGGACGCGAAACTGGCCCACGGCCCTGGCGATCTCCGAAGCGGTTGAGGGCGTCGGCGGCATGATGAACGCCGCAACCGACCGCGAGATGACGTCCTTCTGGTGCAAGGTGGCCAGCGTTCACGCCGACCGGGCTCTGCCCGTGATCCTGGACCTGATCCTGCACCCGCTCCTGGACCCCGCCGAAATGGAGAAGGAGCGGGAGGTCATCCTCGACGAGCTGCGGATGACCAACGACTACCCGGCCCAGGTGTGCGACCTGCTCATCGACCGTGCCCTGTGGCCCGACCAGGCCATGGGCCGGGACGTGGGCGGCACTGCGGAGACGGTGGCGGCCATCGTCCTGGGCGACGTGTGCCGGTACATGGAGCAACAGTACCGGCCCAACAACACCGTCATCGGCATCGCTGGAGCCATCGCACACGATGAGGCGGTGCGTTTCGTCGCGGGCGCTACTAAGGAATGGTCTCCCGGCGATACATTGACCTGGCAGCCGGTGTCCGATCCCGCCGGCGACGCGCCGGACATCCTGCTGGACACTCGGGCGACGGAAGACACTAGTATTTGCCTGGGGCTGCCCGGGTTTGCCATGAACGACCCGGACCGCTACGCCGCCACCGTGATGAACGGTCTGCTGGGCGACGGAATGAGCAGCCGCCTGTTCCAGAACCTGCGGGAAAACCTGGGGCTGACCTACGACTGCCACAGTTCACTGATCAGCTACCACGACTGCGGCGCCCTGGTCGTGTCCTGCGGCACTGAGCCGTCCCGGGCGGCCGAGGCCGTTGCGGCGACCCGGCGAGAGCTGGAGGGCCTGCTGACGGCTCCGCCGGAATCCGAGGTGCACAAGGCCCGCGAGTACATCAAGGGTCGCCTGCTCATGCGCATGGAGGACTCCCGCGCCGTCGCCTCGTGGCTGGCCTCCCAGGAACTCCTGATGGAAGAGATCACCACGCCCGACGAGACCGCCGCCAGCATCGATGCGGTGACCCCCGACGACGTCCTGCGCGCCGCCCAGCGTCTGGTGGATGCGGACGCGTTTCGACTGGCTATAGTGGGACCGCACGAGGGTGCCGCCGGATTCGAGGCGGCGCTGGCCGGAAAGTGATCAACGAAATCGTGAATGCTCACCGGCTTCTCAACCACGCAGGTGCCCCATGACGACTGCCAATAGCACCACCCAATCATTGGCTCGCCAGTCCCAATTTCAATTGCCGGACCCGCCGCCGCGCCACCCCGACGAGATGACCAGCTACGACCACGTGCACCAGCCCGGCAACTCCCACTTCCTCACCCAATACCTGGGCAACCCCGACACCACTCTGGTTTCAGCCGAACGCTATATCGTGCGGGAACTCGGGTCACCTGCCACCGAGCGTCGCGTGCCCGATTTGTTCATCGCCTTTGGCGTGGACCCGGCAGCCTACCGGGGGCGCAACGGGTACGTCATCGCCGAGCAGGGCAAGCCGCCGGACTTCGTGCTGGAAGTGGCCTCGCCAAGCACTGCCGGCACCGATGTCGGGGAGAAGCGGGACGACTACGCCGCTTTCGGCATCCTGGAATACTGGCGTTTCGACGAGACGGGAGAACATCACGGGGCGCGGTTGGCCGGCGACAGGTTGGTGGCGGGACGGTATGAACCGATCGACATTGATGAGTTGGACGGAGGCGCGTTGCAGGGATACAGCTCGGTCTTGAACCTGTACTTGCGCTGGGAGAGCGGGAGTCTCGGTTGGTACGTCCCGGCCACTGGGGAGCACATCCCCACCTTCGAATCTCAGCGCGCTCGGGCTGACCGCGCAGAGGCTCAGGCTGACCGCGCGGAAGCTCAGGTCGAGCGAGAGCGAGAAGCCCGCCTACAGGCCGAAGCCCGCGTTCGGGAATTGGAAAGCGAACTTCGGGGCTTTGGGAATCAATAGCTCGGTTCAGCAAACTCAGGATGATGCAAAACGGCCAGCCGAAGCGCCCGTGCTCGTGACAGCAGCTTGAACGGCGTATTTCGGCAATCCCAGGAGGCAACGGTATGGCTACGCGCTACAGCAAGGTGATCCAGCTGCTGGAGGAGGGCAAGCCGGTGTTCGGCACTGGATTGATCTGGAACGGCAACCTGGACGAGATGATGTACTTTGCCGATTCCGACTACGACATGGTGATGATCGAGATGGAGCACGAAGGGTTGTCCTTCAACAACCTGCGCACGTCGCTCCAGTTCCTGCTCAACCGCAAGCGCGTCGCCGAGGGCGGCGGCCTCATGGCCGATCCCACCCCCGTGGTGCGCATCCCGCCCAACACCCGCGAGCAGAACCAGTGGGTCATCAAGCAGGCCCTGGACACCGGCGTGTACGGGCTTATCCTGCCCCACCTGGACACCGTGGAGGGCGCGATGTCCGCCGTGCAGTCGGCGCGGTATCCGCAGGTTCCGGGCGTGGCCGACTTCGAGCCCCACGGCGAGCGCGGCTGGTGGCAGCGCATCGCGCCGCGCTACTGGGGGCTATCCGCCGCCGAGTACTACGACGCTGCTGATCTGTGGCCCCTGGACCCCGATGGAAACATGCTGCTCATGGGCATAGTCGAGGAGCCCACCGGCGTGCGGAACCTGCCGGACATCCTGAGCCAGGTCAAGGGCATCGGCGCCGTCTGGGCCGGCCCGGGCGACATGTCCGTGGCGCTGGGGCACAAGGGCAACGCTGGGCACCCTGAGGTTCAGGAGATGCTGCTGCGCATCCTGGACACCTGCAAAAACGCAGGAGTGCCCTGCGCCGTGGGCTGCACCGCTGAGGAAGTCCCAATGCGGCTGGAGCAGGGGTTCAGTATCCTGATCACCGCGCCCATGCGGACGGCCGGTGGCCTAGAGGAAGGACGCCGCATTGCCGGTCGCTGACGCCAGGAAACGGAACGAACCCTCAAGTGTGGGGCGGGTTTACAACCCGCCCTCATTGCATGTCGAAGATGTACTGCCGGACGCCAAATGAGAAGCCGGGCAGCACATTCTCGTCGTCCAGCGTCTCCGGGTCTTCCAGCGCTTCCGGCTCGGCTTGGCCGGCGCGGTAGACGTAGACCCGGCGGTTGGGCGGATCGATGAGCCAGCCCAAGCGAGCGCCGCCGTCCATCCAGAGTTGCATCTTGCGCCGCAGTGGGGCGAGGTTATCGGTGCGGGACCTGATCTCGACTACGAAGTCGGGAGGGCCGGGGAAGACGGTCTCACGTTCCTCATCGGTGGCGGCGTCGTAGCGTTCCTGGGTGATCCAGGCGGCATCGGGCCCGCGGATCGCCCCGGACGCGAGGCGGAACCGGCTGGTCTGCGAAGCGTTGACGCCACCGTTGGCCCGTTGCCAAATACCCAAGTCAATCGTTGTTTCAGTCTCTTGCCGATTGCCTCTGAAACCCACCATAGGCAGAATCACCAACTCCCCGGCCTCGTTGATTTCCATCTCATAGTCGTCGTTGGCTTCACAGAACTCGATGAACCGGGTGGGGAAATCGGCGGCGCGAAAATCGAGACCCAGCGCGTCCAGGCACAGCACGACGGAACCGGTGCGTTCCCCGATGGCAACGTCGTCCCCTGCATTCGGCTTTGCCGGCGGCTCTTTCGGCCTGGTGGTCATATGGTGTCCCTGATATCGATCGGCGTGCCTTCTAGCAACGAATCCGCGCTAATTGCCCGCCGGCAAGGCCGGGCCGGCCAGGTAGTCGAACAGCGGCGCGTCTGAGGACAGGATGATGGTGTCCTGCTGGCGGATGATGCGTTGGTAGGATTCCAGACTGCGCAGGAAGGCGAAGAGTTCCGGATCGCGGTTCAGCGCTTCGGCCAGGATGCTGATGGCTTCGGCCTCGCCTTCACCCCGCCGCTTGTTGGACTCGCGCTCGGCTTCGGCCAGGATGACGTCGCGGTCGCGGTCGGTGGCGGCGCGGATCTTGCGGTCTTCCTCCTCACCCTCGGCGCGGAAACCGGCGGCGATACGGTTACGCTCGGCGCGCATCCTGGTGTAGATGGACGCGGTTACGGCTTCCGGGAAGTCGGCGCGCTTGATTCGCACGTCGATCATCTCGATACCGAAATTGTCCCGCTGGGTTGTCTGGCGAACCGCCTGCAGCACCTCGTCGAGGATTTCCGTGCGGGTTTCCTGTCCCTCCACCAGGGGCAGGCCCTCTTCGTCAACGACGGGATTGCCGCTCTCGTCAATCAGCGGCTTGGCGCCGATGATGTCGGTCCGGTCGCGCAGGGCCACCCGGTCACGCAGGGTGGAGGTCACGATGTCGCCCAGGCGGCTGCGGGCCGTGCTCTCGGTTTGCAGGGTCTTGCGGAACTGCACCGGGTCGGTGATCCGGTAGCGCGCGTAGATGTCGATTACCAGGTTTTCCTTGTCCTGGTCGGGCATGGATACGGGCGGCGCGTCGATTCTCAGGATCCGCTTGTCCAGCCGGACAACGGTGTCCACGAAGGGCGCCTTGACGCTGAGACCTGGGGTGGTGCGGGTATCCACCACTTCTCCGAAACGGAGGATGATTACCTGCTCAGTGACGTCGACCACATAGAGGGCCTGGCGCAGCACGACCAGTCCGACGATGATGACAATGGCGACGATGATCAAATTTCGCATTGGGGGTTCTCCGGGGATGAGAGACGGTCAGTCTGGATAACCTGCGGTTACGGGTTGGGACCGATGGGGGCAGGTATGACGTTTCCGTCCTGTCCCAGAATGAGTACCGGTTCGGTATCAGGGTCGACGATGATCTTGGTAACGCCCGGGAAGACGTTTTCCAGGGCCTCCAGATAGAGACGCTGGCGGGTTACCTCGGGAGAGCTCTGGTACTCGTTGAGCACCGATTCGAAACGCTGCGCTTCACCGTTGGCAGTCTCGATACGGGCGCGCTTGAACGCCTCGGCCGCCTCGATGATCCGCTCGGCGTCACCCCTGGCCCTCGGAATAACGTCCGCTTCGTAAGCCAGCGCCTGGTTGATGCGGGTTTCGCGCTCCTGGCGGCCGCGCAGCACGTCGTCGAACGCGTCGCGCACTTCTTCCGGCGCCTTCACGTCCTGCAACTGTACCGAGATGACCTCGATGCCGGCTTCGTATTCGTCGAGAATGGCCTGCAACCGTTGGCGGGTGTCGGTTTCCACCAATTCACGGCCCCTCACCAGCACGTCGTCGATGGAGCGTTGCCCCACCACCAGACGCAGGGCGGCTTCCGCGCCGTCCTTGAGGGTGCGCCCGTCGGGGCGTCCCTCCGGTATACCGCGCGGCGGCTCGCCGGGGTCGTCCACCTTGAACAGGAAGTTGTTCAGGTTGCTGATGCGGTATTGCACCACCATCTGAACGTCCACGATGTTGAGGTCGCCTGAAATCATCAGGGCTTCGTCAAGGAACGGAGTATTGACCGCGGCTTCGTTGGAGCGGAAACCCAGCTCCATGCGCCGCGTTTCAGTGACCAGCACCACGTCCTTGTTGCCCACTGGCGTCGGCCACCACCAGTGGAGACCTTCTTCCGATACGGGGGCGCCCTGCACGGCTCCGAACAGCCGCAGCGCGGCGTTTTCACCTGGGCTTACCGTGTACACTCCCGTGGCGGCCCAGATGATTATCAGCAGGGCGATGACGGCGAGAATTAAAATGCCCAGGTTTCCGCCGCCAAGGCGTCCACCGGAGCCACCAAACATGCCGCGCACGCGACCAAAGAGTTGTTCAAGGTCGAATTCGGGTTGACGAGGCGGCTGTTGACCTCCCCCGGGTGTGAACATACGAAAGTGTCCTTTATGAAGTTGCTGGTTGGTCCCTGATCAATGTCAACCGTTATATCAGGACTGACCGACGTAATCAGCGATTTCCGGTACGATTTTCGGACGGTTGGCCGAGACAGTATACCACCATCATTGGCGGCCGGGGTTTATAATTGGCCACCCGCTTTCATGGGTGTTGTCGCGTTCGCCATCGGACGCATCCCGGCTACGCCACCGACCCATTCGCCCGCTCTCGACAGGACAATCGCAGCATGACTACGCCAGTTCAGTTAACGCCAGGCAACCAGGAAAGCCTTCCGCAACCCCAGGGGCTGACCGTCAAGATCAGCACGGATTTAGGGCGCATCCAGGCGACGTGCCCCCACCAGAGCGGCCTGATCTACGCGGTGCCTGCCGACCGCAGCTGGGTGTGCACCGACGAGCTGCGCCCGGCCCACGCCTTGGCGGGGTTCTTCCGCGAACTCATCGCGCTGCAAGACCCACGCGTGGAGAGCCTGATGCAGCAGTGGGGTCTTTACTACCGCAGCCTGCCCCTGGACGCGGACTCCGACGGCGGCGAGGCCGAAACCGCGTAGGGGCGGGTTCTACCCGCCCCTACGCGTTAGGTCGCGCCTGGGACGACGCGTCAGTCGTCGCCCGGTATCGGCTCCGCAGTGCTGGCGCTGCCGAAGGGAAACCAGGATTGTCAGACGGACCTGCCATCGACTGTCCTGTATAATTTGCCCAACGCCCAAAAGACTGGCGAAGGTATTCGTCAGCCTGCCTCGCAGCTACGCCAATCGTTGAACTGGCAAAAGGAGAAAATGATGGTCACGATGGAACATTCCATCATGGACCACATCGTGGGGTCGCCGGATGTCAGGGAAACCTGGGGACTGGAAGCAGCAATCCGGTCCATGATTTTCGACCTGTTGGCGCTCGACTACCACGGATGGCAGGAAAAGTTAGCCGCAAACGGCCTCACTGATGGTCAAATTGAAAAGCTCAACGGTTTCCTTGGCCAGTGGGTCAGCGAGTTCAACACCTCAGGTTTGTCAGAGCAACTGCAAACCCTAAAGGACATCGACAACGATTCCGCAATGGAACGGATCCTGAGTGAATGGATCCGTGGAATCTCGTCTGCCGACCTCCATAGACTGATTGCCCGCGAACGGTTTCCTAACCCGCTAGATGTCCTCTGCTATGCAATGGCGCAGGTAAAACAAGTGCTCAACGGCATTGTGGCGTTCGAACTCATGCGCCGCGAGATAGAACTTGAACCATCTGACGGCTGGTCGCTGGAAGAAGATCAGATCGAATATGGGACCGAATTGGCGGAGATTGGCCTTGCAGAGGATGCAAAAACATGGCCCCAATACTGAGAGGAGAAATCCGCCATGTGATCTTGGAACCTGCGCAGGTCCGGGGACATGAACAAGGTGGAGACCGCCCCGCTCTGATCCTCAGCACTGATCAATTCAACGCCGTTTCTAAATTGGTCATTGTGGCATTGATCGGTTCATCTGAAGCTAATCACAATCGCAGTCTGTCGTACCCAATCAACTCGGTTTCGATGCCAAAGCCCTCTTGGGTCCTCACTGACCAGATTAGGACTTTGTCCGAGAGTCGCGTCACAGACTACTACGGTACGATGTCAGATGAGGAGCTTCTTGAAGTCCTTCGGCGCATTTTCCGATTGATATACCAACCCCTCCAGCAAGGATGACGGCATACAACCGGAATGGAAATTTTGGATTCGATCTGACGCGGCAGGCCCGCGGTACTGGTTCCAGTCTTGCCAGTAAAGAAGGGGAGCAAGCTTTGATCTGCTCCCCTTCTTGCTGCTCTGATTCGATATGCGCGTCAGTCGTCCCCAGGCGAGGCGCCCGGTATCGGCTCCGCAGTGCTGGCGCTGCCGAAGGACGGCGCCGGACTGGGCACGGGCCCGCCCTGGGTTACCGGAGGAGCCGGCGGAGCATAGGGCGAAGGCGTGGGGGCCTCCGGCACGGCCGGTTCCGGCTCGGTGCCCGGTGGGTTGTCCCTGAACAGGTTGGTCAGCGCGTCACCCGAGATGGCCTCGTGCTCGATCAGGTACTCGGCCACCTGCACCAGCTTGGGTTTGTTGTCGATGAGCAACTGTTGCGCCTGCCGGTAGGCGCTGTTGATCAGGTGGCGGACCTCGTCGTCGATCTCCTCGGCGATCTTGTCGCCGTAGTCGCGTTCCTCGCTGATCTCGCGGCCCAGGAACACCATCTCCTCGCGCTTGCCGAAGGTGCGCGGGCCGAGGCTGGCGGACATGCCGTAGCGCTTGATCATGCCCAGGGCCGTCTTGGTCGCCCGCTCGATGTCGTTGCTGGCGCCGGTGGTCACCTCGTCGAAGATCAACTCCTCGGCGACCCGGCCGCCCATCATGACCCCGAGCATGTCCTGGAACTGGTTCTTGGTCCAGAGGTAGCGGTCCTCCTCGGGCAGCAGGGTGGTGTGTCCGCCCATATTGCCGCGGGATACGATGCTGATCTTGTGCACGCGGTCGGCGTGGGGCAGGTGCCAGGCGACCAGGGCGTGGCCCGCCTCGTGGTAGGCGGTCATCTCCTTCTCGCGCTGGTTGATGACCCTGCTCTTGCGCTCCGGACCGGCGATCACGCGCTCGATGGCCTCTTCAAAGTCCTGCATGAAGATGCTGGACTGGTTCTTGCGGGCGGCGAGCAGGGCCGCCTCGTTCACCAGGTTGGACAGGTCGGCGCCGCTGAAGCCGGGGGTTTCGCGGGCGACGACGTCGATCCGAATCTCCCGAGACAGGGGCTTGCCGGCCACGTGCACCTTGAGGATGGCCTCGCGGCCCATCACGTCGGGCAGGTCCAGGGTGACGCGGCGGTCAAAACGGCCGGGCCGCAGCAGGGCCGGGTCCAGGATGTCGGGCCGGTTGGTGGCCGCGATGACGATGATGTTGGTGTTGGTCTCGAAACCGTCCATTTCAACCAGGATCTGGTTGAGGGTCTGCTCGCGTTCGTCGTGACCGCCGCCCAGGCCGGCGCCGCGATGGCGGCCCACGGCGTCGATCTCGTCAACGAAGAGGATGCAGGGCGCGTTGCGCTTGGCCTGCTCGAAGAGATCGCGCACCCGAGCCGCGCCCACGCCGACGAACATCTCGACGAACTCGCTGCCGGAGATGTGGAAGAAGGGCACGCCGGCCTCACCGGCCACCGCCCGGGCGAGCAGGGTCTTGCCGGTTCCCGGAGGACCCACCAGCAGGACGCCCTTGGGGATGCGCGCGCCCAGTTGCAGGAAGCGCTCGGGATACTTCAGGAAGTCAACGACCTCTTCCAGCTCAGCCTTGGCCTCGTCGACGCCGGCCACGTCGCTGAAGGTCACCGACGGGCGGTTGAAGGGCATCATGCGGGCCCGGCTGCGGCCGAAGCTCATGGTCTGGTTGTTGGAACCCTGGGCCTGCCGCATCATCAGCAGGATCAGGCCGCCGAAGAAGATCAGGGGCAGGAAGTTGAGCAGAATGCCGAAGACGCTGCCGAACCCGCTGGAGCCCTTGTACTCCACGTCGGGCGCGCTGACCTGGTCCCATATCCCCGTGGTGATCAGCAGGCTTTCCAGATCGGTGTTCTTGCCGATGCGGCTGCTGTACTTCTGGGCGTCCTCTCCCTGGCGGCCGGCCGTCGGTATGACAGTGAGTTTCTCGCCGTCCACGATGATCCGATCAATCTGACCGGCCCGTGCTTGATTGAGCACCTCGGTCAGGGTCAGGCGTTCGCTGCTGCCAAAACTTGGGAGCAGCGTGTAGAAGATGACGATCACGCCGATGATGATGAGGAGATAGATCAGGCTGTTGCGGACCCAGCGGTTGTTGGTCATAACGTTCCTGCCCGTTCGTTCCTGCCGGTGAAGAGTGCACGGCCGCCCTGCGGTGCAAGTGAATCACCCAGACTGACCCAGTATACTACCCGCGTGCGGACTAATTTGCAAAGTTAGCATCGTCAGCCGTCGGGATTCGTCGCCAGTCAACCACGTCGGCCCGGCGTAGAATGGTATTTTCAACCGGCCGGTCGACAAGGGGGTTTCAAATGGCATACGAACCTGGGCGCCGCGTGTATCTGTTTGGCACGGGGGGCACCATCTCTTTCGTGGGCGAGTCTCGCACCGATTTCGCCAACTACAGCTACGGGGGGCAGCAACTGACCATCCAGGAAATGCTGGCCCGGGTCCCGGAGGCCAACGAACTGGCCGAGGTGATACCGGAGCAGGTGATCAACGTGGGCAGCACTGAGGTATATCCGCCCCACTGGCTCACCCTGGCGAAGCGCATCAACGAGCAGTTCGCCGCCGACCCCGATGCGGCCGGCGCCGCCGTGACCCACGGCACCGCCACCCTGGAGGAGACGGCCTACTTCCTCAACCTCACCGTGCGGGACAGCCGGCCCGTGGCCGTGACCGGCGCCATGCGTCCCCCGTCGGCCATGGGCACCGACGCCGACAACAACCTGCTGGACGCCGTGCGGATCGCCGCGGCGCCCCAGTCCGCCGGCCGCGGCGCGCTGGTGGTGCTGAACAACGAGATCCAGTCCGCCCGCGACGTGACCAAGACCGACTCCTACCGGGTCGAGACCTTCCAGTCGGGCCACATGGGCTTCCTGGGCTACGCCGATGCCGACGGCCAGGTGACCTACTACCGCCGGCCCGAACGGAGGCACACCGCCGATTCGGAGTTCGACGTGTCCGCCATCGACGAGTTGCCGCAGGTTGACATTGCCTACGGCTACGCCGGCGCCGGCAGCACGGTCATCGACGCCCTGGTCGCCGCCGGCGTGGACGGCATCGTGGCCGCCGGTTTGGGCAGCGGTGGGTCGCCGTCGACGTTCATGGCTGGCCTGAAAAACGCCCAGGCCGCCGGCATCCCGGTGGTCCTGTCCACCCACGTCGGCACCGGACGGGTCGTCCAGACCCGTCGCTTCACCGAGGAGGGCTACATCGTCGCCGACAACCTGCACCCCAAGAAGGCGCGCATCCTGCTCATGCTCGGCCTGACGCATACCAAAGACCATGCCGAGTTGCAGCGCATGATGCTGGAGTACTGACGGACGGGTCCTACCCGTATCCGGCCCGGTGCTAAAATCGAATCGGTATCCGGCCCACGCCGCAGTGCATGAGCGGCTGCGCATCCAAAATGGTCAACTGATGAACAGCCCGACAAGCCACGTGCGCGCTCCCGATCGAACCGCCCTGGAATTCGCCAAAGCGGTCCAATCGGAGTTGGCCGAGGACACGGTGATCCTGTTCGGTTCCAGGGCCCGGGGCGACCACCGCCCGAACTCCGACGTCGATCTGCTGATCATATCCGAGGCCGGCCCGGGCGCTGGCCGGGGCCAGGCCACCAGGGTCGCCCGGGAGTACTTCCGCGACAATCCGCCCCGCCTCCGCGTGGACGTGGTCACCATGGACGCGCGGACGTTCAACTACTGCCGCCGGGCCAAAAATCACGTGGCCGCGCAGGCGATGCGGGACGGAGTATTGATGAGCGAAGAGAACCTGGATCTTTCCGGAGCCTACGAGGACGGTTATCCCGACAGCTGGCCCGACGTGAAAGAACGGTTACAGGCCACGTACCGCCAAATGCGGGCGTTTCATCGCTTGGTCGACTTTGACGATAGCGACCAGGAGATGTACGGCTTCCACGCCCAGCAGGCCGTGGAGAATGCCATCAAAGCGTGGTTGTCAGCGGCCGATCTTGAGTACCGGGCAGTCCACGACCTGCGGGAGGTTGCTGACCAGATTTTGCGCGATCCCACCGAGGCCGGCACGCTGGCGGCGGCGCAACTCCGGTTGCTGATCGACTACACTTCGTTTCCAAATGCCGGCCATGCCGGTGGACCGGACAACTGGTTGATCCTCTATGCCGTCAGTTATCGTTACAGCGGTACAGCATTCCGCATGGACGACGTCGACCGGGACCGGTTCCGTGCTGAGATCAACCTTGCCGTCGGGATATTCATCAACCGCGCCTACGAACTGACCGGCACGAACGAGGCGGACGTGACCCAGGGACAATCCAACGGCCAACACGGATAGCCGGACCAATACTGAGCGCGTCCGGTAACTGCCCAGAGTTGAGGGGAAAGTGTCATTGCGAGCGCAGCACGGCAATCTCGTTGGCGCAGGGGAGCCCTTTAGGGCAGACGTTGCTGCTGCGGTGTCGAGATTGCCACGGCGCAAGCGCCTCGCAATGACAACCTCCTGAATTCTGAACAGTTGCAGCGTCCGGCCGCGGTTTGACTCCGCCCGCGCCGGCTGCTACCCTGAAACCGTTAACAACTGAACCGTAAACCCCCGCCGGTGGCCCGTCAGCAGCGCACCCAAACGTTCGCGCACGACGGGCTGAAAAGGAAATCCGGTGAAAATCCGGTGCGGTCCCGCCACTGTAATTGGTGAGACGCCCTCCCCCGCTGCTCACAGAGGTGACCAGCAAGCCACTGCCCGTGCCATGCGGGTGGGAAGGCGGAGGAGCGTCGTTATCAGCCATCAGCCAGGAGGCCTGCCAGCGGGTGTGTTCCAGCTGCACTTCGTGGAACGAGTGGGCGGAATCCCGGTATACCCATAGCAAGACCGGTTCCCAGCCGCAGGCTCCGTCACCCGACCGCAAGAGTGCAGTCGGGTTTTTTTGTTGCAGCCGGGGTTCTTGGTTCAGCAATGCTTGTTTCAGGAATGAACGATTACTCCCCTGCGCTGCTCCGGCGGACCGGTTCCTCCTCCATCGGTCCGTCGGGGCGCGCTTTCGTCAATTTGCCTTGCCGTCGCCGCTGGGTGATAATCGACCCGCGTGACCGTAAATCCAAAAACGCCCGCCGGACGGCCGGACCGTTACACCAATTGAGAGGTGACTGCATGAGCGACGTGATGCTCCGCGAGATACTTGAAGAATGCCGCGACGGGGTCGACGGCATCGGTTTCAACGAGGTCGTGGTGATGCTGGAGAGCACCGCCGCCTCTGCCGAGGTTTACATGGACTTCGACGACCTGCGGTTCACTCCCGACGGGCGCATCGTGACCCTCATGGTGCCCGGCGGAACCCACATGCACCTGGACATGTCCAAGATCCGCGAGGCCGAGTTCATCCACACCACCAACGACCAGGGGCTTCCGTCCTACCAACTGTGGATGCGCGACGGCGAGGGTAACCCGGCCATGCGGGTCTACCTGCGCAAGTCGGACGACGACGCCACCAACCCGCCGCGCCACAACTTCTTCATGGACCTGCTGGGCAAGTACCCCAGCAAGATCGACCTGCCCGCCGAGGCCTACGGGTCGGCCGGCGACCACCCGTAGAGCCGGGCCATGCGCGACCTGCTTTGTCATCGCGAGGAGCGAAGTGGCGCGGCGATCTCGATCCCGTGGCGACGCCCCTTGCCTTGACGAGATTGCCGCGCTTCGCTCGCAATGACAGCGCCAGCGATGATGGATAGGCGACCGAACCACATGAGGCTGATATGACCTCGGCCGTAGTCATCGCCGGCGTGCGCTCCGGCGTCGGCAAGACCACCATCGCCAGCGGCGTCATGGGCGCTCTGGCCCGCCGGGGAATGCGCGTCCAGCCTTTCAAAGCCGGCCCCGACTACATCGACCCCTCGTATCACACCATCGCCTGCGGGGTCACTTCGCGCAACCTGGACACCTGGCTGCTGCCCCATCCCGTGGTCTCCGAGCTGTTCCACCGTGCCGCCGGCGCCGCCGACATCGCGGTGGTCGAGGGTGTCATGGGCGTCTTCGACGGTCACTCTTCCTTGGACGAGGACGGCTCCACGGCCGAGTTGGCCAAGCTCCTGGACGCCCCGGTGATCCTCATCGCCGACGCCGGCAAGGTGGCCCGCAGCGTGGCCGCCGAGGTGTTGGGCTATCAGCAGTTCGACCCCGACCTGCGCGTGGCCGGCGTGATCCTCAACGGCGTGGGCAGCGAGCGGCACCTGGAGTTCTGCCAGCCCCAGATCGAGGCGACCACCGGCCTCCCCGTGGTGGGTTGGCTCCCCCGCCGCGACGACCTGGTGCAGCCCGAACGCCACCTGGGCCTCATCCCCACGGCGGAGGGCACCGTGCTCAACGACTGGTACGATGCCCTCAACGCCCAGATCGAGCAGACCATCGACCTGGACGCCATCGCCCGCATCGCCGCCACCGCCGGCCGGCCCCGGGCGACTGACGCCGGCGTTTTTCCCGATTCGCCCCAGGCTCCCCTTGCTGCCATCGCCGTGGCCCAGGATCGCGCCTTCTCCTTCTACTACCAGGACTCGCTGGACCTGCTGGCAGCGTGGGGCGCGGAGATCGTGCCCTTCTCTCCGCTGGATGACGAATCCCTGCCGAACGGCGTGGGCGGCGTGTATCTCGGCGGTGGCTTCCCCGAGCTGTTCGCCGCGGAGCTGTCCGCCAACGCCGGCATGCTGGATTCAGTGCGGCAGGCCATCGGACGGGGCGTGCAGGTGTATGCGGAGTGCGGCGGCCTGATGTACCTGGGGCGCAGCCTGTCCGATCTGGACGGCCGGCAGTTCCCCATGGTCGGCGCGATTCCAGTCGTGTCCTCCATGGAGGGCCGGCGGCTGCACCTGGGCTACCGGGAGGTGGCGGCCTGCGGCGACGGCCCGCTGCTCACCGCCGGCCAGCAGGTGCGCGGCCACGAGTTCCACTGGTCGGTGCTGCAGGACCCGCCCGATGCCGCCAGCGCCGCCTACCGGGTGGTCAACCAGGACGACCGCCCCGAGGGATTCCGCGCCGGCAGCGTTTGGGCATCCTACATCCACGTCCACTTGGGCAGCCGCCCCGGCCTAGCGAAACGCTTTGTGGACACCTGCGCTGCGGCGGGCGGAAGTTTGTAGATGACCACCGCTAAAACAACCGCGCCGCCGGATCTTCCACTCCCCGTCCGTATGCCTTCTGATTTTGAGGGCTACGTGCTGGTACCGCTGGCGGAGTTCGGGCTGTCTCTGGATAGCCCCGGCTTGGGCAACTGGCTGGAAGGTATTGCGGGTCGGAACAAGGACAATGTAGGCGATTTTGAAATCACCGCTCGAGGCGAGTTGAAAATCATGTCGCCGATAGGAATTCCGGGAGACTTGCATCAAGTCGAGCTCATGGCCAGCGTAGGAATGTGGGCGCGGGAAATGGGTGGCAGAGCAGGCGGCCCCACGTCGGCCTTTTGGCTGGTCGATGGTTCATTGCGCGGCCCTGATGCCTACTGGTTTTCGGCGGAACGTTGGGTCGGCGCACGCACACAAACGCGCCGGCCTCCTTTCTTGGCTGTTACTCCGGATTTCTTGGCCGAGATAGTCTCTCACTCCAACCGGGGGCCGGAACTGGAAAATAAGGTGCAGGTGTACCTGCAAGGCGGCGCGCGCCTGGTCTGGGTTATCAATGCCCGCCTGCGTCGCGTCACGGTACACCGACCCGGTGCTGAGCCTGAGATCCTGCAGGACCCGGATGTGCTGGGCGGCGGCGACGTGCTGCCCGGCTTCGCCTTCAACGTGCGGGAACGCATCTTCGACAACGTCCCGTGACCTTGACCATCGCAACGCAAGCAATACAGGAGTGATGCTGACATGACAACGCAGGAAACGCGCCACGGCCCGCAGTCCGTCCGCGGCCCCCGCATCAACAAGGGCCTCGTCATCGTCAACACCGGCAACGGCAAGGGCAAGACCACCGCCGCCATGGGCGTGTTGATGCGCGCCTGGGGCCGCGACATGAAGGTCGTGATGCTCCAGTTCATCAAGCACACCACCGCCAACTTCGGCGAGCAGCGGGCCGCCGAGAAGATGGGCGTGACCGTGCGCGCCATGGGCGACGGCTTCACCTGGCGTTCCCAGGACCTGGACGCCAGCGCCGACCTCGCGCGCAACCTCTGGGAAGACGCCAAGGAGGTCATCGCTGCTGGCGAGTACGACCTGGTGATCCTCGACGAGTTCACCTACCCCATGCACTACGGCTGGCTGCCTGTGGAGGACGTGATCGACGCCCTCAAGGCCCGCCCCGAGATGCAGCACGTCATTATCACCGGCCGCCATGCCCCCGAGGCCCTGGTGGAATTCGCCGACCTGGTCACCGAGATGAACGTCGTCAAGCACCCCTACGACGCCGGCATCAAGGCCCAGCCCGGCATCGAGTTCTAGCGGCCGCTGCCGTACGTGCCCGCCTACCGTCATTCCGGCGAAAGCCGGAATCCAGTGCCTACAAGCAGGAAAGCGCCATGCCCATCTCACCACTGGTTGACCAGACCATCGCCGCCATCGGGCCGCTGGACGCCGCCGCGGTTGCCGCCGCCGAGGCCCGCCAGGGCGTGCTCACCAAGCCGCCCGGCAGTCTGGGCCGGCTGGAAGCCCTGTCCATCCAGTTGGCGGGCATAACCGGCCAGCCTATCCCGGAGATCACCGGCAAGGCGGTCATCGTGGTGGCCGGCGACCACGGCGTCGCCTCCGAGGGCGTGTCGGCCTACCCTGCCGAGGTCACGCCGCAGATGGTGTTCAACTTCGTGGCCGGTGGCGCGGCGATCAACGCGCTGGCCCGAAACGCCGGCGCCAACATCAGCGTGATCGACGCCGGCGTGGCCGTGGACCTGGACCCGCAGCCCGGGCTCACCATCGCCAAGGTCGGTTACGGCGCGGGCAACATCGCCCGGGGCCCCGCCATGAGCCGGGAGGACGCCGTTCGCTGCCTGGAGATCGGCATCAACGCCGCCAACGAGCAGGCCGACGCGGGGGCCAACATCATCGCCGGCGGCGACATGGGCATCGGTAACACCACGCCGTCGGCCGCCATCACCGCCGCCATCACCGGCGCCGACGTGGCAACCGTCACCGGCCGCGGCACCGGCGTCGACGACGCGGGACTGGAAGGCAAGATCGCCACCATTCGCCGAGCCCTGGAGGTCAACCAACCCGACGGCAACAACGGCTTGGACGTGCTGACCAAAGTGGGCGGGTTCGAGATCGGCGTGCTGGCCGGCGTCATGTTGGGCGCCGCCGCGCGAAACTGCGCCGTGGTCGTGGACGGGTTCATCAGCGGCGCGGCGGCACTGATCGCCTGGCGGCTGTGCCCCAATATCGCGCAACGCTGCATCGCCGCCCACCGCTCCGTGGAGCCCGGCCACAACGTCGGCCTGCAGGCTATGGGATTGTCTCCCCTGCTGGACATGGACATGCGCCTGGGCGAGGGCACCGGCGCGGCGCTGGCTATGCCCATCATAGAAGCCGCGGCCAAAACCCTGGCGGAGATGGCAACCTTTGCCGAGGCCGGCGTCTCCGACCGCGACGACTAGCCCCGCGTCCTCGCCACCGTGTTACGGGCCGCCTACGCCCCGCTGCTGGTGGCGCTGTCTTTCCTGACGCTGCTGCCGGTCGGGGTGGCAAACCCCACCGACGCCGAAATCTCCCGCTCCCGGGGCTGGTACCCCTTCGTCGGCGGGCTGTACGGCCTCCTGCTGGTGGGAGTGCTGTGGCTCTTCGTTCTAGTTCCTCCGCCGTTCGCCTTCTCACTGCTGGCCGCTGCGCTGCTGCTGGTAATTCCGGCACTGGTCAACCGGTTCCTGCACCTGGACGGCCTCATGGACTTCTGCGACGCCATGTGGGGCGGACGCACGGTGGAACGCCGCCTAGAGATAATGCGCGATTCCCGGGTCGGCTCTTTCGCGGTGGCCGGCTGCGCGTGCGTGCTGCTGATCAAGTTCGCCGCCCTGTCCAGCCTGACGCTGATGGGAGCAATCGCAGCATCCCTGCTGGTGTATCCGGTGATTTCCCGGTGGTCCATGACACTCCTGCTCACGGCCTTTCCATACGGACGCCAGCAGGGCATCGGCAGCGCGTTCTTCGCCGGTGACCGTCCCTGGCTGGCCACCGCGCTGGCCCTGTTGACCGCCGCCGCGCTGTGCTGGCTGGCCCTGGGCGTGGTGGGAGTCGCCGTGCTGGCCGCGTCTTCGTTGCTGGCCCTGGCGCTGGGTCTATGGACCGCCCGCCGGCTCGGGGGCGGGTTGACCGGCGACTGCTATGGCGCCACCAACGAGATCGTGGAAGCGTTTTCACTCGCCTGTTTCACGGCGTGGCTCGGGATCGGGCCGCCACCGTATCTTGACCTGGGGTACGGCTCTGGCATCCTCTACCATGTCTTCAACTGGCTGCCCGCGCAAGTCGGCTGGTTCTCCTACTCCTCATGGACCCCATAGCCGCCGCGCTCGACACTCTTCCCGTCCCGCTGGACATGCTGGCGTTGCTGCTGGCGCTGCTGCTGGATCTGACACTGGGTGAGCCGCCCAACCGCCTGCATCCCACGGTGTGGATCGGCAACACCGTCGCCCTGGCCGAGCGCATCGCGCCCAGCGCGCAGGCTGCAACGCCGCTGCAACTGGCCTTCGGCGCCGGCATGTCCCTGCTGGTCCCGGCGGCGTGGGGCGCGATGGCATGGGCTGTCTCGTTCGGGCTGATGCAGTTGCACCCGCTGGCCTACGTGCTGGTGGTGGCTGCCCTGCTCAAGACCGCCTTCTCCGTGCGGATGTTGCACCGGGTGGCCGCCGGTATAGGACGGATCCTGTCCTCCGGCGACATTGCGGAGGCGCGGCGGCAGATGTCGGCCCTGGTCAGCCGGGACACCTCCCAACTCACCACCGGGCAGATGGCCGCCGGCGCCATCGAGTCCGTCGCCGAGAACATCACCGACAGCATCGTCGGCCCCCTGCTGGCCTTCGCGCTGTTCGGCCTGCCCGGCGCGGTGGCCTACCGGGCCATCAACACGCTGGACAGCATGGTGGGCTATCACGGCCGCTACGAGTACCTGGGCAAGGCGTCAGCCCGCCTGGACGACCTGGTGAACCTGGTCCCCGCGCGGCTGGCGGCGGCGCTGCTGTGGCTGTCCACCGTCATGCTGCCGGGAATGGTTGGCGGTCGGGCGTGGCGCATCATGTTCGCCCACCGCGGCCGCACCGAGTCGCCCAACGCCGGCTGGACCATGGCCGCCATGGCCGGCGGCCTGGGCGTCACGCTGGAAAAGGTCGGCCACTACCGCCTGGGCGATCCCGCGCCGGAGCCGGAGGCCCGTCACATTGGCCGCGCCACCCGCGCCCTCTACGCCACCACAGCGCTGGCCGCCGCCGTCGCCATCGGCATCCTGTGGCTGCGGTGGGCCTACTGGCCGTAGTGTAGAATGCCGGCATAGCAACCGGCTCTTGGAGTACCCGAGATGACCACCGTACAACCCGGAACAAGAATGACCCTGGCCGAATACCGCGAGCTGGATGAAACTGACGGCGGCGTGTGGGAGTTGATTAATGGAGAGTTATATCAGATGCCGCCGGCCACTGGTAAGCACCAGTTTTTGATGGATTTCCTGGTGAGAATGATCAATAACCTGATGGATGCCGTAAATCCGTCGCCGGGTTGGGCGTTTAGCAACCTCGGTTTGGCCCTGTCCGATTTGTACGCCCCGACACCCGACATCATCTATTTGAGACAGGGGAACCTGCGTCTTATCAACGGCAGTTTTGTGGAGGGGATACCGGATTTGGTTGTAGAGATTTTGTCCTCCGACCGGAACCGTGACTTGGTGACGAAGCGGGCCTGGTACGCTGGAGCCGGTATACCAGAGTACTGGATAATTGATCTGGCCAATGAAGAGATCATCGTCCTGGAATGGAACGGAATAGAGTACGCTGAACGCGCCTTTTCGCGCGGCGATACACTCACGACGCAGACCATACCTGGATTTGAACTTCCTTTGGAGCAGATCTTCGGGCATCCGTCTCTCACCTCGATTTCCGCCAATCGTTAGCGGTATCCAGATGCCCCAGGACCCACTCAACACTGTCCAACCTTCCCGTCCCGTCCACGGCGGCATCAAGGAGGCCGAGCTGCGGGCGCTGGGCCTGCGCCTGGAAGACTGCCTCGATTTCTCCGCCAGCGTCAGCCCCCTGGGTCCGCCGGAGGGCGTCGCCGAGGCCATCGCCGCCGTTGACCTCACCGCCTACCCCGACCCCCACTGTCTGGCGCTGACCGAGGCCATCGCCGCGCATCATATCGGCGACGGGGTGTCCATCGGCAACGTCATCGTCGGCAACGGCTCAACCGAGATCATCCACCTGCTGACCCGGGCTTGGGTCGGCTCGCTCCCGGCGGGGAGCACCTCCAACGCCCTGCTGCTCACCCCCACCTACGGCGAGTACGACGGCGCCGTCCGCATCTCCGGCGGGAGCGTGTCGACTCTCACCGCCACCCGGTGCAGCGATGGGTTCGCCTGGGACACGGTTGCCGTGACCGCGGCCATCGCCGCCCAACGGCCCGCCCTGACCTTCATCTGCAATCCCAACAACCCCACGGGCGTGCTGATGGATCGTGGTCAACTGGCGATGATCGCCGACGCCGCTGCCGGCGTTGGCGGCCTGCTGGTCGTCGACGAGGCATACATCAACCTGTCGGAACGCCGGGCCGACGCCGACGTAATTGAACTGGCCGCCCGTCACGGGTCCATAATCGCGCTGCGCTCCATGACCAAGGACTACGCGCTGACCGCCCTTCGCCTCGGCTACGCGGTGGCCAGCGAGCCGGTCATCGCACGTCTGGCGGCCCTGCAACCCGACTGGAGCGTCAACGGCCTGGCCCAGGCGGCGGGCTTGATCGCCATCGCGGACGCGGAATACCTGGAGCGAGCGCGTCAGGCGGTCGCGGCCTCCCGCGATTGCGTGGTTGAGCGCTTGACCGCTCTGGGCATCCGTTGTTATCCCACCGCGGCCAACTTCGTGCTGGCGCAGGTGGGCGACGCCGGCCGTCTGCGGGATGACCTCGCCCGGCGGGGGCTGTTCGTGAGGGATTGCACGTCATTCGGCCTGCCCGACTGCATCCGCATCGGCCTGCGCCCGGTGGAAGATTGCGAGAGGTTGGCCGACGCGATAGCCGACCTTTGGAACGAAGAACCTCAGCGGTAAGGGAGCAACATGGGCATCATCTACATCACGAGGCACGGCGAGACCGAGTGGAACGCCGAGGGTCGCATCCAGGGTCACACCGACGTTCCCCTGTCCGATCGCGGCCGGGAGCAGGCGCAGATGCTGTCCCGGCGACTCGCTTCGGTAACGATCGACGCCGCCTACTCCTCCGACCTGGCCCGCGCCGCCGAGACCGCCCGCGTCGCCATGGGTGAACGGGATATCCCCATCACCTTCACCCAGGAACTGCGGGAGTACAGCAAGGGCGTCTTCGAAGGGCTCACCGAGGCCGAATACCGCGAGGCCTACCCCGATCTCTACGAGCCTTCAATGGAGAACAACCTGGACTTTGCGCCGCCCAACGGCGAGACCATCCGCGACACCAGCGCCCGCCTGGCCCGCATCGTGCAGCGCGTCAAGCGCGATCACATGGACGAGAACGTCCTGCTCATCGGCCACGGCGGCAGCCTCCGCGCCGGCATCATCTCCCTGCTGGAGCTTCCCCTGGAGGCCAACTGGAAGTTCGCCATGCACAACTGCTCTCTCACCGTCATCTACACCTACCCCGACAACTGCGTCATGCACCTCTACAACGACACGTCCCACATCACCGGCGTGGTGCGGATGTGGGACCGGTGAGCTCACGGGAACGTGGTTTAGCTGCCTGTGGACCTAACGTTCGCGGGTCCGTGCGGCGAGTTCGCGAATGAATGTGGCCCCTTGGTAGATTTCGTCGAGGGCGTCAACGATTGCAGGAAAATCTTCAGCGAGCCGAGCGCGGCTGGGTTCAGGATGGAGTTCGGTAGTGACTTCAAAGTAAGCGGTCGAGACTACCGCAAAAAACTCCATGACGTTGGCCATCATGTGGCTGCCTGGGTATATCCCGGCCTCCAGCGCGTCGGCATATAAGCCGTCCCAGGTCTGGTGGTCCTGCTCTCTGAAGCAGAGGTTCTGAATGGCATGGGCAAACTCATGGGCCGTGCTGAGGGCGATGTAAGGATAGTACGGGTGGTGTTCGTCAAAATCGTCGATGAGTTGCTCTTCGGGTCCGGAGCTCACGGGTTGTCCTTTAATGGCGCCCAAGCCGCGGATTTGGAACGACTCGTAGGTGCGTCCTGTGAAGGCAGCCTTTCCGGCCAGGTATGAGTATTCTGGCAACCCCGTAACGAATGTGTCCTTGGGTATGATGGCCAACTGCGCGCCGGTGCGTGCCATGCACTTCGGGATGTCGCTCCGGCCGGAGAGCATGACGTCGGCGATAGCCGCCGCTTTGCGCAGCGCCTCGGGTTGGACACTTGCCGGCGCCTTGATGATGACCTGTCCCAGGCTGATGTACTGACCGTAGAATGCGGGTTGCGTGGCGACCGTGAAGCTTTCAAGTATGCGTTGGCGTTCCTGAGCGTGGTCCGCCTCATCATGCCGGCACGTGTAGTGACGCAGCCTGATGCCCAGCTCGTTGTCCGGTAGGGAATCTGCGATGAGAAAGACCTCCTTTACCGAGACAGCACAATATTGGGGAGCCTCCTGGGCGAGGTAGTCGATTGTCGTCGTCTCGTGCTCGCCGTGTTTTTCGCGGCGGACCTTTTGAATCTGAAAACGTGACGGGTTGCGCCACCAATCCTCGCGAAGGTGTTTTTGGATGTCGGCTGCGAACCGCTCGGTGGTAGTGCCGTCGGGTAGTGCATGTTGCAGTATCTGTACAACGCCCCATGGCTGCTGCCGCTGGTACCGGTTGTGGCCGGTCGTAACCCAGGAATCGGAGAGATCCAGTTGAAACTGGTACTCCCTATCCCGGTGCTGGATAGGCTGGTTGAGACCGGACGTCTCCGGGCGCGTGGACCAGTCTACGGGCAGCGGTAACGGCGTGGACGTAGGGGGCGGCGTGGGTGTGCTCGTCGGAGGCGGAATGGGCGTCGGTTTGGGCGTGGCAGCGACGGTGGCCGCAGGCAATGGAGTTGACGTCGGTGTCTGTGTCGCGGTGGGACTTGGAGTAAATGTAGGAGCCGGCTCGGTGATATCGGGAGGTTCCGTCGTGCTGGTGGGAGGCGGTGAAGGTGCGACGGGAGTGGCAGTTGCGGCGACCTGCGTTCGCGGGGTGGGGGTGGGCTCTGGCGATGGCGACGATGTCTGGATCGATCCCCGCGTTGCTACGGGAACCGCCGGAGTGTCCGATTCGGCGGAACAGGCAATGCTGACCAGAGTCACCATCAGCAGCGCCAACGTGGCCGTCGCGTTCGCTACCCCCATGCTATTCACGTTTCCATCTCGTCGACGGGTTTCCCGCGCCGTCCATGTACACGCGCGAGGCATGATCGGGACGTCAGGCTACGCAACCGCCCCAATCGCCGCGTCCAGTATCTCCGCCGCCAGGTCCATCTGCGCCTCCGTCGTGGTGAAGGGCGGCACGAACCTCAGCACCGACCCCTGCCGGCGGATGCTCACGATCAGCCCGTTCTCCAGCAGCATCCGGCCGATGCGCTGGCCCTGCTCGTAGGCCGGCTCCCGGGTCTCCCGGTCGGTGACGAACTCGATCCCCTGGAGCAGCCCCCGGCCGCGAACGTCGCCGATCAGCTCGTGCCGCTCTTGCAGCCGCAGCAGGTGGCCCTGCCAGTACCGTCCGATGCGGTCGGCCACGTCCACCAGGTTCTCCTCCAGGATGATGTCCAGGCTGGCGATGGCCGCGTTGCAGGTCAGCGGGTCGTTGGAATGGGAGTGGGCCACCACCAGGCCGGTGTCCACCGCGTTCACCTCGATCTCGTCGGTGGTGATCGTTGCGCTGATGGCGATGCCGCCGCCGAAATGCTTCGAGATGGTGAAGATGTCCGGCACCACCCCCTCGTGCTCCGAGGCCCACATCGTGCCCAGCTTGGCCAGGCCGGTCTGGGCTTCGTCCAGGATCAGCAGCATCCCCCGCCGTTCGCAGCGCAGCTTCAGCTCCTGCAGCCAGCCCGGGGGCGGCTCGATGACCCCGCCGGCGCTGAACAGCGGCTCGGTGATGACGGCGGCCATCCGCCCGTCGGCCTGGGCGTCCAATAGCTCGAAGCTGGTGTCCAGGCAGGTGTAGTCGCACGCGTCCCGGTCCTTGCAGAAGGCGCAGCGGTAGCGGTACGGCGCCATGATGGGATAGTTCCCCGGCGCGTAGGGGCCGTAGCCCCCGTGCCAGCCAGAGAAGGTGACCGCCCGCGCCGCGTCGCTCATGCCGTGGAAGCTGACCACCGGGCTGGCCACCTCGTAGCCGCCGGTGTAGCGCTTGGCGATGGCCATGGCCGCCTCGTTGGAGTCGCTGCCCGAGCCTGAGAACAGGCTGCGGTTCATGCCCTCCGGCGTGATCTCGGCCAGGCGGCTGGCCAGGATGATCTCCCGGTCGTTGAGGATGGTCATGTGGCTGTGGATCAGCGACTCGGCGCTTTCCTGCAGCGCCTGCACGATGCGCGGGTGGTTGTGCCCCAGGGCCGCGCACATCTGGCCGGAGTTGAAGTCCAGGTACTCCTTGCCGTTGACGTCGCGCACCACCGACCCGCGCCCCCACACAAAGATCGGGCCGGTGACGCCGCTGCGATCCATGCGGCTGCGGAAGCTGTACTTCCGCGCCAGTTCCAGCAGTTCCTCTTCCGAATAGTTATCGGGCACGGTGGGCCTCCAGGATTAGCGGGTACGGGCGATTCTAGTGCGGGGCCCGGCGGTGTCAACCGGGCTGGCTTTCTGATGCAATCCGCCAAGCTTGTTGACGCCATGCCTTGCGATGACTGGCATCCCGGTAATGAGATGTCATGACTGTCAAGATTACCTCTAAGCGCTTCGCGTCCTGGTCGAGGACCAAGGGCGTGAAATCTTCGCGTCGAATCAGGTGATCGGCGAAGCCGACATTGCGATCCTGCGCCGCTACCGGGTGTCGGATGTTGACGCTCGAGTCGTACTGATCGATGCGCTGACCAGCGGACTGGTTGCGCCGCTGAAGGGACGACAAGCGCCAGAATTGCCGCGCGATGTGCTACGATGGCATGACGTAGGTGACATCGCTATGCTCCGCTTCCTCTGGCCCATCCTGCTCATGTTCGGCCCTCAGTTGGGGCCGCGCATAGTCAAGTTCGTGCGCGCGCTGTGGCGTCTGCATCGCGACTCCCGCGTCAACCTTCTGATCAAGCTGCTGATCCCGTTGGCGGTGATCTACGCCATCTTCCCCGTGGACCTGGTGCGGGACCGCATCCCCTACGGCCTGGGACGCTACGACGATTTGATCATCCTCGGGCTGGCCGTCTGGCTGTTCTGGAACCTATGCCCCCGGGCCGTCGTCCGCGAGCACATGGGTGAGCCGCCCCCGCCCCGGCCCGAAGACCGGGATCCCGACAGCGTGGTGGATGGGGAGGCCCGGCCCACCGACGACGACGACCAGCGCGCCGGTTGACCCTCCCCGGAATCCAACGATATTGACTCCATGGCAGGGGCGAATGATCATTCGCCCCTACGTTTTGGTGATGCCTCCCGGCGTCCAGGATGCGTTATGTTTCAACCCGCTCAATCCCATGACCATCCCGCTTTCACATTGGACGAGGGCATCTCGCTGTACGTTCACGTGCCGTTCTGCCTGAGCAAGTGCCCGTACTGCGACTTCAACACCTACCAGGGTATCGAGTCCCAGTTCGAAGACTTTCTCACCGCCGTTATCCGGGAAATAACTGCCTGGTCGGTGGTCCTGGGCCGACCGACCGTCAACACCATTTTCCTGGGCGGCGGCACTCCTTCCTACCTGCCCGATGGTGACGTGGCCCGCATCCTGGATGCCATCGCCCGCAACTACCGAGTCAGCGACGACGCTGAGATAACCGCCGAATGCAATCCCAACGACCTTATTCCGGAGAAATGCGCGGAGATCCGCGCCGCCGGCATCAACCGGGTCAGCATCGGCGTCCAGAGCATGGACAATGGCCTGTTGGCGATGCTGGGCCGCCGCCATGATGCCGACGAGGCCGCGGAGGCGTTGGAGCGCTGCCGTCGCGCCGGCTTTGACAACGTCAACCTGGACCTGATGTATGGCCTGCCGCAACAATCGTTGGACCAGTGGCAGGACACCGTGGCACGGGTCGTCTCGCTGGCGCCGGAGCACCTGTCCCTCTACTCGTTGACTCTGGAGGAAGGCACTCCCCTGCGCCGGTGGGTGCAGCAGGGCCGCCTGCCCGAACCGGACCCGGACCTTGCCGCCGATATGTACGAGCACGCCCGCGCCGCCCTGGCCGCCGCCGGCTACCATCACTATGAAATCAGCAATTGGACGCTTCCCGGCCTCGGGTCCGAGCACAACCTGGCCTACTGGCGCGACCTGCAGTGGGTGGGCGTCGGCCCGGGCGCTCATTCGTCCCTGCGCGTCGGCGATGCCGGCTCCGCTTGCCGCTTTTGGACCGTGCGCTCGCCCCGCGAGTATGCGCGCTTGGCTAGGGACTGGGAGATGAATGCTGCTCAAGCCGGCCTGTGGCCGGCGGTGTCGGCGGATCGGATCGCGGCAGTGCCCACGGTGGACGGCTCGGAAGTGTCGGACGAGGCGACCACGGCCGCCGAAACCATGTTCCTCGGCCTGCGCCTGCTGGACGGCATGGACATCGCCGCCGCTTCTGCCCGCACCGGCATCGACCTGTCCGACCGCTACCGGCAGGAACTTGCGGAGCTCAAGGAAGACGGGCTGCTGGTGTGGGAAGGGGACACCCGGCTGCGGCTGGCGGAGGAGGCTTACCTGGTGGCCAACCAGGTGTTCACGCGGTTCTTGGTAGAATGATCGTATAGATATGCCGGATTTGATGACGAGTTCGCTACAGGCCCTGCGGGGTTTATGGGGAAGGCTACCTAGCATATCCCTCGTCCTTATAGCGACAGGGATTTTTGATTTAGGCGCAATTGGCGGACTGTTCTACGTTAGGAGCCAAGTCGGCGATGCCCCGCCACTGTACTGACCCGACCTCTGTCAACGACTGTGGATGCTGTTCTCATCGTGCTTGTAGGGCTGTTGGCGGTTATTGCGATCTCGGCGGTATTTTACGCGGTTAGTTACCGCGAGAGGCGATAATTTTCCAGATTTGGATGCTTATCGTGGTCAGAGCCATAAATATCCACGCGATTACTGCCAACATCAAAATGATGGTGCCCGTGACGATTAAGCCGGTGTTTTCCGGCTGTACCAGATAGGCCCCAAACAGCACCACCACCAACCCCAAAGCGGCGACTCCTCCGATCGAGAAAATGGCAAAGTTCCACCAATCTCGTTTGGCGCGTTGTTCCGCGACCGGAGTGTCGTGCCCCAGTTCTGTACTTGGCGTTTTGGGTGTAGCCATTTCCGTTGCCTCCTGTACCCATCTTACCACTTGGCAAAACACGCGGGACAGATCCGTCTGCCCTTACACCCCTATGCTAAACTGCCGCCAACAGCCGCTGCTCGCGGTGTTCTCGTTTGCAATCAACCCAATTAGTCCTTCGGAGGTTCCACCATGGCCGTACAGCCCTACACCATCAACGTGCCTGACGACGTGCTGGAGGACCTGCGGCACCGGCTGAACCACGCGCGTTGGCCCGACGAGATCCCCGGCGCCGAGTGGGACTACGGTTCCAACCTGGACTACATCAAGGAGTTGGTGGCCTATTGGCAGGACGGTTTCGACTGGCGCAAGGCCGAGGCCGGCCTCAACGCCTTCGCCAACTTCTACACCACCATCGAGGGCCAGGGCATCCACTTCATCCACGAGAAGGGCAAGGGTCCCAACCCCATGCCTATCATCGTCACCCACGGCTGGCCCGGTTCCATCTATGAGATGCACAAGATCATCCCGTTGCTCACCGACCCGGCTAGCCACGGCGGCGACCCGGCCGACTCCTTTGACGTCGTCGTCCCTTCCATGCCCGGCTACGGCTTTAGCGCACAGACCCGGGATCGTGGCGTGAACACCCGCCGCATCGCGGAGCTTTGGGACGTCCTCATGGCCGACGAGCTTGGCTACCAGCGCTACGCCGCCCAGGGCGGCGACTGGGGCGCCGGCGTCACGGCTCGCCTGGGCTTCCACCACGCCAATCACGTGCTGGGCATCCACACCACCTCCGTGACCCAGGCCATCCCCTACCAGGGCGCCAGCCTCGAGGGCCTGAGCATGCGCGAGCGCCTGGAGCAGGTCATCGGCACGCCCCAGGGCGGATACCGACGCGACTTCGCCGCTGGCCTCTCCGATGACGAGCTGGCCATGATCGACCAGCGTGTTTCGTGGCAGGCGGCCGAGGGCGGCTACGCCCACATCCAGGGCACCAAGCCTCAAACCCTGGCCTATGGCCTCAACGACTCCCCCGTCGGGCTCTGCGCCTGGATCGTCGAGAAGTACCGCACCTGGAGCGACTGCAGCGGCGACGTGGAGAGCGTCTACACCAAGGACGACCTGCTGACCACCGTGATGATCTACTGGGTCACCCAGACCATCAACTCCAGCACCCGCCTCTACTACGAGAACAGCCGCACGCCTTGGTACTTCGGCCCCGACGACCAGATCGGCGTGCCCTGCGCCATCGCCGTATTCCCCAAGGAACTGTCCACTCCCCCGCGTTCCTGGGCCGAGCGCACCTACAATGTGCAGCGCTGGACCGAAATGGACAGCGGCGGCCACTTCGCCGCCCTGGAGAAGCCGGCCGAGCTGGTGAACGACATGCGCGAGTTCTTCCGCGGGCTGCGCTGACGGGTGCGCGATCGGCCGCAGCCGATATTTCTGACCAGTTGGAGCGCAAAAATGGGACCTACAGAATGGACCATCATCGGCATCGCAGTTGCCATGTTTCTGGCGCTGGGCTCATTGATTAGGTTCGGGAACTCCGCCAACCAAAACGTGTTAAACGCCGGGATCGCCAATATCAGAACCGAGATCGCTAACGTCAGAACCGAGATCGCAGAGGTTCGGACGGAAGTTGCTGACCTGCGTACGGAGCTGAAAGGCGACATCGCAAATGTGCGCACCGAAATCGCGGATCTTCGCACAGAGCTGAAGGGCGACATAGCCGACCTGCGCGCGGAACTGAAGGGCGACATGGCCGACCTGCGTGCGGAACTGAAGGGCGACATGGCCAACCTGCGCGCGGAGTTGAAACTCGATTTCCAGGCCAACCGCGCCGAAATCATCACCAACCGGCGGATGCTGGGGCGCTTCGCGCTGCATCGCCACGGCGATGACGGCTTGCCATTGGCTCCGCTGACCGACGCCCTGGAGCCCTTGGACGGCAACGACCCAGCAGATAACGAAAACGGAAGCGATTAGCCACCCCGTCAAACCCCCGGCTGACAGCATTCCCAAAACCCGCTACCATATCCGCCAATGAAACTCGAACCCAGGCCGGCTCACCGGTCCGCCACCAAGGAGGAACCCTTTACATGATTACCAGATTTGGCAGCCTTTGGGCCGGCAACGTCGACATGGACAACCCCGGCTACCAGGGCACCCCCGCCAACGACCGCTGGCTCTCCGATGAGGAACTGGCCGGCGGCGCCATCGAGAAGGCGGAGCAGATGGCCATCGCCATGGACCGCCTCGGCTACGACACCTTCTGGGCCGCCGAGCACCACTTCCAGCGCGAGGGGTACGAGTGCATCCCCAACCTGCTGATGCTCTGGGTGCACCTGGCCCATCTGACCGAGAAGCTCCGGTTCGGCTGTGGTTTCAACATCAACCCCATGTGGAATCCCCTGCGCCTGGCTGAGGACTACGCCACCGCCGACTGGCTTACCGACGGTCGCGTCCGTTTCGGCGTGGGCCGCGGCTACCATACCCGTGAGGTTGAGGTCTTCGGCTCTCCCATCATGGACCAGAACGCCAACCGCGAGCTCTTCGAGGAGCAGGTCGAGGTGATGTGGAAGGCGTTCAACCAGCGCAGCTTCTCCCACCACGGCAAGCACTACGACATTCCACCCAACGTGCCCTACCGCGGCTATGATCTGGAAGAGATCACCCTGGTTCCCCGGCCCAAGTATGACGTCGAGTGGTGGCAGCCGGTGGTGTCGGCCAGCGACCGGGCCATCAACTTCATGGCTCGTTGGGGTATCAAGGGAATCATCGGCGGCGGCGCGGCCACCGGCGGCGCCAGCGACGACGTGATCCACCGCTGGCAGGCCATCCACGCCGAGCACGGCAAGGACTACAAGCTGGGCGAGGGTCTCGCCGTTGGCTACTCCGTCCAGATCGCCAACTCCGAGAAGGAGGCCATGGACCAGGCTCGCCTGTGGATGGAAGAGCGGGTCAAGATGTTCGGCCCGCTGGGCTTCATCGCCGGTCTGACCCAGGAGCAACTGGACGCCCTCAACGCCTTCGGCCGCCCGGTTCCCCAGGGCCTCAAGATGCCCACCATCGAAGAGTCAGTTGCTGCCGGCCAGTACCTCGTCGGCCCGCCCGCCCGCATCACTGAACAGTTGATGGAGATCCAGGAAAAGTATCCTGGCCTGGAAGAGGTCAACATCGGCATCACCAACATGGGCATGCCCACCTCCGCGTCTATGGAACAGCTGGAATGGTTCGCCAGCGACGTCATGCCACACTTCAATACCAAGCAGGGCGCGGACAACTAGAGCCGCGTTCAAATCGCAATGAGCGCGTAGGGGCGGCGGTTCACGTCGCCTCTACGAATGTAGGTTGATCCGAGACCTCCCTTGACGTCCGATCACTCATGCCCAGTCGCCGTCGTCGGCGCCACTACCTGGGGCACGACCCTCGCCGTGCTGGCGGCCCGCCTCGGGGCTCGCGTTCGGCTCCTCTGTCGAACTCCAGATGAGGCCGAGACCCTGCGTCGTGCCGGGGAGCACGCCCGACGCCTGCCCGGTGTGCCGTTCCCTGATACTTTGTCCGTCGAGCATGATCCGGCGAAGGCGCTGATCCAAGCCTGCCTGGTAATCGTCGCCGTCCCGTCCGATCGTTTCCGGCAGAACCTGCAGCGCATCGGCCCGCACCTTCCCGCGGACGCCGTGGTCCTCAGCGCTACGAAGGGACTCGAACTGCCCGCCGGCCTGCGGATGAGCGAAGTGCTGGCGCAGGAAATGCCGCGTCACCCGCCCGGGCAGTTTGCCGTCCTGTCCGGCCCCAACCTGGCCGGCGAAGTCATAGCCGGTAAACCCGCCGTGACCGTGGTGGCGGCTCCTGACGAAGAATCCCGCAGCCTCGTCCAGGATGCCTTGATGTCGCCGGCCTTTCGCATCTACACCAGCGACGACGTCGTGGGCGTGGAGATGGGCGGATCGCTGAAGAATATCATTGCCCTGGCTGCCGGCATCGCCGACGGCATGGACGTGGGCGACAATGCCAAGGCCGCCCTGGTAACCCGCGGCCTGAACGAGATCGGACGCCTGGGCATCGCCGCCGGTGCCCAGCTCATGACCTTCGCCGGTTTGGCCGGCCTGGGCGATGTGATGGCCACATGCGCCAGCCCTCTCAGCCGTAACCGGCGCGTCGGCGAGGAACTGGCCCGGGGTCGTCAGCTGCCCGACATCCTGGCCGACATGGGCGCCGTGGCGGAGGGCATCAACACCACCGTGGCCGCGCTGGAAATCGCCGAGCGCCTGGACGTCGACATGCCCATCACCCGCCTCATGACCCAGGTGCTGTTCGAAGGCCTCCCCGCCGCCGAGTGCATTCCTGTCCTGATGGAACGCCCGCCCCGCTCGGAGTGGTAGCCGCGAGGCGAGCGGTCACAGGCTAACTTCACCAGCCGGAGCCGCGGAGACGGCGCATCAGGGCGCGCACCAGCGGTATGCTGATGTTGGCTGCCGATTCCTCGTCCTCGTCATCCTCGCCCATGGAAACGTACACCAGATTGCGGTCCCGGCGGACACGGGCCGGGATTTCCCGATATTCCATGTACTCGTTCATCAGCCGCTCCAGCAGCACCGCCAGCAGATCCGGGTCGGCCCCGTCGATGGCCATGTGGTACATGGGGGATTGCCCCAGCCGGGGAGCCATCCAGTTAGCCATCTCCTCGATGCCGGCGTCGTCAAAAGGATTGCCCCACTGGATGTTTCCGGTCACTCCGCTTCTCCCTTTAGCATGGTTGACATCCGATGTTATCACGCCGTCGGCGCTACAACGGCTCCGTCCCCTCGCTCAGGATCGACAGATAGGTGTCGTAGGCGAACAGCCGGTTGCGCCGCTGCCCCGTAATCTCGCGCACGATGCCGAGGTCGATCAGCGTCCGCATCGTCGCTGATACCCTCAAGCGTACCCGGTTTGGCGAGACAGGGGAATTTGCATGGATGCACAGGAGGTTGTGTTACAATGTGCAGGGCGACAATATCACGTTTCCAACCGGAATAAGGCTCGGAATGAGACGGAATCACATCTATTTTTGTGACCATAGAGCAACATTAAGAAATTTGCTATAGGTATAGCAGTTGACATCCAGGTTGTCCTCTGTTACGATGCAAATGTGCCAGTGCCGAACTTGATACGCAGTGTTCAGCATCCAGTTTCAGGCCTATCATTGTGTTTAGGAGGCCATTATGCCAAGTGACAGCGAAACTAGCCGGGGGAACGCTGCAGAGCAGCGTAAACAGGATCGCCGGATGGATTTCTACCCTGATTGGGAGAAGCGATCGCGCGATGACATTCCGAGTACAAACAATCCTCTACCAAAGAACTCAGTCGTCGATAAGATTATCGCCGTAAATGGACTAGCCCAGAGTTCCGTGGGAAATTCAACAAAAGCTGATCAGAAAGAGGCGCCCTCCAGTTAGACCCCTGGTGGATCTGATCGTATCAAGGCGATTGCCCCGTGTCCGTTTCTGCGTTGGACATCGGGGCAATTTTAATCCTGGTGCTCCCAGGATTTCTGTCCTATCGCTCCGCATTGGCTCGTCGGTTAGATCCGACGCGAAGAAGTGCTCTTTGGCAACTGTCCGAGATTCTTGAGTACTCCGTCTACGTTCATCTCTTGGGCATTGCTTTGACGTTCGGAATGACGGGACTTTTGAAATGGTGGTTTGACATCGATACCCACCTCAGTGAAATTCCAGGTACGCGACCAGACGATTTTCTAGAGGATTACTTCACCGAAGGTGTTCTCCTATTCACGCTATACCCGTTGTACGTGATGATGGCTGCCGTCGCGATGGGAGCGTATAGCGTTCCCACCTGGTTTGCGAACCGCATCGTAAGGGTTATTGGCACAACAACTCAATGCCTGGTAAAAATTAAGGGATTGCGTTGGGTTAAACCTCCCGGCCCGGCATATCCCGCAGAACCGATCTGGTACAGCGCATTTCATGCCGAGGGCGATGGATCTGTTCAGATCCTTCCCACTGTGATCGTCATTATGAAGAGCGGAGACTTATACTACGGCTATGTCAGCTCTTACCCTATTTTGCCAGACTCTCAGAAGGAAAAGGATTTTCTCATCACCCAGTCCGTGTACGTGCCAAAAGGTCATGGAAATGAACCAATTCGACTGGTCGACCAAGAAGGCGGTGGTACAGTGCTCCTCAATGCGGCTGATGTAGACAGCATCCAAATCTACTATGTAGACCCGTCAGATCAGGATACAGCGGAATCCTGACAGGACATCCTACGACATATGAGTGATGGACGATACTGTGCGAAGCGATAGCGCTCCGCGTTCCATCTCCATCCTGTCCCTTATTGTACTTTCGGTAAATAACCGACGACCCTATTATACTTTAAGGCCATAAACGCAAATAAGATAGCGATGCGGTCACGTCAATCTCTACACCTCCGTCAGCCACCACCGCGCCGTCCCGTCGCCGCCGGCCACAGTGCTCACCTCCATCCCCTCCAGCAGCCATGCCCCGCCGATGCCCTGTGCTGCCGCGCGCAGACCCACCACGTCGGACAGTCTGGCCTCTACCCCGGCCCGGGCGTTGGACCCGGCGAACAGCGGCAGCGTTGCCTCAATCTGCGCCCGCCGCCGTGAGCGCTCCGCGAGCCGAGCCTCCGCACCGGCTTGCGCCGCCGCGTAGTTGTCCGCGTACCGGCAGTGCACCAGGGTCCCGGACGCCGACGCGTCCACTGCCCCGGCCCGGTGCGCCGTCGTCGATTCAGCGCGCCAGCAGTGGTTGGCCGACAGGCTCAGGGTCTGCATGTAGGCTCGACCCGTGCCGTCGTTGCGGATGCGCAGCATACGTCCCCGGCCGGCGATGCCCGATGCCGCTTCGGCAAGCAATTCCACCGTGATGTCGCCGGTCACGTCTGTCCCCGTCCCCGCGGCATCGTCCGTCGCCGTGTAATCGGTTTGCGCCACCGGCGCTTGCACTCCATCGATTGCCTCCCATGCTTCCGAGGCTGCCAGCGCCAGACGTTCCTTGCCGGCGTCGATGGCCAGCGGCTCGTTGAGGCTCCAGACCCTTTGCCGACCCTCGTCAACCAGCCTCCGGTAGCGGAACACCACCGCATCCTCCGTTGCCGATGCTCCGTCGCCCCAGCGCAGCGCCGAGGCGTACGCGCCGCCGTCAGTGGTGTCGGACACGGTGATCTTGGCCAGCGATGCCGGGTCGCGGTGCGAGCGGATCTTCGACCGCCGCGTCTCGGATTCCAGCCGGACGCGACCGTGCCCGTCCGTGTAAATCAGCCCGTGCTCCTCGCGCTGCAACCGGCGCAGCGCCCGCGCCGCCGATACCTCCCAAACCGACCGTGCTCCACCGGTGAGCAGGACCCGTCCCGAGTCCAGATCGTGCTCTCCGGGAGCGAGGCCTGACCAGGCGAGAATGGAGGCGGCCACGTCTCCGGAGCGCATCGGTCCGCCCGGCAGAGCCCGCCGCAACCGCACCGATGACAGCCGTTGCATTACGTCTGCGGCTTCGATCCGGCAGGTTCCGGCCCCGTAGTAGGGAGAGATCGCGGTCACCTGCCCTCGGAATAACCCGCGGTCCACGCCGAAGCCGCCCCAGCGGTCCGCCGTGTTACGGAAGCTGTGCCACAGCCCGTGCCGGCCGGAGTCCGGCGGGTCGACAATTCCGTTGGCGGCCAGCAGGGTGCGTCCGACGGGGTCGCTGGTTTCCAGGTTGATGGCTTGCACCCGGACGCCATCCGCCGTCTGTTCGATCTCCAGATCGTGCCACGCCCCAGAAACCAGCGGCCCCCCGGACGCCAACCTCGTCACCGTGGAGCCGGCCACCCGTTCCAGCACACTGGAAACGTGGTCAAACCGCAGCCGCAGGCAATCGTTAGCAGCGACGCACCGCAGCACGAACCCGCCTAGCCCGTTGGTCGCCCTCCGGTAGCGCGCCGTGAGCGTGGCGATGGCGTCGCCGGTGTCCAGCAACGCCACTGCGTCCGCCGGCGGGAACGATCCCACCGTGCCCCGTGCCTCTCCATCCAGGACCGCAAAGCCGTTTCCGGCGGTGGCGATCACCTCCCAGCGCCCGTCGCCGAACGCCGCCGGCCGCCGGTCCAGGTCCTCTGATCCCACCCCTGAGGTGGCGAAGTCGTCGTGCAGCCGGCTGGCCCACAACCTGACCTCGCGGCCGGGTCTGACGTTTGATCCCAGCGAGCCGACGACGTTTCCGGGCGTGTATCTGTGGCCCGCGTTGTTCAGCGTCAACTCCAGCGTGGCCGGCGCGGCAAACTCGGGTATTGGCAAACCCCGGCGTCCCCAGCCCCAGCGCAGGCCGAGGACGTCGTCCGATATATCGACGTCATCTGTGCCCCAGATCCCGTCCCCGTCCCAGTTCACCCATGCCTGCCAGCGCAGCTTGGGGGTTGGAGATGGCGCGGCTGTTTCGATGTTCATGGTCATGCGCGTTTTTGGACCTCCAAAAGAGCGGTCGGTCCTTTTGATTGCACGGTGGTTTGGATCTCACGTGTCCCCAGTTGTCATTGCGAGCGCAGCGCGGCAACCTCGTGATGGCAGTGGGTCTCTTGCATCAACGAGATCGCCACGTCGCTGCGCTCCTCGCGATGACAAACCGGGTACGCGAGAGGGTTTGGATATTTCGCCGGGGGATTGGCGTAAACGGACGAAAACCATTAGCATCAGGGCTGCGCAAGGAGCGAAGAGCATGGCCAGGCACTGGATCAGCTACAGCGTCGACCCGGACCCCCGACGGCGCCGGCGCCGGGGCTGGCAGTGGCGATGGCCGTGGAACTGGGGCCGCGACCCTCGCTACGGCCGCCCCCAGGTGGTCCGGATCCAGCCAGCCCGTCAGCGTGTCCGTGATGACGATGCGCGACGCAAGATCTGGCCATGGCTGCTGTTGCTCCTTTTGTTGCTCCTGTTCGCCCTGCTCTTGGGCTGGCTCCTGCTGGACGAACCGGAAGAGTCCGACCGCGCCGAACGGACCGGCGGCGGAAGCCAGCCCGGCACGGCCGCTGATCTCTCCCTTGGCAGTGTCGCTCCCCCTGTCGCGCCTCCCGTCGAGTCCGCCCTGGTCCTGTCTCGCGCCGATGACGGCGGCGCCATGGTCACCGTCCCCGAACGGCCCTCTCTCAATCTTGATGGCGATACCAGGATCATGGACCTTGGCGATAATTCCTGCCATGCCCAGCGTTACGTCCTGATGACCGATGGCAAGATGATTCCCATCGAGGACCTCGACGAGGCAACGGTTGACGCGCTGGCCCGGTCCGACGTACCCATCGACACCGTGGCCCTCAGCCCGAACGTCGACACAAGCGCCCTCCAGTCCATCGCCTCCCGCACCGGCGGCACCTTCACCAAAATGGATTAAATCCCCGTCCCGGGCGTGTCTGATAGGAACGCCCGTCACAGTCCGGAGCACGTGCCAATGATTGCCTGTACCACCGCCCAGGCCGCTCAGGCTTTCTTCGACGCTGCCGACCGGCATTTCGAGGACGAGGAGCCGCTGCTGGCCTACGACAACCTGTGGAACGCCGCCTCCCACGCCCTGACCGCCGTGGCTGATGCGCGGGGCTGGCCCACGGACGACCCGCAAGACCTGAGAACCGCCGCCGAACGCCTGGCCAAGGAGGCCAGCGACCACCACCTGCGCCACCAGTTCGCCGTGGCCCAGCAGTTCCGCGCCAGGTTCAACAACGGCTTCGTGGAGCGCCACCAACTGGCCGATTACTGCCGCCTGATGCGGGAGTTCGTCGACCGCATGCTCGCCCTGCTGGATGCCTACGGGCAGGTCGTTCCCCAGTCTCCCCGTGAACATTCCCGGGCGGCGGACGCATCGTTGCAATCCGCTGAGGCCGAGTTTGCGGCGGGTAAAATCACTGTCGGCTCGGACCGGCTGTGGCAGGCCTCTGTCCATGCGGTTACCGCCGTGGCCCGCCAGCGCGGTTGGCCCAGCGACGGCCACGCGGACGTGAAAGTCGCCGCTGACCGCCTCGCCGCCGGAGACACCGCCATCATCGCCGGCTTCTTCGCCGCCCAGCAGTTTCACGCCAACGCCACCCACGATTTCATGGAACCGGACGACTTCAGCCGCGGCCTTCCCCTGGCCCGGGATTTCGTACACCGGATGCTCTCCATGCTTGAGAACTGACACTGGATCGTCCTTCCTCCGTTGCCGCCGCCGGCCCGTTGTGCCATAATCCTGCGCATCGGCCCGCCAACGGAGTATCGGCAATGGTTGCCTCCGAGCTATACATCCTCTACGGCTTTCTCGCATTTATCTCCCTGTTGCTGGTTACGCTTATCGGCATCCCGTTGCGACAGTCCCGTGACATTGGCGAGTTGAAAAGCATGATCCCCAGGATTGGACGCCTTGAAGACAGGATTGGACGCCTCGAAGAGCAGATGGGGACCGTTCGCGAACAACTGGCCGAGGTTCGGGGCTTGGTGGTGGCCATGCACGACCGGATGGACTTCCTCATGCGCCACCACCATGACGACGCCGGCCGCGTCGTGATAACCCCCGAAGAAGTCGCTACCAACTGAGCGAGCTATTAGCGCCTTGTAGTTCCACACTGTAGGGCCGGCCCGAGTGGGTTTAGCCTGCCAATTCTCAACCATTTCTTTCAACCATGCAGAGTCGATGATGATTTCTCCCGCAGAATTCGCCCTTTTTGGCGCACTCCTTTTCGTCCTGGTCGTTTCGGCAGTGATTCTGGCGCTGCTGTGCTGGCGAGCTTTTGTCAATCCCAATCTTCTGGGTCGCGGGCTTCCCGAGCGCATCAACCATCAAGAGACGCGGATTACTCATCTCGAGAAGCGTGTCGCCGACCAGGAAGCGGAGCTGGAAGTTCTGCGCCGGCAGGTGGACGAATTGAGCGAGCGGGTGTCCAACTTGTTCCGCTGGGAAACGCAGTGATGTGTCGTCACCACGTCCCCAGCGCTGCCGGCCCGTCCTGCCGGAACCTCGCTTCGAACCGCACCGGCTCGCCGGACGCGCTGCTGATCCGGTAGGACAGGCACACGAACCGGCCCGACACCCGACGCCGGCCCGGCCCATTGCCCGCCGGCCCGTACTCCACCGCCACTGCCATCCCGACGATGCCCGACAGCACCGCGTCCGGGCCGATGTCCGGCGTGTCGTCCCACCGGCCCGACAGGGTGAACTCCTGGGCGGTATCCGTTCCCGCCGCGGTCCGCGGCGTTGCGTCGTTCACGCCCGCGGCATCCCGCCCGGCCAGCTCCCGACCCAGCGGCCCGACCCGTTCCACCCATGGCGACAGGTCCCGCATCACCCCGCCGGCGTCCTCCACCGCGACGTAGCTGCGCCCCGCGCTCGAATATCCCGTCATGCTCACACCCCCAGGACGGCAACGCGCCGGCGATACGGTCCCAGCAGCGCGCGAACCGCCGGGGATATTCCACACGCATCTCCCCGACCATCGCCCTCTGGCAGCGTGAAAGGCGCCCCAAGCCGCTCCCGCCACCAGGCGGCGGCCTGCTGCAGGCACGCTTCGGTCACCGCGGACGGATAGCGGTACACCGATACCCCCGAGCCCACGGCGTGCGTCGCCGGCGTGGCGCCGTTGACCCCGCGCTGCACCGCGAGCGTGATCGTCCCCTGCCCGTCGTCGGACACTGCCGTCACGTACATCTGCTCGTCGCCGATCCGCACCGTGTGGCCGGCCGACAACGCAACCGACGGTCCGTCGTCGGATGCGGCCACCGTGATCGCATTGTCGGCCGGCGCCGCCTCCGCGCCTGACACCTGCAGCCCCGCGTCCTCCCGCACGTCGCCGTAGCCCCACGCGCCGGCGACGATCACCCCGCCCCGGCTCAGCGGGAACCGGCGCCCGCCGGCCGTGGCCACGATGCGCGTGTACGGCCGCCCGCCCGCTTCCGTGGGCGCGGCGTTCAACGGGTAGGCCAGCCAGTCGCCGGAGTTCCAGCCGACCCACCGACCCGTCGCGCCCTCGCGCACCCGCACCTCGGCGGCGGACACCAGGTCGCTCACGGCCAGGACCACCCGCCCCGTCCCGTCGAACCTGCGCTCTCCCGGCGTGACGAAAAAGTGTCGGTCGCAGTACCCGTCGATCCACCGTGACGCCGTTTCCAGCATCCCCAGCAACCGTTCGTCGTGTCCGTCGTCCGGCGTGTTCAGAAACGCCGGCGATTTCAGCGTCGTCAGGTCACCGTAAGCGTTGGGCATGGTTTATCTCCGCATGCATCCAGCCGTCATTCCGGCCTTGAGCCGGAATCCAGAAGGTGCTCTGGACTCCGGCTTTCGCCGGAGTGACGACTTGGAGGATAGGCGCGCTACACCGTGATGTTGTACTGCAGCGCCGTGTGCGTCGCCGACGCCCGCGTCCCCGTCCGTTCCATGAAGGCCAGGCGCATACTCACCACCATGATGTTTTGCCGCTTCTGGATGTCCCGCATCGTCTCGATCATCAGCTCCCGCCGGAACCCCAGGCGCCACTGCGTCCGGTTCACCGCCAGCAGCCGGCCCTTGGTGTTGCTGGTTCCGGCATCCGTAACCTTGCCGTCGGCGTCCGACTGCGCCATCTGCTCCGACACGATGACCGGGATGCCGTCCACCTGGGCCAGCTGCCCGTTGAGCAGCGTCGCCTGCGGGCCCAGCTTGTCCAGGGTGCGGAACTCGCTGATGGCCAGCGACTTGATGTAGGTGCCCACGTCCGCGATGTAGGCCAGCTCCGAAGGCCGCACCCCGTACTTGCCCAGCAGACCCCGCGCCTCGTTGAACATGTCCGCGCTGGGCGCGGCCCCGTGGTCGTTAGCCTGCGCCGCGTTGTCCACCAGCGGCAGGTGCAGCAGCCCGTCGAACCCGACCAGCCAGTGCGCCTTTCCTGCCGTGGACGCCGCGATGGTCGCCCCGTCGGCGTTGATGTTGTTCTGCAGCGTCGTGTCCGCGTTCAGCAGCACGTCGTCGATCACCTCCACGGCGTTGCGGACCAGCGTGCTACGCACCTCCGCCGCCATGGCGATCACCGCGTCTTCCTCCAGCGTCAGCGACCACGGAACCTCGGCCACCAACTCGTATGCCGTCAGCGTCTGCCGGCCGGTGGTCAGCGCCGTCTCCGTGGTCGCTGTGTTCTCCGTTCCCGGATACCAGGACACGTCGCCCAGTTGCAGCGGGATCTCGAAGGGATTGGTCGGCATGTCCACCCGGGTGAACAGGCCGGCCACCAGGGTATCCACGTTGATATCTGCCCACAGCGCGGCCGCCTCGCCGGTGGCGACGAGTTCATCGCCCGCGCCGGCGGTGGTGCTGTCCATGGCCGCCTTCAGGTTGGCCTGCCAGTCCTCCAGCGCCCGCGGATTCACGTCGCCCGGCTCGCGCTGCTGGGCGGCCAGCACGCTGCGCACGCAGGCCAGGTCCAGCGCGTCCATTCCCTGGTACTTGCCGAAGGGCACCCGCGGCCGGTCGCCGCCGCGTTCTCCGCCAGGACCCGCTCCGGAAAAACGGGCCAGCATGGCCTGCTTTTCACCGACCCGCTGCTTCTCGGTCAGCTCGCCGACGGCCCGGCTGAGCCTTTCGAGCTCTTCCCGCAACGGCGGCAGGTCCGCGTCCATCCGCTGCCGGTAGAACTCGCGCACCTCCGCAACCTCGTTCTTGATCGTCTCCAGTTCCCATGTCGAAAGCGTCATACCTTGCAAACTCCTCAAAAATCCTGTCCATCCTGTCCATCGATGTAAAATTCGTCCCTACGCCCGCAGCTCCCGCAGCAGCCCCACCACCTCGTCCAGAGAGCGGCCGGCCTCCGCCGGCTCCCGTTGCGATGCGATGGCCCCTTCCGCCAGCAGCGCCCCGCCGTTGGCCGGTACCGGCACCGCGCTGATCTCCAGCAACTCCTGCTCCAGGAACCGGATGCCCAGGAACGCGCCGTTCACCGGGTCGCGGCGCTCCTCGAAGCGCAGCGGCCGGAAGCCGACGGACACGCCCCGCTGGTAGCCCTGGCGGTACAGCCGCTCCACCTGGCCGGCAAACTCCGTGGGCGCGAACTCCAACCGCGCCCGCAGAGCCCGTCCGTCGCTCCACACCGCCTCCGCTCGTCCGATGGCCGGCTCGCCGTAGTCGTGGGCCCACAGCACCACCGGGTTGTCCCGGTAGGCGTCCAGCCGCCACCCCTCCGGCGCGACGGTATCGCCGTGCCGGTCCACCTCCCCCGTGGACGCCACGAACACCAGCGGCCCGGCCCCGGCCTTGTCGCTGCCATTACCGTCCCAAAACCGCTCATCCTGAGCGCGCCGAACCACCCAGGGATTGTCATTCCACGGAGTGTCATTGCGAGCGTAGCGTGGCAATCCCGTCGCCGCAGCCATTCCCGCACCCCGCTCATCCTGAGCCTGTCGAAGGACCCGCTTGCACACCACCGGCGCCTCGGCGACGCCCCGGCGGTACGCATCCAGCGCGGCCAGCAATGCCGCCCGTCCGTCGGGCAGACCCCGCGGCCCGCGCCAGCCGGCCGTGCGACCCGACCGCCGCGCCCCCGCGTCCATCATCGTCCTCACCATCATCCGAACCTCCCGCCGGCGCAACCCGACGCCGGGGCAGTCCACCACCCGCTCACGCAAAAAGCCGGTGGACCCGACCCGCCATCAGGTCAGTCCACCGGCTCTCGTCTCGCTTGATTTACTACAGCCTAGCGGCCCATCACGCCCACCGTCAACGCCACGGTGTCAGCAATCGGAAAATCGCAACCTCTCAGATCGTCGTCGTTGCCGAGGTTGATATAATTGCCCAGCGTAACTACGAAAGACAGCCCTCGAATTGGGGAACTCGGCTCGGAGACAGGGGAGCTTGACCGCGTAACTGGAGAGCTCAAGCCGGATGCAGGGGAGCTCGGGCCGGAAGTTCGGGAGTTCGCCCCCCGAAGTTGGGGAGCTCGGGCCGGAAGTTCGGGAGCTCTCCGCCCATCTCCAAGAGAGGATTGACCAACTTGGTCAATATCCACGCCGTGAGCGCGTACAAGTTATCATACACGAGATATGTTCACAGGAAAGATGGACAACTTCTTCGGAGATTGCAAAATGCCTCAATTTCCAACAGGGGAACCTGACGAGAAATTATCTTTCTCCAATGGTAGAAAGTGGCCTGCTTGAACGACGCTTCCCGGAAAACCTCAATCATCCTCACCAAGCCTATCGCGCCGTTACGCCCCAGCTTACGCTTCCGCTGACGTAGAATTCCTCACAATTCCCCCTCCCCAGCCCGCGCCAAATTCAGCCCCAGCAGCCGCTCCAGCTCTCCCCGTCCGCCGGAGTGACCGGGCTGCAATTTCATACGCGATTGCCCTGCCGCGCCTGGAAAAGCCTTGACATCCTCAGCATTTATACGGCATCATTGGCGTAAGCGCGGAGTGGCCGGAGCACGCCGTCCTGCTTAAGGGACAGGCGCCGGACATAGCCGCGCCCCTGCATTTGCGCGACCGGCATCAGCACCTACCAGTTGCCCAAGCGCACCGCGAATCGGGAAGGCGTTTCCCAACTGGCCTCCGTGACTTCTTTAGTCAGTAGCCGGTCCTCAGCAGCAACACCCAATCGACTTTTAACAAAGTTGACCAGTTCCCGTTTTTCTACGGCGCGCCGCGACGTCGTGCCGTAATAGCCGTTGGCGTCCTTCCAATCAAACTGCACGCAGCCCAGCAACACATCCACAATCTGCAAATAAACGGACATATCGGAAGTGGCGCGCAGGCAGCCTTTCACGGCCGGCACGGTACAGAGTACATCCTCAATATACACGGAGGAGTGGTCCGGTTTGTCCTGCAAATCCACGATGGCAAACACATCCCGGTTCAAGCGCTCCTGGAGCAATTCTCGTGCCAACTCAGCATACGCGTGCCATGTATCGTCGTTCCAGCGTGACAGGCTATAACATGGGTCAAGTCGGTCCATTATCAGAGCGTGAAACTGCGGTTCCGGGAAGGAAAAATAGAGGTTCAGCAAGTCGATGTATTGCTGGAGGTTGAAACGGCTGACTTCGCTGAACTTGTACTCGTGGTGGCGAGTTGAATGCATCAGCCGGTCTGTTTCCTGCAAAGTTGGCCCCTCAGCGCGCGATTGGATTTGCCTGCGGATGCGTTTCCGTTCCGCCATGCGGTCAGAACTGAAATTAAAATGCAGACGGTAGAGACTATTGGTAATTGCCCTGGTGTCGGGAATCACCAATACCCCTATACCGTAAACGGGTTGTTGACGGCGCAGGCCGGAAAGTATGCCGGTTTCGTCAATGAACGCGGGGCAGATTTCCATTGCACCAGCATAAGCCCGCCGTTATTTCGCTGTCAACGGAATTGCGAACATATAGTCAACCAAAAACAGCGTATGTCTTCAGTACCTAATCACCCCGCCCGCTCCAGGTTCAGCGCGAGCAGCCGCTCCAGTATTTCCCCGTCCGCCAGGTCCGCCGGCCAGCCGTAGGCGGCGGACACCGCCGCATCCAGCCGGGCGTGGACGTTGTCCAGCCACGTCGGACGCTGGTTGTACAGGTTGGTCAGCGTCCGACGGCGCAGTTCCGTCGCGCTGACCCCTTCCGGATTCAGCCAGCCCTCCCGCAGCGAGTTCAACTCCGCCGCGATTGCGCCGATGGCCTCCCGCTGCTCCTCGGTGGGACGCGGAAACGGGAACGTCTCAAAGCACGTTGAAACGATATAACGGGGCCTGTCCTCAAGTTGAGTCCCCATTGCCAACGTCCAAACTATGTGCGGTCTGCTATGCAAAATTCCTAGCATGTAGTCTTCCGAGCTCGCGATTGCAACCACCGAGTTAGATGGCAAGCCGTCCACAGAAAGCCATGCGAAGAAGCGATGTTTCGCTGTAACTGATGTTCCTATGTATCGTGGTAGTGGAGCCAGTGCGCCACGCATTTCAGTTGCAAGGTAACCGTGCAGCCACCAATTTGTCGCTCTCCATTGCATCTTGTTACGGATTCTCTGGGGCTTTACGTTGGCCCTAATGTATTCAAAAGGCTCTTCATATAGTGCGGCCTCTTCTTCAGTACGATTAGTACCGAAATCAATGATCCACATATCGCGTGCACGCTGCGTTATATCGACGCCATTCACCCACCTCCGTAACACGTCCGAGTTGGGTCGCCCATGTGGATTGGGCTGGTTCAACATGTCTGTGGCGACTGTTGCAGATATGTCGAAATCCCCGACCTTTCCAACCCCTTGAAACGCTAGGCTTTGGTTTTCCGACAACCGCTTTGCAGTAGTAAGGTCGAATCCGATAGTCAAATCAGGATTGATCGCTGGGACGTTGTTGCCATCAAGCGACCGACTAACTTCAGTACCATCGTCAAAGCAAATGATCGAGATGTGAACTGCTGCACCCTCCAGTACCCAATCCTTATCCGATATCGCCGTGAATATGTCCCCGGTCTCTTTGATCCGTGTCAACACCGGCCGGTTCGACTGAAACCGTATCGCCTGGGTTGCCAGTAGACCTGCTCGCTTGGTAGCGTCGGCTTCTATCTGCGCCCGCGCCTTCTCCAACCAATAACAGCAAAGGTCGCTGGAGTTCGGTATCCGGTTGCCATAGAGCCCATACACCGCATCCACGTACTCATCGCCCAGCGACTCCCGGAAAGGGACGTGACCCAAAAACGGCGGGTTCCCCACGATGAACTCCGCCGCCGGCCACTCCGGTTCCGCCGGATGCTCCGGATCCGACAGGTCCAGTATCGCGTCCGTCTGCCGTATCGTGTCCAGCGGCGTCAGGATCGGCCGCTGCGTGTACGCGAACCCGTTGGCCTGGTGCCACTGGATGTAGCCGATCCACAGCGCCGTCCGCGCCAGTTCCGCCGCGTAGTGGTTGGTCTCCAGCCCCAGCATCTGGTCCGGCTGCACCCGCGGCGTCAGCCCCAGCCACCCCTGCGCCGCCGCGTAGTCGATGACCTCCTTCTCCAAATCCAGCAGCGACCGCAGCGCGATGTACAGAAAATTCCCGCTCCCGCACGCCGGATCCATCACCCGCACCGACGCCAGCCGCTCCCGAAACCCCTCCAGCCGCGCCCGCGCCGGGGGATTGTCATCCCCATCCAGCAACCCCTCAATCTCCGCCCGCGCCGTCTCCCACTCCCGCCGCAGCGGCGTCATCACCACCGGCTCCACCACCAGTTCAATGTCCTCCGCGCCGGTGTAATGGGCTCCCGTCTGCGCCCGCTTCGATGCGTCCAAAGCCCGCTCGAACAGCGTCCCGAATATCGACGGCTCGATGTCCCGCCAGTTCCGCTCGCACGCCTCGCCCAGCCGCTGCAACGCCGTGGCGCTCAGCTCGACAGTATCGACCATGTTGAACAGGTCGCCGTTGAAGTGCGCGATCTCGTCGGCCCCCGAGAACCCGCCCGTGGCCATCTGCGCGAACAGGCTGCGCACCGCCCGGTCAAAGGTCGCCGGATTGCGATAGTGCTGCGCCACGATGCGCGTGAACAGCCCTTCCGGCAGCAGCCCCGCGTCCTCGGCGTACAGGCAGAACACCAGTTGATTCAGATACCGCGCCAAGCGTTCCGGGTCCTCATTTCGCGCCTCCATGTCCACCACGATGGACTGGAACACCGCCGCCGTCTCCCGGGTCACCGCGTCCACCGACCGCAGCCGCTCCCGGAACCGGTGCGGCGCGAAGAACACGTCCCGCAGCAGTTCCAGCCGCTCGGCCTGCTCGAACTCCCCGATGCCGACGTCGTACCGCGCCGTCTCCATCCCCGGGAAGTTGGTCTGGATGCGTATCGTCTCGAAGGACGACACGATCAGCAGCGGCGGCGTTTTCAGGTGCACCTGGTAGCGCAATAGCTGGTCGAAGGCCCCGTCCAGCTGTGCGTCCCGCCCCTTGAACTCCCAGCCGAAATGCTCCTCGTAATAGGCGTCGGCGAACCCGCCCGGCACCGCTTTCTCGAAGGTGAACGCCTCGGGATCGCCGTACCCCGCCGGCGTCGCGTGACCCACCAGCCCGCACAGGTCGTTGAAAAACGACTGCGCCCCCTGCCGCTCGCCGAAGCCGGCCTCCCGCCAGCGACCCACAAACTCCCGCGGCGAAATCGTCGGCATCATCGGCGTCATGGCACACATCCCGCCGCCCAGAATAGCACGCGCAGGCTACCCGCTCATCCTGAGCTCGTCGAAGGATCATCCCCACCTGTCATTGCGAGCGAAGCGCGGCAATCCCGGCGGGGTTAGGCCGGCTCTTCCGGCAACGAGATCGCCACTTCGCTAACTCCTCGCGATGACAAACTGGGTGCGCGTCCGTTTCTGCCAGGCATTGACTATCAAGATTTCGCCCCCTAGCATCAAAATCCAGACCATCACCGCGCGAGGCCCCCAATGCCCATCACCCAACAGGAAATAGACACCATCAAGCAGATAATCCTCGACGGAGCGAAAATCCACTTCCCTCCTTCCGTCCAATTCCAGGACGCCAACGTCACCGTTCGGCTGGACCATGAAGACGAGGAGTTCTTTGACGTCGAGCTGCTTTACGCCGCTCCCGACCCCGCTGACCCCGTGCTCGATGGCTACCTGATGGGCACTTTGTTCCGGGTCACCGAGGAGCCGATCCGCGCCGCCGGCATCACCGCGCGCGCCATGGTTGGCTACACCGAGATCAACGACCCCACCAGGTGGCTATACCGCAAATCGTCAACTCCACCATCACCCGCGTCATGATAAATCCACAGGAACTCATCGACACCTGCCGCAAACTGGTACCGCCGTCGGCAGATCCACCGCCAACGCAGGCGGATCTGCGCCGCGCGATCAGCACGGCTTACTATGCCGTGTTCCATACTCTGGCGGCGTCCAACGCCGAGCTGATCGCCGGTCAGCCGCAATCCAGCATTTCGGCCTATGCGTGGGAACGGGTTTACCGCCGCCTTGACCACGGCAGAGCCCAGAATAACTTACGCGCCGTCCTCAATCTGCTATCCCCACCCGGAGCATTCTTCGCCCGAACCTTCATCGAATTGCAGGGCATGCGCCAGGAAGCCGACTATGACCCCAACTTCTCGATCACTCGTACCAGAACGTTCAACGCCATTGCCCAGGCCGAGACTGCCATCAGGAACTTCGCCCAACTGACCCAGGAGGAACGCAGACTCCTGGTCGCACAATCCATGTTCGACCGCCGCTAACCCTCGTCGCTCCCTTGTGATTGCGAGCGCAGCGCGGCAATCTCGCCGGCGCAACGACGCCGGAACTCGTTCATAACGCTCAGTTCGCGGTCACGCTGGTGCCCGGATCGCCCTACCCCCTCAGCACAATGTGCCGCCGCCATTCCTCGGACGTTTCGGCGAAGTCCTCCCGGTAGTGCGCGCCGCGGCTCTCCCGCCGCTGCAGCGCCGCCTCGACTATCAGCCGCGCCACCACCAGCATGTTCCGCAGCTCGAACTCCTCCGTAGTCTCCGGTTGGGGTCCGCCGGCATAAAACTGCCGCTGCCACAAGTTCAGTATCCGCGCCGTGAGCAGCAGCCGCGTCCCGTTGCGCGCGATGCCCACGTTGCGCCACATCAGGTCCTGCAGGTTCTCCTTGCCCCGCTCCGGCACCGTGGCGCACACCATGGCCCGTTCCGTCAGGCCGATGCGAAGGTTGGCGTCGTCATCATCCGTCCCTTCGTACTCCGGCGCGTTTCCCAGCGTCGCTTCCACCAGCCGCCGCGAGAACACCAGCGTGTCCAGCAGCGAGTTGCTGGCCAGCCGGTTGGCGCCGTGCACGGCCGCGCACGTCGCCTCGCCGCAGGCGTACAGACCGGCGATGTTGGTCCGCCCCCAGGTGTCGATGCGCACGCCGCCCATCATGTAGTGGGCCGCCGGCGCCACCGGAATCGGCTCCTGCGTGATGTCCAGCCCGTACCGCCGGCACTCGGCGTAGATGGTAGGGAACCGGCTGGACACCGTGGCCGCCGGCAGATGCGATATGTCCAGCATCGCCGGCCGGCCGTCGGCCCGCTCCATCTCCGCCGCAATGGCTCGCGACACCACGTCCCGTGGCGCTAGGTCGGCCATCGGGTGATGCGACGCCATGAATGGTTCCCCGTCCGCGTTCCGCAGTACCGCGCCCTCGCCGCGCATCGCCTCCGACAGCAGGAACGTGGGCGCGCCTTCGAGCCAAAGCGCCGTGGGATGGAACTGGTAGAACTCCATGTCCATCACCTCCGCCCCGGCCAGGTACGCCAGCGCCACGCCGTCCCCGGTCGCCACCTCCGGGTTCGTCGTGTAGCGATACAACCGTCCCGCTCCCCCGGTGCTCACCACCACCACGCCGCCGGGTATGACCCGCCGCGTGCCGCCCCTGCCGCTGTCATCGCGAGGCGCTCCCTCCACGTTGTCATTGCGAGGCGCTTGCGCCGTGGGAATCCCGTCATCGCCATCCTCCCGCTCATGGTGAGCTTGTCGAACCATGCTGCCCATGAGCTCCACGCCCGTCACCGTCCCGTCCTCCACACATATCCGCACCGCGTGGGTGTACTCCAGCACCGTGATGCGCTCCGACGCCCGCACCCGGTCCGCCAGCGTGTCCTCGATGTGCATACCGGTGGCGTCGCCCCCGGCGTGCAGGATGCGCGGCATGCTGTGTGCCCCCTCCCGCCCCAGCGCAATCTGCCCGTGGATGGTGTCGAAAGGAACGCCCCACCGGATCAGCCCGGCAATGCTGTCCGGTCCCTGGCCCGTGAGCACGCCCACCGCCTCGGGGTCGCACAGGCCGGCGCCGGCGTACAGCGTATCCCGCTCGTGCAGCGTCGCCGAATCCCCCGGCCCAATGGCCGCCGCGATGCCGCCCTGGGCGTAGCGGCTGTTGCAGTCGTCGATGCGCCCCTTGGTTACCACCAGCACGCTGCCGTGCTCCGCCGCCAGCAGCGCCGTGTTCAGCCCGGCGATTCCGCTGCCAATGATGATGTAGTCGTGCCGCGCCGTGCCCAAATCAGCAGTTGCCATCACTCACTCTGCACAATAGTATCCCAACGCCACGGATGCGCTGCGGTCCGTCTCTGCGCGCGCAAAGATTCCAACCCCACGCGACCCCAGACGTACCCAGTTTGCGGTGGAAAAACGTCAGAAGCAGGATTCTCAAGATTTACGGATTATCAGGATTGGAAACCCTTCTGCGATGGAGATCTCCCAATCCTGCACAATCATAAAATCCCGTAAATCCTGCTTCTGACGATTTACGCAAGGACGATCATTCACCGCGCAGTTGGCGGAGTTGGTTTTCCAGTTGCCGGACCCTGGCCTCGGCAGTGCCGGCTCGTTCCTCAGCCTCGGCGCGGGCCTGTTGCTCAGCGGCCGCGCGAGCCTGAGCCTCAAGGCGCGCTTCGCGTTCGGACTCCAGGGAGGCTACGCGCTCGCCCGTTGCCGGGTCGTGCCAATGCAGCTGGCCGTCGGTCCAGCGCAGGTCCACGTTCAGGATGGCGCTGTGCCCCTGCCGGCTGCCGTCGGGCAGTTGGTCAATCTGGATGGGCTCGTAGCGGCCATCCACCAGCCGGTCGCCGGCCAGTCGGGCGCCGTGGTACTGCCCGGTTTCGTCGAAGCGCCAGTATTCGGAGACGCCCATCTCGGCGTAGATCACTCGCTTGTCCACGGTGTCCCGGCGCCCGGTGGACCGCGATGCGACCTCCAGCACTAAGTCGGGAGGTTTGCCCTGTTCCGAGATGACGTAGCCGTTGCGGGCCCGGTAGAGGGCCGGGTCAACGTTGAAGGCCACCAGCATATCGGGATAGACCGAGCCGGTCATGTCCGGCCGCTCGGACGGCGGTACCGGCGTGATGTAGCGTCCGCCGGTGACCAGGGTGGTCTCAAGGTTGCCGAGATGTTGAGCCAGATAGTGGGCGCCGCCGGTATCGGTGAGGTGATCGTAGACGGTCATTATCTCGTCCGGGATCTCTGGAATATCCGGCAGCTGGATGACAGGTGGGGACTGTGGCGTCTTGGCGGTGGTCATGCTGAGCCTCACCGGGCGAGAGAGTCAGTAGCCGGTTGGCAACGCGCCGTGCGTTCGGCTGGATTATATCTGTGTCGGCTCCCAAATGCGCGTAGGGGCGACGCATCCGTCGCCCCTACGGTAATCGGCGAGGTGTGCGACGGTTGTCTAGTCGTCGTCGCCCACCGCCGCCGGCTCGCGCTCCTCGATGGGATCCAACTGCCACGGGAAGTTCCCTTCGAACAGGAAGCCGTCCTTGTTGCCCCACTCGCTCTCCGGCGACTCGTAGTAGATCTCGATCTCGTTGTCGTCAGGATCGTAGATGTACACGCCCATGGAGATCCCGTGGTCGCCCAGCCTCTTGAACTTCACGCCGTGTTCCTTGCACCGCTGGTACAGCTCCTTCAGGTCGCGGAAGGAGTTCATCTGCCACGCCATGTGGGCCATGCCCACCCGCCGGTCCTCGGGGCCGGGCGCGTCCATCCCCAGCGGGATCAGGGCCAGCTCATGGGACATCGTCGTATCCGCGGACAGGAAGGTCATCCCGCCGGGCCGCCCCGTCATCACCGTCAGGCCGAGCACGTTCGTGTAGAAGTCAACGCTCCGCTCGATGTCCCTGACCTTGATTACCAGGTGACCAAGCTGCTTTGGGGTGTGGGCCATGTCGTTACCTCCTGCGGTGGTGGATTGAATTGCACCTTTTCTCGCATTATATCCTAACGCCCAATGGTGTGCATTGCCGGAATTTATGGTAAAACGGCCCTTGATATCCTCTGAATAATTGATTGAATGCGCCTAGTATAATGTCACGTCGTCAGCCAGGTTCTCGGCCCAGCCGCCTGTGATGGATATGACGCAACGCAACATCGCGGATCCGGGGTCGCTGCCCGTGGACGAAATGTCCGCGAACGGCAGTAACGACGATGCTCACCGGCTCACCTTCAAGCAGGCCGATGAGCCGTGGGAGTTCGAGGAAATCTTCCAGTTGAACTATGCCTCCTTCGTCGAAGAGGTCCCCCAGCATCCCTCCAACGACGCCGGCGTGCTCGTTGACCGTTTCCACGACGAGAATACCTACTTCATCTGCCGTCGGGAACAGGAACTCGTCGGCATGATCTGCGTCCGTGACCGCCGCCCCTTCTCCCTGGACGAAAAGCTGGGCAGCCTCGAGGAGTACCTGCCCCAGGCCGAGGGCGCCCGCGTCTGCGAGGTCCGCCTGCTTACGGTGCGTCCCGATATGCGCCGCACCCGCGTCCTCACCGGCCTGCTGACCATGATGGCCCGGTACTGCCAGGAGGGCGGATACGACTATGTGGTCATGTCCGGCCGCGTGTCCCAGCAGGCGCTGTACCGGCACATCGGCTTCATCCCCTTCGGCCCCGTCGTCGGCGATGACGCCGCGCCCTATCAACCCATGTACCGCCCCGTGGGCAACGTCGGCGCGGAGTTCGCCGGCCTGTTCCACGACGACGTCGACGCGCCTCCCGGCGAGCCGGTGATCCTGACGCCCGGCCCCGTGGCAATGCCCGACTCGGTGGTTCGGGCCTTCCGTCGTCCGCCGCTGTCCCACCGTTCTCCTGAGTTCGCCGCCCTGATGCAGAGCGCGCGCCGGCGGCTGCTCGCGCTCACCAACGCCCGCCATTGTGCCGTGATGGTCGGCTCCGGCACGATGGCCAACGACGTGGTGGCGGCCCAGCTTTCCCGCCTGGACGCCCCGGGCGTCGTCGTGACGGCCGGCGAATTCGGCGAACGACTGCTGGATCACGCCAACCGCATGGGCCTGCGCTACACGGCCGTGCGGCACGAATGGGGCGCGCCCCTGGATTACGGCCGTATCGATAAGGCATTGTCCGACGCTGTGGACGGACGGCCCGCCGGCTGGCTCTGGATGCCCCACTGCGAGACTTCCACCGGCGCCCTGGCCGACCTGTCGCGCCTCAAGGCGATGTGCCGGCAGCACGATGCCCGTCTCGCTTTGGACTGCATCAGCAGCATCGGCGCGACGCCCGTGGACCTGGGAGATGTGTGGCTGGCCAGCGGCGCCAGCGGCAAGGCCCTCGCCGCTTATCCTGGCCTTGGACTCGTCTTCTCCGGCTACCGGCCAGAACCCGACGATTCGCTGCCCCGCTACCTGGACCTGGGCCTGCACTGCGCCGGCGAGGACAGCGGCGCAGTGCCCTTCACCCTGTCGTCCAACCTGCTCGCTGCGCTGGACGCCGGCCTGGCCCGTCAGTCCGAAGCCCTGCTGTCCGGCATCGAGCAGGAGGGCTGCTGGCTCCGTGGGCAGTTGCGCGACCTGGGCTTCACGCTGGTTGCCACCGAAGAGGAGAGCGCCGGCGCGGTAACCACCATCGCCCTTCCCGTGTCCTCTTCGGCCCATCGAGCTCCGACCAATCGAGCTCCGACCAATCAAGCTCCGACCGGTCACGGCCTCGAAGCCCAGCAGATGGGCCGCACCCTGGAAGATCACGGTTTCTACACCTCCTACGCCAGCGGTTACCTGCGCCAGCGCAACTGGCTCCAGATCTGCCTCATGGGCGACACCAACCGCGGCCAACTGGAAAGGCTGCTCCCGGTCCTGGCCGCCGAACTGGATCGCATGACCCGCGCGGACGCTGCCCCCCCGCCGACGCGTTGATCCCCCTGCCCGCCGTGTCCCCGGTACGGCGTGTTCCGTTAGCGTCTTCTTCAAAGCCCCGCTGCGACTGTTCGCTAATTGTTCAGAGTTGCGGGGAAGTGTCATTGAGAGCGAAGCGCGGCAATCTCGTTGGCGCAGAGGGTATCTTCAGGGCAGACGCTGCTGATACGGTTACGCCCCGTCAAGTGGTGTGAAAGCCGTCATCCTTGTTGATGTTGTTCAGGCTGCTCTCGCCGTGGACCCCGTAGCCGGCAGCCTCATACCCACGCATCTTCTCCGCTACTGACCGCTCCAAACGGCGCCGTGAGAGCAACGCCGCAGGTCAAGGGCATCAACCCATGAAACTTCGTTCATACGCCTTTGTCCTGTTCCGAGCGGGACGTAAAAGTAACTGTTAAGAGGGTGTGTGACAATAGCCTAAACCCGGATCCACCGAAGGGAAACGGGGGCGGTGGTCAGAGGAGGGATGAGGGACCAGAGGTCGGGCTGGCGAGGACCTGATGCCGATGAAATGGACGATGTGGAGTGTGGCGGCCACCCCAGAGGGATGTTGACGGCCTGTGGTTGCAGCGCTGGACGCGATTTTCAGTCCAGATTGCGGGCGAAGGCCGTCCGGAGCCCAGCCTGGTCGAGCAAGCGTCCAGGCTGGCATCATCGTGGACAGGTCAAACGCCGAGGACGGCATCAGGAGGGGAGCGGTAGGGCGCGCAATCGTGCCAGGGCAGAGCTGAACTGATTTTGCCAGGGCCAGCCCTGGGGGAGATGCCGGGTGAGGCGTCCGGCCAGGGAGAAGAAGCGTCGTCGTAAGGTCTTGGTGGTTGCCACCGGCTCACCCAGGCCGATGCGCTTCGTCCAGCGGGCGAGGTTGTGGGCCATCGTCTGCACTGCCAGCCAGGCGGCGTTGGCGGGGAAGCGTCCCGAGGGGAGATGGTTGAGGCCCACGCCGTACTTGAGATCAAGGATTCCAACTGCGTAAGTCCTATGTCATTGCGAGCGCAGCGCGGCAATCTCGTTCGCTCGGGCGAGTCCTCTAGGGCAAACGTTGCGGCGGCGACGTCGAGATTGCCACGGCCCAAGCGCATCCCAGTGACAACCTACTGGCTTCTGAACACTTACGTATAAGCATCCTGTGCATCCCGTGTATCCTGTCTATCCCAGCAAAATTGAGGCCTCATATCTGTGACCTAGTACCCCTGATCTCGTTCCCACCCGTTGCATCCCCCATCGCCCCCGCCCTATAATCGCCAGTTGGCGGTCTTGGAGGGGCCATCCATTGCATCGGGCCGCCGGAGGCTGTTCTTTGACCTATCTCGACCTGCATTGCCACTCCGTGGCGTCCGACGACTCCCGCGCCACCGTTGAGCAGTACCTCAAGTTCATCCAGGTGCACCGCAAGAAGGGCTACACCATCGACGGCATCGTCCTCACCGAGCACCGCAAGTTCGACTACGAAATCGACTACTCCCAGCTCGCCGCCGAGTACGGAGTCCTCGTCCTCAAGGGCGCCGAGCTCGACACCCGATTCGGACACATGCTGGTCTACAACATCACCCCCGGCCTCGGGAAGGACATCGACTTCGGCGACGTCAAAATGGACGGCCACATGCTCATCGAGGCCGCGAAGCACCACGGCGCCCTCGTCGTACCCGCCCACCCCGGCCGCTTCGGCATCGGCCTGGTCGAGTATATGGAGCAGGGCGAGGTCTTCGATGACTTGACCATCGTCGAGCGGGTCAACGCCGGCAGCAAGCCCGAGGAGAACCAGCGCGCCGAGGATCTTTGCCAGAGCGGCGGCTACCTGGGCATCGGTGGCAGCGACGCCCATCTGGCCAGCCACATCGGCCGCGCCGTCACCAAGTTCAAGGCCGACATCCGCACTGAGCCCGAACTGGTCGACGCCCTCCTCTCCGGCGAGTTCCAACCCATGTACATCCAGGAAACCGCCGCCCCCGAGGCCTGATTGGTCCATTTCCCCCAGTGAACGCATCCAGGAGCGCACAACATGCCCACCCAGATCGACTACGAATACGACCACTCCCTCTACGGCGTCGAGCACGAGTCCGGCCCCTTCGACGTCACCCGGGAGATTGTCGACGTATACACCCGCAGCGTCGGCGATGATAACCCCATCTTCACCGATGCTGACGCCGCCCGCGCCGCCGGCTACGCCGACCAGGTCGCGCCGCCCACGCTGTGCGCCCTCTTCGAGCGCGGCGAGCTGCCCGACATCAAGCTCCAGTTCGGCCGCCGCCAGTTCCACGGCGGGCAGCGCGTCGAGCCCCGCGCGCCCATCGTCGTCGGCGACCGGCTCACCGCGTCGTCTCACCTCAAGGACGTCTACACCAAGACCGGCCGCTCCGGCACCATGGTCCACGTCGTCTGGGAGACCACCTTCAGCAACCAGGACGGCGTGGTCGTCGCCGACGTCCAGCGCTCCCAGGTGGTTCGGGAGTGATGCCGCGATGAGTGATGCCGCAATGAACCAGGCAACCAAACTCTACTACGAGGATGTCGACCTCGGCGACGAGATCGGCCCGGCTATCGTCTCCGTCGCCCTCGATCAGGTCGTCGACTTCTGCTCCCTGTGGGGCAACCCCGCCCCCAACCGCTTCACCGACCAGGCCGAGGCCGAGAAGATTGGCCTCGACGGTCCCATCGTCCCCGGCATCATGACCATGGCCCTGGTGTCCCGCGTCATCACCGACTGGGCCGGCGCCGGCGCCGTGGTCGACCTCGACCTGGTGTTCCGTGGAACCGTCCCCCACAACCACCCGTTGCACGTGGGCATCCTGATCAGCGACACCGAGCAGGACGACGACGGCAACCACGTCCAGTGCGACATCACCATGACCGGCCCCGTCCCGGACCGCCCCTACGTCATAGGCACCGCCCGGTTGAACCTGCCATCCCGCGAGTAACCACGCCTTGGCCGGCATGGCATCCCCTCGCGCGAACTCGGTGCCCCGGAGTGGCGTCCATTGGTCGATGCCCCTAATACACTTTGCCACTGCCTTAATGGCTGTGGTAGATTTCATATTGTTCCACGCTGTGGCGGTCGGGTTGACCATTGCCATCTACTTCGGCGTTCCTCTACTTGACGACGCCATCGGCCGAAGCGTCGCGAGTTGGAACTGGCTGGGGATATTCAAGATAGTGGGCCCCACCGTAACCGTACCCGGAGGTGCCGTAACCGTGCTGTCCGCCTACTTTTACGCTCGCCGGCTTCAGGAAATGGAAAAGGAGAAGGAGGAAACCGAGCAGCAACGTCAGGAGGAAGCCCGGCTCCGCCAGGACGCTGAACGCGAACGCCAGGAAGCTGAGCAGCAGCGTCAGGAAGAGGCTCATCTCCGCCAGGAAGCCGAGGCTCAGGTGCAAACCCTCAAAGCCCAACTGGAACAGGCAACCTCATCCCCTCGCCGCAACCGCCGCCGGTTGCGTAACGGCCCATCGGGGAGCGGCCAGTAATCATGTTTACCGCCTATATGTTCCACAGGTGGGCGCTGCGAGATGAGGAGCAGGCCCGAGAACGCGCGCGGGAGCGACGGGAAGCCGAGCGAAGCCTCGAAGAACTCACCATTCAGAGGCTGGTCGCTGAACGCCAGTTGCACGAAGCCAAGCGACTGCGTTACGAAGCCGAATACAAACTCCTGGCTTTGAAAGCCCAGCGCCGCCGCAAACGCCGCCGCCGCGCCCTCCGCTAACGGACACCCGCCACCATGCTCACCAAGCTCCGCCAGATCGCCATAATGGTCAACGACCTGCCCGAGGGTATCGACCTCTACGGCCGCATCCTCGGCATGCAGCCCTGCTGCACCGGCGCCCTCCCCCAGTTCGGCCTGGAAAACGCCGTCCTGCCCGCTGGCAACGGCACCTTCGTCGAGCTTCTCGCCCCGACGGATGAGACCTCCGCCGGCGCCCGCTTCCTGCAGCGTCGCGGCGAGGCTCCGTACCTGATGATCTTCGAGACCGACCAGTACGACCGCCTCATCCCCCACCTGCGCGACCTCGGCGTCCGCATCACCGGCGAGACGGAGCACGCTGAGCCCCATGCCAATGGAAGCCGTTCCGCCTTCCTGCATCCCGCATCCTGCAACGGCGCATTCCTCGAAATCATCGAGGTGACCGACCCCAGTAACCCCTGGCCCGCCGCCGGCCCCGATTGGCAGTCTGCGACCCACGAGCCCGGCACCCTCCAGCTCCGCCAGATGGCCGTCATCGTCAATGACCTGGACGCCGCCATCGCGCACTGGAGCCGCATGTTCGGTCTCCAGTCCACCCGCCGTTTCGAGATCAGCTTCACCGACCTGGAAATCGCCGTGCTGCCCCTCACCGGCGGCGACACCTTCATTGAGCTGGCCCAACCTACCAGCGCCGACTCCCCATCCGGCCGGTTCCTGGCCCGCTACGGCGAGGGTCTCTACCTCACCATCTACGAGATCGCCGACTCCCTGGCCACCGACGCCTACCTCCAGACCCAGGACATCCGGTTCACCACGTCCCGCCGCACCGACAACTACGTCAACCTTGGCTTCAACAGCATCTGGCTGCACCCCGCCACCTTCAAGGGAGCGTTCACCCAGCTCTCCCAGGTGCTTGACGCCGAAAACCCCTGGCCTCCCGCCGGCGACGATTGGTTCCGCGCCTAACCCCATGCAACGGAATTCCGCACACGATAACTCCGGGCCGGCCCACGCCCAGCACGGCCATCTCCATGCGCCGACGGGCGATACCCACAACCACGCCGAGCACAGCCACACCCACTCGCGGGACGGCCAGACCCACACCCACGACGGCGCCACTCCCCAGGTCGTCTGCTTCGATAATGTCAGCGTTAGCTACGGGCCCATCCTCGCGCTGGAAAACGTATCGTTCTCCGTGGAATGCGGCAGCCTCTCCGGTGTGGTCGGGCCCAACGGAGGCGGCAAATCGTCCCTGCTCAAGGCCGTGGTCGGGCTGGTCAAACTCGACACGGGCAGTGTTCTGGTTCAGGGTCAGCCCAGTTCCCAGATGCGCAAAGACATCGGTTTCGTCCCCCAACTTGAGCAGGTCGACTGGAACTTTCCCGTAACCGTCTGGGACGTGGCGATGATGGGCCTCACTCCTCAGCGCGGCCTGTTCCGCGCGCACAACCGGGCCAATCGTGACGCTGCCGCCGCGGCCCTCGCCACCGTGGACCTGATCGATCTGCGCCGCCGCAGCATCGGCGAACTGTCGGGAGGCCAACGCCGGCGCGCGCTGCTGGCCCGGGCCATAGCCGCCAGCCCGTCCGTGCTCCTGCTCGACGAGCCCATGAACGGACTCGATCCCACCGCCCAGCATCGCTTCCTGGACATCATCGACCAGCTGCGCGAGCAGGACGTCACCGTGATCATGAGCACCCACGACCTCACCTGCGTGTCCGCTCGCGCCAGCGACGTCGCCTTGGTCAACGTCCGCCTGATCGCCTACGGCCCTCCCGAGGAGGTTCTGCTGGAGTCCGTCCTGGCCGAAGCCTTCGGCCACCAGTTGGTCGTGCACTCCGCCGGCGGCGCCTACGCCCTCCACCACCACGAGCACCCCGTCAACTGGCCCGGCCGCGAGTAGAGACTCGCTGCAGCGGGAGCGCGGCGGCGTCGCCTTCGCGCGGTAGACTCGATACGCTCCGGATCAAGCCGACGGTTAGGCTATGCCTCTAGTAGCTTTCCTGCCCAGCGTGCTGGTTTGGGCTTTCATCTGTGCCCTGGTGGCTATCGTTGCCGGTGCCGCGGCCGGAAGTCGAACGAGCCACTGGAAGCGTGGGCTGGTTGGCGCGCTCGTCGGAGCGGCGTTCGGCGTCATCTTCCTCGGCGCTCTAATCAGCGTTGTCGGCGCGGTGAGTTTCTTCCTGACCTCCCTGTTGCCATCTCCACTCGACCGTCTCTCCTTTTATGTCACGCGTATTCTCCTGAACATCGCGGCAGCAGCCTTTGTCGGACTGGCAGTGGGTCTGTTGGAGGTGCGGTCGGTACCGGTCGTGCGCCGGTGCGTCATTGTAGGAGTTGTATTCGGGGTGATTCTCAGCCTTGCCAATACTGTCTTCGATTCCATCGCGTCGTTTGTTCTTGCGCCTGCTTTTCCGGGCGACGGCTTCGTGTCCGTCCTCATCTCAGTCGTTGTTTTCGGACTGGTGCCCATGATCGTCAGAGCGGCAGTGGACGTGGCGCTGGCGGTAGCCGCCTTCCGGTTCGTCCGCCGCAGATGGGGCGCGGCGCCGCCCGCCACCGCAGCCGGAACCTGACCGAATGTTACACATCACCCAGAGAAAACCACCCTGAGCATCGGAGGAACTGAAAAACGCCGCACCGTCCTCGACCGCAAGAACGGCGTTGCCACGGCAGCCGGCGCTCCCGGTGCTACAATAGCCCCTGTACACCGTCGGGCAACGCGCTCCAATGACCACCGTCAACAACATTGAAGATTTCATCCGGGTTCTAGACGAACATCCCCAGTGGCTTGAGGCGGCCCGCTCCCGGCTGCTCAGTCGGGCCTTGCTCGACCTGCCGGAAGAATTCGCCCGGTTCCAGGCCGAGGTGCGCCGGTCCACTGAGACGGCCAACCAGCGCCTGATCGCGCTGGAAACGCACGCTGAAACGGCCAACCAGCGCCTGACCAACCTGGAAGCCCTTGCGGAAAAGGCCGACCAACGCCTGACCAACCTGGAAGAAAGTCTGGCAAGTCTATCGGAAGAGGTGCGCCTCTTTGTTGCCGCTACTGACCGGCGCCTGTCCACCGTGGAGTCCGACATCGGCACCCTCAAAAACCAGATGGGCGACATCAGAGGCCGTATCGTGTACGACATCGTTCGCGACGAAGCTCCTCTGCTGGCCGGTAATATGGGCTTTGATTTCTCTGCCATCCTGCACCGGGGTGATCTGCAGCGGCTGACGCAAAGCAGCGATGTCGGTTGGATGGCGCCCCAGGACCTCCAGAGTTTTCAGCGCGCCGATCTGGTCATTGACGCCATTGACCCCAGCGGCGAACCCCACTACATCGTGGTTGAAATCTCCTACACCGTAAACGGATACGACACCAGGCGCGCCATCCGCAACGCCGGATACTTGTCCCGGATCACCGGCGTCCCGGCCACCCCCGCCGTCGCCGGTGTCGTCTTGGACCATCACATTCAGGATTCCGTAGCCGCCGAAGCCATATTCTGGTACTCAATTCCCATGGGCGACCTCCGGCCCGACTGACTGGTCATCCCGCCGCGACTGCACGGCGCCGGCCGGGCCGCCAATAGGCCCAATCCGGCAAGGAAACGAAACCATGTGCATGGGCGGCGACTGCTTTGACACCTCAGGCATCATTGAAGTCATCATCATTGGGCTGTTTCTCTTGGCCGGCGTCGGCGCGGGTCTTGGCGCCCTCATCGGGATGGTATGCTCTGCTTCGGGAAGAAAGATGCGCGGCGGCATTATCGGCGCCGTTGTCGGCCCCATTGCCGGCCCCTTTGTGCTGATAATCATTTGGTTGATGTTGATTGGATTAGTATTTTAATACTGCTCACCATTCCCAACTGTACCGCCTTCGAGGAGCGCTCTCCATTTGCGCCGGTGTGTGAGCCATGCCTCTGGCCATATACCTGACTGCCATCTCTGCCAACGTGTTGCCCACGATGGCGATCTGCGCCCTCTCGTCTGTAGTCTCGGCCGGCACGGCCAACCCTCCCGTCGGATATGGGCGATTAGCCGCTATTGGCGCGCTGATCGGCATGGCGTTCGGGATCGCCGGTTTCTATCTGCTCATAATGCTGAGTTCCGCCCTGGCTGCACTGTTGCCGCCGGAATTGGATCCCTTGGCCCATGTTTCGGTTCGCGTTGTTTTCGGGGCTGTTGCCGCCGCCGTTTCCGCCCTTACCACCGCTCCTCTGGTCGCCCGGTCCGGACCGGGCACGCTACCCAGTCCGGGACCCGCTGTGATCGGCGGAGCGTTCGGCTTGGTAGCGGGTATCGCAAATGCGGCAATAGGAATTGCGGTTCCGGGGGTTGGAGTCGAGCCCACGACGGATATCTATGTTGTGCTGGCCATGGTGTCAACTGTTGCAGCGGTATCGGTCGTCGCGAAAGTCGTTGCGGATGTCGTGTTGGCCGTCCTCGCCTTCCGGTTCGTCCGCCGCAGATGGGGCGCCGGGCCGTCTGCGACCGCAGCCGGAACCTGATAGGATGTTACGGCCACCCTGCGCAACCCGGATCTAGTATCGAAGGTGCAGGAACCGTCTGAAATGTACGACCTCAATGACACAACAGCCCTGGTCACCGGCGTCGGCGAAGCTTGCACTCTGGGTCGGTTCGACTCTCCGATGAACGGCCCTGACCCCAAATAGCCGAACGCGCAATCTTTGCATCGCCACTCCCCACGCAAACCGTCTTCAGACCATGCCGATGCTAACCCAAACTCTGATAGTGATTGCCGCGAACCAACATTTCGAAGGATTCGGCGCGGGCCTCTTACAGGCCTTCATTATTGCGTTAGTTCTTTTTGTTGGGATCGGCGCTGGTCTTGGCGCCATCATCGGGGCCATCTGCACTCCTTTCCCCCGAAAGCAGCGCGGTGCCCTTAACGGCGCCATTATGGGCGCCGTTACCGTACCCGTTGCGTTATTTATTGGCTTGTTTTTGTTGTTTCAATACTTATAAGACTGCTCACTATTCCCAACTGAACCGCCTTCAAGGAGATTTCCCCATGTACGACCTCAACGGCAAGACTGCCCTCGTTACCGGCGCCGGCGGACGCCACGGCATCGGCCGCGCCATCGCCACCCGCCTTGCCTCCGAAGGAGCCGACGTCGTGGTAACCGACGTCGAAGCCTCCCTCGACGCCATCCGCACCGAGGACCGCCTCGACGGCTGGCAGGGCCTCCCCAGCGTGGTCCAGGAGATCCAATCCCTGGGCCGCCGCAGCGCCGGCCTGTACTACGACGTCGCCGACAGCGCCCAGGTCGACGCCATGGTCTCCGATACCCTCGGCGAGTTCGGCAAAATCGACATCCTGGTCAACAACGCCGGCTCCCGCCCCGGCCGCGACCGTGTCCTCATCGTCGAGCTGGAGGAGGACGCCTTCGACGAGGTTATGCGCGTTAACGTCCGCGGTACCTACCTGGTCAGCCGTGCCGTCGCCCGTCACATGATCGACCGCGGCGGCCCGGGCAAGATCATCAACATCTCCTCCGGCGCCGGCAAGCGCGGCATCGCCCGCTACGGGGCCTACTGCGCCAGCAAGTTCGCCGTCATCGGCTTCACCCAGTCCCTGGCCCACGAGATGGCGCCCTACCACGTCAACGTCAACGCCATCTGCCCCGGCCTCGTTGACACCGAGCGCGTCGACTTCATCGCCGCCGCCCTGGCCCCCGAGGGAACTTCCGGCGAAGAGCACCGCGCCCTCATGGTCCGCGAGCGCGAGCTGCGTGTGCCTCTGGGCCGCATCGCCCAGGGCGATGACATCGCCCGCATGGCCGCCTTCCTGTCCTCCGCCGAGTCCGACTACATGACCGGCCTCAGCATTAGCGTCTCCGGCGGCTCCGAAATGAGCTAGCCTCCCCGGACAAATACCCACGCCGTCGACCAGCATGACAGGCGCGGAAAGTCGGGCGACCAAAAAACACTCGACGGCGGTCCGCGCCTCACCACTGGAGGAACATTCTTGGGTACCGTCACAATCCAGGTCGGCGACCACCACGGTAACCGATTCGAGGAACTCGACGTCATCGTAGACACTGGCTCGACCTACACTGCCGTACCACGCGCAACTCTCGAACGCTTGGGAGTTCCAGTCGGACGTTCATTGCCATCCGAGACCGCTGACGGCAGGATGGTCCCGGTCGACGTGGGCGAAACCATAATCAGACTCGAGGGATTGCAATTCCACACACCGGTGATATTCGCCGAAGTGAACGAGCCCAGCCTGCTAGGTGTGGTCACGCTCGAACAAGCCGCCCTGGCCGTCAACCCAGTAGCGAATCGCCTGGTACCCACGCACCTCCTCCGCTACTGACCATGCACAATAGCGCTGGCCGAAGAAGGTCAACTTTCGCATGGCCCGTCCGAGCGACTTTGTCCATCCGCCTGCGGGCAGGGCCGCTATAATGGCAGACGAGGGTGCGGAAATGAACACGAAAGCCGACAAAGCCGCCGGGATTGCTCTCGGGATAATTTTCTTCGCAATGGGCATCGCTTCACTGTTCATGCTGCCCGCCGAATGGCGGTGGTACCAGGACGTCATGTTCGGCATCGCAATATTCGGTTGCAGCCTGGGGTGTTTCGCAGCTGTGTTCTTCGGCGTCCCAGGTTCGCGAAAATAGGTACAGAAGAATGTCGTCCTTGGTCCGAGTGCGAGAATGGTTGGCGGCCGTTATATTCGGCGTGATCTTGCTGGTGGTCGTACCGGTCGCTACTGTCTGGTTTTCGCTTGACGGCATCATCATATTTTTGCTCTGCATAGCCGTCTTATCAGGTAGCTTCTTCGGCGAGTGGAGAGATACATGGAGCACTGAGCGACCGTTCAGCTTGGCAAGGGTATTCTTCCGCACCTTCGAATGGCTCAGCCTGGCCGTCGCCGGATACATCATTCTCTCAGTAATCGGCGTCAACGCCAGCCCATCCGAGTAGGAAAACACGACCATGCCCATCGACCGCGCCCAGGTAGAACACATTGCCGCCCTCGCTCGCATCGCCCTCACCGACGACGAAACGGAGGCCTTCGCCCGCCAACTCTCCGACATCCTCGACCAGTTCGAGGTCCTCCAGGCCCTGGATACCACCGGCGTCGAGCCCACCGCCCACGTCGCCGGCCTCGACACCGTGCTACGCGACGACGAGCCGGCCGACAGCCTCGACGCCGAGGACACCCTGCTCAACGCCCCCCGCCGTCGCGCCGACTTCTTCCAGGTCCGCGCCGTCCTGGAGGAGTAGCGTCGTGAGCGAAACGCCTACCGATCAGCTCTGGCAACTGTCCGCATCCGAAGCGTCGCGCCGCCTGGCCGACCGCCAAATCAGCAGCGTAGATCTCACCGAGTCGTGCCTCGACCGCATCGCCGAGGTCGACGACCGTATCTCCGCCTACATCACCGTGACGGCTGACCTTGCCCGCCAGCAGGCCGCCGACGCCGACCGCCGCATCGCCGCCGGCGAAGCCACGCCGCTCACCGGCCTGCCCATGCAGATCAAGGACCTGCTCTGCACCAACGGCGTCGCCACCACCTGTGCCTCCCGGATGCTGGCCGAATACGTCCCCGTCTACGATGCCACCGCCGTCTCCCGCCTCCGCGAGCAGGGCGCGGTCCTGCTCGGCAAGGGCAACATGGACGAGTTCGGCATGGGATCCTCCACCGAGAACTCCGCCTTCTTCCCCACCCGCAACCCCTGGGACACCGCGCGCGTCCCCGGCGGCAGCAGCGGCGGCTCGGCGGCGGCGGTGGCGGCCGGCGCCGCCCCCTTCGCCCTGGGAACCGACACCGGCGGCAGCATCCGCCAACCCGCGTCCTTCTGCGGAGTAACCGGCCTGAAGCCCACCTACGGGCGGGTCAGCCGCTACGGCCTCGTGGCCTACGCATCCTCTCTGGACCAGGTCGGCCCCATCGCCCGCGACGCCGCCGACTGCGCCCTGATCCTGCAGGCCATCGCCGGCCACGACCCCCGCGACGCCACCTCGCTGCCCGACCCTGTACCCGACTACCCCGCAGCTTTGACTGGTGACATCAAGGGCCTGCGGCTCGGCGTCCCAAGCGAGTACTTCGCCGAGGGCATGGACTCCGGCGTCCGCGCCGCCGTAACCGCCGCCATCGAACAACTGGCCGATCTCGGCGCGGAGATCCGCGAGGTCTCCCTGCCCACCACCGAGTACGCCCTGGCCGGCTACTACATCATCGCTCCCTCCGAGTGCTCCGCCAACCTGGCCCGCTACGACGGCGTGAAGTACGGCTATTCTTATCAGGATGACGGCCCGGGCGACGTCGACATGTGGGAAGCCATGGAGCGCACCCGTCAGCACGGTTTCGGCCCCGAGGTCAAGCGCCGCATCATGCTGGGCGCCTTCGCCCTCTCCTCCGGCTACTACGACGCCTACTACCACAAGGCCCAGCAGGTCCGCACCCTCATCCGCCAGGACTTCGCCCGCGTCTTCGAGGAGGTCGACGCCCTGGCCGCGCCGGTCTCTCCAGTGACCGCCTTCCCCATTGGCGACCGCACCGACGACCCGGTCCGCATGTACCTGGTGGACGTCTACACCCTCCCCGTCAACATGGCCGGCCTCCCCGCCATGTCCATCCCCTGCGGCTTCGTGCGTTCCAATACCGATCAGGGTCTGCCGGTGGGCCTCCAGCTAATCGGCCCGCACCTGTCGGAGGGTAGGCTGCTGAACATCGCCCACACCTACCAGCAGGCTACGGCGTGGCACCAGCAGCGGCCGGAAATCTAGCGGCTTCCAACCAATGACGACCTGGACCTGGCCCACTGACTTCCCCACAGATTGTCCACCCGAAGCGGCGGTTCCTGCCAATGGAACGTACTATCGGATTGTGAAGACCGATCCACCGGAACCCCAGGATTTCGTTTCAGTTTATCATCTTGATCGTGATCGGGCCGATGACATAATCAATGATGGACGGATAACCCAGTGTGAACTAATGGGTCTTTCCGTTTATGCAAGGGACGCCGATGCCCTGAAGTGCTCGCGGACATTCCCTAAACTGGGCAGCAAGGTCGCCAGATTGACCCTTACACCAGCGGCCGGTAAAGTATTGCCAACACCCAGTAGATTGGGCGAATCCCATCACACTTGGTGGCAGGTAGATGGCGGTGACCCCGTCGCTTACACCGATTTCGTAATCGATCCCTACTCAATCTAAAGCGCGTCTGAGATGTTGCCCCCAATTGCAGGAACCCTATTGCCCAGGCCGCCGTGGCAGGAGTTCATCCTCGACGAGGTCCTTCAGTACTACGACGGTCCGCGCCTGATGTTGCGTCGCAGCGATATCGGCCAATTGTACTTGGCATGGTGGAATGATGCCGACGGTTCCACTGACCGATGGCTGTACTTGCCGCTCAGCGAATCGCGTTTATGGGACCTTCTAGTTGGAGAAATCCCGTGCCGGGATGCGTTGGAAGATCCCGAAGATTGGTATCTCTTGGTAATCGACGCTGCGGGCGACATCGATGACGTCGTACAGACTATCGTCACCAACGCCTCCGCATTGCCTACCGACTCACTGCCTATGCCCGGGGTGACGCTGGACGTTTCGGAGCCAGTTGCAAGAGATATTACTGACAAAGCTGCGGAAACCGCAGGGCAGGCACGGCCTTACGACTATGACGCATCCACGGCCACGGTCGCCGTTCCCGCTCCACATATCCTGCTTCTGCTTCGCGGTCTGATCAGCGGGTCAGAGGTCGTAGCGCAACAACTTGCGGCGCTGGAGGCGGTGGGCGTTGCGGTGACCCTGGGCGCAAACGGCCCACACCCGGATGCTGTCAATGATTTCGCACGCGCGATACCCGTGATGAAAGAACTGGGCAACGTCATCACATCGCTTGCAAGCACGGCTTTACACGAAGAACAACCTCACTACTATGATGTCTTCACTGGCAGGCTGGCGATTCCATTCTCGGAAATTGCTCAACTGTATGTTGGCCAGAGAGGGCTTGAGATCACTACAAATGCCCTCTTTGACGAGATGGAAAAGCATCAGTTGTTGGATGAAAGTAGCAGGCTCGACGTTTCCGTTATGGAGGATTGGAACCGCGCTATTCGCATCATCAAATCGTTGGATGACTTTATTGGTTCGCAAAGAGGCCTCCCGGCCGGGCTAAAATCTCCGGCGAAGGTGGAGTTTGCGGTTGATATCGCCGGCTTATTCCAAGAGATCAAAGAATTTTTGCTGCAAAACTCGACGCTGAAGCTCCCAGACCCATTGTCCCGCTGATATCCCCCCACCCCCGGAGGCCCGCCATGCCTGCCCAACGCACCCGCATTAAAGACCTCCTCTCTGCCGAGAGCTCCGGCGATGTCACCGGGCCCGTCAACGTCAAGGGCTGGGTGAAGACCGTCCGTTCCTCCGGCGGCGTTGCCTTCGTGCAGATCAACGACGGGTCGACCCTGGCCGACCTCCAGATCGTCGTCGATGCCAACTGCCCCGACTACTCGCTGGTCAACGGGCTCACCACGGGGTGCAGCATCAGCGCCGACGGCGTCCTCCAGGACTCCCTCGGCCGCGGCCAGAAGTACGAGATCGCCGCGGCGAGCCTTGAACTCCTCGGTTCCGCCGACCCCGAGGAGTATCCCCTCCAGAAGAAGCGGCACACCCTGGAGTTTCTGCGGGAACTGGCGCACCTGCGTCCCCGCACCAACACCTTCGGCGCCGTGGCCCGCGTCCGCAACGCCATGGCCTTCGGCATCCACAAGTTCTTCCAGGAGCGCGGCTTCCTCTACATCCAGACCCCCATCATCACCGCCAGCGACGCCGAGGGCGCCGGCGCCATGTTCCGCGCCACCACCCTGGACCTCAACAACCTGCCCCAGGCTGGCGGCCAGGTGGACAACGACGCCGACTTCTTCGGCCGGCCCGCCTTCCTCACCGTCAGCGGTCAGCTGGAGGCCGAGATCTTCGCCCAGTCCATGTCCGACGTCTACACCTTCGGCCCCACCTTCCGCGCCGAGAACTCCAACACCTCCCGTCACCTGGCCGAGTTCTGGATGGTCGAGCCCGAGGTTGCCTTCTGCGATCTCGACGGCCTGGCCCAGCTCGCCGAGGACTTCCTGCGCAGCATCTTCGCCCACGTGCTGGAGAACTGCCCCGAGGACATGGCCTTCTTCAACCGCTTTTACGACCAGGAACTCATCCAGACCCTGGAGGACATCGCCAACGCTGACTTCGAGCGCATGACCTACACCGAGGCCGTCGCCGCCCTCCAGGCCTCCGGCGAGTCCTTCGAGTACCCTGTCCAGTGGGGCGCCGACCTCCAGTCCGAGCACGAACGCTACCTCACCGAGCGCAAGGTCGGCCGGCCCGTCATCGTCACCGACTACCCCAGCAGCATCAAGGCCTTCTATATGCGCCTTAGCGACGACGGCCAGACCGTCCGCGCCATGGACGTCCTCGTCCCCCGCATCGGCGAGATCATCGGCGGGAGCCAGCGCGAGGAACGCCTGGACATCCTCCAGCGCCGCATGGTCGAGGCTGGCCTGGATGACGCCCCCTACTGGTGGTACCTGGACCTGCGCCGCTACGGCACCGCTCCCCACGCCGGCTTCGGCCTCGGCTTCGAGCGCACCGTCCAGTTCGCCACCGGCATGCAGAACATCCGCGACATCATCGCCTTCCCCCGCACCCCCCGCAACGCCGAGTTCTGACCGGCATTTCCCGCTTTTGCCGTCGTCAGGCGCGCGACGAATTATTATCGGGTTAGTTTCGCGTTGATGCATTATCGGCAGTAAATGGTCGCGTTTAGAGGATACGGGCGCTCTGCACGCCTTGTTGGACGAATTCTGGTTCAGCATGATCATCATTATTGATGATAATTGACATCGTGTTTTGGCTTTGATACTGTCTGCCCCGAAACGAGTTGCTGCACTGTATTCGTGCACGAATTCGTAAATCTATGGCAGGGAGTAAACAAATGCTAAAGTGTCATACGATGCGATTGCCGCGATTCGTAATATTGATATCGCTGGCACTGACAATCGCTGCTGTCTGGGCCTGCGGCGGAACTACCGCTGCACCCGAACAGCAGGCCGCCGCGCCGGCCGCCACGGAAGCGGCGCCTGTCCAGGCTGCGGCCACCGCGGCGCCCGAACCCACCGCCATGCCGGCCATGGCCGACGAGGCGAGCTATCTCCACCTGGCCGTGACCCCACTGCCCCAGGACACCTTCTTCCCGTGGCTGGCAACCAGCAGCGGCCAGCTCGTCTTCCGCCCCATGTGGGAAAACCTCACCACCATCTCCCCCGAGACCGGCGTCTCCACCGTTCTCCCCCAGCTGGCGCGCGAGTGGGAGATGAGCCCCGACGCCAGCCAGTACACCTTCCACCTCCAGGAGGGTGTCGAGATGCACCACGGCTGGGGCGAGTTCACGATCAGGGATGTCATTCTCACCATCGACCAGCAGATGTCCGACCCGCTGGCCGGATGCAAGGGCCCCCTGAAGAAGTTCATGGGCTTCGACTCCATGACCGAGATGGTCGACGCCGGCAAGATGGAGGTCATTGACGACTACACCTTCCGGATGGACCTGGCCCAGCCCCAGGTGGACGTGGCCGACTGGTGGTTCAACATCCTGGTGATCCCCTGCGCCGCCGTCCGCAGCTCGGCCCAGCACGCGGAAGAAGGCGACTCGATGTTTGAGACCGGGCCGGCGGGAACCGGCGCCTTCCAGTTCGTGAACCGCGAGCTGAAGGAGTACACCGAGTACGAGGCGGTCCCCTACGACCACTGGCGCGTCAACCCCGAGTTCCAACGCCTGCGCATCAGCACCACCCCCGAGGACCTGACCCGCCTGGCCATGCTCCTCACCGGCGAGGCCAACATGGTGGACGTGCCCAAGGTGCTGCACCAGCAGGCCATCGACGAGGGCATGGAGGTCTTCGAGAGCCCGCTGCCCTCCGTCGGCCTCTCCCTCTTCCCGCTCGGTCAGTACTACGTCAGCCAGGTCAACTGGAACCCCGACACCGAACCGTGGAACGCTCCTGGAGAAACGGGAAACAAGGTTCGGGAAGCGCTGAACCGCGCCATCAACCGTGAACAGATCATCAACGAGCTGTTCAAGGGTCGCGGCGAGCCCATGTACAACACCATCTTCCACCAGTCCCTGGAAGGTTGGAATCCCCGGTGGGTGGAGGAGTTCGAGGAGAGGTACGGCTACGACCCGGAACGGGCCAAGCAGTTGCTGGACGAGGCGGGCTACCCCGGCGACAACGGCCAGAATCGTTTCTACATGGAGGTGTACCAGACCAGCCTGCCCGGCCTGCCGGAGACCATCGAGGTGGCGCAGACCGTCGCGCAGTCGTTCGAGGACATCGGCATCGATGCCAAGCTGGTGGAGGTGGAATTCGCTCGCGCTCTGGACGCCTTCCGCGACCAGCACGACGCCCACTTCCTTCTCCCCGCCCGCCAGACCATCCGGCAGATCAACGCTAACACACGCATCTACTATTACACCGGACCCATCGATCCCGAGCTGGGTCGTCCCACCGGCGGCGTCCTCTACATGGAGGGACAGCTCTACGACGACACCTACGAGCGCCTCTTGGTGGAAACGGACCCCCAGGTCCGCCACGAGCTCATCCAGAAAATGGGCGACGACATTTACGACACCTACCGCACCATCCCCGTGGTAAACATCCGCTCGACTCTGGTGGCCAATCCCGACGAGGTGGCGGAGTACAAGTTCGGCAGCCTCACCGGCGTGTTCGGCCACTTGGAGTACGCCAAGCGCGCCAGGTAGTCGATCACGTCAAACTCCGGGCCTGCGAATCCTGGGGCGTCGCTCAACCGACGCCCCAGGATGTTTTCGTTTAGTCGCTTAACGGGCGACTATTTTTACGAATTCCATCATTATTATCAGTATCATCGATATGATTTAGCAATTTGATGTGTATATACCTAAAGCAAACGTAATCAGATGTTTGACTCGGGATATTATCTTGATAAGCGATAATTGACATCACAAATTGCCGGTGATACTGTCTGGCGGGAAACAAAACACCCCTTTGTACGACAAGTGTTTTGAAACTGAACGTCAGGAGGTAACTCTATGGCAATTTACCGTTCGGCTCGTTGGCCGCGCCCGGCTCGTTTGTCTCAGATCGCGGTCGCCCTGGTGCTGCTGTTATCCCTCGCAGCCCTCTGGGCCTGTGGAGGGTCCGAGGCCCCGGCGGCTCCCGCCGCCCCTGCCGCCACCGCGGCGCCGGCTGCCCCGGCTCAGGCCGCCGCCACCGCCGCTCCCGAACCCACCGCCATGCCGGCCATGGCCGATGAGGATAGCTACCTCCACCTGGCCGTCACCCCGCTGCCCCAGGACACCTTCTTCCCCTGGCTGGCCACTAGCAGCGGACACCTCCCCTTCCGCCCCATGTGGGAGAACCTGACCACCATCTCGCCCGAGACCGGCGTCTCCACCATCCTGCCCCAGTTGGCCCGGGAATGGGACGTCAGCCCCGACGCCTCCGAGTACACCTTCTACCTCCAGGAGGGCGTCCAGATGCACAACGGCTGGGGCGAGTTCACCGTCAAGGACGTGGTGCTGACCATCGACCAGCAGATGTCCGATCCGCTGGCCGGCTGCAAGGCCCCCCTCAAGCGCTTCATGGGCACCGACTCCATGACCGAGATGATCGACTCCGGCGCCGCTGAAATCATCGACGACTACACCTTCAAGATGACCCTGGCCCAGCCTCAGGTGGACGTCGCCGACTGGTGGTTCAACATCCTGGTCGTCCCCTGCGCCGCCGTCCGCAGCGCGGCCCAGTATGAGGCCGAGGGCGACGCCATGTTCGAGACCGCCCCATCCGGAACCGGCGGTTACCAGTTCGTCGATCGTGAGCTCAAGGAGTACACCGAGTACGAGGCCGTGCCCTACGACCACTGGCGCGTTAACCCCGAGTTCAAGCGGATGCGCATCACCACCGCCCCCGAGGACCTGACCCGCCTGGCCATGCTCCTCACCGGCGAGGCCAACATGGTGGACATTCCCAAGGTGCTGCACCAGCAGGCCATCGACGAGGGTATGGAAGTCTTCGAGAGTCCTTTGCCCTCCGTGGGACTCACCATCCTTCCCCTGGGGCAGTATTACAAGAGCGAAGTGAACTGGAACCCCGAAACCGAGCCTTGGAACGCCCCCGGCGAGACCGGCAACTTGGTCCGTGAGGCCCTGAACCGCGCCATCAACCGCGAGCAGATCATCAACGAGCTGTTCAAGGGTCGCGGTGAGCCCATGTACAACACCATCTTCCACGACACCCTGGAGGGCTGGAACCCCCGCTGGTCCGAAGAGTTCGACGAAAAGTACGGCTACGATCCGGAACGGTCGAAGGAGCTTCTGGACCAGGCCGGCTTCCCCGGCGACAACGGCCAGAACCGCTTCTCCATGGAGGTCTACCAGTCCAGCCTGCCCGGCTTGCCGGAGACCATCGAGGTCTCGCAGACCGTCGCCCAGTCCTTCCAGGACATCGGCATCGACGCCAAGCTGGTGGAGGTTGAGTTCGCCCGCGCGCTGGACGCCTTCCGCGACCGCCACGACGCCCACTTCATCCTCCCCGTGCGCCAGACCATCCGGCAGATCAACGCCAACGCCCGCATCTACTACTACACGGGCGAGACCAACCCGGAGACCGGTCTTCCCAACGGCGGCGTCCTGTACATGGAGGACCAGCTGTACGACGACACCTACGAGCAGCTCCTTATCGAGACTGACCCGGCGGAGCGCAACCGGATCATCATGAAGATGGGCGATGACATCTACGACACCTACCGCACCATCCCCATCGTCAACATCCGTTCCACCCTCGTGGTGAACCCCGACGAGGTGCTGGAGTACAAGTTCGGCAGCCTCACCGGCGTTTTCGGCCACTTGGAGTACGCCAAGCGCGCCCAGTAGCCCGCGTCGGAAACTTCAACGACCCAACGCATGGGGGCGGTGTCCAACCGCCCCCATATATTTGCAGGGTCTTTCCGAAGTCTTGGATGGCGGCCTTTCACCCTGAACTGTCATAGGACTTACGCAGTTGGAAGCCTTTACACTCGTCATTCCCGCGAAAGCGGGAATCCAGAACGTTCCGAGAACAACGATCTGCTGTATTCTCGCTTCCGCGAGGGTGGCAGATTAACTTTGAAAGCGGCCCAATATATTTGACGCAATCGTTGACGCTATGGTACGAAAACAACGCTAAACATCGCTTGGGAGGCTTGAGTATGACGTCAATTGGTGTGAAACGCGTTCGGCGGTGGTTTATTGTTCCATGCGTATTGGCAACGTTGATCGTGATCGTGGCCTGCGGAGGCTCGACGCCGCCCGTCGAAGAAACCTCGGAAGCCCCGGCGCCGGCCGCCGCGTCGGCTCCGGTCAGTGCGACCGCCACGCCGGCCCCCACGCCCGAGCCGGCGGACGCCGAGGTCGAAACCGCCCTGCACCTGGTCGTCACCCCGCTGCCCCAGGATACGTACCTGCCCTGGTTGGCCACCAGCGGCGGGCAGTTGCCCATGCGGCCGATGTGGGAGAATCTCACCACCATCTCGCCCGAGACCGGCGTTTCGACCATCCTGCCCCAGCTGGCCCGGGAGTGGGAAATCAGCGCCGACGCCAGCGAGTACACCTTCCGTCTTCAGGAAGGTATCCCCTTCCATTTCGGCTGGGGCGAATTCACGGTACAGGACGTGATCCTCACGATTGACCAGCAGACCTCGGACCCGTTGGCCGGCTGCCGGGCGGCCATAACCCGTTTTATGGGGGCCGACTCCATGAGCGAGATGGTCGCGAACGGCGACATGGACGTCATCGATGACTACACCTTCACCATGCGCCTGGCCGAGCCGCAGGTGGACGTGGCCGACTGGTGGTTCAACATCCTGGTAATCCCGTGCGCCGCCGTACGCAGTTCGGCTCAGCACGCCGACCAGGGCGACGCGATGTTCGAGTCCGGTCCGGCCGGAACCGGCGCCTACCAGTTCGTTTCCCGCACCCTGAAGGAGACGGCGGAGTTTGAGGCGGTACCCTATGATCACTGGCGCGTCAATCCTGAGTTCAAGCACCTGAAGATCACCACATCCCCGGAGGACTTGACCCGCCTGGCGATGCTGCTCACCGGCGAGGCCAACATGGTGGACGTGCCCAAAGTGCTGCACCAGCAGGCCATCGACGAGGGCATGGAGGTGTTTGAAAGCCCCCTCCCCTCCGTGGGCCTGACCATCCTTCCTTTCGGCCAGTACTACGTTACCCAGGCGAACTGGAATCCTGACACCGAGCCGTGGAACGCGCCCGGGGAAACGGGAAACAAGGTTCGTGAAGCGCTCAACCGGGCCATTGATCGGGAGCAGATCATCAACGAGCTTTTCAAGGGGCGCGGTGAGCCCATGTACAACACCACTTTCCACCAGTCGCTGGAGGGCTGGAATCCGCGCTGGGAGGATGAGTTCCAGGAGAAGTACGGCTATGATCCGGAACGCGCCAAGGAGTTGCTGGACGAGGCGGGCTTCCCCGGTGATAACGGCCAGAATCGGTTCTACATGGAAGTGTGGCAGAGCAGCCTGCCCGGCCTGCCCGAAACCATCGAGGTGGCGCAGACGGTAGCCCAGTCCTTCGAGGACATCGGCATCGACGTCAAGCTGGTTGAAGTGGAGTTCGCCCGCGCCCTGGACGCCTTCCGCGACCAGCACGACGCCCACTTCATCCTGCCGGTGCGCCAGACCATCCGGCAGATCAACGCCAACGCGCGGATCTATTACTACGCCGGCGGGGGCAAGACCAACGCGGCCGGTCTGCCCACGGGCGGGGTCGCTTACATCGAAAGCCCACTGTACGACGAGACGTATCACAAGCTCCTGAAGGAGACCAATCCGGAGGAACGCCATCGACTGGTGCAGAGGATGGGCGATGACATCTACGACACCTATCGCACCATTCCCGTCGTCAACGTCCGGGCCACCCTGGTGGCCAACCCGGAGGAGGTGGCGGAGTACAAGTTCGGCAGCCTGACCGGAGTCTTTGGGCACCTGGAGTACGCCAAGCGCGCCCAGTAGCGCCAAAGCAACATTCGCCGGTCCATTTGGGACGGAATTCCACAATTCCGTCCCAATTTTTTGCGCAATATTTCACAATAGTATTTATGATAATGATTATTGACTATAATGATAAAGTTTGCTAACCTATTAGGTAACACCAGCGAAAGCGCGGCGCATGATTGGTTGACGAACTGCGGAGGTGTGGCCATGTCCGTTCATCGTATAGCTGAACCGTTTCGCACGATCCAATTGCTCCTGTTGTTGCTGGCCCTGCTTGCGGTGTGGGCGTGCGGCCGGGCGGCCGCTCCCCACGAGGAAATCGCCGTCCCCGCCGCTGCCGACGGCGCGTCCGCCAGCGCCGTATCCACCGCGGTCCCGGCGCCCACCCGGGTTCCCTCCATAGCCGAAAGCGACGCCATGCTCCACCTGGCCGTCACCCCGCTGCCCCAGGACACTTTCTACCCCTGGCTAGCCACCAGCAGCGGCCACCTGGTCTTCCGCCCCATGTGGGAGAACCTGACCACCATCGACCCCAGGACCGGCGTCTCCGACGTCTACCCCCAACTGGCTCGTGACTGGGAAGTCAGCCCCGACGCCAGCGTGTACACCTTCCACCTCCAGGAGGGCGTGCAGTTCCACTTCGGCAACGGCGAGTTCACCGTCAATGACGTGATCCTCACCGCCGACCAGCAGATGTCCGACCCACTGGCCGGCTGCAAGGCCCATCTCAGCCGGTTCATGGGCGCTGACTCCATGACCGAAATGATCGAAAACGGCGACATGGAGATCATCGACGACTACACGTTTCGGATGAAACTGGCTCAGCCCCAGGTGGACGTTGCCTCCTGGTATTTCAGCATCCTGCAGATCGGCTGCATGGCCGTCCGCAGTTCCGCCCAGCACGCTGCTGAGGGCGACCTCATGTTCAAGAGCGGCCCGGCTGGCACCGGCGCCTACCAGTTCGTGAACCGGGAGCTGAAGGAGTACTCCGAGTATGAGGCCGTTCCCTACGACCACTGGCGAGTGAACCCCGAGTTCAAGCGCCTGCGCATCAGCACCACCCCCGAGGATCTCACCCGCCTGGCCATGCTGCTCACCGGCGAGGCCAACATGGTGGACGTGCCCAAGGTGCTGCACCAGCAGGCCATCGATGAGGGCATGGAGGTGATCGAAAGCCCGCTGCCCACCGTCGGCCTCACCGTCATCCCCCTAGGGCAGTACTACGTCACCGAGGTCAACTGGAACCCCGACACCGAGCCCTGGAACGCTCCCGGCGAAACCGGCGTGCTGGTCCGCCAGGCCATGAACCGCGCCATCAACCGTGAGCAGATCATCAACGAGCTGTTCAAGGGCCGCGGCGAGCCCATGTACAACACCATCTTCCACCCGTCGCTGGAAGGCTGGAACCCCCGCTGGGAGGACGAATTCGACGAGAAGTACGGCTATGATCCGGAACGCGCCAAGCAGTTGCTGGACCAGGCCGGCTTCCCCGGCGACAGCGGCCAGAACCGGTTCAGCGTGGAGGTCTGGCAGTCCAGCCTGCCCGGCTTGCCCGAAACCATCGAGGTTTCCCAAACGGTGGCCCAGTCCTTTGAGGACATCGGCATCGACGTCAAGCTGGTTGAGGTGGAATTCGCTCGCGCCATCGACGCCATGCGTGATCGGCACGACGCTCACTTCATCCTTCCGGTACGCCAGACCATCCGCCCCATCAACGCCAACACCCGGATCTACTACTACGCCGGCGGTGGCCGGGTCAGCGAAACGTCGGGACTGCCCACGGGTGGCGCTATCTATATGGAAGGCCAGTTGTATGACGACACCTATGACCGCCTCCTGGTGGAGACCGACCCCGCCGAGCGCAATCGCCTGGCCCGGGTCATGGGCGATGACATCTACGACACCTACCGTTCCATCCCCATCGTCAACGTCCGGTCCACCCTGGTCATAAACCCGGAGGAAGTGAGCGAGTACGTCTTCGGCAGCCTGACCGGCGTCTTCGGCCACCTGGAGTACGCCAAAGCCGCGAAGTAGTCGCACTGCAACGTCCGCTGACCGGTTCGGGACGGAATGCGTAATTCCGTCCCGTTTTCGTTGTGCAATAATTCACAATTGCGAATTATGATAACGTATATTGACACTATAAATGAGATTTGATAACGTTTTGCGTAACAATAGCGAACGCGTGTTGCGTGATCAGGCGACGAACCACGGAGGTGTGGCCATGTCCGTTCATCGTATAGCTAAACCGTTGCGCCTAATGCCAATGCTCCTGTTGTCACTGGCCCTGCTTGCGGTGTGGGCGTGCGGCGAATCGGCCGCTCCTGCCGGGGAGAGCGCCGCGCCCGCCCCGGCCACCGCGGCGCCTGCCAGCGTTGCCGCTACCGCAGTCCCCGAAGCAACCGCAGTGCCCGCCATGACCGAAAGCGAGGCCATGCTCCACCTGGCGGTGACCCCGCTGCCCCAGGACACTTACTATCCCTGGCTCGCCACCAGCAGCGGCCACCTGGTCTTCCGCCCCATGTGGGAGAACCTGACCACCATGTCGCCGGAAACGGGCGTGTCCGAGATCTATCCGCAACTGGCGCGGGACTGGGAAATCAGCGCCGACGCCAGCGAGTACACCTTCTACCTGCAGGAGGGCGTGCAGTTCCACTTCGACCAGGGGGAGTTCACGGTGAAGGACGTGATCTTCACCGCCGACCAGCAGATGTCCGACCCGTTGGCCGGCTGCAAGGCCACCCTGAGCCGGTTCATGGGCGCCGACTCCATGACCGGCATGATCGAAAACGGCGACATGGAGGTGATCGACGATTACACCTTCAAGATGTCGCTGGCCCGCCCCCAGGTGGACGTGGCCTCCTGGTACTTCAACATCCTGCAGATCGGCTGCATGGCGGTGCGCAGCTCGGCGCAGTACGAGAAGGAAGGCGACGTCATGTTCGAGAGCGGCCCCGCCGGAACGGGTGGCTACCAGTTCGTGGAGCGCAAGCTGAAGGAATACACCGAGTACGAGGCCGTGCCATTCGACCACTGGCGCGTCAACCCCGAGTTCAAGCACATGCGCATCACCACCACCCCGGAGGACCTGACCCGGCTGGCCCTGCTGCTCACCGGCGAAGCCAACATGGTGGACGTGCCCAAGGTGCTGCACCAGCAGGCCATCGACGAGGGCATGGAGATCCTGGAAAGCCCCCTGCCCACCGTGGGCCTCACCATCATCCCCTTCGGACAGTACTACGTGAGCGAGGTCAACTGGAACCCCGACACCGAGCCCTGGGCTGCCCCCGGCGAAACGGGCAACCTGGTGCGGGAAGCCATGAACCGCGCCATCGACCGGGAGCAGATCATCAACGAGCTGTTCAAGGGCCGCGGCGAGCCCATGTACAACACCATCTTCCACGACTCCCTCGAGGGTTGGAACCCCCGGTGGGAGGACGAGTTTGACGAGAAGTACGGCTACGATCCCGATCTGGCCAAGCAACTGCTGGACCAGGCCGGCTACCCCGGCGACAACGGCCAGAACCGCTTCAGCGTGGAGGTCTGGCAGAGCAGCCTGCCCGGATTGCCGGAAACCATCGAGGTGTCGCAGACGGTGGCCCAGTCCTTTGAAGACATCGGCATAGACGTCAAGCTGGTGGAGGTGGAATTCGCCCGCGCCCTGGACGCCTTCCGCGACCGGCACGACGCCCACTTCGTCCTGCCGGTGCGCCAGACCCTGCGCCCCATCACCGCCAACGCCCGCATCTACTACTACACGGGGGATATCAATCCGGACACCGGAATACCCGGTGGCGGGGTGGCCTACATCGAGGATCAACTCTACGACGACACTTATCACCGGCTGCTGGAGGAAACGAACACCGATGAACGGGAACGGCTGGCCCAGGTGATGGGCGACGACATCTACGACGAGTACCGAACCATTCCCGTCGTCAACATCCGCTCCACGCTGGTGGTGAACCCCGAGGAGGTGGCCGAGTACGTCTTCGGCAGCATCACCGGCGTCTTCGGCCATCTGGAGTACGCCAAAAAGGCGAACTGACCAAGCCGGCAGTCATCAATGATATACTGGCCCTGCCGGGAGGAGGGGTCCGACAGGGCCAGTTGCCCATGCGAGGGGCAGAAAACGGGGCGTTACTGCCGCTAAAGTAACGTCCCGCTTTTCATGTTGGAGCTCGGGCCATGCGGCGACGGGCTGGGGTCCCCGGCATTCAACGGGGGCGCCGCAGTCGAGCGGTTCGGCGCATGAGTCTCTGTTAGTCCCACGTCAGTTCCGGTTTTCAAGATGGCGTTCATTGAATTGCGTCCGTATGCGATGATTAGTTTAGTGCACACGTAATCTATTGTCAATGATATACGCAACGGAAAATGTGTTGAATCTGTAGGTTGCGAATCTGTCCTGCCGCGGACCGGCAATTTCCTCTCAACACGCGCCATTTGGGTTGCCTACGCCCGTCGCGGCATTGAAATCTGGAACTTGGAGCCCGGCCGCTGGTTGTCCGGGTCGGCCTCCGGAAGTTGCCTTCGGGCGCATCCGGCGATGAAACGCGCCATATCGCGGATACGGAAAATATTGACAGCGGATATGGTGGCCGGTACACTGACGGCCGCGTTCAATCCGCCTTCATTTTTCGTTGTGATATGGCCTGAAAATGCCCTTCGCCCAATCTAATCACCACGCGCAGGCAGCAGTCAGCGAAACGATTACCGAGCACAAGGCCCTGCGGCTGTCGGGCTTGTGGAAATCCTTTCGGGAGACGCAAGCCGTCGCCAACGTCGACCTTGACGTTGAATCCGGCGAGATCCTCTGCCTGCTGGGCCCCAGCGGCTGCGGCAAAACCACCACGCTGCGCCTGATCGCCGGTTTTGACGTGCCCGACGGCGGAACCATCGAGATCGGCGGGCGCATCGTGTACGGGCCGGGCGTGAACGAGAGTCCGGAGAAGCGCCGCGTCGGCATGGTGTTCCAGGAAGGCGCGCTGTTCCCCCACTTGACCGTCGCTCAGAACATCGCCTTCGGGCTGGGTCGGGCTCGGCATCGCAAGGAGCAGGTCGCGTCGGCGTTGCGGATGGTTGACCTGGAGGGTTACGACGATCGGTATCCGCACCAGCTCTCCGGTGGACAGCAGCAACGCGTGGCGCTGGCCCGCGCCCTGGCTCCGGAGCCGGACCTGATCCTGATGGACGAGCCTTTCTCCAGCCTTGACCGCGGCCTGCGGGAACAGCTGCGCACCGAGGTGCGGGCCATATTGCGCGAGCGCGGCGCCACCGTGGTCTGCGTGACCCACGACCAGGAAGAGGCCATGCAGTTGGGCGACCGTGTCGTGGTGATGAACGCGGGGAGGATCGAACAGCTGGGCTCGCCGGAGTCGATATTCCACAGCCCGGACAATCGCTTTACCGCCGAGTTCTTCGGCACCGCTGACTTTCTGCCGGCGTGGCAGGAGGGCGATCACTTGGCCTGCGAGGTGGGCAGCATGCCCTGGCCGGCGTTCTGGCCTTCCCCTTGGCCGGAGCACAGGGTCCTGCAGGTTATGGTGCGCCCCGACTGCATGGACATTATCCCGGATGCCGAGAGTGACTGCGTGGTCACGGGCCGGGAGTTCCTGGGCGCTTTCCACATGTACGCGGTGGCCCTGCCATCAGGAGGCCGCGTCCAGGTGATGAAGTCCCACGTGGAGAACGTCGAGACCGGCGCTCGGGTCCGGATCATCCTCCGCGAAGGCCACCGGCTGCTGCCGTTCATCGACGGCCGCGCCTTCTTCGACGGTCCGGCCTACCTCGCGGAGCTGAGCGAAGCGCACGGGTAGGAGGGGCTACAACCGCAGATTGGCGATGCCGCCCGGCTGGGGCGGCGTTTTTGGTTTAGGAGCGATGGGCTAGCCCTGTGAGCCTGAGGATCTGCAGGTGGGCATCCGAAACCTCGCTTATAATGATTCCGTCAACATAACAGCCAACAGGCTCAGGCCGAAAACTCATAGGGGACGACCGTGGCCGTATACGAAACTTTTGCCAAGCGTAAGCGAAAGGCTGAACAATCCGGTAAGCCAGTAGTATTTCGCCAAGACACAATGCCAGAAGCGTTCAGGATTCAGGTTGCCCACATCCTAGACAGCACAATCGGACATCCAGCAAATGCCGTAGGGGGTGATCACTTCCATAGGACGCAAAACTATTGGCGCACCTTGCACGCTACCCTAACCAGGGAGATGGGTGTGTTCTACCTGTGGCCTAACAGCCAAGATCATTACGTATCCTGCGGGAATTTTCTACTGAATTCCGACGACGTCGACGAAGTCCTCAGCCTAATCGAGTTGGCCTTCGTCAATTTGCAACTGCGCGATTATTTGCTGTTGGGCCAGCAATCGCCGGACGATGCGATCGACGAGTTGAACCACCGTTTCCGCGAGCACGCGATCGGCTATCAGTTTCAAGGTGGCCAGATCATCTCGGTAGAGTCCCAGTATCTGCATATCGAAACCGTCGAGCCTGCCATATCGTTGCTTTACGACGCCCAGTTTGAGGGTCCCCTACAGGAGTTCATGCAAGCCCACGAGCACTTCCGCAAGGGAAACCACAAAGACGCTATCGTCAACGCCCAGAACGCTTTCGAAAGCACGATGAAGGCCATTTGTGATCAACAGGGATGGGCTTACGTCCGCGAGAAGGCTACGGCGCAAAACCTGCTCAAGGTGCTGTTTGACAACGGGTTGATACCGGCAGAGATGCAAAGCCATTTCACCGCGTTGCGTTCCACATTGGAGAGTGGTCTGCCGACCGTACGAAACCGGGGCGGTCGCGGTGGGCATGGTCAAGGGGCCGATGTGGTGGAGGTGCTCGACTATCTGGCTGCGTACTGTTTGCATCTGGCGGCGACCAATATCGTGCTGCTCGTCGAAGCGCACAACGCGTCGAAATAGATGTGTCATCCTTAGGGAGCCTCGATTTGAACCACATCAAAGCAATCTTCTTCGACGGGGACGACACCCTTTGGGACTTCCGCTCCGCCATGTTGCAGGCGCTGGAGGTGACGCTGGTTGAGCTGCGCCGCATGGTGGGCAATCCGGCGGCCGATGCGCTCACCGTGGCGCGCATGGCCGAGATCCGGGAGGTTGTCGCCGATGAGCTTGGCGAGACCACGACCTCGGTGGAGGTAATCCGCCACGAGGCCCTGGCGCGGACGCTGGCGGAGGTCGGCCACCCCAGTGATGACGGCGCCCAGCGGCTTTACGAGGTCTACACCGCGGCCCGGTTCGCGGCCACCCGGCCGTTTCCCGGCGTTCCCGACTTGCTCAACGACCTCAAGGGCCGCTACCAACTCGGCCTGGTGTCCAACGGCAACACCTACCCGGAACGGGTCGGCTTCGGCGACGTTTTCAACTTCGTGCTGCTGGCCGTGGAGTGCGGCATCGCCAAGCCCGACCGGCGGATCTTCGAGCTGGCCCTGGACAGGAGCGGATGCGACCCTTCGCAGGTGGTCCACGTGGGAGATTCGTTGCAGAGCGATGTGCGCGGCGCCAACGGAATCGGCATCCGCAGCGTATGGCTGAACCGCGACGGCGCAGCCAACGATACGAGCATCAAGCCCGACCACGAGATCTGCGACCTGCGGGAACTGCCGGATCTCCTGTAGCGTCCCGTCATGACGAACCGTTCGTCCGCCGACGAATGCCGCCCGTTCCGGATGCTGGTGATCTGTACCGGCAATCAGGCGCGCTCGCAGATGGCCCACGGATGGCTGGTTCACCTGGGAGGCCAACGGATTCAGTGGACAGCGCCGGTACCAACCCGCGCGGCGTGCATCCACTCGCGGTGCGCGTCATGGCCGAGGTTGGCATCGACATCTCGGCGCACACGTCCGACCACGTGGACCAATATGTCGGCGAGAACTACGGCCTGCTGATGGGCCGACGTGGTCAATGGCGGGACCAAACGCCGCCACGACGGCCCGGACGGCGGCAACCGGCCGATGGGGTATAATCGCGGCACATCCTGATCTGTCCCCGGAGGGAGGGGTAGTGCCGCGATCACGTAGAACCGCCACCGAGCCCAGGGCGCAAACCGAAGGGCATGACACACCGGAACGCTTGTCGCCGGTCACCGAAAACTACCTGCTGTCGCTGTACAAGATGTGGGAGGACTCGGAGACCCCGACGCTGACACAGCTGACGGAGGCGCTGAGGCAGTTGCCGCCCACGGAAGGCTTGGGGACTTCCGTCCCATCGGTTGCCGGAATGCTGCGGCGGATGCAGAAGCAGGGCCTGGTGGACATCGGCAACGACAAGCGCATCCGAATGACGTCGCGCGGCAAGAAGGAAGGTGAGAACATCGCCCGCCGCCACCGGCTGGCGGAGTGGCTCGTGGTGAGTCTTCTGGGGATGGAGCTGCACGAGGCCCACATCGAGGCGCACCAGCTGGAGCACGGCATGTCCGACGCGATGGAGGCCAAGCTCAAGGAGCGATTGGGCAATCCGACCCATTCGCCCTTCGGCTGGCCGATACCGGGCAGCGGGCCGACGACACCGTCACCTGGGGCGGTAACCCTGGACAACGCCTCCATCGGCACGGCCTACGTGGTGGATCGGGTCCCGGAAGAGGATTCGGAGTTGCTGAAGTTCCTGGGCGGCGCGCAGCTGGTTCCCGACCGCCGCATCACCCTCCTGGAGGGCATGCCTTACCTGGGCGTCATGCAGGTGGAGACTGAGGTGGACCGCATCTCCATCGGCTACAATGTGGCCCGCCAGATCGTGGTGCGACCGGCCGAGGATGAGGACGCAGACGACTAGGCTTCGTCGCTGAGCGCGCGGCGCACTTCGGCCCAGCCGTCGGCCATGGACCGCTCGGGGAAGGCCGACGGTTCCGGCTCGGGCATCACCTTCACGGCCACCAGCACCGGCCCGGTGCGAGCCATGATGTCCTCCAAACCGATCAGGAACTCTTCCAGGTTGTCGAAACGGCAGGCGTGGGCGTAGCCGGCGCTGCGGGCCATACCCTCGAAATCCACACGGTCCAGCCCGCGAATGGGCATCCCGTCGGTGGAAGTGTGGTCGGCGTCCTCCAGGACGAAGTGGACGAAGTTTGCCGGCGACGCCTCGCCGATGGTGGCCAGGCTGGCCAGGTCGGTGCGCAGGGTGGCATCACAGTCCAGCACCAGGATGCGACGGTTGGGTTGGGCCATGGACAGCCCGAGGCCCACGGCCGGCGCGCGGTCCATGCAGTCGGTGAGGTCGATGTCCAGGTCGCGCCGGTCGGACACATTGTGCCAGTCGCGCAGGGCGGCCGAGGTCGACACCACCAGCGCATCTTGGCGGTGGTAGTTGATGGCGCGGGCGACTTCGCGAGAGGGGATCATGATTTATTTACATGGATGAACAGGATAAACAGGATTTTGGTCGATTGGGGATGGAATGGCCGCTTAATCGTCAATATTGGCTTCCCGCTCCGCGTCGCGGCGGGCCTCGGTGCGGCGTTGGGACACCATCAGGTACAGGCCCGCCGGGATGAGCACGGCGCCGGGAACTGCCTTGAGCGCGTTGCCCTCCACGAAGCCCAGCCACAGCAGGTAGAAGCCGGCCACCATCACGGCCGAAGCGAAAAGGCGGCCAAAGATGCTGAAAGGGCGAAACTTGGGCATGGGCTGGCCCGGTTGGCTGGTCAGGCGCTGACGGTCTCCGGCTGCGACCGAGCGGCCAGCGCCGGCGCCAGATATTGGGACGCCTGGCGCAGGTCCACTGCCACGATGTCCCATTCGCTCCCGTCGTCAAACCACTGCCGGTAACTCACGAAGTCGCCGTTGTCCACTACGCGGTAATCAGCATCCGCGTCCGGCTTGTCGCCCAGCGTCAGCGTGTCGGTGTCGGCGTCGTAGCCGCGCTCCGGGTCGAGGGGGAGAAAGTCCGTAACATACAGTATGCGCACTTGCGTAACGTTCTCGGATCCCACATCCTCAAACGTGAAGATGACGCAAAAGTTATCCCGCAAAGCGCCGCCACTGCCCCCCCCATGGGAGGCGGTCAGGATCAACACATCGTCTTCGGGGTAATACTTAACCTGCATCTCGCACCTCCAGGTCTCTGCAACGCCGTTGGAACCAGGCGCGGCCTTCGTCTTCGACCCGTGCGGCTGCGAACTCGTCGAAGTGGGCCGTTACAATTTCCTGGTCATCCAGCGACACCACAATCCGCAACATCTCTTCTCGGCCGGGAACGAATCCCCAATAGGTTATCGCTTCGCGGCGACCTAACCCATCTCTACAAATGCCCCGGGCCACCCAATTGTCTAGGGCGTGCTGAATCCTGCTGGCTGTAACGTCACGATCAGAGAATTCCCTCAGGTGCCTGGTCAGCCATCTGGTGACGCCGCCCGCCGTGATGGTCTCCGGCAACTCGGGCCGGCGGCCCGAACCGCGGTTATGCTCCATCGGCGGGCGGCGTGGGCGTCGGCCTAGTTGTCGCCGGCTAGGGCGGCGGTGACTTCCTCGTAAGCCTGCTGCGCGGTGCGGGAGGCGCGGGTGCGGAACTGCACCGGCGTGTTCTCGATCTCGGGCTCCACGGCCAGGTGGATGAATACCGGACCCTCGGCGGCCAGCACTTCGCTGATGCCGGTGGTGAAGTCCTCCAGGTTGTCGAAGGAGAACACGGCCGCGTAGCCGGCGCCCCGGGCGATTTCCTCCCAGTTGGTCACGCCGTCGGAGCCGGGGATGGGCTGCCCGCCAGTGACGGCGTAAACGCCGTTGTTGAAGAGGAAGTGGTAGAAGTTCTTCGGGGCCTTGGTGGAGGTGGTGACCAGCGCGCCCAGGTTCATCAGCAGGCTGCCGTCGCCGTCCAGCACCATGACCTTGCGACCGGGCTGGGCCAGGGCGATGCCGAGGCCGACGTTGCTGGCCTTGCCCATGGCGCCGGAGATCGGGAGGTCCAGGTTCTGGTTGGTGGTGACGGAGGGCAGGCCAAAGCGGACGTTGCCGGCGTTCATGGTGGGGACGACGACGGCGTCTTCGCGGTTGCTGTCGATGACGCGCACGGCATCGGTGTTGTTGATCATGGGACTTGCTCCTGGGATGGCGCGCGAGGATTGCCCGCGGCGCGGTTGATGGCGTCGGATGGCTAGGCGCCGAACTCGGTGCCGATGAGAACTGCCACAGGCCGGTTGAGGCGTTGGGATTCCTCGAATGCAATGCTGATGCGGTCGGCGTCGTCGTCAGTTTCCACGAGGTAGTAGTTGATGCCCCACGCGTGGAGGATGTGCTCGATGAACCGTCCGGCGGAGTCCGGGGTGGGGCCGCGGCGGGTCCAGCCGCGATAGCCGACCAGCATGACCAGGGGCTGGTTGAGGTCCAGGCACAGGCCGCGAATGGAGTCGCCGGCCTCGAAGACGCCTGTGTTCTGGATGAGCACCACGGGGTTGGCGCCGCCGACCCACAGTCCTGCGGCGACGGCCATGGTCTCACCCTCGCGGCACACCGGGATCAGGTCCAGGGTGGGTTCCTCCATCATCATGTTGTAGAGGAAATTGGTCTCGCTGTCGGGCAGCCAAACGACGTGCGAGACGCTGTTTTTCTTCAGCTCCGCAACCAGGGATTGCGGGTGCAAAACCGATTCGTAAACTTCGGTGGTCATTCTGGAGACTCCTTGAGCGGTTCGCCTGATACGGCGTTCGGGCAGCGCGAATTAGCCCAGCCGGCATTATATTGGGTGGCATTTGGAGCGTCAACGAAAGCGGCGGCGGGCGCGTACCCAGCTTCAAGAACAAGGGGACGTTTTACCGGGATAAACAGGATGAACGGGATGGACGGGATGATGCCAGTTTGGGCTTGACCGGCGACAGGCTCAATCCGGCACCTGCTCATCCGATGTTGAGCGGGTGCCGTAGGTGACGAGATTGCCATGCTGCGCTGGCAATGACAGCCATGGCGGCCGCGGGATTGCCGCCCCCGCATCAAGTGCGGGGTGACGCTGCTGCGCTCGCAATGACAAGCAGGCTAGGCCGGGCCCCGGACGGGGATGGTGTCGGGGAGTTTGACGCGGAAGGTGAGTTCCAGGGCGCGTTTCCAGAGGGGGGACAGCTCGATGGCGGAAGGTTCGCGGCGCAGGTCCAGGTTTTCGGGGTGGCAGCCGCAG
>JAJDTP010000019.1 GCA_022827095.1 Dehalococcoidia bacterium
CTGCCTCGGCCCAGTCCGCGTGTGACTCCCCATCCAGGTTTTCCGGCGCTGGCCAGGGCTGCGGCGGCGGTGGTTCTGGGACTGCCGGTTGGCCCTGCCGGACTTGCGGCGCCTCATCCTGCATTGCTGTGGCGCTGGCCCGGCGCGATAAAGGACCCAGGAACAGCCCGATTGGAATCAAGGTCATGCAACCGGCCCCAGCGGCAGTAAAGGCAAGGAAAGCTGTACGCTGGCGCTGGTCGAACTGCTCCGGCGGGTATCCCAGACTGTCCCAGGAAAAATCCCATGACCAGAGGAAATTGCCAGTGGGCGCTATCTGACTGACATAATGCAGAACCAGCATCCCGGCTATCCATACTGCCAGCAGCAGCAAAAGAGCAATGGCGCCGCTGATAAACCAGTATCGCGCTATTTCGGGATGCAGCCGGACCTCCCCGTCTTTCAAAGCGGCGGCGATAGCCAGGAAGCCAGCCGTCCCAACGCCGATAAAGATGAAATAAGGCTTCGTGCCGTAACTGGTCAGTAACAGGGAAGGAAGCATGGCCAGAGCCACCGGGGGGCCGAACAACAGCGCGTAACGCCTCAAGCCGCCTTGTATCTCGTAGAGCCGGGCGGCGAAGCCGGTGTCAGGCCGTAGTTCGCTAATGGCGCGGTATGAGGCATAGGCCAGCAGGGATAACGCGACGTTGGCGGCAGCAGCCAGAATCAAAGGCCATCCCGCCGCCAACCCCAGTGAGAAGAAGCCGTATTGGTCCATGCCGGTGAAGCCGACGAATATCAGCGGCAGGTTCAGCCCCGCCAGCAACGATACCAGCAGTAGAACGCCTACGGATGGCAAACGAGTCTGAGGCATTAACATATCGTCTGCTTCCCGGTATCACTCCCCGGATCGAGGCCAAGTTCTGGGGCCTGTTCGCACTAACATCGTTCCTGCCTCCGAAAAAATTAACCACAGAGGCCACAGAGGACACAGAGTTTTTCTTTGTCTCTGTGTCCTCTGTGCGCTCCGTGCTGAAAACTCCTGGTTAGTCCTGCGGGATGAGGGGAACCACCTCGCGGGAGAACTGCTCCATGTTTTCCTGGAGCGACGCCACGCTGTCGCCTGCCGGGAAGCCGATGATGAAGTTGGAGACGCCCAGGTCCATGTACTGGCGTAGGTCGGCGGCAATCTGCTCCGGGCGGCCATTCATCCACGGGCGGGAGCCGTCAGCGGCGTTGTTGAAACGGACGTCGGTGCTGAAGGTCAGGTCAACGGCGTTCTCGTCGCGCCCTGCCTGTACCGTCAGGCGGCGCAAGCGGGCGATGAGGCCGGACAGTTCCTCCGGCTCCAGTATCGCGGGGGGACGCAGGCCGATGGGCATCCAGCCGTCGCCCAGGGTAGCGGCGCGGCGGATGGCCGGGTTGGTATGCCCGCCGATCCAAATGGGCGGATGGGGTTTCTGCACCGGCTTGGGCAGGAAGCCGGCGCCACTGATGTCGTAGTGCTCGCCGTGGAACTCGGGGTTGTCCGAGGTCCAGAGTTCCTTGAAGATCTGGATGTACTCGTCGGTGACCTGGCCGCGCTGGGCGTAGGTGTCGAGACCCATGGCCTGGAACTCCTCCTCCATCCAGCCGACGCCGGCGCCCAGGATCAGACGGCCGCCGCTGAGCACGTCCAGGGTGGCCAGGATCTTGGCGGTGAGCACCGGGTTGCGGTAGGGGAGGATGAGCACGTGGGTGCCCAATTTGACGTGGGTGGTGCAGCCGGCCAGGAAGTTCAGGGCGGCCAGGGGTTCGAAGTAGGTGTTTTCCCGCTGGAAAGGCGCCACGCCGTCGGCGGCGTAGGGGTAGAAGGACGAGACCTCGTGAGGGATGATGATGTGGTCGCTGACCCAGACGTGGTCGAAGGACAGGTCCTCGGCGCGCTGGGCGAGGCTGCGCAGGTTGTCGGGAGAGGCCATGGCCCCACGGCTGGGGAGGGAGCATCCAAAGGTGACGGGCATGGGGTGCCTCCGTGATGGCTGTCTGGAGTGTCAGGTAGGGGTGAACGGGGCCGATGCTATACTACCGACATACCTGCCGCAAGCAGACATTTATGCGGAACGTATCATGCCACCCCGAACACGGCGACAATCTCCCGAACGGCGGGATGCCGCTATAAGGAAACATCTACCCAAGGCGCGGGAGTACTGGTCGAAATGGCCCTCGTACCTGGCTGAAGGCGATTTGTGCCAGGCCGGAGAAAAGGCATGGGGAGCCGTGGCCCAGTTGACCAAGGCAGTGGCCACGCATCGCGGTTGGCAGCACTCTGACCACGACAGGCTCAGGGAAGTCATTCGCGAACTGGCAGAGGAGAGGGACGAGCGCAGAGAAGCGATCAGCCGGGGTTTGACGTCTGCGGACGTATTGCACGGGAACTTTTACGAGGTGTTCCTGGACCGGTACCAGACGGAGCTGGCGCTGAATGACACGACCCTTCTGATCGAGGCGCTTTGGGCCGAACTTCCCGACGAGTACACGGGAGGCGCTTCTTTTGCCGAATGGTTCGAATCTGAGGAATAACCATGCCGCCCCGAACCCACCGCGAAACGCCAACCCGCCGGGATGCCCGCATCCACAAACATCTGGCCCAGGCCAGGGAATATTGGATCAACGCATCTCTGGAATTGTCCCAACGGGACGTCTGCCAATCCGGCGAAAAGGGTTGGAGCTCCGTCTCCCAATTGACCAAAGCAGTGGCTACGCTGCGCGGCTGGGACCACTACGACCATGTAGCAGTTCTGGAAGCAATCGCCGCCGTGGCCGGGGAACTGCCCGAGCAGGCGGAGCACATCTACCGCGGCAAGGGTGCGGCGGAAAGGCTGCACGGCAACTTTTACGAAGTGTATATGACTGCTGACGAAGCCGTGTTCGCATTGGCCGATGCCCGCCCGCTCCTGGATATCCTCTGGGACCTGCTGCCCGACGAGTACACGGGCGGGGTGGGTTTCGCCGAATGGGTTGAGAGGGAAGGATAACCATGCCGCCCCGAGTCCGTCGTGAAACGCCAACCCGCCGGGATGCCCGCATTCGCAAGCACCTCCCGAAGGCTAGGGAATATTGGTCCAAATGGCCTGCGTATTTGGCCGAGGACGATCTCTGTCAGGCCGGAGAAAAGGGCTGGGGAGCCGTGTCTCAACTGGCCAAAGCGGTGGCGACCCATCGGGGATGGAACCATTTCGGCCATGACGAAATCCGCGCCGTCATTCGCCAGATCGCCGACGAATCCGTTAACCCCGAAGCCATCAGGCGGTCTCTGATGTACGCCGAAGTACTGCACGGTAATTTTTATGAAATCAATCTGGACCGGGTGGACACAGAGTTAGCGCTGACGGACGCGAAGTTCCTGATGACAGTGTTGTGGGACCTTCTGCCGCACGAGTACACGGAAGGCATGACGTTTGACGATTGGCTAGCCTCCGGTGACAATTGAAGCATGAGCGTCGCTGTCGGACATACCATTTCCAACCGCGTCGTCGTCGCCATGAGCGGCGGCGTTGACTCCTCGGTGGCAGCGCTGCTGCTGCACCGGCAGGGCTACGATGTCATCGGCGTGACGATGAAGCTGTACGACATCGACCAGGCGGACCTGCCGGAGTACTACCGGGGTTGCTGCACGCTGGACGACGTGGAGGATGCCCGGGCGGTGTGCCGCATCCTGGGAGTTCCCCACTACGTGTTGAACGTGCAGCGGGAGTTCCGCGCCTTCGTCATCGACTATTTCCGACGGGAGTATGAGAGCGGACGGACGCCGCACCCGTGCATCGCCTGCAACGACAAGATCAAGTTCAGCTTCCTGGCACAACGGGCGAAGATGCTGCAGGCGTCCCACGTCGCCACCGGCCACTACGCCCGCATCGAGGCCGACGAAGCCGGCGGGTGGGCGCTGCGGCGCGGCGTTGACGCGGACAAGGACCAGTCCTACGTGCTGTTCGGCATGCGGCAGGAGCAGTTGGCGGGAACGCTGATGCCCGTGGGTCACTACCCGAAGGCGGAGATACGACGGCTGGCTGAGGAGGCCGGGTTCCCCAACGCAGACAAGCCGGACAGCCAGGATATCTGCTTCATTCCCACCGGCGATTACCGTGAGTTCCTGCGCGAGCGCACCGATGAGCGGCCGGGCGACATCGTGGACGCCAACGGCAACGTGCTGGGACAGCACGAGGGCATCCAGTACTTCACGGTGGGCCAGCGCCGCGGCCTGGGTCTCTCCGGCGGCCCGCCGCGTTTCGTGATCCGCCTGGAGCCGGATACGCGCCAGGTGGTGGTCGGCTCCGAAACTGACCTGTACGAGGACACGCTGTACGCCGATCCGGTGTCCTGGGTATCCGGTGTTCCTCTGACCGGGCTGGTTGAGGTGACGGTCAAGATACGGTACAAGTTCGCGGAGGCTGCGGCGACGGTGACTGCCGTAGATGACGGTGCGCTGGTTCGGTTCCGGGAACCACAACGGGCGATCACCCCGGGACAGGCGGCGGTGTTCTACCGTGGCGACACGGTGCTGGGTGGTGGTCCTATCGCGGGTGCGCAGGCGGCCGAGCGCGGCACGGTTACTGGCGCTGCGCTGGTCAATGCCTGACCTTTCCCTGGAAGCGGATTTTCGCGCCCAGGGCCATCGCCTGATCGCCGGCGTGGACGAGGCCGGGCGCGGACCGCTGGCCGGGCCGGTGGCGGCAGCCGCCGTAATCCTGCCTCCGGACCTGACGGGCGATGAGCCGTGGCTGGCGGCGATTGACGACAGCAAGCGACTGTCGGAGCGGCGACGAGAGGAGGCCGCAGCCCTGATACGGGAGAACTCCCTGGCCTGCGTGGTGGAACTGATCTCACCCGAGATCATCGATCACATCGGCATCGGCCACGCCGTGATCAGGGCGATGCTGGCGGCGGTGGACCGTCTGCGGCCGGCGCCCCACGCCCTGCTGATGGACTGGGTGCCGATCAAGGAGTGCCCGCTGCCGCATCGGACCGTGGTCAAGGGTGATGGGAAGTCGCTGTCGATAGCGGCCGCCAGCATCCTGGCGAAGGTGGCCCGCGATGAGTTGATGGTTCGGGCAGAGGGCTGCTACCCGGGCTACGGGTTTGCCGGGCACAAGGGGTATGCGACGGCCAAACACTTGCGCTGTCTTGCCGAGTTGGGACCGTCGCCGATACACCGCAGGTCCTTCAGCCCGCTGCGACAGGGGCGGCTGCTATCAGATGCCGACACCCGATGATCCTCTGGAAGAATCCGCGCTTTCCTCGCGGCGGATTGGCGCCATCGGCGAGGAGTTGGCGCGGCATCACCTTGAGGCCAAGGGGTACCGCCTCGTTGCGACCAGCTATCGCTGCCGGTGGGGCGAGATTGACCTGGTCGCCCGCGATGGTCTGGAATGGGTTTTTGTCGAGGTTCGCACGCGCTGGAGCGGCGCCTACGGCTCGCCTGAAGAGTCGCTGACGCCGGCCAAGGCCCGGCATCTTATCCTGGCTGCCCAGGACTTTCTGTCGCGTCATGAGGAAGCCGATGCGGATCCGGAATGGCGCATCGACCTGGTGGCCATTCGATTGGGCGCGGGTCGAAGGGTGATCAGCATCCAACACCTGACAAGCGTGGTTTCGGAATAGCGGCCAACCAGTGCTACAATCTTGCCAGTCTCCACCGTGTGATTTGTCGCGCCGAGAGGCCCATCATGGCAACCAAACCCACTGCACAGATCGGTTCCGAAAGTCAGCCCTCGCGCCTGACCTGGCTGCCCGACCCTCCAGTTTCGCCGGACATGCAGGAACAATTCCCTTACATCAGCCGTGCCTATGTGATCCTTGAGGACCATTTCAGCGCTCGGCCCGACGTGTTCGTCGGCGGCGAGGGCTACCTCTGCTACTCTCCAAGCGATATTCCCAATGCCCCCAAACCTGACTGTATGGTGGCCCTGGACCTGGAGGTTCCCCCGGAGGAAGTCACAGAAAGCAACGGCTACGCCATCAGCGAAATCGGCAAGCCGCCCGACTTCGTGCTGGAGGTTGCGTCCAAGAGCACCGGAAGACGGGACTACATCGACAAGCGGGAAATCTACGCCGGCTATGGCGTGGCGGAATACTGGCGGTTCGACCATACCGGCGGGCGTTACCACGACACGGCGCTGGCCGGTGACCGGCTGGTTGGCGACGCGTACGAGCCGATTCCGGTTACCTCTGGAGCGGATGGCGTGATCCGCGGATACAGCACCGCGCTCGACCTTGAGTTGCATTGGTATGAGGAGACGCTCAGGTTTTGGGATCCGAACACTGGCGAATATCTGCCGGAGTTGACCGAAGTCAAGGCGCAGCGAGACGCGGCGATTGTCCAGCGGGACGCCGCCTTGGCGCGCATACAGGAACTGGAGGCGCAATTGGGCCGCCTCCAACCTGAAGATTAGCCGGCCCAATGCGGCGGTTGACTGTACCATCGGCTGCTAATAGACTATTTTTCGCCTCGTTGCGCGCCGCTTAAACGCAGCGACGGTTACTGGCGTCAATGCCATGCCTATCGACCTCGCCGAACATATCCGGAACGTCCCCGACTTCCCCATACACGGGGTGCAGTTCAAGGACATCACGTCGCTGCTGCTGGACCCGGGTGTCTTCGAGGAAACCGTCGACCGCATGGTGGAGTCGGCGCAACGGGCGAACCCTGACTGTCTTGCCGCCGTGGATTCCCGCGGCTTTATCTTTGCCGCGCCGATGGCGACTCGGATGGGTCTACCGCTGATCCTGCTGCGCAAGGCCGGCAAGCTTCCGGGGGCGACCCTGTCCTACGAGTACAGCCTGGAATATGGTCAGGCCGCGTTGGAAGTCCACGCTGAGGATGTGCAGGCGGGGGCCCGCGTCCTGATCATCGATGACCTGGTCGCCACAGGCGGCAGCCTGCAGGCGGCGGCGAAGCTGATCGAAAAAGCCGGCGGCTCCACCGCCGGCATCGGCGTTGTAATTGAACTGATTGGTCTGGGAGGCCGGGAAGCATTGGCCGACTATGACCTCTTCTCATTGGTCACATTTGAAGTTGACGAATAGGCCGCAAGCGCCATTTGCAGCGTACTCAGGAGGAATTTCCCAATGGCAGAACAAGCAACCATCGGCAACGTAAAAGTTACCGCCGTAATCGACATGGTCCCGCCGCCACGTGAGCCGTCGGCGATGTTCCCCGATGTCCCCGATTCCGCCTGGGCGGACTACCAGGACACCCTGGAGAACGGACAGCTCCAGCTTTATTACGGCGTGTTCCTTCTCAACACCTCCGAGCATGTCATTCTGGTGGACACCGGCATGGGCCCCGGCCCGCACCCCGACCGGGGCAACGTCACCGGCAACCTGTACGAGGAGCTCCGGCCGCACCTGGAATCCAACGTGGGCGTGAACAACACCAACGTCGGCCCCAGCGACTCGGTGAACTACATCATCCACACGCACCTGCACGGCGACCACGTGGGCTGGAACCTGCGGTACTCCGGCGGCATGCCGGCGCCCAACTTCCGCCGCGCCCGCTACGTCATGTCGCGGCCGGACTACGACTACTTCACGTCGGAGCAGGGCCGGCAGATGTATCCGTACATCGACCGCCAGGTGATGCCGCTGCGCCGCTTGCGCCTCCAGCAGATCCTGGAAGAGCCTGAGCACACCATCAGCGACGAGATCTCCATCGCGCCCGCGCCGGGCCACACCCCGGGCCACCAGGTGGTGCTGATCAACTCCAACGGCCAGCGCGGCGTGGTCATGGGTGACGTGCTGCACACCATCGCCCAGGTATCCGAGCCGACCTGGTGCGCCGGCGTGGACACCGACAAGGAGCAGTCCGCCGCCTCCCGCGCTCGCCTGCTGGACGCTGCCGAAGAAGGCGACTGGACCATCTGCGCTGGGCACTTCCCGCCGGGCAAGCAGATCGGCAAGATCGCCCGCGTGGACGGCAAACGAGTCTGGCAACCGCTTTAGAACCGCAATTGCAACACGGCAGGGGCGAATAATCATTCGCCCCCACTTCATGGCACGGAGTAACCAGAGTGTCGCAACTGCGCAGCCTATTTGAGCGCATTGAAGCCGGAAGCGGCCCGTCGTTGGGGTTTGGGTCCACCCAGTCCTCGCGGCTGCCCGGCATGGCGCTGATCGGGCGTTGCTCGGGCGATGTCGAAGCTGCCCTGGCTGTGGCCGGGGACGCCGCCGACGCCGTGGTCATCGCGTCCCCGACTATCACCCCCGAATCGCTGCCCTTGGTAACGCACGGCATCTGGGGATTGGGCGGCGTTCCGCTGGAACCGGAAGGCATCCGCGCCTGGCAGGCTGCCGGCGCCGATTTCACGGTATCACCCGTGGCCACCGCCCTGGTGGACGCCATCGATATTGGTAACCCGCAGATGACCCACGGCGCGCGCATCCCCGACGAGGTGGACGACCGCACCTGGCGACTGCTGGCCGGCATGCCCCTGGACTTCCTGGTGCTCGATAAGTCGGCCATGACCGGGCCCTGGACGCTGCCCGAACTCGGCGAGGTGGCGGACGCTGCCCGCCGGGCCGAAAAATACCTGGTGGTTCGCGTCGGCCCTCGTCCCTCCGGCAACGAGTTGCTGGGGCTCCGTCAGGCCGGAGCCGTGGCCATCGTCGCCGAGGCCAACGATCACGGCGCCGAAGGGTTGGCAGCGATCAAGGCCGATTTGATGGCCATGCCAAGGGCGCAGCCGGTCGCGCGGCCCGGGCGACGGTCCGGGCTGGAAAGCACCGCTACGTGATCCTCCAGAGCCTCGACCTGCTGCGGGAAAACCCGGCGGCGTTCGTCCTGGTGATCGGTATCGGGCTGCTGGGCCTGATCATCGGGTTCACCGTCCATGAGTTCAGCCACGCGCTGACGTCCCACATTGAAGGCGACGACACCGCCCGGCGGATGGGGCGGCTGACTTTCAACCCAATCAAGCACATTGACCTGCTGGGTTTTCTACTGTTGCTGGTGGTGGGGTTCGGCTGGGCCAAGCCGGCGCAAGTGGACCCGTACAATCTGCGGCACGGCCGGTTTGGAATGTCCATGGTGGCTCTGGCCGGCCCGCTGTCGAATTTTGTGCTGGCGTTCGCGTTGGGTCTGGTGTTTCGCCTGGATCTGCTGCCGGTGGTCACGGACACGAGATTTGTGTCCGGGATCGTTGACATCTTGGGCTTCGCGGCGTTCCTGGCGATATTCTTCAACCTGATCCTGGGGATATTCAACATGATCCCGTTGCCGCCGCTGGACGGCAGCAAGGTGGTAGGTGGCCTGCTTCCCAACTCGCTTTACCGGTCGTACCTGCAGTTCGAGCGGTATGGGTGGATACCGTTGATTGCCTTGATCGGGGTGAACCTCTTTCTGAGCTACGCCTTCGGCATCAACTTCCTGGGGCGGATACTGATCCAACCGGCGTTGTTTGTGTTCCGGCTGGCGACCGGGGTCGGGTAGAATTTCAGAATCAGGATTTTCAAGATTTTGGGATTTGCAGGATTGAAGCGTTTCAGCGACGAAGGCATTTCAATCCGGTCAATCCCAAAATCCGATAAATCCTGATTCTGACGGTCCAGCCAGTGCAAACGTCAGGGGCGGGTTTCAAACCCGCCCCTGATAATTCTGGCAGTGTGCGTGTTGCGCTACGGGCGCAGGGGGATGGGGCGGTTCTCCTGGTTTTCGGCGATCTGGTTGGTGTCCCACAGCTTGGCGAAGTTGTAGGCGCGGGGGCAATGGCCGTAGGATTCCTCGACGTTGACGATGATGCCCTGGAGGTGCTTGGAGTTGTCGTCGGTCCAGTAGAGTTCCAGCTCGACTTTCTGCCGCTCCAGTTCCTCCTTGCTGACGATGGTGACGGTGCCGTTGACGCGCACGGTGTCATTGACGCCGGGGATCATGAACAGCAGGCCGACGTGGGGGTTGGCGTCCATGTTCTGGTAGGACTGGAACAGGCGGTTGCCGGCAACGTCGGGAAACAGCAGGCGAGAGCTGTCGATGACCTTGACGAAGCCGGGCTTGCCGCCCTTAGGCGAGGCGTCGCAGTTTCCGTCGGGGTCGGACGAGGCCATGACGACAAAGGGCGAGGCGGCGATGAACTTCTGGACGAAGTCGGACATTTCGCCCTTGACCTTGAGCTTGGCCCGGGGGCTCATCTCGCCGAACTCGTCGTTGAAGCGACTGGGCTGCTGTTCGATGGTGCAGAGGTCGTCGGCGGTGGCGGCAACGGTGGTTGTCATGGTTACAAACCCTCCCGGCGTTCGGTTCCGTTGATGATGGCGCACAGAATACCGGATTCGGCCGCCACGTGCCACCGGGGAAGGGGCTCACGCGTACGCAGTTTGCGGCGGGAAATGTCAGAATCAGGATTTTCAAGATTTGCGGATTATCAGGATTGGGACCATTCAGTGATGGAGTTCTCCCAATCTTGGCAAATCATAAAGTCCCGCCAGTCCTGCTTCTGACGATTCACGGAGCTGGGTGTGCGTGAAGGGAAGGGGCTTGTTGGATATCGTCAAGGGCCGACGAAATTCGCCGCCATCTTGACAATTACCGTCCCGGCAGGTAGTATTGATGGCAGTTAAAAACTGCATACGCTGCTGGAACCCTTATTCAGACAGGTGGAGGGAACGGCCCTGTGAAGCCTGGCAACCTGTCCCGCCCACCCCGTGGGATGAGGTGCTAAATCCGGCGTCCCCGTTATGCAACGCGATGCGCGCATAACCAGGCGGGACGAAAGATGAGGGGCGGACTGTGATGGTGGCTCTCCCAAGTGCGGGTGGGCCTTTATTTTTTGCCTGTCGGGAAAGCAGGGTCCGCCAGTGTGGTCGCAGCGTAGCACAGAGCGCCATCGACGCACTCCGCATCTTTTAGCAATTTATGAACGAAATTCGCCCCATCAACTGGACGGGCAGCCGGCTGGAGCTTCTTGATCAGACTCTCCTGCCCCACGAGCACGTTACGGTTCGCATCACCGACTACCGCGCCGCCGCCGACGCCATCACCGAGATGCGCGTGCGGGGCGCACCGGCCATCGGAGTGACCGCCGGCTACGCCATGGTGCTGGCCGCCGCCGAATTGCAGTCCCGGGAGCGGGACCACTTCATCGGCGCGTTGCGGCAGGCCGGGGCCCACATCGCCGCCGCCCGTCCCACCGCCGTCAACCTGGGCTGGGCCGTCCGCCGCATGATGCGCGTGGCCGAGGCCGAACCCGACCCGGGCAGCATCCTGCCGCGTCTTGAAGAAGAAGCCCGCCGTATCCAGGAAGAGGACGAGGCCATCAACCGGCGCATCGGCGAGCACGGCCGGGCGCTGATGCCCGCCGACGGTCAGGGAGTCCTGACCCACTGCAACACCGGCGCGCTGGCAACGTCGGCCTTTGGCACCGCGCTGGGCGTGATACGGGCCGGCTGGGAAGCCGGTGGACGCTTCAACGTGTACAACACCGAGACCAGGCCCTGGCTGCAGGGCGCGCGGCTAACGTCGTGGGAGTTTCAGCAACTGGGCATTCCGGCGACGCTGATTGCCGACTCGGCGGCCGGCGTGCTGATGCAGAAGGGCGAAGTGTCCTGCGTGATCACTGGAGCGGACCGGATCGCCGGCAACGGCGACACCGCCAACAAGGTGGGCACCTACATGCTGGCGGTGCTGGCCTACGAAAACGGCATCCCGTTCTACATCGCAGCGCCCACCAGCACGGTGGACTTGGCCATCGGCCACGGCGACGACATCGCCATCGAAGAGCGGCCGCAGCACGAAGTGACCGGTTATGGCGGTGCTCCCACCGCTCCGGAGGGCACGCCGGCCTACAACCCGGCCTTCGACGTGACGCCGCACCGCTACATCGCGGGGATAATTACCGAAACCGCGGTGTGCCGGCCGCCCTATACAGAGTCGTTGCGGCAGGCGGTGGACGCGGCCTGACGCTGCCGGCGTCAGTGGATTCCGGCTTTCGCCGGAATGACGGAAGTAGAGGCACGGAACGACGGAAGTAGACGCATTTGATGGAAGTAGAGGCACTCAACGCGTAAGTCCTATGTTATTGCGAGCGTAGCGTGGCAATCCCGAAACCCAAAGCATCCTGTCCATCCCGCCAATCCTGTTTATCCCGGTGAAAAATGACTATTGACCAACAAACCCGCCGCCGCATGGCCCGAACCGGCCTCACCGCGTGCGACCCGGAACGAGCCTGCCCCGGTTACACGCTGTATGCCCCGATGTCCGGGACCGGCGAGGTGTACCTGCTGGACATAAACGGCGAAGTGGCCCACCAGTGGCAGATGCCCTACCCGCCGGGCCTGTATGGCTACCTGCTGCCCAACGGCAACCTGTTCTACGGCGGCAAGGTTCGGGACGACGGCGGGTGGGAGACCTTTGAGGCGATGAAGCGGTTCAAGGGCGGCATCATGCTGGAGGCTGACTGGGACGGCAACATCATCTGGGAGCACCGTGACCCGTACCACCACCACGACGCCAGGCGCACCCAATCGGGCGGCTGCCTCTACATGACCGTGGAGCGAATGGAAGACACCCAGGCCGCCACCATCAAGGGAGGCCAGTCCGGGACGGAATCCCGGGAGGAGTACACCGGGATGTGGTGCGACGTGCTGGTCGAGGTGGACGCCAACGGCAACCGTATCTGGGAGTGGCACGCGGCCGAACACCTGGACCCCGAGCGCCACGTGGTTACCTTCAACGACCTGCGGGACGAGTGGAGCCACGGCAACACCGTGGTACCGCTGGGCGACGACCGGGTGATGTTCAGCTTCCGCAACATCTCCACCGTGGGCATCATCGACAAGGCCAGCGGCGAGATTACGTGGCAGATCGGCGACGAGGCGCTGTCACAGCAGCACGACCCGTCGATGCTGGACAACGGCAACGTGCTGATCTACGACAATGGATCGCACAACCGATACAACCCCCTGCCGGCGTCCCGGGTCATCGAGGTGGACACATCCACCAACGAAATCGTCTGGCAGTACCGCGACAACCCGCCTTTCAACTTCTTCAGCGCGTACATTTCCGGCGCGCGACGGCTGCCCAACGGCAATACGCTGATCACCGAGGGCCAGCCGGGGCGCATTTTCCAGGTGACGCCCGATGGCGAGGTGGTCTGGGAGTACATCAACCCGCATTTCGGCCTCAACGAGCAGGGCTTCGAAGTCAACAGCGTGTTCCGTTCCACCCACTACCTGCCGGAGCAGGTGCCGCAGTTGCGGTGAGAGGAATGCCTGATGGCAGCCCGACAATCCGACGACACGGTGGGCGGCATGGCGGTTCGAACCGCCAACACCTACGGATACCACCTCTCCACGCCGCGCATTTTCGCGCTGTCGGTCGTCAGTTTCGGCCTGTACCTGTTCTACTGGGTCTACCGGACGTGGGACCAGTACCGGGAACACACCGGAGCGAACGTCTATCCGGTTTGGCACGCGCTGGCCATGCTGGTGCCGATCTACGGGTGGTTCCGGTTCTACGCGCACTGCAAGGCGTACCGCGACCTCATGGAGGAGCGCGGCGTACCGCACGACCTGAACCTGACCAGGATCATGGTGTTGCTGATCGTATCCGCGGCGCTGTGGAGCCCGATACCCACGGTGTGGCTGAACTTCTACCTGGGCGATAGCGACATCAGGGTCCTGATTGAGTTGATCTTTGATGTGGTCAGCCTGGTCGGGATGCTGGTGGCCACCGTCATGGTCTGCCGCCTCCAGGCGAACTTCAACCGGTACTGGGCCGCGATCGACGGCGGGCTGGGCAATCGCGCCAGGCTGGGACGGGGAGCGATGGTGCTGGCGGCCCTGGGAGTGATCCTGTGGTTCACCATCGCCGGTTATTACGTCCAATACTACCTCACCAACTGACCGCGCAAACCCGGCAAAACGAGAGCAAACAGTTCAATGACTACTTGGCAGTCTGACATCTATGGAGAACGCGAACCGCTGGCCGGCGATCTGGCGCGGGGCGCGTACATCTCCATTGCCCGCGTCATACTGGTGTCCGTCGTGAGCATGGGCATCTACTGGGTCTACTGGATGTACCGCACCTGGAAGCAGTACCGGGATCACACCATCGATATGGCGGCGGAAACGGGCGATGTCCACCATCCGGTGTGGCACGGGTTGACGCAGGCGGTGCCGGTGTACGGGTGGTTCCGCTACCACGCCCACATCCGACAGTACAAGGAACTGATGGCGGAGCGAGGCGTGCCCGACACTCTGAATCTTGGATTGCTCACGACCGTAGTGGTCAGCAATGGGATAGTGGCGCTGATCGCAGGAGGTATGCGGAATCCCGCTCTGCCCAACGAGACCGTGGTAGCAGCCGGCAATTTCCTTACCATTGCTACGGTGATAGTGAGCATTGTTGTCCTGTGCGTGATGCAAACCAACCTCAACCGGTACTGGGCCAGCGTGGACGGTCGCTTGATGCAGTCGGCACGCTTTGGAAAGGGCGAAGTGGTGTGCATCGTGCTGGGAGCAGTTTTCTGGCTCGCAATCATCGGCGGCATTGTGGCCGGCGCCGTCTGGGAGTAGCCCGCCATCTCTTCTAACCAATCCTTGAACAATCAGGAAATCAAAGTAATGGCAAACCAACCACAAGCGGAAATCGCCATCATCGGCGGCAGCGGCCTGTACGAGATACAGGGCTTTGCCGAGACGGCCGTGTTGGACATCGACACGCCCTACGGTAAGCCCAGCGACGTCATCACCGTGGGCGAATTGCTGGACGTGCCCGTCGCCTTCCTGCCCCGTCACGGGCGGGGGCACCGGGTGAGCCCGACGGAACTTCCCTTCCGGGCCAACATCTACGCGCTGAAGACCCTTGGGGTGAAACAGATCGTTTCGGTCAGCGCAGTGGGGAGCCTGCAAGCGGACTACGAGCCGCAGCACATGGTGGTGCCCGACCAGCTCATCGACCGGACGCGCCGCCGGGACAGCACGTTCTTCGAGGACGGCGTGGTGGCGCACATCTCCTTCGCCGATCCCTTCTGTCCGGAGATGAGCACAGTGCTGGCCGACGGTGGAGCTGGGCAGGGCATACCGACGCATCAGGGCGGGACGCTGGTGGTCATGGAAGGGCCGGCCTTCTCCACCCGTGCCGAGTCGAACATGTACCGGGCCTGGGGCGGCGACATCATTGGCATGACGACCTTGCCCGAGGCCAAGCTGGCCCGGGAGGCTGAGATCTGCTACGCCGTGATGGCGTGGGTCACCGACTACGACTGCTGGCATCCAGATCACGACGACGTGACGGTGGAGATGGTGGTGGAGAACCTGGTGGCCAACGTGGCCAACAGCCGGATCATCCTGCGCCACATCATGCCGGAGCTGGCCGCGCTGGGTCCGTGCGACTGCCAGACAGCGCTGACCAACGCGATTATCACCGACCGGCGGCGCATATCCGAGGCGGCCTACCGCCGGCTGCATCCGATTGCCGGCACACACCTGGATGTGCCACGGAATTCTTAGCTTCCATCTATCACTCGTCAGAAGCAGGATTTACCGGATTAGCGGATTTTCTGGATATGTTGGACCATTCCAGCCGTCTCAATCCTGACAATCCGACAATCTAGCAAATCCTGCTTCTGACGGAGCAACTACGCAAAGAACCAAGGAGGTAACCGTATGCCACGCCAAAATCCAGGCGAACCCTACTACCGGGTTGATTCGCCCGAGGCTTTGCAGATCCTGCAGGCCGACCCTGAAAACACCGTGGTGGTCGACGTGCGCCGTGATGATGAATGGGTCACCGGCCACGCCAGCGGCGCGATCCACATCAACGTGGACGACCTGCCGGGGCGCATGGACGAAGTGCCCGAGGACAAGAAGCTGCTGTTCATCTGCGCGGCTGGCGTCCGCAGCGGACTGGCCTGCGAACTGGCCGCCGCCATGGGCTACGACTCGGAGATGCTCTACAACGTGGACGACGGCACGCCCGCGTGGATCGCCGCCGGCAACCCTACGTCGTACGGCGAGGACCCGTAACTGACCAGAGACCCGCGAGAGTTCAAGGCCGCCGTTTTCAACGGCACGGGCAACCGGGGCACTTTCATCGAGCGATTGCTGGAAGTCCTGGCCGCCTCCCGGGTGGCGCACTGAGGCGTGTAGATATTGGCACGCCATTCCGGCCTTGAGCCGGAATCCTGAAAAACCCCACCCAGATTCCGGCGTTCGCCGGAATGACGGTGGACCGATTTGGAGGTACAACGATTTGACTGTTCAGAAAACCAAAGGCGACGTAAAAGACCTTTCCCTGGCCGCGGCCGGCGTGGACCGGATCCGCTGGGCGGGACGGGAGATGCCCGTCGTCCACTCGATTACGGAGCGCTTCGAGAAGGAGAAGCCCCTGGACGGCGTGCGGATGGCGGCGTGTCTCCACGTCACCACCGAGACGGCCAACCTGGCCATCGCCCTGAAGGCCGGCGGCGCTGACCTGGTGATCTGCGCCAGCAACCCGCTGAGCACCCAGGACGAGACCGCCGCCGCGCTGGTGCAGGAGTTCGGCATCCCGACCTACGCCATCAAGGGCGAGGACAACGAGACCTACTACCAGCACATCAACGCGGTGTTGGACCATGCCCCCAATGTCACCATGGACGACGGGGCCGACCTGGTGGGCATCCTGCACAAGGAACGCAGCGACCTGCTGTCCAATGTGATCGCCGGCACCGAGGAGACCACCACCGGCGTGGTGCGCCTCACCGCCATGGCCGCCGACGGGCAGCTGAAGTACCCGATCATCGCGGTGAACGAGGCCGAGACCAAGCACTTCTTCGACAACCGCTACGGCACCGGCCAGAGCACGCTGGACGGCATCACCCGGGCCACCAACATCCTGTGGGCCGGCCGGCGCGTGGTCGTGGGCGGCTACGGCTGGTGTGGTCGCGGCGTGGCGTCCCGCGCCCGCGGCATGGGCGCCCAGGTCATCGTGACCGAGGTCAACCCTGTGCGCGCCCTGGAGGCCGTCATGGACGGTTTCCAGGTGATGACCGGTGTTGAGGCCGCGAAGCAGGGCGAGGTGTTCATCACCGTGTCCGGCGGCTGGCACGTCATCGGCAAGGAGCACTTCGAGGTCATGGGCGACGGCGCCATCGTGGCCAACAGCGGCCACTTCAACGTGGAGATCGACATCCCCGCGCTGGAGGCCATCTCCGTGAGCCACCGGGAGGTCCGCCCCTTCGTCGAAGAGTTCCAGACCGCCGACGGACGGCGCATCTACCTGCTGGGCGAGGGCCGGCTGATCAACCTGGCCGCCGCCGAGGGGCACCCCTCCGCCGTCATGGACATGAGCTTCGCCAACCAGGCGTTGAGCGCCGAGTACCTGGTGAAGAACCACGCGACTCTGGGCAACGGCGTCCACGTGGTGCCGCGGGAGATCGACGCCGAGGTGGGCCGGCTCAAGTTAGAGACCATGGGGATCAGGATCGACACGCTGACCGCCGAGCAAACCGCGTACAACGAAAGCTGGGAAGAGGGGACCTAGACCCAGCCGAATGAACGTCCATTGGGGGCGAGCGAGCATTCGCCCCCGCATGTCAGACCATTACAAACTCCGGAGGAACGAACAATGCCAATTCAGTTTATGACCTCGCCCAAGTACCTGCTCACGTCCGAGTCGGTTACGGAAGGGCATCCCGACAAGGTGTGCGACCAGATCTCCGACGCCGTGCTGGACGCCGCCCTGACCGTCGACCCGATGAGCCGCGTGGCCTGTGAAACCGTGGCCGGCAAGAACCTGGTCATGGTCACCGGCGAAATCACCACCCAGGCCGACTTGGACTTCGACGCCATCACCCGCAAGACCCTGCTGGAGATCGGTTACACCGACGTCAAGTACGGAATCGATGGGTATTCCTGCGGGATCATCCGCAACGCCAGCCAGCAGTCGCCGGACATCAACGCCGGCGTGAGCACCGCGCTGGAGGCCCGCAACAACGGACAGGCCGCCGACGCCCGCCGCGCCACCGGCGCCGGTGACCAGGGCATGATGGTCGGGTTCGCGTGCAACGAGACCGACGGCCTGATGCCCCTGACCGTTGACCTGTCCCACCGTCTGGTGGAACGCCTCGCCGAGGTTCGCAAGAACGGGACCCTGCCCTACCTGGGCCCTGACGGCAAGAGCCAGGTCACCGTGGAGTATCGCTACGGCAAGCCGCACCGTGTGGACGCCGTGGTAATCAGCTCGCAGCACGACGACACCGAGGACCGCGCGGCCTTCGCCAAGAAGATCGAAGCCGACGTCATCGAGCACGTGATCAAGCCCATCGTGCCGGCCAACCTGCTGGACGCCGACACCAAGTACTTCGTGAACCCCAGCGGGTGGTTCGTGGTGGGCGGCCCGCAGGGCGATACCGGTCTCACCGGCCGCAAGATCCTGGTGGACACCTACGGCGGCATCGCCCGCCACGGCGGCGGCGCCTTCTCCGGCAAGGACCCGACCAAGGTTGACCGCTCCGGCGCCTATGCCGCCCGCTACGTGGCCAAGAACCTGGTGGCCGCCGGCTTCGCCGATCGGCTGGAAGTGCTGATCTCCTATGCCATCGGCCGCGCCGAGCCGACGTCCGTGGCCATCGAGACCTTTGACACCAACCACATTCCCAACGAGAAGATCGACGAACTGGTGCAGGAGCACTTCGACCTGCGCCCCGGCGCGATCATCGAGGACCTGGGACTGCGGCAGCCCATCTACCGGAAGACTGCGGCCTACGGGCACTTCGGGCGCACCGACCTGGACCTCCCCTGGGAACGCACCGACAAGGCCGAGACCCTGAAGCAGGCTGCGTCCGCCGTCGCTGCTGCCGGCAGCTAGTCACCGGCGTCTCGCGACGGAGCGATACGCGCCCCTTGCCGCACGCGGCGAGGGGCGTATTTCTGTCCCAGGGGCACAGGGCGCGCCCGAATCGCAGAAACCGGTGATGAGTCGATTACTGTTTCGCCGGTGCTCGACGCTAGAATTGTACCCGCCTGTTGTGATGGGACACCCGATTAATCATGTAGCGTCATTTTATGGATAGAGTCATCCCTCTACGCCGGTTCGCATCCTGGCTCATCGACCGTTTGTTGTTTCTCGCCGGCAGCATCGTCGTGGTTTTTGTGATCCGGGAGCTGGGTTCTCCCGGACCGGAATCCGTCGGTTTTGACGTTTACCATTTCCTGACCATTCACGTGCCGCTGGGCGTGCTGATCACCTACGTGCTGTGGTTCGGTGTGATCATCAAGTTCGGGCCGCCGGGTCGCCGGCTGACGGGCACGGACGTGAAGCGACGGCGCGGGGGGAACGCGAGCTGGTGGATGAAGATGGTTCGCGCGGGAGTGAAGTTCCTGCTGCACCTGACGCTGATCGGCTTCTTCGTTGACGCCTTTTTCATTCTGCGGGATCGCAACGAGCGGAGATCGATTCCCGACCGGGTTGCCGGCACGGTGATCGCGCGCCGCCGTTGGCGGTGAGGCTGGAATGCTGCCGGGCAACGGCTATCAGAGGCGACGGATGATGGTCACGCCTGACTGCTCAGCCAAGGCGGCGACCGATTCCGGCCAGGCCGTTGCGTGTTATCAGAAAGGCCCCAGTAGGGACGCCGGTTATCCGGGCAATGGTGGCAGCCCGCTCAGCGGCGTTTCTCAGGTCGTCTTCATTGAAAGTTACCGATACTTCGATGGCAGCCAGACGGTTGGGGGTTTCGCCCTCCATCTGTTCTTGGGCGATGATGTCAACGTTGCGCCCCCCTTCGTATTCTTCCCGGGTGAGTAGTCCGCTGCGGCGCGCCTGTACCAACTGACGGTTGATAGAATTACGGTCTGCCGATGTGGCAAAGTCAAAGTGGTCAATCAGCGCGGCGTCAATCTGCTCGGCGCAGCGCCTTTCGTATGCTTCGCCGACCAATTCATCCAATTGACAGATGAGGTCCGAGATAGCGCGCGCGTCATCATCAATAGGCTTCATGCCTATTCTCCTTGCCAATATCTCACGCAGTTACAGTCACGCGCTCAGTAGTTCGGCCAAACCGGAATGTCGTGTACTTATTTATTGTAACAATGGCAGTGTAACCTGACATGCTAGAATTGGCCTATGACTTCCACAATCAAATTCGGCACCGACGGTTGGCGCGGGATCATCGCCGATGACTTTACCTTCGCCAACGTGGCGCGCTGCTCGCAGGGGCTGGCCGACTACCTGCGGATTGAGGGGGCGGCCGGAGATGGCCTGGTGGTGGGATACGACACCCGTTTCGCCTCTCGAGAGTTTGCGGAGACGGTAGCCTCGGTGATTGCGGGCAACGGCATTGCGGTTCGCTTGTGCCGGGAGCCGGCGCCGACGCCGGTGGTCAGCCATCAAGTGGTGCACAGCGGCGCGGCCGGCGGGGTGGTCATCACGTCCAGCCACAACCCGGCGGCGTGGAGCGGGTTCAAGTTCAAATCTGCCCAGGGTGGCAGCGCCAGCCAGGCCATGACGGACACGCTGGAACTGTGCATCGAATCGGCGAGGCCGCCGCGAACAATGCACTTGGATGCCGCCCGCGACGCCGGCCTGCTCGAGGACATCGCCCCCGTTTCGGCGTACCGTGAGTCCATCGCACGACTGGTCAACCTGGACGCCATTCGCGCCGCCGGCCTGAACGTGCTGGCGGACGCCATGCATGGCGCGGGCGCGGGTTTTATCCCCGGGATGCTGAAGGGCGGGACCACCACCGTCACGGAACTGCGATCAGAGGTGAACCCGTCGTTTCCCGGCATGGCGCAGCCGGAGCCCATCGCGCACAACCTGAGCGAACTCTGCCGGCGCGTGCCGGCGGACGGAGCGTCGGTGGGCCTCGCCCTGGACGGGGACGCGGACCGGATCGGGTTGGTGGACGAGAACGGGCGGTTTGCAAGCACGCTGGAGGTATTCTCCGTGCTGGCCCTTTACCTGCTGGAGCGCGGGGATCGGGGCGCGCTGGTGAAGGGGGTCACCGCGTCGGTTATGCTGAACAAGCTGGCGCAGCGGTACAGCGTCGACATCGCCGAGATGCCGGTGGGGTTCAAGAACATCGGCCCGCGCTTCGTTGCCGACGACGCCCTTTTGGGCGGCGAGGAGAGCGGCGGCTACGCCTTTCGCGGCCACATCCCGGAGCGGGACGGAATTCTCAGTGGGTTGCTGCTTCTGGAGTACATGGCCGTCGCCGGGCTGACCGCGTCCGGCATGGTGAGCCACCTGTTTGATCTGGTCGGTGAGCATCACTACGAACGCCGGGACGTGAGCTTCGACTCGGCGCAGCGAGGTGCGATCATGGATCGCCTGTCCGGTGAGCCGCTCGCCGAGTTGGCGGGCATGGCCGTGCACAGCATGGATGAGATAGATGGGCGCCGCTGGATGCTGGATGCCGGCTGGGTCGCCGCCCGCTTCTCCGGAACGGAACCGTTGCTGCGCATTTACTGCGAGGCGGACACCACGGCCAACGTGACCCGTCTGCTGGATGCCATGCAGGCCCACCTGGGCGTCTGAGCCGGCCCACCGTGTTGCAGACGCGCTTCACCGACCTGCTGGGACTGTCGTTGCCGATCATGTCGGCGCCGATGAGCAACCACAGCGGCGGACGCCTGGCGGCGGCGGTGTCCGAGGCCGGCGGTCTGGGCACCTTTGGCGCCAGCAACGGGTGGGGAGCCGACTGGCTGCGGGAACAGATGCGGCACATCCGATTAGTTACGGACCGACCCTTTGGGGTGGGCTTCATCACGCAACTGATCGAGACGGATCCGGAGGGGTTCGAGGCAGTTCTGGAAGAACAGTCGCCGGTGGTGGTGTTCTCATTTGTCGATCCGAAGCCATGGCTGGGTCGCGCCAAATCCGCCGGAGCCACCGCCATCTGCCAGGTGCAGGATCTGGAAGGCGCGGATGCTGCCGTGGACGCGGGGGCCGACGTGCTGCTGGCCCAGGGCAACGAGGCCGGAGGCCACACCGGCGGGATGAACCTGCTGCCCCTGCTGGTGGCGGTCGTGGAGAAATATCCGGAGGTTCCGGTGCTGGCGGCGGGAGGCATCACCACCGGGCGCGCGTTGGCCGCGGTGCTGGCCGCCGGCGCGGAGGGCGCGTCGCTGGGTACTGCCCTGCTGGCGACACCCGAGGCGGTGGAGGTTCCCGAGGCGTTCAAGGAGCGCATCGTGCGCTCCGATGGGCAGGACACGACCTTTACGAGGCTGTACGACTTGCTTGGCGACACTCCCTGGCCTGAAGGTATCGCGGGCCGGGTCTACCGGAACCGTTTGGTGCGGGAATGGGATGGCCGGGATGAGGCCATCCTGGCGCACCGGGAGGAGCTGGCTTCGGACGTAGCCGAGGCCCGAGCGCGGCACGACTCGGAGGTCACGTCCGTGTACATGGGGCAGGGCGCAGGCGCGGTGAACGCTGTCCGGCCGGCGGCGGAAGTCATTAACGGCATTTGCCGAGAGGCAGAGCGGCTATTGACCAGCCGGAGGGAATGATCAACCACCCGGATTACCGGAGCCCGTTCCGTGCATTCATACGAATACGCTCACGCGTGCCCGCTTCGCCTGATCTGTCATTGCGAGCGAAGCGCGGCAATCTCCTTGAGGCAAGGAACGCTGCTGCGGGAACCAGATCGCCGCGTCGCTGCGCTCCTCGCGATGACAAAATGGGTGCGTATGAGCCACAAAGACGTTGAACCGAGCGCCACGAAGCGACGTATCTATCAATGAGGCTGCGAGATGGAATACGCCACGCCAGTCCGGCGAATGTTCGCCAACATCCTCGACGTTATTCTCTTCTTCCTGACCCTGATTATCGGTTACATCATCTGGTGGCTGATCGTGCTGGGACGGGGACAAACTCCGGGTAAACAGCTGCTGGGCATACGGGCAGTGAAACGAGACGGCGACCAGTCCGGATGGGGAAACACGTTCATCCGTGAAGTGGTCAAAGCGGTAGCGCACAGCTTCGTGATCGGGTTCTTCGCCGACGTGGTTCTGCTGCTGATGGACGACGACGAACACCGTTCACTGTCTGACCGGGTAGCCAACACCGTCGTTATTCGCAATCAACCAAGCGCCATGTAGCCGAACTGCTTCGTCGTCGGCCAAATCCCTCGGCCCTGCAACAGGCCGAAAGTCCCAATGAACCTTCACGCACCGCTGATTTGGTGAATGCCATGACTACTCCAGCCGAATCGCAAGCTTCCGCCACCACTGTTTGGGATCGCCTGCCCGTCAGCCGTAGCATTGCGGTGGCGGCGCTCATCGCCGCCGTGGCCTACGCCATAGCCGTCGTGGGGGCGCTGTTATTGCGCAGCACCGAGGGCATAGACGGCGTGAACCGGTTTGTCGAGCTGCTTTCCGGTTCGTCGGGCACGGGCCTCAGCAACGTGGGTATCAAGCTCGGGTTCGCCTATGCGGTGGGCGCGGCATCCGCGGTCAACCCGTGCGGCTTCGCCATGCTGCCCGCCTACCTGGGTCTGTACGTGAGCGGCGGCAGCGGCCAGCAGGAAAATCGGAGCCCGCTGGTGCTGGTCGCGCGGGCCATCATGGTTGGCCTGACGGTCTCAGCCGGGTTCGTGGTGCTGTTCGGCTTGGTGGGTCTGGTGCTGGGGTTTGGTTCTCAGGCCATCGTGGTCGCGGCGTTGCCCTACGTAGGCTTGGCCATCGGGGTCCTGCTGATTGGAGCCGGCGCGTACATGGCGGGCGGCGGGAAGATCTACACCAGCCTGGCGCAGCGGGCGGCATCTCGTGTCGGGGACCCCAACCAGATGAACCTGTCCGGTTATCTGCTGTTCGGGATCAGCTACGGGCTGGCGTCGCTTAGTTGCACGCTGCCGCTGTTCCTGGCGGTGCTGGGTGTGGGCGCCGGCCTGTCGTCAGGGTGGCTGGACACGTTGGGCCAGTTTGTGCTGTACGCGGCGGGAATGGGCAGCGTCATAATGGCGCTGACGCTGGGGATGGCGCTGGCCCGCTCGGTGATGGTGCGGTGGATGCGGGCGGTCCTGCCCTACGTGGGAGTCGTCGGGGCGTGGCTGATGGTGGTGGCCGGCGTGTACATCATGTTCTACTGGCTCACCCTCGGCAGGGACCTTTTCTAACAACGATGAGGCCCTCGGCTTACCGCCGAGGGCCTCGTTGCATCGCAGTGAACGCTTTGGTCAGGACGGTATGGTGAATACGGTCCTGCCGTCGGCGTCGCGGGTGTGGTTCGCCAACCCGACCAGGATCTGGTTGGTCTGTCGCATTTCGTCCTGCAATTGACCGATTGCAGCGGTCAGGGTGTCAAATCGAGCGTCAAATTTGGCCTTCAAGGCATCGAACTTGGCGTCGAATTTGGCTTCCAGGTTGTCCATCTTCGCTTCCAGGTTGTCGATCTTGGCTCCCTGAGTCTCAACCTGGCTAACCAGATTGCCCAGTTGGAAGCCGCCCCTGATCAGCAACACGACCACCGTCACGCCGAGACTGATACCGGCGATAAGGGCACTGAAACCAGCGATGAGAGCAATGATCGCCAGGGCGCTCATCGAGATTCTCCAACGTGTCGAGAAGGCAGGCTGATTACCGCTTGGTGTACTGGGGGGCGCGGCGGGCGCGCTTGAGGCCGTACTTCTTGCTCTCCTTGACCCGGGCGTCGCGGGTGATGAAGCCGGCGCGGCGCAGGCTGGGTTTCAGGTTGGGATCAAACACTACCAGGGCGCGGGCGATGCCGTGGCGGATGGCCTCGGCCTGGGCGTTTACGCCGCCGCCGGTTACCTTGGCCATGACGCGAAAGCGGCCAACGGTTCCTGAAGTGGTGAAGGGTTCCCGCACGGTGGACTGCCAGGGCAGCCAGTTGAAGTAATCCTCCATGGGTTTGTCGTTGACGATAATCGCCGTGCCGTCGTCGGGATAGATGCGCACCTTGGCGATGGCGCTCTTGCGCCGGCCGGTCCCATAGAAGTACTGCGGTTGCGGTTCTGCTTGCGTCACCATGTTGGTTAGTTACCTGCCTTGCCTGGGCGATAGTTTGAAAGCGGTTGGGATGCTATTGGGCGCTGCCGACCTGGGCTTCGTGCGGATGCTGGTCGCCGGCATAGACGCGCAGGCGGCGCAGCATCTGGCGGCCCTGCTTGTTGGAGGGCAGCATGCCCTTCACGGCTAGGCGAACCACCCGCTCCGGGCGCTCTTCCATCATGTCACGCATGAGGAACGACTTGAGGTTCCCCACGTAGCCGCTGTGCCGGTAGTACATCTTCTGCGTCAACTTGCGTCCGGTGATGCGGACCTTGTCGGCATTGATGACCACCACGTGGCACCCGGTAATGACATGGGGCGTGTAGGTGGGCTGGTCCTTGCCCTGGAGCGCCACGGCCACCTGGCGGGCGAGACGGCCCAGGCTGATGCCGGTAGCGTCTATGACGCGCCAGGAATCCGGCACGTCACCGGCTTTGGCGAAGTAAGTGCTGGTTCGTTTCATGGTAACTGGCTACCTTCAACAAGTGATTGAATTCGGGGTAATGCACCGACCGCAGACACAGGCCCTTTGCCGGGAGGGTCGGGATGTTGTGCAGTTTTTGGGTTCGTCCGGACAGTGCGTCGGCGATGGCGTGGATCGGTAGTCTTCCTTTTCCTATCTCCACCAGCACCGCGTTGGCTCGCCTGATTTGATGCCTCAGAAACCCGTTGGCCGCGCAATCAATGGCTATGACATCCCGGTCGTCGCTCTGGCGTTTCACGTCCCACTGGAATACTTGACGTACCGCGCTCTGGTCGGCGGGGTGCGCCGTGGCGATTTGCCGGAAATCCCGGATACCCAGCAGGCCGCGAGTGGCCATTTGCATCGCGTCGAGGTCCAACGGGGCCGGCTCCGCGTGGTGGGTGCGCCGGAGGAGAGGGGAGGGTACGGGTCGGTTGACGATGCTGTACCGGTAGTCTCGTCTGGCGGCGCTGCGCCTGGCGTGGAATTCTTCGGGTACCTCGCGGGCGGCAACAACGCGGATATCATCCGGCAGGTAGTGGTTCATAGCCGCCTCGATCACGTCGGTCCGGTGCATGGATACGGTGACCAAGTCGATCACTTGCCCGATGGCGTGGGCGCCGGAGTCGGTGCGACTGGCTCCCCGTACCCTGGTGTCTTCCCCGGTGAGGCGATTGAAGGCTTGTTCCAACTCTCCCTGGATGGTTGGGACATTGGCCTGGAGCTGAAAGCCGGCGTATTGGGTGCCTTCGTAGGCGACCACCAGCGCGATGCGACGTTGCGTTGCCTCGACGGTGCGTTGGGATGTCATGAGGTTATTGGGGCGATGGCAATTCCTCGAACCGGGTGGTCGCGCTGGCGTTACACGAGCTCGATAACGGCCATCGAGGCACCGTCGCCCTGGCGGGGTCCCAGCTTGATGATGCGGGTATAGCCGCCTGGTCGTTCGGCGTAACGGGGGCCGAGTTCGTCAAAAATCTTGGCCACCACGTCCTTTTGGGGCAGTCGGCTCAGGGCGGTTCTCCGGTTGTGGAGCGTTCCCTTCTTGCCGTGGGTGATCAGCTTTTCGGTCATCACCCGGGTTTCCTTGGCTTTGGCCAGGGTGGTGGTGATACGTTCGTGCCGTATCAGATCCGCGGTGAGGCCCCGCAGGAGCGCCTTGCGCTGGTCCTTGTACCGGCTGAGTTTGCGGCCGGCGACGCGATGGGAAGGCATGACTAATCACCGTCGTCGTAATCGTAGTCGTCGTCTTCGGGGTCAAATACCAGGGGAGTGTCGTCGTCCAGGTCTTCGTCGTCCAGGTCGGGGCCCGCTGCGCTGGCGGCCTGACTGACCCGGGCTGAGCTGACGCCCAACTCTGCGAGTTTGCCCTGCAATTCTTCCAGGGACTTCTGCCCGAAGTTGCGTATGTTCAGCAGTTCGTCCGAGCTGAGGTCGAGAACCTGCCCGACGCGATCCAGCTTGGCGCGCTTCAGGCAGTTGAGAGTGCGCGAGGACAGGTCCAACCGCTCGATGGGCATCAGATAGACTTCCGAGGCAACGTTTAGGTTGCCGGCGTCCAGCGGCGCATCAGCCGGGCGGCTGAGTTGGTTGAACATAAAGAAGTGCTGGACGAGGTTCTCGGAGGCTTCCTGGATGGCGGCTAGGGGGCTCACTGCTCCATCGGTCCACACCTGCAGGATCAGCCGCTCCCAGTCGGTCTGCTGGCCGACCATCATCCGCTCGACGGAGTAGTCGACTTTGCGGACGGGGTTGTAGATGGCGTCCACCGGGAGCACGCCCACCGGGAGGCCGGCCATGCTGTCGCCCTGGGCCACCTGCTGATAGCCCTTGCCCGCTTCCACGTTGAATTCGATGGACAGGGATACGTCCGGGTTGTCCAGGGTGGCCAGGTGCAACTCCGGGTTGACGATCTGGTAGTCGCTGGCGGTGGCGATGTCGCCGGCGCAGACACGGCCCTCGCCGGTCACGTCGAGGCGCATCTTGCCGGTGCGCTTGGACAGGGCGTGGATACGGATGCGCTTGACGCTGAGGAGAAGGTCCATAACCTCCTCCTTGACGCCGGGTATGACGGAGTATTCGTGGGGCACGCCTTCAATCTTCACCCAGGTCACGGCGGTTCCCTGGATGGAACTAAGCAGCAGCCGGCGCAGCGGATTGCCCACGGTGGTGGCATATCCCCGTTCCAGCGGTTCCAGGGCGACGCAAGCGTAGGTATCGTTGCTGTCGATCACCCGGATGGACGGGGAGGGTATTTCGGGTTCCGGATCCCGCAATGGCGGGAGGATCTGAGGATCTAGCATGCCGCAGGTTACCTTGAGTAGTACTCGACGATCAGGCGGGAGTTGATGGTTTCGGGCAGTTCGTTGTCGGGCGGCATTGAGATCACCTGACCCTCCATCTGGGTCAGGTCGAGGGTCAGCCAACTGGGAAGGGTCCGCTTGGGCAGTCCGTCGGTGCGGTCGGCGAAGAACTCGCGCTTGCGGGAGGTTTCCGTCCAGGCGACGGTCTGTCCCGGCTTAACCAGGAATGAAGGAATGTCGGTCTTGCGGCCGTTGACGTTGAAGTGGCCGTGCTGGACCATCTGGCGGGCCTGCTTGCGTGAGTCGGCGAACCCCAGCAGATAGATCACGTTGTCCAGTCGCCGCTCCAGGGTGCGGAGCAGGTTGTTGCCGGAGATGCCGGGCGTGTTGAACGCATCGGTCATGTACTTCCGGAACTGGCTTTCCATGATGCCGTACATCTGCCGTGCCTTCTGCTTCTCCCGCAGGTGAACGCCGTAGTCGGAAACGCGCCGGCGACGGTTGCCACCGCCTCCGGGCGGGATGTGGCGTCGCTCGATGGCGCAGCGCGGAGAAAAGCAGCGGTCGCCTTTCAGGAAGAGCTTTTCGCCAGCGCGGCGGCACAGGCGGCAGGATGGTCCGGTATATCTGCCCATGTTGGTCTTTCCGTTGGTGGTGTGGGGTAGAGTTGCGAAATTAGACGCGGCGACGCTTGGGAGGGCGGACGCCGTTGTGGGGGATGGGGGTGACGTCGCGAATGCTGGAGACGTTCAGGCCGGCGGCCTGCAGCGCCCGGATCGCCGGTTCACGGCCGGAGCCGGGGCCCTTGATATAGACGTCGATGTTGCGCATGCCCATGTCCACGCCGCGGCGGGCGGCTTGCTCGGCAGCGCGCTGGGCGGCGAAGGCCGTGCCCTTGCGCGAGCCGCGGAAACCGGCGGTGCCGGCGCTGGTGGACGCCACGACATTCCCGTCGGGGTCGGTCAGGCTGACCAGCGTATTGTTGAACGTGGAGTAGATGTAAGCGCGCCCCTGGGGGATGGAGCGTCGCTCGCGACGACGTGCGCGTGGTCGGGGCATTGGTTGTTACCTCGTTGGGATCGTTAGTCCAGAAGGGTGGGGTCAGACGCCGACGGCCCGGGCTACTTCTTGCCGCCGGTGCGCCGACCGCGGCCGGCCACGGTACGCCGGGCGCCCTTGCGGGAGCGGGCGTTGGTGCGGGTGCGCTGGCCGTGCACCGGGAGGTTCCGGCGATGGCGCAGGCCCCGGTAGCTGCCGATGTCAATAAGCCGACGAATGTTCTCGTTATGTTCGCGGCGCAGGTCACCCTCGGTGATGTAGTCCTGGTCGACGATGACGCGGATGCGGTCAACCTCGACCTCGGAGAGTTCGTTCATGCGCGGTGGCATGTCGGTGTCCAGGTTGGCTTTGCCCACGATTTCGATGGCTTTGGAGGGGCCAATGCCGTAGATGGTGCGCAGCGCGATGTGGGCGCGCTTGCGGTCGGGTACGTCGACTCCGGCTATTCGGACCATGGTTACGCTCCTGAACTTGGGGTGCGGTCGCGGAACGGGATGACCAGCTTACGCCGGATCGGGCTATCCCTGCCGTTGCGCGTGCTTGCTGTTGACGCAGATGATGCGCACCACGCCCTTGCGCCGGATGACCCGGCAGCGGTCGCAGCGCGGCTTCACCGATGCGGACACTTTCATGGATATTCTCCGCGGTTCCGGCTACTTGAAGCGATAGGTGATGCGCCCTCGACTCAGGTCGTAGGGGGACAGCTCCACCAGCACCCGGTCGCCCGGCAGCACCCGGATGAAGTGCATGCGGATCTTGCCCGAAATGTGGGCGAGGACCTGGTGTTCGTTGGGCAGTTCCACGCGGAACATGCCGTTGGGCAGGGCTTCGGTTACCTGCGCCTCAACTTCAATCGCTTCTTTCTTGGCCATAAACCTTCCTTCTTTGCGCCGACGAGCCGGAGGTGGGCTGGCAGCGGCGCGTGTGTCGTCAGTCGTGAACGGTCAGGATCTTGGGACCGTCGGCGGTGATTGCCAGGGTGTGCTCGAAATGAGCGGATAGCGCGCCGTCGGCGGTGACCACGGTCCAATCGTCGTCCAGTATGGTGGTATTTTCCGTTCCCATGTTCAGCATGGGTTCGATGCAGATGCACATTCCAGGCCGCAGCAAAACGCCCTTTCCGGCCTCGCCGTAGTTGGGTACCTGCGGGTCCTCGTGGAGATGGCGACCAACGCCGTGACCTACGAATTGGCGAACCACTCCGTAGCCACGGGGAATGGCGTAACCGGATACGGCGGCGCCGATGTCGCCGATGCGATTGCCCGGCTGGGCGGCGGCGATCCCGGCGTAGAGGCTCGCCCGCGTGTCGTCCATGAGTTGCTGGGCTTCTTCGGAGATATCGCCCACGGCCACCGAGATGGCGGCGTCACCGATGAACCCGTCGATGGTCGCGCCGCAGTCCATCTTGATGATATCGCCCTCTTTGAGCACCCGCTTGCCTGGGATGCCGTGGACGATTTCCTCGTTGACCGAGGCGCAGATGACGCCGGGGAACCCTTGATAGCCGAGGAAGGTGGGCACTGCGCCCATGCCGCGGATGTTCTTTTCCGCGATGCGACCGAGATCGGCGGTGGTCATGCCCGGCTCGACCGACTCTCTAAGCAGCGCCAGCGTGGAGCCAACAATTGCTCCGGCGCGCTCCATGGCTTCCATCTCCCGGCGGGATTTGATGGTTATCCCTCCAGTGTACGAGGAGGGCGAGTTGGAGGCAGTTTTGCGTTTGGGCTTGTTTCGCACCATTGTAATTATACCTCAACCGTTACGATTTTGAAACCGCACCCGCTCCGGCGGTGTCCAGAATCCGTAACACGGAATGATGCACCGCGTCAATCGACCGCTCACCGGGGATGTCGGCGAGCAGACCGCGCTGGCGGTAGAATTCCAGGACCGGGGCAGTCTCCTGGTGGTAAATGGACAAACGGTTGGCTACCGCTGCTTCGGTGTCGTCGTCTCTTTGGTAAATGTCGCCGCCGTCGGGACAGTACACGCATTTCGCGGGCGGAACTCCGGTTTCGGGATCCCGCGCGAAGGGTCGTTGGCAGGCCCGGCAGACGTAGCGGTTGCTCAGGCGGCGGATCAGTTCGCTGTCCTCCACCTGGATGTGGACCACACGGTCGAGCCTCTGGTCCCGCTCGCCCAGCGCCGCTTCGAGCGCCTCGGCCTGGGTCGTATTGCGGGGAAAGCCGTCCAGCATGAATCCGTCGGCGTCACCGATGTCGCTGATGCGGTCGATGACCATGCCGATGGTGACCTCGTCGGGCACGAGCTCGCCGCGGTTCATGTACCCGCGGGCCAGTTCGCCCAGTTCAGTTCCATTGGACAGGTGATGCCGGAAGAGGTCGCCGGAGCTGACGTGCTCGATGCCCAGGCTCTCCCTGAGCAACTGGGCTTGAGTGCCCTTTCCGGCGCCCGGAGGGCCGAAGAGAACCAGCCTGATGCCGTTGGCCGCGGTCATCTCAGGAACCCTTCGTAGTTGCGCATCATGAGCTGCGCCTCCAACTGCCGCAAGGTATCCAGACCCACGCCGACCATGATCAGGAGGCTGGTGCTGCTGAGCGCGATGGCCTCCACGTTGGTGATCAGGGACGCGATGTAGGGCACGATGGCGATGAAGCCCAGGAACAGCGCGCCGCCCATGGTGAGGCGGAGGATCACCCGGTTCAGGTAGTCCTGGGTGGGCCGGCCCGGCCGAATGCCCAGAACGAAGCCGCCGTTGCGTTGCAGATTCTCGGCGATGTTCTGCTGCTGGAACACGACCAGCGTGTAGAAGAAGGTGAATGCCACCACCAGGAAGAACGCCAGGATCCAGTAGATGGGACCGGTGGGGCTCAGAGCCACCTGGAGGTCGGCGGCGATGTTGCCGACGAAACCGCCGGCGGAACTGAGGTACTGGGCGACGGTTCCGGGCAGGATGACGATGGAGAAGGCGAAGATCAGCGGGATCATGCCGGCCGAGTTGATCCGCAGCGGGATGTACGTGGAGCCCGATTGGCGGTACATCTGGCCCCCTCTGAAGATGCTGCGGCCGTACTGGACCGGTATGCGGCGGTGGGCCTCGTTGAACACCACGATCAGGGCGATGATCAACAGACCGATGAGGGCGAAGAAGAAGACGCCGATGATGTTGTCGCGGTCCAGGAAGCCGGTGGCCAGCAATCCAGGAAAGCCCACCACGATGCCGGCGAAGATGATCAGCGAGATGCCGTTGCCGATGCCGCGCTCGGTGATCAGCTCGCCCAGCCACACCAGGAACATGGTGCCGGCGGTGAGGGACATGACCGCGGCCAGCGTCGGGAGGAACGAGTCCGGCCCGAACCCGACGTTGGTGAGTACGCCGGCCTGCTGTAGGAGCACCATCTGGGCGAAGGCCTGGGCAATGGCGATGGGCACCGTTCCCCAGTGGGTGATGCGGTTCATCTTGATGCGCCCGGCTTCGCCCTCCCGTGACAGGTTTTGTAACTGGGGGATGACGGGCGTCAGCAGTTGCATGATGATGGACGCCGTGATGTATGGGAATACGCCCAGCGCCACGATGCTCATGCGGCTCAGCGCGCCGCCGGAGAAGAGGTCGAGGAACCCCAGCAACTGGTTGTTGGTGAACAGCTGCTCCAGGGCGGCCGTGTCAAGCCCCGGTATAGGAATATGGGCGACCAGCCGGTAGAGGGCCAGCATCCCCAGGGTGAAGAGGATCTTGGCCCGAAGGTCGGGCAGGCTGAATGCGTCGATCGCCGCCTGAACCAGGCGCGGCCATCGGCCTCCTGCCTGTGCCTCAGTCTGAATCATGGCGCGTCTTGCCCCGTCAGTCCCAACCGCTTGCCGAGGCTAGAGCTCGGTAACGGTACCCCCGGCTGCTTCGATCTTGGCCCGGGCCGAGGCGGTGAACTTGTGGGCGGCCACGGTCAGCGGCTGCTGCAACTCGCCGTCACCCACCACCTTTACCGGAAGTTTAGTGCGGCGAACGATGCCCAACTGATGCAGCAGTTCCGGCGTGACCTGGGTGTTGGCCTCAAACCGTTCCTGAAGCGTGTCCAGGTCCACCAGCGCGTAGTAGGTTTTGTAGCGGTTGTTGAACCCGCGCTTCATGGGCAAGCCCTTGATCAAGGGCATCTGGCCGCCTTCAAAGCCGGGCCGCAGGCCGGGACCGGAGCGGGACTTTTGACCCTTCATGCCGCGGCCCGCGTAGCTGCCGCCGCCGGCGGAGTCGCCGCGGCCAACCCGCTTGCGGGCCCGTCGCGCGCCCTTGGGCGACGAGATTTCGTGTTCCATCATGGTGGCAATCGCTCCCTAACTATACGGATCGGGCGTTATTCGACGGGCTCGACGGTAATCAGGTGCTGGACCTTGTTGACCATCCCCCGAATGGTGGGACTGTCCTCGCGAACCACCGAGTGGTTCAGCCGCTTGAGCCCCAACGATTGCACGATCCGGCGTTGGTAGGACGGACGCCCGATGCAGCTTTTCTTCCAGGTGATTTTGATCTGCGCCATTTGTTTTTTACCTGCCGTCTGCCGCGAACGGGAGACGGGGAGAACTTGCGTGGTTAGGACTGCGGTTCAGCCTCGTCGGCGGACGAGACCTCGGTCGCGGGTTCGGCCGCTGCCGGCGGTTCCTCAGCAGCGACGGCCTCCGCGGGCGGTTCGCCCTCAGCGGCGGCCGGGGTTTCAGGGGCCGCTTCAGCCATGGGTTCCGGAGTTGCCTCGGCCGCGGGCGCCTCAACGGCGGGAGCCGCAGTTTCGGCGCTGGCAGGAGCCGATACTTCGGGGGCAGCGGTTTCGGCGGCGCCGTTCGTGCCCGGAGGGTTCAATCCCAGCCGGGCGGCGCGTTCGGTTTCAGGGTCGCGCAGGAGGCTGAGGGCTTCCAGGGTCGCCTGAACGATGTTGATGGGGTTGCGCGAGCCCAGCGACTTGCCCACCACGTCCTGCACGCCGCCCAGTTCCAGCATGGCGCGCATCGCTCCCGCGGCGATGATGCCGGTTCCCAGCGGGGCCGGCTTGATAATAACGATGGACGCGCCTTTGCGGACCGAAATCTCGTGGGGAATGGTGCTTCCCTTGATGGGGATGTTGATGGTGCTCCGCCGGGCCACGGCGGTTCCCTTGCGGACCGCGTCGGGGATGGCCAGAGCCTTGCCCATGCCGGCGCCCACGCGGCCCTGGCCGTCGCCAACCACCACCAGGGCGTTGAACCGGAGCCGGCGGCCGCCCTTGACCACTTTGGCAATGCGACGGGTGTGGACCACCCGCTCGTTCATGCCGCCGCTGTCGTCGTCGCGCTGCCGCTGGTCACGGTCTCGGCCGCGACCGCCGCGGCCTCCGCGCCGATCGGGTCCGTCGCCGCCTCTGCCAGGGGGGCCGCCTCTGCCGGGCGGGCCGGTTCTTGGGCCTCTGCGTGTTGCTGGAGAAACCATCAGAATACAAGCCCTCCTTCGCGGGCTGCGTCGGCCAGGGCCTTGACCCGGCCGTGGAACCGGTAACCGCCCCGGTCGAACACCACGGAGGTAACTCCGGCGGCCCGGGCGCGCTCGGCCACCAGCTTGCCCACGGCAGCCGACGCTACCGTCTTGGGCGTGGCGTCCTCGCCGCCGAGCTCGTGGCTGGACGCGTAGGCCAGGGTGTGGCCTTCCACGTCGTCGATTACCTGTGCGTATATGCCCTTCAGGCTGCGGAAAACGCAGAGGCGCGGCCGGTCGGGGGTTCCGTGGACCTTGTTGCGTACCCGGCGGTGCCGGACGATGCGCAGTTTTCGGGAATCTTTGTCGCGTGGCATTTTACGTTTGCTCTCAAACCCTCTGGATTCCCGCTTTTGCGGGAATGACGGGGGTGATGTTCAATTTCTGGTCGGCTGTGCTAGTTGCTGGGAGTAATGGATTCCGGCTTTCGCCGGAATGACGGGTCCATTTGACAGGGACTACGGATCCATTACACGGCGCGGCGGGCGGCGGCCTTGCCGGGCTTGAGACGGAGGACTTCACCCTGGTACCGGATGCCCTTTTCCTTGTAGCGGTTCGGGGGCCGGACCTTGCGCACCTTGGCGGCCAGTTGGCCCACCTTCTGCTTATCAACGCCGGTGATATGAACCCGGTTGTTGCCCTCGACCTCCATGGTCAAGCCTTCTTCGGGGAACACGTCGACGGTGTGGCTGTAGCCGACGCTGAGGGTGATGCCGGCACCGTTCTGCTGCACCCGGTAGCCCACGCCCATGAGTTCCAGGGTCCGGCTGTAGCCTTCGGTTACGCCGACAACCGCGTTGGCGACCAGGGACCGGGTCAAGCCATGCAGCGAGTGATGGAACTTACGCTCGGTCAGCCTCTCAACGAGGACCTCCCCGTCCTCCACCTTGACGGTGACTTCCGGGTGGTACCTCTGGATCACCTCGCCGCGCGGGCCGGTGACCTTCACGCCTCCGTAGAGGACTTCAACCTGGACGCCGTCCGGGATCGGGATGGGCTGACGGCCGATGCGAGACAGGGGCTTCTCGGCGGGCGGAATACGTTCGGCGACGCCGACGCTCACGGGGACCTCGTTACCAGACATAACAGACCAACTCTCCTCCGATGCCTTTGCGCCAGGCCTCGTATCCGGTCATCATTCCTTGGGAGGTGGAGACTATGGCGATGCCCAACCCGCCATAGACCCGGGGGATCTCGCCCCGTCCGACGTGCACGCGCAGTCCGGGCTTGCTGATCCGGCGCAGCCCGCGAATGGCGTTGGTGTCGTCGTCCTTGTAGGTGAGATGGATCCGCATGGTGGGGAACTTCTGGTTGCGCGCCAGGTCCCAGTCACGAATGTAGCCCTGCGCCTTCAGGATGTCGGCGATGGCGACTTTCATCTTGGACTGGGGCACCAGCACCGTTTGGTGCCGGGCCTGGATAGCGTTGCGAATGCGCGTCAGCATATCGGCAACCGGGTCGTTAATGGGCATTGCGAAACGGCTCCTTGAAAATCCTGTCAATCCTGGGCATCGATGCAAATAGAGCCTTACAGGCTGGCTTTCCGGACGCCGGGCAGCAGACCGTCCAGCGCCATTTCCCGGAAGGAGATGCGCGACAGGCCGAAGTGGCGAATGTAGCCACGGGGCCGGCCGGTGGCGCCGTCCCGGTTCCGGATGCGGTTGGGGTTAGCGTCGTGGGGCAGCAGAGCCAGCTTCTGGCGGGCCTCGAACCGCTCGCGTGGCGACCGGGACAAATCCCGGGCCTCGGCCAGGAGCGCGGCGCGTTGCGCCGCGTACTTGGCGACGGTTTGCCGGCGTCGCTCGTTCTTGACGATGGAAGATTTCTTGGCCAAGGTTGTTTCTCCCGCTGCTCAGCTTTCGGTACGGATCGGGCGGTCAGCCTACTGGCGGACGAAAGGCATTTCGAAGTGTTCCAGGAGGCGCGCCGCTTCGGTGTCGTTGGTCGCGCTGGTGGTGATGGTGACCTGGAGCCCACGCAGCCGGTCGATGCTGTTGTAGTCGATTTCCGGGAACACGATCTGTTCACGCAGGCCCAGGGAGAAGTTTCCGCGGCCGTCGAAACCGTTGCGCGATATTCCGCGAAAGTCCCGGATACGGGGCAGGGCCGTGATAATCAAGCGCTCCAGGAAGTAATACATACGGTCGCCGCGCAGGGTCACGGCGGTCCCGATGGGGTTGCCCTGGCGCACCTTGAACCCGGCGATGGACCGACGGGCGCGGGTGATGACCGGCTTCTGACCCGAGATGGTAGTCAGGTCCCGGACGGCACTTTCCATGGCGCGGCCGTTGGTCAGCGCCTCGCCGAGGCCGATGTTCAGGTTGATCTTGGTGACCCGGGGCACCTGCATGGGGCTGGTGTATCCAAACTCGGACACCATCGCCGGGACTATCTCGTCCCGGAAGCGGATCTTGAAGGCGGGAGGGGGCAGTTCCGTCGGCTCAGCGCCGTTGGCTTCGGCTTCTTCCTGCCGTCGCCGCTGGCGGCGGCCTCCGCTCTGTTCGGTTCTTTCCTGCTGGTCAGTAGCCATGGGGATCACTCCCGAGAGAGTTACTCGTCCCGGTTGCGGAACTGAGTGCTCGGTTCGGTGTAGTTGCTCTGGATGAGCTTGATGTTGGAGATGTGGATCGAAGCTTCCTGCTGCACGCGGCCGCCCTGGCGGATGCCGGGGCGAGGCTTGTAGTGCTTCGTGACCATGTTGACGCCTTCGACGATCACACGGTTCTTCTCGGGCACCATGTTGAGGACGCGGCCGGTCTTGCCCTTGTCCTTGCCGGCGATGACCAGCACGTCGTCGCCGCGCCGGATTTTGGTTTTAGCCATCACACCACCTCTGGCGCCAGGGACACGATCCGCATGAAGCCCTTGTCGCGCAGTTCGCGGGCGACGGGGCCGAAAATGCGGGTGCCGCGGGGCAACTGGTTGTCGTTGATCAGCACTGCGGCGTTGTCGTCGAACTTGATGTAGGTGCCGTCGGGGCGGAGCAGCGGCGCGGCCTGTCGGACGACGACGGCCTTGACCACCGAGCCCTTGCGCACCGGGGAGTTGGGGATGGCCTCGCGGACGGTGCAGACGATGATGTCACCCACCGAGGCGTACTTGCGCCGGCTGGAGCCGGGGATATTGATGAGCCGGATGCGTCGCGCGCCGCTGTTGTCGGCTACGTGCAGCCTGGTGTAACTCTGGATCATTTACGCATCCTCGTCGTCATCGGTAATTTCATCGGCGATGTCGTCAACCGGAGCAGCGTCATCGGCTTCGGCGTCCGCGACGGGCTCGATCACCGCGTCGCCTTCAAGTTCAATGGCGCGCACGTCGGCGACAGCGCGACGGGACAGGATATCCAGAAGTCTCCAGTGCTTGGTGCGAGAGATCGGACGGGTTTCCTGGATGCGGACCGTGTCGCCGATCCGGCACTGTCCATCCGGGTCGTGGACGTAGAAACGGGTCACGCGGCGCATCTGCTTGCGGTAGACGCGGTGGCGCTGCTTCCACACCAATTCCACGACGGCGGTCTTGTCCATCCGGGTGCTCACTACTGAGCCCACCCGGACCTTTCGCATTGTCTTGGCCATTAGGATAGTCCTGAAAGTTCTGTCATCGCACGGAGGAGGTCGCGGTCACGGCGGGCCGTGGGGTCTCTACTGAAGCTGCCGCTCGCGCAGGCAGGTCAGCATTCGCGCGATGTCCTTGCGGGTCTTGCGGGGTTGGTTGGTGTCGGTGAGCTGGTTGACGGCGTCACGGAAGCGGAGGTTCATCAGCTCCCGGTAGGACTTCTGCAGCTCTTCCTCGATCTGCTGGTCAGTCAGCGCCCGAATTTCGTACATCTTCATAACGGCTATCACCTTGCTGCGGTGGTCAGCAGCGAGTTCACCCGGTCGCGGTACACGACCTTCGTGGGAATGGGCAGCTTGTGCGCGGCCCTCTGGAGGGCCTCGGCCGCCTGGTCGAGGGGTACGCCGCCGACTTCAAACATGATGCGGCCCGGCCTGACCACGGCGACCCAGTGATCGTTGGCCGCTTTGCCGCCGCCCATGCGGACTTCGGCCGGCTTCTTGGAGACCGGCTTGTCCGGGAAGATGCGGATGTACGTGCGTCCGCCGCGCTGCAGGTGGCGGGTAATCGCGATACGGGCCGACTCGATCTGCCGGGCGGTGATCCATTCGGCTCTCAAGGCTTTGAGGCCGATTTCGCCAAACTCCACGGTGCTCCCGGTGGTGGCCATGCCCCGGCGCTTGCCGCGACCCATCTTGCGGTATTTCGTCCTCTTAGGCTGAAGCATGGTTCCAAACTCCCGATCTATTCATCACGAAGGAAAGACGCGATCCGTTGCCGACGCTAGTTCTCGAACTCCGCGGCCTGGAGTTCGGCTTCGGTGTCCTGGCTGGTGACCCGGAACTCGATGCTGTCCAGTTCGCCGTCTTCCTCGGCGGCCGGCGGCATGATCTGGCCCTTGTAGATCCAGACCTTGATGCCGATGCGTCCCATGGCGGTATGGGCTTCGGCCAGGGCGTAATCGATGTCGGCGCGCAGCGTGTGTAGCGGCACCTGGCCCATCATGAGCTTTTCGGTGCGGGCGATCTCAGCGCCGGAGATCCGTCCCTTGGTGATGATCTTGATGCCTTCGGCGCCGGCCTGCATGGTGCGCAGGGCGGCCTGGCGCATGGCGCGGCGGTAGGCCACGCGACGGCTCAACTGGTCGGCGATGTTGCGGCCGACCAGGTAGGGATCCATTTCCGGCTGCTCGATCTCGATGATGTTGAGGCGCAACATGCCGGAGGTCATGTTCTCCAAGCGGGCGCGGAGGCCCTTGACGCGGTCGCCGTCGCGGCCGATCAGGATGCCCGGCCGGGCCGAGTGGATGTTGACGATGGTTTCCTGGGCCGTGCGGTCGATCTCGATCTTGGCGATGCCAGCATCGGAGAAAGCGGCGTATTCGTCATGGATGGTGCGGCGCAGCGACAGGTCCTGCTGCACGCCGGCCCGGTATTGGGCGCCATTGTTGGCGTACCAGTGGGTCCGCCAGTCCTTGATGATACCCAGCCGGAAGCCGAAGGGATGGGTTTTGTGTCCCATGAGTTAGCCCTCCTGTATCTCGTCCACTTCGATGATGATGTGGCTGGAGCGGCGGGTAACCCGTCCAATCCGGCCTCTGGCGCGGGGCCTGAAACGCTTCAACGGTCGCGCCTGGTCTGCCGAAATGCGCGTGATGCGCAGTTCGTTGCGGTTCATGAACTCGTTGTTCTCGGCGTTGGATGCCGCCGACTGGACCACCTTGGCCACCGACCGCGCCCACGGGGACTGCATCAGGCTCAGGTGGTCGAGGGCGTCGTTGACGGTCATGCCTCGAACCGCGTCCATGATGGGCTTCAGGCGCTTGGGGGATGCCCCAATCTGTTTGGCCATTGCTCGCACGGGAGGCATGGTGTCACCTCACCCTGCTGGAGCGTTCCGACCGGGCAATGTGGCCGCGATAGGTCCGCGTCGGCGCGAACTCGCCCAGGCGATGACCCACCATGTTCTCGGTGACGAACACCGGCACGTGACGCCGGCCGTCGTGGACGCCGAAATTCAGCCCGACCATTTCGGGCATGATCATCGAATCCCGCGACCAGGTGCGGATGACGGTGGCCTCGCCGGATTCGCGAACCCGGTTGACCTTCTTGAGGAGTTTGGGGTGGACGTACGGTCCCTTTTTGATTGACCTTGACATGGTGACAAACGCTGCCTGTCGGGCCGCAGGGCGGCACGAGAGTTGGGTTTCTACCTCCGCCAGCGGCGTCCGCGGACGATGAAGCGGCTGGAGGTCTTCTTCTTGTTGCGGGTCTTGTGTCCCAGGGTGGGCTTGCCGGTGGGCGACTTGGGCCCGGGCATTCCGATGGGCGAGCGGCCTTCGCCGCCGCCGTGGGGATGGTCAACCGGGTTCTTGGCGACGCCCCGGACGTGGGGGCGGCGGCCCAGGTGGCGGCTGGCGCCGGCCTTGCCCAGGCTCTCGTTCTTGTGGTCGGGGTTGGAGAGTTGACCGACGCTGGCCCGGCAGTTGAGCAAGATCCGGCGCATCTCGCCGGAGGGCAGACGGATCAGCACGTAGTCGCCCTCGCGGGACAATACCTGCGCGCCCGTGCCGGCGCCGCGCACCAACTGGCCGCCGCGGCCGGGGGTCAACTCCAGGTTGTGCACCACGGTACCGGTAGGGATGTTGCGCAGCGGCAGTGTGTTGCCAGGGCTGATTTCGGCGTCGGGGCCGGACTGCACCTTGTCGCCCACGGACAGGTTCACCGGCGCCAGGATGTAGGACTTCTCGCCGTCGGCGTAGTGCAGCAGGGCGATCCGCGTGGTCCGGTTCGGGTCGTACTCGATGGTCTTGACGGTGGCCGGCACGCCGTCCTTGCGCCGCTTGAAGTCGATGCGCCGGTACATGCGTCGGGAGCCGCCGCCGCGATGGTAGGCGGTGATGCGGCCCTTGTTGTTCCGGCCGCCGCGCTTCTGCAGCGGTTCCAGCAGGGACTTTTCCGGCTTCTTGGTGGTGATCTCCTCGAAGGAGGGGCGCACCGCGTTGCGCGTGCCGGGGGTAATGGGTCGGAGATTTTTCAGAGGCATGGTTTCAGCTCCCGATGTCGACGGGCGGCGGTGTGCCTACAGGCCTTCGATAAGGTCGATGCGATCGCCGACCTGCAACGTGACCACGGCCTTTTTGGTATCGGGTTGTTTCTTGAAACGAGGGCCGTACCGCTTGCGCTTGCCGCGGTTGCGGGTGATGTTGACGCTGATGACTGTGACGTTGAAGTTTTCTTCCACCGCCTGCTTGACCAGTGTCTTGTTGGCCCGAGGAGCGATTTCGAAGGTGTACTGCCCCTCTTCCTGCAACAGGGTGCTCTTTTCGGTAATGGTGGGGCGTAGGAGGACTTCGCTGATGTGCATTATTCCGCCACCTCGCTGGCCGCCCGGCGGGCCCGATACCGGGGCGCCCGGCAAAGTTCCGCGATCCGGCGAATCGCGCCCACGGTGATCACAATGGTCTGGCGCTTCAGGACGTCGTTGGCGTTCACCAGGTCGGAGGGTAGCGTCCACACCTGTTTGAGATTGCCGCCGGCCCGCGCCACGTTCTGCTGGGCTTCTTCCGTGACCACGAGCACCGACCCGGAGACGTTGAGATTCTCTAGGACCTGCTTCATGGACTTGGTCTTCCCGTCCAGGCTGTCCAGCGAGTCGACGCAAATCAGGCGTCCGCCGCGGATTTTCTCGGAGAGGACGCACTGCAAAGCCTTGCGACGCATCGCGCGTGGCAAGGCTTTTCGGTAGTCTCGGGGCTTGGGGCCGAAGGCTATGCCGCCGTGTCGCCACTGCGGGGAGCGGATGCTGCCCTGGCGGGCGCGGCCCGTATGCTTCTGTATCCAGGGCTTCCGGCCGCCGCCCGACACTTCGGCGCGGGTGCGCGTGGAGTGGGTGCCCTGTCGCTGGTTGAGCTGGTAGATGACCATTGCCTGGTGGACCAAGGTCTGGTTCATCGGCACGTCAAATACGGCCTCGTCCACCTCGATGGTGTCGACGGCGTTGCCGCCGGTGTTCAGTACGGGGAGTTCCATTTCGGATCAGTTCCTTGCCGATGGCCGCCATGCCGGGCAGGCGTATCGGTTCGTTCTATTCCCTATGCCTTGCTCTTGCCGGTCTTGCGGATGGTAACGGCGCTGTTGGGCGCACCGGGGATGCCGCCCTTGACCATGAGCAGGTTCCGCTCGGCGTCCACGCGGACCACTTCCAGTCCCTTTGCGGTCACCCGGCGGTTGCCCATGTGGCCGGACATTTTCAGTCCCTTGAAAACCTTGCCCGGCGTGGTGCCGCCGCCGATGGAACCCGGAGCCCGCGCGCGGTCGGACTGACCGTGGGTGCGGGGGCCGCCTCCGAAGCCGTGTCGCTTCATTGTTCCGGCGAACCCTTTGCCCTTGGACTTGCCAATAACGTCAACGATCTCGCCCGGTTCAAAGATGTCCACGGAAACCAATTGGCCGACTTCATACTCGCCGGTGTCGTCGGCGCGGACCTCCTCAAGACGGCGTCCGATCTGGCTGCCGCGCAGGTGGCCCGCCTCGGGTTTGGTGGGCCTGCGGACGCGGCCGAACCCCAGTTGAACCGATTCGTAGCCGTCCTTCTCCGCAGTGCGGATCTGGGTGACGGCGCAGGGGCCGGCCTCGATGATGGTTACGGGCACGACCTGCCCGGCGTCGTTGAACACCTGGGTCATGCCGATCTTCTTGCCGAGGAAAGCCTTGAGCATTTTCTTTGCCTGCGAGTGGTGGCCGGTGGATTGAATTCGTTAGATGAAATGGCGGCGGTGGCTTTTATGCCAGCCGCCAGCCGGAACTGCAATTTTACGACGGGATTACTATTCTTTCAAGCCTGATCGTCCCGTCCGCACTCCATTTGCGCGCCGTACCCGTAATGTCGGCCACTGCCGGCTACGGGTCGGACGACTTAGAGTTTGATGGAAATGTCCACTCCCGCCGGCATGTTGAGCCGGGTCAGCGCGTCGATGGTCTTGCTGGTGGGTTCCATGATATCCAGGAGCCGCTTGTGCGTTCGGATCTCGAAATGCTCGCGGGAATCCTTGTCCACGTGGGGCCCCCGAATGACGCAGAATCGTCGGATCTGCGTGGGCAGGGGTACGGGCCCTGCGACCCGTGCGCCGGTGAGTTCGGCGGTTTCCACTATTTGCGTGCTGGACTGGTCCAGCATCTTGTGGTCAAACGCCTTGAGGATGATCCGCATCTGTTGCCTTGCGACCATAATGTAATCCGATAACGCTCCTGTTGTGTGCTCTGTCCGCCGGAACCGCTGGTTACCGGTGGACGACCAGGGTCCGGGCGACGCTTTCCGGCACCGGCTCGTAGTGCCGGAACTCCATGGTGTACGAGGCGCGCCCTCGAGTCAGGGACCGCAGCGCCGTGGTGTACGCGAACGTCTCCCCGAGAGGGATCATCGCGCTCACGGTCTGCAGGTCGTCCTGCCCTTCGATGCTGCGGATCTGGGCGCGGCGCCCTCCCAAGTCGCTCAGCACTTCGCTGAGAAACTCGCCCGGCGTCACGATCTCCATCTCGAAGAATGGTTCCTGCAACACCGGAGCCGCCCGGCGCGTTCCGTCCCGCATGGCCATCATGGCGGCGGAACGGAAGGCCATTTCGGACGAGTCCACCGTGTGGTAGCTACCGTCTACCAGCGTGACCTTCAAGTCCACCAGAGGATAGCCAGCCAGCGGCCCGTTGTCCAGAGCCTGCTTGACTCCGGCCTCGACGGCCGGAATGTAGTTACGCGGGATGACGCCGCCGCTGATGCCGTCGACGAACTCGGCGCCGGCGCCGCGTTCCTGGGGTTCCAGTTCCAGCCAGACGTGGCCGTACTGGCCGTGGCCGCCGGTCTGGCGCACGAAACGCCCTTCGACCCGGACCGGCTTGGTGATGGCTTCGCGGTAGGCGACTCGCGGCTGACCGACGCGCGCCTCGACGTCAAACTCGCGCCGCATACGGTCGACGAGGACTTCCAGGTGCAGTTCGCCCATGCCGGAGATGACGGTCTGGCCGGTCTCGTCGTTGAACCGCACCACGAAGGTGGGGTCTTCTTCGGACAGCTTTCGCATGGCCTCGCCCAGCTTGTCCTGGTCGGCGCGGGTGGCGGGCTCGATGGCCACCGAGACCACGGGTTCGGGGAAGTGAGGCGGTTCGAGGATCACCGGCCTGTGGTCGGTGCAGATGGTGTCGCCGGTGAAAGTGTCTTTCAGTCCGACGGCCGCGCAGATGTTGCCGGCGGTGATCTCCGGCAGCTCTTCCCGGTGGTTGGCGTGCATCCGCAGCAGGCGTCCCATGCGCTCCCGGTTGCCCCGGGTCACGTTGCGCACGGCGGCTCCGGATTCGACTGTTCCGGAGTAAATGCGCAGGAACACGAGCCGGCCCACGTAGGGGTCGACAACAACCTTGAAGGCCAGCGCCGACAGGGGTTCGCTGTCCAGGGGTTCGCGGATCTCGACGGCGTCGGTATTGGGGACGTTGCCCTCCACGGCTGGAACGTCCAGGGGCGATGGCAGGTAGCAGATGATGGCGTCGAGCAGGGGGTCGATGCCCTTGCCTCGCATCGCGCTGCCGCACAGCACCGGGACCAGCTGGCGGTTGATGGTGGCGTTGCGCAGGGCAGAACGGAGGTCGGCGGCGCAGATGTCCTCGCCCTCGAGGTACTTGATGAGCAGGGCCTCGTCTGTTTCGACGATCTTCTCGATCATCTCCTGGCGGTAGTCGTGATAGGCCTGCTCGTATTCCGACGGCACGGGCATCAACTCCGGCGGGTCGGCGACGTCGTCGCGGCCGTCGGAATACATAATGGCCTGGCCTTCAATGAGATCGACCACGCCGCGAAACTCGTCCTCTGCCCCGATGGGTACCTGCACCGCAACGGGGTTTCCTTTCAGCCGGCGTCGAATGGACTCGATGGTGCGCTCGTAGGACGCGCCGACCCGGTCCATCTTGTTCACGAAGCAGATGCGGGGAACGTTGTAGGTATCGGCCTGACGCCAGACGGTTTCCGACTGGGGTTGCACGCCCGCGACGGCGTCCAGGACCACGATGCCGCCGTCCAGGACGCGCAGGCTCCGTTCCACTTCGGCGGTGAAGTCCACGTGCCCGGGGGTGTCGATGATGTTGACCTGGTGGTCGCGCCAGTAGGCCGTGGTGGCGGCGGCGGTGATGGTGATGCCCCGTTCCTTCTCCTGCGGCATCCAGTCCATGGCCGTGGTGCCCTCATCCACGCCGCCAACCTTGCGGATGCGACCGGTGAGGTAGAGCACCCGCTCGGTGACCGTGGTCTTTCCGGCGTCGATGTGTGCGATGAAGCCGATGTTCCGTATCAGATCGGCGTTGGTTGTTACGGCAGTCATACCTGTACCTGGGAGAGTCGGGAGAGTGAATGAGACAAACGTAGGGGCGAATAAACATTCGCCCCTACGACGGAAGGCGGGTTTAGCGGCGGTAATGTACGAAGGCGCGGTTGGCTTCCGCCATGCGGTGCAACTCGTCCTTGCGGCGCACTGCGGAACCTTCGCCACGGGCGGCGTCCATGAACTCGTTGGCAAGCCCTCGGGCCATGCGCATGCCGTTCCGGGCGCGGGCGCCGCGAATGATCCAACGCATCGCCAGCGCCTCGCTGCGGCTGGTGCGCAGTTCCACCGGGACCTGGTAGGTTGCGCCGCCGACGCGGCGGGGCCGCACCTCGACCAGAGGAGTGGCGTTGCGCAGCGCCGTGGAAAAGACGCCGATCGGGTCCTGGTTCGTGTCCTGGCGCACCAACTCCAGGGCATCGTACACCACCCGTTGGGCGGTGGACTTTTTGCCCTTGAGCATGACCCGGTTGATGAACTTGGACAACTCCGCGTTGTTGTATCGCGGGTCGGGCTTGACAATTCTGGGTTCGGCTCGGCGTCTGCGTGACATGGCTAATCTACCTTGCGTGCGAAAATGAGCCACCCCCGGCGGTGGGGGTGACGTTGGCCTTATTTCTCGGTCAGGGTCGCGGTCAGCCTCTACGAGTGCCGTACTTGCTGCGACCCTGGCGGCGTCCGTCGACGCCTTCAGTGTCCAGGTTGCTGCGTACCACATGGTAGCGCACGCCGGGCAGGTCCTTCACGCGGCCGCCGCGGATCAGCACCACCGAGTGTTCCTGCAGGTTGTGCCCTTCGCCGCCGATGTAGGCGGTCACTTCCACGCCGTTGGTCAGCCGTACGCGGCAGATCTTGCGGAGCGCGGAGTTGGGCTTCTTGGGGGTCATGGTGCGGACCTGGATGCACACACCACGACGCTGCGGACACCCGGGGCCCCAGCGCGTGCGGTTCCGCAGGGAGTTCTGCACCCAGTGCAGGGCCGGCGCCTTGGTCTTCTTGCGCATCGGTTTGCGGCCCTTGCGCACCAGTTGATTGACAGTAGGCATAAAGGTTCCTTTGCCGCCGGTTGGTTTGCCGGCGTAACGGTCAAAGATGTTACTGCCACCGGCAGGATTGTGTCAACTGAATATGCGCGCGGCAAGTAGTAAGAATTGAGACGTCTGCGTGGCTGGACGAGGATGCGCTCCAAATCCGAACCGTGCTTCACGGGTGCGGGCGCGCCGGTTCCACCGCCTCCGCCGGTGCAGCGCTACGCCTGGGCCAACAGGGGCCGGAGCTTCTCCAGAAGTGCCTCCACGTCGTCGAGGCTTTCGGCCACCAGGTCGGCCGCCATGTCGTTCTCGCAGAAGTTTTCGTGGAGGTCGCTGGCCACGGCGAACAGGCGGCGTATGTCGCCGTCCCCGGTCTCGGCTCGTAGCCGGCTGGCCGCTCTGTGGTAGTGGCGGTGGCGGTTGTGCTCCCAGCCGCGCTGCTCGGCGATGGCCTTAAGCATCTGGGTGGCGGCGCCCCAGCCCTTTTCGGAGGCCTGCGGGAGGTCGCCGGCGGCCAGTTCCTGTCTGGCCTGATCCAGGAAATGCTCGCTGGCTTGTTGAAACTGCTGCGCGGTCACGGCGAACTCCTACGCCGTTTCAGGTTATCAGCGCGACGGTATAAGGGCAAATGTTGAGGCGTCAGGCGCGTGGGCGGCGCCAGACCCGTCCCAACAATCGTCAAAATCGCGCCACGGGCGGCCATTACATGAACAGCCCGCCGTTCACCTCCAGTTCCGCGCCGGTCACGTAGTCGCCCTCGGGAGAGCAGAGGAATACGACCATCTGGGCGACCTCCTCGGCCTTGCCGAAGCGGCGCAGCGGGATCTGGCTGAGCAGGCGGTCCTGGATGTTTTCGGGTATGGAGGAGACCATCTCGGTCTCGATGAAACCGGGCGCCACCGCGTTAACGGTGATGCCCTTGCTGGCCAGTTCCTTGGCCAGGGTCTTGGTCATGGCGGCGACGCCGGCCTTGGAGGCGGCGTAGTTGGCCTGGCCGAAGTTGCCGATCTGGCCGATGACCGAGGTGATGTTCACCACGCGGCCGTAGTTCTGCTCCACCATCTGGTCGATGCAGACCTTGGTGCAGTTGAAGACCCCGTCCAGGTTGATGGCCAGCACCTTGCGCCAGGTGGAATGGTCCATATTGACGAAGGTCTTGTCGGAGGTCACGCCGGCGTTGTTGACCAGGATGTCGATGTGTCCGAACTCCCTGAGGACGGAGTGGGCCATGGCGTAGGTATCGGGGAAGTCGCCGACGTCGGCGCGGGCCAGCATCCCCTTTCGTCCCAGCGCCTGGATCTCCTCGACGACGGCGGCCGCGGCCGCCTCGTTGGAGACATAGTTGATGGCAACGTCGGCGCCTTCTTCCGCCAGGGCCAGGGCGATGGCGCGGCCAATCCCGCGGGAGGCGCCGGTGACGAGGGCGGTCCGTCCTTCCAGTTTCATGTGTGCCTCCTGTTGATGCGGTCGGGTGTCACGGCGGAGAATTTGGGTCAGGCCTGTTCTCCTTCGCCGTCGGTCGCGGGAGTTGCGGCTGCCCGGGCGGAGCGGGAACGGGACGATTGGGGACGGCGGGACGCGCTCAGTTCGCTGCGGAGCTTGCGGATCTCATCCTCCAGGTCGTCCAGCTTCTCCTCCATTCCGATGATCCGGGCAAACATCCGGTCCATCTGGCTGCGCGAGGGCAGGTTGTAAGTCCGCAGCATGGCGTTGATCTGCGGATTGGATTGCTTGGCAATGCGCTCTTGCCAGGCCAGACCCTGCTCCATGTATTGGCCGAGCATCTTGGAGAATTCTTCCGAACTCATGGTTTCGGAGAAGGTGGCGGCCATGGACTCCAGATAGCGGGACCACTGGCGCTGGGCTTCTTCCATGGACGGCGGCCGGGTTTCATCGGATTGGCTGTTCATCCATTGCGACTGCCAGGTCTCGAACATCCGCTGCCACATCTGCATGAAGTCGGCCGGGTTGAAAGGCGCCCCGAAAGGGTTGGCGCCCGGTGCGCCTGCGCCCGTCGGGAACCCCAATGGAAAGGCTCCAAAGGGGAACTGGCCGAAGGGAAATTGACCGAAGGGCATCGCGCCCGGGTTGGGGGGAGTGAACCCGCCGAAACCGGAGGCGGCCTGTGACCAGGCTTCGGTGGATTTGCGGATCATGTCCTGCCACGCTTCAAAGAAGGCGCTGGCGCTGTTTTCGGTGGTGCCATTGTCGGCGGTGGTCATCAGTGGGCGCTCCCGGGGTGATGTCTACTGGATGGTTTGGCGAATTCAGTTGGACCGGGCCGAAACCCACTCGTCGATCTTGGGCCACAGGGTCTGGTGGGCCTGCCGGCCGGAGAACACGGAGATGTGTCCGCCGGGGAGTTCCACGAACTCCTTGTCCTCGCTGGACACCACGTCCATCAGGCTGCTCGCGGCCGGCGCCGGAACGATATAGTCCTGGCTGGCGGCCGCCACCAGCAGGGGCTGGCGGATATGGGAAAGGTTGACGGTCCGGCCGTTGATGAGGAACTCGCCCCGGACCATCTCGTTCTTGCCGTACAGGTTCTTCGATAGCTGACGGAAGAAGCGGCCGGGCATGGCAACAAAATCGTTGGCCCAACGGCTCATGGCCTTGTAGCTCTCGATGTAGCCGGGACGGGTCGCGTTGGACCACAGGCCGGCCATGGCCTGGGCCTCCAGCGTGGGCCGCAGCATCTTGAACCCGGTGTTCATCAGGACGGACGGCAGGCTGCCGTAGTGCTCGACGATCAGGTCGGCGGGGAAGTAGCGCTCGTCCAGCCAGGTGCGGAACATGCCGCCCTGCTCGAAGTCGATGGGCGCCACCACGGATACGAAGTTGCGCACCGGACCGTCCGGATGCAGGGCCAGGTAGGCGGCGCTCAGAGTGCCGCCCAGGCAGATGCCGTTCAGCGTGATCTCGGTCGCGCCGGAGGCTTCCAGCGCGCGTTCGATGGCGCGGGGGATGATCTTGTAGACGCCCTCCTCGAAGCCCAGTTCCCGGTCCTCTTCGCCGACCACGCCCCAGTCCAGCAGGAACACGTCGTGTCCGTGGTTGACCAGGTACTCGATCATGCTGTTGCCGGGGAGCAGGTCCAGGACGTAGGTCCTGCTGATGCCCAGCCAGGGCACGATCAGGTAGGGCACGCCCAAGGTCTCCCGTTCCTGAGAGCCGTAGCGGAGCAGCCGGGTGTTGCCACGCTTCCAGATGACCTCGTAAGGGGTAACCTCGGCGGGCGGGTCGGCCGGGTTGACGACAAAGGCGTCAAACATGGCCTGGAAGCGCTGCATCTGCAACTGCGCTTCCTGCTGAAATTGGGAGGCGTATTCGGTCGAGTTGACCACGAGCGTGTCTCCTGTCGGTTGCCGCTGAAGGACTGCGATTAGAAAGGAGCGGTGGGAGTCGCGCCCCGGCCGACGGCGAAGGACCAGTCCATGAAGGCCCGGCCGCAGTCCATGGCGCTCTCGACCATATCCTGGCCGGCGGACGCGAGGTCGGTGTTGACTTTCAGCATGGTGGCGGTCAGTTCGGCGCGGCGCCTTTCGACACCCTGGGCGTATTCGGCGCAGGTCCGGAAGTACTCCTGGTCACCGGCGACGATCCCGTCGATCATCTCCCTGGTTTCCGCGTTGACGCCAGCGTTGGGGGCGGCGACGAAAGCCTTGGTGAGTTCCGTCATTTTCTCGCTGCGGTCCCGTGCGCGGCCGATGGATTCTTCCCAGATCTTGCCGGCGGCGGTCTGTTCGGCCTGGACGGCCTCAGTCATGACCTTGGCGGTCGAAGCGGATTGTTCCCAACCCATTCGTGTGGCGGCAAAGCCCTGGGACACCATCTGGTTGTAGGCCTTGACCATCTCTTGCGCGCATTCGGTTACGGTGGCTGACACGTTGTGATCCTCCTGAAGGTTCTGGCCCATAGGGTAGGGCCGATTGATTGCGGATTGGTTTCGGTCAGGTTACGTTGTCGTTGAATTCAGGTTCGGTTGGCGCGTCGGATCCGGTGGCGGGCGGCGCCATTCCGAATGCCTGGGCGTACAGGTCGAAGAAACCGGAGATCATGCGCTGGTAGCCGGACACCACTTCAGACCAGCCCAGCAGCATCTGCTCGCCGGCCTCGGTGATGCTGTACACGCGCTTGGCCGGGCCGCTGCCGTCGGTCTGCCACTCTGAGGTGACGTGTCCTTCCTTTTCCAGGCGGCGCAGTTCACGGTAGAGCGTAGGGTGGTCGACCTCGGCGAAGCCCATGCTGTTGAGCTGCTGCATGATGAGGTAGCCGTGCAGGCTCCATTGCTTGAGCACCAGCAAAACCCACGGGGTGAGGAAGTTCTTGGGCAGCTTGCGGCTGCCGAGAGGATCGGGGATTACCATATATGTACATTTTACACATAAAGACGGATAGAGCAAGCCCAATCGCCGCTTACGCGTGCCCGGTTTCGTAAATCGTCAGAAGCAGGATTTTCAAGATTCAGGGATGATCAGGATTGGAGCCGTTCTGTAATGGAGAGCTTCCGATCCTGTTGAATCATGAAATCCCGTAAATCCTGCTTCTGACGTTGCGTCGCCGGTTGGACTATCTAGCCCGCGGCCCCTTGGTTATCGGCACGTGCTCGATGGAGCCGTCGGGCGCGATCATCAATCCAGTGTACGGTGCGGATTTCTCGTTGTAGATGTCGACGGCGTCTGCGCCGCTGCCAGGATATCCCAGCCGGCGCAGCCACCCGGGGAGGACATGCTCCGTCAGCACCACCGTCTGGATATGCTCCTGTGTTTCGGCGGAGAACGGGGCAGCCTCCAGACCCAGGTCCTCGGCGGCTTCCAGGGCGATGAAGTTCTGGAAGGGGGCCAGGCGCAAGGCTTCCAGCTCGGCTTTAGCCCCTTCCTCGATGATGATCTGCTGCAGGTCGGCCGGGATGCCGTCCCATACGTCCTTGTTGATCACGTTGTTGGTGTAGCCGAAGCCGATCACTGGTCCCGCGATGTGGTCGGCGACCTCGTGCAGGCTTCCGGTTACGCCCAACAACAGGGTGGTCACCGCCGCGTCCACGGTGCCGATCTGCAGGGCGGTGTACAGTTCGCCGATGCTGAGTTCCACGGGCTCGCCGCCCATGCCGCGGATGAAGTCGGACATGGACGCCGAGTGGGTGCGGATCTGTTGTCCTTCGAAATCGCCAATCGAGCGCATGGGCTCGTTGCTGAAGAACCACTGGTCGGAACCGGCGAACCAGTTGCGGTTGAGCACGGGGCTGCCGCCGGTGATGTCCAGCAGCATCCGGTCGATGTCGGGGGCCATGTCCGCCAGCGCAGAGTAGGAAGTTTCCCAATCGTTGGCCGTGCCCCACAGGGACTGCACCTCAAGGGATGGATGGGCTCCGGCCACGTAGCCGGTGAAGATGTTGACCATGTCCAGCGAACCGTCGGCCACCTGGCTGAGGGTGTCGGGCCCGGCGAGCCCCAGTTCGACGAAGGACGTCACTGACAGATCAACCTGGCCGTTGGTGCGCTCCCAGAGGTTGGGAGCCCAGTAGGTACGGATCAGCACACACGTGGGCAGGTTGCGGTCGATGCACACGTGCTGGATCTCGATGGTCTCTCCCGAGGACGTCAGCTCGGTGGGATCGGTCAAATTGGCCTTGTCAATCAGATCGCGGTAGTAGTCGCTGTTGTAGATGAACAGGTGGCCGGGGATGCCGGCCGGCTCGAACCCCAGCACGGCGGCCGCTGAGGCTTGCCGGTAGATGGCTTCGGGCACGCCGAACATGAGGCTCCGGTGGGGCGGTGGGCCGAGCAACTGGGTGGCATCGCCCACGTAGATAGCGCCCGGCCCGTGGGCGTGCTCCGCGGCGTAGGCCCGCAGCTCGGAGCTCACCACGGACTGGGGAGTTGAAGTTGGTGTCGGCGCCGGTGGCTGGGTAGGGGCAGGTTCCGTGGGAACGATGGTCGGAACGGCCGTAGCGGCGGGTTCAGCGGGAGAGGCTGTGGGTTCCGCCGGGGCGGTGGTCGGAGGCGTTGCCTCGGGGGTCGGTTCGGGTCGAGGAGCGGCAGCCGTTGGAGCAGTCGCGGTGGGCGCCGTTTGCGCTGGCGAAGCCGTGGTTGCCTGGGGAGCCGCGGGCGCCGTCGCCTCGGCGCGGGGCTCAACGTTTGGTCCGGTGCTGGGTTCGTCCTGGCCGCACGCTATCGATGCGAGAACCGTTGCGATTGCCAACGCCGCCGCGACCAAAATCACCATGCGCCTCTGCCTCATCACCGCTCTCCTCTGTACCGTGCTTTCGTTTCCCAAGTCCCCGAATAAATGGCACGGTGTTTCAGTGTACGACGATTCATCGGTTTTGGTTGCAGCATGGGGTTCCGAATTCCGGCTGCCGGAGTGGCTGACGCATCGCAACTGTTCAAAATATAGAAGGTTGTCATTGCGAGGCGCTTGCGCCGTGGCAATCTCGATGCTGTAGCAGCAACGTCTGCCCCGAAGGACACCCTTGCGCCAACGGGATTGCCGCGCTGCGCTCGCAATGACACTTCCCCCGCAACTCTGAACAGTTACGATCCATCACCGAAGTTTGTAACGCGCTTCACAATGGGCTATAATGAACGACACCCAGAAGGGCAGGGAGGGATCGCATAGTGGTCTAGTGCGGGCGCCTGCTAAGCGCTTATCCTGGGAAACTGGGATCGTGGGTTCGAATCCCACTCCCTCCGCCATCTCCATCCCGGACGCCCCCCTTCTACTCGGAAACAAACTCTAATGCAGACCTACCACATCTGGACCATAGGCTGCCAGATGAACACCGCCGACTCCGAACGCTTGGGGTCGGCGTTGGAGCAATTGGGCCTTACGGCCGTGCCCCGCCCCGCCGATGCGGACGTGGTGGTGCTCAACTCGTGCGTGGTCCGCCAATCCGCCGAGGACAAGGTCACCGGCACCCTGAACCTGACCCAACCCCTGCGCAAGAAGCGACCCGACGCGGTGCTGGCATTGACCGGCTGCATGGTCGGCCCTCGCACTGAAGAGCTGCAGAAGCGGTTCCCCCACGTTGACCTGTTCCTGCGGCCCCAGGAGTTCGAGCCTCTGCTGGAGGTAGTGGGCGAGCGTCTGGGCCTGGACTGGGAGGGTTGCGTCGGCGCCCTGGCGCCCCAGCGACCCGACGTGGCAACCTACGTGCCCATCATCCACGGCTGCGACCTGATGTGCACCTTCTGCATCATCCCCTACCGGCGCGGCCGGCAGGTCAGCCGGTCGGTGGACGACGTGGCCCACGAGGTTGAACTGCTGGCCACCCGCGGGGTCCGCGAGGTCACCGTGCTGGGGCAGACCGTTGACGCCTATGGTCACGAAGGCGACGACCTGGCCGACCTGTTCGCCAGGCTGAACGACATCGACGGGCTGGATCGCATCCGGTTCCTGACATCCCATCCTTCCTATATGAGCAGCCGCATCATCAAGTCTGTGGCGGACCTGCCCAAGGTGTGCGAGCACATCAACCTACCCGTGCAGGCGGGGGACGACGACGTGCTTCGGCGGATGCGCCGGCCCTACACCACCGCAGAGTACCGGGACATCATCAGCGAGATCCGCGACACCATCCCCGACGTCACCATCAGCACCGACATCATCGTCGGCTTCCCCGGCGAAACCGAGCAGCAGTACGAGAACACGCTGCAACTGGTTGACGACCTGCGATTCGACAAGGTCCACGGTGCGGCTTACTCGACGCGGCCCGGCACCATCGCCGCGCGCACCATGGACGACGACGTGCCGCAGGAGGAAAAGCAGCGCCGGCTGAAGGGTCTCGAAACGCTGCAGGAGGGCATCCTCACCGACATCAACTCCGCGTACCTGCACGACACGGTCCAGGTGCTTGCCGAGAACCGCAAACGGGGCAGTTGGACCGGCCGGACGCGAGGCAACAAGCTCGTTTACTTCGATCTCCCCGAAACCGCCGATTGCGTCGCCGGGCCGGACCTGACCGGTCAGTTGGTAGACGTTCGGATCACACGCACCGGGCCATGGTCTTTGGCCGGCGTGACGGCGTAGTACCGCTTTTTTAGTTTAAGGAGGCGGCTGATATGGTTACGCAAACCAGGCAACCAACAATTCCCCTCACCGAGATAGAACACGCCGCCTTCTGCAAACCGGAAGACGAACTCCCCGCCAAGTCACTGGCGGAGGAGTTGGCGATCAACGTCCGCTGGCAGAAGATTCCCGGTGAGTACTTGGCCTGCTCGCCCGCCGAGCTGGACGAACGCATCGGGGTTGCCCGCCGCGCCCTGGGCGACCGCGTGACCATCCTGGGCCACCACTACCAGCGCGAGGAGATCATCAAGTACGCCGACTTCCAGGGCGACTCCTTCCTGCTCAGCCAGGAAGCCGCCTCTCGTCCGGAGGCCGACTACATCGTGTTTTGCGGCGTGCACTTCATGGCGGAGACGGCCTGCATCCTTGCCGGGAACCACCAGCAGGTGATCCTGCCCAACATCACGGCCGGCTGTTCCATGGCCGACATGGCGCCCATCCAGGACGTTGAGGACGGCTGGGAGGACCTGCAGGACGTGCTCGGCGACCACGGCGGCATCTTGCCCGTCACCTACATGAACTCCGTGGCCGCCATCAAGGCCCTGTGCGGGCGGAACGGCGGCGCGGTGTGCACCTCCTCCAACGCGACGGCCGTGCTGGAGTGGGCCTTCGGGGAGGCCGACCGGGTCCTGTTCCTGCCGGACCAGCACCTGGGGCGCAACACCGCCCTGAAGCTGGGCATCCCCCTGGACGAGATGGTGGTCTGGAACCCCTTCAAGGCCATGGGCGGCAACACGCCGGAGCAGTTGCGCAAGGCCAAGATGGTGCTGTGGCAGGGACACTGCTCGGTGCACACCCGCTTCACCACCAAGCAGATCGATTCCGCCCGCCAACGCTATCCCGACGTGACGGTGCTGGTGCATCCGGAGTGTCCCATGGAGACTGTGGAGGCTGCCGACTTGAACGGTTCGACGGAATTCATCCGCAAGACCATCAACGAGGCTCCCGCCGGTTCGGCCTGGGCGGTGGGCACCGAGATCAGCCTGGTGAACCGCCTGGCGATGCATAATCCCGACAAGACGGTCTTCTGCCTGGATCCGGTCAGCTGCCCCTGCTCCACCATGTATCGCATCCACCCGGCCTACCTGCTGTGGACGCTGGAGAGCCTGGTGGCCGGCGAGGTGGTCAACCGCATCACTGTGCCCGACCAGATGCAGCAGGAGTCGGTCGTAGCGCTGGAACGGATGCTGGCGCTGCGGTAATAGCAACGCATACTGACGCAAAAGAGAGCGCCCCGTCGAACCACGGGGCGCTCGAAGTTTAATCTTGCCCACCACGGAGACTATTGCAGGTCGAATACGCGGTCGCGGACGTTGAACTCGAACCCCGGCAACTCAGGGTCGCCGCCGACGGTTTCGGGATCGTCCAACACCACGGGGTCGGCGTCTGGCCGGTAGATGTGCACCTGGCGCTCGAACGGATCGATCAGCCAACCCAAAACCACCCCGTAGGCGATCCATTCGTCCATTTTGGCCTGCTGGTCTTCAAGCGAGTTGGAAGGGGAGCGAATCTCGGCGACAAAACGGGGGGCAAAAGGTATGCCATGATACTGCCAGTCCGACGGCAACGACGGAGTAATTTGCTCCGGAGCAATCCAGCCGGCGTCAGCAGCGCGGCGTCCGCGGGCTGAGGTTCTGACCATCGCGCTGCCCGGAAAAACCAGACCGCCTGGGCCATCGTCCGACCAGATTATCAAGTCATAGCATAAATTCAGCGACCATCTCCATCCAAATACACTGTCGGATGCCATCGCAATCAGTTTCCCCTTTCGGTCAATTTCAAACTGGTAACCCAAATCCTCATTGTCGGTGGTGAACCGTAGGAACCAGTCGTCCAGTGCCTCATCGTCGGGCAGTAGGGCCAGTATTGAACTGATGTCCAGGGAGAACGGAGCAGGTATACCGGTATCCGGCACAGTCGCCGGGTCAGCCGGTTGTGGTCTGGCAATGGCTGGCGAAGTCATGGGGTCGTCTCCGTTTACGCCGCGTCGTCCAGGCAGTCGCGGAGGGGGCGGTTGATGCAGGAGAAGATGGGTGTGTCCTTCAGGGTGTAGGGGCGGGCCTTGGACTCGCGGAGGTCCATGACCAGATCCAGGAAGGTGCCGGGCTCGTCGGTCTCGAAGCCCAGGATGAACTCGGGGTCGTCGAGGCCGAAGGAGTAGGCGGTGGAGATTTTCACCTGGGGATACTTGTGGCCGATGACGAAGTGTTCGTTCATCATCTCCTGGCGCGTGTCCTTGGGCAGCTGGTACCAGTCGTGGGTCTTCCAGAAGGGGTACATGAACAGGTAGCGACGGCCGACGATACGCATGGACGCGGAGTCTCCCGACCCTTCCTGTCCCTCGTGCTGGTGGTCGTCGATGTAGGGTGAGCGCCGGGTCATGCCCAGGTAGGAATGCGGGGTTTCGAGGTAACCGCCGAGGCGGGTGCCGTTGAGGCGAGCGGCCATCTCGTTGATGGGCTCCAGCTCGGGGCACACTCCCCATAGCATGAAGTCGGTGTCGCCGCGGGCGCCCACCAGGGTGTAGGTGTTCAGCGCGACCCGGTCGGAGTGCTCGGCGGCCACGGCGGCGAACTCATCCTTGCCGGCCTCGCGCTCGGCGGCGGGCAAGCGGCGCCACTCCGGCTGCACCTTGAAGAACGTGTACTTGACGAAATCGCGTCGCGGGTCGGCCATTGGGGCCTCCTTTGGGTTGGAATGGGGTCGTGATGGCCCATTGTAGCATCGGCTCACCCCGGCTCCAGTTCGTCGAGTGGGATGTAGTCGGTGAGCAGCGCGCGCATGCGGTCTAGGAATGCGGCCGCGCGTTGGTAGGCGTCGCGAGCGTCCGCTTCGCCGAACACCATATCTACTTCGTAATCGGCGTCGTTGCGCAATTCTTCGAGCCGGTTAAGTTCTCTGCCCCATTCTCGTTCGACACAGTGGGTCCCGACGACGTACTCACCAAATCTGCTAATCACGCCTTGATGAGTACTTGGTTCAAAATCATCAAGCAAAAGCGCAGCTTTGGCAGTGTGAAAGGCGGCGTAATATGCGCGTGAAATCGAGTCTGCATAGTAGCCCGCGCTTTCGTATGTGGCAGCGGCCCCTAAACTATCGCGAGCTCGCTGCCATTCCGCTATCGCCAAGTCTCGATTCATAAGACGCTGATGCCTTCACGGACTACTCTCCGATATAGTGAACTTGTAGAGAACTTGCTCTCGGCCCATTCCTCTCTGGTGCAAGACCTGATTGAAGGCGCGACGAAGAAACCGTTCAAATCAATGTCATACGCCAAATCGCCGATCTCTTCCTGCGTTTCACCGTCTTCCCCGTCCACGATGACCAGAATATTGAAATCTACGTCCAAGCCTGAAATGCCGCGCGTATGAGAGCCATACACGATGATGTCCTCGATTCTTTCCGGGAAACGCTCCTTGAGCTGTCGGCGGTATTCCTCCAGCCATCCCAGCTCGGCAGCAGTCAGGGACAAATGCGGGCTAGGCGGCGTCGGCTCTGGGGGAACAACGTTTGCCGGAACTCCGCTGTTGGTAATGACAACTGCCGTTGCGTTGGGATGCCCTTTTCCGCCATGCACTGAAGGCTCGGCGCACCACTTGGCCGCAAAAAAGCGCACCGCACGATAAACGCCGTCATCAAACCCCAGCAGGTCGCACACGACCCGTCGGTCCAGCAGGGCGCGGTTCTCGTCCACGTCTGCTAGGTAAGCCGGCTTCAACTCCTTATCGCGGAACTCGTCGAATATGGCGCGGGCGGTGTCTAGCTGAGCCTCGGTCAAGGTTCGAAAATCAAGCACGGGCAAATCTTCGGAGGACCGGATAGTGATGATCCCGCGCCCGGGTTGCTGACGGCTGGAGTGCCACCAGTAGCACAGCAGGCCCAATGCGCTGTTGCTCCACAGCGCAAAAGCGTAGTCGAAACGCTTGTCGTTAAAAATGACGTTGGGCCATCCCCGGCCGCCGATGCTTTCCCGTTCGGTAAAGGCGACGGCCAGCGGTTGAGAATTGAAACGAAAATCACGGTTAACATGGACGCGGCTGGCGGTTGTCCAAACTTCCGCCGCCCTGCTTTCCATCCCTTGCCGTACCTGCAACTGCGCATCGGGTTCGCAGATTATCCGGGTTTCTTTCTCGGCGTCGTGATTCCAGAGGGCGGCATAGGTGGCCGTCGGATTGGGGTCAAGCTTAGTGAACGGGCCGCGTGGGGCCGGTCCGGTTATGTCGCGGTCAACTAGACCGAGTTTACCGACGCTGCCCAAAGCCGCAATCGGCAAGTCCAGGGCAGCGGGCGATCCGGGCAGCCACAGATGGGATCTGGTCAGCGCGTAGGCAGTTTGTGCCAGCGAATAGTCCAGCATTCGAACGCAACCCCAGGTGGCGTCGTCGCCATGTGGTACGTTCAGCATTGCACCGGCCGTATCCTCCCCCACTGGCAATCGCGTACCTCCATACGGCCCGTCTTCAATGCCCCGAACGCCGCCGGCGCCGATGATACTCTGCGCGACGGCGGCGGATTGGGCCATTCCGTGCGGCCGGTAATACAGCGATGCGAACTGCGCTCGCGAAGCTGGTCGGTTATTCGCGCCGTCTCTTTTGCGGGCCACTACCAGGCACTCGGCCATGCCGGTGTCCGACGAAAAGGACATATCACGGCCGTTAGCCGCGATGCTCAACACCGTCAAATCCGTGTACCCTTGGCCCAGCATCTGCCGGAAACCCTGCCACGACAGGCCAGACGCCGCCGACAGGGGCAGGACTAACGCCAGCACGCCGCCAGGCTTGAGTTTGCGGTGGGCCAAGGCGGCAAATGCCGAGGCGATGCCGGCGTTTCCGTGGTAGCAGGTGCCTCTGCCAAATTCGTTAATTCGCCGGCCCATGTCCGTCTGGTCGTTGCGGCTGGCGTCAAAGGCAGCGAATGCGGGGTTGGTGACGGCGGCGTGCGCTCCTTCGTGATTAGTAGCGCGGGTAAAGGGCGGGTTCATAATCACCAAGTCAAACCTATCATCAGGCATTTCGTCGGCAAGTCCGCTGTCGGGATGCAACAACTCAAGCGATCCTATACGCACCTCCCCGTCTTCCTGCCGGCCATAGGGCATGGTTCGCAGGTTGGAGTGGCGGAAACCCACCTCGGGCTGCAACCCGGCCAGTGTTGAGCCGGTGATATGAACTGCGGACGGCATCACGTCGCAGCCGTAAATAACATCCTCCAGCATCGCGGGATGCAGTTGGGCGGCTCTGCCGCCGGCGCGTTCGTGGCGAGCGGCAATCTGCTCATACACCGCCGATAGCAATGCCCCGGTGCCGCAGGCGAAGTCTGCAATCCTCAACCGGCCAATCCCCGCCGTATCGCTCCAATCTACTCCATCCATTTTGTCCACCGCCAGGCGGGCCAACAGGTCAGCAGACGCGGGCAGAGTGTAGAAAGTTGCCAGATACTTGCGGTCGGCAATCAGCCGCTGGAACACCTGGCCAGTGAGGTCATGATCATTGTTGACGCCCCGCGAAGCGATATTGAGGACGTGGAAGCTGATGATGTTGAGTATCTGGGCCGCCTCTCGGGTCGGCAATTCGGCCACGATGTCCCGCGCAATGTTGAAAATGTCCAGGTAGTTGATGTCCAGAATCGCCGCCCACGCTTGCAGTATTTCCGACTGCGGATTCCCGGCGCCGGGCCCGCAGATTTGAGACAGCGGTTTGATGCCATGTTGTCCTGCGAGGCGCTCGTGAAACAGCATGGCGTTGGCGATGATGGCGCAGGACATGCGCCGCATCTGCGGGACGTCACTCAGATTCAGGCGCCGAGCAATCGCCGGATTGATGTCCGGTCTGGTTTCGGGCATCTGGTTCAACACGCTGGCCGCGGAGTCTATGCCCTGTTGCAGGTCGTCGGCTGCTTCCGCCACGGCTTTCTGCGGCACGGACACCAGCCGGATCAGGTCGGCAAGGTCCGTCACTGTACCCTCCAGCCAGCCTGATTGCGGAAAGCGACCACCGTTTTCGTAAACGATGCAGTAGGACAGATAGGCTTCGGCCATAAACGTGTCAAGGTCGTAGGCATTTCCCACGTCATCGGGATAACGCAGGGCGATGGCAGATTCGACGGGACGAGCTTCTCCGGTGATGTCACGCCCCAGACGGGCCCGAGCGTCCGCCTCAGCCCCGGATGCGGGAACGTGTTCAGCTTCCACCACCACCGGGGAACGGCCCAGTGCGGTAATCAGTATGTCGGGACGCAAACCCAAGTGACCGCTTACGATCCGAGTCTGCTCCGAGCGAACTACGAAGCTGGGCAACATTTTTCTCAAGAGGTTGCCCAGCGCAACGTTAACGCTCGTTTCGCTATTACGGGATTCCGTGGTGGCCATCACCCGCCCTCCTGCTGATTACTGCTGGCAGGGCAATCGCCCGCATGGGGCCAGCTAGTGGCTGCGATTGTAGCATCGGCTCCCAACGGTCGGGTTGAGGACGCATCGTATGGGTTACAATCACCGCCGTGCGCGGCGCCGGCGAGCGTCGACACCACAGGAGGGACATCAATGGTAACTATTGGAGAGGGCCAGTTTACCTACGAAGTGCAGGAAGGCTGGGGTCAGCTTCCGCCCGGCTACACGTTCAAAGAGGTGGCCGCCGTGGGCTGCGACGCGGACGACAACGTCTATGCCTTCAATCGCGGTGAGCATCCCATGATCGTGTTCGACAAGGACGGCAACTTCATCGAGTCCTGGGGCGAAGGCGTGTTCCCGCGGGCGCATGGGGTGACGATGGCTCCCGACGGAACCATGTTCCTCACCGACGACGGCGACCACACCGTGCGCAAGTGCACGCTCAACGGCGAAATCCTACTGACCCTGGGCACCAGCGGCCATCCCGCGGCCTTCATGTCCGGCGATCCCTTCAATCGCTGCACCCACGTTGCCATTGATCCCCGCAACGGCGACTTCTACGTGTCGGATGGCTATGGCAACGCGCGAATCCACAAATACAGCCCCGATGGAAGGCTGATCTTCTCGTGGGGCAAATCCGGAAACGGGCCGGCTGAGTTCAACATAGCCCACAACATAGGCACGGACCGTGACGGCCTGGTGTACCTGGCCGACCGGGAGAACCACCGGGTGCAGGTGTTTAATCCCGATGGCAGGTTCATGGGACAATGGAACGATATGTCTCGCCCCTGCGGCCTGTACATCGACCGGGAGGCCGGCCTGGTGTACATCGGCGAACTGGGTTCGGCGATTGGCCCCAACTCCCAGGCCACCGGCCTCGGGCCCAGGGTCAGCGTCTACGACACCGAGGGCCGACGCCAGGCGCGGGTGGGCGACGGGCCCGAAGGCGAAGAAGCCGGCCAGTTCATCGCGCCCCACGGGGTCTGCTTGGACTCCGTCGGCAACATCTACGTGGGCGAGGTCTCGTGGACCCACACCGGTCAGCACCTGGACCCGCCGCGGGAAGTTCGCTCCCTCCAGAAGCTCGTCAAAACCGCCTGAATTAATCGACATCGATGGACAGGATAGTCAGGATTTTTCGATAAGGATCAACCATCCTGTTCATCGATGTAAAAGAGAACAAAGCTATGGAAATTCGCATCGGCAGCTTGTCCCGCGACGCCCGCGAGGCCACCGGCGCGGCCCTCGTCATCGACGTGTTCCGCGCCTTCACCACGGCGGCCATCGCCTTCGACCGGGGCGCGGAACGGATCACCCTGGTGGCCGAGGTGGAGGAGGCGCTGGAGATCCGGCGCAACAATCCGGCCATCGCCGACATACTGATGGGCGAGGTGGAAGGCCGCCGACCCGACGGGTTTGACTATGGCAACTCTCCTTACGAAGCGTCCTCGGTGGATTTCGCCGGCAAGAGCGTCGTGCAGTCCACCCGCGCCGGGACTGTGGGAACGGCGGCGGCGGGAGCGGCCGGCTGTGATCCTATCTACGTCACATCCTTTGTGGTGGCTGGCGCAACCGCTCAAGCGCTGTTGGCCGAGAATCCGCTGCCGGAGTGTGTCACCATTCTCGCCATGGGGGACCAGGGCGTGAACCGGTCGGACGAAGACGAGCACTGCGCGTTGTACCTGCGCAACCGTCTGGAGGGACGCAATCCCGACCCGGAGGCGCTTCGCAAGCTGATCATGTCCGGCGGCGCGACGCAGAAGTTCTTCGATGACGCGCAACCGCAGTTTCACCCCCGCGACGTGGGCCTCGCGCTGGAGGTGGACCGGTATTCCTTCGCCATGCGCGTGACCCGGGAGGACGGACTGCTGGTTGCGCGGCGGACTGATTGAATCCGGAAGATTGGTTGGAGCGCGCCGCATGATACTTTTTGTTTACGTGTTGCCAGCCACCGATCGCGCGACGCACAGCCGACCGCTGCCCATGACACGCCGCACCCACGGCTTGACCGGAGCATACGATGACCGTCACAGCAGAACAGGCTAGCCAAGCCCAGGGCATCATTCTCGAGTGCCTCAACATCCACCACCAACATCGTGTGCCCTTCCGAAAGGTTTGGACCAAGGCTGGCCAGGATTTTGACGAGGTTCCTTTTCTGGACGTTTGGGTGATCTATGACGGTGAGCGCAGCAGCCTCGACACTGCCAAGCTCAACTCCTTCGACGCCTACCTTATGAAAGCCCTTCGCGACGCCGGTATCCACGCCATCCCGTCAATCTCATATGTCCCCAAGAGCGAAGCCGAGCAGATTGGCGCTCCATGGACTGGGTAGAACTGATCAGAGCCAGCCGCCTCATGGCCGGCGGGCAACCCTCGTAGGAAGCCCTGCGTCGCGCTGTCAGCACGGCATACTACGCGATGTTTCACGCGCTGGCCACCAGCAACGCCGATATCATCATAGGTCCTCGAACGCCGGCAAACCGATCCGACTGGACTTCGACCTATCGGTCTCTTCGCCATTTCCGTGCCGAGAATCCACTCTACGGCTGGCCGCATCTCTTCAGCGCGCCGGTTCAAACTTTCGCCGTCGTCATCGCCGGGATCAAGAGACAGCGTGAGAACGCCGACTATAACCCCGATGTCAACTTTGCGCAAAACCAAGTGGCCACTTGGATCGACCGCGCAGAACGGGCCATCCTCGACTTCAACTCTTCTACCTCGCAGGAAAGGTCCATGGTTGCGATTGCAACACTTGCCGGCCAGCGATGATCGGGCCGCTCTTTATTTGCCATTAGGTAGAGCGTATTCACATCCCACACACGTCGAACTGGAAAGGGTATCTGGCATACCGGGACCGATGAGGGCGGGCAGATACGCCGAAACCCGCCGGAGCCTTTCTATGCGCCAAATCCATTGGTTGGGGTTCAATAAGCGCGTTTTATACGCTTTCTATGAATCCTGCCAATATCGAACCCTGGCTCAATCAGATCCACTGCGACGACTGCCTTTCGGCCATGGGCCGGATGCCGTCGGAGTCGGTGAACCTCGTGGTCACCTCGCCGCCGTACAACCTGCTGAACAGCAGCGGCAACGGGATGAAAAACGGCAACGGCGGCAAGTGGTCGCGCGCCACGCTGATGCTGCAACGGGGATACGCCAAGCACGGCGACAGTATGCCCCACGGGGACTACGTGGAATGGCAGCGGGAGTGTCTGCGGGAGATGCTGCGCGTGCTCACTCCCGACGGGGCGATTTTCTACAACCACAAGTGGCGCGTGCAGCGCGGCCTGTTGCAGGACCGGGCGGACATCATGGACGGGTTTCCCGTCCGGCAGATCATCATCTGGCAACGCTCGGGAGGGTTCAACCACAACCCGGGGTACTTTCTGCCCACGTACGAGGTGGTCTACCTGGTTGCCAACCCTGAATTCAAACTGGCGCCCAAGGCCGGCGGCATCGGCGACGTATGGCGGATTCGACAGGACCGGGGCAACCCGCATCCCGCGTCCTTCCCGGTGGAACTAGCTCGACGAGCCATCGCCGCCACCACCGCCGAGGTCGTGCTCGACCCGTTCATCGGCAGCGGCACCACGGCCATCGCCGCCCTGATGGAAGAGCGCCAGTACGTGGGCATCGACCTTTCCGACGAGTACTGCCGGCTGGCTCGGGAGCGGATAGCGGTCGCAGTTCCGGAACTGACGAGGTCTGCGGGCGAACACGGACCCGACCAACCCGCCCCGCCCTCGGCGCTCGAAGTGCGTGAAATGTTGCAGCGGTCGGCAGCCGAGAGGGAGTCCGCACAACGCTAGTTCCCCGCTCCTGGCTGTGTCGCGGCGGTTGGAGTGGCAGTAACTCCCTTGATGGCAAATCCTGCGGTAAGATGACGGTATCCGATACTGGAGTCGACCGCCATGACGATCACCGCCGCCAACCCCGCCGCCCTAACCGCCCACGATCTGAAAAATGCGATCCCGCCCCTGGACGGCGTGCAAAACCTGCCGGGCCTGCAAGCCGACGTGCAAGTCTGGCGCGACCAGTGGGGCATCCCCCACGTGCGCACGGCCAACGAACATGACGCCTGGTTCGCCCAGGGGTTCGTCACGGCTCAGGATCGTCTGTGGGCCATGGAGTTTGATCGCCTGCGGGCCGTGGGTCGCTGGGCCGAGGCGACTGGCGAGTCTGCCGTGGGGCAGGACATGCAGATGCGTCGGCACCGGTTGGAGGATGCGGCCCGAGCCGATTGCGAGGCGGCCGGCCCCCGGGCCAAGGCCATGCTTGAAGCTTACGCGGCCGGCGTCAACGCCTTCATCAATAGTGACGCGCCACTACCGGCGGAGTACGCCATCGCCGGCATCGAACCGGAGCCTTGGGAGCCCTGGCACAGCCTGGCCATCTACAAGGTGCGGCACATCTTAATGGGCGTGTTCGAGACCAAGGCGTGGCGGGCGCGGCTGGTGAAGGCTTTGGGCGCGGAGCGGGCCGCCGCGCTATTCCCGTCCTACCCGCCGGGCCAGCCTGTGATCATCCCGACCGGCGCCGATTACGACGGCGCGGTGGATTTCGGGCTGGAGCAACTGCTCGAACACGCCGCCAACCTCAACCTTATCGGTGAAATGGACAGCGGATCAAACTCGTGGGCAATCGGGCCGGAGCGGACCGCCACCGGCAAGGGCCTGCTGGCCGGAGACAGCCACCGTGGCCTGGATACGCCCAGCGTTTATTACCAGAACCACCTGGCCTGCGACGCTTTCGACGTGGTGGGTAACTCCTTCGCCGGCGTGCCTGGATTTCCGCACTTTGGGCACAACCGGTGGGTCGCCTGGTGCGTCACGCACACCGCGGCCGACTACCAGGACCTGTACATCGAGCTGTTCAACGACGCCGACCCGTCGCTCTACCAGCACCAGGAGGACTGGTACAACGCCGACGTGCGCGATGAGGTCATTAAGGTCAAGGACGGCGAGGATGTTCATATGCGCACCTGGGCGACGCATCACGGCCCGGTGGTAGGAGGCGACCCGATGTCAGGCTACGGCCTGGCCCTGCGCTACACGGCCGGCGACGGCGGCGACCCGTGGACCGACATCCTGCCGGCCATGCTGGAGGCCACCAGCGTGGAAGCCTTGGCCGACACCATGGCCGGTTGGGTTGACCCGGTGAACAACTTCGTGATGGCCGACGTGCACGGCAACATCGGATACCAGTGTCGGGGCGAGATCCCCCGCCGACCGGGGGACGCACCGGCTCCGCTGCCGGTTCCCGGATGGGATGGCGAGCACGAATGGCAGGGCAGCATTCCATTCAAGGAGATGCCGCGTTACATCAATCCGTCCCAGGGCTACATCGTGACCGCCAACAACCGGCCCGTGGGAGCGGATTATCCATATTACATCTCGATGGACTTCGCGCCCGGCTATCGCGCGATGCGTGTCACCCACGGCGTGGAAAGTATATCCAATGCGGCCGCTGCGGACATGGGCCGCATCCATGCCGAGCGCGTGTCGATACCGGCGCAGTCCTACGTCGAGGCGTTGAAGAATCTGGATGCGCCCGATGGTCCAGCCATTGCGGCGGCGTTGAAGAGGCTGCAGGGTTGGTCAGGCAGCATCGACCCGGGCGCGGTCGAGCCGACCATCTACGGCGCCATGCGCGACGCGCTGCTGTGGCGTTTGCTCAAGCACAACATCGGCGAGGACCTGGCGGCCATGGGCTGGCAGCCGGCCGACCGTGGGCGCGGCGTGTTCCTGAACCGCTTCAAGAACCTGATGGCCGATGCCATTGCCTCCGGCGACACCGACCTGCTGCCCGATGGCGAAGACTGGAACGGTGCGCTGACCACAGCCTTGCAGGAGGCGGTGCGCACGCTGACGGCAAGGCTCGGCTCGGACATGGACGGCTGGCGATGGGACCGGGTACACCGGGCGCGGCCGCAGCATCCGCTGTCCATGGCGATGCCAGCGCTGAGCGGCCTGCTGGACCCGCCGGAAATACCCACCGGCGGCGACGGCGACACTCCGTGGGCCGGCTCCTATGCGCCGGGCGATCTCGCAACGGTAGGCGGGCTCTCGGTGTTCCGCTATGCCTACGACCCGGCCGACTGGAACCGCTCGCTGTGGGCGGTGCCGCTGGGAGCCTCGGGTCATCCGGCCAGCCCGCATTACGCCGACCAGTCGCACATGTGGAGCAAGGTGCGCATGGCGCCGATGCTTTACGACTGGGAACGGATCAAAGACGGGGCGGAGGCGGAGCAGAGGCTGCGGGCGGAGTAGCTCCGCAGCCTCGAAACTGCCGGAGGGCTATTCCTCCCGTAGGTGCGGCGCGACGCGGTCGGCGAAGAGTTCCAGGTTGGCGATGCCGTCTTCCAGGGGCATGCCGGGCCACATCATGCGGAAGCAGCCGTGGGACATGCCAAGCGCGCGGTAGCGGGATAGCTCCTCGACCACCTCGTCGGGGTCGCCGATGACGAAACGGTCGCGGGCCAGGTCCTCGAAGGGCTCGCGGAAGTTCTCGTCGCCGGGCAGGGCCTTGTCCTGGCCCCACTGGGCGTAGGCCTCGTACTTGCCGCCCAGGTAGGGCGCGGCGTTGGCGAAGGCTTCCTCGTGGGTGCGGCCGACGAAGACCTCCCGACCCAGGGGCAGTCGGTCGGGCGCGCCCGAGTTGGCGGCGCCGGCGGCCTCGTGGTACATCTCCACCTGCTGGCTGATGGTATCGAACTTCGCGTGGGGGTTCACGTACCAGGTGTAACCCATACGGGCGGCCCGGGTGATGGCGGCATCGCTGTTGGCGGCCACCCACACCGGCGGGTGGGGCTGCTGCACCGGGCGCAGCATGAGCTGAGCGTCCTGAAGCCGGAAGTACTGGCCCTCGTAATTCACCTTCTCGCCGGACCACAGGAGGCGCATGGCCTCCAGGCATTCAAGATAGCGGCTCACCCGCGTGCGCCGGGGCACGCCGAAGTTGTCGTACTCCTCGTCCCGGTAGCCCAGCGCTGCGCTCAGCGTGAAGTTGCCGCCGGTGATCACGTCCATGGTGGCCACGCGCTCCGCCAGGTCCACCGGATGATGCAGCGGCACCAGCATGGTTGCCACCAGTCCCATGCCACGGGCCTCGGCGGAGATGCGGGCCAGCAGCGGCATCGTCTGCAACTGCTGGTAGGGGTCGGTCAGGTAGTGCTGCCCCTGGTAGACCATGTCGAAGCCCAGGTCCCGCGCTGCGCCCACGTAGGAGCAGATGTCGGCGAAGGCTTGTTGCATGTCGGCGCCGGCCGGCTGCTGGGTGATGGCGGAAAGGGATACTCCGAATTTCATTGCGGTACCTCGGTCGGGGTCGGACGTCTGACGCGTAAGCAGCAGCGTCAGGTTGGTCTGGTGGATGCAGCTGCCATCGCGCGTAGGGGCGAATGATCATTCGCCCCTACATTGGGTACTCAGGCCACAATGGAGAAACTACACGATCTATCCGGCCAGCTCCCGGCCGAGCAGGTCGATGGCGGCCCGCACGGCGCCGTGCTTGGTGGCGTCGCGGTCGCCGCCCACGCGGATCTCGATGGCGGCGTCCTCACCGTCCTTCACGGCCAACCCGATCCAGAAGGTGCCGATGGGCAGACCGCTGCGGCCCGCCGCCGGGCCGGTTACGCCGGTGGTCGAAAGGGCGTAGTCGGTGCCGGTCAGTTCCAGCGCGCCGCGGGCCATGGCAATAGCCATTTCCCGGCTGACGCTGCCGGCGGTCTCATAGAGCTCGTCGGGCACGCCGAGGATCTTCTCCTTCAGCCCGCCGGTGTAGGCGACCACGCCGCCCGGGAAGAACCGGGACGCGCCCGGGATAGTGCCCAGCGTGTAGCCGAGCAGGCCGTTGGTGCAGGCCTCGGCCACGGACACGGTCTGTCCGCGCTCCAAGAGTATCTCTGCCACCTGTGCTACTTCCACGATGCTGCCTCCTGAATGTGTGGGGCGCTAGACGTCCATCATCTTATCGGGCGACATCAGCTCCCAGAATTCGATGCGGTTGCTCTCCACCAGCGGTCTGATCTGTCCACCTACTTCCAGGGCGGCCGGAGGCAGTTGATTGTCACCGCGCATGGGCGACATCAGGGCCTCATCGGTCCATTCGAGGATGACCACGTCCTGTTCCGCCGGAGTGGTGGCGCCGTTGAAATAGACCCGGAACTCGCTGCGCTGACCGGCGTCGTGGTAGATCTGGGCCTGCTTCTGGAGCAGGCTGGCCACGCGCCGCGCCTCGCCGGGCTTGGTCTTGAAAATTCGCCTCAGTACGTACATGCTCTTCTCCTTTTGACAGTTTTCAATTTGCATGGAGCTGGCCCGGTTGATTCAGGCGTCCGCTTCATAATCGTTGACCAGCGCCACCAGTCGGTTCACAAAGCGGTGGACGATAGGCCGGTCGGCTGTGATCTCATAGTCCTCCATCTCATCGTGAAAGAAGTTCTTGTGGAACTTTTCCGCAGCGACGAATCCGGCGGACAGAAAAGGATCATCGTAGACGTCGGCGAGACGGATGGTCGCGTTTTTGGTGGAGCGGTGGCTGCGATATTGCCAACCACGCTGCTTGGCGGCAGCGATAACGGCTTGTGTGGCCGCGCCATAGAGTTTTTCCGAGCCTTGTCGACGGTCTCCCGAGTCGAATTCACGGTCCGACTGTGCCAGGAAGGCAACGGCCTGTTCGACGCATTGGGCGACGGCATCGTCTCCGGCAGTAGCCATCGTCGCCTCCTTGTGAAAATGATAGCTGGTGTATCAGCGCGAATATCATACCCGAATTTCTGGCCGGCAGACGGCCGGCCAAAGCGGCGGTGACCGCAAGCGGTTAATCGTTGCCCGGACTGGCGGCGGTGGTTCCGCCGGTCAGCGGGCCGAGTTCTTCGGACTGACCGCTTGGAGCAGGCCGGCTTGACCGCATCCCCAACACTCGCAGCACGCGACGGTAGGCGTTGGGGATGGATTCCTCGAACAGCATGTAGACCACCGGAACCGCCACCAGGGTGAGGAAGGTGGAGCTGATCAGGCCGCCGATGACGACCGTGGCCAGTTCCGCGCCGACCAGTCCGGCCGATTCGCTCATCGAAAGGGGTATCAGCGCCAGGATGGTCGTGAAGGCGGTCATCAGGATGGGGCGCACACGGGTTCGGCCGGCGGACATCACCGCATCCAAGGGGGCCAGGCCGGCGCGGCGTTGCTGGTGTACGAAAGTGAGCAGCACGATGGCGTTGGTCACCACGATACCCACCAGCAGCAGGAACCCCATCAGCGCGGGCAGACTCAGCGACCGGTCGGTGATAACCAGCGCGATCAGCGCGCCGACCACAGCCAGGGGCATGCTGAGCACCACGATGAAGGGTATCTTCAGCGAGCCCAGGGTGGCGACCATCACCAGGTACACCAGGGATACGCCGATGGCCATGGCGACGTAAACGTTGTTGAACTCTTCCCGGATGTCGCTGAAGGTGCCTCCGGATCGTACGGTGACCCCCGGGGGCAGGGGTGTGGCAGCGACGATGGCGTCGACTCGTTCGCCGATGGCGCCGGCGTCCCGTCCGGCCAGGCCGCCTGAGATGGTGGCGGAGCGATGGCCGTCGTAGTGGGTGACCACGCTGGGCCCAACGGTGCTGCGGGTGTCGGATATGCTGCCCAACGGAATGGCGCCGGCGTTGCTGCCGATGGGCAGGAGTGGGATATCCGACGGATCGTCCACGGCTTCGGCAACCGCGCGAACCACCACGTCCAGGGTTTCTCCGCCCACGTCGATTTCGGCGACGTCGCTGCCGCGCATCCAGGTGCGGATCTGGTTGGCGACGCTCGTCGTGGACAGGCCGTAACGACCAGCGGCGTTGGGGTCGATGGCGATGGTTAGCTCCTCCCGGCCGTCCACTATGTTGGTTCGCACGTTGCGCACGCCGGGGTCGCGTTCCACGGCGGCCTGCAGCTGATCGGTGGCGATGCGGACGTCTTCGTAGTTGGCGCCGGTGAGGGTGAGGCGCAGACCGCCGCCGCGGCCCGGCCCGCCGGAGTCCGCAAAAACGCGGGTGGTCACGCCGGGCTTCTCCGGCAGAGCGTTCCTGATCCGTTCGTCGAGGTCTTCCCGAGCGTTCTCTCCCAGCAGCACGTTGAATCCGGCCCGGTCGAAGGCGGCGTCGGCGGTGGAGCCGAAGCTTCGACTGCTGGCGCCCAGGGTCACCTGGTAGCTTTCGACGGATCCTGTCGAGACGAACTCATCCAATATGCCTTCAACGACGCTTACTTCCTCCACCAGTTGGATGGTAGAAGGATTGCCGCTGAGGTTCAGGTCGATGCGAATGCCCTCGGTTCGCCCCTGTGAGAAGAGTTCGACGGGCAGTGTCCGGATGAGCGTAAGGCTGGCCAGCACCACCAGGATGCTGGCGACGGCGGTGATCAGCCGGTAGCGCAGGGCCACACGCAGCACCGGGGTGTAGATCTTCTGCAGGTAGGTGTCGCCCCGGGGGTTGGCCGGATCATCGACCATGTCGCCGGCGCGCAGGAACCAGGACGCCAGCACCGGAACGGCCGTGAGGGCGACCAGGGTGGAGGCCAACAGGGAAACGCACACCGTCTGGGCGAAGGGAGAGAAGAACTGTCCCACCACTCCCGGCAGGAATCCCAGCGGTACGAATACCGCCACCGTGGTCAGTGTCGATGCTACGACGGGCGGGCTGACCTCCTGGGTAGCGGCGACTACGGCCACGGCGCGGGGGCTGCCCTCCTGGATGTGCCGGTAGATATTCTCCAGCACCACGATGCTGTCGTCGACAATGCGGCCCACGGCAATGGCCAGTCCGGCCAGGCTCATGAAGTTCAGCGTCCAGTCGAACAGGGCCATGACCAGCATCGTTATCATCACGCTGAGGGGAATGGACAGGGCGATGATGATGGTGGGCCGGATGGCGTTGGCAATGCCAGCGAAGGGTCGCGGCCGCAATTGCAGCAGGAAAAGGAACACCGCGGCCACCGCGAAGAAAAAGCCCTGTAGACCCTGCCCGAGAACTTTGCCCAGTTCCTCTTCCAGACGGGGGGCCTGGCTTTCAACCACCGAGATTTCCAGGTCGGGCGGAAGCTCTGCGTGCAATTCCGCCAGCAACTCGTCGATGGCGTGGGTGATTTCGATGGTGTTGCCGTCACCGGTCTTGTGAACGCTCAGGCTGATGCTGGGCTGGCCGTTGGTGCGGGAGATGGTGGTGGCCTCCGGCGTGGCAACCCGAACGTCGGCAACTTCCGACATCCGGATTGGGGTCGCGCTATTGCCAGAGGGACGGGGAGATGCCGGAGGCCCGGCGGGGCGGGAGAAACCGACCGGCAGGTTTCGGATGGTGTCAAGGTCGGAATAGCCGTGATAGGCGCGGACCGTCACGGTGCCGTCGCCGGACTCCACGGTGCCGGCGTTCACGTCAACCGAGTTGCTCTGCAGCGCGCCGATTACGTTCTGCATCGACAATCCGTAGGTATTGAGCAATGTGGGGTCCACGGTGACGACGACCTGCTCATTGACGCCGCCCTCGATGTCCACCTCGAACACGCCCGGCACTGCCTGAATCGGCGGGGCTATCTGCCGCTCCACGATCCTGAGCAACTCCGGGATATCCCGCTGACCCGATACGCTCAACTCCGTTACCGGTCGCCGGTTGGGGGTCAGCTCGAACACGCGGGGATCGCCGGCGGCGTCGGGCAGTCGCAGGCCGGATACGCGGCTGACGATTTCCGCCTCGGCCTCCTCGATGTTCACATTGTTTTCGAAACTGGCCCTCACCTGGGAACGGTTGGACCGTGACGTGGATGTCACCTCCTTGAGGCCCTCCATGCCGATGATCAGGTCCTCAACAGGCTTGGTGACCTCTTGCGAAACCTGGTACGGGGTCCCCTGCTGATATGATGTGGAAACGTTGATTACCCGCAGGCTGATCTCGGGAAAAAGCTCCTGCTGGAGTTGCTGGTAGCCGTAGATGCCCCCGGCCAGCACGAGGATCAGGATCATGACCGTGACGGTTCGACTCTGCAGGGCGAGCTTGGTCAGCAGGATCATATCGGTCTCCCTTGCTGGTCGTCAGTCACACGGAGTGGATCGGCTATCTGAGCGTTTTTGTGTGGCTGGCGGATGAATTTCCCACGAGCGCGTTGAACCGCGCTTGTGGTCAGCGCTTGCGCAGCAGGGCCAGAAACTCACGGTTCCCAGCGTCTCCGGTTATCGGCGACGGGATCGTATCGAGCAGCGTGACGTCGTCGCGGGAGGCCAACCATTCCTGGACCTTGGCGAGGATATCGGCACGGAGCAAGTCGTCCCGAACGATGCCTCCCTTGCCGACCTCGCCGCGCCGGGCCTCGAACTGAGGCTTGATCAGCGCGATGGCATAGCCGCCGGTTTTGAGGTGCGCCAACGGCTCAGGCAACGCCATGGTAAGGGAGATGAAGGAGACGTCTGCGACCAGCAGGTCGACAGTTTCCGGGAGGTCAAAGGGGTAGCGGGCGTTCACCTTTTCCATGCAGACGACGCGCGGGTCCTGGCGCAGCCGGTAGTGCAGTTGGCCGTGTCCGACATCGATGGCGTAGACGCGCGCCGCGCCGCGCTGCAGCAGGCAATCGGTGAACCCGCCGGTGGACGCGCCGACGTCCAGCGCGGTGATCCCCTCCAACGGGATTCCGTGGGGTTCCGACCAGGAATCCAGGGCATGGGCCAGCTTGACACCGCCGCGACTGACGTAGGGCAACCGCTCGCGCAGTTCCAGGGGCGTGGCGGCATCCAGAAACGCGCCTGCCTTCTGCACCGGACCGGCCGGTGTCGACACCGCGCCGGCCATGATCAGCGCCTGCGCCTGCTCCCGGCTCTCGACCAAGCCCCGTTCCACAAGGAGCAGATCGGCCCGCTGACGAGCCGGCTTGCGACGTTTCTGCGGCGCGGCGTCGGACACGAGCTGCTCGGCTATTCGCCGATGAATTGGGGCCGACGTTTCTCGAGGAACGCCCGAAAGCCCTCGTGGTAGTCGCGGGTGTCGAACTGGGTCAGGGGCAGGTCGGCCTCATCGGGGGTCAGGTCCAGTGCAGGCTTGGCCAGCACCTGGTTCATGGTCTTCTTGTTGACCGCGTGGGACAGCGGGGCCAGCGCGGCGATGTCGTTGGCCAGCTTGTAAGTCACTTCTTCCAGCCGGTCGGCAGGAACCACCTGGTTGACCAGGCCGATGCGCAACGCCTCGTCGGAGTCCAGCAGCCGCCCCGACAGCAGGATGTACAGAGCGTTGCCCTTGCCCACCAGGTTCACCAGCCCGTACATCTCGCGGTGTCCGATGGTGATGCCCAGGCGCGCCACCGGGATTCCCAGGCGACTGCCCTCAGCGGCGATGCGGAGGTCGGTAGCCACGGCCAATTCGCAGCCGCCGCCGGCGGCGAACCCGCGGATCATCGATATGACGGGGGTGCCGATCTCCGCCACCGTTTCCAGCAGCCCGTCCACGGCGGCGTTGTAGACGCGGCCCTTGGTCGAGTCGCTGCGGTGTTGCTCGAAATCGCTGATGTCCGCGCCGGCTGAGAAGGCTTCCGTCCCTCGGTCAGGGCTCGAGGCACCGGTGATGATCACGCAGCGTACGTCCCGGTCGGCGTCAAGGTCGCGCAGGAGTTCGGTTAGCGCCACCCACATGTCCAGCGAGATAGCGTTACGCTGGGCCGGCCGGTTGATGGTCACGGTGGCGACCGGCGGTTCCCGTCGCACCAGGATGTACCCGTTGGCATCGACCGGCAGATCGTCGGCTGGAGTTTGTGCGGCGGCAGTGTCGGTCATCGGTTGGGGCTCCTGGATATGGTCGAACTGTAACAGCGCGTAAAAGCGTATCGGCGCGACGGCCGACAGTCAACCGAACCGAACTACGCGACCGGTGCGTTCGCGGTGGCGGCATGTGGACTGGCAGCGTGTCCGGCGCGGATGTCGGATCGATCCATGGGCCGAGTCGCGGGCCTCATGACGAATGTAAACGGCTTGGTTATTGGCTATAAAAGGCGGATTAGAGATTAATATCCTGATATTAACATTATATTTCGTAATGATTGTCGCTTTTATGCATCATTAAAGATGATATTATGATTATGGACAAACATTATTGACCAAAATCCAGTGTCCGATTACAATCGGCAAAGCGTTTTATGAACCGTGTCACACGTGCTGCAGTCAGCTTGTCTACGGTGCTTCTTGCAAATCATCATTTTTCCTTACCGATGGAGGGGCTACGATGTCGAAGTACTTGAAACTGACCACGATCGCCGCCGTTATCGCCATGATGGTTGTAGGTACAGCTTGTGGCGGCGCGGAGGCGCCGGCGGCCCCCGCTGCGGCGCCGTCAGCTCAGGAACAACAGGCGGCGCCGGCCGCCGGCCAGCAACAGCCGGCAACCTCCGGCCAGCAGCAGCCGTCAGGTCAACAGCAGACCCCGCCCACCGCCACCACAGCGCCGCCCACTCCCACACTGCCGCCCAGGGCAACGATCCGGCCGACGAGCACGCCGGCGCCCACGGCGGTGGCGCGGACGCTGCCCACGCCGGTGCCCAGCGGGCCGCCGCAGCACGGGGGCTTGGTGCGGATGTCGGCGTACGCGGACACCAAGGACTGGGATCCGCTGGGTTCGTCGTCGCTGTCCAGCGTGATTTCATACTCGCAGCTGTACAACCAGGTGGTGCAGTTCGACACCGAGGATCCTACCGTGGTGGTTGGCGACCTGGCGGAGAGCTGGGAGACCAATGAGGACGGCACGTCGTTCACCTTCCACCTGCGGGACGGCATCAAGTGGACGGACGGCGAAACGCTGGACGCCGACGACGTGGTGTACAGCATGCAGCGCTACGGGAACCCGTGCAACGGTCGCGGGCGTTCGGGCCTGTGGCGCCAGTACACCATCCCGATTGAGGTGGTGGAGCTGAAGGACAAGGCGGACTGCACGGCGCTGAACGCGGACGAGGTCGTGCGCAAGGTTGACCAGGTGACGGTAGAGTACAACCTGGCGTTTGCGTCGGGGGCGTTCATCAAGTTCCTGGCGATTGACTACGCGAAGATACTGCCGAAGCATCTGCTGGAGCAGGACATCGACCTGAACCTGGCGGAGAACATCCTGCGGCACGGCGCCACGTCGGGACCGTTCATTCTTGAGGACTACCAGTCGGGGAACCACTACAAGGTGAACAAGAACCCGGACTACTTCAAGGAAGGGTTGCCCTACTTTGACCGGATCGAGCACTTCATCATCACCGTGCCGGCGACGTTCATCGCCCAAGTGGAAGGGGGGCAAATTGACGCGTCCAACGCGGCCGCCAACAACCTGACCGCGCCGGAGAACTACGCCATAGAGACGTCGACCGACAGCCAGTACGTGGCACACGAGGTTCTGGGCGGCACCCGAGGCTTCATGCTGAACGTGAAGCGGGAGCCGCTCAATGACCACCGGGTGCGGCAGGCGATCAACCTGGCGGTGGACCGTCAGAAGGTGAACGAGCGCGCCTTGCACGGAGCTGGTCGTGGACACTGCCCGCTGGTGGGTCTGGCTCATGACTACGAAGAGTGCGTCACCTGGCCCGGCATGCGGCCCAAGGACAGCCCGGGCGGCCAGGAAGACCTGGCCCGGGCTCGCGAACTGATGGCGGAAGCGGGCTACCCCGACGGGTTTGAGATCGAATACACGGCGAGGCAGGTGGGTACCTACGTGGCCGAGTGTTCGGTCATCAAGCAGGACCTGGAAGAGTTCCTGGGCATCACCGGAGAGATTGCAACCTACCCCAGCGCGGCTGGCTACGCCAAGTACGGGACGTCCCGGCCGGCCGACGCCACCGGCGAATGGGACGTGGGTTGCCAGGCAGATGGCATGACCGTGTTCGACATTGACGCGGTGTACGGGGGCATCTTCCTGAAGGGCGGCACCCGCAACTATACCGACTGGGAAACCTCCGAAATGAACGCGTGGTTCGAAGAGCAAAAGGTGCAACTCGACCCGGAGAAGCGGCGGGCAATCAACAAGGAAGCCGAGATCTGGCTCCACGAGTTCCACGACAACCACTGGGTGAGCGTGACCCTCGGCCGCAACTTCTGGGTGATGAACCGGGACATCAAGGGGTTCAACGCGCCGCAGACGGTGCAGTACGGGTTCAAGCACGAGCACTTGTGGTGGGACCGTTAGGAGTTCCGCAACCGTCGCAAGCCTGCCATGATCCAACGGACGGTCGCTGGGTAAGTGTTGAGACAGGCGGGGCGAGCTTCAGTTCGTCCCGCCTGTCGTGCACTCTCCGATGAGGCATAAGAAATGAGACAGTACGCGATCAAGAGGATAGGCCTCTTCATACCGACGGTGCTGCTGGTGACGATCATCGTGTTCGTGGTGATGCGGCTGATACCCGGGGATCCGGCGCTGGCGATCCTGAGCGCAGACGATGCGGTGTACACGCAGGAGGAGCTGGCGCAGCTGCGGGCGGAGTTGGGTACGGACCGCCCAATCCCGATCCAATATTTCGAATGGATTTCCGGATTTCTGCGGGGCGACTTTGGGACGTCGTACTGGTGGGGCGGTCCGGTGATGGAGCGGCTGGGTGAGCGTATCCCGGTGACGATAGAGTTGGCGATATTGGGGATCTTGCTGGCGGTGGTGTGCGCGGTGCCGTTGGGGGTGATATCGGCGATCAAGCCGGACAGTCCGTTGGACTATGCGTCGCGGATATTTACGCTGATAGGCATATCGATCCCGACGTTCTTCAGCGGGATACTGCTGACGCTGGTGTTGATCCGTGCGTTCGGGTGGCTGCCGCCGTTGGGTTACGAAGACATCTGGGAAGACCCATGGACGAACATCAAACAGCTGGTGCTGCCGGCGCTGGCCTTGGGCTTCTACGATATGGCGTTCATCGCTCGGGTGACGCGGTCGTCGATGATGGAGATACTGCGTGAGGACTACATGCGGACGGCGCGGGCGAAGGGACTGCGGGAACTGATCGTGTTGTCACGTCATGGACTCAAGAACGCGGTGCTGCCGGTGCTGACGATATCGGGGTGGCAGTTTGGTCGGCTCTTCGGGGGTACGGTGATCATCGAGAAAATCTTCCTGATCCCGGGTGTGGGACAGTTGCTGATCGATGCGATCTACCAGCGGGACTTTCCGACGATCCAGGCGGTGATAGTGATCGTGGCGTTGTCGATAGTGGTGGTGAACCTGCTGGTGGACCTGCTGTACGGGTGGCTGGACCCGCGCATCAGGTACGCCTAGGACGCAAAGGGCGGCAGGCTACAGACGTTCATCAAGCAGCGAGGGAGCACATCGCATGGCGATATACAACACGGGACAGAGGGCGGAACCGGCGGCGGAAGACCAGTTGCTGGACATGCGTCCGAAGCAGACGACGCTACAGAAGGTAAGGGTGTTCGTGCGGACGAAGCCGTTGGGAGCGGTGAGCGCGGCGATCATCATCTTCACGATCCTGACGGCGGTACTTTCAGGTGTCATATCGCCCTACGACCCGCTGGACCTGGAGCACGAGCCGTTTGCTGCGCCGCAGGCGGGAGCGCTGTTGGGCGCGGACGAGTTGGGTCGGGACGTGCTGAGCCGGCTCATCTACGGGGCTCGGGTATCGATGTATGTGGGGTTGATGAGCGTGATCATCGGGATCACGATAGGGACGGTGATCGGGATACTGAGCGCGTACGTGGGTGGTGTGCTGGATCTGACGATACAACGGATAGTGGATGCGTTGATGGCGTTTCCGGCGATAATCATGGCGTTGGGGTTGACGGCGGCGCTGGGTCCGTCGATCAACAACATAGTGGCGGCGCTGGTGGTGATATTGGCGCCGGGAGCGATCCGGGTGATCCGGTCGCAGGTATTGAGCATCAAGGAGTTGGACTACACGCTGGCGGCGCAGGCGATAGGGGCGAGGCCGTGGCGGATCATGTTGAGGCACATCATGCCGAACGTGATTGCGAGCTACATAGTGTTGAGCACGATCACTTTGGGGTTGGCGATCATAATTGAAGCGTCGCTGACGTTTTTGGGAGTGGGGGTATCGCCGGACATACCGACGTGGGGAGGGATGCTGACGGAGGGAGCGCAGAAATACATTCGGACGGCGTGGTGGCTGGCGGTATTTCCTGGCGTGGCGATATCGGTGGTGGTGTTTGCGGTGAACTTTTTGGGTGACGCGTTGCGGGACACGCTGGATCCCAGACTGCGCGGCCGGTAGGTTCGAAATACATCGCAGTCAATGGCCCCTTCCAGTAGGAAGGGGCTTTATATTGTGCGTATTTCGTAATGGCGTGAGCCATTCTCTAACATCCGCTATTGACACCGCGAACCGCGTGGTCTACCATTCCCGCCCGTATCTCGCGGATTGTGGCGAATTTCACAATTGTCGGTATCCGGGGATTATATTTTCTGATTGCGGACAATTGCCCATTTCGCCCGTCCGCAACGGTACGCAATCGCGATAACGCGACGGGAGGTTTGAAGCGACCATGAAACCATCTACCTACGGCCGACCATTCTTGCGGACGCTGCCGCTGATCGCGGGCGCTGCCGCTCTGATGGTCGGCATTGCCTGCGGCGGAGCTGAAGCGCCCGCCGCGCCCGCGGCAGCCCCAGCGGCTCAGCAACCGGCGGCGGCCACGCAAGCGCCTGCCGCACCGGTAGCGACGAACACGCCGATTCCGCAGGCCGCCGCCGCCACCGTCCGACCAACTAACACTCCGGCCCCAACGGCCGCCCCCCGTGTAGCCGCCACGCCGACCCCCAGCGCCGGGGCCCAGTACGGCGGCACCCTGCTGATGTCCGCCTATGCCGATACCAAGGACTGGGACCCGCTCGGATCGGGTTCTCTATCCAGCGTGATCTCCTACTCCCAGTTGTACAACCAGGTTGTGCAGTTCGATACGGTGGACACGGCTGCCATCACCGGCGACCTGGCCGAATCCTGGGACGTGAGCCCCGATGGTCTAACCTACACGTTCCACCTGCGGGATAACATGCAGTGGACGGATGGCACTGAGATCACATCGGCGGACGTCATTGCCACTCACTCGCGCTCCGCCAACCCCTGCAACGGCGTGGGGCGCTCCGGACTCTGGCGCAATTATGCCGTCAAGATGGAAGTGGTGGACAAGGACGGCGGCGACTGCACGCCGACCAACCAGGACGCGGTGCTGCGGGCCATTGACGACAAAACCGTCGAGTATAACCTACAGTTCGCCTCGGGCACGTTCATCAAGTTCCTGGCCATCGACTACGCCAAGGTGCTGCCGGGTCACTTGCTGGACTCCGACCCCAACTGCGCAATACGCGACGCGGCCAACCCCTGCTTCCTGAACCTGGGTGAGAACATCATCGACCGTGGCACTACCTCAGGTCCGTTCATCCTGGAAGATTACCAGGTTGGAGACTTTTACAAGGTCAACAAGAACCCGAACTACTTCAAGGAAGGGCGTCCCTACGTGGACCGGATCGAGCACTACATCTTCCCTGGCACTGCCAAGGACCGACTGATCGCCCAGTTTGAAGCCGGGCAACTGGACATGGGCAACGGCGGGTTCAACAACTTGTCTCCCACCCAGAACCTGGACATAGAGAAGAGCACCGACGGCGAGTACGTCGCCCACCCCATCCCCGCCGGCACCAACTGGGGCCTGATGTTGAACATCAAGAAACCCCAATTCCGGGACCACAAGGTTCGCCAGGCCATCAACCTGGCCGTTGACAGGCAGGAGTTCGACGAGCGCGTCTTCGATAATACGTCGGGTAGCTATTGCCCATTGATGGGCTTGGCTCACGGCAACGAGGAATGCAACAGTTGGCCCGGCATCCGCCCGAAGGATACGCCGGAAGGGCAGCAGGACTTGGCCGATGCGAAGGCGCTGATGGCCGAGGCCGGCTTCGCCGACGGCTTTGAAGTCCAGTACACCGTGCGCCAGGTCGGCACCTATCCTGATCAGTGCCAGGTGGTGAAGCAGCAGTTGCAGGATGCCCTGGGCATCACCGGCGACATTGAGACTCTGCCCAGCGCGGCCGGCTACGCCAAGTACGGCACCTCCCGCGCCGAAGACTCCGCCGGCGACTGGGAAATCAGTTGCCAGGGCGAGGGCATGGTGGTGTACGACTTGGACGCCATTTACGGTGGTGTTTACCTCAGGGGCGGCACCCGGAACTACACCGACTGGTCCAGCGACAAAGTGGTCGATTGGTTCGAGCGCCAGAAGGTTGAGCTGGACCCTGACGCCCGTCGCCAGATCAACAAGGAAGCCGAGGTCTGGCTCCACAGCTTCGAGGATAACCATTGGGTCACCCTGCAGTTGGGTGGGCTGCAATGGATAGTCCACCGGGACGTGAAGGGTTTCAACGCTCCTCAAACCGTGCAGTACCAGTTCAAGCACGAGGATCTGTGGCTGGACCGTTAGCCGGTCGATCTTGATCGTAACGTAGGGGCGAATAATTATTCGCCCCTACAACGTTTACTGAGGTAGGGTAAAGTCTATGCGACAGTACGCTCTGAAACGGATTGCGCTGATTATTCCCACCGTGCTGCTGGTATCCATCATCGTGTTCACGGTGATGAGGCTGTTGCCTGGTGATCCGGCACTGGTAATCCTGAGCGAAGGCGACGCCACTTTCACCCAGGAAGAGTTGGCAGACCTGCGGAAACAGCTGGGAACCGACCGCCCCATCGTGGTTCAGTACGTAGACTGGGTCGGCGGGCTGGTCCAGGGTGACCTGGGAACTTCCATCTGGCGGTCGGGACAGCCGGTTACCAAACTGGTCGGCGACCGGATATTCCGCACGCTGGAGCTGGCGGTGTTGGCAATTTTGATTGCCGTGGTTTTCGCTGTCCCTCTGGGCGTCGTATCCGCCATCAAACCGGACAGCGTGATTGATTACCTCTCGCGCGTTGTAACACTGGTGGGGATCTCCATACCCACTTTCTTCGCTGGTTTGCTGGTGGTGCTGGTGTTGTCCCGAGGCTTCGGCTGGCTTCCGCCACTGGGGTACGCCGACCTTTGGGACGACCCCTGGAAGAACCTGCAGCAGATGTTCCTGCCGGCATTGGCTCTGGGTTTCTACGATATGGCTTTCATCGCCCGGGTCACCCGTTCCTCGATGATGGAGATCATCCGGGAGGACTACATGCGCACGGCCCGGGCCAAGGGCCTGGGCGAACGCATCGTGCTGGTGCGCCACGGCCTGAAGAACGCCGTGCTCCCCATCCTGACCATCTCCGGCTGGCAATTCGGGCGGCTCTTTGGCGGCACCGTCATCATCGAGAGCATCTTCAAGGTGCCCGGCATCGGCACCCTGCTCATCGAGACGGTGTTCCAGCGGGACTTCCCCACCATCCAGGCGATCATCATCGTTATCGCGGTGTCCATCGTGATTATCAACCTCCTGGTTGACCTCCTGTACGGCTTGCTGGATCCCCGGATCCGGTACGCCTAGCATCGATGCCACGTTGTCCATTTGAGGAGCGTTGACAGAATGACTACAACCAACACCGTGCAAACGATGGCTGAGGGCGAGGTTGAATTTCAGCTTCAGGGAATGCGCCCGCGCCAGAGCCGGTTGGAGAAGATAATCGCTTTTTCCCGCTCGAAACCCCTGGGAGCGGTGAGCGCCGTCATCATTATTCTGACCATTCTGGCGGCGGCAGTTTCCTACGCCGTTCCGGGTATCCTGCCCCACGACCCGCTGGATGTCCGCGCCCACGAAGAGAAGTACCTGCCACCGCAACCCGGAGCGTGGCTGGGCAGCGACCACCTGGGCCGCGACGAGCTCAGCCGGATCATCGCCGGTTCGCAGATCTCCATTTACGTTGGCCTGCTCAGCGTGGGCATCGGTGTAACCCTGGGCGCCCTGATCGGTATCCTGAGCGCCTATATCGGGGGCGTGGTTGACCTGGCCATTCAGAGGATCGTGGATGCCATGATGGCCTTTCCGCCGATCATCCTGGCGCTGGGACTGGTGGCCGTTCTGGGCGGGTCCGCCAACAACGTGATTATGGCCTTGCTGGTGATTCTCCTGCCAGGCACCATCCGGGTGATCCGTTCGCAGGTGCTTAGCATCAAGGAACTGGACTACACCCTGGCGGCCACCGCCATCGGGGCCGGCTCCATTCGCATCATGCTGAAGCACATTCTGCCCAACGTGGTGGCCAGCTATATCGTGCTGGGTACCATCACCCTGGGCTTCGCCATCATCATTGAGGCCTCGCTGTCTTTCCTGGGCGTGGGCGTCCCGCCGGACATCCCCACCTGGGGCGGTATGCTGACCCGGGGCACTGAGGAGATCCGCATCGCCTGGTGGCTGGCGGTGTTCCCCGGCATCGCCATTTCGGTGGTGGTCTTCGCCATCAACTTCCTGGGCGACGCCCTGCGCGACGCGCTGGACCCGAGGCTGAGGGGACGCTAGGCGCGCGGCGTCATACCGAAAATAGCACGGGGCGGGTTTCAAACCCGCCCCACAGTTTGTAGCGATGGGGCTATCCGTCACCGGGCAAGTGAATCACAAGTTCACTTCCTCTATGGGAACCAATCTGGGATTTACCTCCGTGGGATCAACCATCAGATTAAATATCTCCAAAGTGGTAGCGCCCAGTAAATATTGGTCTTCCGGGCCGAAAATGACGGGGCAAAATCGTTCCCTGCCGAAAATGTTAAAACGAGCGTCGGCCACGTCATACTCTACCCGTCTGCCATCAGCGACTTTGAACCGGAGGCGTTCCAGAGGCGTCAGGCCAAGTTGCTCCAACAGCGCTGCGGGCATCATAGAGTGACCTGCACCGGTATCGACCAATGCCGACACTGGATGCAAGTCCCCGCCCTGAGGATTACCGACGCCAATTTCTACGCGAAAGGTTCCCACGCGTCCTCTCCTTTTCAGTTCAGGCTGCGCGCTGGACAGCTACAGCCGAAAGTCGTCGATGGAGACGAGGCTGGGATTGGGCTGGGTAGGGTCAACCATCAGGTCAAACACTTCCAGGGTCGTGGCCCCAAGCAGATACTGCCCGTCGGGGCCAAAAATGACCGGACAGGTGCGCTCTCTGTCGTCGATGCGAAATCGGGCTTCTCCGACGTCGCGTTGAATGAAGCTGCCATCTGCGATCCGGTATGTCCGGCGCTCCAACGGTGCAAGACTCAAGGACACCAGCAGCGATTCGGGTATGACCGAATGCGTCGAGCCGGTATCCACCAGCGCGGATACTGGCAGGAAATCGCCTCCCAGCGGGTGGCCGACGCCGATGTCAACGTAGAAAGTTCCCATTGATTTCCATTGTCCTACTCATAATTTGTCCGCCGATGATAACGATGTGGAACCGACCCGGTCAATTTTGCGTCCGCCGTCCGCTACCCATGCTAAACTGCGGCGACAAACCACAGGAGGTTCCCCATGTCCTGGAGTTTTGAACTGGTCGCCGGACCCTACGGCGGCACCACGGAAGGGCCGGTTTGGGACGGCGAGGCGCTGCTGTTTACCCTCATCCCAGAGTCGAAGATCCTGCGTTACGACCCCAAGTCCGGCGGGGTTTCGGAGTACTTTACCGAATCCTTCAACACCAACGGCCTGTGCTTCGACGCCGCTGGCAACCTGTACGGCTGCCAGCAGGGCCGGCGTCGCATCGCCCGTTTCGACGCCGCCAGCAATACGGCTACGTCGATGCCGCACTTGCTGGACGGCATGCGGCACAACAATCCCAACGACCTGGTGGTCGACAAGTCGGGCCGCATCTGGTTCACCGACCCATATTCCGGCATCGGCGACAGCGGGCCTCAGGAATTGGACCACATGTCGGTGCTGCGGCTGGACCCCAGGGGCAACGACCAGTGGGATCTGGTACGGGCCACCACCGACATCAGCCGACCTAACGGCATCCTGATCAGCCGCGACCAGCGCACGCTGTACATCGCCCAGAGCGACTACGGCGCGGACCGCCGCCGCGAGTTGCGGGCGTATCCCATCAACGACGATGGTTCTCTGGGTGAGTACCGGACGCTGCACACCTTCGGCATCGATGGCGGCGCGGCCGACGGCGATCTGCGGGGCCAGGGTAGCCAGGGCGTGCAGCGGGGCGTGGACGGCATGACTCTGGACGTCGATGGCAACATCATTGTCTGCGCCGGCTGGGAATCGGCCGGCCCCGGTCCGATTATCTACGTGTTCTCGCCTGAGGGTCGAGTGCTGGAAACCCACCCGATGCGGGTGGATCGGCCCACCAACTGCTGCTTCGGCGACGCGGACATGCGTACGTTGTACGTCACCACGGGCGGCGGCCACCTCTTCCGCGCCCGCACCGATCGCACCGGCTGGATCATGTGGCCCTGATGGGCCAACGTGATTGCCACCCCCTCATCAAGTGCGGGGTCACAATGACACACCGGGCGTCAACCCTTGACAAGGCGCACCGTTGCGCCAACAATCTGCAAAATCACATCCAGCACACCTTCCAGGAGATTACGCAATGACAACCGCTACCGCGCACAACACTAACATATACGTCGGCCTGGCCGGCGAGAGCGCCCTGATCATCGGCGCCGAAGGCACCCCGCTGGGCGAGGGCGGCATGTACCGGCTCACCGAGGGACAGTCCGAGTGGGCCTGCATCGAGAACGGCCTGCCCGAAAACCCGCAGGTCCGAGCCCTGCTGGGCCATCCCGACGAGCCGGCCACGATTTTCGCCGGAACCCAGGACGGCGTGTATCGCAGCGACGACCGGGGCGAGACCTGGCGCCGCACCGACACCCTGAGCGGTGACGTGTGGTCGCTGGCTGCTCACCCCAACGACTCGTCGATCATGTTCGCCGGCTACGATGCGGGGCGCGTGTGCCGGTCCAACGACGGCGGCAACACCTGGCAGCAGATGAACACCGAGGGGATGGTGCATCCGCATATCACCATGAACCCTCACGAAATCTGCAAGCGGGTGATCGGCATCAGCATCGACCCCGCCTATCCCGACGACATCTACGGGGCCATCGAAGTCGGTGGTCTCATCGCCTCCCGGGACGGCGGCGATAACTGGTCCTGCATCACGGACGGCCACTACACCCGCCTGGGTCCGGTGGACCTCCACGGCGTGCAGGTCAACCCGAGCGAGCCCGGCTTGGTGTACATAATCACCCAACTGGCCATGTTCCGCAGCCGGGAGCGCGGCGAGTCCTGGGAGTTCGTGCCCATCGAAGAAATGTTCGAGGGCGGCAGCTATTGCCGTGACCTGGTGGTGGATCCCAGCGATCCCAACCGCATGTACCTGGCCGCTGGAGCCGGCGGCGGCAGCGCCCCGGCCGGCACCGTCGATGCCGGCGTGCTCGTGCGGTCCACCGACGCCGGGGAGACCTGGGAAAGGGTGGACATCGGCGAGGTGGCGCCGGCCCGCATGTTCCAGATCGCGATTGACCGGAACGCGCCGCGCAACGTGTACTGCTGCGACCGCGACGGTCACGTCTACTGCAGCAACGACGGCGGCAACGAATGGACGCGAACGGACGTGCCGGTGGAAATGTCCCGCGGCCGCCACGTATATCCCATGATCGCCGCCTAGAGGACGCCCAACCGTCAAGCCCGTTTGGTAGGGGCGAATGGTCATTCGCCCCTGCTTCCTTGACCGCAAAGAGTTCACCGGAGGAACCGAACCGTGTCATCCAACCCTCTGTGGAACGCCACCTTCCGCGTCGGCGAGGCCGACCTGGAGTACATGACCCTGGAAGCCGCCGACTTGCCCGAATCGCTGCACGGCTACCAACTGGCCAGGAGCGGCCCTCTGGACAATCAGGAGATGGCCGAGAACGGCTTCAAGGGCAGCACGGCCGACCGCTTTCGCAACGCCGGGCGCATCGGCGGGTTCATGCGGGAGTTCGTTCCCACCGCGGACGTTTCTCCGGCCAGCGGAGTGGACTTCGTGGGGGCCACGGTGGTCCACCTCTTTGAGAACCCGGACCAGGTGTCGGGCTGGATGTCCGAAATCTTCGTCAAGGATTTTGAGGACAATGTGGGCGAGAGCGTCGGCTCAGGTCAGCAGATCGTGTCGGTGCAGCAGATCGAAACGGGCGGGTTCTACGACGAGTCCGTGGGGCTGTACGTGCTGCAAGGGGGCCCGGCGGGCCTGTTGTCGTCCACGGTAATCGACTTCCGCGTGGGCCGGCTGTTGGGGGTAGCTTTCGTGGGTTCCATCGGCGAGCATGACCGTACGCCGCTGGCCACCGAGATGGCGCTGGCCTTGGAAAAACGGATGGTACAGGTGGCGCTGGGCGTCTGACCGCCGGCTGCGCTACGCGGAATCTACTGAAGATGTACCCAGAGATAATCGTCCCCCTGGACGGGTCGGAACTGGCCGAACAGGTGCTGCCCTACGCGGAACTGTTTGCCGGCGCACTGGCTGTGCCGGTGGAGTTGGTGCAGGCTTTCGATATCTTGATGACCGCCCTGCAAGGATCGCGGGAATACGTAACCATAAGGGCGCATCTGGAACGCGTCGGCAGAGAACAGGCAGTACAATCTCTGATGCCGGCACGCCAGCGTCTGGAGTCTTCGGGGTGCGTGGTGGGCATTGCTGTGGAACTGGGGCAGGCGGCCGACGTAATCGCAGCGCAAGCGGGCATTGACCCCACAGCGCTGGTGATGATGTCTACCCACGGGCGCGGCGGTATCTCGCGGTGGGCCCTGGGGAGCGTTGCCGATAGGGTGATACACGCTATTCATAACCCCCTCCTCACGGTGCGGACTGCCCAACTGGGCCGGCCTGCTTCCGCGACGCCATTGGTGGAGACAGTGGTTGTTCCGTTGGATGGTTCCCCGCTGTCCGAGTTGGCTATACCCCATGCCGTTGGTGTGGCGACGGCGCTCTCGGCCAACATCGTGGTGCTGCGGGCTACGCCAACCGAGGAGCACTACCGGCACCGGATCAGCATGATTACCCCGCCGCCGGGAACGACGCGGGCTTTCTACCTGGCCACTCCGTCAGAGCTGTTGGCGGAGGATGCGGCAACCGCCGCCGCTTACCTGGCCGATATAAAGAACCGCATTGCAACCGACCATCAGGTCGAGATAACTGTCGAGCATATCGAGAGTGACGACGCGGCGCAAACCATCGTGGAACGGGCCAGCGCTCGGTCGTCGCTGGTTGTGATGACCACCCACGGCCGCGGCGGACTGGGGCGCCTGATGATGGGCAGCGTGGCGGACCGGGTGATTCGCCATTCCAACGCCCCGGTGTTGGCAATCCGTTAGCCCCCATGCGGCGAGCACCGGCTACCGTGATGGCGATGAGCATCGCGAAGCAGGCGGCCAACACCAGTATCAGCCAGAAAAAGGGCATTATCCCCCTGGGCAACGTAACGGCCCGGCGGCATCGCCGGCCGGGCCGTTCAGCGACGGAGCGACGGCGCCGGCTTACCGGAAAATATGGGTGGTTGGTATTGGCGTTTGCGGCTGAGCCCGATTACTACGGACCCAACGACCCGGCAGCCGCCGCGGCCCCGGACGTTCCGAGGCCGTTTGCCTTGTCAAACAGCGCTACGACCTCGCCCGATGGTGGCGGAGTAAGAAAAGCGACGGCGATCCCCGACAGGGTCGCAACGATGAAACCCGGGGTCGCCGGCTGGATGTCCCACACGCCTGACGGCCCACCGTCCAGGAGCGCCCATGCTGACGCGGCCAGCGTCCCCGCCAGTATCGACGCCAGGGCGCCCCAGGAGTTGAACCGCCGCCAGTACAGCGCCAGCAGAGTCGCCGGCCCGAAGGCTGCGCCCATGCCGCCCCAGGCGTAGCTGACCAGGTGGGATATCGATCCTGGGTAGTAAACGGAGACAGCCGCCGCGCACACGCCGATTATCACCAACAGAAGGCGTCCCAGCCAGACCCGGGCGTTGCCCGTAACCCGGTAGGCGAACGTACGGATGAACGGCAGATCGTCGGTGGCTACCGCGGAGGCCAACAGCAGTGCGAGTCGGCTGTGCTCATCACCGCCGCAATGACGGCGGTCAGCAGCAGTCCGGTGACCACCGGGTGGAAGAAGACCTCAGCCATCACCAGGTAGACCCGCTCCGGATCCGCGGCCAAGTCCAGCATCCCGATTTCGGCCAACGCCGGCCGCGCAATGAGGCCCAGCATCACGGCCAGCACGAAGACCGATATCAGCCAGGCTATGGAGATGCGTTTGCTGCGCTTGACCTGGTCCTCGCGCTCCAGGGCCATGAAGCGCTGCAATATGCGTTGTGCGCCCAGTCCTCCCACGGCCCAGCCGGCCATGGATGCGGCGGCGGCCAGTGTGATCCGCGATCCGTCCGCGTTGTTAAAGGGGTTGAGCCAGTCTGTCGAGTAGTTGCCGATCTCCAGGAATGGGTTCTCGGTCCAACCGGCCAGGGCGATCACCATGATCAGCAGGCTGCCCACCATGAGCAGGGCCTGCGTGACGTCGGTGCGGGACACGGCCATGAATCCGCCGATCAGCGTGTAGGAAGCGATGGCGATCAACGTCACCGTAACTCCGGTAACGTATTCCAGCCCGAACACCGTTTCCAGCAGCTTGGCGCCCCCGACCAGGCCCGAGCTGACGTAGAAGAGTACGAACAGCATGGTGGTAAGGCCGGAGATGGTGCGCAGCGCGCCGGTGCGTTCGCCGAACCGTACCTCGTAGAACTCGGGGATGGTCAGCACGTTTCCGGCCGCGATGGTATAGCGGCGCAGCCGGCTGGCGATGAACGTCCAGCTTAGCCAGACACCAATCACGATCGCAACCGGCACCCAGATTTCCACCGCGCCGAAGGTGAAAGCCAGCGCGGGCAGCGCCAACATGGTCCACGCGCTGGTGGTGGACGACCCTGCGCTCAGAGCCGCGGTGACGCTGCTGAGTCGCCGGCCGCCCAGGACATATTCTGACATATCGCGCATTCGGCGAGCGCCGGCCACCGCAATGGCGATGAGCATTGCGAAGTACGCGGCGAATACCACGATCAACCAAAAGAAGGGCATTATTCCCCCTCCTATGTATCGGATCCCATGTGCGCCGCCCGCAATCAGCAGTCCGACGGCGGAACAACGGTGGCGGCCCACCGCAAATTATGGTTGGCTATTGTTTGCGTAGCCGGACGAGCCCAGTGGCCAACGGGCCCGGCAAAGTGAAGATCATTGCTATGGGGCGCTACCCGTGCCCGCAGGCACCTCAACGCCGACGTTCAGTAACGACGGGTCGATCAGGATTATCACCAGCATTCCCCAACCGAGCACCAGTCCCAAGGCGACCACCGCGATTTCGGCCATGCCCAGGGGCATCCACCCCAGCCTGATGCCCAGGCGGTGCTGCCAGAACCGGTTGATGTTGGTTTGGGCGTGCCAGAGTATCCAGGACAGCAGCGTGACCTGACCCACGTTGATGGCGATGTATGCCGCCTGCTGGGACGTCGTCAGGGGCTCCTCGGCCGGCAGGATGAAGGACACCATTCCCAGGAGAACCACGCCGAAATATATCAGCACGATGCGGGCCGGGCTGAGTGTAGTCGGGACGCTCCGCTGCTCCATGAGTTCCTGGTAGACGCGCATGTGGGCGTGGAGCCTGAAGAACTGGTAAATCGGCACCAGGAGAGACAGCGCGTGCATCACCGGAAAGGCGATTTCGCCGGTGTGCTCCCGGTATTGCCGCCACGTGGCATACATCCAGTAGAAGATGTAGAGGCCCGAGCTGAGCACCGTGAGCGCGACGATTCGTCCGGGCGGAATATAGTAAGGGAAAGCGTCGTCCCGCGGCGGGGAATAGGCGGGGTCCGGCGCCATCGGGGCGCGGTCAGGAGTGGCCGTACCGCTCTCCGGCGTATACCGGGCGCCGGCCAACCGGTCGATCTCAACGGCGGCTGCCGGTGCGTCGCCAGCGGGATGCAGCTCGGCTCCACAGGTACCACAAAAGCGGTGTTCGGGAGCGTGGCTCGCGCCGCATCGCGGGCATATCGATGTGTCACCGGAGGCGGTCATGATCTACCGGCGACTAAGCAAGGGATGCGGGGCAGGGATATACCCGCCCCGTGTCGAGTTGCGGGCAGGTCAATCAGGCTTTGCCCCACACCACCGGGTTGCTCAGCGTGCCGATGCCGTTGACGGTGATGTCGCAGACGTCGCCGTCCTTCATGTTCTCGGTGGCGCCGTCGGTGCCCATCCAGAGGACATCGCCGGGAACCAGCGTGAGGTACTTGCTCATGTCGCTGATGTACTCGCGAACGCCGAAGATCGCGGTGTTGAGGTCGTACTCGCCGACCACGCGCTCGTTGACCTGGATGGTGACGTGGAGCTCGTCGGGGTCGAGGCCGGTGGCGATCCAGGGTCCCATGGGCTTGAAAGTGTCGGTGTTCTTGGCGCGCCACATGGTGCGGTCGTTGCGCTGCCAGTAGCGTTCGCTGACATCGTTGCCGATAGTGTACCCGAGCACGTAGTCCAGGGCCTCGTCCTGGCTGACGTTGCGGCACTCCTTGCCGATGACCACCACGACTTCGCCCTCGTACTGGAGTTCCTCGGTGGCGTCGGCGGGCACCATGATGGGGTCGCCCTGGCCGGTGAGGGCGTTGACCGCACGGTAACCCACGTCGGCTTTCTTGGGCAGGTTGGGTTCCTCTCCGCGCATGTGGGCCGCCCAGGTAACGTGCTCGGGGAAGTTGATGCCGGCGGCGTAGAAGGTGGGCGGGACCACCGGCGGGAGCAGCTTGACGGAGCTGAGCGCGTACTTGCTGCCCGATTCCTTGAGGCCGTCGAACAGTCCTCCCTGGACCTCCACGACGGTGTCGCCGTCGACGATGCCGTAAGCTACCCGATCTCCCGTGCGAAACCTGCAAATCAGCATGGCCGTCGCCTCCTGTAGTGCGGTGGGTGTGATGTTGATATTGTCGGCGTCAATTCTGGCATCATCCCTGAATAGGGTCAAGCAGACATGCAATCTCACTCGTACCGGGTTTGTCATTGCGAGCACAGCGCGGCGATCTCGTTGCGGCCAGGATCGTCTCTACACTACCGGGATTGCCACGGCGCCAGCGCCTCGCAATGACAGGTTTACGGAAACTGGGTACACATGAGGATACGCGATGTGGCATCAACTGGACGGCGGCAAACGCCAAGAATCGACGATGCCACCCAGCAGGGCGTGGATGCGCTCGGCGAAAGCGTCGGCCTGCTCGCAAGCATTGGCAGCGTCCGCTTGGCTGAAAATTACCGTAACGTTGTAGTCGGCGTCCAGACGCCGGTCGGAGAGCTGCCCGATGACGGAGCCCCAACGCGTTTCAACCAACCCGGGTTTTACGATATGCAGGCCGAACAGATTGCTCAATCCGCGATGGTTTTTCGGAGTAACGTCATAAAGCGCCAGTGCCGCTCTGGCGGCGTGCAGCGCCGCGTAGTACGCCCGCGAGACAGCGTTAGCATAAAAACCGCCTTGGAGACAAAGCCGGGCGACTTGCCGGCATTCTTCTGCTCTTTGCCACTCCGCGATAGCGATGTTCTCACTCACAGCACGCTAACCCCGTCTTTCGCCAAGTTGTAAATCCAGCCGTTCATACGCTTGGATTCTTCCCATTCCGCCATGGTGGATGGGAAAACAGCCGGCCCCACGCAAAAATCGGGCACGTCCACAATATGGGCCAGATCGGCGACCGCCCACGCCTTCTTTCGGTCATCCCCCTTGACCAGCACCAGCGTGTTGAAATCCACTTCAGGGTCGGAAATCCCCCGCGCGTATGGGCCGAAGATAATGATGTCCGCCAACAGGCCGGGGAACTTTTCCTCCAACTGTCGACGATATTCGTCCAGCCAAGCCTGTTCGTCAGCGCTCAAATTCAGCATCGCTGATGCTCCTCTCGTGAAGCGGCTTCGTTACGGTCATTCTATCACCGGGGTTCTGCGCGCCATCCGGCCGTTCGGCTGAGCGCGCATTGCGCCGGCAAACGCCGCACTGCCGTGTGGTAACATATCCGGCGTCGCAACGGCAGCCTAGCGTTGTCGTGCGTAGCGATAAACGAACACGGCAGGCAGGTGCGAATAGAGTATGCAGCAGCCCGAAACCACACTGATTTACTGGGCGCCCAGTCGGGTGAGATTCAACCTGACGCTGATCCTCGCCGCTGCCGTCATCCTCTTTGGTCTGTACCAACTGTTCACCGACGCCCGCCGGGGGGATGATGTCCCTGCTGAGCCCGCCGCGCAGACCCAGGACGCCGGCGGAGAGGCCGAAGAGCCGGCCCCCCGCCGCAGCGGTGGCAGCGGCGCCTGGCTGCTGATAGTTGTCGGCCTGGGCGTTGGCGCCTATTCCTGGCTGACTTCGCCGCGGCAGTATCGCGTCTATTCCGACGCGCTGATCATCATGTTCGGGACGCCCAGACGACGCACGATCCACTTCAGCGACATTCGTGAAGTGGTGAGCGACCGCGGTTTCATGGGAGACCCGCTGCGCGTGTACACCATGAACCGACGACGCATCCCCCTGCAGGTCCGCGAGCCCGAGGAGATGCACCGGTACCTGGACTCGGCCCTGGCCGACTTCCGCCGCGCTTACCCGCAGTACGCGCCGCAGGAAGAACCCGAATCGGGCGAAGCTGCGCCCGACGTGGTGGAATCTACGGCGACAGACGACACTCGGGCGACCCGAGACGCCGGTCCTGAGCCGGCGGCCGCCGAAAGCGGAGAGGCCGAGGATTCCGCGCCGGCTGAGCCCGACCCGCCGCCAGAGCGCAGCCCGCGCTCGCGCCGGCGCAGCCTCCGCGATGATGCTCCCTCAGACGGGGGCGACGGCGAGAACCGGCCCCGCATCAGCTAGCGCAACCTCTACGGTTCTTCGTCCGCTACCCGAAGCAGTTGCTGGCGGATGGTAGGAGTGTCGGCGGCGAGGTTGACGGTGGCGAACCGGATGCGATGGCCCTGGATTGTCGCCGCTGCGTCATAGTCCACGCCGAGGGAAGGGTAGAGCAGCACGCCGGTTGCGGTGCGCCAAAGAGGGTCGCCGGTGTCTTCCTGCGAACGCAGGTAGGCGTACATCTGGTAGATGTTGCCGGACCGGAAGGTCTGTTTGCCCTGTTGTCCGGCCGAGAGGATGGACGAGAACTTGGTATCGATCACGATACGTTGTCCGGCCCCGGCGTTGGCGGCATTCGAGCGCTCCAACATGATGTCCGTGATCATCTGGGGCATCAGATCGCGCACGCCTGGATCGCCCGCTTCCATGTGCCAACTCAGGTGCCGCCCGTGCCTGACATTCCAACCGCGATCTCGCAAAACCGCCTCATAGAACCCAGCCACGGCGTGCTCGTACAGTTTCCAGCCTGGGCTGGCGTCGCGGTCCGCCATCGCCAGCAGCGCGTTGCCCGCCGTCTCCGTAGGGATAGCTAACTCAAAGGCCAGCCGCGCCGCCGCCAGCATCCGCCGCTCTTCGGCATCCATCCACCCGGCGCCGCTGCGCAGAATCTGGCCGCTGATACGTCTGGCCTTGGGTTCATTTCGGACGCCGGCCAGGGCCATTCGGGCGGCCAGTTCGCGGCACCTTCGCTCCAATGGCGCCTTCTTGACGACCCGGGCGAGCAGCAGCAACGCTTCTCTGACACACCGGTTGCGGGGCGTGTCGATGGTGAGTTCGTCAAACGCGCACGCCACCTGCCCGCGCTGCAGCAACTGCCCCCGTTCGGTTCGGAGCAGGTCGATCCGCCCGCGAACGCGAGTGAGGACGTCGGCCCGCCGGCGGTAGCCGACGGTGAGGTTGCGCCGCATACGGCGTTCCACGGCGCTGGCAAGCAGTTCGGCCACCAGTTCCGGTATGTCGTCCGGAGCCTCTTCCAGCTCGACGCGACGGGAGTCCGGCAGCTCCCGGTACAGCTGGGAGGCGTACAGGAGGAGCAGCCAGATGTTGCGGACGGGGATCCGGCCGATGAAGCCAGGCGCAGGGGCTTCCGGCGCAGTGGTCACGAGATGCCCAACAGCCGCGACCGGGCGTCGGCCACTTTTTCAGGGTCGTCGAACCAATACTCGTGTAGCAACGGTACGATCTCGGTTTCCACGACCTGTTCAAACCATTCGTCGGGGTCCTCGATGGATGTGCCAGGCGCGAGTGTAACGAAACTGTGGCCGATGCGGAACTGGCGCCCGAGATTGCGATCGGTGGCAATATCCTCGTTCAATGCATTGATGCGCTGGGCTATCTCGCCCAGGAATGCGCCGTCGATGACGCACTGCTCCTCGACCCAATTGCGCCACGTTTCGTTGAGCATCGGTTCCAGGTCGAAGAAGGCGAAGCGGCGGCGCAACGCCAGGTCGACCATGGCGATGGAGCGGTCGGCGGTGTTCATCGTGCCGATGACGTATACGTTGGGCGGGATGTACACGCGCTCGTCGGGTTCGCGGGGGTAGGCTAGAGCGAGAGACTCGTCGAGACTCCGCTTATCGGCCTCCAGCAGTGTGAGCATCTCTCCGAAAATGGAGGCAGGATTGCCGCGGTTGATTTCTTCAATGACCATCACGTAGTCATTGTCTTCATCGGTTCCTGCTTGCTCCACTATTTGGAGGAAGGGACCATCGACGAGTGAAAGGCTACCATCGCCCTGCGGTCGCCATCCGCGCACGAAGTCTTCGTAGGAGAGGTTGGGATGGAACTGCATCGGCCGGACGTTGCGGTCGTCCTTGCGTCCGATGAGGGCGTACGCCAATCTCTTGGCGAGCCAGGTCTTGCCGGTTCCGGGAGGGCCTTGGAGGATGAGGTTCTGCTTGGTTTGGAGGCGGTGGAGCATTGACTCCAGTGTGGGTTGGGGGAGGAAGCAGCCGTCGGCGACGATGTTGTCGATGATGTAAGGCGTATGGGGTGTAGGGACGGTGGGAGGGTCTGGGTAAGACGAGCTTTCGATCTGAGGATAATCGCGGTCCCCGAAGCGTTCCCGGTATTGTGGATCGTTGCGAAAGCGTTCAATGTCCTGTGGTTCATTGCCGAATGCAAACGCAATCAAGGCGTCGGTTTTCCATTCGCCCGGATATACGGCATGAACCGTTTGCATGTACGCCGAAAAGTAAAATGTTCGTGGAGGAGAGAGTCGTATCCAGTTGACCTTGAGGCGTCGGCGACCTCGCTCGCGTGGCAGATGGCTAACGACCTCACCCACTGCTTTGATCTCCATCCCGGTCACATTGTGACCACGGTCATCGAAAGGCAAGCCAGGACGATTTGGAGAGTTAAAGAAAGACTTAATTGCGATGCGATCGCCCTGCTGCATGGAGTCAATGAGGTCTGAGAACATATCATCCGTGTAGCCATTTTCCCAAATGCCGAGCCGTAAAAACCGATCGGTCTGGTCGCCTGTGGACACCTTGCCGCCATAAGCTGCACCAACGAACCAAGCGGGGCGGGTGTTGTTGCTTTCCGCAGGAGTAACCATTTTCGTTGTCTCCTTATGCGCTGGCGCCTTTGACGTTTCAAGCCGCCGACGCAGTATATCAGCCGTTACCGCACGGGCCGAGAAGGGGCTGATGCTATAATCCGTTGTACAGGGAGCGAGAGCCTACGGGCTGGAGGGCCAGTCATGTTTTTGCAAATCCTGGGGATGACGTTGATAGTGATCGGGCTGATCGGTTTCCTGGTGTCTATCAGCGTCATCCTCTACCGTCTAATCCGTGCCGAAAACAGAGACCGAAGGATGGGCAGTCAGCTATAGCCTGAACCTCAAGGCGAGGTCGAAAGATGAGAGACGCAATTAGCCCCGGTTGGATGCTGGTTGCGTTGTTCGCAGTCACGGTTGTGGGAATCGGCCTCCTGCTCTATGTGGCGTCTTTTCCGCCTTCCCAGTTCAACGCAGCTCACGACAGTCTTATAGCAATCGGTGACTGGATGGTGAAGGTATCCATCGGGGCAATCCTGGGGCTGGGTGGCGCGCGCCTGACGATGGCCCGGCGCAACGGCAGCAGCGCCTCTACCGCTATGGAATGAGGAGAGCGGTCATGACCACCGCCAAAAAGCTGCTCACCGCTGACGATCTCATGGGCATGCCCGACGACGGCAAGCGCTACGAACTGATCCGGGGAGTGCTGATTGAGATGCCGCCAACCAGCCACAATCCAAGCAGGGTCGCGGTACGATTTGGACGACGGATTGGCAACTTCGCAGAGGAGCATGATTTGGGCCATGATGTTGGCGCGGATGCCGGCATACATATTGAGCGCGACCCGGATACGGTACGCGTACCCGATTACGGGTTCATCTCCTACGAGCGCATGGCAGAACCCCCGCCGTCGCGCGGCTATGCCGATGTCATCCCCGATCTGGTTCTGGAGGTGGTATCACCCAACGACAGGCAGCCGGACATCGACGCCAAAACGCAGATGTGGCTGGAAGCCGGCGTCCGGCTGGCGTTGGTCGTATATCCCGAAACGCAGGAAGTTCATGCCCACCACGACGACGGTTCGGTGATGCACTATGGCATTGGGGATACGGTGGTGGGTGATCCGGTGCTGCCCGGCTTCGCCTGCCCGGTGGCGGATATTTTCGCCTTCGGGCCGCGCCGGCAATAGACCGCCGGCCTTTTAGTCTCCGGCCAGATCCAGCGCTCCGCAGAACCGACGGGCCACGCCGTCAGCCACTGTCCCTATATCCACCGTTGCGTCCAACTCCGCGGCCATGCTCGTCACTGCGCGGTCGGGGATGCCGCAGGGGATGATGCCGTCGAACATGATCAGGTCGGGGTCGACGTTGATGGCGAAGCCGTGGTAGGCGACGCCGGCGGCTATCTTCACGCCGATGGCGGCGATTTTGCGCTGGCCGTCGGCTGTCCAGACGCCGGTGCGGCCTTCGACTGTGGTTGCGCCCAGGCCGAACTCAGCCAGCACGCTGATGATGACCTGCTCCAGGGTGCGGACGTACCAGTGAGGGCCGCCCCGTCGATTGGTCAAAGGTCCGCGTCGCAGCCGGATGATGGGGTAGGCGACGAGTTGTCCCGGGCCGTGATAGGTGATCAGCCCGCCCCGGTCGGTTTCGACGACGGTGATGCCCCTGGTGGCCAGCGTCGCTTCGTCCAGCAGCAGGTCGCTGTCGGGAGCCAGCCGGCCCCGGGTGTAGGTATGAGGATGCTCCAGGAGGACCAGGGTTTCGGGCTGCGAGCCGTCGCGGACGCCGTCGGCGATGCGGACTTGCCAGTCCCACGCTTCCCGGTAATCCACCAGGCCGGCCCTTATGATGCGGCAGGTTCCATCACCCGCCGCGATGTCGGTGCCGTCAGTAGATGGGCGTGTCGCCATCCATCGCCTCGAGGCGAGCCTTCACCGATTGCATGAACGCGCCCGATTCGGCGCCGTCGTTGATCCGGTGGTCGAAGGACAGGCACAGGTTCATCATCCAGCGAATTGCGATGGCGTCGTTGATTACCACGGGACGCTGCTGCACGGCCTCGGTGGTCAGGATGCCGGCCTGGGGGTAGTTGATGATAGGCCCGCCGAGGACGCTGCCCAGGGCGCCGGTGTTGTTGACCGTGAACGTGCCGCCCTGCACGTCATCCAGCCGCAGGGTTCCACCCCGGGCCCGTTCCGACAGATCGGCGACGGCGTGGGCCAGGCCGGCGATGCTCAGCCGGTCGGCGTCGTGGATCACCGGCACCACCAGGCCCGTGGGAGCGGCCACCGCGATGCCCAGGTTGATGCGCCGCTTCAGGATGATGCAGTCGTCGCCCCAGGACGCGTTCATGGTCGGATTGTCTTTCAAGGCGGACGCGACGGCCTTCAGCGCAAAGGGCAGGTAGGTCAGGTTGACGCCCTCGCGGGCGCGGAACCGGTCCCGCTCCCGGTTGCGCAGGCCGACCAGTTCGGTGATGTCCACCTCGACCATGCTCCACGCGTGGGGAATTTGCGTGACCGAGCGCACCATGGCGTCGGCGATCATGCGCCGCACAGGGGTCAGCGCGACGCGTTCCTCGTCGGCAGCCGGAGTTGCCGGTGCGGCTGCCGGCGCAGGAGCTGGGATGATCGGCGCAGTTGGGGGAGCCGCCGTCGCGAAGGTCGCCGTCTGCTGTTCCAGGTAGCGCAGCACGTCGTTCCGGGTGACGCGCCCGCCCATGCCGGTGCCGGCGATGCGGTCGACGTCCAGGTTATGCTCAGCGGCCAGGCGGCGCACGGCGGGGGACAGGCGGTTGGGCGCGCGTTCGACGCTGGTCCCCCGGTCCTGGTCGACCGCCCGGATCACGGCTGGCGGCACGGTTGAAGCCGGCGCAAGTTCGGCCGTAGCCTCTGCTCCTTCCTGGCTCTGCGCTTCGACCGCTGATCCGCCAGTGGGGCCAACCGGACGGGCGTCCATGATCAGGTACGACGTCGGGGTCGACGGAGACGGCGAGGCTTGGACGGGCGCTGGTGTTGGCGCAGTCGCCTGGGACGCTGATGCCGCTGGCGACTCGCTGGTCGCCGGCCCGCTGCCGTCGTCCACCTCTGCGATGGGCGCGCCCATAGGAACCGTCTCACCCTCCTGGGCGATGATGCGCAGCAATTCGCCCGCGACCGGCGACGGCACCTCCATGGTCACCTTGTCGGTTACCACCTCCACCAGCGGGTCGTAGCGCTCCACATGGTCGCCGGGCTGCTTGAGCCACTTGCCGATGGTGCCTTCGACGACGCTCTCGCCGACGTGGGGAAGTTCGATGAGTTGAGCCACGGGACAGTCCTCGGTTGTTCGGCGGATAAGATCAGTAGGCCGCAAGCCGGCGGATCTCGGCGGCGATGGCCTCTGGACTGGGCATGTAGGCGTCTTCCAGCGTCTGCGCAAATGGCATGGTGGGTACGTCAGGCCCACAGAGCCGTGCGATGGGTGCGTCCAGGTACTCGAAAGCCTCGTCGGCTGCCAGCGCGGCGATCTCGGCGCCGATGCCGCCGCTGATATTGTCCTCGTGAACCACCAGCAGCTTGCCGGTCTTCTTCACCGAGTCCAGGATGGTTTCCGTGTCTAGGGGCTTCAGTGTCCGCAGATCGACCACCTCCGCGCCGATGCCGTCGGCGGCGACTGCCTCCGCAGCGGCCAGGCAATAGTGCATCGCCAGGCCATAGCTGACGACCGTGACGTCGGAGCCGGCCCGCTTGATGTCCGCGGGACCGATGGGCAGGGTGTATTCCTCGTCGGGCACCTCGCCGCGCACCAGGCGGTAGGTCTTCTTGTGCTCCAGAAAGATGACCGGATTGTCGTCGCGAATGGCGGACTTGAGCAATCCCTTAGCCTCGTAGGGAGTGGACGGCGTGACCACCAGCAGGCCGGGGGTGTGGAAGAACAAGGCCTCCACGTTCTGGGAGTGGTACAGACCGCCGCGGATCCCGCCGCCGTAGGGGATGCGCACGGTCATGGGGACCTTCAGCGCGCCGTTGGTGCCATAGTGCACGCGGGCCGCCTCGCCGATCAACTGATTGACGCTGGGCCAGACGAAATCGGAGAACTGCACCTCGGGTATCGGCCGCATCCCTCGGAAAGCTGCGCCAAGGGCGATGCCCATGATGGATGCCTCTGCCAGCGGGGAATCTATCACCCGTTGCGGGCCGAAATCCTCGATGAACCCTTGTGTGGCGAGGAACACGCCGCCGCGTTGGCCGACGTCCTCGCCCATGACGAACACGCGCTCGTCCCGCTCCATCTCTTCGCGGAGCGCGGAACGGACTGCCTCGATTACGGTCATCTCTGCCATGATGTGCTTATCCCTGGGCGTACAAGTGGTCGTAGATGGTCGATGCGTCGGGAGGCTGGGCCTCGTCGGCGAAGTCGGTGGCGTCGTTCACCTGCTGTGTGGCGTCGGCGCGGAAGGCGTCCACTTGCTCCGGGGTGAGTATGCCGCGCTCCACCATCTGGGCCGGGAAGACGGCCACGGGATCGTACTGACGAGCGGCGTCCAGCGCGTCCCGGTCCCGATAACGCCGGTCGTCGTCGTCGGTGGTGTGGGGCATGAACCGCTCCACCTTCATCTCGATCAGCACCGGGCCGGCAGCGCGGGCGTGAGCGATGCCCTGCCGCGTCGCCTCGTAGCAGGCGACCAGGTCCAGGCCGTCGATCACAAACCCGGGGAATCCGTACCCTTCCGCGCGTGCGGCGACGTCGATGACCACCATCTGCGCGTCTTGCGGCGTGGATATAGCGTACTTGTTGTTCTCGCAGATGAAGATGACGGGCAGTTGATGGATGGCGGCGAAGTTCATCGCTTCGTGGGTCTCACCCTGGCTGGTTGCCCCGTCGCCGAAGTAGCAGATCGTTACCGTATCTTCGCCCATCATCTTGCACGCCAACGCGTATCCCACGGCCTGGGTCAGTCCGGCGGCGACCACGTTGGAAATCTGTATGATGTTGCGGGGGAGATCTGCTCCCTGCAGCGGGAACTGGCGGGCGCCGGAATATGGCTCACCCTCCTTGCCCATGAAGGACAGCATCACCTGGCGCGGCGTGAGCCCGGCGGCCATCTTGACCGCCAGGTCCCGGTAGTATGGGAAGAGGAAGCAATCCCCGTCCTTCTGAGCTGCCAGCAACGACCCGAGCTCCGCCGCCTCGTGACCTTGGCATGACGCGGCGATGGGCACTTTGCCCTGGCGGTTCATCATCCAGATGCGCTCGTCCATGGTGCGCACCAGGATCATCTGCCGGCACACTTCCACCAGGTCTTCGGCGGTGAGGCCATCAGGCAGCGCGTCAACGTCGGCGCTTCGCCGGGCGATGGCGACTGCGCCGTTAGCGTCGGTCTCGCTGGGTAAAGAGCTCGTGGCCTGCGTCATCGGGCTGGTCATCTCCTCCGCGCCGTAAGCGCAAGTCAGCGGCCTCGGCCGCTGGCTCAATCATAGACCAACCGGGCGGGAGGTGGCAAACGTTGACCGCGATACCAGGGTGGTATAGCATTAAAGCGAGATTGGAGTTGGATCCGGCCGGCAAAGTCATATGGCTTTTGTTAGGGCCTCCCAAGCACTTAGGCCGGCTGTTGGTTTGGAGTGGTACGAATCTGCAGCTTGGGCCGATGGCCAGTTCCAATCGGCAAAAAACCTCGGATCACTCCGAGGTTTTTTCGTGAGATTGCGGGAGGACCTCTACTTCGACCAATAGCTTGGGATTTACCAAGGTTTCCCACACCCGGTTCGGTTTGTCTGGCGCGACATATTTTCTCCCTATTGAATAGGCCGTAAGGTCGGCGATCTGCAAGCCGATTGAGTTGCTATTCTTGGCCGCAAAAACCATATCGAAACTTGGCATCGCCTTGCCAAGCGCGTGATCATCAACTCCAATACGTTGGAATACCTGCGCCAAATCGGCGTCTTCCTTCCGCCCCCTGCTTTCAATGACTATGTGCGTGATTGATTCGTCCTGTCCACGAGTTTCTAAAAATCCAGAGACCTGCTCTATGCAACGCTGCAACGCGAGTCCATATGCGTCAGAAACGGTTGTCTGCGCCAATAAGGGTTTATCGATTGCGGTGGCGATCACCCCATAATCAAGGCCGGCGACCACTGCGTTCAAGCCTTGCCGAAAAGTGGTCTGCTGCTGACCGTTCCCACCAAAATCGAAAGGGGCTTTGCCGCGGTGAATGTCTTGCTCGTGAAGCACCACCGTGTCACGCCCGAAATGCTCGAATTTGAACGCCGCCACGGCTGGTAGCACCGAAGCGGCGTAGTGATCCTTCCGGAACACGCAGAAGTTGAGCACGAAAACAGGATAGTTCGCGTCAATTGACGACGGGTTGGGATCTCCGCTCTCGTCCGCGAAAATGATGTAGTCGCTGTAGTTCAACCTGATACTGAGAAAACCGTTACGTCACGTACGTGTTCCGGAAGCGGTACAGGGTGAACTCCGGTTCCACCGGGGCTACGGGCATGTACTGGTCGGCCTCCTCGATCTTGGCGACGATGAACCAGGGGCCCGGCTCGCGCATGGCGCGGCCGAACGCCTCTTCCAGCGTTTCGAGGTCGTTCACGGTGGCGGTCCTGGTGATGCCGCAGGAGTTGGCGACCTCTTCCAGGTTGGTTCCGGTGGCGGTGTGGCTGGCCTGGCCGCCGGTCTGGCCCCACATCTCGTTGTCCCAGACCACCACGACCAGGTTCGACGGGTTCTCCCGCCCTATGGTGGCGATGGCGCCCAGGTTCATGAGGAGCGAGCCGTCACCGTCCAGCGAGATCACCTTGTCGTCGGTGGACAGGGCCATGCCCAGGGCGATGGACGAGCAGAGCCCCATGTTGCCGTAGGTGTAGAAGTTCCGGTCGCGGTGCCCGGCGTGGTAAAGCTCGTCGCTGGTGGGGCCCAGGTTACCCACGATGGGCGAATCTCCGGCGTGGCTCAGGACCAGTTGGGTGGCGTCGAACCTAAGCAATTTTGCCTCCGTGGAGCATGGGGGTCATGCAGATGGCTACCGGGTTGCGGTGGGCATGGCAGAGCTTCATCACGCCGTCCAGCAGAGTGTCCATCCGGTCCTCGCTTTCGATGGTGTAGTGGGCGATGCCGAACAGGTCCAGGATGGGCTTGGTGTTCCTGCCCATGGCAACCTGGGCGATGTTGAACTCGCCGACCTGCCCGCGCAGGTTCATGAAGATGGGGATGGGCGTCCGCGCCGGCAGGCACAGGCTGGCGACGCCGTTGATGCTGTTGCCGAAGCCGCTGGACTGCATGAACACGGCGGCATTCCGGCCCACCGCATAGCTGCCAACGGCGACGCCGACGGCCTCCTCCTCGCGGGTACAGGACACCAGATGGAAGAACGGGTCCTCGTTGATGATGCTGGTCACCCGGTCGATTGAGATGTCGGGCACGTAGGCGATGAGCGACGTGTCCCATTTCTTCAGAGTGTCTACGATAGTCTCTGCCCAGGGCATGGGGAACTCCTTGCGCTGCGGATCGGCGGCCGGTATAGCGCAAGTCGGCCCTCCTCGCCCCGGAGCGAGGAGGGCCGAAGGAGCCTGGGATTTCGTTTACAGCCAGGCGGTGACCTCATCCGCCGGAGCGCGCACGGATGCCGAAGGACGGGCCGGCTGCCCGATGAACAGCGCGCCGACCATGGTCCAGTCGGACTCGCCGCCCAGGGTTTCCGCCAGGGCCGGATGCCGGGTGGTGTTGCCCGTGCTCCAGTCGCCGGCGAGCCCCTCAGCCACCGCGGCCAGGAGGAGGTTCTGCACCGCGCAGCACGCCGCCGCGTAGTTTTCCTGGGTCATCTCCTCGGTGTCGGCGGGGACGCTGTACACGTAGATCAGGCCCGGAGCGTCGAGCACGCGCTGGCGGCTGCCGTCGGCGTTTTCGTGATTGCCGCTGCGGGCGAACAGATTGTCGTAAGCCAATTGCGCAATCTCAGCCCGCTTATCGCCGCCCTTTTCCAGCACGAAGAACCGCCACGGGTTGGTCAACCGGTGGTTGGGAGCCCACACCGCCGCGTCCAGCATCCGCTGCAGGGACTCCCGGCTGGGCACATCGTCGGTGAACTCGTTGTTCATCCTGCGGTTGTGGATGGCTTCGTAGACCGAAACGCCGGTTTCCGGGGCAGCAACGTTGCCGCTGCGCAATCGACTGCTCTGTGTCATCTCGACAACTCCTGATTAGTGTGGAATAAACTCAATGGTAAGTGTCCACACTATAACCGCAAACGTTGCGCCAAACAAGCGGGAATGCGACCTCCCGGGTCCCAACCAGCCCGGTCGCGATGACTTTGCCGGCAGGGTGGCATACAATGACGCCATGCCGTATGGGCCCAACGGTTTCCGTTTATCCGGAGTGCGCGGGCCTGGCTCATTGAGGACAAATCCCCATACCTGATCCAGGAGGACAACATGGCACTGCAGTGGGAGCACGTCGCTGGGCCCTTCAGCCGACTGACCGAAGGCCCCGCCTGGGACGGCCGTCGCCTGCTATTCACCCATATACCCGCCAGCCGCATCATGGCGTACCACCCTGACACCGGCGAATGCACCGTGTACCGGGAGAACACCAACCATACCAACGGGCTGGCGTTCGACGCAGAGGGCCGGCTCTACGGGTGCTGCTCCGGAGGGCGGGCCATCGTACGGTTCGATGCCAACGGAACGACCACCACCATCGTAGATCGCCTGGGAGACCAACGCCTGAACACTCCTAACGACCTGGCCATCGACCGGCAGGGCCGCATCTGGTTCAGCAACCCCTGGAACGCCGGGAACATCGACCCCAGCGAGCAGCCGGAGATGTCCGGCCGCGACATCCTCCGCGCCGACCCACAGCCGGATGGCTCGTACACCTGCCAGCAGGTCACCTTCGACACCACCGGAACCAACGGCCTGCTGGTGTCGCCCGATGACCAGACCCTCTACATAATCCAGACCGACAACGAGCCGGGAGCGGTGCGCGAACTGCGGTCGTATCCGATCAACGAGGACGGGTCGCTGGGCCAGTACATCGTGCTGCACCAGTTTGGGACTGATCATCGCGGCCCGCAGCGCGGCATCGATGGCATGTGCCTCGACTCCGAGGGCAATATCGTAGGCACCGCCGGCAACTGGGCCAGCGGCCCCGGCCCGATGCTCTACGTGTGGACGCCCGAGGGGCGCGTGCTGGAGACGTACCCCATGCCCGTGGGGGTCGACATGCCCACCAACTGCTGCTTCGGCGACGCCGACCAGAGCAGCCTGTACGTCACCACGCTGGGCGGCCATCTGCTGCGTCTGCGCAACACCGGCCGCCGGGGCTGGATAATGTGGCCGCCGGTACGCTAATGCGTCGGTTGCTGACCGCTGTTGCCCGGGGAGACCTGCCGGCGATCTCATTGTGGGTCGCGCATGGGCTGGCTTGGGTCGTCTCCGTCGGAGTTGCCGTTCTGATATTTCCCGCCGGCGACATTGACGCTGCTCCGGCCCTGGCCACTCCGGTAGTGCTGACCGGGCTGGCGCTACTCTCAGTCCATTACCTCGACGGTCGGCGATACATCCGCAAGACTCTGCTTTTTCTATTCACCGTCGCTTTGTTCAGTTTCTGTTGGGTGGGTAGTATGTCGGTGGGTGTGTTGTACTCCCCGTCGGCCATCGCCTTGCTGCTGGGAGCCATCCTGATCCCGGTACGTGCCAAAGCCGGCGTTGGCGAATCGTAAAACACTTTGACCCACCGCCATTTTCCCGGAGGTTTCGACATGGACGTTTTCAATGCCATCCGCACCCGCCGCACCATCCGCGACTTCACTGACCAGCCGGTGTCCGATGCAGTGCTGCACAAGATACTGCAGGCCGCCCGCTGGGCGCCCAGCTCCAGCAACACCCAGCCCTGGCACTTCATCGTCGTCCGGGATCCGGACACCATCAGGCAGTTGGGTGAAATCTGCACCCAAGGCGCCTTCATCGGCAAGTCCCAGGTTGCCATCGCCATCGTTATGGACGGGGCGCGCCGCGCTCAGCTTGACGCCGGCCGCGCGCTGCAGCAGATGGAACTGGTCGCCTGGTCGGAGGGCCTGGGCACCTGCTTCGTCGGCGTCCGCGGTGAGGCGCAGGACCAGGTCAAGTTACTGCTGGGCATCCCCGAGGATATGGAACTCGTTACCGTGCTGCCCTTCGGCTACCGCATCATGCGCGAGCCGGGCACCGGCACCCCGCGCAAGCCCATGTCCGAGATCGCCCACGGCGAGAAGTTCGGGCAGCCGTTGACCTTCGCTGACTGAATTGAGGGTATCGAGCACAGAATAGGGGCGAACTGTGTTTCGCCCCTATTCGCACGTTCACGAGTACATCGTCCCTTGATTCAGGTATCCTGACTGCGGAGTTGCTCTTCCAACTCGGCGATACGGGTTTCCGCGGCGGCACGCTCGGCAGCACGGGCTGCTCGTTCGGCGATCAGGTCCGCTTCGGCGCGGTCGGCCCTGGCCCGCTCGTCGGTCATAGTCAGGATATGCCGCCCAGTGTTCGGGTCGTGCCATTCCAGTTCGCCACGGACCCAACGCAGGTATAGGTCCAGCGCCTGACTGTAACCCTGCAGGACGCCCTCTGCAATCTCCTCAATGGGGATTGGCTCATACCGGCCATCCGCCAGGCGGTCGCCGGCCAGCTTGGGCAAGCGCCCGCCGATGGTTTCATCAAAGCGCCAATATTCCATGATACCCAGGGCGGCGTAGTCGTTTCGTTTGTCGGTGGCGTCAATGCGTCTGGTGCTGGGTGATGCCACTTCCATAACGAAATCAGGCGGCTTGCCCTGATCTGCGATCACGTAGGCCCGGCGGCGATGGTAGGTCTCCGGAGCCACGCCGAAGGCAATCAGCAGGTCGGGGTAGCGCAGGCCGGTCATGTCCCGCGTCGGCGCCAGGGCCAGGTAGCGTTCACCGGCCACCAGGGTGGTGTCGGGGTTGCCGAAATGCATCGACAGATGGTGGACGTTGCCGTTGGCGGCGAGGTGATCAAAGTTGGTCATCTTGTCTTCGGGAATTTCCGGCGGGTCCGGAAACACAAAGAACTCCTCGGGCTGTTGGAGCTTGGTGATGGCGCTGTCGGCGGTGGTCATGCTGAACCTCGCTGCTGCACGGGGCGGTGAACCGCATTATACCTACGCTGGCGCGCGGGAACGGGACGGCGAAAGGAAGGGCGAACTTATCTTCCCTTGAACTCCGGCAACCGCTTCTCCAGGAATGCCTGCCGGGCCTCCCGGGCGTCCTCGGAGCCGCTGAGGATGCCGCCGGCATTGGAGGTCAGCGTCATGGTGGTCTCAAGGGTGCTGTCCAGGGCGGCGCGCATGATGCGCTTGCTAATCCATTGCACCATGGGCGGCGTGCGGATGATGCGGTCGCACAGGTCGCGGGTGGTCTGCTCCAGCTCCTCTGCCGGAACCAGGTAGTTGAGCATGCCCCACTCGTAGGCGCGCTGGGCGTCCAGGTGGCCGGTGTAGGCGAACTCCAGCGCCCGGCCGAGGCCGACCATCTTGGGCAGGTAGTAGCTGCCGCCGTTCTCCATGATCTGCCCGAGCTGCTGGTAGCCGATGAAGCGGGTGTTCTCGCAGCCCAGGCGGATGTCGCAGTGCAGGGCCATGTCCATGCCGGACCCGACGGCGGGCCCGTTGATCATGGCAATGGTGGGCTTGCGGACCTGGGAGATGTCCCGGTGCAGCTTGGTGAAACCGTGGTAGAAATGCTCACGGGCGGCATCCGGACCCTCAATGGTGCCCCGGTTGCCCACGAAGTTCTCGCCGGTGACGTCCGGCGAGTTGTCGCGACGCATGTCCGCGCCGGAGCAGAAGCCGCGACCGACGCCGGTGAGCACCATCACCCGGACGTTGGGGTCGTCGTCGCCGGCGCGCATGTACTCGCCCACCTTGGCGACGGTGCCGTTCTCCTCGGATGATCCGATGAGCGCGTTCATCCGCTCGGGCCGGTTGAACTTGATCCACAGGATCCCCGAGTCCTCGGGTTCGTAGAGCAGGTAGGGCACCAGGTTCGGCGGCATGTTTGTCTCCTTCGTGGCCGCGCTCACGGCCAGCGCGCGCTGGGTTTAGGCCCCGAGAATGCCATGCGTCGCACGCAGTGACAGATCGGGGGAGGATGATACTCAAGAGGCGCGTCGTTATGCGGCGCGCAAGATGGCGTGACGACTTATCGGTCACGCGTTGGGATAACTTACGTTTCTACCGGCTGGTCGCTATCCATCCATTCCGCGTAGGAGCCGTCGTACAGGCTGACGGTGTAACCCACCTGGGCCAGGGCCAGCCACGTGACGGCAGCTCGAATTCCACTGCGGCAGTAGGCGATGACGGGTTCGCCTTCCGCGATGCCCGCTCTGGCCAGCCGCTCGCGCACCGTATCACCGTCCGCGTACAGGTTGCCGTCTCCGCCGGCGAGATCGGCATGGGGCATGCTCACGGCGCCGGGAATGTGTCCCGGCCGGTGGTCTGCCTCGAATTCGCCGCTGAACTCTTCGGGAGAGCGAGCGTCCACGAGGTTGCCGGTTCCCCGATGGGCCACGTCGTCCAGGGAGGTGCGAATGGCCGGGTTCAGCCGGACCGTAAAGCCGGCCGTTCTCGTGAGAACGGGGCGGTACAGGACCTCACGGCCTTCGTCTTTCCACGCCTCGTAGCGTAGGTCCATGATGTGGACGTCGTCCCGGCCCAGGTACGCCAGCACCCAGGCGGCCATGGCAGCGTTGCGCCCGTCCTGGTGGTCGTAGAGGATGGGCGTGACGTCGTCTCCGAGGCCGGCGTCGCCGAAGGCGGTGGCCAGTTGCTGGGGCGGGCCCAACTTGCCGTCGGGTCCCTGTAGCTTCTTGTAGGGAACGCTGACTGCGCCCCGCAGGTGGCCCATGAGATAGCGCATGGCCGACCGGGGATCGATTATCAGGTAACCCGGCTGACCGATGCGCTCGGCGACCCAATCCGCGGTAACGAAGGTCGCCATCAGCCGACCATTTCGAACTCGGTTTGCACCGAGGTGGGGTTGGCTACCGATTGGGTGACAGGCGAGCCTTCTACGGCCAGCCGCCAGATTTCCCGCAGGGTGTCCTCGTCGGCGTCGGCGCGCACGAAGCACTTGGCCGAGATCTGGCCGTAGCCGGGATTGCCCTCGTCCTCGACGCCGGCCCACTTGCGGATGTTGTCGAAGTAGCCTTCTACGGCGATTTCCAGGTCGTGTACGCGCACGCCCTGCTTGGTGGCGTTGACCACGAAGCCGACGGTCATGCAACTGCCGATGGCGGAGAGCAACTGCTCGTGGGCGCTGGCGGCGACGTCGGTGGCCGTGAGGTCGCCGGGCTCGTCCATGTCAACCTGGTGGTTGCGCATGTAGGCGCGGGCGCGCATGCCGTCCTGCCAGACCACGCGGGACTTCCACGGGCCGGTCACGGCGTTGAATACTTCCGGATCCCGAAAGGAGTCCAGCACCTCGGCCAGTTTCTCCCGGGGCAGACCGTTGAGGTTTCCTTCCTGTGCTTGCGCCATGATTCACTCCTGTCTGTTTTGGGGTTGCGTGCAATTATAGCCAAAGCCGCGGCCTAGTTACCCGCAGTCCGCAAACTCAGGGCAGGCGCGATACATGTCGCTCACGCGGGTATACCAACTTCGTGGGCAATCCTCATCATCCGGCGGGCATACACGGCAACGGTTTCGCTCTGCACAGGCGGAAAGATGGCGGGTGGCGTTCCGCCGCTTCAGGTGGTTGCCGCAGGTAGGACATCTGACACGCATGATGGGCCTACGCCGTCATCCTATGCCATTCGCAACGTCGCGCACCGCGTCGGTCGCTACGCCAAGTTCTCCAATTTGTCCAAAAACAGCTCGACATCAGTCAAGCCAGCGGCGACGTGGGCGGGTTCGTCCAAGTCCTCATAGAAATTGGTATGCAAGTCGCTGGCTACCCGGTATAGGCGTCGTATTTCTACGTCGCCGGTTTCGTCGGCCAGTCTCCCAACAACTCGGCCCAACGCTACATGGCACTTGTGGTCCCAACCTCGTCGTTCAGCGATGGCCTTGAGCATCTGCGCCGCTGCGCCCCAGCCCTTTTCGGATGCTTGCCTGGTGTCGCCTAACGCCAGTTCCGCCAACCCTTGCGCTAACAAGCGCCGACTCGAGTGCTGGTAATTTTGTGCCACCATGATGCAATCGCACTCGCGGACGGGAGGTTAAGCATACTCCGCGCGCAGTATCTCCGCAGCGTCAGTGATCGCCTGCATCTTCTTGGCAGCCATTTCGTGGGTGTTGACGTTGCGTTCGGCAAAGGTACCGAACCCGCAGTCGGGGTTGAGAAAGATCTTGTCGGGGTCGAAGTACTGGAGCAGTTCCTTGACCCGGGCGACTATTTGCTCGGCCGGCTCGATCTGATCGGTGCGCGGGTTGACCACGCCAAAGCCGATTTCCTTCTCGTTGCTGTATTCCTTGAACACCTCCATCTCGCCGGCGCGGGGAGTGGCGCACTCCAGCACCAGGCGGTCGATGTTCATCTGGGTGAGATAAGGCAGCATGGGGCCGTAGTTGCCGGTGAGCAGCACCTCTTCCTTTTTACTCCAGTTGCCCCGACAGACGTGCACGCCCGTCTTGATGCCGTCGATGCCGTCCAGGGTCTCGTTCATCAGCCGCACCGCCATCTCCAGCTCGTCGGTGGGGTCGCGGCGGTTGGGCAAGGCGGCGCACATGAAGGTCTCGGTGGTCTCTTCTCCGAACACTACCTGAGAGAGTGTGGGTTCGTCCAACTGCACGAAGTCGCAGCCGTGGTCGCGCAGGGCGACGATCTCCTCGCGCAGTATCTCGACAACGTCCCGGGCCAGGTCGTCGGGAGTGGGATACGCCTTGTCGGACAGGCCCTCGAACCAGCCGGAGCGAGTGAGCATGTAGGGGCCGGGGATGGGCACCATGATCTGCCGGTCGGTGTGCTCGCGCATGTAGGCCAACTCGTCCAGGGCCAGGCCGTGGCGCTTGCTGATGGTGTCGATGACGATGGGGCTCTTGATGGCGAAGGAGGGGACGTCCAGGGCGCGCAGCACTTCTTCCATGCGGGCGCGGTCGGAGGAATAGTCCAGCAGCTCGGAAACCTTCATCAGTTGCATGCCGTTGAGCTTGTCCACAGCGAAGGAGTAGAAGTTGTCCCGCCGCTGCTCGCCGTCGCTGATGATGTCGACGCCGGCCTCTTCCTGAGCTCGAATGCAGGCCAGCACCTCGTCATCGGCCAGCGCGCTGAACTGGTCATACGTAATCTCGCCTGCTTCTTTTTGACGCAAGGCGCGGATCAGTTCGGTAGATCGGGGCCAACTCCCGACCACGGTAACGGGAAACAGGGGTGCGTCCGCCATGGGTGTCCCTCCAGCACTGCGATTTTCCGGTGCCTATGGCGGCAACGCGACCAACGTGACAACGCTCCGCCGCCGAACAATCTACACCAGAAACGGCGGAACGGACAAATTAAATGGCGGATCGGTCGCCAGGCCATCGCACATCAGACTGCGCAACTTTTCAGAATTCAGATGGTTGTCATTGCGAGGCGCTTGCGCCGTGGCAATCTCAACACCGTAGCTGCAACGTCTGCCCTGAAGGACCCTCTGCGCCAACGAGATTGCCGCGCTTTGCTCGCAATGACACGTTCCCTGCAACTCTGAACGGTTACCAGACTGCCACTCCATCATTACCGGACCAGTTGTCGCAAGAGGACGACAGCCGGAGTGTCGTACGTCAACTTGGCGACGTGCGATAGACTTGGGAAAGAAGGCGCTATGTTCACCCGTTGGAAGCTATTGCTATCGGCCAGCGTCGTGATTGGCCTGGCGGCTCTTGTAGTGGCCGGGTGGTTGGTATTCGCGCCGTCGCCCAACCCCTTCTCGGCAAAGGAAATACCGCATCAGGGCCGGGTCAACGCCTCGGTCGTGGCAACGTACAAGTTCACAACTGACGCCCGGTTCACGGCACAGGTTGAAGGCGGACCGGAACATCAGGAGATGCACAGCGAGGCGGTCGTGGTGGTCAATGAGGGAATGCACGTCAAGGCAACGGAAAACGGGAACTACAGCGAGACGCTGCTGTTAGACGGCCGGCAGTATCACCGGGAAAGCGACGCCGGCCCGTGGGAAGAATGGCCGAACCCATTCCCCGTGCCGGAAACCACGAGATTCCCCAACCCCAATGATCCTTTGCAGATTTTGGACATGACCGACGTTTCGCAAGAAGGTGAGGAGGTTTTTCAGGGTGTGGGCGTCAACAAGATTACTGGCAACGTGGACATGTCTCGGCAGGTAAAGGAAGCCTGGGGCGAAGACGTTGCCGAGGGCGAGGGAGACCTGCGTGCCCAGATGCTGGCCGGAACCGTGAAGGCTACCGCCTGGGTGGGCGCTGAAGACGGGTTGCTACACGCCTACACGATGACTGGCTCGTTTCCCGCGGTGGGAGAGGCGTTCGCTTACCAATACACGATGGAGGTGCGCTTCTCACATTTCAGCGAGCCGTTGGAGCTGCCCTCTCCTAGTGCTGACCAATGAACTCCAGCACCAGCCCGTTCCACACCTGCGGGCGTTCCCAGAAGCCAGCGTGTCCCGCCTCCGGCAGCGACACGAAACGGCTGCCGGGGATGCGCTCGGCCTGCAACCGCATCAGCGCCGGCGGGGACACCAGGTCGGACTCGCCGGCCAGCGCCATCGCCGGCACGCTCATGGCGGCCAGCCGGGCGTAGGTGGTCGGTTCGCGCAGCGGCTGGGCCGGCAGCCGGCCGTAGGGTCGGCTGCCGTGTTCGATCTCCAGCCAGCGGGCCGTGCCGTCGGGGTCGGTGCCCCGGTACGATGGACCGAGTTCGTAGAGTTCGACGGGCAGGTTGCGGATTTCCGGCGGGCGGATGCGGTCCTGCACTTCCAGGTATTCCGGGTCCTGGATGCCGGCAATGGTATTGGCGAACACCAGGCTCCGCACCAGCTCCGGATGCGCCAGGGCGTAACCAATTGCGGTAATACCGCCGGCGGCGGTGCCGACCAAGTGGAACCGGTCCAGTCCCAGGAACTCGACCAGGCCGTGCAGGTCTTCGTCCTGGTAGCCCGGTTGCAGGGCTTCGTCGGTGTTGCGGGACTTTCCCCAGGTGCGCCGGTCGTAGGTGATGCAGCGGTAGCCGGCCAGCGTGAAAGCGGGTATCTGGTAGATCCAGCAGTCGCACGTGCCCGAGGCGGCGTGGCAGAAGACCACCGATATGCCGTCGCCGCCGGTGTCCTCGTACCAGAGGTCAACTCCGGGTAGGTTTGCGTAGGGCATGGGATCAGTCCTGCCAATGGGGCGGGAGGCTGGGCTCCGCCATGCCGAACTGTTCAGCCAGCCATTCCTCAGCGTAGCGGCCATCCCGGTAGCCCGAATGCTCCGCCTTGTGGACGGTGGTCTCGCCCCGGATATCGTCGACCAACGGTTGCAGTGTGGTCGCGTCCAGCGCGGAACCGTCGTCGCCGGCCATCAACAGCGTGTCCGCGCTGACCCGGGCGCCGAACCAGCGGAGGTCGAAGTACGACAGCGTGCGATGCACGGCCTCACGACGTGTGGGATGCAGGCGGAGGTAGTCGTTGATCTCCTCCAGCGGGTAGGCGCCGGTGCGCGGGGCCAGGTCGGCGGTGGCGTACAGCAGGGTTGGCGTAGATACCAGGTGCGTGACCAGTGGAGACAGCGCTGCGGTGGTCAGGGCCAGGTCGTTGCCGATGGCCGCGATGCGCGTGGAGTCGACCTCGGGAAGCGCGGCCAGGTATTGCACCCCGCGCACGCAGTCGGCGACGATGCCGCGGTAGATATAGGTTGCCGGGTCGTCAATGCCGTCGGTGAGTTGGCCGGGAAACGCGGCGGCGTAAGGCTGGTCGGCCAGCCGCTGTCCGCGCACGCAGATGGCGAAGGTGACGTGCTCCCGGCGCTGGCCGTTGGCTTGCCCCTGGGGCACCAGGTCGGTCACGCTGCCGTAGCGGGGTAGGTGGTAACGCGCCGGGAAGGGGCCGTCGCCGTTGGGGATGCTGAGGTAGCCGTAGAGGCGGTACGGACCGATTGAGGTCAGCCGGACGCCGTAGGCGGTGGCGAAATCGGTGGAGCGCAGTGGCAGCGCCTGCACCTCCGGCACTGCCGGGAACCGGGCCAGTTCCGCCAGCGCGTCGTGCCAGTAGTCGTCGAAATCATGCGGCTTGCCGTCGCTCAGCGTGGTCATGCGGTCATACCTTTCAGTTCTGCAGGTGCGTGGCCATGAACGCGTCCACGACCGCGGCGTGCTCGTGGTTGTTGGCGTCGTGGCCGTGGCCGTCGTAGGCGTACATTTTCTTGTCGGCGCTGGCAATGGCGTCGAACATGGCAAAGCCCGTTTCCGGCGGGCAGGTGCTGTCCTGCAGCCCCACGCTGACGATGATGGGACACGTGATCCGGTGGGCCAGGTTGATGCCGTCGAAGTAGGCCAGCGTGTTTTCCACCTGCTCCCGGCTGTCCGGATAGAGCCGCAGGTAGTCGGCGATCTCCTGGTAGGGATAGGCGTCGGTCAATTCGATGGAGTCCATGTAGCCACACAGGTAGGGCGCGCCGGCGGCGGCCGCTTTGATTTCTGGGCGCAGGGCCGCTGTGGATACGGTCAGGCCGCCGCCCTGGCTGTGTCCGGTGACCCCGATACGGTCGCCGTTCACCTCATACCGCGTCAGCAGGAAGTCCACGGCGCGGCAGGCGTCCATGTAGAAGCCGCGGTAGGAGTAGGTGTTGCGGTCAACCATGCCGTAGGTGAGCAGGCCCGGGTAGCCTGGGTTGAACTGGCGGTTGCTGCGCAGCTTTCCCCGGGGCGCGACGCTGAAGGCGGCATAGCCTCGGGCGGCCCAGTTCTTGGGAACCGGCGGCTCCATGTTGTACCCGGGGACCTGGATCAGGCCCGGCAAGGCGCCCTCGCGCTGGCGGGGCACGGCGTACCAGCCGGCGATGCGCACGCGGTCCAAGCTGGTGAAGAAGACCTCGTACACGTCGATGCGGGCGGTGGAACGGAGTGAGTCGTAGACCATCTCCGGTTCCAGCGGGATCTCGGCGGTTTCCGCCAGCACATCCTCCCAAAACTGGTCGATGTCGTCCGGCTTGCGGACTACTGTCTGGTACTGGTCGGCGGGTACTCTGGGCATAGTGCTATCCTAATTCCTTCATGACCGTCTGGCCCGGGACGTAAGATAGGCGATGAACAACCTGATTTCGTCCGTCGGGGCGTTGTTGAATCCCGCTAGCGCGTTTTCGGCGTCATCTATGATTTGGGTAACTTGGGTCTGGTCAAAAATCGTGCCGGGATCGTAATCAGCCTCGTGGCGGCGCTGCTGCAGGTTCACCAGTGTGATTGCGAATCTTCGAAGGTCCGGACTGAACTGGCTCATGCTGCTGGAGACGTTGCATTTGTTTCTAGCCGGCCCGTGATCAAGGGTCCGGTACGTCATGTTCCAAAGATCTTGTCCCAGTTGGCTGCCTAAGTAGGGGCCGGCCATCGCGTCAGTATAGGCGCGGCACAGGGTGTGGAAGATGGCGTAGTAGGCGCAACTGATCGCTCGGCGCAGCTCGGTGTCGGTGGCTCCATTAGGGTTGCTGGCGTTGCTGCCGGCGGCCAGCGTCCTGGCGACGGCGATCAGATCATTTGGTTCCAACGCCGGCTTTTCTCCTTGTAGGTCTCCCAACCCTCTTTGCCGAAGAACGAAGTGTGAGGAATGTGTTTGATCCCCAGGTCAACCAGTTGGGGGAGCAGACGCGCGATCAGTCCGCTGGTCCACTTGGAGTCCAGTTTGCCCTGGTCGCCATCGAACACGATGCGGATGTGCAGATAAGGATCTCCGTACTGGTCCATTTCCTGTTGGATGTCAATGGGGTCGAATTCAATCTCCCCTTTGAATCTGCCAGTCAGGTCCTCATATACCATCGTGACGATGGCGTCATGCACATCCTGGGTTATCATCATGGCGGCCTCTTCTTACACGTCCTCCACCGGCATGGTGGCGATGCCGTAGGTGCCGTAGAAGAAGTTGGCGTAGTGGGTGGAACCGCCGGTGACGAACAGCAGGTACTGCTCCGGGTCTTCCAAGGCGGGAATGGTGGCCTTGGGATCATCGGCCAGGTGCTGGAGTTCCGGATAGCGGAGCCACTTGCCGTTGGCGTCGGTGGGCATGCCGGCCGGCCCGATGGCGTCCCGCAGGGAGGCGCGGCAGTGCTCGTGGAGCCACTCCTGGGTGGCGCGCTTGCTGAAGCCGGCTTCCTGCAGGATCACCGCGCGGGACGGACTGAGCATGATGGGATGGTACGGGCTCTGGTACTCCACCCGTTGGTTGGTGTGGCCCACCTGAGCGGACTGCCGGCCCTTGATCCAACTGCCGCCGCCGGCGTGGCGATAGAACATCATGGAGGCGATGTTGTTCAGCGTGTCCTCGTGGTTACGGGAGCCGGCGTCGAGGATGTCGGTGGGACCGGTGACGGTGATCACAGTGACCGCGCTCTCGTCGGCGCGGAAGCCCTTGTCCACGTGGTAGGGCTGCCAGGGACTCACCTCTTCGTTCTCCGCGATGCACATGCCGAACTTGGTGGGCAGCCCGATGAAGTTGGGGTCGCCGGCGCCGGCCTTGCAGTAGCCGATGTTGATCAGGCAGAGGCGCAGCGCCCGGCCGATGGCGGTGTTGGCCTTGTTGACCACGCCCGGGCCCATAGCCGACGTGCCGTAGTTGATCCCCGCCTTGGCGGCGATTGGGCCGTTGACCAGGATCAGCGGGGCTTCGGTGTGGCCGGACACCTGCATATCGCGGTGGTTCATCTCGGGCTGAGCGATGCACTCCAGGGCGGCCAGGAGGATGGGGAACTGGGCGGGCTGGCAACCCGCCATCACGGCGTTGATGGCGACCTTTTCCACAGTGGCGAGGCCAAAGCCAGGTTCCATGACCATGACCACGTCCTGGGGGTCGCGGCGCGTGCCCTTGAGCATGGCTTCCACGGCCGCGGGCGTGGGGGGAACGATGGGCATACCGTCGCTCCAGTCGCGCTCTTCCATGAAACGGTTGACCGCGTCGAGACCCAGGGGCGTATCGTCCAGTTCCACCGTGAACACGTCGGTCTCGGTGTGCCCGTTGGCGGCGCCGGAGAGGTCGGCGGATGCGGACATACGGGTCAGACCGAGAATGATGTTGTCGATCTGCTCATCCACCATCCTGTGGATGTAGTCGGGCTGCTGCCCGGTGCAGGCGTGGGGGATGGTGACGAAAGCCGTGGCGGGCTGGCCCCAGCCGTCGACGCAGGACTGCCAGGCCCGGGCGAAGCTGCGCGCGGCGATGCCCACCGAGGGCACGCCGGCCTTTTCCATGGCGACCATGTCGTGGGCAAGCCACGACGTGCAGCCCCCTCAATGGGCGGCGGCGCCCACCATGGCATCCACCTCTACGGCGATGCGGCCGGCTTCGTCGTCGTCGATATGCACGCCTCGGCTCAATGCCGGTCGGCCGTCGCGCAGGTTGCCACCATAGCTTTCGAATCTGACGTTGCTGAAACGGCGACTGAGATGCTCGGCAACGCGGTTGACGGCCACATCGGCCCCGCCGGTCATGTTGTTGTAGAGGCCAATGGTTTTGCCTTCCAGGGTGTCCAGGCGAGCGGCCGGAGGCACCTTGAAATCGACGCGTGACGCGGCTGGGGACATGATCTGCAACTGCATGGTGATTCTCCTCCGATTCGGAGCTTGGAAGACGTGCGGAATGGTCGCAGTCTATTTGTCGATGCCGGTTACGTCAACGCGCAGGGTCAGCAGGGGAAGCGAGGATGCCCGCCAGCGAATGTGGCGCTTGCGGGCCGGCGCCGGCAATTCGCATTTGACGCTCACGCGTACCATTTTGTCATCGCGAGGAGCGAAGCGACGTGGCCATCTCGTTGCCACGGCGACGACTACACCAGCAACGAGATTGCCACGCTGCGCTCGCAATGACAGGACAGCCGAAACCGGTTACTAGTGAGGCGTTTGACGAAGGACAATGCGCGCCCGTTGGGGTCTAAACCAGACATTAGTGTGATAAACGGGTTGGAAACAGGGTACACAAAATCCGATTCGATGATAAAATTCTTTGAAAATTGGCAAAGGCCACCGGTGCGCCCATCGGGCGCCTCAGCCGGAGCCTCGGAATAACTGCTTAACTTCCAGCGCAATCCAGGAGACAGCATCATGGCAATCGATTTCCAGAGGAATGAGGGCACTTTGATCATTGAGGCTGCCGAACGCGTCGACAGTACCAACGCGCAGCGCTTCCTCGAAGATCTGGATGCAGCCATCGAACCCACGGACCAGGTAGTGATCCTCGACATGGAGAAACTTACCTACATAAGTAGTGCGGGCCTCCGTGTGGTTCTGCAGACGGCCAAGACCCTTCAGCGACAAAACTCCGGCTTCGCGCTGTGCGCACTTTCAGGGACCGTGCGCGAAGTCTTCGAAATCAGCGGTTTCGACCAGGTTATAGCTATCCATCCGTCGCAAGATGAGGCCATCGCCGCGCTGAAAGGGTAGTCCGTTAATACGGGTAACCGGCTTCGCGAGGCTGACTCACAGTGATCGGGCGCCGCAGGCCGCCCGGCAGGGACGGAATCATGGCAGATACGTCAGGGCCATACCGGATACTGGTGGTCGACGACGAGCCCGACCTGGAGCCGCTGGTATTGCAGCGGATGCGGCGGGCCATTCGCTCGGGGCGCTACCAGTTCGTGTTTGCGCAGAATGGAGTAGAAGCGCTCGAAACCCTCAACCAGGACGACGAAATCGATATGGTGTTGTCCGACATCAACATGCCTCAGATGGACGGACTGGCGTTGTTGTCGCACATACCGGATGTGGCTCCCGACATACACGCTGTAATCATCTCCGCTTATGGGGATATGAAAAATATCCGCTCCGCAATGAACCTCGGAGCGTTCGATTTTGTCACCAAACCGGTCGATTTTGAAGACCTGCGGATCACTATTGAACGGGCGTTGACCAACCTGGAAGCGTGGCGAGAGGCGACGGCGTCACGCGAGCGGCTCGTGGCGCTGGAAAACGAGCTCGACGTCGCCAACAAGATGCAGCAGTCGATCCTGCCCACGGAGTTTCCCGGACAGCCCGGATTCCAGATCTACGGGAGCATGATCCCAGCGCGGGTCGTAGGCGGGGATTTCTTCGACGTCATTTATCTGGACAATGGCCGGATTGGACTGGCCGTGGCGGATGTGTCGGACAAGGGCGTGCCCGCCGCGTTGTTCATGATGGCCAGCCGTACGCTCCTGAAGAGCGCGGCCATGGGGCTCAAATCCCCGCGCGAAGTCCTTACGGAAGTCAACGATCTGCTGTACGACGACAACGACGCCATGATGTTCGTCACCTTGTTCTACGCGGTGTACGATCCGACGACCGGGGAAATGACCTATGCCAACGGCGGCCACAACGCGCCGCTGATCGCCCACGTTGACGGGACTTCCACGGTGCTGCCCGGCACCAACGGCATCGCGTTGGGTGTGATGCCGGGCATGAATTACGACGAAAGAACAATCTCCATTTCAACCGGTGATACCGTGGTCTTTTACACCGACGGCGTCACTGAGGCTGTAAACGAGGATGGGGAAGAGTTCGGAATGGAACGGCTGCAGCAGGTGTTTACCGGGCAGCCGGTTCGGGATGCCGAGGCATCGACCCAGGCTGTGTTTGACGCAGTTAACCAATTCGCGGGTAATGCGGCGCAGTTTGACGACATCACGTGCCTTATTTTCCGACGCAGCGAGACCTGACCATGACCGCCCACGCGTTTTTGAAGATTGCTCCCAACCATGAGCAGCTTGAATTGATCCCGACGGCGGTCGAAGAGTTCGCGGAGCGCGACAACTGGCCGCCCGACCTGGTTTTCAAGCTAAATCTGGTCCTGGAAGAATTGGGCGTCAACATCGTCAATTACAGCGGCGCAACAGGTGACATCGAGATATCTCTGGCCTCTGACGAAGAGAGCGTCACCGTCGAAATCTCGGATGACGGCCGGCCGTTCAATCCCCTGCTCGACCAGGACACTCCCGACATTTCCGCCCCGCTGGGCAACCGACCCATCGGCGGGCTCGGCATCCACCTGGTGCGGTCAATGATGGACGAGATGTCGTACAGCCGAGAGGACGGCAAGAACAAGCTGGCGATGACCAAGCGCAAGTCGGAGTGACCCTGAGATTCCAGCTTTGGCTGCGAGCGCGTCGGTCCGCGGGTAGTTGTCAGTCTGCCGTTCCTGACGCCGCAGCGGAATCGTCCGGTCAGATTAGAGGCTACTCGGTGTACCGGGCCAATCGTATCGCGAAGACACTCTCGATCATCTTTGTTGTGTGTCTGCTGGGGTTGGCGGCTTGCGGCCCAGACACGGACCCGGATGCCTCCCTTGCCGAGACTTCTGCGGTTGCCGCGCCCACTTCCGCGCCACCGCATCGGGCCCTCTCTCCCACGGCGGTTCGCGAAGACCCGGGCGTATTCGACGACCGCATAGTGTTCGGGCAGTCGGCGGCGTTCACCGGTCCAGCCGGGCAGCTGGGCATCGGCATGAACCACGGCATCCAGGCCGCGTTCGCCGAAGTCAACCGGGCCGGTGGAGTCAATGGGCGTCTCCTGGAGTTGGTGACCCGCGACGACACCTATGAGCCGGAGCTTGCGATCGCCAATACAACGGAACTCATCGAAGTGGAAAACATCTTTGCGTTGATCGGGGCGGTCGGCACGCCGACGTCGCGTTCCGCAGTGCCAGTGGCGGAAGCTGCCGGGGTGCCCTACATCGCGCCTTTCACGGGAGCCGCGTTCCTGCGGGACCCGAAGTTGCGCAGCGTGATCAATCTCAGGTCTTCATACAACCAGGAAACTGAGGAGATGGTCGAACGCCTGACTGAGGATCTGGGTATCGAACGCATCGCGGTCATGTACCAGGACGACTCTTTTGGCCGGGCCGGGTTCAACGGCGCCAGCGCGGCGCTGCACCGGCGTTACCTGGAGCCGGTGGCCGTCGGGCTTTACCAGCGTAACACCACTGCGGTGAAAACCGGATTGCTGGACGTGCGGAAGGGGGATCCCGACGCGGTTATCGTGATTGGCGCCTACCAACCGGTGGCCGCGGTCATCGCCTGGGCTCGGGAGATAGGGATGGATCCGGTGTTCATGACCGTTTCGTTTGTTGGGAGCAACGCCTTGGCAGAGGAACTGGGCGCCGGCGGCAAGGGCGTGATTGTCACCCAGGTAGTTCCCTTTCCCACGGATACGTCAAACCCGGTGGTTGCCGCCTACCACGAAGCGTTGGCCGAATACGATCCAGAGGTGGAGCCGGGGTTCGTGTCCCTGGAGGGCTACATGGCGGGCCGTCTCGCCGTTGCCGGCCTAGAACGGTGCGGCGACAACGTGACCCGTGCCTGTTTTTTGAGCTTGCTCCGGATCGACCGGCCCATCAACATGAGCGGCCTTGAGCTGAATTACAGCCAGGAAGAGGGCAACCAATGGTCTGATGAGGTCTTCCTGACGATGATCGGGGACGAAGGGCAATACATTCCGCTGGATGTTCTGCCGAAGGATGTTTTTGGGAGCGAAGACAAATGATGGCTGCACTGACCAAATTCTTCGAACTCCGTTACCGCATTTCTTCCCAGTTGTACTTGGCGCTTGGTGGCGCGGTTTGCCTGACCTTCGCGGCAGCGTTGGTGGGATGGTATTCCTTCGACCGGGTGGGCGACGCCCAGAACCGGGTCAACGAGCGGAGCGTCCCGGACCTGGCCGCCGCCTTCGACGTTGCGCAATTCAGCAGCGCGCTGGTGGCAGATGCCGCGGCGTTGCCCACCGCCACCGATCCGGAAGAGGTTGCGGTAGTCAGCGACCGGATCAACGAAGCCCACCGGGCGTTCCTGGAGCAACTGTCGGTCCTGGAAGAACGAGGGGGCGCCGCCGAAAAAGAGCGGTTCGATCGCATACGGGCCTACTCCGACACCCTGCTGCTCAACATCGATGACATGAAGGTGGGTATCTCGGAGAGGTTTGCCCTCGAAGACCAGTCGGACGCGCGGCAGCGCGAGCTGACTGACCTGAGGTTTCAATTCGACCACATCCTCACTCCGGCCCGGGACGACCAGCTGTTTTACACGGTTACCGGTTACCTGGGGTTGGGCGAACCGCCGGCGGAGGAAGTGGCCTACCGGGCGGAGAATGAGCTCACCGAACTCCATTACCTGTCCGAGCTTCACAACAACGTGAACATTGCCACGCAAATTCTGGCCAGCGCCGGGACGGTGTCCGATCCGTCGCTGATCGAGCCCCTGCGGGAACGGTTCGAGTCCGCAGTCTTTCACATCAACCGCAACCTGAGCCGATTGGCGAACCACGAAATTCACTCGGAACTGACGCCGCGGTTCTCACGCCTGCTGGAACTGGGGCAGAGCGATGACAGCAGTTTCGAATTGCGCGCGCGTCAGCTCGAACTTGCGGATATCCAGGTAGTGTTGTTGGGCAACAACCATGATATTGCCGTGTTGCTGCTGGGTGAAATGGAGTTCCTGGTACAGACCGCCAGGAACAGCGCGGAGGTTGCCACCGCAGCCTCGGACCAGGCGATATTCACCGGACGCACGCTGCTGCTGGCAATCACAGTCTTCAGCGCCGTGGGCGCGGTTCTGATCGCCTGGTTGTTCGTGGGGCGGGTCCTCCTGCACCGGATCGAGATGCTGTCGCAGTGGATGCGGCAAATGGCCGGGGGAGACCTGGAAGCCCGGGCGGAAATCAGAGGACGGGACGAGGTGGCCGAAATGGCGGCGGCGCTGGAGGTATTCCGTCAGCACGCCATCGAAATTCAGCGGTTGAACCTGGTGGAGCAGTTGGCCGAAGAACTGCAGGGCAAGAACGGCGAACTGGAGCAGGCCCTGACGGATCTCAACACTGCCCAGGGCCAGATCGTGATGCGGGAAAAACTGGCCGCGCTGGGTGAGCTCACCGCCGGAGTGGCGCACGAAATCCGCAACCCGCTGAACTTCGTCAAGAATTTCTCCGAGGCTTCCGAAGATCTACTGGAGGAAATGAAGGAAACCCTGGAAGAGAACGAAGACGGCCAGCTCAACGAGGAACAGCGGGACGTGCTGGAAGACATCTTCAGCGACCTGACGGAGAACCTGGAGCGCATCCGCACCCACGGTGACCGCGCCGACCGCATCGTTAATGACATGCTGATGATGAGCCGTGAATCGGTGGGGCATCAACTCACCAACATCAACAACCTCCTGGATGAACACGCCCGTTTGGCTTACCATAGCGTCCGGGCGACGGACCCCAACTTCCAACTGGACCTGCAGTACGACTTTGACCAATCTATGGGCGAGATTGACGTCAATCCCCAGGACCTGGGTCGCGTGTTCCTGAATATTGTCAACAACGGCTGCTACGCGACCAACGAAAAGCGAATGAGCCTGACGGAGAGCAGCGATGGGTCCGACTACTCGCCAACCCTGTGGCTGTCAACGGTGCTCGACGATGACCGGATCCATATAAGGATCCGGGATAACGGGACCGGCATGCCGCCGGAAGTCATCGAAAAGATGTTTAATCCGTTCTTCACCACCAAACCCACGGACAAGGGCACCGGTTTGGGATTGTCAATCTGCAACGACATTGTTCGCCGTCACGGCGGCGAGATTCTGGTTGAGTCGCAGCCGGGCGAGTTCACGGAGATGACAATTGACCTGCCGCTGCATCCGCCGGAACCGGTGGCCGACGAGCCCGAGGACGAAACCGAGCAGGAACTGGTAGCCGAAGCGGCCGAGGTGGCAGACAACTGACTCGCGGTGTCCGGCGTCGGTGAGTTCGGTTACAGAAACAGGCGTTGCGTCGACCCGGCCGGATCATCGGCATCGATGAGATGCGGCCCATCGTTGGCCACACGATTTACTGCCGTCGAAACGTCGCGAACCGACATCTCGGGCCAATCCCGGCTGCTCAATAAATCCAGGAGCGCGTCAGGCTCGGCCTGATCGGAGAGCCATAGGTCGAAGCACTCGGGCGGCAGGATCACCGGCATGCGGTCGTGGATGGGCGCCAGCAGGTCGTTGGCGGCGGTGGTGATGATCACGCAGCTTCCTTGCTCCTGGTCGTCAGGCTGGGCGGCGTACCAGATGCCGGCGAAGGCGACGGGGTCGCCGTCCCGATGCGAGACCCATTGGGGCGTTTTGGCTCGACCCGTCCCGGCCTGCCATTCGTAGAACCCGTTGGCCGGCACCAGGCAGCGGCGGGAGGCGAACGCGTTGCGGAAGATCGGTCGCTGGTCGATGGTTTCCGACCGGGCGTTGAACAGGAGTCGCGGAGCCGACCTGCTGTTGCGGCTGCGCGACGGTGTCAGGCCCCAGCGAATCATGCCCGCGGCGCGGGCGTCGCCGTTGTTGAGTACCGTGAGGATCGACGAAGTGGGAGGAATGTTCCAGCGCGGCAGGTAGGAGCCCTGCAGGGGCTCCGGCCCGAAATCGAAATGGCCGGCTAGATCCCCCAGTTCAGCGAATAAGCCGAACCGCCCGCACATGGCGGGGTGAGCCTACCACTGGACGTACATTGGCATGACCACATGTACGTACCGGTCGGAGTCGGCGGGCCGGAACACTCCCGGGCTGGAGGAGTTGGTCACCTCGATGGCGACCTTGCCGCGTCCCAGCACGTTCACGATGTCCTGGAGGTAGCGCACGTTGAAGGCGATCTTGGCGTCCGCGCCGTCCAATTGATCAATGTCCAGCTCGTCCAGGCTGTCGCCCACTTCCTCGGAGCGCGCGGAAACCTTGAGCTGGCCGCCGTCGCTGGCTTCCTGGGGCATCATTTCCAGCCGCACGATGTTGCTGCCGTCTCGGGCAAAGACTGACGCCGACTGCGTGGCGCGCTTCAGGTCGTCCAGTTCCATCACGGCTCGGGTCTCGAACCGCTCGGGAATGAGCTGCTCGTAGTTCGGGAAGCTACCCTGGAGCAGTTGGGAAACGATCTCAACGTGTTCCAGCTTGAACATGGCCTGCCCGCGGTCGGGGGACAGGGTCATTTGGATGGGGCTGCTCTGTTCCGAGGCCAGCCGCTGCACTTCCTGCATGGTCCGCGCCGGAACGATCACCTTGATTTCCTCGTCGACGGACTGTGATATCTGGCCGGAGTAGACCGCCAGGCGGAAGCCGTCGGCGGCGGCCATCACCACGCTGGATTCGTTCAGCTTGAGCTCCACGCCGGTGAGCACGGGGCGCGATTCGTCGGTGGCGGCCGAGAACGCCACCAGGCTTATCCCGGAACGCAGGACACTGGGGTCGATGTCTATGGCGGTGCCGGTATCGACCTGGGGAACGGGCGGGAAGTCTACGGCGTCCGCTCCGTTGATGTGGGTCACGGCGCGACCGCAGGCCAGGTGCAAAACGCTGCCCCCGCTGGCCGGCCCGTCTGCGTCGGGTCCGCCCAGATCGAGGTCGATGCGGTCACTGGGGCGGGTATTGACCCAGTCGGCCAGCAAGCGATGGGGCACGGTTATCGATCCTTCTTCCTCGATCATCGCCCCAATCCACGTGGTGATGGCGATTTCGAGGTTGGTGGCGGACAGCATCAGCATGCCCTGATCGGTGCGCAACAGGACGTTTTGAGTTATTGGCAGCGTCGATCTGCTGGCCACCGCCCGGCTCACTACGCTGAGTCCACGGGCCAAATTTTCCTGAAGACACGACAGTTTCATCTCTAATCAACCCATATTCGGAATGCGGCAAATTATAGCATGGGGGTCGCTTGATATAATGCGGGGCATTCCAACACCGATCGCGCCGCGACCCATGGCGAGGTTAGCATGACCGAGTTGCTGTTCCTGAACGATGCCTACGTATCCGAGTTCGATGCCACCGTCACGGAGGTGACGGGCGACGGAGGGGTGATGCTGGACCGTACCGCGTTCTACATCGGAGGCGGAGGGCAGCCCTGCGACGTGGGTAGGCTGGTGGATGCGTCGGGGGTCGAGTTCAAGGTTACCAAGGCCGCGCGGGCCGGTGGTTCCATTGTGCATACGATAGACGGTTCGGCCCGGCCCGCCGTTGGGACCGCGGTGCGTGGGGCCATCGACTGGGAGCGGCGGTATCGTCTGATGCGAACGCACACGGCCCTGCACATCCTTTGCGGCGTCGTTTGGCGGGATTACGGGGCGCTGGTCACGGGCGGTGACATGCAGCCCGGCCGCGCGCGCATGGATTTTGAGCTGGAGAACATGTCGGCCGAGTTCGCCGATGAGATCGAGGCGCGCATCAACGCGGAGGTGGCGGCAGGGCGGGACATCGGGGTTGGCTTCCTGAGCCGGCACGAGGCCGACGCCCACCCGGACCTGATCCGCACCAAGATCAACCTCCTGCCGGCGGCGGTCACCGAAGTGCGGACCATCGACATACAGGGTCTGGATCTGCAGGCTGACGGCGGCACGCACGTGCGCAACACCAGTGAGGTGGGCCGCATCGAGGTGGTCGGCCACGAGAGCAAGGGGCGGATCAACAAGCGCCTGCGCATCGCCCTGGCCGACTGAATGGATGGCGTGTAAGATCCTACGCCGCTGTGGAACCCATAACGAGGGATAAATCACACATGTCAACCACCGTAGTCGGCATAGATGTCGGCGGTACATTTACCGATATAGCCGTCCTGCGGGACGGCGTTCTTTCCGTCCACAAGCTCCCGTCCACGCCGGCCGACCCTTCGGTTGGCATCACCGCCGGAGTGCGCGACACCGGGGTTGACATCGGCGAGGCCGACTTCATCCACGGGAGCACCGTGGCGACCAACGCCCTGCTTGAAGGCAAGGGTGGGCGCACTGCCCTGGTCACAACCATGGGCTTCGAGGATGTCCTCGAAATCGGACGTCAGAACCGCTCTGATCTGTATGACCTGTCCATGGAGAGGCCCGAGCCACTGGCTCCCTGGCAATTGCGCTTCGGGCTGCCGGAGCGGATCGATTACACTGGAACCATCCTCGACGACCTGACTCCGGAGTCCATAGACGCGTTGGTGGGGCTGCTGGACGACGCCAAGGTGGACGGGGTGGCGGTATCGTTCCTGTTCTCGTTCCTCAACCCGGTGCACGAGGAAATCCTGGCCGAGCGATTGGCGAGTCTACCCAACCAACCGTTCGTCTCGATATCGTCCCGGATCCTGCCGGAGTTCCGCGAATACGAGCGCACCAGCACCGTGGTGGTCAACTCGTACGTGGGTCCGGTGATGGGGCGTTATCTGACACAGCTGGAATCGGTGCTGGGCCACGGGTTGCGCATCATGCAGTCATCGGGCGGCAGCATCACCGCCAGCCTCGCGGCGGACCAGCCGGTGCGCACGATCCTCAGCGGGCCGGCCGGCGGCGTGGTTGGTGCGTTCTACACCGGTATGCAGGCGGGGTATCCCGACATCATCACGCTGGACATGGGCGGCACCTCCACCGACGTGTCGTTGTGTCCCGGGCGCATCAAGGAGACCACCTCCGCCAACCTGGGCGGTTATCCGGTGAGCGTGCCGATGATCGAGATCCACACCGTGGGAGCCGGCGGCGGCTCCATCGCCCGGGTGGACGCCGGCGGGGCGCTGGTTGTTGGTCCGCAGTCGGCTGGCGCAGACCCGGGCCCGGCGTGCTACGGCCGTGGCGACCGGATCACTGTTACCGACGCCAACCTGACCTTGGGACGCCTGCGGTCGGATGGGTTCCTGGGCGGGCGCATGACGCTGGATCAGGAACGCTCCCAGTCCCTGATGACAGACCTCGCCACGGGTGTAGGCGCATCAGCCACGGACACCGCGTTGGGCATCATTCGCGTGGTCAACTCCAACATGGAGCGCGCCATCCGGGCGATCTCGTTGGAGCGCGGCTACGACCCACGGGAGTTCACGCTGGTGCCCTTCGGCGGCGCGGGTCCCATGCACGCCTGCGAGTTGGCGGCGGAGCTGGGAATCCCCAGGGTCCTGGTTCCGGGGCATCCGGGCATTCTCTCCGCCCTGGGAGTTGCGATCGCGGACGTGGTCAAGGACTACTCCCGCACCGTGATGCTACGCGGCGAGGACCTGGACAAGGCGCGCCTGGAGGAAGAGTTCCACGGGATGGAACAGCTGGCCCGAGCCGAGTTAGTGGAGGAGGGACTGCCGGCGGATGTCATGGTGCCGCGCCGGTTTCTCGACGTCCGTTACGTGGGGCAGTCCTTCGAACTGACGGTGGATTGCCCATCGCTGACCGGACGCGGCGATTTGACGCGCAGCATCGCCTCGGAGTTCTACGCGGCCCATTTGCAGCGGTTCGGGTACGCCGACCGCGCCTTGCCCGTGGAGGTAGTCAACCTGCGGCTCAAGCTGGAACTGGCGGTGGACAAACCGATTCTGGAACCCGCCCCGGATAGCGGCAGGGCCGCATCCCACGCAGCCGTCGGCAACGTCGAGGTGGTGTTCGCGGAAGGCTCGATGGACACGACGCTGTACGACCGGGACCGGCTGCAAACCGGCAACCGGATCGCCGGTCCGGCGCTGCTCCTGCAGTTGGACACCACCATCGTGGTTCCGCCGGGATGGGCGGGCGAAGTTGACCCTTACGGCAACTTGCTACTGGAACCGAACTAAAGGCTTTCCAGCAAGTGTATGAAGTCGGCTATCTCGCCTTTCCCATGGCGAATTATTCTTTCGTCGGGTGGGCCGCCGTAAAATCGCGAGTGGAACCAGTTTGCCAGAGCATAGTTAGGTGTACAGAACTGCCGGAGCGCCCTCGTCATCAACCAAGCGCATCACGATTTCTTCCAGGTCCCGGTGCGCGCCGTGAGGCCAACCGCGCTGCATCGCAACCGCTTTGATAGAGTGGGCAGCGGCGCCCCAGATCTTGTTGCCAGCTTCTTCTAACTCGCCACGCTCCACCTCGTCATCCACCAGTTCCAGGAAATGCCAGCTCCGCTCCAAGTGGTAGTCGATGGTTGTGGTCATTGCGATGATCCTCGGGCCATTAGCAGTATCTTACTGTAGCATCGGCAGTGCTTGACTGTAAAATCCGTTCGTAACCCTTCACCTGTTACCCTAATTGTGATGCTATGACCCTTCCTGATATTTCACGCCTCTCAGTGCTGGCCTGTTACGCCCATCCGGACGACGAAGGGTTTGCCTCGGGCGGACTGCTTGCGATGCTTGCGGCCGGCGGGGCCCGGGTCACTCTGGTCTGCGCCACCAACGGCGACATCGGTGAGATCAGCGACCCCGCGCTGGCAACGCCCGAAAACCTGTGGCAGGTCCGCAAGCAGGAACTGCGCAACGCCATGGACATCACCGGCATCAACGACATCAGGTTCCTGGACTACCGGGACAGCGGCATGGAAGGCTGGGATGACAACCACCACCCAAATGCCTACCGCAACGCCGACACCGGAGCCGTGGTGGAACGGTTGCGCGGCATCATCGCCGAGGTCGACGCGCACCTCGTCATAACCCACGACCCAACCGGCGGCTACGGCCACCCCGACCACAAGACCATGTGCGCCCACGCCACCGCTGCCGCCGAACGGGCCTCCGACCCCGACGGGGCCACGCCCCTGCTGTACTACGTCTGCTTCCCCCGCAGCGTATTCCAGCGCATGTGGCAGGAGATGACCGACCGTGACATCATGCCGCCCTTCGCCGTGGACGCGGTGGATACCCTGGGTACGCCCGACGGCGAAGTGACCACCACGCTGGACATCTCACCGTGGGTAGAGACCAAGATAGCGTCCCTCTCGTGCCACCGCACCCAGATCAGCAGCGACGGCCCCTTCGAGCAATTGCCGCCGGAGGTGATGCGCCGGCTGATGGGAACGGAGTACTATCAACTGGCTGCGCCGGCAGGGGCGGTGGACTTGCTGGCAGCCTTGCAGGAGGTCTCAATCTGACATGCCGTTTTATCACGTTCGGATTACCCGAAAATCGAATCGCAGCGAAGATGAGATTCGATTGGACCTGAGTCGCCCGGAACTTGAAGAGCGTTTCTTGGTACCATATCGGGATGGTTCTGCGATAACGGTGCAGGGCTCTACTGTAGACCCTGATGACATCGACCGGATCAAAATCAGCGTTACGGAAGAAGATTCAGACTATTGGCTCCCGATCGTGCGACGTGAACGAGCCGCTAGTGGCGTTGTCGCCATAGGCATAAGCGACGAATGGTACGTCACGGGCAAAGGGCAAGACGTTACCGACGAGCTTATCGTGAGACCGCCCGGGAGACCAGGGAAAGTCGAAGCCGTATCTGCGCCTAGCCTGGCACTCCCTACCAATACTAGGGAGGTTTTCGTAGTTCATGGAAGGAATGCAAAAGCGCGAGACGCATTGTTTTCCTTCCTGAGGGCCATCGACCTCCATCCCCTGGAGTGGTCGCAGGCCGTTCAAGCCACCGGCAAACCCATGCCTTACATCGGCGAAATCCTAGATGCTGCGTTCTCACACGCCTCAGCAGTTGTTGTCCTAATGACACCGGATGACGAAGCACGGCTTAGGTCAGCGTTCCGCGAAGAGAACGCACCTCCCTTTGAGACAGATCTGACTGGACAGGCCAGACCGAATGTGTTGTTCGAAGCCGGTATGGCGATGGGTCGAAACCAAGACAGAACCATCCTTGTAGAACTTGGTGCGTTGCGGCCGTTCAGCGATGTAGCTGGACTGCACGTTATTCGACTTGATAATACTCCACAGCGACGTCAGGAATTAGCGAACAGACTCAAGCTTGCTGGATGTCCAATTTATCTTGAAGGCACCGATTGGTATACGGTCGGTGACTTCACGGTCACGGACTAAGCATCGCCGGTGGTTCAGACCTGCGACCATCGGTCGAGTGTTTCAACCGATGAAGGAGACACAGTGATTTATGCCCGTTGACGCCATCAGCTTGGAAGTGTTCAAGAACATGTTTATCTCCGTTTCCGAGGAGATGGGCGTGGCTTTGCAGCGCACCAGCTACTCCACCAATATGAAGGAACGGCAGGACTTTTCCTGCGCGCTGTTCAATCCTGCCGCCGAAATGGTGGCGCAGGCCGCGCACCAACCGGTACACCTGGGGGCGATGCCGGCCTCGGTGCAGGCGGCCCTGCAGACCTTCCCCCGCGGACTGCGCCCGGGGGATATCGTTATTCTCAACGATCCCTACCTGGGCGGTTCGCACCTGCCGGACATCACGCTGGTGGCCCCGGCCTACATTGATACCGACGACGGCAAACAACTGATCGGCTACGTCAGTAACCGGGGCCATCACTCCGACGTGGGCGGCATGGCCCCCGGCTCCATGCCCCTGTCAACCGAGCTTTACCAGGAAGGGATGATCATTCCGCCCCTGAAGTTGTCACGGGCTGGGCGCATCAACCACGAGGTGATCGCCCTGATCTGCCGCAACTCGCGGACGCCCGAAGACCGGCAGGGCGACCTGGCCGCGCAGATCGCATCCATCCGGGTGGGCGACAAGCGTCTGACTGAGATCGCCGAGAGGTACGGCTTGGACGAAACCCTCGAGCACATGGACGCGCTGCTGGACTACTCGGAACGGCTGACCCGTCGTCGCATCACCGAAATACCCGACGGCACCTACAACGTGACTGACTACATGGACGACGACGGTCTCACGGAAGAGCCGGTGCGCATCTCGGTGGCGGTGACCGTGGACGGCGACCGGATGAAGATCGACTTCACTGGAACAGCCGACCAGCGACCGGGCTGCATCAATGCGCCGCGCGCCGTCACAGTGTCCGCCAGCCTTTACGTGGTGCGCTGCGTCGTCGGGGACGAGGCGCCGGCCAACCAAGGCTGCCTGCGGCCGGTGGAGGTCATCACCCCCCGCGGGAGCCTGGTGGACCCGCTGCCCCAGCGCGGCGTGGCCGGCGGCAACGTGGAGACGTCCCAGCGCATCACCGACGTGCTCCTGGCGGCCATGAGCCAGGCCATGCCGGATCGTATCCCCGCCTCATCCCAGGGCACCATGAACAACATGATCATCGGCGGGCACGACATCTCCCGCGACAAGCCCTACGTGTACTACGAGACCATCGGCGGCGGCATGGGCGCGCGGCCGGACAAAGATGGCGTGTCCGGCATCCACACCCACATGACCAACACGATGAACACCCCCGTGGAGGCGCTGGAGTTCGCCTTCCCGCTGCGTCTGCGCCGCTATGCGCTACGCCGTGGGTCGGGCGGCGATGGGCTGCACAGGGGCGGCGACGGCCTGATCCGCGACGTGGAGTTCCTCAGTCCTGCCCGTGTCACCGTCCTGTCCGAGCGTCGGCGGTACGCCCCGCCCGGCTACCACGGCGGGCACCACGGCGAACATGGCGAGAACGTGTTGCTCAAGGGTGGATACGAGGAGGTCCACCTGGCCGGCAAGGAGACGCTCGACGTGGAGGCCGGCGACGTACTGAGCATCCGGACTCCTGGCGGTGGTGGCTGGGGCGCGCCGGCGGACCAACATCGTCATTAATTTACCGGGATGCACAGGATATACAAGATAAACAGGATATTTATTCATTTATCCTGTCCATCCCGGTAAAAAGAATGTCAGCTATTGCGAACATTGCCAGTATTGACGAAGTGCAGCGGCGGGTGGTCGCCTGCCGGGCCTGCCCACGGCTGGTGGAATGGCGGGAGGAGACCGCGCGGGTCAAGCGGCGGATGTACCGTGAGGAGGAGTACTGGGGTCGCCCGCTGGCGGCCTTTGGCGATCCTGAAGCCCGCCTGCTGATCGTCGGCCTGGCGCCGGCGGCCCACGGCGGCAACCGAACTGGCAGGATGTTCACCGGCGACCGCAGCGGCGATTGGCTGTTCGGCGCGTTGCACCGGGCCGGTTTCGCCAACCAGCCCGAGTCGGTGCGCCCGGGCGACGGACTGGAACTGCGCGGTGCGTTAATCACCGCTGCGGCCCGCTGTGCGCCGCCGGCCAACAAGCCGACCCGTGAGGAGTTGGCAGCCTGTCAGCCCTACATCGCTCGCGAAATCGAGTTGCTCGCTGACCTGCGGGCGGTCGTGGCCCTGGGTCGCATCGGCTTCGATGCCTTCCTGCGGGCCTATGCTGCCGCCGGACGCACGCCGCCCAAGCGCAAACCACCCTTTGGGCACGACGTGGCGACCCTGTTGCCCGACGGCGGGCCGCTGCTGATCGCCTGCTATCACCCCAGCCAGCAGAACACGCAGACCGGCCGGCTCACCGAACCGATGCTGGACGCGGTGTTCGCCCGAGCGTGGGACGCCTGCGGGTTCTGAGTTCGTTTCATGCCCCGCTCATGGTGAGCCGGTCGAACCACGAGCGGGCCCTTCGACAGGCTCAGGACGAGCGGAATGGTGAGTGATGTGGAACTTTGGAAGTGCCCGTCTGCCGGGGATTTCGCCGGTTTTACACCCTCAAGCGCAGCGGGTATCATGCTGGCACCATTCAGCAATCCCGATGGCAGAGGCTAACTGCCATCCCCATGCCCCAAGGAGGCCCCAAAATGCGAGGAGTAGCCATAGTTTCCCCGGTCCGCACCGCCGTCGGCAATTTCGGCGGAGCGCTGCGTGACGTGCCCGCCGCCGAACTGGCGTCCACCGTCATCCAGGCCGCGCTGGAACGCAGCGGCGTGGACCCGGCCAGGGTCGATGACGTGATCCTGGGCCACGGCTACCCGTCCGGCGAAAACCCTGCCATTGGCCGCCTGGCTAGCCTCAAGGCAGGCTTGCCCATCGAGGTGCCCGGCTACCAGCTGGACCGCCGCTGCTCCTCGGGCCTCCAGGCCATCCTCAACGCCTCCATGCTGATCCAGACCGAGAACGCCGACGTAGTCATCGCCGGGGGCGCCGAGAGCATGAGCAGCGCGGAGTTCTACAGCAACGAGTCACGCTGGGGCGCGCGATTTGGCTCGGTGACCTTCCATGATCGGCTGGCCCGCGCTCGCGTCACCATCGCGCCGGACGAGCGGTTCGGTCCCATCCCCGGCGGCATGGTCGAAACTGCCGAGAACCTGGCCCGCGAGTACGAAATTCCCCGTGAGGAGCAGGACGAGTACGCCCTGCGCAGCCACCAGCGCGCTGTGGCCGCCCGTGACTCCGGCAAGTTCGCCGACGAGATCGTGCCGGTGAGCATCCCCCAGCGCCGCGGCGATCCCAAGATCTTCGACGCTGATGAAGGCCCCCGTGCTGACACCACCATGGAGGTGCTGGGCCGGTTGCGCCCGGTGATGCGTGACGGCGTGGTGACGGCGGGCAACGCCAGCAGCCAGAATGACGCTGCTTCCGTCTGCCTGGTGGTGGCCGAGGACAAGCTGGAAGAGCTGGGACTGGAGCCCATGGCCTTCCTGCGCGGCTGGGCGGTGACCGGTTGCCATCCCGCCACCATGGGCATCGGTCCGGTCCCAGCGGTGAACAAGGTCATGGACAAGATCGGCATGACGCTGGGCGACATGGACATCATCGAGCTGAACGAAGCCTTCGCGGCCCAGGTGCTTGCCGTGCTGCGCGAGTGGCAGCTTCCCCACGAGGACAACCTGAACGTGAACGGTTCCGGCATCTCCCTGGGCCATCCCATCGCGGCCACCGGCGCCCGCATCCTCACCACCATGCTCCACGAGATGCAGCGCCAGGACGCCCAATGGGGCCTGGAGACCATGTGCGTGGGCGGCGGCCAGGGCGTGGCGGCGGTGTTCGAGCGGAAGTAGTAGAGATGGGCCGGCAAGGTTAGTGATGACCACCCAATTTTTGCCTGACCATGACCACATCCTGCTCACGCTGCTGCCTGACCCTTCCAAAGTGCCGGATATGCAGCGCGGCCGGCGCATGTCGGAGCTCTACGTGCCTCTCCACTCCCACTTCGAGCTTTGGCCGGACGTTCTGGTTGGAGCCAACGGGTATCTGACCCAGGACGGCGGCAACCCGGACACTTGGGCCAAAATGGACGTGGTGGTTACTCGCGACGTGACGCCGGACGCCATCATCGGGCGCAACGGGTATATCATTGATGAGGTGGGCAAGCCGCCGGATTTCGTGCTGGAGGTAGTACCCGAATGCCTCTTTTACGATGAGTCCAGCGACAAGTTCGGCCTCGTAGCTGATATGTTCGGAGAAGTGCGACCGGATGAAGTCCGGCGGGACTACGATTACGAGCGTAACTGCCGCCTCCATGCCGGCTATGGAGTACGTGAATACTGGCGTCTTTCGGCCAGCCCCGACGACCCGCAGCAGGATGTACCGTTGGCTGGCCTCCGACTGATTGATGGAGTTTATGAACCGATCCCGGTCACCGCGGAACCGGATGGCGAGTTGCGCGGCCACAGCGCGGCCTTGGGCCTGCATTTATGCTGGGACGGCAACCTGCTGCGCTGGATGCAGACCACCGGGGGAAGGTTTCTGCCTGGCATGAAAGAGCAGGATGAGACCATTAAAGACCTTCTCACCGTTCTGCGAAACGAGCGGCAGCGGCGTGTCAAAGCGGAATACGAGAGTTTCGTCGCCAGTGAGAAAGTACGCCGGTTGGATGAGATGCTCCGGGAACACGGAGTCCTACCCGACACGGTCCGTTTCCGCGACCAACGTGACGCACGCCTTGACGAACTTTCGCGGCAGTTGGCGGAAGCGTCGCACCCGTGGACGCAGTAGGCAACGGAGCAGAACATGCCACCACGTACGCGCCGCGAACCTCCGCAACGCCGGAATGCCCGTGTCCGCAGGCACCTGCAGATGGCCCGTGAGTATTGGGTCAAGGCGCCGCAGTATCTGGCCGATGGCGATTTAAAGCAGGCAAGCGAAAAAGGTTGGGGAACGGTTGCGCAACTCACCAAAGCGGTGGCTACCCTGCGCGGCTGGGATCATTATGACCACGTGGCGATACGCGAAGCGGTCCAGGCCTTGGCCGCTGAACAGTCGGAGCAGTCCGAAGGGATTCGCCGCGGCCTCAACGCCGCCGAGAGTCTGCACGGCAATTTTTACGAGGGACATCTGACTGCGGAACACACCGAGTTCAACCTGTCGGAACTAGTCCCGCTGCTGGGTGTCGCCTGGCGAGAGATCCCAGAAGAATATACCGGCGGTGTATCATTCGATGAATGGACCGCTGATCGAGAGTAGGACCACCCAATAGTGGCGCAGGCGTACATCTGGCGGTTAGGGTGGGAACCGCCTAATGAGGAAGACCCTATGGTATCGAGAGTAACCACGTATGCTCAGATAGCGGAGTTGGCATACAGCGTCCTAAAGAAACTGTGGCGGCTATGGAACGAGTCCACTCCCCAAGAACGCGAAACCATCACTCAGCACTTGCAAGCCATTTATGACGTGCTGAGAAATGTAGCCGCTCGCGGATCTGAAAGCCCGAACTTGCCTCCGATGTTGATGTTGCCTCCACCAGAAGTTGTGGTTCAGGGCTCGAACGTCACCAACAAAGACCGGAAGCGATTTGTCGCACGCGCAAGACGATTTCGCCAAGATCTCCGTCTATTCGCCCGCACGATAGGCAGATACCGAAGCAGTTTCACAGTTGACGACTCCAAAGCGATCATCGGGCGACTGAACGAAATTAGGAAGATTTTATCCGCGATAGAACGTCGGACCCGAAACTGACGTCCATTGTTCAGGTTCTCGGTACTAAATCGTCTTCACTATCATCGGTAATCAGAATCAGGAGCAAAGAAATGGCTAGCAAGCACGACATAGCCGACGTACTGGTCATCGGGGCCGGGGCTTCCGGCGGGGCGTTCACCTGGAGCCTGACGCAGGCCGGCGTCAAGGTGGTGTGCCTGGAGCAGGGCGGCTGGGTGCCGCTCAACGCCTTTCCGGTGAACGAGCCGCAGGCGCAGCTCCACTGGCAGACTGATTTCCACCCCAACCCCAACTTCAGGGGCCTGCGGGAGGACTATCCGGTCAACGAGGATGACACCCCCATCGCGCCGTACATGTACAACGCGGTGGGCGGCAGCACCATCCACTGGGGCTCCCACTTCCCCCGGTTCCATCCGTCGGACTTCCGCCTGAAGTCGTTGGACGGTGTGGCCGATGACTGGCCCATGGACTACTTCGAGCTCGAACCGTACTACGACCAGAACGACCGGGCCCACGGCGTCAGCGGGTTGCAGGGCGACACGGCCTACCCGCCCAAGCCGGCTCGGCCCACACCGCCACTGCCCATTGGGCCGGGCGGCGAGAAGCTGGCGCGGGCCTTCAACCAGTTGGGCTGGCACTGGTGGTCGTCGGACAACGCCGTTGCCTCCACTGCCTACGACGGCCGGCTGGCGGACGTGGGAGAGTACCTGCGTTCGCCTTCCAGCAGCGATATCATCTTCTGGCCCGCCGCTCTCAAGCAGGGCGCACGCCTGATCACCCACGCCCGCGTCCGGGAGATCCTGGTGGACGCGACCGGCCGAGCCACCGGGGCCGCCTACTACGACCGCAACGGCAACCTGCAGGCGCAGCATGCGAAGGTCGTGGTGCTGGCCTGCAACGGCATCGGCACTTCGCGGCTCCTGCTGAACTCCAAGAGCGCACTGTTCCCGGATGGTTTGGCCAACAGCAGCGGGCAGGTGGGACGCAACCTGATGCACCATCCCTGCGGCTACGTTCTGGGCCTGTTCGACGAGGACCTCGGTCCCGACGATGGGCCGCGCGGTTCCTCCATGCTGAGCCAGGAGTTCTACGAGACCGATCTGCGGCGCGGCTTCGTGCGTGGCTACGACATGCAGATTTCCAACGTGGGAGGCGCCCCGTTGCAGATTGCGTTGGGCGGACTGGTCGGCCAGCAGGTGGAATGGGGCGAGGGACACCACCGCGACTTCGCGGAACGGTTCCGGCACCAGATGGGTATAGTCATCATGACCGAAGACCTCCCGGAGGAACACAACACGGTCACGCTGGACCCCACGTTGACGGACGGCCACGGCATACCGGCGCCCAAGATCAACTACACGGTGAGCGACAACACCTGGGCCATGCTGGACCATGGCATCGCCCGCGCCACCGAGGTTCTGGAGGCCGCCGGAGCGAAGAGGGTCGTTTCATCCCGGCTGCGCCGCAACGCCGGTTGGCATCTGCTGGGCACCGCGCGCATGGGATCTGATCCCGACCGTTCGGTGGTGGACCGCTGGGGCCGCGCCCACGACGTGCCCAACCTGTTCATCATCGACGGGAGCATCTTCACCACCGGGGCCTGCATCAACCCGACGACGACGATCCAGGCGCTGGCGCTGCGCACCGCGGACTACCTGAAGGGGGAGGGCTCTTCTGCAATCTCCTAGAGGTGTCGCAAATGCGCATCACCACCGAGCGACTGGTCCTGCGGGAGTTCGGCGAAGATGATTGGCGGGCCGTGCTGGAATACCAGCGCGACCCGCTTTATCTTCGGTACTATCCGTGGGAAGACCGGAGCGAAACTGACGTTAGGGTATTCGTCGACATGTTTCGGGACTGGCAGACCGAGCAGCCGAGGCGTCGGTTCCAACTGGCAATCACGCGCCGGGAGGACGGCGAGTTGGTCGGCAACTGCGGCATCCGTCGTAAACCCGACAACGAATGGGAGGCCGATATCGGTTACGAACTGTCTCCCAAATGGTGGGGTCGAGGCTATGCCACGGAGTCGGCTAACGCCATGGTGGATTTCGGGTTCCGTCACCTGGGCCTGCAACGCATCTCGTCCTGGTGCATTGCCGACAACGTGGCGTCGGCCCGAGTTCTGGAGCGTCTGGGGTTCACTCAGGAAGGACGGTTGCGCCGGAACGAATACTTCAAGGGTCGGTGGTGGGATACACTGTTGTATGCATTTCTGGCGGAAGAATGGCCAATCGCCGCGAAATCCGCCGATACCTGACATCACGGCAAGCCCACGGAGGTAACATGCCCAAGATAGTGCACTTCGAACTGCCCTTTGACGATGCCGAGCGCGCAAACAGGTTCTACGGCGACGTATTCGGCTGGCAGTCCAGCAAGTGGGACGGGCCGGAGGAATACTACCTGCAGCAGACGGGCGGAGACGACGAGCCCTACGGCATCGGTGGCGCGCTCATCGCCCGCGCGTCGGCCCTCAACGACGGCGGCACCCTGGTCGTAATCGGCGTGGATGACCTGGATGCCTACACTGAAAAGGTGGCTGCGGCCGGCTGCGAAATCGTGACGCCCCGGACCGCCATACCCGGTGTGGGCTGGTTCACCAATTTCCGGGACACCGAGGGCAACGTGGTTGGAATGTTCATGGACGATAACAACGCGGCGTAGGTTAGTCATCTGCGGGAGCGGCTTCCGGCTCCCGCGCCGCCGGGTTGGGCGGGACGATTGGAGGGGGCGCGGTGAACACGGGAGGGCCGCCCGGCTCGGGATGGGAATGATTCACCAACGCGCTGATGATTTCGGCTTTCATCTGTGCCATCTGTTGCATCAGCTCCCGGTGCGACTGGTCGATTTTCTCGCTGAGTTCCCGGCGGGTTTCGTCGACCTTCTCGCTGAGTTCCCGGCGGGTTTCGTCGATCTTCTCGCTGAGTTCATTACGGGTTTCTCCGATTCTGTCGTTGGTTTCCCCCAGCTTGTCGGCAATCTGGTCAACCCGGTTAAACAGCCGGAAAACGAATATCGACCCAATCGTGATAAACGCCACTATGACGGCTATCAAGCCGCCGATGATAGCGATTTCAAGTGCGTTGTCGGCCAAAGTGCTTTCCATATCAATCTCTCTTGCCATTGAGATTATCCGGCGGTACTGTAAATGCTGTCAACCGCAACTTTCTCAACATGGATTGGTTTGTCAGGCTATCCGGGAAGGTCGAACGCACTAATAATCCGCGGCGCCAATGAAACTGTGGCGGATCGTGCAAGAATACCTGCCGCCCCTCGTTCAGCAACTGCAAGCCATCATCAACGAAAACCTGCCGGCGAAGTGAATCGCCGGCTTTCCACGGAGGTAAATCATGGGCCGAATGGACGGCAAGGTGGCGATCATCAGCGGCGGCGCGCGCGGCATGGGCGCCGAGGAAGTCCGCCTGTTCGCCCGGGAGGGAGCGAAGGTCGTCTTCGGCGACATTCTCGACGACCTGGGACAGCAGGTGGAGGCCGACTGCAAAACCGAAGGCCTGGACGTTGCATACGCGCATCTGGACGTGACCAGCGAAAGCGACTGGGATGCTATCGTCGCGCTGGCCGAGGAACGCTACGGCAAGCTGGACGCGCTGGTGAACAACGCCGGCATCAGCATTTCCGTCGAGGGTGGCGCGCGCAATATCTCGTTGGAAGACACCAGCGTCGAGCAATGGGACCGGGTGATGGACATCAACTCCAAGGGCGTTTTCTTGGGAACCCGTGCGGCCATCCCGGCAATGCGTCGCGCCGGCGGCGGGTCGATCATCAACATTTCTTCCATTGCCGGCATGACTGGAGCTTGGTCTCGGTCGCATCCGTACAACGCATCCAAGGGTGCCGTGCGGCTGTTCACCAAGGCCACGGCCGTGCAGCACGCCCGCGAGGGTATACGGGCGAACTCCGTGCATCCCGGGCCGATCATGACGCCCATGAGCGAGTCGACCTACGCGGACCCGGAGGTGGCGGCGCAGCGATTGGCCCTAGTGCCCCTGGGACGGCGCGCTCACCCCATCGAGGTGGCCTACGGCGTGATGTACCTGGCCTCGGACGAAGCGTCGTTCGTGACGGGAGCCGAGCTGGTCATCGACGGCGGGTGTATTGCCCAGTAGTGCGGCGGCAAGTAAGATAGCCCCGAACCCATCCACCTGACACACCATCTGCAAGGGAGACGATTATGCCTGAAACTTACGGTCAGGGAGATTTTCAATACACCTTCGTGGAAGACTGGCTGAAGCTGCCCGACGGTATGCGCCTGCTGGAGTGCCCGGGCGTGGCAGTCGACGGCGACGACCGCGTGTTCATCCTGACCCGCGGCGAGCATCCGATTATGGTCTTTGACAAGGACGGCAACTTTGAGCGGTCCTTCGGGCAGGGCCACTTCAGCGACAACCGCACCCACGGCCTGTATTACAGCGCGGCTGACGACACCCTGCTGGCGGCCGATGATGGCATCCATACTATCCAGAAGTTCAGCGTCACCGGCGAGAAGCTGATGGAAATCGGCGAGAAGAACCACCCGGCGCCCCGCTGGAGCGGTCAGCCCTTCAACCGGCCCACCTCCGCCGCCATCCGCCCCAGCAACGGCGACATCTACGTCTCCGACGGGTACGGCAACTCGCGCATCCACGTGTACACCGCCGAGGGGCAGTACAAGTTCTCCTGGGGCGAGCCGGGCATCGACGCCGGCCAGTTCATCCGCCCGCACAACATCGCCTTCGACGAGGACGAGCGCGTGTATGTGGTGGACCGCGAGTGCCACCGCATCCAGCTCTTCGACACCGACGGCAACTTCACGGAGATGTGGAGCAACATCCACCGACCGGACGCCATGGTGTACTGGGGCGGCCATATCTACGTGGGCGAGCTCAACGGCATGGGCGGTGTGGATGACGCGCCGGGATTGGGTCACCGGGTCACCATCTACGACCGGGACGGCAATCGCGTCTGCGTATTCGGCGCCCCTGAAGAGGGTGAAGGCGCTGGCCAGTTCATCGCGCCCCACGGTATCGCTGTGGACAGCACCGGCGCGGTGTACGTGTCCGAGGTGTCCTACACCATTCGCGGCAGCCACATGGACCCGCCGCGCGAGCTGCGCAGCTTCTCCAAGTACGCCAAGGCATAGACTTTGCGCCGGCAGTACCGCAGTGTAGGGGCGAAAGATCTTTCGCCCCTCGTCTGTGTCGGGTGATAACATGGGACATCCGATGGAAAACCGTGATGCTTCCGGAGCAACCGTGATGGCTACCACCGAGACCGGCGTCAACGAGACCGTGACAATCAACCGCCAGGTAAAGGCGCATCTGGATGCTGCCGACCGAGAGTTGATGGTACCGGACACGGTCAAAAGCTCCGCCGAGCTGTGGGCCGCCGTCCGGTTGGCGGCGGTGCTAACGCTCAAGCAACGAGGTCTGCCTCATGAAAACGACGACGAGATTTTGGAATCCATCAGCATCTTGGACGAGCGGGAAAACGCTGCCGGGAAAATCAAGCTGAAGTACGGCGCCGCTGGCATATTCCGCGATAACGCCGGCCACGACTTTATGGAATTGGACGAATTTTTGTTCTGCCGTCCTTCCGCCACAGAATTCGCAGACTGCATGCAGGCCTTGCTGGAAAAGGAAATGCCATGCTGACCGGGGCAGAGCACGCTAGAGAAGCGTTGGACTGCATCCAGATCAGCCATCGACTAATCGCGCGCGGACGCCGTCGGCCCGCCTCCGATATCCTCTGGTTAGCCGTAAAGCACGCCATTAGCGTTATCGGTATCGCAACCGGACAAGATTATGGGAAATACCAGCACAAGCGAGCTGTAATACGCCGGCTGGCTGACGAAACCAACAACGCTGAACTCAATGACTCTCTTAAAGTGGCGATGCGCGTTCATGCCGATGCGGACCAAGGGTTTCTGTCCGTGCTCGAATTGATCGTACGGCAGCAGCAAACATTGGACTTTGCTGAACATCTGCTTGCCATATCCAATGTGACCAGCGACCACTAGAGGCAAACAAATTGACCACAAACTTTACCGACATAACCACCACCACCTGGGATGATGCCCTTTCGGCCATCGAGAAGGGCTACGAGCTGGGCTGGAGCGACGGCCTGCCCGTGGTGCCTCCCACGACGGCCCGCGTGGCCGAGTTCATCGGTTACTCCGGCCGGAACCTCGATGACGTGATAGGCGAACTGCCGGAACGGCGCCGGGTGATCACGGTGGAGAAGGCCGCAGCCAACGCTGTGATGGCCGGCTGCCTGCCCGAGTACTTTCCCGTGGTGCTGGCCGCCACCGAGGCCATGCTGGACCCGGTGTTCAACCTGGTGGGGCCGTCATCCAGCATGGGCGGCGCGGCGGTGCTGTGCATCGTCAACGGCCCAATCCGGGAGCAGATCGGGCTGAACAGCCGTAACAACCTGTTCGGACCGGGCAACCGCGCCAACGGCACCATCGGCCGCGCCATCCGGCTCATCCTGATGAACGCCTGCGCTGCCATCCCCGGCCTGTTCGACCGGAGCGTCATCGGACACCCTGGCAAGTACACCTACTGCATCGCCGAGGCGGAGGGCGAAACCCATTGGACTCCGTTGCACGTGGACCGCGGTTTCGACGCCGGGGACAGCACAGTTACGGTGTTCGCCAGTGAAGCTCCACGGCAAGTAAGGTCCGTGGGGCGACCTGAGGCGATCCTGTACGCTATCGCGGACGTGGCCTCGTCCTTGGGTACGTCAATGTCCACCTCTGGATCTGTGGGCGACGTGTCGGTGGGCATCCGGCAGGGTCAGGTGGCAATCACCATCGCCGGCAACAGCAACCTGTGGCGGGACTGGACAAAGCAGCAGGTTCGGGAGTATCTCCACGAAAACGTCCGGCGGTCCGTGGCCGACCTGAAGCGCGGCCTGGTGCTGCGCGGCGACGTGGAGCCCGGCGACGAGGCCGCGATGGTACCGCTGGTTCCCGAACCAGACGATATTCTGGTAGTATTCGCCGGCGGCGAGGAGTCCAATTCCTCTTCGGTGATACCCAGCTGGGGGCCAAAGGTGGGCTCCACCGCCGTTACCAAGACTGTGAATGTACCGTAGCGACGACAGGAACAGGATCCAGGAGGGCCGAACATGGCAACTCAACAATACACGTTGGTCAACCCGACCACCGAGCCGATCATCGCGCCTTTCGACGGCGCGCCGCGTCTGCCTACCCTGGCGGGCACCCGGGTGGGTCTGATCGACGACAGCAAGCGCAACGCGGACGTGCTGCTTGAGGAACTGGCTGAAGTGCTGCGCAACCGCTACGAGATTCGCGAGGTGCGCTGGCTGCGCAAGCCCAGCGCGTCGCGGCCGGCCGATCCCCAAGAACTGGAGGAGTTGGTGGCCAACGTAGACTCGGTGGTGGTTGCCATCGGAGATTGAGGGAGCTGCAGCGCGTGCAGTGTGCACGACGGAATCCACGTTGAGAAGGCCGGCCTCCCCTCCGCGACCATTTGCACCGACCGGTTCATTCCCACGGCCAACGCAATGGCCAAGATGTGGGGCGCGGAAGACTATCCGACCATTTTCACCCAGCACCCCATTGAGAACCTGGACCGGCCCGCCCTGCGGGAACGGGCGGAGGGCTTGGCCACTGAAGTCGTCGCAATCCTGACCAGCGGCTGACGGGGTGAAGCCTACGCCATTTGCAAGCCTTGGTCCGTAAATCTTGCAAAGTCGTCCTCATTGGCGGTCGCGAATTGGGAGCCTGCTCCCAGCGCGACCGCCTCAATCATGCAATCCATCATCGTGCCCCGCCGCCGGCCCGATGTGTTGAACAGGCGCGCGGCGATGACGGCATGTTCAGGCGTGAAATCCAGGGTGCCCCAACTATTCTGGCGGCCAATCCGAGATCCTCTTCGGTCAGCGGGGCGCACAGAAATTCAGCCCAAGCGATCGCGCTGACCATAACAGAGTCGCCGGTGCCGAGCCATTCTCGTAGCTTTCGGTTCTCCGGCGAATCAGCGATCAGTGCCCGGATCAGGAAGCTCGTGTCCAGGTGAATGATCACCGATCAATGGCACGGCGTTCCGTGCTCAGGTTTTGCGCCCACTCAGCCAGGTTAACCCCGCGATCCTCGAGTGCGGCCTGCAATTGATTCAAGGCGTCCAGGGCATCGGTCGCAGACGCCGACACCATGTTCGGTGCGTAGTCATCCGCTTTTCTTAGACTTGAGCGCTTAGCCCCAGTCTCGCTCGGGTTGCCCGGGTCCGAAGTACGCTTGCGTCGAAACAGAAGTGTCTCCCTCGCCAAATCCACCTCGGCCGTTTCCCATCCTGCGGCAGCCCATGCGGCACCTTGACTGTGGGTCGAGTCGTTAGCCCACCAAGCTTGATAATAGCGCGCGGATGGTGGGAGCTTGTCACCAATCACGGCCTCGACTTCGGAAAATGACGCTCTCCACTCGCGGGTGGTCAGGTTGAATAGACACGCATGCAGGGCGCGGTATTTCCGTCCTCGGCATTCCGACATAGTTTTTCTCCGGATCAGCGCACCCTCGTAGGCACTCTTCTTAGCGACTTGTCGTGGCCTCCGCATCCCGCAGGTCGGGCGGCAACAGGTTGGGTATGCCGTCTCGGATGGGATAGATCTCGTTGCACGCGGAGCAGGTTAGGGTGCCGGTCAGCACCTCGCCGGCATCCGGAGCGTCGTCGGACGCTATGACTTGAGCCTGCAGTGTCAGAGGCGATCGGCAGATGGGGCAGGCCAGTATGTCCAGCAGGTCGGTTCTCAATGCGTTCACCTCAGCTACATTCAGCCCGCCAGTCCTTTTTCGAATGACCAGGTGAGCACGTCGGCCAGGCCGATGACCAGGACGCCGGCTATGGTCAGCGCCACCGGCCCGGTCATTGCGCCGGGGATGCCGCCAGCGGGTCTGTCCCGGCGTCGAGGGAGGAGCCAGGCGACAACGAAAGCGTACACCGCCAGCAGGATTTTGGCGACCAGAACGACGGTGTACGCCATGCCGGCGGCGTCCGAAGTGAGACGGTCCACGGTAAGAATCACGCCGGAAATGATGAGCACGGCGATGGCGGTCACGACGATGGGCCGGAACTCGGTAGCCAGCGCACGGCCTACCAGTCCGCCCGAGTCAGCGGAGCGCAACGCGGGCCGGCCAGCCAGCAGCATGAACAGGCTGCCGCCAATCCACACCACTGCCGCCAGCGCGTGTGCCCAGCGTATGATGAGCAGGATGATGCCCAGCACGTCTACCATCAGAGAAGGTCGTCCAGTATTTTGGTCAGCGTGTCGACGTCCATGCGGCTGATCTCCATCTTGTGGATCCGGCCGGCCTGGTCGATGAAGTAGGTCGTTGGGAAGAACTGTACCGCGTACTCCTGTGCCACCATCGCACGGACGTCGGTGGCGAAGTCGAAGGTGAGGCCGAACTCGTCGACGAACTGCCTGGCCTCAACCTCGGTGTCGAAGCCCTGGGGCACGAACAGTCCGATAAAGCGTACGTCGCGGCCCTGATATTCCTCCCATACCTCCTGGAAGGCGGGCATCTCGTCCCGGCAGGGCGGGCAGGACGGGTACCAGAAGTTGATGACCACCGCCTTGCCCCGTTGCTCCGACAGGCGGAACTCCTCTCCTTTGAAGGTCCTCAGGGAGAAGTCTGCGGCAGGCTGTCCGCCTGAGCAGGCGATTGCCATCGCCGCCAGGAGCGCCAGCAGCGCAACGCAACGCCGGAGTGCCGGTTTGCCCAACGTTTCCATTATTTCCTACCGGGGCGGGCTGGCCTGGCCATACTGATTGTCGCCCCAGCATACTGCTCTCCCATCGGGGCGAATGCCGCAGGCGTGATTGCGGCCAGCGTCGGCGGCTATGAAAGCGCCATCGGGAGTGACCGAGTTCACGCAGTATAAGACGTGGCCCCTCGGCAGGACGCAGGTATATTCATCTCCGGATATGAGGGCAACAGGTACGCCGTCCGGCAGTTGTCCGGCGGTGATTTCCTTGTGTTCTTCCAGCAGTTCCGGGTCTTCGTACCAACACACGGTATCGCCGGCGGAGGGTTCATAACACATCAACTCGTACCCGCCGCTTAGTGCGCCCCAACACACCAGATTGCCATCTGACCTTAACCCGCAGGTATGTAATCTACCGGCGCTGACGGCATCAAAAGCACCCTCCGACGGCGTTGCCTGACCCAGAAGGCCAGTATCCCATCCTTCATTCGCGCCCCAGCAGGTTATCGTACCGTCCGTCCTCAATCCGCAAGCGTGCCAATCGCCCACGCTGACGCTGACGTATTTTCCGGCGGGCGGCGTGAACATACCGGCGTCAGATTCGGTGTCAGCGAAGAGTTTTAACATACCCCAGCACTTAACGCTGTGGTCCGTCCGCACACCGCAGGAGCTCAAAAACCCGGAGCTGAGGCTGATGAATGTGCCGAGGGGCGCATCTACCGCACTGTAAGCAGTGACGGGCCCACCGAATGGGTCGGATGGCATAGATGAGCCGCCCCAGCACGCTACCGTGCCATCATCGCGGAGAGCGCAGGTGTGGGCCAAGCCGGCGCTCACCGCCGTAAACGTGCCGGCCGGTGGCATGGCCTGGCCGGTGAACTCGAACTCAGACAGATTGCTACCCCAGCACTCGACCCTGACGTCCGTGCGGATTCCGCAGGTGTGGTCATCCCCGACGCCGAGGGCTTTGAAAGCGATCTCAGGCGGGTCCATGGATGGAGTCTTTCCGGGTGGATTGCTCTGCCTCCAGTCATTTTCTCCCCAGCATATTATGCTGCTATCCTCTCTGACTCCGCAGGCATGATTATTGCCGGCACTTATGGATACGAAAATCCCGGCCGGCGGCGTCGCCTGTCCCAAAAGTCTGAGGTAATCATTAATATTCCGTCCCCAACATTCTACAGCCCTACGCTCCATTCGTATGCCACAGGTAAAACGGTTTCCAGCGCTCACGGCTCGGAACGCGCCTTTCGGCGGTATAACATAGTCATGATTGAGGCGGTCATCATAGTTCCCCCAGCAAGAGACACTACCATTAGATTGCAATATGCCGCAGGTATGATTGAAACCGACACTGACTGCTTTGAATGTCTCGCCAGGTGGCGGGGTATTGGCCGGGTTTCTGCTTATGGAATCGTAACCGGTTTCCCAACAGGTCAGAGTGAAGTCAATGCGTAGTCCACAGCTTTGCCAGGTGCCAACACTGACCGAGTGGTACTCTCCTGGCGGCGTCTCACTGTTCGTGTATTCTTCGGCGCATTTGATTCCCCCGCCGTACGTCACGCCGCAAACGCGAGTACCGATGCTGATAGATACAAAATCTCCGTCCGGCAGTGAAAGCAGACCGTCTATGTCCGCGCCCCAGCAAACTGCGCTCCTGTCCGTCCGTACTCCGCAAGTTTTGTTTCCGCCGGAATCCAGCGCAATAAAAGACCCTTCTGGCGTAGTTGCCTGGCCGTACCGATTATCGCCCCAGCACACAATGCTCCCGTCCGCGCGCAAGCCGCAGGTATGCGCATAGCCGGAGGCCACGGAAACAAACCCGTAGCTATTGCCCTGCGCAAGGGAAACCGTCCCCGGCGGGTGTGCGGGCGGTGATGTCAGCCAAGGCGTGGGCGTTGACGTTGGAAACGGCGTTGGCCGGTCGCCGTCCTTCTCCGTCGGACCAAGCACGGCCGGCGTACCTGTGGTTGGCGTCAGTGTCGGGACAGTAATCGGGGTGGTTACGCTCCGGGGCGTCGGTCCGGCTGCCCGCGGTATCGGCGTACCGGCAGGTAGCAGAGAAGACTGCATTTCGCCGCCGGGAGGCGTCGTATTGGACGCATCGCTAATGCAGGCAACCGTGCTGGCCAGCAAGAGCAGCGTCAGCAGCAGCAGGAAAAATCCGACGACAGCGCGAAATCTTGCAAGCATCAGGGTATTACACCGCTGCGCGGCCAGCCGACTCGGCGAACTGGCGGCCGAACAGGCTGGTCAGCAGCGCGCTGACGACGGTTGCGCCGACGCACATGTAGCCGATACCCATGTACCCTACGTTCGCCAACAGCGCCCCCGCTATGGCGGCGCCCAGCATTCCGCCGCCCTGGTTGCTGAAACCCATGAGACCAACGCCGGTGGCCTTGGACTCGCCGGAATACTCGGTGCTGGCAGAGATGAGGATCGGGAACGACACGCTCAGTAGGCCGGTGCTCAATGTCGCAACGGCCACCGTTGCCCACAGCCCCATCTCCACGGAAAACACCGCAAACCCGAATGCTCCACCGGCGATGCCGCAGGCGGCGATGATCAGCGCGCGGTACCTCCGGTTTGCCGCGTAGGATGCGCTGTAGTTGCCGGCCATCTGCCCAAGCGAGGTTATCGCCAACGGCAGGGCCACGAAGCCCACGCTAAGGTCAAAGGTATGTATCAGGTAGGCGGCGAAGAAACTGATGCTGCCCCAGAAGGCGACGCGCTGAGTAACGTTTACCGGCACTGCCACTCGGAAGAACCGCAGCGACACCAGTGACCTGTACCTGGAAATGTACGCGAAGTTTCGGACTCGCTCTCCGCTCTCTTTGGGGAGCCACAGGAAATTCGCCACCAGCCCGACCACCAGCACACTGCCGTACACGATGAACGCAAACTGCCAGCCGCCCAGATCGGCCAGCACCGCCACCAACGGTACGCTGATGGCCGCTGCCAGACCCTGGATCGACAGCAGGGCGCTCACAGCCGTTGCACGCCTCGCCGGGGAAATGACGTCCGACACCGACCCCACGATGTTGGGTGGTATCACGCCCCCGCCCAGGCCGGTCAGGACCCGCAGCGCCAGCAGCGTCTCCAGGTTCGGCGCGAATGCGCAACCCAGCGTGGATAACGAGAGCACCGCCAGGCTCACCAGCGCCACCGGCCGACGCCCGAAGGAGTCGGACAGGGGACCTGCCGATACGCCGGTGATCGCCCAGGCCGCGAAAGTCGCGGTCGCCAGCTGGCCGGCCACTGCCACCGATATGTCCAGATCGGTCGCGATTTCGACCAGGAGCGGCGGAACGATGAGGATCGCGCTGATGGTGGCAAACACGGTAAGCGCCAGCACGGCCATGAACCACGCTTTGTTCACCTCTCTATGCGCTGCTTGTGCCGTTCGTGTACTGATGTCGCTGGTACCTTTTCGGGGCCGGCAAAACTCGGGCCGGGAGGTGTGAGCAGGTGTTACTACGGGCCGCCCTCAGGGTTAGTTCCTGATGCGCCTGACAGGTCAGGCGGTTGGCATGACGATTGCTGACGCACAGATAATAATTACCGGCGATAATTATAGCCCATACGCATTATCGCCCACCCGGTGTGCCGCCCGAGTGTTGGTCGAGCCCAGCCGGTGGCAGGACCCTGTGGGTAACTGTTCAGAATTCAGGAGGTTGTCATTGCGAGGCGCTTGCGCCGTGGCAATCTCGGCTCCGTAGCAGCAATGTCTGCCCCGACGGACTCCCCTTCACCAACGAGATTGCCGCGCTGCGCTCGCAATGACCCTTTCTTCGCAAGTCTGAACAGTTACCCCTGTGGTCCGCGCTTGACTGCCTATCGTGCTTGGCTACAATCGTAGCGTCCCGTAGAAACCTTATCCCGGAGCCATGGTCAGCCGTCAAACGGGCGGCCATGCTGGAGGTGTTTGTCATGCGCTTGGAAAACAAGGTTGCCCTGATCAGCGGCGGCTCACGAGGACAGGGGGCCGCCGAGGCGAGGCTCTTTGCTGGTGAAGGCTGCAAGGTGGTCATCGCCGATGTGCTCGAGGACGAGGGCCGTCAGTTGGAAGCCGAGATCAACGAGACCGGCGGCGAGTGCGTCTTCGTGAAACTCGACGTCACCAGCGAAGACGAATGGAACGCCGCCGTCAGCGCCGCCGTGGAGCGGTTCGGAAAGCTGGACATTCTGGTGAACAACGCCGGCATCTACCGGCAGGTGGGCATCGAGGACACCAGCGAAGAGCTGTGGGACAACATCTTCGACATCAATGCCAAGGGCGTGTTCCTGGGCACCAAGGCGGCCATCCCTGAGATGCGCAAAGCCGGCGGCGGCTCCATCATCAATATCTCCAGCGTGGCCGGCCTGATTGGAAGCTGGCGGGCGCCGGCCTACGGCGCGACCAAGGGCGCGGTGCGGCTGTTCACCAAGTCCACCGCCATCCAGTACGCGGCCGAGGGCATCCGCTGCAACTCGGTGCACCCGGGCATCATCGAGACGCCCATGACCACGCCCACGCTGCTGCGGGACGACGCGGCACGGCAGGCCTCGCTGGACCGGACACCCATCGGCCGCGTTGGACAAGCGGAGGACGTGGCCTGGGGTGTCCTGTTCTTGGCGTCAGACGAATCATCGTTCATGACGGGTAGCGAGCTGGTGATCGACGGCGGCCTGTTCGCGCAGTAGCCCGTGAAACCGGATCACAAACGGCCCATGCGCCCGCAATGGAGAGCGCCTCATGGTCAACAAGTTAGCAAGGCAGGTCGGCGCACACCGCAATGAGAATGAGGAGGTGGACGACTTATCCATCGATTATCCTTCCGCAGACGGTGAGCGCATGGCGGAAACCGACTTTCAGTACATCCCTTTGACCAACACCGTCTCCGCCCTCCGGGTTCGCTATCATGACCGGTCCGACGTGTACGTCGCCGGCGACATGTTGATCTATTACCGCATCAACCGCAATGACCTGAGCATCGCTCCAGACGTTTATGCGGTTTTTGGCGCGGCCGGCAACCATCCCCGCGATTCCTGGCTGGTGTGGCGGGAGGGCAAGGCTCCGGACTTTGTGATGGAAATTGCGTCGCAAAGCACCTGGCGGCGGGACGTTGCCCAAAAGCGGGACATCTACGCTGAGATGGGCGTGTCTGAATACTGGCGTTTTGACCCCACAGGCCGTTTCTTTACGCCGTCCTTGGTGGGCGAGCGTCTGGTGGACGCCGGGTATCAGCAACTGCCGGTCGTTACGGATGAGGCTGGCATACTGCGGGGCTACAGCGCAATCCTGGAGTTGGACTTCTGCGTGCTGCCCGGTCTGGACCTCAGACTTTTTGACCCGGCGACAGGTGAGTGGCTAACTACGCACCTGGAAAGCGAAGCGGGCCGTCGGGCGGCCGAAGCGGCCTTGCAATCAAGCGAGGCCGAGCGTCGGGCGGCTGAAGTAGCCCTGCAATCCAGTGAGGCGGGCCGTCGGGCGGCCGAAGCCGAAATCGCCCGGCTCCGCGAACAACTGTCACAACAGCAACCATAGCGGCTTGGAGCTGATCTCTGCTATCCGACTGGCGCTGATCGCAGGGCTGGCCGCGTCCCTGCTGGCGTTACTGGCCGGAGCAGAACCGGCCCACGCCTGTTCCTGCGCTCCTTCCGGCTCGCCGGCAGAGGCTTTGGAACGAGCCGATGCGGTGTTTGCCGGAGAAGTGACTTCGGTGAAATTCAGTGGCACTTCCCCTTATCGGCTTTCGTCGTCGGCGCTGGTGACGGTGGAGTTCCGGGTCACCCGGGTCTGGAAGGGGCCACGCTTGCCCACCTTGACCGTCGAAACCGAGCGTAGCGAAATTTCCTGCGGCTACGAGTTCAAAGAGGGGCAGAATTACATCGTCTATACCGGGGAAGGCAGACGAACCGGGTTATGTACCCGCACCGCCCCGGCCTGGATGGCGTTTGCGGATTTCGTGGCGTTGGGGCCGGGACATCCGCCGGAAGCCTCTCCCGATATAAAAACGACTGAAGGAGGCGCCTGCGCAGCGCCGTCAAGCCCGGGCTCGAAACCGATGGACATCGCCAGCCTGTCCTTGCTGGTCGGCGTTATCGCCTTGGGCATCCGCCGCCGGCCTCGCCTATAATGAAGGTGCGAAACGGTCGCCGACAGCAGACCGTTAACTGATGCCTCCGTAAACATTTGGAGCTAATCCGATGGTCAGCAAAACCACAAGGGTACAGGTTCCTTACGAGGATGAGGTTGATGATCTCACCATCGATTACCCATCATCCGACGGTGAGCCCATGGCCGAATCCGAAGCGCAGTATGCGCCCCTGACTGAAACGGTGTCCACGCTCCGCGTCCGATACCACGAACGTAACGACGTTTACGTCGGCGGCGACCTGCTGATCTACTATCAGATGAACCGCAATGACGTCAGAGTCGCGCCCGATGTCTTCGTCGTCTTTGGCGTCACCAGCCGCCACCCACGGGACTCCTGGCTGGTCTGGCGCGAGGGCCGGGTCCCGGATTTCGTTATGGAGATCGCATCCTCCAGGACTTGGCGGCGGGACGCCACCGAAAAGCGCCGCATCTACGCCGACATGGGCGTTACCGAGTACGTGCGCTTCGACCCGACCGGAAACTACTTTACGCCGACCCTCGTCATGGAAACGTTGGAAGGCACGGAATATCGGGAGCAGCCGCTCACCACGGACGACGCGGGAATCCTGCGCGGATACAGCGCCGGGCTGGAGCTGGAAATCTGCGTAACGCCGGACTTGAAGCTGCGTCTGTACGATCCTGTGGCCGGAGAATGGCTGCGGACGCATCAGGAAACCGAGGACGCCCGCCGCGAAAGCGAAGCTGCACACCGAGCCGCCGAAGCCGAAATCGCTCGGCTTCGAGAGCAACTGGAACAACTGCGACAGCAATCATGACAGCGAGGCATTGGAAATGAGACTGGAAAACAAGGTGGCTTTCATCAGCGGCGGCGCCCGGGGCATGGGCGCCACTGAAGCGCGAATGTTCTCCCGCGAGGGCTGCAAGGTGGTCATCGGAGACCTCAGGGACGAACTGGGGCGACAGGTTGAAGCCGAGATCAATGAGCTGGGCGGCGAGTGCCTGTTCGTCCACCTGGACGTGACCGACGAGCAGTCCTGGAAGGACGCTATCGGGGCCGCGGTGGAGCGGTTCGGCAAGCTGGACATCCTGGTGAACAACGCCGGCGTGTATATGCCAGAGCGGGTTGAGGACACCACGATGGAGAACTGGGACGTCACGATGAGCGTCAACGCCAAGGGCGTTTTCCTGGGCACCAAGGCGGCCATTCCCGAAATGCGACGCAACGGCGGCGGCTCCATCGTGAACATCTCCAGCGTCGCCGGGCTGGTAGGCAACCACATCTCCTCGGCCTACACCGCCTCCAAGGGTGCGGTGCGGTTGTTCACCAAGTCCACGGCCATCCAGCACGCCGGCGACGGCATCCGGTGCAACAGCGTGCATCCCGGCACCATCGAGACTGACATGACCGCCGACCTGCTGGCGGCCGGAGGCCGGGAGGACCGGCTGAACCGGACCCCGCTGGGCCGCCTGGGCCAGGCGGAGGACATTGCCTACGGCGTGCTGTTCCTGGCCTCCGATGAGGCGTCCTTCATGACCGGGAGCGAACTTGTGATTGATGGCGGTCGGACCGCCATGTAGAGCCATCCGTCAGAAGCAGGATTTGCCGGATTTTGCGATTGACAGGATTGGATCCCTTCCGTAGCAGGGACCTCGTGATCCTGCCGAGCTGTCCAATCCGGTGAATCCTGCTTCTGACCATACCGGCGCACAGTAATCCATGGGAATATTTTCCGGCGGGTTTTCCCTGCTGCAATGCCGGCTGCCTGACGCCAACCCCTACGTGCGTCTCCAGCACGCGGTGTTCCATGTGCTGGAGGCCGACAGCGGCAGTGCGGCTCGGGTGGTCGACTTCACCATCTTCGGGCTGGTGCTGTTCAGCGCGGTGAACCTGGCGGTCGGCAACACCCAGCTGGAATTCTTCTTCATCAGCGTGTTCGCCGCCGAGTACATCATCCGGCTATGGTGCATGGTGTGGCACAACGACTACCGGCAGGGGGGATGGAAGGCCCGCCTGCGCTACGCCACCACCAACGCCGCGGCTATCATCGACTTCATCGCCATCTGGCCGACCTTGGTGGTGATGATCGTATTCGGAGAGGTCGAGGTGCTGCCGATCTTCAGGCTGGTGTCCCGGCTGATCATGACCGGGCGGCGTTTCCCGGCCATGCGCCTGATGGGGCGGGTGATGCTGCGGTCGGCGTCACAGCTCGTCAGCGTGCTGGTGACCCTCAGCGTGTTCTGGCTGGCGGCGGGCTACCTGATGCACTCGGCGGAAACCAACCTGCCCAACGGGAACCACGAACAGTTCGGATCCATCGGGGACTCGCTGTGGGCCTCGGTGGTGATCCTGACCACGCTGCCGTCCCTGGAGGTGGTGCCGGGGACGCTGGTTGGGCGGGTTATCGCCGGCTTCATCGCCCTGCTGGGAATCGGCCTTTTCGCGCTTCCGGCCGGCATCCTGACCTCCAACTTCATGGAGGCTTACCAGCAGGTGCGGGAAAACGCGGGCAAGATAGAGCTGAGCACCTGCTGGGTGCTGAGCGCGGCCCAGCGGCGACAAACACACTGGCCGCCGGCCCTGGGCTAGGTAGGCGAAAGCATTTGGCAAGCGCGCCGTTTTGACGGTGATTGCAACCCATGACAATACCGTTTTGGGTGATGGATTTCCTGCACGCTCAGCCAGATTGCGCAGGGCGATCGCATATGAGCGGTTTTAGCGCCGTCATTCTGGCTGAAGAACGTCACCCCGTATCTGATATGGGGGCCGGAATCCATCGGCTGAAATCGTCAACTATCTTTCATATTCTTTCCTCATGCGACCTGTGGGATCCGGTTTTCGTTGGAGTGACAGAGCTGTAATTTCATACGCGATAGCCTTGCCCGCCTGTCATCATTTCTTGCCAATTCCCGGAACCTCGGCTATATTCTGCCTTGCCACAGACGCGGTGGATGTTCCCTCCACTGCCACGCGGAATTAACCTTCCGCACACGTTCCTTGACCGCCGGGGCGACGTTCCTTACGCGCCTTCTAGCGGGGAACGTGTCTTTGGGAACCACGGCGTCTGTGGCAGGAAGTCGTACCCGCACGCCGCTAGGAGGTTCCCATGGGTTTTCCCAAGTCGTTGAAGGTCATTTGGATCGTCGTGATGGTTGCGGCGGTCGTTGTCATAGGCGGAGTGGACAACATCGCACGGGGACAGTCCCCTCCGCTCCTTCCCACCAGCGTGAGGGTGGTTAACGGAGGCGAGCTTGGAGAGGCCAACCTGACCTGGAAAGCGGTGGAGGGCGCGACGTATTACCGCGTTGGATGGATGGCCGACGAGGACTATCGGCGAGCCCTCAGCGAGCCGGACCGGGAATGGCAGAAAGAGGTCCGTTATTCCAACATCGTCAACCGGGGTCAACCCACTTGGACGGTGACCCGTCTCTCCCCGGGCATCAAGTACTGGTTTGCCGTGGGCAGCCACAACGCTTTGTACGGCGAGCCGGAATGGTCTGCCTGGAAAGCGCTGACACCCACAGCGGCCTCGGCCAGAGAAGGGGGATGGGAAATCTGGGCGGGGGACCAATCGGACAGTGCCGATATAAGCGCAGACAACCCGACCGGGACCCACGGTAGCCGAATTCTCATTTACGAAAGCAGCGATTTCCTGGCTGCTCCTCCCGGTTGGTATGCCGAAGATGATCCTGAATACGGGCCGACCGTTGTCCATGCTGTTGACGTTTTTCCGTCGGCTTTTGAAGAATTGGGAGTGAACGTAAGGCGCCTCCACGGCATGATGCCCCAACCCTTGACCCACCGGTATATGGCTGCGAGTTTCTTCGGTCCGGAGGCTGGAATGGTGGGGATCATTGACGCGGAAGGCCAATGCACACAGTCTGCAAGCGGCCTCCGAGAATGCAAGCGGATCCAAGGCGATCCGGAGTTGGCCGCCAAGCTGGGCAAGGCTCTCTTTCGCACCACGGGTCCGGAAGGCTCCGCTCCTTCCAATCACATGGCCTTCTTCAGCGCTGACGGCACCAAACTGATTGTGGCCAATCTCGCTGCAAAGCTATTGGAACGGATCGATTACGACGCGGAGACCGACACCTTCACGTTCAACAAAGCTGCCACACTGGACTTGGTGGGAGGACGGGACCTCACCGCCATGGAAGCGGAGGCGGATTCGACTCTCGCCGGCGGTAGGGTGGCCGGCGATTACTCCAATTTCCAGCCGACCACTACGCCAAGCGGAGCTCTAAGGGAAGGGCCGGGCCGCCCCAATAACGTCGTGGTCTGTCCCGCAATCAGCAGCGACAACCAGCACGTCTACGTGACCTTCGGCGGCGGCGGACTGTTTGTCGTGGACATTACGACGGAGCCTATGTCCATCGTCGCGGAATATACCAATGACGTCATCAGCGCTGCTGGATGTGGTGGTAGGGAAGCGGGCGGCTCCATGTTCCTGAACGCAGGCGTGTCGGCCAGCGGCGCCGGCGCGGATGACTCGACGTTCATCATGTACCGTCTGCCGCTGGATTATCCGGATGGCGCGAACCCGCAAACCGTGCCAAACACGCCGCCGGTGGTGAAGTTCTACGAAGAGAAGACGCTGGGCATCACCGAAGCTGCGGGACTGGCGGCGCGCAGGGATGCCCATGGGCTGGCTGTCTCGGCCAACGCGCGGTATCTGTATCAGTTTGACCGCATACAGAACAAGGCAGAGGTGTTCGATGTTGGCAAGATCCTCAACAATCCCGCCGCAACCCTGGCTGAGCAAGCGGTAGCGCATGTAGGCACCATCGACCTTACCGGCTCGGGACACTGTGTCGGCGAGGCGGCGCCCTTTGTCAATCAGGACGATGCCGGATACCAATTCAACGACGACCCTGCCCCCGACCATGCTGAGGTTACACCCGATGGCAGGATGATTCTCGTCGCCTTCCGGGGACCAATACCGGTCAGCGTGAAACACGCCGGCATGGGCAGTTGCCCCGGGTTAGGACTGGTGATGCTCTCGGGCGATGGGGGGTTCAACCGGCAAGTTGACCCACGTGTTCCGGACCTTCCTATCTGACGCGACCGGTACCAGGAACCTCAGCGACATTCACGCGGCGGTTGTGCGTATCAAGTAAAAGAACCCGCTCTTGTGGTCATCGGGCGGTGTCGGTGTCTTTCCCGTCATGCGAGCGGGTCGATATCCCTGCGCCGTCCGCGATGACCAGCTTGATAATGGCGACGATTCTCGCGGCTTGCGTCCGGAGGACACCGAGGTCACCTCAATTCCCGAGGCAGCGTGAAGGTGATGTCCTCTTCTGCGCCTTCCAACAGGGTGACTTTCGCCGGGTCCAGCGCCTCTATCACCGCTTCCACCAGCACCTCCGGGGTGGAAGCGCCGGAGGTGATGCCCGCCCTCCGGCATCCCACCAGCCATTCCGGGTCAATTTCGTCCGGGCCGTTGATCAGGTAAGCCGGTGTGCCGTTGGCCTCGGCGACCTCGCGCAGCCGGTTGCAGTTCGATGAGTTCTGCGCGCCGATCACGAGGACCACGTCAACCAGTCCCGCCATCTGTGTGACCGCGTCCTGGCGGTTGGTGGTCGCATAGCAGATGTCGTTCCGCACCACGGCGCCGGGGAACCGTTCCTGAATGGCGCCGATGGCGTTGGCGGTATCGCCCACGGATAGTGTCGTCTGGGTTATAACCGCTACCTCGGTGTCCTCCGACCAATCCATCTCGGCGCTGACTTCCTGCTCGGACAGGGGCGCGGAATCATTGATCAGCGTCATGGGAGCCTGCCCCATGGTCCCGCGGACTTCCTGGTGGCCCTGGTGCCCGACCAGCAGTACCTTCCTGCCTTCGCGGTGGTACTTCTTGGCCTCGTTGTGCACCCGGGTCACCAGCGGGCACACGGCGTCGATTACCCTGAGGTTACGCTCGGCCGCTTTCTCAAAATCCTCCGGAGGCGATCCGTGCGCCGAGAACACCACCAGGGAGCCGTCGGGCACTTCATCGACCTCTTCCACCGTGATGGCTCCCTTCTGCTCCAGCTCCGCCACGACGTAGGGGTTGTGCACGATCTGATGCTTGACATAAACGGGAGGACCGAACCGGTCCAGGCATTCCTCCACGACGTCGATGGCCCGCACCACGCCGGCGCAGAACCCTCTTGGGGAACTCAATATGACTTCAACCATTTTGTAATCCTCTCGCAGCGCATCTTCGCCCCTGCGGCCCATGATCCCTTGAATGCTCATTCAGTAATTCCTGCTTATCTTTGCTCGTGCGCGTTGGGTGTCGTCGCTAGGCGTTGTCTGGCTCCCAGCCCCAGGGGCGGGGTCCCCAGCCGGCTTCGAACACCTCGCCTCGCTTCACCGACAGCACGGGAGTAACGGCGCGTTCCGACTGACGGCCGTTGCCCAGCACGTCGTAAACCACCCATTCGCCGTCCTGGATTTCCAGCACAGAAACGTCGGCCTGCTTGCCAACCTCCAGGCTGCCCAGCCGTTCTTCCTCTCCAATCGCTCGCGCCGGATTGATGGTGCACATCTCCACCACCCGGTCCAGGGTGAATCCCATGGCCAGGAAGCGGGTCATCATCTCGGTCATGCTGTGGACGGTGCGGATGCGGCCCGGCACGGTCAGGTCGGTGCTGATGCAGTGAGGTTCCACGCCCTGGTCCAGCACCCGCTCGCCGATGTCGAAGCTGAAATTGGCGCGCCCGTGGGCGGTGTCCAGCCAGACTCCGCGCTCATGGGCTTCCCGCGCCTCGGGCACCAGGTTGCCGTCGCTGTCCAGGACCCCGCCCGGGTTGGCGGTGAAGAAGTGAGTTACGATGTCGCCGGGCTCCATGAGAGGAAGCAGATCCCGGATCACCTCAGCGGGATAGCGCTTCTCCGTGTCGCCGATGTGCACCATGAGCCGCACGCCGGCCTCCCGGGCTGCCCTCTTGGCCAGGCGCGGCATTTCCATGCCCATGATTTCCAGGGCTGGCGACACCATGCGGGCCTTGATTCCGCGGATTGTGCCGTTGCTCTCCTCGACTACCTGTATGGTTCTTTCGAGGTCGATGCTGCTGGGCGAGAAGATGTCGGGCGTGGTGGCCAGACCGGTGCGGCAGATGTGCAGGAAGGGGATCACCTCGGTGGCGTTGTTGGGAATGATGTGCGCCGGAAACCCGCCGTAGGTGTCGCAGCCGCTGCTGCCAGCATCCACCATGGTGGTGACGCCGGCGCGGACCCCACCCACGTCGGCGTTGACACCGTTGCCGTTGACGCCTTCGTAGACGTGGGTGTGCAGGTCGATCAGGCCGGGCGTGACGTATCTGCCCCGCACCTCGACAACGCGGGATGCCTCGTCTGCCGAGATATCTGCCGCAACAGCGGCAATCTTGCCGTCGGTTATCGCGACATCGTATGCGCCGTTCAGATTCTGCGTGGGATCGATTACCGTGCCGCCTTTGATGAGCAGGTCGTACATGAGTGCGCTCCCTCCGTCGGTTGTGGTCATCTGTTGGTGGGGGTTGGACGCCCCTTCGTGGTGGCCGTGTCAGCGTAGACAGCGCCGATGGCAGTGTCAAGCGTAACGGCTGGAACCCGGCCTCTGCCAGCGGCGGCAGGCCGGCCAGAACGAGAAACTCTCGTAAGCCTACGTCTAGTCCGCTGTAGTATTGCCGGGCGAGCCCACGGCGTTGTGCTCGGCGACCGTAGCCGACCGGCTATTGAGCCGGCACAAAGTTGAGATCAGGCTGCCACCAACAACCAGGACCATATAGACGTAGATGCACACGTTCTGCCAGAGGTACCCCGCGTTCAGCCGATGCAATGCCTCTTCCTGCGGATACCCCAAGGCTTCGAAATCGATCTCCCACGAATACAGCAGGTTATGATCCGGAAGGATGGACGGCAGGCCTGGCGTCAAGTAAATGGCAAGCATCGCGACGGCGCCGATGGCGGATACCGTTATAGCCACAGACACCGCTGCGTAAAGGAAGAACCGACGATCCCGCTCCGCAAGGTCGATGTCCGGGTCATGCAACAAGAGTATGATGGCGAATGCGCCGGACAATGCTGCAAGCTGAATACCAAATTCTGTCCAGACCCCGATATTGGACAGTATCAGGATGCAAACGTATGCCAATGCCGCCGGAGGCGCTACCACCGTAACCGCTCTCCGCAAAGGATCGTTTGTCCCGCGACCTGATCCGTATTGCCAGTTCCAGAGCAGGTGGAATACCAGCGCCGCGGCTGAGGAGATGACCAGGTTCACCATGAGCGCCAGCATGTAGGGGAGCGGCTCTACCGCGAATTCTCCCAGGGTGTAGAACCCATAGATGTCCATGCGCGTCAAAGCTGAGGGCAGCAGTTGAGCGCTCAGCAGGAAGAAGAGCGATATGGAGAGGAACTCGCGGAGGGCGTTGTTGCCCCGCATACGCATGAACTTGTACGCCAGCATCAAACCCATGATGGACACGATGTAGACGATAGGAATCCATGGGTCCATCAGGTCTGCCGACGACAGGATGTACCCGCTGGCCACGATGCACACTCCCGGCAGCAGGCAACTGAACGCGGCGAAACGCAGTGTTTCTCTCAGGTCCAGCGACGCGGCGATGCTGAGTGGAGGGTCCGCTTTGATCGCTTCGCTGGGCGATGCTTGGGTTCCCGGTAAGCTCTCCTGGCGCTCCGGCTCGGCATCCGCAGACGCGCGCTTGGGTTGGGATTCGGTACCGGATTTGAAGCCGGCCAACGTCAACAGGCCCTCCACTTCGGCGTCCGAAAGGTTCAGGGCTCTGCCGAAAATCTCCAGTCGTTTTCGGTTGGGTCGGGTTACGCCGGATTCCCAACGGGAAACCATGGTGTGGCTGGACCGGTCGGCGAATTGACTGTCGACCAACGCCATGCGCCGCAACAATTCTTCCTGGGTCAGACCACGGTTTCCGTTTTCCGTCGAAAATGCCTCCCGGTAAGCCTTCATCAGGATGCCTACCTGTACCGACCGGGCGCGCTGCGTATCGCGGTCCTGCATCAGAGCCACCAGCACATATCAGATTAGCGGCGTGCCATGTGACACCGGGCATGTATTTCTGTGCGTAGCTGCATTGTATCCCGTTTTCCGGCGGATGGAGCACGTTTGGGCCAGGGAACACCTGACGCTTTCCGGTAGTCCATGCTCCGCTTTCCTTCAAACTGGCAGGCTGTGCATCGATGCCCTATACTGCCGGCCAGCAAACGCGACGGCATTTTGGTGCGGATTCACCGCGAAGGCAGGTTGTTATGCCCATCGGACTCAGAAGCTACCGTCCCCTGGTGGGCGGCGTTACCCACATGGTAAGCACCGGCCACTACCTGGCAACCGCGGCCGGCTACCGGATTCTTGAGCAGGGCGGGAACGCTATTGACGCGGGGGTGGCGGCCGGCATCGTTATCAATGTGACGCTCCCCCAGTACACCAGCTTCGGTGGCGTGGCTCCCATCATCATCCACCACGCCGAGTCCGGCGACACCAGGGAAATCAGCGGCCTCGGTCGGTGGCCGGCCGAGGCGTCCATCGACTACTTCCGGCGCGAACACGGTGGCGACATACCCCACGGGGTGATGCGCACCGTGACGCCGGCTGCGCCGGACGCCTGGCTCACCACCCTCAGCCGGTACGGCACCATGACCTTGGAGCAGGTGGTCACGCCGGCGCTGGAACTGGCGTCCCACGGCTTCCCGATCCCGGCCACGCTGCACCGTGCCCTGGTCAGCAGCGGCGACAACATCATTCTCGACGAAGGAGACACCAGCCAGTGGACCAGCACCATGGACATCTTCTATCCCGGAGGAAAGGCTCTGGGCATCGGAGACCTCCTGGTGCAGGCGGACCTGGCCCGTACCTTCCGGCGCATGATTGACGCCGAACGCGCCGCAGCCGGGCAAGGTCGTGAGAGCGGTATTCGGGCCGCGCGAGACCTGTTTTACAAGGGTGACATCGCCGAGGAGATGGTCGCGTTCATCCGGAGCCAGGGTGGTTGGCTGTCCATGAGTGACCTGGCGTCCTTCTCAGTGGGTGTGGACACGCCGCCCATGATTGACTACAAGGGCATCGACGTGTACGCCTGCGGGCCGTGGTGCCAGGGGCCGATGAACCTTCACGCCCTGCGCATCCTGGAAGGCTGCGACCTCCAGGGTATGAGCCACAATTCGGCCGATTACATCCACACCGTTCTGGAGGCCCTCAAGCTGGCCTTCGCCGACCGCCACGCCTACTACGGCGACCCCGATTTCGTGGACGTGCCCATGGCCGGCCTGCTCTCCCGCGAATATGCGGAAATCCGCCGCAAGGAGATCGACCTCCGCCGGGCTCACCCTGAGATGCCCGATGCGGGAGACCCCCGGGCATTCCAGGCGGGGAGCGGCCACGCGGCCCGCAAACCGGAACCGGTGGCCGGTCCGTTGTCGGCTGACACCTCGTACATCTGCGCGGTGGATCGCTGGGGCAACGCCTTCTCCGCCACCCCCAGTGACGGCTTTGGCGGCGCGCCCATAGTGCCCGGTCTGGGCTTCATGGTGTCCGCTCGCGGAGCGCAGAACTGGCTGGATGAGGACCATCCCGCCGGCCTCGCCCCTGGAAAGCGCCCACGCCTCACCCCGAACCCCGCGATGGCGTTCAAGGATGGCAAACCCTGGATGCCCTTCGGGACGCCGGGTGGAGACGTGCAACCCCAATCCATGGTGCAACTCTTCCTCAATGTTGCCGAATTTGGGATGGACGTGCAGCAGGCCATCGAATCTCCCCGCGCGTCAACGTGGAGTTTCCCCAACTCGTTCTGGCCGCACGCCTACCGCCCCGGCCTGGTGGGCGTCGAATCCCGCATCGAGCCGTCCGTCGTGGACGACCTGCGGAAACGCGGCCACGATGTGGACGTGTGGAACGAGTGGACCCCTCGGATGGGTTCCCTGTGCGCTATCGAGGTCGATCGCGAGCGCGGTGGCCTGTTCGGCGGCGCGGACCTGAGGCGGGACGGCTACGCCATGGGCAGGTAAGACCCAGACCCATCACATCTGACTGGAAGGCGCCGGGTAATTTCCCGGCGCCGTCTTGTCCGCACTCGTTGTGCGAGGTGGCTGCCAGGGGTGCACGCAACGCGCCGGTTCGCTTGAACTCGCGTTACGGCTTTGCCATCCGGTAACCGATCCCGTGCTCCGTGAAGATGTACGACGGATCTCGGGCGTTGTCCCCCAACTTTTGGCGTAGTGTCTTCACGTAAGCGCGTAGAAGCTGCGATTCTCCAGCGTACTCGGGTCCCCAGACGCGGTGCAGCAGCTCGTCCTGTGTCATGACCCGGCCGGCGCCGCTCGAGAGTTCGTGCAGCAACTTGTACTCGGTGGCGGTCAGCTGTACCGGCTGTCCCGCAACCGTGACCCGGTGGGACGTGTAATCCACGCTTACGCTTCCCAGAGCATATCCCTCGTCATTGTCCGCAGATTGGGATCTGGCTTTTCTGCGCAAGGTGGCCCTGATCCTCGCCACCAACTCCGTGGGAGAGAATGGCTTCACGATGTAACCGTCGGCGCCTTTCTCGTAGGCCAGGATCGCGTTTGCTTCGTCGCCCGGGTCCAGGATGCCGATCACGGAAACTCGATGTGAGGTTACCAGCCATTCCACCAGCTCAAACTCTTTCTCATTGGATCTGGACAGGTCAATCACCGCGATTTCGGGCTTTTGCTCTGTAATCAAACGCTCCAGGTCACCCAGGTCGAGCACCGCCAGGGGGGCAAAGTCCGCCCGCGCCAGCGTCCGGCGCATCGTGCTGAGGATATGCGGATCCTCGGCGACTACCAGAATCCGCGGTTTCTCACCAGCCGGCTGTTGAACGGGGCCGATGCCATTGCCGGCTTCGGAGGTTGTCGCGACCGATTCTGCCTCGGCAATGGGGATCCTCAGCGTGAACGTCACCCCGTGTTCGCCTTCGCTCCGCTTTACGTGGAAACGACCGCCATGAGCGTTGACGACACCCTGCGCGATCGACAGGGCTAACCCACCTTCCCCGGCGCCGTCTTGGCCTTCACGCGATCGTGCCGCCCGCAGTCTTTCGAACAGCTGGGGAGGTTGGGTGCTGTGGCCGCAATCCCCGACGGTCGATACCGAGATGGCGACCTCGGAGTCCTGCAATTCGGCGCTGACCGTGATGGTGGCCAATTCTGTGGAATACCTGAAGCTGTGGGCGAAGAGGTCGCGCAGGATCTGGTCGATGCGCTCGCGGTCCGCGAGAATGTGGGGCAGGCCCGATGGGATTCGAACGTCAAAGGTCTGGCCGGCATGGTTGCGCCGAAATTCATTGATCGCGCCGGAAGCCAACTGATGCACGTCGGTGTTTTCCAGTGAAAGCTGCAACGTGCCGGCGTCTATTCGAGACAAATCAATCAGGCTGTTGATTTGCGTGCGCATCAGCTCGGTCTGGTGGTCAATTATCCGCAGCAGTTGTAAAGGCTCGGGCGAGTGCATTGAGCCGACCACATCGGTCAAAGCGACAATAGACCCCTTGATTGCACTCAACGGCGTGCGCAGCTCCTGACTGACCATTCCCAGGAGATCCGACCTCAACTTTTCGTCGTCCAAATGTGGGCTCATGTCCTGCATGGCCACCACTATCGACACAATATCGCCGTTATCTGAGTAGATGGGCGCGGCGTTGATGAGGGTGGTGATGGAGCGTCCGCTAGGCAAACAGACGACAATTTCCTCACCTCGAACCGTTTCGCCGCTCTGCATAACCCGGGAGGTCGGCAGCTCACCGAAAGAAATTTCCCGCCCGTCAGCCCGCCGGAACGAAGCCACCTCCGGCAGCCGCTCGAAAGACCCTCCCGGCAGTTGCAGATCGTCAACCATGCGCTGGCATTCACGGTTTGCGACGAGCAGGCGCCCCGTTTTGGCGTCAAAGACGATCACGCCCATTGGGGCTATATCGACCAGCTTTTTCAGGTCGGTCTTTCTTCTTTCTACGGCTTCAAATTTGCGAGCGTTGGAGATTGCGTTTTCCGCATGCGTGGCGAAACGCTCGATGATGTCTTCGTCATCCGACGTGAACTCTTCGCCGCTTTCGGTTTCGGCCAGGTAGATGTTGCCGATGTGCACCTCGTCGTGGCGGATTGGCATACCCAGGAAAGCCTGCATCGGCGGGTGCCCGTCGGGGAGTCCGACCGACTTGGGATGACTGGCGATATCGGCGACCCGCAGCGGGCCCTGGACTTCGTTCAGGTAGCCCAACAACCCTTTGCCTTGCGGCGGGGTTTCGACGCCGTGGAATTCACCCTCGGTCCCGCCGGAGGTGAATATGTTCTCGACTTCTCCGGATTCAGAGAAAGCCAGAAGCACTCCGTACCGAGCCTTGGTGAGCCAACGCGCGTTATCGATCACCCTTTGCAGGACTATCTTGGTTTCCAAACTTTCCGAAACATGCAGGCTTGCTTCGAGAAGATCGCTAAATCTGCTTCGCGACTCTTCGTCTTCCCGCTCCAGCCCTGTCTTTCCTTTCGAGGCGCCAATCGCTTTATGTGCAGACATCATTGATCCGTATGATTCCCTTGTGTCCGAAACTCGCAGGCACATTCTGCCAACTTGACACACTGAATACTTGGGACCAGGGAACTAATGTGTGCCCTGGACCCTCGGTAGATGTCTCGCAAAGTGAGTGCCTGTGGCTGCGCACCATACCATACGATTCCCGGAAATCAAACCATTGTTGCGGATGTATTGCGTATTTGTAACGAACGTGTGACTCATGCCCGCAGGCGAGCCTGGAGTCCGACGGACGCAGACAATGACACCTGCCGACGGTCACATTCAGGGTTGTAGCGAAGCAGCCGGAGGACAATCTTCGAATGAGTCAAACGTCTGGCGAGTATCTCACGAAAAACCCGTTATGTAACTATTTCGGTTTGTCATTCCGTGAATATGCCGAAACCTGATCGGCTTCGTGGACACTTACTCGCTCGCCAAAGCGCGGTTTACATCGTTTACAATGGATCTGCAGCGACCTCCCTGATCGGTATCAGTTGGCCGCCCGATACGGTATCCGGTCGCTTTACCACCGGACTGGGCGCCGTGAAATTACCGCTACAAAGAGGAAGGCAGGCATTCTACGCGCGCGTGATATCGGATATGGACGCATTACAAGCCATCGCCCAACTTGTGCGACCACACATCCATAAAGGGCGTTTTGTCCTGGAGGATGGCCAGACCACAGACTGGTACGTCAACGGGCGCGCGTTCATGCTCACCCCCGAGGGCAGCATCCTGGCCGGACGATTCATCGGGAAACTGCTGGCCAGCGACGTGCGTTGCATTGGCGGACCGGCCACGGCGGCGATTCCAGTGGTGACGGCGGTGGTGCACCAGTCTCCTGTGCCGCGCACCGGGTTTTACGTGCGCGCCGAATCCAAAGCCTACGGAATGCTCAACCGCATTGAGGGGAACCTCGAGCCCGAGGTGGCTATCGTGGACGATACCTGCTACACGGGCGATCCGATCATCCGGTGCATTGCGGCCGTGGAAGAAGCGGGCTCAGTGGTCCGACAGGTTGTGGCCGTGTTCGACCGGGGAGACGGCGGCCAGCGCGTTCGCGAATTGGGCTACGAGTACCGGTACGTGCTGAGGATTGAGGACGGGGAACCGCAACTATCACCAGCCTGACTGCCGAGCGTCACCCAGGATTTAAGCAGCCCACCCACACTTCGCCAATGGAGTCGAGCGCCGGGGCCGGCGGTCTCCCACTTGACGGCGTTAGCTGGTATTGGCCGACCGCCGAAGGCGGGGGTTGAGGGCCGGCTGCCGTAGAATAGATACGATTTTCATCGCTGTAGTGCGGTCCCATGAATCAAATGGCAAAAATCTCAGCAGGGCTGGTCAACTCCAACTGGTTCGAATATTTCATTATCGCCGTCATCATCGTGAACGGCGCCCTGCTGGGCCTGGAAACCTCTGCGGAAATTGCCGGCGCCTACGGGCGCTGGTTGGAGTTGGGAAACCAGATCGCCCTGGGCATCTTCATCGCTGAGGCCATGCTCAAGATGATAGCGTTGTGGCCGCGTATGCAGGATTATTTCCGGGACGGCTGGAACATTTTCGACTTCATGGTGATCGTCTTTGCCCTGATCCCCGCGACCGGTCAGTTCGCCATGATTGCCCGGCTGGCGCGTCTGCTGCGCGTGGTGCGGCTGATCTCGGCGATACGGGACCTGAGGCTCATCGTGGCGGCGCTGGTGCGGTCGATCCCGAGCGTAGGTCACGTGATCATGCTGATGAGCATCGTTGTCTACATCTACGCCATCATGGGCTTCCATCTTTTCCATACCCATGATCCGGAGCATTGGGGTAGCCTGGCGATTTCGCTTCTGACCTTGTTCAATATCATGACCCTGGACGGCTGGACCAACGTCATGGACACTGCGATGCAGCGGCATTCGTTCGCGTGGGTGTATTTCGTCAGCTTCGTCGTGGTGGGTACATTCGTCGTGATCAACCTGTTCATCGCCATCATCATCAACAGCCTGGACGAGACGAAGCGAGGCAACCTGCAGGAAGGGTTGGAGCCGGTCTCCCGGCAGGACCTGATGCGCGAGTTGCGGGCAACCCAGGAGACGCTGAAGAGGCTGGAAGAACGGTTGAACACGGACGAGGCCGAGGACGAGCACCGTCGTTAGGGTCGCTGGGCTCACGCGTGCCTCGTTTGCGGCAGGACAGCGTCAGAATCAGGATTTTCAAGATTTGGAGATTGTCCGGTTCGGGACCGTTCGGTAATGGAACTCTCCCCATCCGTATAAATCGTCAAATGCCGTGAATCCTGATTCCGACGATTTACGCATGAGCGCCGTCGAGCCGTTCCGCGTGGGTGGTATCATTGCCGAGAATCACCCGTAATGGAGGGATTGACGTGCCTTTTGGAGACAATGACTGGCTGGCCCTGACCCAGGAAGACCCGATCGAACCCGAAATCCCGCTGTGCGATCCGCACCATCACTTCTGGGACGGGCGCCGGCAGAGCATCCCCTACCAGCGCTACCTGCTGCACGAGCTGATGGCCGACCTCGATTCCGGCCACAACGTCCGGTCCACGGTTTTCGTGGAAGCCCGGTCCATGTATCGCGCCGACGGACCGATGGAGATGCAGCCGGTGGGAGAGGTGGAGTTCGTGCAGGGCCTCGCGGCGGCCAGCGCCAGCGGCACTTACGGCGAGGCCAGGGCCGCCGCCGCCATCGTTGGGCACGCCGATCTCAAGCTCGGTGACGACGTGGCCCGGGTGCTGGAGGCGCTGCAGGCGGCGAGCCCGAACCGGTTCAAGGGCATCCGGCACAACGTTACCTGGAGTCCGGACCCCCTGATTGAAAACCGAGACGCCCAGGGAATCATGTCCAACGAGACCTTCCGCGCGGGCGCCAGGACGCTGGCGCGCATGGGTCTTTCCCTGGACGTCATGCTGTCCTTCCCCCAATTGAGCGAGCTTGCCGAGTTCGCGAGGGCGGTGCCGGAGGTGTCCATCATTCTCAACCACGTGGGTGGAGTCAGCCGCACCGGGATTTATGCCGGCAAGGACGACGAAGTCATACCGACCTGGCGGGATGGCATCAGTGCGGTGGCCGAGTGCCCCAACGTCACGTGCAAGCTGGGCGGGTTGGGGATGCCGCGGTGGGGGTTCGGCTGGCACGCCCGGACCGAGCCCATCGGATCCGAGGAGTTGGCCGAGGCGATGACGCCGTGGATGACGCACTGCATTGAGCAGTTCGGGCCGGATCGCTGCATGTTCGAGAGCAACTTCCCGCCGGACAAGGTCTCCTTCTCGTACAACGTGATGTACAACGCCTTCAAGCGGCTTTCCCGGAGCTACAGCCCCAGCGAACGGGCGAACCTGCTCCATGACACGGCGGTCCGGGTGTACCGCATCGACACCTGACGCGAGGACACGACGGCATGAAATACGACGTGATCATAGTCGGGGCCGGATCCGCCGGTTGTGTCCTGGCCAACCGGCTGTCGGAAGACCCCGGCCGATCGGTGCTCCTGTTGGAAGCGGGACCCGACTACCCGGGTCCGGACCAACTGCCCGACGAGTTGAAGTACGACATGAACCAGGCCGCTTCTGAAGAGGGAGCGGTGCACAACTGGTCGCTGGTCGGGAAATCCACGGAGGCTCAGGAAAAGTTGCTGCACGTGGCTCGCGGCAAGGTCACCGGGGGCAGCAGCGCCATCAATCACCAGATCCTGCTGCGTGGGGCACCGGAGGACTTCGACGGGTGGGCGGCGGCCGGCAACGACGAGTGGAGCTACCAGAAAACGCTGCCCTATTTCCGCCAGTTGGAAAACGACGCCGACATCAGGGACGACTTTCACGGATCCGACGGCCCGATCCCCGTGTGGCGGCACGCCCGCGAGGATTGGCTGCCCCTGCACGCCGCTTTCTACCAGGCCTGCCGGGACCTCGGGTTCCCCGACGACCCTGACATGAATCACCCCGATGCCACGGGCGTGGGACAGGTACCCCTGAACAACCCCGGCGGCGTTCGGATGAGCACGGCGATCACGTATCTCGACGACTGTCGCCACCGACTGAACCTGACCGTCCGGTCCAACGTCGTGGTGCGACGCGTCCTGTTCGACGGCAAACGCGCGACCGGCGTCGAGGTGGAAAGTCAGGGCGAGATATTCGTCCTGGACGGGACGGAGATCATTCTGAGTGCCGGGGCGATTGCGTCGCCGCAACTGCTCCTACTGTCGGGCGTGGGCGATGCGGAGCAACTGCGCCCGCTTGGTATCTGGCCTGTGCATGACCTGCCGGGCGTCGGACGCGGCATGAAAAACCACCCGTCGGTCTCAATCGTGTTTCGCTCCCAGCCCGACCATCATCTGGCCCCGGATGCGCCGCGCAACCAGGTGGGTTTGCGTTTTACCGCGGAGGGCTCCACTGATCGCAACGATATCCAGGTGCAACCGACCACGTCGTATCCCGAGAGCCGGGAGGCTCCCAACATACGAGTCGGATGCCGGCTGGAATTCCCCTACAGCGAAGGGCTATTGACCCTCACCTCGGCGGATGTATCAGTGCAGCCGGACCTGGATTTCCGGTTCCTGGCGGATCCCCGGGATACGGCCCGGTTCCGCGACGCGGTACGCCGCACCGTGCGGATCTTCGAGCACCCGGCCTTCGCCGGTCTATTGGCGGAGCGTCTGTCACCGACTGATGCGGATCTTGCCGACGACGCTTCCCTGGACGCGTGGCTGCAACAAAACGCCGGCATTGCCGGTCACACTTCGGTCACCTGCAAGATGGGCCCGGCGACGGATCCGGCCGCCGTCGTCGACCAGTATTGCAAGGTGCACGGCCTGCAGAACCTACGGGTGATCGACGCCGCCGTGATGCCGGACATCGTGCGGGCCAACACCAACGCCACCATCATAATGATGGCGGAGCGCGCAGCCGACTTCATCAAAGAGGGCAATTGACTCTCTCACGCTTGCTCGCCCAGCCTAATCTGTCATTGCGAGCGGAGCGCGGCAATCTCGTTGTGGCAAGGAACGCCCCCCGGTAACGAGATCGCCACGTTGCTATCCTCCTCGCGATGACGGAACGATACGCATGAGAGCTCGTGCCCGGTTGCAAGCGATGCGCGAGCCGATGTGCGTGGGTCGTAGCTTCGGTCACTCGATGGAGTGCAGCACGCCGTCGTTGGTCCTGACGTAGAGCCGCTCGCCGGCGAATACCGGAGATATCTCGATGGGGGCTCCCAACGGGAAGTTCCAGATCAACTCACCGTTGGATCGGCGCAGCGCGTAGAGACTGCCGGCGTCGGTCCCGAAGTAGACCCGGTCTCCCACGACCACCGGCGACCCGAATATGGCGCCGTCGGCCTCGAACCGCCACGTCTCCGTGCCGGAAATCGCGTCGGCCGCGTAGAAGTCGTCTTTGAAACTACCCGCGTACATCGACTCGGCCGCGACCGACGGCGTCGCCAGCAGCCCCGTTGTGGACCAGCGCCCCGTGGCGCGATCAAACGCGAAATCGGGATCAAACAACCACATCCTTCCCTTTTGTGCCGGTGGCTTCGGCACGCCCGGCACCTTCCAGTCCCAGAACTGCTTCCAGACCAGCTTGAACTGGTATTCGCCGGCGATCTCCCGGGCATCAGCATCCACTGCATGCACCTGCCCTCCGGACGGGAAGTACGCCATCCCGTTGGCGATAGCCGGGGACGCTTTGGTGTTCCCTTCGGTGCGGAAGCGCAGCTTGCTCTGCCCGGTTCTGCCCTCGAATACGTACAAATTGCCCAGGTTGTCGGCGGCGTAGACCAGTCCTTCGCTCACAGCCGGCGCCGCACGGACCTCGCCGACGATGTCCTCCCGCCACAAAACCTCTCCGTTGGCCGCGTCCAGGGCGTAAAGCGCGTTGTCGCCCGAACCCACGTAGACGATGCCGTCGGCCACGACTGGCGACGAGGCGATCTGCCCGCCGGTTTTGACCGTCCAGCGGAACTGCTGAGTGTTTCTGTCCACGGCGATGATCCGGTGGTCGGTCAATCCAACATAGAGCAGGTCGCCGGCCAGCGCCATGGAATGGTCCAGCGGGCTGGGGACGGTGACTTCCCATAGTTGCTCACCCGTCGATGCGTCCAGGGCGCTGATTTTGAAAAACGCGCCGACGTACACCACGCCGTCTTGCACGATGGGCGCGGACCGGGTCGGAGTGCCCAGGTCGTGGGACCAGGCAATCCTGCCCTGCGGCTGAGCGGCCACAGTGGGAATGTGGCGCGTGAGCTGGAGGTCACGCCCGACCATTGACCATTGGTCAGGCAGCGAGGCCGAGCTGAGCTTGGTGCTGGGCGAGTTGAACAGCAGCTTGATCGGGTTCGGAAAGAAGGGATAGTACAGCCACGCCAGGAAAAATAATACGACAGCGGCCACCCCGATCCGTATCAGACGACGCCTGTTGAACCATCGCCGACCCCGGGGGTCATCCTGCGCCCATTCGGGCAGGTTGGCGACCATACCGTCGCATTCCCGACACGGTTGCCCCGGATCCTGGCCTTCGGCTTCGCACCGACCGCGGGCCTCGGCGCTGTTTGACCCGGCATCGGGTCGACTTGTTTCGTTCATCGAGGATAGGTTAGCGTGTCAACGAGGTCGCGGCAACAATGTCGTGTCCCGGTAACTGTTCAGAGTTCAGGGATTGTCATTGCGAGGCGCTTGCGCCGTGGCAATCGCGACGCCGTAGCAGCAACGCCCGCCTTAAAGGATTCTCCAGCGCCAACGAGATTGCGGCGCTGCGCTCACAATGACGTTTCCCTCGCAGCTTTGAATACGTACGTGTCCGGGGCGGCTGTCGGCGCAGAGCGCAAACAACGGCGCGGATGCGCATATCGCACCCGCGCCGCTCAATCGTCTGACTGACTCAATGGGTTGTGGGCTCACTGATGACAGCGCCGGTATGGCTACAGGTTCCGCTGCTTCGGGTCCAGCTTGTCGCGCAGCCAGTCTCCCAGCAGGTTCATCGACAGAACCGTGAGCAGGATGGCCAGCCCGGGGAAGAAGGACAGCCACCAGGCGTCGGTCACGAACGACCTTCCGTCGGCCACCATCACACCCCATGCCGGCGTGGGACGAGAGATGCCAGCGCCCAGGAAGCTCAGCGTCGCCTCCAGCACGATGACGAAACCGACTTGCAGAGTGGCCAGAACCACTATGGTGTTGACGATGTTCGGGAAGATGTAGCGGAGCATGATCCGGAAGTTGGACGCTCCGGCAACCCTGGCCCGGGAGATGTAGTCCTGCGCTCTGATGGTCAGCGCTTCGCCGCGAACCAGCCGCGCATAGCGAGACCATTGGCTCAACACCAGCACGGCAATCAATATCTTCATGCTGGGCCCCGCCATGGCGGCGATCACAATCGCCACCACGATGATGGGCAGGGACAGGGAGATGTCCACCAGGCGCATCATCAGGTTGTCCGCCCAGCCGCCGTAAAAAGCGGACACAATGCCGAAAGAGGTGCCAATTATTCCTGATATCAGGATTGCCACGCTGGCCACCAAAAGCGACACGCGGGCTCCATGCATGGCCCGACTGAGCACATCCCGTCCAATGTCGTCAGTGCCGAACCAGTGCTGCGCCGACGGTTCCGCGAAGCGATTCTTCATGTCGCCTTTCAGTGGGTCGTAGGGAGCAATCCAATCGGCGCCGAGGGCCGGGATGAGCAGGACTATCACCAGGACAGCCACTGGGATAACCGGGTAGCGGAAAACTTCCCTCGCGTAATGTCCCATTCGGGATGGCGGACGTGGGCTGCTAAGTTCTGGCAGTGCTACGGCCATGGCTGTTGTCCTCGCTTACGTCCTGTGGGTTTTAGGGCCTGTTGACAAACTTCGTCTTTCCGGCGAAAGCCGGAATCCAGTTGAGTGTAAAATCTGACCAACTTTCCTAATCGTCGAGGCTTTTCTGGGTTCCCGTTTTCGCAGGAGCGACGGTGTGATTTTCAGTTTGTCAACCGGCTTTAGGTGTATCGAATGCGCGGGTCGAGGTAGGCGTAGGCAATGTCCACCAAGAGGTTGGCCACGATGTAGATGGTGGTGAAGGTGAGCATTATGCCCTGCAACAGGGCGTAATCGCTGGACCGCGCCGCATTGAACAGCAGGAAGCCCAAGCCGGGCCACTGGAACACCGTTTCGATGGAAACGGAGCCCACCATCAGCGACCCCAACGTGATGGCGAAGTAGGTCAGCGGGGCAATGGCGGCGTTCCGCAGGCAGTGCTTCCAGATGATCTTGCGCTCGGGCAGGCCCTTGATGCGGGCCAGCTTCACGTACTCGCTGTCCAGCACGTCCAGCATGGAGGACCGCACCAGGCGGAGCATGGCGGCAACCTGGAACCATCCGATGGCGATGGCCGGCAGGACCAGGTTCCTGATGCCGCCCTTACCCGAGGTTGGGAACCAGTCCAGCTGCACGGCAAAGATCCACATGAGGACGATGCCCAGCCAGAACACGGGCAGAGATTGGCCCAGCAGGGCCACCACCTTGCCCGTCCAGTCGAAGATGGTATCCCGGTAAGTTGCCGTCAAGACCCCAACGGGCAACCCGATGACCACGGCCACCAGGATGCCGGCTCCGGCAAGCTGGATGGTTGCCATGAAGCGGTCCGCGATGAGCTCGGACACGGTGAACCTGGGGTATTTGAACGAGTGGCCGAAGTCTCCCCGAACCGCGTTCCAGACGTAGGTGAAGTACTGTTCGTGCAACGGCTTATTGATTCCCCAGAACTCTTCCAGGTCAGCCCGGACGGTGGCGTCGGCGTCGTCGGGCAGAATGGCGTCCAGGGGGTTGCCGCCGGCATGACCCAGGGCGAAAGCAATCACGCTGACCACCACCAGGACCAGGATAGCCTGGAGGATCCGCATAATGATGTATCTTTGCATCCCTAACTCCTGCCCCAGGGTTCAGCCGTGGCTGGTTGAGATTCGCGCACCGCGACCGTCGGTTTCCCGGCAGTCGCGGCGCTTTCAAACCGGTTGTTGGTCAGACCGGTTGAGGGGATCAGCAAGGCGGACCCTCGATCAACTCGTTGCTGCCGAGGTCGCCGCCCTCCCAACCCGGGAAGGGCCATTCGCAGATGTAGTTGGTGTTGACGATCGTCTCGATGGGCACCCAGAAGAGCGGTATCCACTCATGATGGTAGAACTTGATGTCGCCAATCTGGAACAGCACCTTTTCACGTTCAGCCGGGTCCACGGTTACCTGCAACTGGTGGTACAACTCTTGCAGTTCGGCAGTCTCGTACATGAAGACCACGCCGCCATCTTCCTTGGGGGTGTTGAACAGCATGATCTGGGCTTCCACCGCCTTGAATGAAGGGGTGGTCGCCAGGGCTGTTTCGTGGTTGGACTTGTTCCGGCGGCGGGCAACCACGGCGGCGCGGTCTTCGTCGCGGAGTTCCAATTCCACTCCGATCTCCGCCCAAGCCAACTGCATGAACTGAGCGATCTGGGGAAGTTCCGGCGCGCCCGGGAAGGGATACATCGGAACCGTGATCTTGAACCCTTCGGGGTAGCCGGCCTCAGCCAGGAGCTGCTTGGAGGCCTCCAGGTCGTAGCCGTATTCCTCTTCCCAGTCCTCGTCCCACTTGGGGTTCCAGGGGGTCAGGGTGGGATGGAAAGCGTGCACTTTGGAGTCCCAAACGCGACCCTTGTAGAGTTCCTCCTTGAAGGTCTCGCGGTCCACGGCCTTGTTCAGGGCCTTGCGCACCTTGATCCCGATTTCTCCCGGCGCAGTCACCGGGAAATCGGGGTCATAATTCTCCGCATCGCCGTAGAACATGCCGCCGAAACGGAAGGCCGTCTGCTGGGCAGGGCCGTTGCTGGGTATGATCTTGAACTTGCCGGCTTCCTCTGCCTCAAGCTTGTCGCCCAGGTCCCGGTTGACCTCGGTCATGTGGGTCTCCTCGGCGCGGAACTGAGCCAGGCGGGTGGACTCTTCCAGCACCCAGGTGTTGCGCATTTCAGGGTAGACCGGGTCATGACGCCAGTGTCCGTCCGGGAAGGCCAGTGAGTAGTCCACGTGGACTTCCTCTTCCCGGCCGTCATACTGATATGGTCCGGTACCGGCCAAAGCCTCATAGTACGCGTTGGTACAGCCCTCGCTGGCCACGTTCTCCGCGTCGTCGAATCCGCCGGCCTGGTCGCACTGGGCTTTGCTGTAAATCATGTTGCCCGCTGACTCGGCGGCGTAGAACAGATACTCGGCGGAGGGCTTCACCATGTGGACCTGGATGTTATAAGGATCCAGAATGTCCACGTGGTCGACGTTGCAGATGCCGCCCTTGTAGCTAGCGCGGGTGCCCTTCTGGCAAGTGAGCTTGAAGCTGTGCTCCACGTCGGCTGCGGTGAACTCGCCAAAGTCCCGGTGGAACTGGATGCCCTGCTCCAGCTCGAAGGTCCAAACGTCACCGGTGGCGTTCATCTCCCACGATTTTGCCAGCATGGGGATCCATTCGCTGGTGTAGGGGTCCAGTTGCACCAGGTACTCCATGAACGGGCTGTGCTGGTACACGAAGTCAACGCCCCCCAACCACGGCACCACGGTGTCGTCGATGGGCGTGATCAGTCCCAGGATGATCTTGTCCGTCGGCAACTGGCTCTCATCCACCACATCGCCGCTGGGCTGGTCCTGGGACGCGGGCATGGCGGTGGGCTGAGCGGCGGCGGCCGGCGCGCCCCCGGATGCCGGCTGAGCTGCAGCAGGCTGGGCTTGCTCCGCCGGGGCCTCGGCGCCTCCGCATGCTGCGACGAATGTCAGGAGCAGCAGCGCTGGTAAAAGCATCAACGCCGATTGGATCTTCATTCGGTAGGGGTTCATTACCAGACCTCCAGACTGTGCTTGTCGCGTCCGTGACCTTGGGTCAAGACGCATGTCCTCCGTGTTTCCCTGAAGCCCGAGCCAATAATCAACCTGGCTCATCCATCTGGTTGCGAATTAAGTCGGTATTACTGAATTAGGCGTCGTACCTCGGCGCGTCAGATATGAAAAGAGATATCAAATGCGTCTGTGGGATTTGGATATCGTCAACGTCGTTACGAATTACGATCACGGATACGCGGCTGCAAGTCGTGTAACGTAACAAGTTGCAACGAACTAGAACCCATTCGCAAATTAGGCGGACTGTATAACAGCAACGTGAGCGGTGTCAATAGCATCCGCGTTGGCGGACGCGCCGGCCCCGGGTCGCGACGCTCGCTGGTGCACGCCAAACCCTGAGCGGCGGAAGCTGTTACCGCCCAGACCCGGACAGCGAATCCTCGACAATGATCAGCTGTTGATTGGGCGGCATATCATGCAGGGTCTGGACGATCCCGCTGGGCCACCGGATCTGAACGGTATCGGCCCTGCTCGCCGAGCCGAGGCCGAAGTGCGCCGGCAGCATGTTCTGGCTCTTGTTGCTGGAGCCGGCCGCGATTTCCCGGATTTGCGTGCGGCCGTCGGCCACCACCGTGACCCGGGCGCCGATGCCATCCCGGTTGCTCACCGTACCCACCGTTCGCACCCGGAGCCAGTTGGCGTCCCCCGCGCAGTTGTTCCGGAACAGGCGGGCGCTCTGGGCCTCATCGCCGGCAAGGCCCATGTTTGCCACGTACAAATCCAGGCAGCCGTCGTTGTTGAAGTCGGCGTAGGCCACACCCCGGCCGACGCCCCGGTCGTCGGCTCCACTGATGGACGACACGTCCTCGAAGGTGCCCTCCCAGGTGTTGCGCAGCAGCAGGTTGGGTTGATGGCGGTGGTTGGTGAACGGATCGCTGTCGAGGTGGCCGCTGGCTACGTAGAGGTCCTCCCAACCGTCGTTGTCATAGTCGAAAAACACCGTGCCCCAACTGACCCGTTGCCGCCTTTGGAAGGAGCCCATCCCGGCCCCGGCGTCAGCGGCCGTTTCGGTGAAGGTGAGCCCGTCGCCGTTGTTCGTGAGCAGGACGTTGTCCTCGATATTGGTGACGTAGAGGTCGAAGTGCCCGTCCAGATCGTAGTCGCCGACCGCGAGGCCCATGCCGAACATCGCGACGTCGGCCCGGGAATCGCGGGAGATATCCTCAAATTTCCAGATTCCGTCGGCGGCAGGACCGTCGTTGCGCCACAGGACGTTGGGTTGGGCATCCCGGCCGAAGTCGTTAACCACGTAAAGGTCGGAGTCGCCGTCGTTGTCGAAATCGACCCAGCCCGGCTGGAACCCGGCGCCCCACAGGTTGCCGTACTCTCCGGGGATTTTCTCTGGAGACCCGTTGTCGCCCAGCAGATGCGAGACCTCGGTGAAGGTCCCGTCGCCGTTGTTGTGGAAAAGGCCCAGCGGTCGCACGGCAAGGTAGAAGACCCGGAGATCCAGGGCGTCCATGTCCGATTCTTCCATGTGACGGACAACGACGAAATCAAGATGTCCATCCCGGTCATAATCGCCCCACGCGCAGCCCATGGACCGATAGCTGGGATCGGGATCACCCAATCCAGCTCGGTCCGTCACGTCATCAAACGCTCCTGACCCATTGTTCCGAAAGAGTTTGCTGGAGCCCCAGTTGGTCACGTAGAGGTCCTGATCGCCGTCGTTGTCATAATCGGCGGCGCACCCGCCGTTGGACAGGCCCATCAACTCGTCGACGCCAGCCCCCTCCGCGACATCGGTGAACGATCCGTTGCCGTCGTTCCGGTACAGCGCGTTGGCCCCGTCGATTTGGTCCGGGGATTCGCCCCAGGAGGGTTTGGACGCGACGTAGATGTCCTGCAAACCGTCATTGTTGAAGTCAAAAACGACTACGCCGGCACCCAGCGGAATCCGGTCCACCGGGTCCCGGAAGTGCTGAAAAGTGACACCGGCCTCTCGCGCTACGTCGGTGAAGATCGGCGGGTGGTAGGCGAACCCACCGGGCAATGTTCGTGTGCGGCCGTCGGGATTGGTTATCACCACGTCGACGACACCGGCCTGATGCGCTGGAACCGCCACGGTCATAGTGTGCGAGTCCAGAAACTCCAGGACGGCCGCTTCCACTCCCCCGATGGTGACGCGGCTGCTTTCCTCCATGCCGGCGCCGGAGATGGCCACCAGGCTGCCCCCGGAGGTGGCGGCGGCCGCCGGCTCCAGCGCCGAAATCCGTGGCCCGTGGGTGTTGGGCGGAGCGAGGTTCCCTGCTCTCCACGCCGCGCCGTGGTCGGCGCCGATGCCGTGGCTGAGGTTGACCTGGTGTGACCCGTCAGCGTTCATCGCCATGATCTCGGGGTCTCCGTAGCGGTCGCTGGAGAAGACTATCCGATCGCCGTCGGGAGACCAGGAGGGCCAGTAGTCATTGAAGGCGTCCCCGGTTATCTGCGCCGGGTGCGAGCCGTCAGCATCCATGACGTAAACGGCGCGTCGGCCCGTCCTGCTGGAGGAGAAAGCGATTTTGGAACCGTCCGGCGACCAGGCGGGAAATTCGTCTGAGGTCGCGTTCCTGGTGAGGCGCATCTGGCCGGAGCCGTCGGCGTCCATCACGTAAATTTCCAGGTTGCCATCACGGCGCGAGTTGAACACGATGCGTTGCCCATCGGAGGACCAGGAAGGTGACGAGTCGTACCCCGGGTGGCCGGTCAGGTTGACCGAGTTGGAGCCGTCGTCGTCCATCACGTAGATCTCGCGGTTGCCGTCGCGTTCCGAGGAATAGGCGATTCGACTGCCGTCGGGTGACCAGGTCGGAAGCGCGTTGTCCGGTCCGTCGTCCTCGGTGAGACGACGCACGCGGGATCCGTCGGCGTTCATCAGGTATATCTCAGGGCTGCCGTGACGGTCGGACACGAACGCGATCTTTTTACCGTCTGGCGACCAGGCCGCCATGTCGTCGTAGTTGGTGTTGTTGCTGAGCCGTTTCAGGTCTGAGCCGTCCGGCAGCATCGAGTAGATCTCGAAGTCGCCATCCCGGTCCGAGCTGAAAACGATGCGGGAATCGGAGTTGTCCAGGAAGAATGGGCCGATGAACAGCAGGCCCACGCCTCCCACCATGCTCAGGGTCCACGTGCCGGCGGCAAACGCGGCCACCGCCTTCTTGGGCATGACCCGAGACAGGCCCCAAAGGGTGAATGGGCCGGCCGCGGCCGCGCCGAACAGGAGCGCCGCCGCGGGCGCCGCGCCCATACCAACCAGCATCAGCACCGCCACCAGCGGTATCTCGAACAGCAGCGGCACGTTGATGAGGATACCCAGGGTCGCGGCAACGGCGATTCCGGACACATCGTCGCCCAGGTAGGCAGCGACGGTCTCGGGCGTAATCCATTGGATCACCAGGCCGCCGGCGAACCCCGCCAGGATCATGGCCGGGCCCAGCCGCCACAGGTAGCGGAGGCTGGACTTCAGCCAGTCCTTCAATCCGGTGGAGGCGATGTCTCGCCAGGTGGCTGACTCCTGGGCCTCGTCGTGGGCGGGATTCCCGAAAATGTCCGCCAAACGGACCTGACGCCTGACGAGCAGGGCCACCAACGGGCCCAGCACCAGTACCCCCGCGATGCTGACCGCGATGCGTGTGCTGGCCAGCATGGGCGTGAAGACCAGGGCCACCATCACCAGCGCGGGCACGTTCAGGGTTGAGGATCCCTGGGTCATGGCGATGGCGGTTTCCACCGGGGCCCCGCGGTTCCGAAAAGCTGACGCTATCGGAACGATGCACGCGGAGCACAGGTTCATGGAAGAGCCGACGGCGAATCCGCGCAGGATCCCCTTGATGCCGCCGCCGGTGAAACGTGAGCCTCCCCCGCCGGGGAACAGGAACACCTCGGTTATGCCGGCGGCGAGGAACGCGAAGATCATCCCCGCCGTCACCAGCTTCAGGTAGCTCGTCGAGAAGTCCCACCACCGTTCCCAGAACCCGGTTTCGGGTTCCCGGTTGATGCAAAACCCCTGGAAGCACTCGGCTTGCGGAGCATTGACGCCCGCCAGGTCGGCCTCGACCGTGTCCAGCTTGGGTATGCGATTGAACGCCAGGAACAGACCCAGAATAACGGCCAACAGCACAATGCCGATGACCCGCTTTTTCTTCAGCGCCGTATCAAACAACCGAAGTTGCTTGGCGGCAGCGATTCGTCGCGTTGCCTGTACCATGACAATAACTGGTAGCGCCGCCGTTTGAACGTTGTGGATTTCGCCGGAATGCGCGGATGGTATGCGCGGGGCAATATGCCGTCAATGGCGGGGTGACGGCATCCGGTCTCAAGTCGTCACTCCGGCGAAAGAATGTCGCCCCGTACTTGATACGAGGCCGGAGTCCAGAAATCGCTTGCGCAAGCGACGTCCCCGTTCGGAAGCGTCCCTGGATTCCGGCTCAAGGCGGGAATGACTGTACAACCTCGAAAATGGCCCATGAACTCCGAACAGGTACTCCGGGAGGCAACAATTCAGACTTGCGGGGAAGTGTCATTGCCAGCGCAGCGCGGCAATCTCGTTGGCGTAGGGGAGTCCTTTGAGGCAGACGTGGCTGCCACGGTGTCGAGATTGCCACGGCGCAAGCGCCTCGCAATGACGGCCTCCTGGATTCTGAACAGGTACTCCGGGAGCGGTTCGTTGACTCCCGTTTAAATGCAATGCTACGGTGGGCCACCCTGACCAACCGGAGCCGCGATGCGCCGGATTGACTATCGCTGGATCATACTGGGCACGGGGTTCGCGATCCTGTTTTTCAACGGCGGGTCGCGCTCTGCCCTGGGGCTCATGCTGAAGCCCATGGTCGACGGACTCACGTGGTCTCGCTCGGTGCTGTCGCTGGGCGTCACGGCGTACATGCTGGTCTCCGCCGCGGCCATGCCCTTTGTGGGGCGCCTGGCGGATCGCTACGACCTCCGCTGGATCATGGGCATCGGAGCCGTGGTGGGCGCCGTTGGCCTCGCCCTGATGAGCGTCATATCCTCGCCGTGGCAGCTGTTCCTGGTGTACGGGGTGGTCTTCGCGCTGGGCAACGCCGGCATGTCCAATCCCATCGTGAGCGTCATGATCGTCCGGTGGTTCCCTAACCGGCGCGGCGTTGCCAACAGCGTGGCGGTCTCCGGCAACGCCATCGGCCAACTGGTGATAGTCGGACTGCTGGCCCAGTCGCTGGTGCGGTTCGGCTGGCGTCTCTCCTACGCGGCGCTGGGGCTGGCCAACCTCGTGTTGTTGGCGCCGATTGTTGTGGCGGCGGTGCGATCAGCCCAGGCAGCGCCCGCAAGCTCGGGAACGCCGTTCGCGAGAGCGCCAGCGGGACAGGGTGAGGAGCAAGCCAGGGAGGGTCCGCTTCTCACGTCGATTCAGCTCTGGCTGCTCCTGGTGGTTTACGCCATCTGCGGCTTCCAGGACTTCTTCGTCCAAACCCACGTGGTGGCCTTCGCCCTGGACACGGGAATGGGCACGGTGGTCGCGGGGTACCTGCTGGCGCTCATGGGCGTGATGGGCCTGCTGGGCGTCATGGCCTCCGGCTATCTCGCTGACAAGCTGGGCCCCGGCCGGCCGACGCTGGTCTGCTTCGTGATGCGCATCGGGATTTTCTTGCTGGTCATCCTGAGCCAGGACCAACCGTCGGTAATGATCTTCGCGCTGCTGTACGGCTTCACCTTCCTGATGACGGCGCCGCTGACGGTGATGTTTTCCGGCAACATTTTTGGCGCCAACCGGTTGGGAAGGGTCAGCGGAACCATCTCCGGCGTGCACCAGGTCAGCGGCGGGCTGGGCGCCCTGGCCGGCGCCCTGTCGTTCGACATCTGGGGCAGCTACGACCGCGCCTTCATGCTGATGCTGGCCCTGTCGATTATCGCGACGGTGAGCACCCTCCTGGTGCGGGACAAGGAGACCAGGGGCGCGCCGCAGCATGGGATGATTTGCCTCTAGGCGCGCACGATATCCCGCTGTTTGGGCTCCCTAATTGGCGAAGCGCGGCATAACTTTGGTGGCGAAGTTCTCCAGGTTGCGCAGGATTTGGCGCTGCGACAGGCCGGAATGGGCAAACTCCACCAGCAGGTAGTCCAGGTTGCACACCTCACGTAGCTCGTGGATCTTCTCCGCGACGTTGTCCGGCGAGCCCACCAACAGAGTGCGAGGCTCCAGGAAGTCCCAGTCCAGCTTCGTGTCGGGTTCAAGCTCCTCGCCGGGGTTGGTGAACACCTGCCGCCCGCGGAAAGGATCATTGAATATGAAGGCGGACATGATGGCGGCCTCAGCGTCGCGCCTGGCCTCTTCCATGGATGAGGCGACGTAGGTGGACCGCATGACGGCCTGATCCTCGCCCAACTTGAACGGACGGTTTTCCAATTCGGAGCGCGCCTCGGCGTAGATTCCCATGCGCTGGCGGATTCGCCGCGGAGGTGGCTGCCAGTAGCAGGCTTTCAGTCCCATGCGGGCGGCGGTGGCGACCGAGCGATCGGTGGACACGGTCATCCACAGCGGCGGGTGCGGCTGCTGGTGGGGGCGCGGGGTGACGCGCAGGCGAGTGACCCGGTCGCCCTCCTGCCACGCCGGGTCGGAAGCCAGCGCCGGGTGGGAGAAAACGGTGTCGAGAACGGGGAAGGTGTAGTTGGTCCCCTGGTGGTCGAAATACTCATCAGCCCAGATCTTGCGGACGATGTCGACGATTTCCTGGAAAAGCTCACGGTTCTCGGCATCTTTGCGTGGGTCCGCGTTGGGGTGAAATTGCGGCCCCTCGTAGGGCCAGATGCCCCGGCCAAACCCCACTTCAAGGCGGCCTCCGCTCATGTTGTCCAGCATGGCCAGGTCTTCGGCCAGCCGTATGGGATGCCACCAGGTGGCGATGTTCGCCATCTGGCCGATGCGAATGCGGGAGGTGCGGGCGGCGAGGTCAGCGCCCAGCAGTATCGGATTGGGCAGGTCGCCCACGCCAAACGGCGTGAAGTGGTGCTCGCCGAGCCAGATGGCCTCGTAGCCGAGCTCCTCCGCGAGGACGGCCTGTTGTCGGAGGTTATCCAGAAACCCGGCCGCGTCGGTGGCCTCGCCGGCGGACGCCGCCACGGTCGTGAATGCTGCGAATCGCACGCCGGGCTTCCTGATGCGCTTTCGTGTGCCGGAGATTTGCTAGCCGTCACGTCACGCGAGCCAGCTTCTGCACGCGCTGGTTGGAGGTGTCGGCGCCGTAGATGTTGCCTTGAGAGTCGGTGTACACCTGGTGGGCATACTCGAAGGTCCGGCCCCGGGCCAGCAGTTCGCCGTCCAGGGTGAGGATGCTGAGGCGGGGCACTTGGTCGGTGACGTAGACCCGCTGGTCGGCGTCGATGTGGACGCCCATGGGGCATTTGAAGTCGGTCCACTGGTCAAGGAACTCACCGTCGACGGTGAACACCTGCACGCGGTTGTTCTCCCGGTCGGCGACGTAGACCCGGCCGTCGGCGGACACGCGGATGCTGTGGGGCACGATGAACTGGCCGGGTCCGCGACCGGGGCTGCCGAAGGAGGCGATCAGCGAACCGTCGGCGGCGAGACGATGCACGGAGGAGTTGCCGTAGCCGTCGGCGACGAACAACTCGCCGGAGGGGGCCACGCAGACGTCAGCCGGGTGATTGAACGGGGCCTGGAGTGCGGCGCGGTCCCGAGTGCCAATGGAGGCCAGCAGTTCGCCGTCGACGGAGTACTTTAGAATCTGGTGCGCGTCCCGGTCCACCAGGTACACGGAGTCGTCGGGGCCGATGTGGATGTGGTGAGCGTCGGCGGGCACGCCGACGGGCCTGGGCCAGGCGGCCACCGGGTTCCCGTCGCGGTCGAATACCAGGACGGGCGGGCCCTGACGCTGGAACACGTAGACCCGGTCCCGGCTGTCCACGGCGACGCCGCTGATGCCCTGAAACCCTTGGCCCACCGGGAGGCGGGGCCATTCCGGTTGGTATTCGTAGATGAACTCGCCCATGCCGACGGTTATGGCCATTTCGTTCGTCTCCTCGGTCCGGGGTTCGTGCGTGTAGAGGCTACATTTGCCAGGATAAGCGGGATTGAAAGGACGGCGCATAGGATAGTGGCGACAGCGGCCAGGCGATGAACCGTTGTCGCCGGGATGAATGCGGTTGGCTACCTCCCGGGGTTGAGGTTGTGCGGATTGATCAGAGATTGCAGACGGTTTTTCAATGTATGACCAGGTTCCGAGCGGTTATCAGCCCTACGGCCGGAGGATTTGCGCTGGTTTTTTGCTCTCATTGTCCATGCCCAAGGCATGGCGGGCTGTGGCGGGCCCGGTGGCCGAGGAGACTACACCGGTTAGAGTGGCCGGCGACAGTCTCATGCAGAGGCCGTTAGCGACTTGGATGCTGATGAGGTTGGCCGTGCACGCTCGGAGCCTGGTCAAATGGATCGGGATTTACCGCCTGCGAGTCCATTATAGAGCATCAGTTCTGATTGAATCAAGGGAGCGCAGGCATGAACTGCCGGCCCACTTTCGTGATCGTCAGAATCAGGATTTTCAAGATTTGGGGATTATCAGGATTGGAACCGGCCAGCGGTGGAGCTCTCACGATCCTGCCAAATCATAAAATCCGGTAAATCCTCATTGTGATGTTTCCTCTGAAGTGCCCTGGGCGCGCCCGACACGTCCCTTGACCCGGAAACGTGGCGCTGTTAGCGTCCAGTATCTGTCATAGCAATTTACCCACCGGTGCGACCATACCAGAGGAGGTCGTCATGGCCATTTCCACCAAGGCGCCTGCACAGTCCGAACCACGTTCAGTGGTATCACATCCCCTGGACCCGCTCACGGCGGACGAGATTACCGAGGCGTCATCGATACTGAAATCGCAGCGCGACCTGGGGCCGCGAACGCGGTTCGAAACCGTGGCGCTGCGGGAGCCGCTCAAGGATGACGTGCTCGGGTTCAAGGCGGGCGATACGGTGGGGCGCGAGGCGTTCGTGGTGGTGCTGGACAACGACGCCGAGGCCACCTACGAGGCGGTGGTTTCGCTGAACGAACGGCGGGTGGTTTCGTGGGAGCATATCCCGGGTGTGCAGCCCCGGGTGATGTTTGACGAGTTCATGGAGTGCGAAGCGACAGTTCAGGCGGATCCCGGGTTCATTGCGGCCATCAAGAAGCGGGACATCACGGATCCCAGCCTGGTGATGGTGGACCCGTGGTCGGCGGGCAACTACGGGTACGAGGACGAAGAGGGCCGGCGGCTGGTGCTGTGTCGCCCCTTCGCCCGGACCAGCCCCACCGACAACGGCTATGCCCGGCCCATCGAGGGCGTGACCGCCGTGGTGGACCTGAACAAGATGGAAGTGGTGCGCATCGACGACTACGGATTCGTGCCCCTGGCGCCGGAGCCCGGCAACTACGGCGCGGAGTTTGTGGGCAAGTTCCGGGAGGACCTGAAGCCGCTGGACATCACCCAGCCGGAGGGAGCGAGTTTCCAGGTGGACGGCTGGAAAGTCACCTGGCAGAAGTGGCACCTGCGGGTCGGGTTCACGCCGCGAGAGGGGCTGGTGATACACACCGTCGGGTACGAGGATCAGGGCCGGGTGCGTCCCATCGTGTACCGGGCGGCGCTGTCCGACATGGTGGTTCCCTACGGCGACCCTGGCAAGGACCACTACCGCAAGAACGCCTTCGACGCCGGGGAGTACGGCATCGGTTCGCTGACCAACTCGCTGACCCTGGGCTGCGACTGCCTGGGCGAGATTTACTACTTCGACGCGGTGCTGAACAGCGGGCAGGGGGAGCCCTTCACCATCCCCAACGCGGTGTGCATGCACGAGGAGGACTACGGCATCCTGTGGAAGCACACCGACTGGCGCAGCGGGCAGACCGAGGTGCGCCGCTCACGGCGGCTGGTGATTTCCAGCATCGCCACGGTGGGCAACTATGAGTACGGTTTCTTCTGGTACTTCTACCAGGACGGCACGATCCAGATGGAGATCAAGTTGACCGGCATCATCAACACCGCCGGCATCGCCGATGGCGAGACTCCGAAGTACGGGACGATTGTTGCGCCCCAATTGAACGCGCATATCCACCAGCACTTCTTCAACTTCCGCATGGACATGAGCGTGGACGGCGAGGAGAACTCGGTATTCGAGGTGAACACGGTGGCCGAGCCGCCGGGTCCGGACAACCCGCACAACAACGCCTTCTACGCGGAGAAGACCCTGCTGGGTACGGAACATGAGGCGCAGAGGGTGATCGACCCCATGAGCGGGCGGTACTGGCTGGTGTCCAGTTCCACGGCGAAGAATGCGCTGGGGCAGCCGGTGAGCTACAAGCTCATGCCTGGGGAGAACATCCTCCCCTTCGCGCATCCTGACGCCAGCATCATCAAGCGCGCGGGGTTCATGACCAAGCACCTGTGGGTGACGCCCTACCACCGGGACGAGATAGCGGCGACGGGGCCGTACCCCAACCAGCACCCGGGCGGCGCGGGTCTGCCCGAGTACACCAGGAACAACCGCAACGTGGCGGACACGGACGTGGTGCTCTGGTACACGCTGGGCTACCACCACGTGCCGCGGCCGGAGGACTGGCCCATTTCGCCGGTGGCCTACTGCGGGTTCAGCCTGAAGCCGGTGGGGTTTTTCGACACCAACCCGGTGCTGGACGTGCCGCCCAGCGACCACTGCGACGAGGCTTGCCATCCATAAGGTCGGAGCGATACCGGCGCGCTACTCACGCGCACCCAGTTTGTCATCGCGAGGAGTGTAACGACGTGGCGATCTCGTTGCCGTGAGAGTCAGCCTGACTGCGCCGAGATTGCCGCGCTTCGCTCGCAATGACCTTGCCTATGAACTGGGTACGCATCAGCGGCGCGCTGGGGTGGCCCGGCGATACGAGGCTATGCCACCCGCACCGGGTGCCGCAGCGGCTGGTTGAAGAGGTACCCCTTCTCGTTGAAGTGCACGTGGTCGGGTTGCGTATTGCCGGCCGCGTCGGTGGCCCGCGTCATTATGACGTGTTCGCCGGGCGCGGCGTCCCACTGGAACTCGAACCGCGCCCAGGAGTGGTCGGGCTGAGAACCCGACAGTGTCGCGTCGTTCCACGTCCGGCCGGCGTCTGTGCTCCACTCCACGCGCGAGATGGAGCCTCGCGGCGAATGAGCGTAGCCGTGAATCCGGTGTGGACCGGGCGGCAATTCCGCCGGCCACGACAGGGCCAGGGCGCTCTTGATGATCTGCTCGGTTACGGGCTGGCCGAGCGATTCTCCCACTGGTGGGTATTCATCGCCAATGAGCGTGTACGACGTGGTGTTGTTCCGGGTCCACATGGGCTCGGATGACATGACGATGCGGCCCAGCCACTTCACGTTGGCGCTGCCGACCCACCCGGGCACCAGCGCGCGCACCGGGAAGCCGTGGTCTCGGGGCAGCGTCTCGCCGTTGAGGACGTAGGCAAGCAGGGTGTCCGGATCCATCGCCTTTTCCACCGGCAGGACGTAGCGAAAGCCTTCCTCGGGAGATTCGACGTCCAGGCCCACCAGCAACACGGAGACGGCGTTGGGCTGGATGCCGGCCAGCGTCAGGACGTCGTGCAGTTGCGCGCCGACCCATTCGCCGTTGCTCACGGCCCCGGTCATCCACTGGGTGCCGGACGCTTCTTGACCGTTCATCACGCCGAACATGGCGCGGTGATTGCCGGCGCACTCCAGGTATGAGGTCAGCGTGCGGCTGGGCAGGGCGCGAATATCGGCGTAGGTCAATTCCAGAGGTTCGGAGACGGCGTCGCCTTCCACGGTTAGGCGCCAGTCCTCGGCGTCCAGGTTCAGGCTGACTGAGTTGTTGCGGACGAAAAACAGCCGGTTGGGCGTGATGGCGCCCTGCATGTTTTCCAGTCGCGCCTCCAGGCCCTTGTCGCCGCGGACGATGAACGGCGCCGGGTCTTTGAACCACGGCGACACCCGCGCCGGGCCGGTGTCGGCGGGCGATGAGGGCGTCATTCCCACCGCATCGGGCGCATCCATGCCGCCGCACGCGGCGAGAACGGCAGCCGCGCCGCCGGCCGCCATCAGGCCCAGGAACCGGCGACGGTCCATGCCCCGGGCGCTGGCGTACTCCCATAGCAAGGGCTTGTCTCTTGGTGTGCCCATTGGTTTGTGACCGAGCTCACGCGTACCCAGTTTCGCCTGATTTGTCATTGCGAGCGCAGCGTGGCAATCTCGTCAGGACAATGGCCGCCGCCCCGGGAACGAGATCGCCACTTCGCTGTGCTCCTCGCGATGACAAACTGAGTACTCGCGGGAGCGCGAGGTATTGCGCTGCCCTACGGCGCTTGCAGCATGGGCCAGAAGGTGGCGGCGGCTCCGCCCATCATCCAGTCCAGGTCTTCGGCGGACAGCCAGGGGAGCGCGGTTTTGCCCAGTTCCACCTGGCCGATGAAGCCGCCGGCGCGCGAGGACGGGAAGTTGGAGCCCCACATCATGCGACGCGGCGTGAAGGCCTCGATTACGCGACGGAACAGGTCCTTTTCGTCGTCGGACAGGTCGCCGTAGGGGCCGAGGCTGGTGCTGGAGTACCGCAGGTGGGCGTTGGGCAGTTGGGCCAGTTGTTCCAGGGCGGCGGTCATGCCGGCCTTGTCGTCGGAGTTGCTCCATCCCGCGAAGTGGTCCGGGGCGAACTGCACGTTGGGGTGGCGGCTGGCGATGTTGCGCATCCGATTGACCCGGTCGGCCGTACCGCCGCCGCCGATGGAGATGGGGATGCCCAGCGATTCGGCGCGGTCCCACAGGGCATCGCATCGCGGGTCGTCGGGTTCGGCCTGGCTCTGCAGGCGCACGCCCCACATGCCGCGCTCGTTGGTCCAATAGGAGAGCTTGTCGGCGGCGTCGTCAGCGGCGGGGTCGAGAATGCCCACGGCGACGGTGCGCGGAGCGTACTGAAGGGCGCTGTCGCACTGGTAGGAATTGTCGAGGCCGTAGGTGCCGTTGGGCTGGACGAGGGTGGCGCACTCGACGCCGGCGGCGTCCATCTCGCTGATGAGGTCCTCGACGTTGTTGCTGACTTCGAGAGACCAGCCGCTGGCGTCGGGATGGAGCGGGTGAGCGGACCGGTCGCTGCTGACCACGTGGGTGTGGGTATCGATGATCATCTCGGTGACTCCTTGGGTGATTGGGCCGGACGGTTTGGCGTCATTCTACGCCACGGGACGAGACCGTCGGTTGGATCAGAATAGCTCCCGGCTGGCGATGTCGGCGCCCTCGCGCATGGCCTGGAGCTTGAGCCAGATGATGGCGGCCTCGACGCGGTTGGAGCCGGCCGAGGTGTCGAAACCGCAGTCGGTGCCGGCCAGCACGCGGGTTGGATCGCCACCGGCGGCGGCTACGGCCTGGTGCAGGCGGTCGGCCACCAGCCGGGGGTGTTCGGCGTAGTTGGTCTTGGTGTCGATTACGCCGGCCACCAGCATCATGTTGTCCGGCAGCGGGAAGTTGCGGTAGACGCGGTGCTCGTGGGCATGGCGAGGGTTGGCCATTTCCATGACCAGCGCGCCGACGTTGGCCTCGTACAGCAGGTCGACGATATCCTCCAGCGGGACGTCGTAATGGTGAGGGCCCTCGCTGTTGCCCCAGCAGACGTGGAGGCGCACCTGATCGGGCGGGGTGTTCGTCAGGGCGTGGTTGATGGCGCGGATGTGCAGGGCGACCACGTCGCGGAAGTCCGCCAAGGGTTCGTCCTGGTAGGAGATGTGCCTTTCCATGGCCAGGTCGGGACAGTCCAACTGCAGGGTCAGGCCGTTGGACACGATGATCTCGTACTCCTTGCGGAGCTCCTCGGCCAGGGCAAAAACGTAGTCCTCGTGGCTGTCGTAGTAGCGATTCCCCAGGGTCAGGGCCACGATGCCAGGCGATGCGGCGGTCATGAACAGGTCTTGCGGCTGGCTGCCCGAAGCGGCGACGGCGTCGACGAACTGGCGGCACTCCTGCTCGACCAAATCCAAACGCTCGTAGTGCAGCGGGCCCACGCAGGTGGGCACGTCGCGCATAAGTTGCACCACGCGAGGTCGCACCAGCGAAGGGTATTCGTTCTGATCGCGGTGCCCGCGACGCGTCCACGAACCGCCGAAGCCGGCCATGCGCTGGGTCACGTAGGTGGAGAAGCTGATCCGGGACTGCTCTCCGTTGTTGATTACGTCCACTCCGGCGTCCAATTGCGCCGATACGACATTGACGGTGGCCTCCTGAGCGGCCGCGTCCAGCGCGACCTGATCAACCGGCTCGCCTCGGGACAGCGAACCCAGCATCTCAACCAGGCTTTGGGGTCGGGGCAGGCTGCCGGTATGGGTGGTCAGAATGCGGTTTTCGCTGCGTTGCATGGGTGGCTGGACCCTCGCTGGGGGGAGAAACGGGTTTTGTTGACGGGCGTAGAGCGAGGCAAGCGAGTCGGTCGTCGAAGCCGGTAACAAGACAGGAGATAGTCAGCAACACAGCCGGTGTTGGTGCAGTAACTGGGGAATCGGAGTGAAAACTGACTATGCTCCCGGTTGCTCAATCGCTTCACGGGGCATATTATACTTGGGCGCAATAAACGGAAGCGCGAGAACGGCAACATCCTCATACATAATGGAGTGAGAAAATGGCAGTAGGAAGCACTTACAAGGTAGTCGAGCTGGTGGGATCCTCCAGCGCCAATTTGCAGGAGGCCATTGACGGCGCGATCGCGCGGGCGGCCCAGACGATCCGAAACCTGGACTGGTTCGAGGTGCGGGAAATCCGTGGCACCATCGACGATGGGCGCGCCAACTGGTACCAGGTCAAGCTGGGCGTGGGGTTCCGTGTGGACGGCGGCGAAGACATCCGCGAAGACTAGACCGACCGCAATCCCCTTTGTGAATACAGCGCCCGCCGCCGGTGGTGGTGGGCGCGATTTCAGCGTGTGCGGTGAGGTCAATCTGACGCCGCCCTGCCCGGTCTGCGATTGACGGCCGAATTCTCCGCTGTTGCCTGCCCATGCTCGTCGCATCCGATCTCAGCAAGGCCTACTCTGAACGCACTCTGTTCAGCGGGCTGAACCTCTCTACGGCGGCCGGCGACCGCATCGCCCTGATCGGCGCCAACGGTTCCGGCAAGACGACGCTGCTGGATATCCTGGCCGGCGAAACCCTGCCGGATTCGGGTTCCATTGCCGGACGGCGCAACACGACGGTTGGGTATCTGAAACAGGAGCCGGGCTCGTTCGCGGGCCGGTCGCTGCTGGAGGAGGTGCTGGCCGCCGACGCCGAAGTGGTCGCGCTGACGGACCAGATTGCAGACACGCGAGATGCCCTGTCCCTGGCCGCCGACCCGGCGAATCAGCAGGAGTTGATGAACCGGCTGTCGCAACTGGACGGGGAACTGGAAGCCGCCGGCGGGGCCGACCGGGACCACGAGGCCAAGGCGATCCTGTCGGGCCTGGGGTTCAAGGACCGTGATTTTTCCCGGGACATGCGCGAGTTCAGCGGCGGCTGGATCATGCGCGCCGAACTGGCTCGCCTGCTGTTCCGCAATCCGGATGTCCTGCTGCTGGACGAGCCGACGAACCATCTGGACCTCGAGGCCAACCTGTGGTTCGAGAAGTACCTCTCGTCGTTTCCCGGCGGCGTGATCATAACGTCCCACGACCGCGCCTTTCTGAACACGGTAGCCAACCGGATCCTGGCCATCGAGCCGGGAGAGGTGGTGCACCATCACGGCAACTACGACGAATACCTGGTCGCCAGGGAGCGCGCGCTGGAACTCAAGCAGGCGGCCGCCGCCCGTCAGGAACGCGAGATGCAGCGGCAGATGCGATTCGTCGAGCGGTTCCGATACAAGGCCACCAAGGCGAGGCAGGTGCAGAGCCGGCTGAAGCAATTAGAACGGATCGAGATCATCGAGCTGCCCCGGGCGACCCGCAAGGTCAACTACACGTTCCCCGAGCCGCCACGCAGCGGTTCCGACATCATCAGGCTGGACCAGGTAGATAAATCCTACGGCGACAACGTGGTGTATCGCGGCTTGAACCTGACGCTGGAACGTGGCGACCGCGTCGCACTGGTCGGACCCAACGGCGCCGGCAAGTCGACGTTGCTGAAAATCCTCGCCGGCGTGCTGCCCATCGATCAGGGCCAGCGCCGGCTCGGCCACAACGTGATCACCGCCTACTACGCGCAGCATGTCCTCGACCTGTTGCACGCCGACAACACCGCCCTCGAAGAATTGCGGGAGGCCGCGCCGTCCGAATCGGAGCAGAACCTGCGCACCACGCTGGGCGGCTTTCTGTTCAGCGGCGACGATATCCTCAAGCCCATATCCGTGTTGTCGGGTGGCGAAAAGGCGCGGGTCGCGCTGGCCAAATTGCTGCTGCAGCCCAGCAATTTCCTGCTCATGGACGAACCCACCAACCACCTGGACATCACGTCGCGGGAGATTCTTGCCGACGCCCTGGGCGACTACCGGGGCTCGATCTGTCTGGTGACCCACGACCGCACGCTGATCCGCCAGGTGGCCAACAAGGTCATCGAGATCGACGGCGGGTTGCCTCGGGTCTATCCGGGCGATTACGACGGCTACCTGTATCGCAAGCAGCAGGAGGCGGAAGCGAAACCCGCCGCCATAACCGCAAAGCACGAGATCTCGACGCCTTCGGAAAACGGCTCGGGCCGGCGACGCTCGCGGCGACCCCTGACCGCCAGGGAAGAAGAGGAGCGCGCGCTGAGTCGGAAGGCCCGCCAACTGGCGACGCGGATCGACGAAATCGGCGCGGCCATCACCGAGCGGGAAGCCGTGACGTCGGAACTGGAAACCATGTTCGCCAACCCCGATCAGTTCGAAGACCGGGCCGAGCTTGAGGATACCGGCGAGCGGTACCGGATGCTCAAGGAAGAGGAGCAGTCGCTGTGGGACGAGTGGGAGCGGCTTTCCCTGGAGGCAGAGGACGTGGACCGCACGCTAGTGGAGCTCAAAGCCGGCTGACGCGCCGGCCGGGCCGGGACTACGCGTCTCCCGGAGACCAGATCCAGTACTTCGAGACCGCGCCGGCGTCCACGCGCAGGTCGAACCCCGTGATCATCTCGGCGTCGTCGGAAGCCAGGAAGACGGCCGCCTTGCCGTAGTGCGACGGGCCGGGCAGCCGGAGTAGGGGAGCGCCCCGGCTGGCATCCGGCAGCAGTCCGGCGGCGCGCTGTCCCCCGCGTGGCCGCGGCCATTCCACGCCCCACCTTTCGGCGCGTTCCCGACCCTCCGTCGCGTTGGTGGCGGTCGGGGTCAGGCTATTGACCCGGATGCCGTAGCGGGACAGTTCCATGGCCACCGAGCGGGTGAAGTTGAGTAGCCCGGCCTTGGCGGTGCCGTAGCCCACGTTGCCGGGCTCGCCTTGGTGTCCAGCAGTGGAGATGATGTTGATGATGTTGCCCTGGCGTTCCTGCTGGATCATCTGGTGGGCGACGTGTTTGGTGAACAGGAACGCGCCGGTGAGGATGATGTCGGTCTGGCGTCGCCACTCGTCCAGGGGCATGTCCAGCACGCCCTTGAAGTTGAACAGGGCGGCGCCATTGGCCAGGATGTCGATGCCGCCGAAGCGTTCCGCGGCCTGAGCGATGGCGGCGACCACCTGGTCCTCATCCGTCACGTCGCAGACGACGCCCATGGCGTCGCGCCCCTCGGCGACGATGGACGCGGCGCACTTCTCCGCGTACTCCTTGCGGATGTCCACGCAGACCAAGTTGGCGCCAGCGCGGGCCAGTTCCTCAGCGATGCCGCCCATGATGTTGGGGCTGGTGCCGGTGACCAGCGCCGTTTTACCTTCGAGTTTCAAACGTTAACCTCTACCGCGTGGAATGAAGATAGTTGCCGGGATTCGTCAGAAGCAGGATTTGCCGGATTTCAGGATTTCCAGGATTGCTTTCCCCCAATCTTGAAAATCCTGCTTCTGACAAAATTGCCATTCGCCTCAGAAGATGATGCTGACTGCGCCGTGCCAGGATAGGGCTTCCAGGTCCAGCACCGCGCGGCGGTAGGCGATTTTCAGATCGTCTCCATCCCGACGCAGGATGTACTCAATGCTGCCGACGTAGGGAGCGCCCTCGCCGGCGCGGAACCGGTAGACCAGCACGTTGGAGTTCACGGCAAGCTCGCCATTGTCGGTTTCCGTCACCCGCACGTTGGAAATGAACCGCCGGGTACGGGACCAGGGATACTCGCGGTGGGCGTGGCGGGAGTTCAACCGCACGGCGCGGGCGCGCAAGCGGGTGATGTCGTCGTCAATGAACACCAGGTCGCGCTTGGGGTCTCCCTCCGGCAGGTCGGTGGTGGGCACGATGTACCGGGCGTCTTCGGTGAAAAGGTCCACCCAGTCGTCCAGGCGCCAGTCATCCAGGAGGGCAGCTTCGCGGAAAAGGAAGTCCTCCACCTGTTCGCGCAAAGTGGGTTGGTTGGTGGTGGTCATGGTTCACCTGATGGCGCGAGGGTCAGTCGTCTGCCAGAGCCAGCGCGGCTTCCGCTTCCTCGACGGGCGCGTCCTGCACGTTGGTGTGGCTATGGCCCTGCATGTTGGCGTGCCATTGCCGCCAGAACCCGCGCATCTGGAGTTCGTCGGTGGACTTGGCGGGCCGGAGCATGCCGCGGGAGATATCGGACCATTCGGTTTCCGTGGCGCGGAAACCGATCTGGCAGGACTCCAGGGCCTCCACGTCGTCGGGCGTGGCGAAGCCGCCGGGGCCCAGGAAGGTCAGGAAGCTGTCCAGGCGGGTGGCCAGCATGGACTCCGACTCCTCTCGTGGCACGAGATGCCAGGCGGTGACCTCCATGTTGTCGGGGGCAAGCGGTTCGAAGTACCGGACGGTGATGGCCATGATGTCGTTGATCACCAGGTTGGGATAGATGATCAGGTTGCGGGAGGTATCGGCCATGCGGAAGGTGCGTTCCTCGCCGTACTTATCCACCAGCCGCTGGCGGACCTGTGCGATAGGCTCCCGTGCCTCCTCGCCGAACAGCGGGTGCCAGTGAGCGATGGGCCGGCCGTTGCGGACGGGGGATTCGATCACGCAATGACCATTGCCAAGGGCTCGCGCTTTGCCGACGATGCGGGATGCTGCCGTCTGGCCGCTGTCGTCGGAGCCCAGGCCGCTGATGTAGTCCAGGTAGGTCTGGTGCGTGGGTACGAGGTGGTATCCGTCGAGGCTGTTTTCCACCAGGAGTTTCCAGTTGGCCTTCATGGTGTACTTGTTGGAGCCGGCGACCATCCGCATTCCTTCCTCGGACTGGTCCATGATCAGGTCGAGGTACTCCCTGGCTCCGGCCAGATAGGTGACCAGGTCTTCGGCGTAGGGGTTGAAGTTGACGAAGTAAAAGCCGCGATAGCTTTCCACGCGCGGCGGTTGCTTCAAGCCAAGCTCGTCCCGGTCGAAGTTTGGGCCGTACGCTTCTTGGTCCGGGACGCCGATCAGCTCGCCGTTAGTGTTGAAGGACCAGGCGTGGTAGAAGCACTGCAGGACTTCGGTATTCCCCGCGTCGCGCCGGCAGATCAGCGCGCCCCGGTGGGGGCAGGAATTGAGGAATACGCGTACCTGGCCGTCCCGACCCCGGGCGAAGAACAGCGGCCGTCCTGCAACCGTGCGGCGGCGGTAGTCTCCGGGGTTTTCCACCTCCGACTCGTGCCCCAGATAAATCCAGCACCGGCTGAAGATCAGCTCCCGTTCCCGCTGGAACAAGTCGTCGGAGGTCATGGATGACCGGTGGACTCGGAAAACGCCCCGTTCGCGGTCGTCGATGATCAGGTCTTTGATATCCATAGGGTCACCCGTTCCCCCGGTGTAGCTTGGCAGATTGGGCTAGGCTAGATGCGTCGCCCGGGGTTGTCAACAAGTGTGCGGCCCTACGCGCACCCACTTTTGGCGGAACGGTCATTGCGAGCGAAGCGCGGCAATCTCGCCGGTGCAACGGATGCCGCCGGAACGAGATCGCCACGTCGCTGCACTCCTCGCGATGACAAACCGGGTATGCGTGAGGTGTGCGGTGCGACGATCGCGTAGTGAAAGGAGGTTACGGCTCGATGCTCGGCCCCCACGTCGTGCCGAAGTCGAACCGCGACGCCAACTGGCCGGTGAAGGTGCTGGCGTCCTGCAGGGCCAGGTACACGGCCAGCGGGCCAATGGCGCTGGGGTCCACGCGCTCATGCCAGTCGCGCTGGGTCCACGGGATGGCCGCCGAGCCCTCGCTGCGCAGGCCGCCGGGGCTGAGGATGTTCACGGCGATGTTGTGCTCGCGCACCTCGTCCGCCAGGCAGTAGCTGAACATGTGGACTGCCGCTTTACTGGCGCTGTAGAGGACGCCGCCGCCCTGGTTGGGGTCGGTGGCCATCCGCGAACCGATGTTGATGATGCTGCCGCGCTGCTGTTCGATCATGGTCGGGAGCACGGCCCGGCTGCACAGATAGGGGCCGTTGACGTTGATCCGCATCAGTTGTTCCCAGCGAGGGGCGTCGATGTCCATGATCGTCTCACCCAGCACCATCATGCCGGCGTTGTTGAACAGCACGTCGATGCGGCCGTACTGGTCCACCGCCTTGCGGACCATATCGTTGACCTGCGCTTCGTCGGTCACGTCGCAACTGACGGCGAAGACGTCGCCGCCGGCATCCCTGATGTCGTTCGCCGTTTCTTCCAGGGTGCCGGCCAGACCCGTGGGAGACTGGCTGCGCGCCGAGATGACCACGCCCGCGCCTTCCTCCGCATACGCTTTGGCTATGGCCCGCCCCAGGCCCCGACTGGCGCCGGTGACGATCGCGACCATTCCGTCCATCTGTCCCATGGTTGACCTGCCTGTGCGTGTCGTCGCTCGACTACGGGTTGGGTGCTACCGTATTGACCTGCGGTATCCGGCGCGGTGGCGGGGCGACCTCCTGGAGGCTGGACAGGTCCATGTGCGGCAGGTCCATCTGGACGAGATCGTGGACGCTGTTGGCCAGTTCGTTGTGACGGTCGAACCAGGCCGCCAGTTGGTGGCGCCACGCATCCAGCCCGCCGCTGGCGTGGAGCTCGAAGGCCGCCTCGCGTCCGTCCAGGCCCGATGACACCTGGTCCCAGGCGAGCTGGAGCAACGCGGCCCGTTGCATGGCGGTGTAGCCGCCACCGCCGAAAGCGTCTTCCAGCTCAGCGGCCATAGTGGGGTCTTCAAAGTCGGTGTCGGCCGGGGCGTTAATCAGCGACGAACCGGGCAGGCCGCGCAGGATTTCGCCCATGCGCTGGCGGACCCGGAGGGTGTTGACGCCGGCGGCGGCCACGTGGACCTGGTTGGGTAGGACGTATCCGCTGGCCGTCGTTTCCGGTTCCAGCTCCGCCGCGGCCATGCAGGTGCGGGTGGTCTGGACGTTGACGGTCAGCTCGACAAGCTGCTCAATGGTCTGCGGGTTGTCCTTGAGACCCATGATCTCGGCCAGGGCCAGGGCAAGGCCCAGGGTCAGTTCCGCCTTGGCCAGCCAGCCGTAGCTGTGGTGCCAGAGCATCCAGGACACCAGCCCGTGGCGGCGGTTCCGGTTGGCCGGCTCACCGCCGAAAACCCGGTTGCGGGGGATGAAGACGTTGTCGAACCAGACCATGGAATCGAGCTCGTCGAACCGGCCGCTCAACGGGGACAGGAACGGGTTCTTGTGCCGGGCGGCCGGCCGCCGGGTGACGACCTTGAGGCCCGGAGCGTTCACCGGCACGATGAACCAGGGGTACTTGCCGCTGCCGGGCGGCATGTCGTTCCGGGTGGACACCAGGAGGTCCTCGGCGAAGGCCGTGCTGGTGTGCATCTGGATCTTGCCGCTGATCACGATACCGTCGGCGGTGTCGCTGACCAGGCGCATGGCGGCGCGGTCGTTCTCGTCCGGTCGGAGGCGAGCGCCGATGAGCGGTCCGCCGCCGGCGTAGGTGAGGAACCGGCCGCCCTTTGGCAGCGACGCCAGGTAGTCCCGAGCCACCTCGATTTCCTCGGTGGATTCGTCCACCCTCGAAAGGACGTTCAACAGCCCCAGGGAGATCAACGCGCCGTAGGCCGGGGTGTGGGTGACGTTTCCGCCGCCGGCGAAATGGGTTGCGCTGATCGCCTTGCCCAGGTGTCTGAGATCGTCGGTGGTTTCCGGCGGGGTGAGCAGGACGGGCTGGCGGTTTCCCTTTCCGTCCGGCTTGGTCAGTAGGGTGTCCTGCCAGTCGGGGTCGAAGTGACGGTCGTACCAGGTTACGTACTCCTCCACCATGGCCGAGGTGGACGGGTGGGTGGTGATGTCTTCCACGCGACCCTCGCCCAGCACCCAGACGTCGCGCCCGTCGTGCAGGCTCTGCTTGTAATCCGCCCCAGTTCGCATGTCTCACCGTCCGCAGGATGATCTAATTGAGTTTCTTGTGTTGAGAAGAGTGCTGACGTTGGCGGCAGGCGTCGCCGCTGGCCAGTTTACTGGGGCGGACGATGCTACACGAATTGGGCCTCGACCCAACCCTGGTCGAAGGGGGTCCAGAAGTTTGACGTCAACCTCAGGTGTTTGAACATCCATACGCCATCGACCCTGACGTACTCCTCGTCGTATCTGGCCGAGCCCCATACGGCCCGGTTTCCGTCCGCATAGGTGCACGGCTGAAACAGGTACCAGATGCCGGTGGCCGTGTCGCCGTTCACCTCGATGATGGGGTTCATCACCATGTGCACGGCGAAGGGCAGCCGGTTCGGCGCGTTGACGAAGAAGTTGCGGATGCCCTCCCGTCCCTCGGCTCGGCCGCGTATGCCGCCGTCCCAGATGGCGTCCTCGACGAACAGGCTGGCGATGCCGTCGGCGTCGTATTGGTCGTCGCAGTAGGCGCAGTAGCGGGCCTTGAGACGCTTGATCTCCTCGATGTCCTCCACGACCCGCAGCCGGCGCTCGATGTCTTCCAGGCTCATGACCCGCTCCCTCCGAAAGTGTGCGCAGTGCCCGACGACAGCGTGCCCGGCTAGGCGCCGGCCAGCTCTTCAAACGACGGCTCGGGCATACCAGCCGTCCAGGTGGGGTCGCGCAGTTCCAGCCGGTTGCCGCTGGGGTCGAAGAAGTACAGCTCGCGGCCGGTGAAGAAGCCCTGGGCGCGGTAGGTCAGGTGGTCGATCCTGATGCCCCGCTGGTGGAATTCCTTGCAGGCGACGTCGAAGATATCGGGCGACACCGTGAACGAGTGGTGCGCGCCGCCGTTATCGGCCTGCGTTCCGTCGACTGCGCTGGAGCGCTCGCACAGCAGGATGTTGTGGTCGCCGACGTTGAAACACGACATAACGCTGTTTCCCAGACGGCCCTTGGGCTCGAGGCCCAGCAGTTCTCCGTAAAATGCTTCGGCTTCGTTCAGGTCGTTCACGGGGATCGACCAGTGGGTCACGCCTTCAATTTTCAAGACTGCCATGTCGCCTCCTGTAGCGCGCACCACGCGCGGCTTGACGTCCGGCTCGATGTTGGCGGCCATTATAGGCACAACGGCGGCGGCTGGTACCCCTTTTGAGTGGTGGAAGGTAGACGTGTCCGAACATTCCCCATAGGTGTCCAAACGCAAAATCGCCCGTGGTAGTATCGGACGCGACGACATCACCGAGGGGGACGACATGGTACTGAAAGGCGAAGACTGGCTGGCGCAAACCGTCGAGGAAACCCTGGAGCCGGACCTGCCGATTTGCGACACGCATCATCACTTCTGGGTATCGCGCCCGGAGCCTCCCGCGTACCAGCGGTACCTGCTGCCCGAGCTGACCGCCGACGTGGGCAGCGGGCACAACGTCACGTCAACGGTGTTCATCGAGGTTCGGTGCGAATACCGGCCGGACGGGCCGGAGGAGATGCGGCCGGTGGGAGAGGTGGAATATATCGAGACCATCGCGGAGGAGTCTGCCACCGGCAGCCACGGCCCCACGAAAGCCGCCGCGGCCATCATGGGGCACGCGGATCTGAAGCTGGGTGAAGGGGTCCGTCCGGTGCTGGAAGCGATGGTGGCTGCCAGTCCCGGGCGATTCCGCGGCGTCCGGCACTCCACCGGATGGGACGCCAGCCCTGAATTGGTGCAACGCGACATCCAAGGTGCTTTGTCCACCGATGGCTACCGGGCCGGCGCGAGGGTGATGGCCGAGATGGGACTGGTGCTGGAGAACTCGCTGTACCACCCGCAGTTGCCCGAGTTGGCTGAATTCGCCCGCGCCGTTCCCGACCTGACCATCGTGCTGAACCACATCGGCGGCTTGGTGCGCGTTGGTCCCTACGCCAACCGGGATGACGAGGTGCTCCCCGCGTGGCGGCGTGGCGTGGCCGAGGTGGCCCAGTGTCCCAACGTGGTGATCAAGTTGGGCGGTGTGGGACAGGTCCGCTACGGCTATAACTGGGACCAGCGGGACACTCCCATCGGCTCGGAAGAGCTGGCCGGAACTCTGGGGCCGCTGATGAACTACTGCATCGAGCAGTTCGGGCCGGACCGCTGCATGTTCGAGAGCAACTTCCCGGTGGACAAGCCGTCCTACTCCTACAATGTCCTCTTCAACTCGTTCAAGCGCCTGTCAGCCGGCTACTCGGCCACAGAGCGGACGGCGCTGTTCCATGACACCGCCATGCGCGTGTACAGCATCAGTGAGTAATCCAGGTGTTCCGATAGTGGGGTATGTCGCTCGTACCCGCTCTAGCGGAGCGTGTGGACAAATCGCTGCCGATGCCTGACGATGGGAACTATAGCGGGCGAGAATCAGCGCGCGTAAACGAGGCCGCAATGAAACTGCATGGTATTGTCAAAGGCTTGACGATCGAATTGGAAGGCGACCCTGATTTGCCGGATGGCCAACGAGTCCTGGTGGAGTTGGAAATCCCCAAAGCAGGGATTAACGCCAAGCCGTTGTCTGATCGAGAACTCGAGAACCGAATAGCTAAGGATCTGGCGTTCGAGGACATACGGCAAGCCAGGGCTCTCCGGGAGCGGGTCGCAGCGCGTTTGGAGGGAAATCTCGCCAGCTCCGTCGGCCTGGTCAGAGAGGATAGGTCCCGTTGACGACCCATGTCGTTGACACCAGCGCGCTGGTTAAGTACGTCCTGCCCGAGCAAGACTCGTCAGTAGCGGAAAGGCTTGTAGCGTTACACCGCGCCGGCGTGGTGGACCTGATAGCTCCGCAATACATCCTGGTTGAATCTGCGAACGTGCTTTGGAAGCAGTTGCAACGGCCTATCTGAAGAGGCCGCCGCATCGTTTGCCGCGCTCAGAAACCTGTCAATACGGTTGGTGCCCGACGCAGAATTGGTGGAAAGCGCGTTGACCATCGCCGCGGACAACGGCATCACGGTGTACGATGCATTGTTCTGCGCGTTGGCCGTCCGTGAGAGCGTGCCACTGATTACCTCAGACCACGCTTTGGTCAGGCGCGTCGCCGGTTCCGGGGTCCATGCCACCTTGTTGTCGGATTGGAATGCTCCCGGTTAACGCGATTCCCTGCTTCTTGCGCATGTTCGCTTTGCTGGTGATGCCATGTCCGCAGGGTTGCAGCCACGCTGGCGAGATTGCCACGCTCCGCTCGCAATGACGAAGCGTGGCAATCGTGGGGCTGGGGTTTGATTTGCAGCAGGCCTACAGCGCAATCCGCATCAGCTCTTCGGAGAAAACGATTTCGCCGTCGTAGATGCGGCTGATGTCGCCGATGCCCTGCTCCATGGGGCCGTGGCCCGAGAGGTGCGGGCCGATGTGGACGAGCACCAGTTTCTTCACGCCGGCGGCCTGGGCCATGCGGGCCGCGCCGGTGGTGCCGCACTGGCCGCCGGCCTCGCCGTTGCTGTCCATCACCGCCTGGTCGTCCCAGCACATGCAGAGCATCATGTCGGCGCCCCGGGCAAGCTCCGTCACCGTGTCGCAGGGCTGGGTGTCGCCGGTGAAAATGACGCTGCCGTCGGGGGTGTCGACGCGGTAGGCCAGCGAGTCTAGATAGGGCTGGACGTGTTCGGCGGGCGCGGCGGTGACTTCCCAGTCTGGCCCGCTGAACACCTTGCCCGGTCCCACGTCGGTTGCCGATACCGACGGCGCCGGCCGGGGCAGCGTGCCTCCGCGGTTGACGAATACCGCCTGGCTGAGAGGGTGGTTGACCCGGGCCTTCCAGTCGTGGGCGAAGAGGCCGTTTTCGCCGATGATGCCCTCGGTGATCTTCTCGGTCAGGTCGGGTCCGAAAACCTGCAACTGGTTCTCCCTGCCGACGCTCTGGTCCCACCGACACAGTAGAAAGCAGGGGTAGTCGATGTCGTGGTCGAAGTGGTGGTGCGTGAAGAAGAGGTAGTCCACCTGAGTAGGGAACAGGCCGGCCTTGACCAGCTTGTGCGTGGTGGCCGGCCCGCAGTCGAACATCAGGTGCTGGTCGCCCAGCTTGAGCACGTGGGAACTGCCGAAGCGGGTTGGCGTGGGCGTGGGGGTTCCGGCGCCCAGGGTGTAGATTTCAGCCATGCTGGTCCTCGCTGATTGCGCACTGGTTAACTCAACCAACCGATGACAGCGCCGGGTCGATGCGCCGCCAGGTTTGCGGCCGGAGTCGTCGTCCGTTGATCCTACCACTGTGGGCTGAGGAAGGCCCTGTATAATCCGTCCAATTATGCCCGCGCGGCCACCGCCTCACGCGCACCCAGGTTCGCGGAAATTGTCGTTGCGAGCGCAGCGCGGCAATCTCGTCAGGACGACGGACGCCGCCGCGGGAACGAGATCGCCACGTCGCTGCGCTCCTCGCGATGACAAAGTGGGTGCGCGTGAGGATTGCCGCAAAGGGAGTTGCATCATGACGCCAGGACGGTTCCATTTCGTCAGCCAGGTGGGGCGCGTGCCCTCGATGACCGTGCCGCTGGACGCCCAGCAGGAACTCCGGTTCCAACGCCTGATGGAAGAGTCGATCATGATCGACCTCCACCAGCATCCCATGGTGATTCCGGAGGACTTCAGCCAGTACTGGGAGTACCTGCGCAGCGACCGCTACCTCTGGGGCTACGACGCGGTGCGGGCCGGGGGCTTCACCGCCGTGGGTACGGCCAACGTCTTTCGCGGGATGGTGCACACCAACGAGATGTCCTTCATCCGCTTCGCCGACCTGCTGGAGGAGGTCAGCATGATGATCTCGGACATCTCACAAAACGATGATGTGCTGCAGGTCAGCACTGCGGACGAGATCGAGGCGGCCAAGAGCCGGGGCAAGGTGGGATTTTTCCCCACGGTGGAGCACCTGGCCATCGGCAACGAGCTGAACCTGGTGGACGTGCTGTACAACGCGGGGATACGGCTGGCGGGTCTCACCTACAGCCGCAAGGCGTTCATCGGGGATGGCATCTTCGAGCGCAACGACGGCGGGCTCAGCGACTTCGGGCTGGAGGTGGTGCAGCGGATGAACGATCTGGGCATGGTGGTTGACGTGTCCCATGCATCATTCCGCACCGCCATGGACGCCATCGAGGCGTCGGAGACGCCGGTGACCTTCAGCCACGACGGTTCCTACACGCTGGCCAGCCACAGTTTCCAGGCGCGGCGGCTGCGCCGGGACGAGGAGTTGCTGGCCTGCGCCCGCAAGGGCGGCGTCATCGGGATCACCGCCGTGCCCAACCGCCTCAGCAACGACCCGGAGCAGAGCATCGAGTGCGTTCTGGACCACTACGACTACATGGTCAACCTGGTGGGCATCGACCACGTTGCCATCGGCACCGACACCAGCATCGGCGACTCGGTAGGCGTCGGCGAGTCCGTGATGGGTCGCCCCGGGCCCACGCCGGCGCGCTACGTGGACGGCCTGGAGTCCCCCGCCGACGGCAAGAACATCATCCGCGGCCTGATCGCCCGCGGGTATTCCGACGATGACGTGCGCAAGATCGCCGGGGGGAACGCGCTGGCGCTGTTCCGCCGGGTGATGGGGTGAGGCGTAATCGCCTCAATATTCCTGGCGAAATCGTAGGTGTGGCGGTGTTTGTCCCGACCGCACCTACCTACACAACGCTGCTCCTATTCTCGGCGATGGCGGCGGGGAGTGTAGATGGGCTGTGCCTAGCAAATCATCGAGATGTGGCGACCTGGGGGTGTGAACTGCTGAGCTTAGGCCGAGCCTATTTTGGACGAGTGCGTACTCAGGGGTCGTTAGGCTTGCACGCCGTGGAACCACACAGGCGACGCATTGCGTCACCCGCCTGAACACCCGGGCTCTGTTATACTATGCGCACCTCAAACGTACCCTCATCGTCCTGAGCGCGTATGAGACTTGGAGGGGTTCTCATGGCCCGATTCAACAGCCTAATGGATTTCGAGACTGTCGGCATTGGCACCGCCTTGAAAAGAAATCGCTTGGTAGTGCCTTTGAATCAACGTGAGTACTCTTGGGAGGACAGGCACGTGGAAGACCTCTTCCACGATTTGGCCGCAGCAATAGACTCGCGTAAGCAATCTTATTTTTTGGGTACAATCGTCCTCACCAACGGCAAAGCGGGCACCCTAGAGATTGCAGACGGTCAACAAAGGCTGGCTACAACGAGCATCTTGCTCGCCGCATTTCGTGACTACTTTCACATAAGAAATGATGAGTTGATGGTGAGAGATCTGGAAGACTTCTTGTACACGTTCGTGCGTGGCACTAGGGAGATTGACCCACGGCTCCACCTTAACGTTACGGATCACGATTTTTTCCGGCGGCGTGTGCTGGAAAGGCCCGACCAAACCGCGCGACAGAGCGTATCGCCGCAAGTGCCTTCGCACAGTCTGATCGATCGTGCAGCTACACTCGCGGAGTCGCACGTAGCAGACATCCTCCGACCGTTTGGAGATTCCACTAAGAATGACCACCTGAACACATGGATCGATTTCATTGAACAGTCGGTTCAAGTCATCCTGCTGACAGTTCCAGACGACATGAACGCCTACGTCATGTTCGAAACCCTCAATGATCGTGGGCTCAAAGTATCCCAGTCGGACTTGGTGAAAAACTATCTGTTTTCCGAGACCGACCGCCGGATCGATGAAGCTCAAGAGAGATGGGCGTCGATGAACGGAACGTTAGAAGCCTTGGATGACGACGATGTCGCAATAAATTATTTGCGGCACCTTCTGATCTCGATTCATGGTCACGTCCGGGAAAAGGATGTCTTAGAAAAAGTGCGGGAGAGCGTCCGAGGTAGAGCTCCTGCGATAGAGTTCTTGGACGCTCTAAGCTCTGCTGCTCGTGATTATGTCGCGATACAAATCCCGACGCACCAGAGGTGGTCAGCGAACTCTCTACGTGTTAGACAGCACGTCGAAACCCTGCTGCTATTGAGGGTTACTCCTCTACGTCCGCTAATGCTTTCAGTCGTCCGGAGTTTTGCTCCCGCAGAAGTAGAAAACACCTTCCGTCGGTTCGTGTCTTGGTCTGTTAGGTTGCTGATAGCTGGTGGTGCCAGGTCTGGCAGAGTCGAAAGCGGGCTGGCAGAAGTAGCGAGGAAAGTTACCGCGAAAGAAGTCGGAACCGCTGATGACTTGACTGCACAATTGGAACCCATTTTGCCGAACGACACCGCTTTCGAATTAGCTTTCGCTAACGCGACTGTTGCCAATCACAGATTGGCCAGGTATTATCTGCGCTCACTAGAGCGCACCTACCGTGATGATCCGGAACCCGAGTGGATACCGAACGATGACAGGGTGATCACGTTAGAGCATATTTTGCCGCAGAGCCCGGGTGAGAACTGGCCTTCCGTAGAGCCAGCCGTGCATTCGACTTATTACAGGCGGCTTGGCAATATGACGCTACTAGCGGAGACTCCTAATCGCGACATTGGCAACGATGCCTTCGACGAAAAAAAGGATACTTACGGGTTATCGACTTACCGCCTCACTAGGGAAATAGCAGCCCATAACAAATGGGGATCTACCGAAATTGAACAAAGGCAGCAACGATTGGCCGAATTGGCTGTCAAAACTTGGCCGTTGAATTGAACTCAGGCAGGTCATTCGAGCATCCAGGTCGCTGACGGTTAGGTCCGGGTTGCCGCTCCCCACAGTGAACACAGGACGCTAAAATAAAACTGACAATCAGGATTTTCGCAGCCTGCAAGGTACCAGCAACTTTGTTGCGACGACTGCTAGTGCTACTCACGCGTCTATGCTGCCAGTAGACAAAGCCACACTGGTTCGATAGCTGATCCCGTAGAAATCGTCGCCAGTGTAGGGTGAATATTACTCACACGTTCGGCTCCAAAATATAAAACCCTCCCCGCAGCCGATCCACCACGCAGACAATACAGTTTTCGTCCACTTGGACGTCGTTGATGCCGTTGGTGTCGGTGCCCTCGGGGATGCTGGGGATGTAGTAGGTGACGTCCTGGGGCTGGAAGGGGTTGGTGGTGTCTAAGACGTGGATGCCGGCTTTGAAGGAAGTGGCGTACACCAGGGTGCCGGAGCGCAGGGACAGAGGGCCGGGCCGGTTCTCGTGGATGTTGTGCTCGCCGTAGCGGTCCGGGCGCAGCACACCCTTCTCAAGACCTGTACAATCCCAGGCAGTTAGCTTGAAGGAGGGCCGCGTCCGTCATGAAGTTTGCCCTGTTTTTGCTCGGTTCCTGGACGGAACCGGAGGTCAGCGCCCAGAGCCGCATCTTCGGCGAGATGCTGGAGCAGGTGGAGTATGCCGAGGAGCTGGGCTTCGATTCGATGTGGATCGCGGAGCACCACTCCAGCCGGTACGGGATCTGCCCGTCGCTGATGCCGCTGTTGACCCACATCGCCGCCCGCACGAAGAAGATACGCATCGGGGCCGGCGTCAGCGTCCTGCCCTTCTACAACCCCATCTTCCTGGCCGAGGAAAGCGCCATGCTGGACGTGCTGAGCCACGGCCGGCTGGACTTCGGGGTCGGGCGCGGCTCGGCGGATTACGAGTACGGCAACTTCAACATCGACATGGACACGCGGGACGTGCGCACCCAGGAGGCGCTGGACATCATCCTGGGCCTTTGGACGCAGCAGGATTTCTCCTACCAGGGCGAGTTCTACCAGGTGCAAGACCTGACCATCGCGCCGTCGCCCGTGCAGAAGCCGCATCCGCCGGTGTACATGGCGGTGTCGCGGACGCCGGCCAGCGTGGACGTGGCCGTCGAGCGGGACCTGCCCATCCTGACCAGCTTCTCGACGCCGGAGGCCGACAACCTGGGGCTGTTCTCGCTTTACGCCGAACGATGCGCCGCCGCCGGCAAGGACCTGTCCGTGGCGGATATGCCCTACTTCCGGTTCGTGTACCTGGACGAGGATGAAAAGGCAGCGCGGGAGTACCCGCGGCAGTCGCTGACCTGGGTGCGGGACCTGGCGACCTACCGGCGCACGCTGACCCGGGGCGACGAGATCAACGTGGACCTGGACCAATGGCGTCGCATCCGCCCCTCCGAGCCGGCCAGCTACGAGTCGGAGCTGGAGGGCACCGTGTACTTCGGCACGCCGGACGACTGCGTGCGGCGAATCGAACGGCTGCGGGACGAGCACGGCATCGGATATTTCGGCGCCAGCATGTCCTTCGGGCACATGGAACACGCGAAGGTGATGCGATCCATGGAACTGTTCGCCAAGGAAGTGATGCCCAGATTCTGAGAATAAGACAAGGAGTTATCTCATGACTCAACGCGACCTGATCGGCTACGGCCCCAACCCGCCGGCGGCGGAGTGGCCCAACGACGCCCGCATCGCCGTGTCTTTCGTCCTCAACTACGAGGAGGGTTCCGAGAATTCGATACTGGACGGCGATCCGCACGGCGAGACGGTGGGCGAGTCGCCGTCGCCGGTGGCCCGGGGCGAGCGGGACCTGGCGAACGAGTCTTTCTTCGAGTACGGGAGCCGGGTCGGTGTCTGGCGCATCCTGGACATGCTGGACGAGTACGGCATAGACGGGACCATCTTCGCCTGCGCGCTGGCGCTGGAGCGCAACCCGGAGGTGGGGCGGGAGATCGTGCGGCGGGGCCACGAGGTCATGGGCCACGGCAACCGATGGGAAGAGTACTACACGATGACCCGCGACGAGGAACGTCGGGCCATCCACGAAGCGGTGGCATCCATCGAGCGTTCCTGCGGGGAGCGGCCGCTGGGCTGGTACACCCGCTACGGTCCCAGCGTGAACACCCGTGAGCTCGTGGTAGAGGAAGGCGGCTTCGTCTACGACTGCAACGCCTACAACGACGACCTGCCCTACTACACCCAGGTGCACGGCAACCCGTGGCTGGTGGTGCCTTACTCGCTGGAGGTCAACGACTACGGGTTCTGGCGCGGGCAGCTATCGACGCCCATGGACTTCTTCGAGGCGGCGCGCAACTGCTTCGACACGCTCTACCGCGAGGGGGCGACCCACCCCAAGATGATGTCGGTTGGGCTGCACTGTCGCATCATCGGCAAGCCGGCCCGGGCGGCGGCGCTGCGGCGGTTCATCGAGTATGTGAAGAGCAAGCCGGGAGTGTGGCTGCCCCGCCGCATCGACATCGCCCGTTGGTGGCTGGAGAAGTATCCGGCCCAGTAAGGATTATTCCTCTGCGGACTGGGCGGCCACGAGGAAGTCGTCGTCGGCGAAATCCGCGAACCGGTCGGGCAGGAACTCGGTCATGTCCGAGACGGCCTGGGTGGAACCGTGGCGGATGTAGTCGGCGATGATGCGGCCGGTAACGGGGCCCAGGTGGATGCCCTTGGTGGTGTGGCCGGTGGCCAGGTATATGCCATCCCAACCCGGTACCGGACCGATGATGGGCTTGCTGTCGGGGCTCAGCGGACGGGAGCCGGCCAACTGCTGGACCAGTTCGGCGCGCTCCAGGTCGGGCAGGACGTCGATGGCGCGCTGGAGCAGTTCCAACCGGGCGGATTCGGTGGGCTGGCGGTCGAACTCCTCGCCCGCGAAAAGGTCTCGCTGGTCGTAGTCCCGGCCGCCGGTGCTGCCCACGCTGGTGAGGCCATCGGTGCGGCTGATCATGTGGCCGCGCCGGGGCGAGCTGATGAGTACAGGCAGCGGCTCGCCGGGGTAGTTGAGCAACAGCCGCTCTCCCTTCATGGGGCGCACGGGTACGGGGAAGCCCAGCCAGGGAGTGAAGGCGCGGCTCCAGGTGCCGGCGGCCACGACCACCGCGTCGGCATGCACATCGCCGGACGCGGTGCGGACGCCGGAAACAGTGTTCCCGTTGGTGATGAGGCCGGTGACCTCCCGGTGGAGAATTTGCGCGCCCTTGAGTTCGGCGCCGCGGGCCAGGGCAAGGTTGAAGCGGTAGCTGTCCAGTTGGGCGGACTCGTCCTCGTACATCGCGCCGATGATGGACGGCGAGAGGCGCGGCTCGATGGCCCGGACTTCGTCCGCATCGATCCAGCGCATGCTCACGTGCGGTTCCTGCCAGACCATCAACTCCCGGATCAGATCGACCTCCCCGTCGTCCAGGGCCAGGCGAAGGGACGGGCGGCGCTGGTAGAGCAGGTCCATCGCGGTGGGCTCTTCAAGCTCCGGAACGAGCTGGTGGAACTCGGCGTAGGAGGCGCGGGCCATCTCGAAAGAAGTGCCGGGGGAGAACTCGGCGCCCAGCAGGCTGAGCGAACCGGTGGCGTGGGCGGAAGCGCCGCTGCCGATGGCCTCCCGCTCAAGGAGGGTCACCTTGATGCCCTCCCGGGCCAGGTAGTAGGCGACCGAGCAACCGACCACGCCGGCACCGATCACGATCACGTCCGCGGTTTCAGGCAAAGCAGGCTCCTATGGGTTAACAGGGTTGGGGGGGTTGGCTCATGCGGATCCAGTTTGTCATCGCGAGAAGCGTAGCGACGTGGCGATCTCGTTCCCGCACCATCGTCTGGTACCCCGACGAGATTGCCGCGCTTCGCTCGCAATGACATAGGACTTACGCAGTTGGACGCCTTTACACTCGTCATTCCCGCGAAAGCGGGAATCCAGCGGCCGAAATTGTCAATAGTGTTCCAGATCCGTTCACTATAAAGTCAATGGATTCCTGCTTTCGCAGGAATGACGGGCGTGTGGCTTCAAGTGCGTAACTCCTATGACATTAGGGAATGGTCGCGATGACAGTGGGCAAAAGGGTAGCCGAAAGGCCCCGGTGTTCCTGCCTGCGTCGGTTGGTCGGCGGAACACCGGGGCCCAGATGGGTAGACCAGCGCCGGTGGTCAGGCGGCGGCGCCCACGGGTGCGTGGGTCTTCATGAAGCGACGGGCGTGCTCCACGGCCTCGTCGATGTGCTCTTGGGAGTCCTTCCAGGGATAGATGGTCATCTCGGAGTTCGGGGCGAGATCGGCGACTTCCTTGGCGACCGCATAGGGGTGCGCCGGCACGTCCTCGGGCGCGACCAGGATCGGGGTTTGCAGGTTGCGCACGAAATCGCGGTCAACGGTGAAAACGAAGTCGGCGCGGTTGGTGTACATGTTCGTTAAGAAGTCATGCACCATGTCCATGGTTATGTCCGAACGTTTCTCGCACAGGGGCGGTCCCCAGCCGGCGATGTTGTTCTGGTAGAACAGGTCCGGCAGTTCCGGCCGGAACCCGCTGGGCTGCATGAAGCAGGCCCCCACGATGCGATCCGAGGCCAGTCGGAGCAGGTTGTGCATCATCGGCCCGCCGATGCAGAACCCCATGACCAGGAACTTGTCGATGCCCAGGTAGTCCATCAGGCCCAACTGGTCCTCCGAGTAGGCGTCCCAGGGTCGGTCTATTTCCAGCGGGCCGGTCGACTGGCCCGGAGGGGCATTGCGCAGGTCGGCGGCAATGACGCGGAAGTCGTTGCTGAAGGCCGCCAGCGGGTTGAAGGGATGCGACGTCCGCAACCCCTCCACGGTGGAGTTGAGGCCACCGCCGGGGACGATCAGCAGGGGGAAGCCCGAACCGACCTCTTCGTAGTAGATGCGCGTGGAGCCTCTTTCGTAAAACGGCATGGTCATTTTCCTCCGTAGTCTGATTGCGGTTTAGATTCTTTTAATTTTGATGGCCTGAATGTAACCCGCGATGGCGCGGATGGTCAACGCACTTGGTTCCTCACACGTACCCAGTTAGTCATCGCGAGGAGGGTCGCGACATGGCGATCTCGTTCCCGCACCAGGGTCCCATGCCCTGTCGAGATTGCCACGCTTCGCTCGCAATGACATAGGAGTTACACAGTTGAGCCCTTTTACATTCGTCATTCCCGCGAAAGCGGGAATCCAGTGACCGAAATCGTTAACATTATTCCGGGTTCGTTCACCATGAAACACTTGGATTCCTGCTTTCGCAGGAATGACGAGCTTGTAATCTCAACTGCGTAAGTCCTATGACATTTCGAATGAAACTGAGTACGCGTGAGACTTGGTTCACACCGTCGTTCGGTCTGCGAATTCGGCTCAGCCGGTCACCTCCAATCGTGGCGCGGTATCCAGCCCAGCATACTCTGTGCCTTGGCGGTGCTGATGACGCTGGCGGTGCCGTCGAGCCCGTCCCGAAGTTCCACCCGGTCGCCGAAGTTCCGCTTGATGATGTCAATGGTTGGCTCGGCGAAGCGGCTGGAAGGCTGGGCGAGCATGAACGCCTCGTACTCTTCGATCTCGGCATCCACCGCCAGCACGTGGGCTTCGGCCACGTCGCGAGCGTCAGCGTAGGCCCACATGACCAGCGTCAGGGGCTCTTCTGGCGTGGGAGCCGGCCAGGGGAACTCGGCCTGCACTTCGGGCAGGGCGACGTTGGTGAAGCGGAGGCTGACCACCGTCGTGTCCGAGTTGCGGGCGATCATCCGGCCGATGTCCTCGCCCACCTGCTTGGTCAGACCATAGGGCTCGAAGGGCATCATGGGATGATTCTCGTCCAGCGGCAGGTACAGCGGAACGAAAGCGTTGCCGTCGTGGGCCCAACCCATGCCAAAGGCGCTGGAGGAGAACACCACGCGCCGCAGACCCAGTTCAGCCGCCGACATCATGACGTTGAAGTCGCCAGCCACATTGTTCTCGAAGATGACCCTCGGCTCGGCCCGCTGGGGGCCAGGGATCGCGCCCATGTGCACGACGGCGTCCGCGCCCCTGAGCAGGTCCGTCACGCCCGCCGCATCCGACAGTTCGCAGCGCACAAACTCCGCGGGTAAGTCTTCGGCCGGGACGCAGTCGCTGGCCCGAACTTCCCGGCCCTGATCGATCAGCAGTTGCACCACCCGGCGGCCCAGTCTGCCGGCCGCTCCCGTTACTACAATCATGGCTTCCTCCGGCTAATCCCGTGGGTTGTTGCGGTCGTAGGCGTCGGCGGCGCGGAGGACCGTTGCATCGTCTCCGGTGCGGCCGACCAGCATCATGCCGATGGGCAGGTCGTCGGATGTTCCGCACGGAACGGAAATGGCGGGATGACCGGTGACGTCGAAGGGGCAGGTGTTGGGGATCATCTCCAGCGCCCGGTCGGTGTACTCCTGGCGGCTGCAGTCGGCCGGCGGGATGACGGTGGCCTTCATGGGCAGCGTGGGCATCACCAGCAGGTCGTACTCGCTGAGGGCATGGTCGTAGGCGGCGGTGAGCGTGCGGGCCAGGTTCTGAGCCTTGGCGTAGTAGCGGCCGTGATACCGGTCCTGCATGTACTGGCCCATCAGGACCACCAGCTTGGTGGTTTCCGAGAGGTCGTCGGCCCGAGTCTGCCAGCCGCGAGCATAAACGTCCTGCAAGCCGGTGGTGTAATGGCCCTTCCAGTTGGTGCCCATGCTGTTGCCGGCCACCATGAGCATGGTTGCGCCCTCCACCGCGATGGCCCGCCAGACGTGGATACCGTCCCGGTGCCAGGGTATGGACACCGTGCCCACCGTAGCTCCCATGCTCTCGAACGAACGGGCGGCCCTCTCCACCGCGTCATCCACGTCGGCCTCCGACTCAGGCAGGCCAAAACCCTCTTGGACTATGCCGATGCGCAGACCGGATACGTCGCCGGTCAACGCCTGAGTGTAGCTCTGGCCGACCAGACCGGCGCTCTGCCGGGGATCCAGGCCGTCCGGGCCGGCGATGGCTTCCAGCATCAGCGCCACGTCGGCGGCGGTCCGGGCCATGGGCCCAGTGTGATCGAGGGTCAGTTCAATGGGAAAGACGCCGGTGTAGGGAACCAGCCCGTAGGTCGGCTTGAGGCCGTAGATGCCGCACCAGCTGGCGGGAATGCGGATGGATCCGCCCTGGTCGCCGCCGATGGCCAGGTCCACCTCCCCTGCTGCCACGAGAGCGGCGCTGCCGCTGGATGAGCCGCCGGCCGTGCGCGTGGGGTCATGAGGATTGCGCACCGGGCCGGTGTCCGAGGTATGGCTGCCGCCGGAGAAGCACAGGCTCTCGCACACCGCTTTGCCCCGAATGGAACCGCCGGCGTCCAGGATGCGCGTGACGATGGTGGCGTCCACGTCGGGGACGTAGCCCTCGAGTACGCTGGTGCCGTTCATCATGGGCACGCCGGCAACGCAGACGTTGTCCTTGATGGCCACGGTCTTGCCGGAGAGCAATCCGCCTTGAGGTCCGGTGATGTCGGAACGCCAGTACCAGGCGCCCAGCGGGTTGTCGTCCGGTTGGGGTCTCGCGCCTGGAGAGCGCGGGTATTTGACCTCCAGGCTGGGGGCGGTGAGTTGGTCGAGACGGGCGTAGGAGTCCAATATCGGCTGGCTCAGCTCGATGTAGGACTCCACATCGGCTGGCGAAGGGTTCAGGTTGTAGGCTTCCGCGATGCGGAAAATCTCGTCGACGGTAGGGCGTTTTGCTGCCATGATGCCACCTCCGGTTTCGTTTGGACCACGGTTAGGGACTATACTATGCCCTGAGAAATCTGACCCAAACATCGTTACCAGTTCAGTAAAATCCCCATCAACCTCACGCGTACCCACTTCGCCTAAACTGTCATTGCGAGCGAAGCGCGGCAATCTCGTTGGGGCAAGCAACGCTGCTGCCGCAACGAGATCGCCACGTCGCTACGCTCCTCGCGATGACACATGGGTACGCGCGAGCGCCGGGAGACGAATCAGATGCAACATCACGACCCCAAAGCGCTGCGCATAGCGAAAGCGGTGCAGCAACGTGAGCAGCCCGATCTCGTCATCCTCTTCGGCTCCCGTGCTCGGGGTGACCACGAGGAACTGCTGTCGGATATCGACGTCATGCTGGTGCAATCCACCGAACCTGACGACGCCATCCAAAAGGCTGCCGCCGACGCGGCCGCTCGGGTCGCCCGGGAGACCTACGGACGGGAAGTGCCGGTGGAACTGGCGTGGAGGACCATCGAAGAGTTCCGGTACAACCGCCGCTACGTCAACAGCGTCGAGACCCACGCCGTCAAGGACGGAATAATCATGCCCAGGGACCCGAATGAGTATGGCTCGTCACAATACGAAGACTCGGACACCGAATATTCTTACGACTGGGAAAATTACGACATACTCATCGAAAGAGCGGAGGCGCACCTGTCCGCCTTCCAGTCGCTGGCAAGCAACCACCAGCCGGATTTCCCGATAGGCCAGCAGGCCCACTTTGCTCTGGAGTGCGGTTTGAAAGCTCTTTTGGAAGCCCGGCAGATTCCTTATGGCTACAACCACAGCATGGCGGACCTGCTGGGCACGCTGCGCCACTTCCACCCCGAAATGCAGGACTTCCGCTTGTCCATAGCCCCCGACATCTACGCGGAGTATGCTGGGCGACGCGGCTACCGAGCGCGGCGACAACCGCGTCTGACCGACCAGCCGGACTACCTGGAACAGGCCGTTGCCGACGCCCAGTTCCTGATCGAGCGGGCCAAAGCTGCGAGAGAAGAAGCCAGTTAAATATCAGCCGCCCGAACCGAGAAGCAAACATCCCAGACACGGAGGCCAACTATGCCAGTTAAAGGGACCACGATGAGCAGTTACCGACCGCTAATGCAGGGGGTGAACGGCATGGTTGCGGCCAGCCACCCCAGCGCGGCCATGGCCGGCCTGGAGGTGTTGAAGAAGGGTGGCAACGCGATTGACGCCGGTGTAGCCGTCGGCCTGGCGCTGAACGTCGTACACGTCGACGATTGCAGTTTCCTGGGCGTGGCGCCCACGGTCATTTACCTGGCCAACCGCAAGGAGGTTGTCACCGTCGATGGCCTGGGCGTATGGCCCAGGGCAGCGTCGGTTGATTACTTCCACAAGCACCACGGGGGGAGGATGCCGCCCGGCGTGTTGTCGTCTCTGACGCCAGCCGCCGCCGATTCGTGGATCACGTCCCTTTCGAAGTTTGGCACGATGACCTTCGGACAGGTGGCGTCCGCCGCCATCGACTTGGCCGGCAACGGTTTCCCCATGTTCCGGTACCTGGCCGGCCGGTTCAAGACGGCCTACGACCAGTACAATGCCTACCCGTCGACCGCCGAGATCTACCTGCCCGGAGGCCGCCCGCCCAAGCAGGGCGAGATGTTCTACCAGAAGGACCTGGCCGCCACCCTGTCCAAACTGGCGGACATCGAGGCTTCAAACGCGGGCAAGGGCCGGGAAGCGGCAATGAAGGCGGCTCGGGACTACATCTACACCGGCGAACTGGCGCACAAGATTGTCGCCTTCAACCAGGAGATGGGCGGTCTGCTCACCGAAGAAGACCTGGCCGCGTACCACGTCCAGGTGGGGCCGCCGGTGACGGTCAACTACAAGGGCTATGACGTCTACAGCACCGGGCCGTGGGGACAAGGGCCGACGTTCCCCCAGGCGCTCAAGATCCTCGAGGGCTTCGACCTGGCGTCCATGGGCCACAACTCCACCCAGTACGTCCATACCGTAAGCCAGGCGCTGAACCTGGCCTTCGCCGACCGGGAGCGATACGTGGGTGATCCCGATTTCGTGGATGTTCCGATCAAGGAAATGTTCGCCGAGGAATACCTGACCAAGCGCCGCGCCCTGATCGACCCCGACCTGGCCTGGCCAGGGACGCCACCGGCGGGCGACCCGCGGAAGGGGAAAGCGACCGTGGAGGGCGCGCCGCAGTCTCCGCGGGAGGCCGGCGTGCCGGTGGGCACCGCCGGAGTCAGTGGCGGCGGAACGTCCTATTTCGCCGTGATCGACCGGGACGGCAACATCTTCTCCTGCACGCCCAGCGAGGGCACCAAGAACGGCGGGCCGATCATCCCGGGCACGGGCCTGGCCTTCTCGCTGCGCGGCACCCAGTCCAAGCTGAACGAAGACCATCCGGCGTCGGTGGTCGGCGGCAAGCGTCCCCGGCTCACCCCGGCGCCGGCGTTGGTGCTGCGGGATGGAGAGTCGGTCATGGCATTGGGCGCCCATGGCGGCGACCACATCCCGCAGGGCACGCTGCAACTGCTGCTCAACGTGCTGGAGTTTGGCCGGGATCCCCAGGAGGCCGTGGAGGAACCACGCTTCTACAGCTACAACTTCCCCAGCTCCAACTGGGCGTCGCGGTACGATCCGGGAATGTTGCGCCTGGAGGGCCGCATCTCCGACGAAGTGGTCGACGGCCTGCGCCAAAAGGGCCACACGATAGAGCAATACCCGGAATGGTGGGAAGGCTCGGCCCTGTATTGCGTCATTACGCGCAACCCCGAGACTGGAGTGCTGCAAGGTGGCGCTGATCCTAGGTGCGAGGCCTACGCCGTGGGCTATTGATCGCCCGGCAATGCGAAACCAGGGCCAGGGGCAACGGCGTCACGGCCGTTGCCCTGAAATCTATCGGCTGACCACGGATGCGGCGCAGGCTTCGATTGCGTGCTCCCACTGATCCAGGTTGAAGAAATGAGGTCCGGCCCCGCCGTGGTACGCCACGTTGCCGTCGACGTCCACCAGGTACAGGCGTTCCGGCGCCGCGCCGTATGCTTCGTCGATGGCGTTGTCCATTTCCTCGATGATGATGGGTAGGCCGATGTGCAGGTCGATGCTGCACGATTGGGCAACCGATTCCCGTTCCTGATAGCTCTGGTGCTGGCGGAACAGTATCCCTTCCGCCACGTTGCTGTCCGTCTGCCAGCCGTCGGTAGGGTGGGCCTCCTGGACGTAGACGACAAAGAACTCCACCGATTCATTGTAGCGACGGTAGATTTGGGTCATGCGCTCAGACTGGGCGCGGAAGGGCGGTCAAGTGTAGCTGCCAAAGGCCAGCGCCACCGGCCGCTGCCCGCGAAAATCGGACAGGCGAACCCGTTCGTCAGAACCCAACCGTTTGAGGTCGAAGCCCGGGGCAACCTCGCCCACGTGGGGACCCATCTCGTCCCGCGCCACCACCGCTTCCAGGGCCAACTTGACGTCCCCGGGCAGTGGCTCATCCCAGTTCTCCATGACCTGGCGGGCGGTCACTTGTCCGGCGTCGGTTTGGCCGTTGGGGCTGTACGCCCTGGCCTCCTTCATTGCATCGACAACTCGCCTGAAAACCCGCCGGTCCTGGGCGCCGAGCCGGGTTATGGCGTTGTCACGTTCTGCTTTCAGCATGGTGGCCTCCCCCGGGCTCTACCCGCCCGGCTGTGCTACCCCTACCGGCTGGCGACCGCGGCTTCGGTCAGGTCGCGGATGGCGTCCACCGTTTCCGGGCCGGCGGGCGTGCCCATCCGTACGTTTTTGACCGCCTCGTAGGACCGCAGCACGTCCGCCATGACCGCGTCGTCAGACTGGTCAATGTCGATGGGGATGCCGACCTGCGCCCACGATGTGTACCCGGTCAGCCAGAACACCTCGGTGGGGTTGTTCTCCGGGTCTCGGAAGTAGCAGCCGATAGCGCTGGCGTGGCTGACGATGCGGTCCAACTGGTATCCGCGTTCGTGGATGCGCCGCTTGAAATCGCGCAAATCATCCAGGGATTCCACACGCATCGAAATCTGCTGAATCCAATGCGGATCATCCAGCGAAGGCCGTCCGTTGATCAGGGCGATTTCGTGATCGCAGCTTTCCGGATCCGCGCTGAAAAAGGCGCCCAGCGGGCCGACCTTGGTACGCTGCATTCCCATGAAATTCTCGTAGAAGTCCATCATGAGTTCGAGGTCATGAACGTAGAAGCCGATATGACCGAGGCCCGTAACTTTCGCCGACATGTTCAACTCCTCAAATGATTGGCATGTGGGCGCATTATGCGCTCTACCCGGTTCCCGTGTCGACCTGGCCGGGACATATTGCTGGGCGAGCGTTATTCCCGCGCGCCGAGTGTGTCTTGCCCGCCAACCCGGACTGGTGTTACAAATATCCGAGGACCGGGCAGGTTCTTCCATTTTAGTCATGACAGCGAGGTGTCGCCGTGGCCGCAAATTCGCACAGCATCGTACAGGACGCCATCGACGTCGCCATAGGAGAGCGCGGGGAGATCGGGGTGCAGGTTGCAGCCTATTTGGACGGCGAACTGGTGATCGACCAGTGGGGCGGCCTGGCCGACGAGACCACCGGCCGGGAAGTGGACGGAGACACCCTTTTCCCGGTGTTTTCCAACATTAAGGCGGTGACTGCCACCGCGCTCCACATCCAGGCTGAGCGAGGACTGGTGGACTACTACCAGCCGGTGGCGAAGTACTGGCCGGAGTTCGGAAAGTACGGCAAGGATAAGGGCACGGTGTTCGACGCGCTGACCCACCGCATCGGCGTGCCCCTGATGCCGGTGGGAGTTACGCCGGAGCTGATGTGCGACTGGGACTGGATGGTGGGCCAACTAGCGGAGATGCACCCGCTCTTCGAGCCGGGCACACGCAGTGGCTACATGGCCTATACCTTCGGCTGGGTGGTGGGCGAGGTGGTGCGCCGTACCGACCCCAAGCACCGGCCCTTCGGACAGTTCATCCAGGAAGAGATCTGCCGGCCCCTGGACATCACCGACCTGTGGGCCGGTATCCCGCCGGAGGTGGAGCCCCGCGTGGCCAAGCTCACCAACGTGCCGCCGCTCGGTCCCGGCGCGCCGGGCCTGCCTCCGGACTCGCTCCGGTTCCGCGCCACTCCGCCGGAGGTGGGAACCACCCAGGAGGTGTTCGGGCGTTCGGACGTGCGCCAGGCCTGCATCCCCGGAGCTCAGGGGATCATGACCGCACGCAGCCAGGCGCGGTTCTGGGCCATGCTGGCCAACGGTGGCGAGTTGGACGGTGTGCGCCTGCTTTCCGAGGAACGGGTGCGGACGTTTCACGTTCCCCGCCCGCCCAGCGATTACGATCCGGTGCACGGCCGGCCGCATCACGGCACCATCGGCGGCTTTCATTTCGCTGGCAGCCCCGGCATGGGCGCCATGGGCAATAGCTCGCTGGCCTTTGGCCACAACGGAGCCGGCGGCTCGGTGGGCTGGGCTGACCCTCAGCACCGGCTGGCCGTGGCAATCCACCACAACCGCATGGTGCCCCACGGCCCGCCGGAAGAAAGCCCGCTGACACCTATCGGCGCGGCGGTGCGGGGGGCATTGGGAATACCGGAGTAACGTCGCCTTTAGTCCGGAACCCTGACCAACTTCTGCATCGAGCGTAGCTCGCGGGGTGGGTCCATGTGCCGGCCGTAATCGGTCCAGGACACCTCTGCCACGTACAGGTTGCCCCTGGAGTCGATGGCGATGCCGTGGGGCGAATAGAAGCGGCCCGACTGGTCGCCGTAGCTCTCGCGGCCGACGCGGGCCAGGACCTTGCCCCGGGTGTTCATGACCGTCACTCGCGGACCCAGATCGGTGCCGATGTCGTTGGTACCGATGCCACAGAAGTACTCGCCGATGTAGATCAGCTCCTCGCCGGAACGGTCGTCGATGCAGATTGCGGCGGCACGGGAGAGGTTGCCCCACTGGGTCTCATATTTGCCGTCGGCGCTGAAGACCTGGATGCGGTGGTTCTCCCGGTCGGCGACGTACACCCAGCCGTCGTTATCCACGATTACGTTGTGGACGATGTTGAACTGGCCGTCGCAGGTCCCCGACTCTCCCCATGAAAAGAGGAGCCTGCCGTCGGGCGTGTACTTGTGCACTCTCGCGTTGGAATAGCCGTCGGCCACGTAGAATTCTCCGGTGCGCCGGTCGAAGGCCACGTGAGCAGGGACGCTGAACGGCTCGCCGCTCATCCTCGGGCTCGGCCGGTGTGGGGTGCCCAGCGTCATCAACAGCTTGCCGTCCGGCGTGAACTGGCGCACGGTGCTGTCACCGTTGTCCACGCAGAAGACGGTGTTGTCCGGAGCGATGGTTACACCGTGGGGGTTGGCGAATACTCCCTCGCCCCAGGTGCGCAGGACGTTGCCATCGGTGTCAAACACGATCATCGGGATGGTGCCACGATTGAACACGTAGACCTGATCATTGGCGTCGACGGCAACCGAAGTTCCCTCCTTGTACACGCACCCATCCGGGAGACGGCCCCAGTTCTCTCCCGACACCCGGTAGTGGAAGCCGTTCTCGCCGATCACTGCCGGCTCGCGGCCGCCGGCTTCGGCGCCGTGCCCCTCGGTGCGCAGGCCGTATTCCCAGTCCTGTTCCTTGTCGACCATCAGTCTGACCTCCCTGAAACTGGGACGGCTGCCCAGTGTTCCATGGAATATATCACGGGGCTCGCCGGTGTCTCCTATGGTCTCGGTGGCCACCCCTCCGCTTGACCATCCGGGGGAGCAATCCGGCCGAGGCCGGGCTGCCGGCCCGCCGCGGAGTGGCTTGCTGCGAGCGATGCGGATCGCGGCGGTCAGGAACGCGAGCCCACCGGCATGGGACGGGTGGTCCCGTACTCTGATCTCGCCATTCGGTAGCCGATCCCATGCTCCGTAAAGATGTACGTGGGCTTCCTCGCATTGTCGCCAAGCTTCTGGCGAAGCGTCTTGATGTAAGAACGCAAAAGCTGGGATTCGCCGGTGTATTCCGGCCCCCACACCCTCTGCAGCAGCATGTCCTGGGTGAGGACTCGGCCCGCGGCGTTGGCCAGTTCGGTGAGCAGCTTGTACTCAGTAGCCGTCATTGGCACCGGTTCGCCTGACAGGTTGACGGTCTGTTCGTCGAAATTGATCCGCACCTCTCCGGACCGGTATGTGCGGGCGCCGGTTTCTTCACCGCCGGAGTTCATCCGGCGGAGTGTAGCTCTTATCCTTGCGATCAGCTCGGAAGGCGAAAATGGTATAACCATGTAGCCGTCCGCGCCCATCTCGAATGCGTGGATTACGTATTCCTCGTCGCTGCGATTACAGAGCACGATCGCCGGCAAGTTGCGCGGATTGCCGTCCCCTCGCAACGCTAGGAAAGCCTCGTCTTCTCTCCCGGCGATGTCCAGAACTATCAGTTGCGGGCCCCCGGAGGAAGCGTGCTCCTCCAATTCGTCCAGACCTGATGCCTCCACCGATTCGTAACCGGAATCGAGCAGCGCCTGGCGAACCGTTCGCTGGGATCTCGGATCCTGAATCGACACCAGTATCTGGGTTTTCTCAGCGAGCCCCGGCCGCCGGTCTTCAGCACTATCCCCGGCGTTGGGCGATCCCTTCTCCTCTACGTCTTCGACTGTGGGTAAGGTGAATGTTAGTGTCAACCTGCCATCAGGCTCTTCGAGTTTGGTCCGGACGCGTCCCCCGTGAGCCTCGACGACGCCACGGCAAAATCCCATCGCCAACCCCTCGCCTTTGGAAGCCAACTCCACCGCTTTGGTGTGGGCGCGTGTCGTGTTCTCGAACAGCTGAGGATCTTCGGCCACATTGTTCGGCAATGCAGTTCTTGCCGGAGGAGCAGTTGAGCCTTCCGCCGAGACGGAAATTGCTACGTAGATGTCGATCTCTTCAGCGGTGATAGTGACCGGCCACCTGTCGCCCGCATGTATCGCGACGTCCCTGAGGAAATTGTGCAGCACCTTACCGATATACTCCTCATCCGCCATTACGGCAGGGAGCCCGTCGGAAATCTCGAAACTGATGGTCACCGCAGAAACGTCTCTGAGATATTCGTCGCAACACCGCTCGATCAATGCTGCAATGTCCGTTCGCTCGGTGTTCAGGGACAGGGTTCCCGTCTCGATCTGGGTCAATTCAATCAAGCTGTTGATTTGACCACGCATCAGGTCCGCCTGCTGGTCGATGATCCGGAGCCACTGCATGGTTTCGGCCGGGGCCGCCGTGTCAATTGCGCCGGTCAAGGCCGCGGCGGAACCCTTGATGCTGATTAAGGGGGTCCGGAGTTCCTCGCTGACCGTGGTCAAGAATTCGGCCCGCCACAACTCCTGGTCCTGCAACGGCGTGAGGTCTTGAGAAGCGGTGAGCACCGACACGATATCGCCGGTTTCGGAAAATATAGGAATGCAATTTACCAACTGGGTCAAGTTGAGGCCGTTAGAGAAATGGGATACCACCTCTTCGGCGATCACGGTCTCTCCGCTTTGAAGCGCCCTGGTGCCCGGGAGTTCCTCGAAAGACAATTCTCGCCCGTCTGCGCGCGTGAACCTCGTCGAGATGAAGAGGTCATCGAGGCTGCCTTCCGAATCCGCAACCATCTCCACCATGCGGCGGCTTTCCTGGTTCATGTATGCGATTTCGCCCAATCGCGTGTCGAATATCGAGACCGCGATGGGGCAGAGATCCATCAGCGTCTCCATATCCTCCCTGGCCTGTCGCGCTTCCTCATATCTGCGCGCATTGGCGATTGTCGATCCCGCCTGTGCGGCGAACATCGCCGCCATGAGCTCATCATCCGCCGTGAACTCCGGTTCTCCCTCCTTCTCCATCAGGTACATGGCGCCGACGTGCTCGTCGCCATGGTTCACGGGCACCGCAAGGAGAGGCGTAACGGCCTGATGATCCGCCGCGATTCCCGCGAAGCCGGATTGGAACTCCAAGTCCTTGAGCCTGACCGGAACTTCCCCAGGGCTGCGATCGTCCGGGACGCCCAGCTCCCGGAGCGACTGCGAAATGCCCGCCTGCCGGTCGGCAGTGATGCCGTAGGTGTAAGTGTCGCGAATGCCTGCCGGAGCGTTGGTGATCAGGAGCACACCGTACCGGGCGCCGCTGAGGTTTCAAGCGCTGTTCACAACTTCCTGGAAGATGGCCTCGGTGTCGAGGTTTTCGGAGATGCGGATGTTGGCTTCGCTGAGCCTGGAAAGGCGATTTTTCAAGGCTTCATTTTCTTTGCGCAGTGCTTCCGCTTCGGTGGTTGCAGTATCTACTTGTGAAAGGCTCATGCTCATCCTCGTGGATTGGGACGGATCCGGGGGTGGCCGATCCAGCTACGTCTCCGGTTCTAATCACCTGCCGGCAATCGGCCCAATTTCCCGGCCCGGGAACGGTTCGATAGCTGGCAGCCCCGGTATGCGACCGCCACGGCGCTGTTAGGGCTGGGGAAAGAGGGCGAGTCATACTACCAATCAACCATGCGAGAAATAAACGACTCATGCACACTCCGAAGCACAGACTCACATTGTTTTCACAAGTGTTTATGTCCGCATTCACAAAAATTTCACAAACGGCCGGTAAGTGCGTTCATCTGGCTGTACCACCCCACGATGGAACGCCGGGCCCGGCGTTCCAGTGGATTCCCCGGTTCCCTGGGCCCGCGCCGTTGTGCGGTCTGAAGAAGCCGCGGACCACGAGGCGCCGACGGCGGACGTTGGCGGGACCTCCGCGCTAGGCGGCCGGTCTGAGGTTCGGCGGCAGGTGTGTCTCCCAATCGGGGATTTGTCGAACCCGTGGCGAGGGCAGCAACCAGGACTGGACAAGCGCCATGGTGCTGAAACCAAAGGACATCAGCAGTGGCGCCAGGTAGGTTCCCGTGAAGTCCCACAGGAGGCCGGCGCAAACCGGCGCCAACCCCATGCCGAGGCCGCTGCCCAGGCTTTGCCATCCGTAGAGGCTACCCTGCGGGACGTTGCCGTAATACTGGCGATTGGCGATGGGGAACGTGGGCACTTCGGTGCTCTGGCCGATCCCAAAGAGTACGCCGAACAGGTAATACGCCCAGAGGTCGTTGAAAAAGAGGATAAGCAGCAGCGGGAAAACCTGAAGGGCCATGCCCACGACCCAGACCAACCGGCAGCCCCAGCGTTCCGCGACGATGGGCACGGCGCCCCGGGCGATCACGCCTACGGTTTGCTGGGCGGCCAGCACGCCCACGGCCGCTTCCAGGGACATGCCGCGGTCAACGGCAATGGCCACGATCAAAACATTGATGATCTGGTGGCCCATGCATCCCCAGTAGTGGATGCCGATCAGGTTCCAGAATGTGGGGGTGCGCCTGGCCTGCTGGATGAACACCCGGGCCCTTATCTTGGCAGTCTCATCCCTTGGGGTCCTTCGAATCGGTTCATCCCCAAGGTCGCCGAAAGGCCGTATGCCGATGTCCGCCGGGGAATTGTAGAAGAACTTGACCAACACCAGCAAGAGCGCTCCGCCCGCTATGCCCGGAAGCCAGAAGATCCACTGGATCCCCAGCTGGCCGAAGGCCGCGCCGATCAGGAACAGGAACGCGACCACTCCGATTCCCTGGAACGACCAGACGACCCCCATTGCGGCTCCCAAGTGCCGCCTGAACCACAGGGTGACGCCGGACACCGGCAACACGGTATAGATTGTGGAGGCGATGCCCAGGATCACGCCGAAGTAGAGGTAGAACTGCCAGAGGTTGTTCATGATGCCGGTCAGCAGCATCCCGATGATGAACAGCGCGGCGCCGACGAGCAGGAACCAGCGCACGCCGTAACGGTCCCCGAGCCAGCCAACGTACGGGCTCGCCAGCCCGAATATGATCCACTGGAGACTGAAAGCCAGGCTGATGGCGCCGTAGCTCCAACCGAATCCCGCGGCCGGGTCGCTGAGGTGGGGCACCAAAGCGGCCGCCGCAAACCGCACCGAAGAGGTGATGAACCCCATCATCGCGGCGATGGCCACGATGATCCACGCGTAATGAATGCGGTTCCTCAGGTACATTGGCTCGGGTAATCCGGGGCAAGGTGGCATTGTACCCGAAACCATTACCGGATGCAGAGCCGGTGATTGCAACGTCGTATAGACGTAACCCAGGACCGGACGAAACGTGCAGACGAGATGTTCCCCAGGTCATATAATCAAGGCCAAACTTGGCAGTTTACGGAGGCAAAAGAACCAATCTGTCGGTATCGTGGAACTGCCGGAGCGTTTGACAGGAGGAAATCGTCATGGGCATTCAGATCAAGCGAGTTGGACACGTGGGGATCCTGGTCTCCGATTTTGAACGGTCTTTCGATTTTTACACCAGGGTGCTGGGCTGCAAGGTGACTTCCCGCCGCCGCCGACCCGACGGAGCCGAGACGGCCTTCCTGCGGTTCGACGAAACGCACCACGATTTCGTCATCGCAACCGCTCCCGAAGGCGTGGACGTTTCCGAGAACGTTCCCGGGCGGGCCCGGCTAGTGCAGCAGGTGGCCTTTGAGGTGGAGAACCGGGACGAGTTCATGCGGGCGCTGGCCCACATTCACACTCACGGCGCGGAGATCGTCAGCGGCCCACTGACCCACGGCATCGAGGCCGGCGGGAACCTGGAAGGCAGCGGCAGCCGCTCATTCTATTTCCTGGATCCGGACGGCAACCGGCTGGAAATTTTCTGCGACGGCATGAAGGTTCCCAACGGCGAGCAGTTCCCCCGGGCCGAGTACGCCGACGCCATCAAGGACTTCATGGAAAAGCAGGCCGCAAAATCGGCGCCCGTTGCCGCCGACTAGGCGACGCTGGAAACAACGGCCGATCGCACAGCCGGAAGAAAGACGGCGGGGAGCCATCCCCGCCGTCCTGTTTTGTCTGGTGGCTGAGCCCGCCGTACCGGCCTAGCCCTGTCTCACGAACTTGTCAATCCCGGTGCCGTCGCTGAGGCCGACGTAGATGTCGCCCCGGGAGTCGACCCAACTGCCGTGGCCCGGGCCGCGACAATCGAACCGGGACAGCACGTTGCCGGAAGTGTCCAGCACGCTGACCCTTGCCGACGAGTCGTTGACGCTGCCCTCGCTGATCACCAGGTTCCCGTTGCTGTCCGCCGAGATGTCCATGGGCCGCTGGATGTCGTCCCAGATCGTGATGAACTCGCCGTCCAGGCTGAAGAGTTGCATCCGGTGGTTTTCCCGGTCGCACAGGAAGATCGTGTCGTTGTGGATCAGCAGGCTGTGGGGCAGGTGGAAGTGCCCGGCCTCGCTCTTCCCGGGTTCTCCCCAGGACTGCTTGAGCTGACCATCCCAGCTGAACCGGTGGACGCGGGCGTTACGGTATCCGTCGGCCACGTAGAGGTCTCCCGATGGCGATGGGACCAGTTCCGCCGGGTAGTTGAAAGGCCCGGCGGACCGGGGGCAGAGGTCGCCCGGGTTTTCGCACCCGGTGTCGGAGTGCACGCCGTGACGCCCCAGCATCTGGATTGGCTTGCCATCGATGGTGTAGACCAGGCATACCGAGTTGTCCCGGTCGGTGAGGTAAACCGTGTCCTCGGCGTCGATGTAGATGCCGTGGGCGAAGGTGAAGGCGCCGTTGCCCCAGCTGTCCAGCAGGTTTCCGTCCCGGTCGAAAATCAGGATGGGCGGGTCCTTGCGCTGGAAGGCGAAGACCCTGTCCTGCGAGTCAGTGGCGATGGCGCTGACCATGGCGAAGGTATCGCCCTCGGGCAGCCTGGCCCAGTTTTCCACCACTTCGTAGGTGTAATTGCCGCTTCCTACGGTCGTCATGTTTCTGGCCTCCTTGTCGTGTGAATGCGTACGCGTTGGCTGTCGTCGCTATTGTACCGCCGAAATCGCTCATCAACGCTGACGGGTACCCAGTTTCCGCAAACCTGTCATTGCGAGGCGCGAAGCGGCGTGGCAATCCCGTTGGTGTAGCGACGATCCTGACCGCAACGAGATTGCCACGCTGCGCTCGCAATGACAAACCGGGTACGCGCGAGCTCGCCATTGCAGTTGCGGCCCGGCTCGGTTTGCAAACGGCCCGTGTCTGCCGGTCACGAAGATGCCGGCGAGGTTTGGCCCTCCCGGGGCAGGGAGTCTTCCCAGTCGGGGATGAGGACTCGGGAGGATGACTCCAGCAGCAGTATGAATACGACACCGGCGAGACTGGCGGCAATGGAAATGGTCCAGGCCAGGTCGTAGGAGCCTCCACCGAGGTCGATGAAGCCAAGCAACCGCGTCGGAGCCTCCGCATTGCGGTAGTCGTAGATCACGCCGCCAATAAGTCCCCCTAGCGCCATGCCGAAGCCGGAGCCCAAGTGCTGGAATCCAAAGATCGACCGAACCGGCCCCATGCCATAGTATTGGCGGTTGGCGATGAGGAAGGCGGACATCTCCCCGCCGAAGCCGATGCCGAACAGCACGGCGAAGAGGTAGAACTCCCACGCGCTCTGGGCCCAGAAGAGCATTACGACCGTAACCCCCTGCAAGGCGTAGGGCAGGATCATCGTGACCTTGGCGCCCCACCGGTCGGCAAGGATGGGAATGAACAGGCGGCTGCTCACGCTGGCCATCGTGTAGATGGTGACGATCCAGGCTGCCGCGGCCAGCGACAATCCCTGCTCGGTGGCGAAGAACACGACGTGCCAGATGACGATGGCGTGGCCCATGCACCCGAGGAAGTGGATGAAGGGCAGGTTCCAGAAGGCCCGGGTCCGGCGGGCGTGTTGCAGAAAGACCTTGCTGCGCAGCTTGGCGGTCGCGGCGTTGACCGGGGCCGGTGCCGGCTCGTCGTCAGTGGCTCCCAAAGGTTTCATCCCGCGGTCGGCGGGGTCGCTGTGGAAAAAGAACAACAGGGCGAACAGGATCACGCCGCCCACGGCGGCGATTATCCAGAACCCGACCTGCCACCCGGTCAGGGCCACCAGCAGCGCCAGGGCTGGGGCCGTAACCGATGCTCCCATGCCTCCGATGGACTGCTGGATACCGACGGCGACGCCCAGTTTCCTCTTGAACCACGCGGCGACGGTGGTGGGAATGTTGACGGTGAAGAGCGCCTGGGCCAACCCCAAAACGAGGCTGTAATAGATGTAAAGCTGCCAGAGTTGGCTCACGGTGCTGAGCAGCAGCATCCCGACCACGTAGAGGGCGGCCGCAACAAACAGGGACTTGCGCGCTCCGTAGCGGTCGCCGACCCATCCGGAGACAGGAGAAAGGAGTGCGCTGGCGAGGCTGCGGAAAACCTGGGCCAGGACGATTGCAGTGACGCCCCAGGCAAAGTCGGTCTGGAGGACGACGAGAATTACGGCAAAGGCCTGGCTGACGAAATTGGCGGTGACCCGGAGCATGGTGCCCATTCCGACCACGAGCCAGGCGTAGTGGTACTGCTCCCGCAGGTAGGTCGTCAGGTCCGAAACGCCGGTGTTCAAACCGAATCACTCTCCGTCGCCAGGGATCAGCACGTGTGGTTGTCTGCCGGAACAGAAGTCGTCGGGAAGGGACGCAGCAACTCCCGGCATCCGCAATTGCGGCATTGTAACCACGCCAGGAAGAGGTGGCAAACTCGTCAGGGCGTCGGACACATGGAAACGCCCCGGAACCATGTCAGATCCCGGGGCGCATTTCTGGCATCGTCCTCGATCGCTCAGGCGCAATCGCTGCCTGAGTGTCGATAGCCACAGAAACTAATCGGCGCTGATGCCCAGCTCCGACCGCAGGTCCCGAATGGTTTCGGCGCGGCTGCGGGTCGGGGGACGCACCCGCATACCGATTGGCTCGTTCTCCACCTCGGGAACAACCTTGATGGCGACGAATACCGGGCCGGTTGCCTGCATGATTTCTTCCACGTTGGTGGCGAACTCTTCCAGATCGTCGAAGCTGTAGGCAGAGGAATAGCCGGACTCCTTGGCCATGCCGGCATAGTTGATCTCCTGCGCGTTGGGAACCGGCTGCCCGCCGGTGGTGGCGTAGCACTCGTTGTCCAATACGATGTGGCAGAAGTTTTCCGGCTTCATGCCGGCGATGGTCGCCAGGATTCCCAAGTTCATCAGCAGCGCGCCTTCGGAATCGAACAGCACCACCTTTTCATCGGGCAGACCCAGGGCCAGCCCCAGGGCCGCCGAGGTCGTCTGCCCCATTGCGCCACCCATGTTCAGGTCGCGGTTTTCGTTGGTGGTGAATTCGCGCCAGTGGCGGCCGGAAGTACCGGTGGGGATCACGATGGCATCGCCCCGGTGCTCCTGGAAAACTCGGAATACGTCCGCGGATTGAATCATACGTTGCCTCCGTTGGTTTGGTCTTTATTGCTCCGTACCCGCCCGGTCCCAGGAACACCTGCGGACGTGGTCGTGGGTCACGGAGCGATGAATTTTGGCGAATGGTTGTTCCTCTAGCGGTTGAAACCGTGGTATTCGTCGCCCACGAGGATGGCAACCGGCCGATTGGTGGCCCGGGCCTCCTCGAAGGCCGTGGAGATGCGCGTACTGTCGGCGTCCTGCTCAACCAGATAGTAGTTGATGCGGAAGGCGTTCAGGAACGGCTCGGTATAGGTGGCTGCCGAGTCGGTAATGATGCCGTGGCGGTTCCAGCCACGATAGCCCACTACCATTACCAGCGGGAACCCGGCGTCCAGGACCATGCCCCGGATGGAGTCGCCCGATTCCATCATGCCCGTGTTCTGGATCAGCACCACCGGGGTCTTGCCGGCTACCAGCAAACCAAGGGCTATGCCGAAAGTCTCGCCTTCCCGGGAGGTGGGGACGATCTCCAGCCCGTCCTGCTCCTTCATCAACTCGTACAGGTAGTTGGTTTCGCTGTCGGGGATGGTCACCACGTGGGTGACGCCGTTCTTCTCGAACTCCTCTACCATAGCCTCCGGGCTCAGCACCGCTGCCTGTTGTGTAACCATGAAAGTCCTCCTAACGTACTCAGTGGACCAACAGTCACGGTTTCCGCTGCCTGGGCAAAGACCCGCTCCTGCTGTGAAACTCCGCCGATTATAGTAACCCATATCAAGGGGGTCAATTTTGGGTACGCCGGTTTTCCCCGGGTCGGCCCGCCGTTGCGGGAAACGCGATTGGCCAGCTCATTCGTGGAGCCGGGTCGCTGGGTTGTATGCTACCGGCCCTCGCGCAGCCGGAGAATCTGGTCCTCGAGCTCCCGTACCCGTGCCTCGGCAGTTTCAGCGCGGGTCGTTTGGGTTTGGAGGGTCGGGATATGGTCTCCGGTGGCGGGGTCATGCCATCCCAGGTAGCCGTCCCCGGCCCTCAGGTTCAGGTTGAGCATTGCACTGTAGCCCTGGAGCACGCTGGGACCGATTTCGCTTACCTCGATGGGTTCGTATCCGCCTTGCGTCAGCCGGTAGCCGGCGAGGGTGAAACCATAGAATTCTGCCTCGACGTCGAACAGCCAGTACTCGACTACCCCCAGCCGCTCGTAGTAGTCCTTCTTAGCTCCCAGATCCTCGGCGGCGCTTCTCCGTGAGGCCACCTCCAGGATGAAGTCCGGCGGCTTGCCCTGTTGGGATACGATGTAGCCGTTGCTGTCCCGGTAAGCGGTGGGATCCGAGTCGAATGCCACCAGCAGGTCGGGATAGCGGCTCTCTCCGGCTACGTAGGACGGACCGGGCACAATGTAATGCTCGGCGCTGACGATCGTGTTTTCGGGATTGCCCAAGTACTGGATTATATTGGCCATTGCACCGTGCTGGTGAAGGTTGTCGACGCTGGTCATGTCGTCAGGGTGCTTCTCCGGAATGTCTGGTAGGCGGAAGGGCGCGGCCGGACCAGGCGGTTTGGTAGGTCGTACTGTGGTCATGCTGAACCTCGACGGGCTGTGATAAGCGTGGCCGGGCGGCGATGCGGTAGTATCGCTGGCGGAAAAGATCATACCACTGCGGTAGTTGGCGTCGCAGTCGTCAGCGAATGAGCCATGCGCCGCGGGTAACCGGCGGCAACTGTCAGAATCAGGATTGCCAAGTTTAGAAGATTTTCAGGATTTATGAACATCCTGAAAATCTCAAAATCCGGCAAGTCCTGATTCTGACAGACTCTGCACAAGCCGTGACGCTGCGAAGCCTGTCGTTGACCGCTCGTATCCGCAGTGTTAGCGTGCCCCCAACCGACGCAGCCAATCCATTTGGCCAATCAGGCGGAAGGGATCAGACATGACCGGAGCACTGGAGCACATCAGGGTAATCGACTTTGGGCAATACATCGCCGGCCCCCTGGCCGGGATGCTGCTGGCCGATCAGGGCGCCGACGTGGTGCGGGTTGACCCTCCCGGCGGTCCCCGCTGGGAGACCCCAGCCAACTCAACGTGGAACCGGGGCAAGCGGAGCATCACCCTGGACCTCAAGCAGGCGGGCGACTTGGCCATTGCCCGGTCGCTCATCGAGAGCGCAGACGTGGTGGTCGAGAACTTTCGTCCCGGCATCATGGAGCGGTTGGGTCTGGGAGCCGAAGAGATGACTCGCGCCAATCCCCGCCTGGTCTACTGCTCCATCCCGGGATTCGCGTCGGACGATCCCCGGGCGGCCATTCCGGCCTACGAAGGCGTTGTAGGAGCGGCGTCGGCCACCTTCCGGCCGCCCAACCCCGATGGCCCGCGTCCGGTTTATACGGCCATCCCCATCGCTTCGGTCTATGGGGCGTTCCAGTCGGTGGTGGCAATCGTTGTCGCCCTGAACGCCCGGGAGCGCGATGGCGTGGGGCAACGAATCGAAGTCCCGCTTTTTGACAGCATGTTCCAGTCCATCGGCCGGTTCGGGGTGCGGGTGCACAACGCACCGCCGGCGATCCCCACGCTGCAGGAATTGTGGGGTGGTATCTTCCAGTGCAGTGACGGCGAGTACGTGCGATTCGGCGGCTCCGGCAACCAGAACTTCCGTCAGTTCGTCGAGGCCGCCGGGATTGTTTCCTGGGATGACGAGGGACTCACCGACTTCGACCGACCCCTGGACGGCCCCCAATTCCGCGCCGAGGCCCAGCAGCGGATTGAGGAACTATTCCTGTCTCGAACTGCACAGGAATGGGAAGACCTTATCGCCGAGGCGGGCAGCGAGGGCGCGGTCTGCCGCACCAGCGCCGAGTGGTTCGACCATCCCCACGCCCGGGACTCCCGGATGGTGGTGGAGGTCGACGACCCCACCTACGGCAAGATGCTCCAGCCGGGGGTCAACGCCCGCATGTCCCTGACACCTGGCACGGTGCGCGGCCCGGCGCCCACGCCCGGCCAGCATCGGGAAGAGATCCTCGCTGAGCTGAAGCACCGCTCTGCCGCTGCGGCGTCGGCGCCCCCGGACATCATGCGTGCTGCCCTTGACGGGGTGAAGGTGCTGGACCTGTGCATCATCCTGGCCGGCCCGACCATGGGCCGGACCCTCTCCGAGTACGGGGCCAACGTCATCAAGATTGACAACCCCCGCCGCGGCTCCACCGTGGCCCGGCATAACGACATTAACCGGGGCAAGCGCAGCATCCTGCTGGACCTGAAATCTGAAGAGGGTCGCGACGTTTTCTGGAAGCTTCTGGAGGATGCCGACGTGGTGGCCCAGAACTATCGCGCCGGCCGGCTGGAAGCGCTGGGCCTGGGTTACGAAGAGGTGAGAAAGCGCAAGCCCGACATCATCTACGCTTCGTTGAACGCCTATGGGCACATCGGTCCTTGGGCGGAACGGCCGGGCCACGAGGGGTTTGCCCAGGCCACCGCCGGGATGACCCGTCGTTTCGGCGGCGATGGCGTGCCCGAGTCGCAGCCCAACCCGGTGAACGACTACGGCACTGGTTTCATGGGCGCCTATGGTGTGGCCCTGGCCCTGCTGCACCGGCAGCGCACCGGTGAGGGCCAGCACATCGACTCGGCCCTGGCCTACACCGCAATGACGCTGCAATCGCCTTTCATGCAGATGTACCAGGGCAAGCAGTGGGACGAGACCAGCGGTCAGGATGCCTTGGGAAGCGGACCATTGCATCGCGCCTACCAGGCCAGCGACGGCTGGTTCTTTGTTGGTGGCTCAGAGTCCGCCCTATCAACGCTGTCCGGCCTGGACGGGTTGTCCGGAATAGACGTTCTGCGGGGGGATGCCCTGGCGTCGTCGCTGGAAGAACGTTTCCAGGGGAACACCGTGGCCTTCTGGGTGGAGGGACTGGCTGCCGCCGGCATCGGCGCGCAGAGGGTCATCACCAACGTCCGCGAGCTGATGACCGACCCCTAGGTGGAGTCCCACGGACTCAGCCTCACCCGGGAGCACGACGAGTTGGGACCGGTGACTACCTGCGGTCCCGCGCCGCGCCTGTCGCGCACCCCGGTGCGCCCGGGCATACCCGCTCCCAAGCCCGGCACCCATGCCCGCGAAATCCTGGAAGAACACGGCCTCGGGGGCAGCTACCAAAGCCTGCTGGATTCGGGAGTGATACTGACCGATGGGGTGGCGGCCGGGTAGGTTTCCTGCCCGTCGCCACGTTGGGTTGGAGTTTCCCTGTTAAGGTTGCCCGCTCACCGGGCCTTGGCTGAGGGGTCCCGTGGGTCATGCCGGGACGTGCGCTGAAGCGTTCTCAAAATAGCCGATTTCCCAGCGTTGGAGACGCTCCAAATGGTGAAAACGGCCCCATAAGAGGAGCCGTTCGCAGGTCAGGGAATTGGAAATTGGTGCCGAGGGAGGGACTCGAAAGTAACGGTATCGTGGCGTCTTGTCGAGTGCTGTGAATTGGGGTTTTCTACTCAAATCTCTATAACCGGTAGGGTAGGGTACTGTCCTGTCCTGTGAATTTGTCCAGCATTTGTCCAGCAAGTTACGCGGCCGGTTTCATTGCCTCAGCGAAGGCTTCCGCAGCGTCTTCCTGCCAGCCGGGAAGGGCGTGGGCGTATACCTCCATGGTGATCTTGGGGCTCGAGTGTCCGATCCGCTGCGCGACTACAGCGGGGTTCTGTCCGGCTTGCAGCAACATTGAAGCATGGAAGTGTCGCAGGCTCCTTGATGTGACTCCGGGACACCCGGCCTGTTTGCTCAAGGACCTCACCGCGTACCAGATTGTGTTGGGGTGAGTCCATCCGCTCAGATCGTGGCGGGGGAATAGTTTTTCAGGCGGGTTGATGCCTAATTCAGTGGCCAAGATACGCTGGTTGTCCCGGTGCGTCTTGAGGACTTCTGCGGTTTGTTGATCGAGGTCCACGGTGCGGATGCCGTTTTCGGTTTTGGGTGTCTCCTCTAGGACACCGCCCGCGGCAACGACCAGTGACTGGGCTATCGAAATTCGCATCTTGTCGAAGTCCACGTGCTTCCACGTCAAGGCGAGCGCTTCGCCCCTGCGCATCCCCGTGTAAGCGATGAGATAGATGCACGCCCATAGAGGGTGTCCATTGCTTTCCGCCAGTGACAACAGATTTCGCACTTGGCTCAATTCTGGGCTGTATGCTTCGGTTTTCGGGACTGTCGGCGGTGAGACAAGGGCAACGGGGTTCCTCGTGATCTGTTCAAGGCGCAACGCATATTTCATCGCGCCGCTCATCACGTTGTGGACTGCTTCAACCCCTTTTGGTTCCATTGGCTCTTTCGGCCCGCCCAGGAGCAACCGCGTTTCCAGGTTCTGCACGTCAAGCGGGGACAATTTGGATAGCTCAATGTGCCCTAGGGTGGGCTTGATGTGGAGTCGGATGATTCCCTCGTAACGGTCAACGGTTTTCGACTTGCAGTTGGGTGTGATCTTCTCTTCCAGCCATTTATCCAACCATTCGCCCAATTTGTAGCGGGTTTTGGTTGGGGTGATACCCTTATCCATGTCGGTCAGAATCTCGCGCAGCCGTCTCTCGGCGACTGATTTCTTCCCGCGCACCGTTTCCGTCTTCCTGATCCGTTTCCCGTTAGAGTCGCGGCCCAAAAAAACCTGGATTTCCCATGAACTGGGGCCTCGTTGTCTCAGGGTGCCTTTCATGCGTATAACCTCCGTGATCCGTGGTGATGCGGTGCTCCGCCGCGGCCTTCTCCGGTGGCCGGCGTCGTCCGATTAGCGCTCGTTCGCCGATGCCCACGAGCGCCCGGATCGTGAGTCTAACAACAAGGGCAGATACTTTCCTACGGGCCCGGCGTGCTTATTATTTTTCTCGCACTCGCTGCTGCTGCTGTTACGAGCCCTCACCAGGTTCGTTATCTCCGCCGTGATCGAATGGCCCTCCGAGGAGATTCTCTAAGGACCAGCGGGGGATCAGGATCCGCACTCCCATTCGGATGGTCTCGATGCGACCGCGATTGATCTCCTCGCGAACTATCCACTCACTGACTCCTAACGCGACCGCGGTTTCTTTGACGGTGTATGCGATGCGTTCCGGCATTTGAGCCATACCGTTTCCTGCCTCCTGTTTGGGATCGTGTTGCCGCGGTTTCCAGGGGATTTCTGCTTCCAGTGGAAACGGCGCCCATGAAGTCAATATAGGGAAAAACCCATCTCATTTGGGCCCAACCGTCGCTAGCGCACAGGCTCCAGCATTACGCAACGCCTTTGCGCGTGTGTGGACGATGCTCTCCCGGTCTCATCCGTACCGTGCGTTACGCTCCATCAAACCGGTCGTTTGGACAGTACTTTCCTGAATAGGTCCACTTCCAGCATTCGCCACTGGTTGACTCCTCGTCCATTCACCGTTGCCCTCGCAGACGATCTCGCTCCGCGGTAGTGCGATCTCGCGCGGTCCGCGTGCATCGGCTAGCGACGTTGGTCCGGCTTGCCGGGTCTGCTGGCGTTCCGCGGGCGGATTTCCTGTTACACGCAAAGCCAACTACGTCGTTGCGCAGATGGGGTTCTGTCGCCGGAAGCTGGTTGCCTGGTGGCAGAGTTTGCGCCAAACTCTGCCACTTCTGACGTTGCTGCTGTTGTCGTCGTTCGTGGCGAACTGCTGACACCGGGCCCTTTCTGGCAGAGTTCGTTTAGTTATTCTGCCAACATAGATGTTCCCCACTACTGGACTGCTGACCAGGTCCAGCGCCTGCTGGACGCGCTGGCCAGCCACAACCGTCATCAGGCCCGTACCGCGGCGCTCATCATGTGGCGCACCGGTCTGCGGGTGTCCGAGGTCCTCGAGCTGGAGTGGCGGGATCTGGATTACCAGGGAGATCCAGCGACGCTGCTGGTCCGGAAGTCAAAGACTCGTCGCGCTCGGACAGTGAGGATGCATGGTGAGCTGGTGCAGCTGTTCACGAACTGGCCAGCGAACCGGTCGCCGCGGGACAAGGTGGTGCCGCTGGCCATGCGGACTGTGTTACGCCACATCGCTGACGGCATCCAGTGGGCGGACCTCGACGACGAGTCGCCAGGGACCGGGAAGCGCCGTCCCGGTGCTCATTCGCTGAGGCATAGCGCCGCTCGGCACTGGCTGATGGCGGGTGGTGTCCCGCTCAACGTTGTTTCCGCGTGGCTGGGGCATGCCAACGTGCAGATCACGTTGAGAATATACCTGCCCATCGTGGGCAGTGACTAGGGGATGGAAGCGGTGCCGTAGCCGATTGGCTGAGGCCTTTCTGTCTGTCCTCGGCGCCTTTACCGGCGCCGCTTTTTTACCCTGTCCACTGTGCCCGTTCGGCGCGGGTTTTGCTGTCTTTCCGGGATGTCCGGCCTACTTCCCTACAATCCCTGATATTGATTCTAGGGGGAACGCGACGTGGGAAGAGGATCCGAAATACAGGCTGCTCCCCGCCAGTTCGTCTGCTTTGCTTCCTGGTTCTCTGGCCAGGTGCTGTCGTCGGCGTGGCGGGCTGATGACCGCGGTATCGCCCTTCTTGGGGAGGACGGCCAGGTCACCGTTGTCTCATGGCGTTCGCTGATGGCTGCTTGGTCGGACCATGACGACTTTTCCGAGTTCATCATGGCTCATCACTTCCGGTTGCCTGATCGATGGTGCCGCACGTTGTTACCACGTGTGAAAGTGATAGCGGATGGTACGTTGAGTCTCAATAACCCGCAATCCGTGCTTGGAAATGGCCTTGTGCAGCCGGCGCAATGCCGGCTGCCCAGCTCCTCATCCGACTGTAGAACTTACGTTTTGCGGCGCTTTTCCTTCGTCTGGGGGCCACTTTCCAGAACGGAATTGATGACTTCCGCGCCTGTATCGGAACGCTCTCCCGGTGTTAGTATCAATAGGCCGAACATTCGTTCTCACCGCTTTTATACGGAAAGTGATAGCAGGGAGTACAACCATGAAACGCCCCTCTAAATTGTCCAAAACCTTCGTCGAACGCGTGGCGACTCCTGGTCGTTACGGCGACGGTCGTGGTGGCCATGGGCTTAGCTTAGTGGTCAAGTGCCGGGTGAATGGTACGTGGTCAAAGACATGGTCGCAACGGATCCGGGTCGCTGGTCGGTTGACCAACCTCGGTCTCGGTTCCTATCCCGTCGTCTCTCTGGACATGGCTCGTGAGCAAGCGATCGAGAATAAGCGTCTCTCCGCTCTTGGCGAGGATGTTCGCCCTGCTCCTGTCCCGACTGTACGAGACTTTCTGCAGCATGAGTTTGATGCTCGTGTCGCTCGGAGGAGGGGGAGGAACTCCGTAACTGATGCGCATCGCCTGATGCGCTACTGCAGTTCGATCCTCGACACGCCCGTTTCATCTCTCACGTCGGCTGATGTGTTCAAGATTGTTGAGCCGATGTGGGCCACTCGTACGCAGACTGCACGTGATGTCCGCAGTTTCATTTCTGCCGGCATGAGGCGTGCCATCACTCTGGGCCACCGGACTACTGACCCGGCACCCCCTGATATCACTCGCGTACTCGGGCCTGGTCGTCCGGCGCTGCATCATCGATCATTGCCTCACCGCGAATTGGGCGTTGCTCTGGCGCTCATCAGGGATGCGGATGCTTGGTGGTCCACGCGATACGCGCTGCTCTTTCTCGCGCTCACCGCCGTTCGCAGTGCTGATGTCACAGAAGCGACGTGGGACCGGCTCCAAATCGAGTCTGACTTGCCCATCATGCACATACCGAGGACGAAGAATGGCGCGGCCCATGATGTGCCTCTGCCCACCCAGGCGGTTGAGATCGTCCTACTCGCCAAGGAACTTGGTTCTGGTCGCGAGCGCGTTTTCCCGCGCCCCGTCGCAGATACCGCCATTAGCGCTAGCACGTTCAAGGGTCTGCTCGATGCTCTTGGTGTCGACTCGGCTCCGCATGGTTTCCGTTCCAGTTTCAGGAACTGGGCCGGTGCTCGGCGCGGGGAAATCTCCAATCCCGCTGCTGAGGCGGCCTTGGAGCATAAAGCGCCTGGCATCGTGGGCGTGTATATGACTGACGACTTCTTCGAGGAGCGTGTCCTTTTGATGCAACAGTGGGCCGACTACCTTGCTGAAACGATGGGGCCGGTGATCAGTGAGCGTGACCGGCCTCCCGGGTAGGGTCGGGTGGCGCTGTTCCCTCGAACACGCCCGGCACGTCATTGTCCGACCGGGCGTGTTCCTGGCCCGCGCTGGGCTCTGCTTATCGGCTCTCTACATCCACTTTGCGGGCATCTCGGCGCTGTCGGTGCCGTGGGTATCCGCTCGGGGAGTTTCGTGGCTCTATGCGCTTCTGGTGCGTCGCAAACCGGTTGCGCCGGTCCTCGCGAGCCGGCGCGTCGTGGTGCTTCGGTTTGTTGTTGCTCCTTGGTCAGTCAACCCAGAGAGTTATTGCGTTGCTCATGCCTCCCTTGCCGTTGTCCTTCTCGGCGTGGATCCGGTAGACGTACTCGTTGTCGCCCGGCATGGACGTATCGGTGTAGCTGGTGTCCGTCAGCCCGATCGGGATTTCGGTCCAGTCCGGTGGTGCTACTCCTGCTTCCCGGCGCAGCACGTACTGGTTGGTGTAGTTGGGGTTGGTGTGCGCCGTCCAGCTCAGTATCACGCTGCGGCCGCTGGCCGTTCCGGTCAGGCTTGACGGCGGCATTTTGTCCATCGGCTGGCTGGGCTTGACTAGGCTCGCTGGCCTGGTGCCTCGCGTCGTGAGAGTGGTGACCTCGCTCCAGGGACCGTGGTCGGCTTCATCCTTGGAACCGTCGTCCCTCGTGCCGCGGATGGAGAGCCGGCCGTACGACGGTGCGCTCTGCTGGATGTACATCTCGAACATCGACCAGTGGTTCTCCGTGGTTGGCTGGCCTTGGTCTGCTCCGTAGTGCACCACCTCACGTCGGAGCGTTCTCGCTCGGTGTTTCCACTCGGCTCGTGCGCTTGGACGTCCAAGTGGCTCAGAAGTCGTCGGTGGCCACCGCCTTTCGCTTCGTATCCACCTCAATCCTCGCGGGGCAGTCCTCGCTCGTGATGTCGCAGAATCGGCATTCTTGGGCACTGGGTACCCGCCGGGCAGGTTCGTCGCTGGCCAGCCGTCTGATCAGGGCGCCCATGTCTCTGATAAAGCCTCGGTTGACGCTGCCTCGTGGTACGCGACTGACCCGGTCGCGGTAAACAACCTCGCCAGCGATTCGCGCATCAGCAAACTCTGGGCGAGCCCGTGGAATCGCGTACATGTATATCCTCATTTGCGCTGCATGCCACGGCCGTTCCTGTCCCGCCTTGACGTCGATGACGCGGACGCGGTCGCCGTGTCTGGTGATCAGGTCCGCCTTTCCGCCGAGGATCGCCGTTTCGCCGACGAGCCTGAAGGCGTTCTGGTTTTCCACCGACACTTCATGACCGCGTTCCTCCCGCTCTTCGATCTGCTGGTTGAGCAAGCTGGTGTGGGCTTGCATCCATGCTGATTGGTCGAAGTCTGACGGCTGACGGGCCCAGCCTTTGTGGTGCGCTTTGAACCAGACGGCCCATTCGCAGGAGTTCTCGCCGGTGAGGAGTTTGGGCAGCCAGGTTGCCCAGATGTAGGGGAAGTCTCGTTGCTCTGCCACAGTGCGGCCGCCTCGGATGGAGTAGCCGTCGTCGGCCCGTTCCGAGTTTATGGGCCGGCCTCTTGGTGGCGCTATGGCCGGCTGTCATCAAAAACTTGGCCGCCCCGTTGGTCGGACCGGTGGGTTTTGCTACGGGTCGACGAACATTTCATTGGCTGCTGACGCTGCGAATAACTCGCCGCATCAGCCTTCCCGATTTCCTCTCCCGCGCCCGTGCCCTGAACCCTGTTCTTCGGCTCTTTTCAGCCACTCAGAGAGTATTTTGGGGACTTCAGCGTCTCCAACTGCCTTCTGTGCATTTGCGTCTCTGTATGTGGCTGATTTGGGAACTGGCAGGCATTGGTATCACCTGCTCTCCGCTCCGGTGCCTCAACGCTGTTCGGAACGATTGGTACGCCCGGGGTTATGCGAGCGGCTTCGTTCCGTCGCGGCTCGGTACCCTGTTTGCCTCGGGGGACCGTAACGCTCAATCCGATACTGGCGACGCGGCCAGACTGTCTGGGGGAACTTGAACGTTCCAGTGGTGGCAGGCGGTCAGTAAGTTCGCTCAGGAAGGCTGGATCGATGTGTGGCTCCTCCTGCGGGCTGATGAAGCCCAGCCGTTCCGCTATCAGCAGGATCGCTGGTTCCGGCTCCCGTTGGCCGCTCAGGAACTTGCCCGTTTCTTCCACCAGTTCCAGCGGAGCTTTGCTCACTATGCGCCAGAACCTGATTGGCGATTGCTCCCCGTTCCGGATGGCTTCTATGCATCGGCGCATCGCCTTGAGCGCTCTTCCGGATTCGGTGTCCAGCCAGTCCTTTGTTCCCACATATCTCGCTCTGTGGAGGTATGGCATCGCTTCCGCGCGTTTGGCTTGCTTCTCTTCCGGCGTCAGGTAAATGTCGCGCTCGAACTCGAACCGGGGCTTCCACGACGCTTCGATCGCTTTGGCCCGCTCGCTCATCTGAACTCGAGTGATCGGTTCCCCATATTCGGGGATCCGTTCCGTCTTCTGTTCTCCGTCGAGCCAGTTCCTCTCCAGTTTCCGCTCCTTTGCCCAGCCCCTGACGAGCCGGCACGTTTCAACTGTGTTGCCGCCCTCCCTGATGATCGTCAACCCGTTCGGCATCATCTCTCGCAGAGTGTCGCCGTCGAGCGGTATCACATCGACGCGCACGTTATACATGCCGTTGTCGTCTGCGTGTTTTTTGATGGCCTCGCATTTATCCTCGGCCATAGGCCCGTCCCAGATGAGGATGCCGTGTGTCGGCATCTCCGAGCCGTCCTCGTCTGCTTCGAGGTAGTTTTGGTGCAGGAGGCTGATCCGACGAGTTGTCGCCCGTCTGTTGTGTTGGGCGTTCTTCCTGAACTTCCATCCTTCGAATGGGTTCGGGGCCGTGAACTGCAGAACGGTCTGAAGTTCTGCCGGGTTACTGGCCAGGTACCTGAGAACCTTCAGGTCCAGCCTGTACCGGATGCAACCTTCGCATTCGTTGCACGTCTTTGGGATCGTTTTGGTTGCTCCGCCCGGATGAGCGATCGTGATTACGTTGCGCCCGAATCTCGAGCACCGCCACTCATCCTTTGCGGCTTGGCTCGGCGCCACGAAATAACCGCTTGGTGCGGTCCCTCCAGCTTTGATCCGCGCTGTCGACGTCGCCAAATATTGTTGCGTCGGGGAGGAACAGTATTTGCCGCCATCTGACGTTTCGTCCTGGTTAGTCCGGATCGCCCTCAGCCGCCTGTGGAGGTCCGCCCCGCTAACTCTCGGCGGACTGTTCTCTTTGGCCAGCTGCTTACCCTGCGACTCTTGCCGAGTGTCGGACTTGTCGCTGTCGATTAAGCCTGCTTCGGTGGCAACCTCTTTCTGGATCCTCTCGATTTTTTCGCCATCGGCCCATGCCTCAACGTTGATGCGCTTCTTGGCTGAAGGTTGCGTTGGCTCTGCAATATCGGTGTCAATCGGAATGAGCTTATTCTTGGTGGAAGTGGTTAAAACTTTGTTCAACGGCATTTCTTTTGCGCCGGGCGAGAGCCCGGCGGATTGGGCCGCCCTTATATCGCATGAGAGCCGAATACGCAAGCAAAAGCCGCCGTGAACGAGGAAATTTCGCTACTCCGATTCTGCGGTAACAGCAGTGGAAGTTGGTCGGTGATCTGGCGCTTTTCGTAATCGTCACAGAACACCAAAATCCGGGGTTTTGGCGGGTTCCGGGTAGCGCGGGCTTCGGATATTACATCAGCCCACGAACACAGATCTTCGGCCGGTCTGCCCAAATCCCGCACATAGCCGACCGTTTCAATTTCCCGGAAGATTTTTCGGCTGAAGTCGCAAAAAGTCGGTCAGTGTGACTTTGATGAGCCGCTCGTAGGCTTCTGTAACGGGGGCGTGCAGGTTGCCCACTCGGCTAATCCTCCAGTGGCATGACCCCCTCGCAAATGAGCACTTTTCAAGTAGGAAAAGCGCTCAAGACCCCCATTTCGCGTTGAGCCCCGGACGCTGCCGGGGTATAATTTACGCAGCGAATTCCGAACAAAAAAGTTGACCGCCCGGCGCTGGAACGCCAAGCGGTCGATTGCCCCCTCAGACCCTGTGAAAAATCCTCGTGGGCGATTTCTATTCTAATTATACCCACAATCACAATCAACCACCGAAAAGCGGCTTCGGCTTCCTCGAATCCGTTATCGATGGGGCGGTCTCGCATACTGACGATCTGGCCGGGGTCGTCGACGCTCCCCACGCAAAAGGCGGGAACCCAGGCTTCGCGGCCGCGCCCATGCTCCGTGCCTTGGTCATGCAGTACGCGCTGACCGAGCGCTACGCCAATGTCTTCCTGAACCGCTTGGGCAGCGATGAGCGGCTGCTGCGCCTCTGCGGGCTGAAACACGCCCCCAGCGAAGGCGCCTACAGCCGGTTCAAGAAGAAACTGGCTCCTTACAAAGATTTCCTCCGCGTCGTCATTTCCGAGGCATTTCTCGAATGCGGACAGGAGATCGAGCGGATGCGTGAAGAGGGCCTGATCCCGGAGGACACTCCCCCGCTGGGGCACTCGCTGGTCATCGACAGCACCGACGTTGAGGCTTGGGCGAGGCCCGGGCGGACCAGCCGAAAGACCCGCGAGTGGGTTCCTTCGAAGGACCCCGACGCCGAGTGGGGACACCGCACCGCCAAGAACCCCCGCTCCTTGAAGGCTCGCGCCAGCGGGCAGGGCAAGTCCAAGTCCAAGACTCCCAAAGTGAAGGGCGACGAGGCGGATGGCCGGGACACCAAAGACGAGCTGTACTTCGGCTACAAGGTCGATGTAATCGGGGACTCCAACCACGGGCTGCCGCTGTTCGCCGCCACCCGTCCAGCCAACGCCAGCGATGTTGCGGTGATGGTCCAGGATCTGGACGACTGCCTGGCGTTGTACCGCACGCTGAGCCCGCGGTACTTCCTCGGAGACAAGGGCTACGACAGCTTGGACAACATCTTGCATATCATCGGCTTGGGCATGATCCCCGTGGTCGCCATCAGGCGCCCCGAGAAGGACAAGGAGACCGGCCTACGGCTGTACGACGGCACCTATGTTGAAGACGGCCGGCCGCTCTGCATCGGCGGCATGGCCATGGAGTACATCGAGACTCACCCAGAGTGGGGCCACCTGTTCCGGTGTCTCCCTGACAGCTGTCCCCTGAAGGAAACCGTCCAGTTCACGCGACACTGCGATTACGAGCACTACGAGAAGCCCGAGGGCTGGCTGCTGCGGATCGTCGGTCTGCTGCCGCGCTGCTCTGAGGAATGGAAGTCCGAGTACAAGAAGCGTCCGAGTGAGGAGCGGTATTTCAGCAGTGTCAAGCACAGCCGTTTGATGGACACCCACCGTTGCCTGAACGGCCCAAAGGTGTCGTTGCATGTGGCACTGTCGTCGCTGGCCTACTTGGCCACGGCACTGGCTCACCTCAAGATCGACGACTACGCCCACATGAGGCACATGCGGATCAAGTTACCGTCGGCTGAGGGCACAAGCCGAAACCGGCCACGGTCGGCGACGCCGGCCTGCCGTGACCCTAGTTGCGGCTGTTGTATCCGGTGGCGCGAAGTGGCGTAGTGTCGTGCCATCGGACTTCAGGATCAGTCTGACGGCGGCAAAGACAGTCTGCTCTGGGTAGGTTCCGAAACGGCCAGTTGCTTTATCCTTGGGGGCTAACGTTCCACGCAGACCATGGCGAACCTCACGTCGGTGACACTTTGATTTTCTCGTGTCTCTCTTAGCCCGGAGAACCTCGCACGAATGGGTGTCTGCTTTCGATGCCAATTGCGGTGCCAGATCGTAATGGGCGTCGCGGTGCTATAGAATCGGTCTGGTGCCACTGCGCAGAGACGCCCAGCTGTCAAATTGTCTCGAACACCAAGCTTACGTATGATTGGGGCACATCGTAGGGTGACATCTTTGGGTTTCGCAGGTCGAAATCTTCGTGCCACCTCACCATATTCTCTGCGACCACCTGCCGCGCAGCGTCTGACAGTCTGGAGGTAGGCGTTGACGACTCTGCGTTGATCGATTCCCGGACAGCCGTCCTCTCAAAGGCCAATCTTTTTTGCCAAAGCCAAGAGTCAAGCCCGATGTTTACAATCGCCCATTCCCGCCACCACCGTCCGTCTCGCACGCAATGGGACAGGAACCATAATCCCTCGTCCATCGGCATCGTTTCCCACGATGCAAGGTCGTTGGATAGCCAGAATTGCCAGAGTGCGTCGTCCAGGACAGTTTCTTCTAAGATGGCTTCCCGTTGTTGACCAACTATAGGGTCCCCATTTGGGCCAGTCAGCTGGAGAGTACTCCAACGATCTCGTATGCGACGGTGTGCCTCCTCTGAGATCGGAAACGATGGCACGAGATCGCCGTTGGGAGCTTCACGCAGACCTTGGAAAAAGAATCCGGACATTGATTGCCTCCCGATGCAGACACTACTTGAGCGGACCTTGTCGGTATAACCGCGAGGGATGAATGGGTAAGTGCCGCGTCGTTTTCGCCGTTTTCTCTTGGTTTACCGAAAGGCCTCGAGTATCGCTCTTATCTGGGCCTTGAGGTCCAGGATCTGCCCGGCCGCCCGTTCACTCGGACTTGCTTCCTCAATCTTGTTCAGCACTTCCAGAGCTGTTCCCCATTCTGTTGTGATCCCTGATCTTTCGCTCCAGTTCATCAGCAAGTCGGTAGCTAGGTCAGGGTACGTGGACACCGCCCTGGAGCGTTTGAGCTCGATGAAAAGTGGAATGTCCGGCCCTTTCCATGGGGTCGCTTTTGCCAGTGTCACGGCCTCGGCGAAAGGCTCGGTCAGGTGAGGCACCCACCCGACCATGTGGGTCCCCTCCGCCGGGCTGATCGGTTTGGGCGAACCCATGTTGCGGTCTTGCCAGTATTCCCTGACCCAGCGCTCCCACCAATCTTTCTGCTGTTCGGCGTCGGTTTCCCTGAGCCTGTTTTTCATGGCCTCGGCGATGAGTACGCTCGTTTCCTTGCTGCTGCTTTTGACGGTTTCCTTGAGCCACTCCCTTGGCTCCGCGGCGTAATGGCAGAGTAACTTCGTGTATGCGTCGGCGAAAAGGCGGTTGGTGCGGGGTTCGTTGTTCGGTTGCTCGACGAGTTCGCTAAATTTGTCTTGGAAAGTATGACCCAGCACTTGGGCCACTTGTGGGGTGATGTTCTGTGCTTCGACTAGCCCGCCCCATGCGGCGCTCTCCCTGTTTCCACCGCAAGTGAACATCGGTTGGATGGTTTCTTCGGCCCACGCCTGGTCAATGTGCCACAGAAACCCGGCCTGTCCCGCGAGGATTGCCGAGCCCAGGTCTCCTTTGAGAGAGTCATCGTCAACGATCTGGTTAAGACCACTTGTGCTGGTGGGACTGAATATTTCTCTCTGCGATGCCTGTGTCCTGACGGCTGTCGCTTCCAGCCAGAACGTGGCGAGGTATCCCATCTGGTAGAAATTGAACGCTGCTTCGTGCCACCCTTGGACCGGCATCTCGTCGCCGCATCTGATGTGGTCCCATAGCGGCAGCGCCACTTGCTCTGCTTCGTCGATGAGGTTGATGGCGTAGCTTTTGCCGCCGTTTCTCGTTAAAGCGTGAAGGCTTTCTGCAATGTCCCCGGCGTGGTGCGTATAGACGTCTCGCACGGAGAACCATTCCAGCACTTTCCGGTGTTGCTCCTCTTGTAGGTCGGCCACACGCCATCCCGATATGATGTCTTTCCATACAGGCTCCGACCACTGCTGTTGCTTGGCCAATTCTCGGGCTATGCCGTCCCCCCATTGGGGATTTTGACGCGTCGTCTCCTGAACGCTCCACAGGCCTGGTATGAGCTCCTCGGGTTGCGCTTGGCGGTTGCTCTCCATGAGCCAACTGACGAGTTGCTCCGCAGCCGTTTCCTTCAGGGAATCCGGTGTAAAGGGGTCGCCGATGATGACCATGGGTTCACTTATCATCAGCCCCGGCTGTAGCGGATCTGTCCATTCCCAGCTGTGTGATTCCTCCATCGGGGCGATCTCATCCCTGAGTATCTGGCACTCCGGGGCGGTTTCTTGCAATGCCTTCAGGAGGTTGTACCGGCGGCGCTCGGTGGCGTTCTGAGTGGTCATGGCGTCTCTTCCTCGTTGTTGTCCTGTTTGAGGGCCTCGACTACGCGTCGTCGATAGTCATCGCTGAGGTCCTTGAATGCCTCAATGAGCAGTTGATCCGTCTCAAGGTTTCTCCCGCTGTCCATGGGCACAGCCTTTCTGAATAGCCATTCGACTTTTTCGTCTGCCCTTTGGTCCGGTCTCATGCGGATGGAATGGACGGCCAGCCTTCTTGCCAGAGGGGACTGGGAGGCTATCAGGCGGTCCACCCGTGATTCCAGCAGTTCGGGTTCATTTTGTCCCATCCATTCCAAGCAGTCTCTGGCGATGTTCACCATCTGGTCGATGCCCGCTTCTCGGTGGTTGCTTTTGGAATCTCCTATCAGGTGCCGTCCCGAAGAGTCTGTGTCGCGTTCGGCGTTGCCTCGACCCCATTGCTCCAGGGTTCTATGTCGGTTTTCGATATGCCTCACCGCGTGTTCCAAGGTTATAGCCGCGACCGTTTCCATGTGCTGGCTCACGGCGGCCCAGGCAGCCGACAACATCCAGGTCTCTCCCAAGGTCGTCAGCTCAATTTGGTCCCCTGCGCGTCGCCTTGGCTGTGCTCTGATGACAGGCCGGAACAATTCGTCGAAGATGTTCGCGGCTTCCTGGTATAGTTCGCGCTGCACACATAGTTCAGCCAGCCTGTATAGGCCGTCCGATTTGCGGGAATCCAGTTCCGCTGGGGCTGCTGAGAGCAGGTACGACACCCAGCGGCTTATCGTGCTGGACGTTCTGGTATGTCCATCGGCGAGTAGCCGGTGGATGGTTTCCCACCAGAGCTGCGGATGCAGTTTTTGTCCGGCTTGCGTGATCGTGGCTATGGCTTCGTTTGGGTCGTGAGCAGCAAGTAGTCGCGCCAGCCACGTCAAAAGCAGGCCATTCTCCATGATGGGTGAGTCGTCAAAAGCCCCCACGGCATACTGCCTGTCTACGCACCATTCGATCCAGCCGAGGCTCTGTGCGTTGGATGTGAATGCCGGCGTGAGTTCCGGGTCCTGCAATGCTCGGGCGACGATGTTCTGCGATCTTGTGTCAGGGGGAGGATTCGGTTGGCTCGCTATTTGCGCGATCATTTGGTGCCATGTTGAGGAAGACCTTCTCTGGTACTCCGCCAGCTCGGCGATGGCTTGGGCTGCCTCGTCGTGGTTTTGGTTTTCCCTTAGCTGGTACGCGATGGGTTCTATACCTAGGGAATTCCAACTTTGATTGCCAACCGTCAGTTCGTGCGTGAGGATGAACCTCCGCGCTGGTTCGTTGCTGGCCGGCATGGCCCGCGCCAGATAGCGCACTATCGGGTCTTGGTGGCTGTATCCGACGAAGAGAATGTGCTGTGTCCTGAAAAGTCCTTGGAGGAACTCCAATGCCCAACGCTCGTCCAAGTAGGCTCTGCCTATGTCTGAGTCCGTTAGGACCATGTCTTGAGGCTGATCAATTACTCCGTGCAGATTTACTATTCCGGTGAATCGTCCGCCGGGTGGAAGTGCCGGTGCGGCATAAACCTTCCCGGCTTTTTGTAGGTCCTCTCCTGTCCCCGTCGCCTGGAACAATTGGTCGAAGTTGGTGGTTACGAGTTTTGGCCGCGCCCCCCTTGGTCGAATGTCCAACAGGTCGCGATGAAGTTGGTTTGGATCGGCGTCGGTGAGTTGCCCGACGATGTAGGACCTTATGTCGTGGTCCTCCATTTCAAGCCTACCAAGGAACTGATCGACGTTTTCCTCGTCGGTTTGGTTCACTTGGAAGTACTTCTGCACTCGTTGTAGCAGAACAGGAAAGCTGGGCAATTTCGATGGCTTTGGGACCGACACGCCAGCTCCGGCAAAGACCACCAAGTTATCGTCGCGAAGCGCGTTCATCAGCCTATCGTTGAATTCGACGTTCCCGAATTTCATGAGCGTTCGCGCTTCAATTGGTCCACTGATTTATGACACGGCCCGGATTGCAGTCGTCGGTGACTCGGACAACCGGAGTGCCTTGTTTTTGTGGCTTCCCGTTCGTCACCGAGCATCGTTGCCGCGGCTTTTTCACGCCGCGCCGCGAGCAGAAATCATTGAGCCTGGGGCGTCTCGAAAACGCCTCAGGCTTATCAGGCGAAGCGGCTTGAAGCGAGGCCAACGCGAGGACTTCTTGTTCCGCGCTGGACCGGGATGGTGATGCCCAGTCAGTTGCCGGCAATCTTGTTCCACTCCATTCGCGTGTCCGCTGGGACTATCCCAGCGTTCCGCCCTTAAGATAGAAGCCTGACGGGCGGAGAACCGTGTAGCGGCGGTTTGGACAGCCGGCTATGATGTTCGCAAACAAACCGCCGCAACGCGATTGCGGATGCTAATGTTACATCGCGCTAAGGTTTCGGTAAAGTAGCGCGGCGTCGGTCCATGATTTCTGCACTCCGCGGGGTCGGCACCAACCCGTTTGGCTACTCTGCGGTCACAGTCATCTGACTGCGGTAAGGTCTTGGCGATTTACCAAATTATCTTCAGTGAGGACGGTTGCGGAATTCGTCGGTGTATCGGTCAATATCCGCCCCTGATCCCAAGGATTTGGAGTAGCGAAATTTCCTCGTGAACGCAGCGGCGGCTCTTCGCCGAGTCCTTGTGCGCGGATGAGAACCCGCGGACACGGCGGCGTCAGGAGTAAACGCGCTTGCATTCTACGCCACCGCGGGGGTGGCATCTCCGGTTAGCATGATGTATTTGTCGGGTCTCCATTGGGTGTCGTCATCCCACGGGCAATCGCACTCGTCTTGGTCGTGTGCGCAATCCGTTCTGTAGTGGAGAAACGTGGCGATCCTGACGCCCTGCTTCGGCGCTATTCGGACTGCGGCTTCGCGGTCGGGCTCCGCATTATCCATGACCCAGTCGGTGTCGGGTTTGTCCGGCAGGCCGTGCTGGCCTCCCAGCTCCGGTCCCCGTTCGAGCGGTATGTACACGAACTGGGGCGTCGTATCGCAGCCGCTGCATTTTGAGGGCATCGTTTCGGTGGCCAGCCACTCGTCGATCATGGCGGCGTGGTCGCAGAGCTTGTACGGCGGCGGCGGGCCGCCGTTGGCCCGCGGTCTCAGACTCACCGGTTGGTCTCTCCCGAAGGTGACCTTGTTTTCGGGCATGGTGTACCTGACGCCTTCGTCGTTGAATATCTGCATCTGGGTAAGGGTCCACGGGCAGTACCAGCGGGAAGGCGGCGTTGGTCCTTCGGGATTGTCCACCCACTGTTGCAGGGCGTTCCTGGCGCTTTTGGGTGACCGGTAGCATCCGGTGACGCGGGTGGCGATCAGATAGTCTCCCTCACGGGTGTCGCAGAGGTCGCAGATCATGTCGAATCCCTCGCACTCGCAGATGTCGGGGTCTTCGACGCAGCCGACCCAATGGTCGTTGCCGGGACTGCATTCCATGAGCGCCACGAAGGCGACGCGTCCATCGGACATTTCCGCGTCGTACCAGTCTCTGTGGGCTTCTGAGGAGAATGTGATGTGGTTCCATTTGAGTTTGCGCATGGCTTCGTTCCTCCGCTCGTTGTGTGTCGTCGTCGGCTTTGACTGGCCCGGGTTGGTGGTGGCGCTGTCGTGTTCCCGGACATTTGGGCCCACTTTCACCGGGCCTCGGGCGTGAAATTGGCCGCTCCGATAGAGGAGCGGCTTGGTGTCATCAGTTTCGGGTTGGCGGCGGCCTTTGCGTCTACGCGAGCGGAATCACCTCTCTGGCTTCCGTCGCGGCCGTCCTTGCTCGTCAATATCGTGGCACTCCCGGCAGGTGTCAGCCAGCGTTCCGTCGGGCAGCGTCATCTTGTCGTTCCCGCAGTCGCAGGTCCTCTCCAGAATCTGCATGGCGCGGTCGAATTCCCGGGTTCTGTTAGCCTCGGCGGTGCAGGACTCCTCTTTGATCTGGTCGTACATGGTGGCAAACCTCCCGAATGCACTTTGGCGTCTGCCGGCCTGGAGATCCCGGTGGCCCTCTGCCACCCATTTCCCCAGCACGGTTTTCGAGATGGTAGCCCCGTACTCTCCGGCTTGCTCGACGACTTCGGCATAGGTGCCGTCTGTTTCGGGTAGTGCTCTGAGGACGCCAACGATGTTTTCTGCGGTGAAATAGCCGACGCCGTTGCTGTGTTTGACCATCGCGCCCTCCGTCTTGCTCGATTGCTTGCTCGCTTTGTTCTGGGTTTCCGAGCTCGATTCCTTTGGCTCGTCGTTTGTGCATGCAAATGGCCGCCTCAATGGCGGCCCGGCTCGGTGGTCGGTGTATGGTTCTAGAAAGCGGGCCGGAAAGCCACGGTTGGGCAGAGCGATAGCGCCAGCGTTGGCGACCTGAGCCAGGCCAGCATCCAGGTTGGCAGCGGGTGGTGATCCACGCCGAGATTGCCGCCAATTTCAGCGATGGTGACGACGCCGTCGGAGTTATTGCCAGGATTACCGACCACACCGGTTTGGTTGGCCAGCAGGGTCAGATTCGCGACCGTGGCCGCCAGATACAACTGGAACTTGGTCTTGACCCGTCCGAAGTAGCGCGCTTGCCGGATGCCCAACTGTTCCAGTCGAGCCAGTCGATGCTCCGCTACCACTCGTAGTTGCCGGTACCGGTCGTAGTCAGCGCTCTGCTGCAACGCCCGGGCCTCTTGCAACAAGCCTTCCTGTGGGTGGATCAGCACCTGCCGTCCCCTCATTCCCTTGGCCGTAAAGCATCGGGACCGCAGCAGACAGCCCTGGCACACCGCACCGTCGAACCGGAAGGCCTGCAGACGATACACCGTTCCAGCACTGTCGGTGCGTTTCCCCGCCGGCACAATGGTGCGGGTGTTCTGACCCGCTGGACAGGTACAGCTCCCGGCCAGCAGGTCGATGACGAAGTCATCCTTGGGGAAACACTTCCGGTTGGGACGGCCCGGCACTCGGGCCACCAGCTTGCGCCCGGCGTCAGCGAAAGCCTGGCGGGTGCCGCCGTCGCCGTAGGCAGTGTCACCCATGGCTTCCGCCACCGCCACATCGACGCTGGCCTCGCTCTGTTCCACCAACTCCAGCGCTCCCAGATTGTCGGCAGCGTTGCCTGGTAGCGCGTCCACCGCGGTGATCAACTGACTCTCGGTGTCCACCACCACGGCAGCCTTGTGCCCATCAAAGCGCTTGCTCTTGCTCTTGTGGCCGTGGCGCATCTGTGGATCATGCACCGACACCATCCGGTCCTTGCTAACTCCTTCTTTCAGACTCACCCCGCCGTCACCGTCAGCATCATCACCAGCGCCGTCGCTGTCCCCACCACGCTTCACGTCCTGGAGCAGTAATTGGCCCAGCAACTCTGCCGCGTCAACTATGGCCTGGCGCCCGGCGCTGTCGGCGTCCAACGCGTCCTGGGCCTGACGGGCCAATTCCAGCAGCCGGTCAGCGTCGGCCACAATCTGTCCCAAAAGCCTCCGCCGCGCCCGACGGTTGGACCAGTCGATGGCCGTCTCACCCTTTACGCTGGAGCCCACGTAGCGCTTGTAACCGTGGGCTTCCGCCCAGCGCCGCACCGGCACACCCTCCACTGCCGACAACGCCCGCATCAGCTTCACGGTGCCGTCGGCCAATAGATTGTAGGTGTCCTTCACCGCACCGCGCCCCAGGATGTACGTCGTGTCCATCGCCACCCGCATCCCGCGTTTGCCCTTCAGGTAGCCGGCCTCCCGCGCCAGCCGTAGGCTCTGCTCGAACACCTCACGCACCTTGTCGTGCAGGATCAACTGGGCTCGGAACACCTGCAGCGTGCTCTTGGCAAAGGGCCGATCCTCGATCTCAATGCCCAACGCCACCTTCCAGCGAATGTCGAAATCGGCTCTGGCCTCGGCGTCACTGACCTTGTCGTGGGTCTGCAACAGCAGCGCCGTGGCCAACAGGCTCTGCGGCACGCTGACCCGTCCATTGTCCGGGCAGTACAACTCGGCGACGTCGGCGTCGCGGAACAATTGGCCCCGCAATGACGCCAGCAGCCCATAGAAGGTGTCTTTGCCCACCAGGTCCAGGTACAACTGGTCCGCCTCCCAAATCCCCCTCTGGTCGGATCGCTCGCCCAGCATGGTCTCACTTCACCCCGCTATCTCAGCTGGCCCGGAGTATAACCTCCGCTTCGCCAGCCGAGGTTTCCGGCCGAATTTCTAGTTGACCAGCAAGTCGTAAAACTCAGCCCAATGCACAGCAGCCCGCCGGCGCCCCGACTCCGGCGGGTTTTTCATGCAACCATCAACCCCGGAGGAGGCGAAGAAACCCAATACGACGACCACCGCTATCGACATCCCCGGCATCTGCAAAGTAGCAGCCGACCTATCCACCTTGGTCAGAAAACGAGCGAGCCAATCAGGCTATTGCAAAAACTCCCCCAACAAGGGAAACCGCTCCCTGGCATAGGCGAGAAGGAACCCGGAGAACGGCTGACCCGGCCGCGTCATCTCGCGCAGTATCGCCACCGCCCGCCCTATGTCCTCCGTCGGATTGCCCAATCGTGTGACGATAAAGTCCAGGCGCTCCCGACGCAGATAGGGTAGACGGTCTCCCACCGCCTCATAGTCGGAGTTCAAATCCAAGTCCGCAATCGTCCTGACCGCCTTCGACCACTCGGCGTCGGACAAGCCGTCGGCCGGACCCATCTGGCCGCTGTCAAAACGATATTCAAAAAAATCACCAGCCGGCCGTTGCCCCGGCACCAAGCTGGGATTTACGTACGTCACGACGGGACGGTACCTGCTCATAATCGAGAGCCGCCGGTTTGTTGAGTCCGATGCATCCGGCCACAAGTTGCCCTTCGTGTCGTTGCATCTTCGGCAGGCGTACACCAGGTTGAGCCACGTCAACCACTCATCAGGAAAGCTGGCGCGCGGCTGAAAGTGGTCAACAGTTCCCTGGGTACCGCCTCCCGTCGTGCCTCCACCTTTCGAGCATCGGTCCTCGCAGTACGCGCAGCACCCTACAAAATCAGACCGCAACGCCTCACGGACCCGCCGCCGTTCCCCAGCACCCAAGTCATCCCACTGCGAGTGGGCCGCCCGCAACTCCGCCAGAAAATCGGGTTCCGGCGACCTTTCCACACCGCGCATCGTCAAGCGCCGTCTTGCCCCAATGCCTGCGGCTGTCGGTATTTCTCCAACGCTTCGTTGAACTGCTGCTCAAACTGCTCTCGCCGCGCCGCCATCGGCCCTCCAGCGAGCAAATCCCGGTCCACCAAGCGGCGCAGCTCCCGGATGCGCTCCTGTCGTTCCCCCTCTTCCCCTTCATCCTCACGCGGCCCTTCATCCCGCAACCGGCGCAATTCCGCGGCGTGACCCGCTGTCTCAGCATCCGTCGGATCCTGCACGCCCATGAAGCCCCGCAGTATCTCGTCCATCGTCCACCCCACAATATCCACATCATTGGGAAGCTCGGCACGAACCGTCCCTTCATCGTCCCGGTAAAGCCGGTGCACCTGTCCCTTTTTCAATCCTGCCACCACGAAAGGTGAGTGGGTGCTCGCAAAAATCTGCAACGCGGGGAAATGCTGCAGCAAGGCTGGTATCACACGCCGTTGCCAGCTCGGATGCAGGTGATTCTCAATCTCGTCAATCAACAGAACAGCCGGCAGTTCATTCCACTCGTTGGCGAATTCGTAATGATTGAGCATCTTCAGTGCCAGCCACATTATCCACAGCAGAGTTGACTGTGACCCCGAGCTGAGATCACCGACATAAATCCGCTGCGTGCTGTTTCCTGCCAGGTCGATGGGGCGTTCTTCGGGTTTGATGTGGCCGAACATAGGCGTATCGGTGGTAGCAATGCCCAGCATCCGGTTTATGGAAACGCCGTCGAGATGAGCCAAAGGTTGGTCAGCGAGAAATTCAACGTCGAAGCCGGTTGGATAGTTGAGCGCTGTGTTGGAAGCAATCAGCTCATCACAAATGACCTTGGCGCACGAATGGGCCACTCTGTCTACGTAGATGAAATTCCAGGCCCTCCGTTCGCCGGTTGGCGCTTCCTCCCGCGCTTCCCACTCGTACATCTCGAGAGTTTTGGCATACAGCAAATCTATGGCAGCTTTCAGTCTGGCTCCGCAGAAAGGCCCCGACAACACCTCCTCCACCGTCGAACCGCAAGAATCCGATTCGCCCAACTCGGAAATGCCGGGAAGTCCAACCCTGGAAGGACCGATGTATATCACCGGCGGGCGCGACGTCCCATTGGCGCGAAAGTAGGCATCGGAAAACTCCGTGTCGGCGAGGAGAATGTTCTTGCCCTCCAGCCAATCATCGGCCCTTTCTCTCTCTTCGGCAAAGGTCAACCGCAGGTGGTCCTGAGCAGGGTCCAAAATCAGGTGGCGCTTGGCATCTCTATCGTTGAAGTACTCGTCAATCTCCGACAGCAGCCGACTTTTCCCAGTCGCGTTCGCCCCCACGAACAGGTTGACTCGTTCGTCGAAACTGAGTTCAACCGGTTCGGTGAACGGCGGCACTCCGCCGAAGCGCATGCTGGTGAGGTGCATATCGCAAACTCCGTGCGAGCATTTTACTACAGCTGTCATCCCCGACCAAGGCAGCCCACAGCGAAGGGAGACGGCCGTGCGACAGAGGCGGGGCGACCAGGAATGCAACCGCCAACGCAAGGGCGGCCAGCCACAGAGGACTGTGGCGCGATAATCCGTAAAGCACGGCGATGTCTCACTTTGAAATTATGCTCATGCAGCGCCGGTGAAGACGGATCTGCTGAGTTTGGGACGCTCCGAGCTGACCAGCTCCCACATCCACCCCATCGGTTGTGCCCAATCGGGTAGTGTCTCAGTTTGAGAGTGACGCGAAAAGGAGGCGAGAGCCCTACCCTTACGTGGAGCGACGGCGCCTCACGATGCTGGTGGTGAGGCGGTTCACCAAAGTGACCAGTGCCTACGTGCCTTGCCCGCAAAGTTGATTTTGCCCAGAAAGTCTAACGTCTGCCCGTAAAATCGGTATCTTGCCCCAAAGTCGCCGGAATTTCCTACTTTATCGGGAAAGCCCTTGCCACCTAATCTTGGGCCATATCCATGTGGGCAACTATCGCATCCCACCCTGCGCGAAATGCGCCCTCCACGGTGTCGGCTCCATCTCCCGCGAACAAGCCATTTGGCCCTAAGCACTGCCATAGGTAGGGGGCTTCTGGGCCATCAGGAGACTGGTATTCCCCGCTGGGACCAAACCACCCGATGTAAACGATCGTGCGGTACTCCCCATAAATCCGCACCATGCAATGATGAGTCGGCCGTACGGTATACTCTCGTCTCTGCTCCATGCTGTCCCCCACCTTGAAACCGTATTCGGAAGTTCCGTTTGGTTATTCTCTCATTCGGATAGAGCCATGCCGGTAAGAATGAGCGCCACCGTGAAACAGAAAAGCGAAAAGCCAGTCAGCATCCAATTCAATGTGGAATTGCGAGCTACGCAAATCACCATCACGCTCACCGCATAAAAGATGGTGAAAGCGGCAAACCCCAAGGCCCAAGTGTCGTCCATCGGGATTACCCTGGATCGCAGGCCTGCCTTAATGCCAATCGCTGCGAAAAACGCCGTGGACGCCAAGGCGATCACAGCATTAACAGAGATGGCGACAGAGCTGGCGAATAGCCGCCGCAGGTCACTCTGAGACATATCACATTCGACTCTCATGGTTTCTGAGGGGCTGTGGGAGATCCGCCATGAGACTCCCCACCCATGGTGCAATCGGAAACCATAGATAACCACGGGGTTCGCCCCTCACTCCGGCGATGCTACACCAGCGATTAACCGATTTCAAACGCATACAATACCCCCGAGCGGTCGACCCTGTACCAAAGCCAGCATCGTTCTGTGACCGGCGTCGCCTTTGGTCGCAATGCCGGCTGCGGATGGGAAGATTCGGCAAGACGACCGTCAGCGGCGATAACCGGCGGGGAGCCATCCTTTGCGGGGGGCGCGGGCGAGTAGTTGGCCCGCAACTGCCGGATTTTGGCGGGCCCGATAGTTTGCGACAATCGTTGCTGCATTGATCGACTTGCGCACAGTCTGCCAGAAAACGGGAGTAGCGAAATCGCCTCGCCAACTCAGGACGGTTCCCCTCTCAGCGTTGTCTGGCGGGATCCTGAGAGGCCATGCACAAGGTCCCGAGTTGGTTGACATCCGCCAGCGGGTGATGTGGCATTTTTTGGCGGCGGCTCGTTTCCTCCTGCTGCTTGTTCGGGCATGCAAACGGGCGTCATTGCGGCGGTCCGGATTCGATGATCGGCGCTTGCCTTTCGATTGGCCGAATTTTCCCATTTCCCGCACCTGGGGGGCGATTTTGGCCGTTCAGGGCCCCCAAATCCTTTCACAGGTTTTCGTTGCTCTACGTGCGGGAAACGGGAAATGACGGGCATCGTGGGTCGCTGCCGTGCCGCGCCTCGGGGTTCTACCGGTCAATGCCGAAATGTCCCAGGTAGTCGCGCAGCATCTGAACGCCTCCGTTGGCCTGCTGGTGCAGCGGCTCTTCGTCCAGGGCACTGTCGAAATGCCGGAGAGCCTTTTCCGCCGACTCGCGGGCCGCCATCTCGTCGTCGGGCTCGGCGAACGCCGCTCCCATGTGCGCGTGGGCGAGCAGGTTGTGGAGGTCTGGGTTGAGTCCCGCGATCGCGCCGGCTTTGTCAAAATCGTCGATGGAGCCCTGGTAGTCGCCGATCTCTCCCCGGGTGATTCCGCGGCGGGTGTAGCACTGCGCGTTCTCGGGCTGAAGCACGATCATCTCGGTGAGGTCGTCGATGGAGCCGATGTAGTCGCCGGCGCGGTGCTTGTTGTAGGCGCGGCCCTTCAGGATTTCGAACCGTTTGTCGGGCCGGGCGTGACGGTACGCCTCGCTGTAGGCTTCGACGGCGCGTTCGTGAGCTCCCATGCCGACCATTGCTTCGGCCATGGCGATGTACCGGTCCGATAGGTCGGGCACCAGGTCGATGGCCTGCTGGGCAGCCGAGGCAGCTCTGCTGTAATCGCGTTCGCGGATGAGGTCGTGGCAGCGGTCGAGCAGGAGTTGTGCTTGGGACGCGTCGCCAATCGTGGCCGACAGTCCGAGGTGATGGGTGGGTTCGCTGGACATGCGGGGTTCTCCTCTGGCGGGTTAAACGCAAAAGGCCGCGATTGCGGCGGCTCGGGTTCGGGTTGGCTGGGTCTGATCGGCTGGTTTCACGCACGTAGAGCGCGTTTCCGGTTGTTCAGTGCCCTAAAGTCCTTTCCATCTTTCTGGAACAGTCCTACTGTTTCGCAACCCGCTCTCTGGGCTTCGTTGGTCCGGCTACATGCTCCGTGTCCTCGGATACTTCGCGGACGGCGATGTATGCCGACGCCGGGCCTGACGCGATCCTGAACTCGAAGGTCTGGTCCAACGTGATCATGCAGTAAAAGTTCGTTTCCATCATCTCCAGGTGGAAGCTTCCCTTCCTCCCGGATAGTTCGGTGATGCTCTGTGGCCAGTTGCGGTCTCGGCTCTCGACGATTACGCCGGTGCTGCTGCTGTTTCCCGGTGAGTTGAAGTCCAGTGCAGCGTTCTTGCCGCCTTGCGCGACGGCGACCTCGAAGGTGTGTCCGTCCACGAGGATGTGGTAGCGGTCTCGGCTCTGACGCTGCACTGTGAATGGCGCGTGGGCTTTCAGGGTGTCGATCTCGCGCCGTGACGTGCTGGAGTACGAGTCCACGCAGATTGCCATCTTGGCCCCCTCTGTCGCTTGCTTTCCCGTTGGTGCTCTTTCCTTGCCGCGGGTTTACTCCCGTTCGATAGCTGCTTTGCGATTGCAGCACATGGTTTATCCATGCTGTTGCGGCGTATCCCTGCTTACGGCGGGGAAGCTAGGTTTTGCCACACAATCAGCCGGTGCTTTCCGGGAACATCCCTGCTCATGCGGGGAGGCCGTAAGAAGTAGCAGCCGCCTCATGATGTCCAGCGGTTCATCTCTGCTTGTGCAGAGAGGGCACATCCCGGCAAAGCGAAGCCGGTCCTGTTCAGGGTTCATCTCTGCTTGTGCGGGGTGCGAAGAAGGCGTCCCGCACGAGTTCCAGCCGGTCTGGCTGTTCTATCTCCCCGATGTTGACGTCGTACCGCGCGGTTTCCATTCCGGGGAAGTTGGTCTGGATGCGTATCGTCTGGAAGGACGACACGATCAGCAACGGCGGCGTTTTCAGGTGTACCTGGTAGCGCAGCAGTTGGTCGAAAGCGCTGTCGAGCTGGGCGTCTTGGCCCCTGAACTCCCAGCCGAAGTGTTCCTCGAAGTACGCGTCGGCGAATCCGCCAGGCACGGATTTCTCGAACGTGAACCTCTCGGGGTCGCCGTACGCCGCTGGTGTCGGGTGTCCCACGACGGCGTACAGGTCGATGAAAAAAGGCTGCGCGCTTTGGCGTTCGCCGAATCCGGCGTTGCTCCAGCGGTCGGCGAAATCGCGAGGCGTTATTGTGGGCAACTGCGGCGTCATCCCGTCTCCGGTCGCCAACATATCACTGGGGACAAGGTGATTTCGCTACTCGAGTACTGGCCGACCTGCGCCCGTGCGCTGCTTTCGCGGGAATTCGGAGTATCGCGGTCCTGTTGGCTCGCTCCGTTTCTGCCGTTGTGCCAGGCGGGTCACTCGGGGGTGAAGTCCGCTGGGTCCAATTGGTACCAGTAAACGTCGGGGCCGCGCAGCTCGGCCTCGATCTCCTGGACGTTATGTACGCTGGCGACGACGGCGTGGCAGGTGTGGCCAGTCAAGCTGTGCAGTAGCTCGGCGTTGCGGCGGGCTAGCGTTGTATCGCGCTTGTCTGCGGTATAGGAGGCTTCCACCGCGATGTAGCGAGTTTCGCCGTCAGGGTTGGTGGTGATCAGCACCAAATCGGCCCGAATGAAACTCTGCCAATCGCCGGCGGATGAGATGTTGCGGCCCACGGGTCCGATCAGCTGGCGCAGTTGTTGGCGGGAGAGGCTGTCTTGGAATTCAAGGCCGAGCAGTTCGGGGATCTCGCCGAAGTGCGCGGCGACCACGTAGCGGGCGGTGTTGCCCTTCAGCTCGCCGACGGAATTGTCAATGCGCTTCAGGGAGGCTTCGATACGGTCGTTGAACTGCTCCTGCTTGGCGATGAATTGGTCGACTCGGTCGACGAAGGCGCTGAACCTGGTGGGCAGTTCCAGGAGTTCGTTGGTCAGGATGAGGCGTCGGGCGGCTTGGTGGAAGTTTGCGTCCTCTTCGAGCAGCCTGAGCAGGTCGTCGCTGGTGTTGATCGTGGTCATCCTGGCCTCTCCGTTGGTGTTCCATTCTATATCAACCGCGTTGGTTGCACGAACTTCGTTGACTGGTGGCGGGTATGGTTACGGAACTCCGGGTTTACGAGTGATCGGCCCCCGGAGGCCGGCATGCCTCAGCGGGTCTCCAAGTGTCCGTAGATCGAAGTGCTCTGCTGGGTCATTCACTACTTCAGCTCATTCTGTTGAGTAGCGAAATCGCCTAAGGGACGGGCCGCCGCAAATGACACGTGGTGGCGTTTCCTTGACAGCCCTCTGTACCCCGGCTATGGTCAATCTTGCGACAGTCGAGGCCCTTACCGCCGAGCGGTGCCCTCACGATACAAGTTCGAGCGTTGGTAGGCACTCGTGCCTCCTAGCGGGACTTGTATCTGGGGCCGGCGACTGTCGCAAGAAGCCTATCCAGCGGACCGCTAGGGGGTTCCAGATGCGGGTTCCTGCACCGTCGCTGACGTGGCTCGGTTGTCCGGTCGCGGCTTGGAAATTGCGCACCGAGTGCGGTATTTCGACTGAACCGCCGGCCGCGCTCTGGTTGTCGCCCGTATTCGCGACCTGCCCATGCGCCTGTCCCCCGATCTCGGCGAAACTGCGTGGGGCGCCAGGTCTGATTGCGCCCGCTCCCACTGTTCCCGGTCTACCGATCGTCTCCACCGTTTGCCACGCTGAAAACTCGCCCACCTGGTGGCGTGCGTTTCGCGTGATCACAGCAAAACACGCGGCCGGCCAGGTAGCCGGCGTCGGCGCATGACGGTGCCCTGCTGGACTGGGCTTTTCCGATCTCCTCCAGGTCAGCTGTTTCACGGCTGAGAGGAGCGCGTTATGCGAGCAATGCCGGCTCCCTCAACGGCGGCGATCGGATTCGTCGTCCCCCTTATTTTGTGAATTGCCGCGCCCGTCGCCGGTCCCGTGTCTGGCACGCGGGTGCCGTCGCGCCGCTCCGCTAGCTCACAAGGATAAAAAGCCAAGAGAGGTAGACGCAATGAGATTGAAACGGACGATAAGTGCTATGGCAATTGCGGCGATGACGCTGACAGCAATGGCCTGCGGCAGTGACGGAGGAGCACCGCCGAGAGAGACGAGAGAGCCCCGGGCGCAACCGGTGAGTACCCAGGCGCACGCTGAGGAACGTACTGACACACAGGCAAACAGGGTCCAGAGCACATCAGCCCCAGCAACCGCGACGTCGTTGCCGGAGAGTCGCTCAACGAAACCGCCGACATCGGACCGGACTCCGGAGGCTACACCACCAACAAACCCGCGACCGACGAACGCAGGGCCCGTTATATTGCCCAGAAGAACTGCAACGCCAACAGCGGAAGCGCCAGCATCAGCCACGCGGGATGCAGGGGCGAAGCCGCGGGAGCCCTGGCGGGAGTTCAGTAGGGCGCAGTACGAAGAACTGCTGCCGAAGCCAGATGAGATCAGGCAAACCGGAATCACCTGGACGGAGGCGGAGCTAGTCAGACTGTGCTCAGCAGCAGGGACCATAGGAGTGGACACAACGTCAGAAACCCTACAGAAGAAAGTGAAGAGCACATGGGCGCCGAGGGGCTACGGTCATGTGTTTCCGGCGATAGTAGACGAGATGCAAGGTGTGATAGAAGACTTGGGCGGAGACTACGCGCGAGCCGGGAAGTCAGCCCGCGGACATCAGCTGCTAGCAGAAGCCAAATGCACCACCCACGAGGCGATCCACCCGGAACTGCCTGTGATCCGAAGCGGGATGGAAATCGCGCTGCGAAGGAACGACAACGGCAAATGGGACCACTGGAGAGTCGGCGCTTATTGGATCTACAAGGAGACATACGCGTTGGACGAGATCAACCGATGGATTCCAACGAGGGAGATCGAACTGATAGGTCAGCCATATATCGAACAGGTAGACTGCGCGACGCGCTATATGAAGCCGCCGGGCCGTCTGTGCGAATAGCGACAGAAGGGGAAAGAAACCGTCCGCGGTTCTCGGGCCTGGTGTGGCTTAAAACGTAGCGGGTATAATATCCCCCAACGGAGACTCCACCATGACCCTCAGTGCCGCCGACAAGACCCGCTTCCTGGAAGCACTACGTGGCGACCCTGACTTCCTGCAACAGGTCCGTCAGCATCTGCTCATCGCGGATCTGATAGCGCTGCCGGAACAGTTCCGCAACTTCGTTCGCCTCACGGATGAAAGGTTCAGCAGGCTTGAGGAAATCCTGGCCCAGTTTGCCGAGCGGACTGATCAACAGCTCACCTCCATCGAAAGCCACGTCGGCACGTTGAAGGACGGTGTTAGCAGATTGGAGGACAACGTAGACACGCTCGTGACGGACAACCTTGAGCGCCGGGCACGGGAGAGCATCTTCAACATCGCCAAGGATGAGCTGAACCTTACGAGGGGACAGCTCCAGCTCGCGCTCGGACGGGACACGAAAGACCGGCTCCTACAAGCGATCAAGGAGGCGGAGGAACAGGGCCTCATCACCAAGCAACAGGCGGACGAGGTCCTGGTCGCCGACATCATCATCCGGGCCCGGCGGGACGACGACAACGAGTACGTTCACGGCGTGTTCGAGGTGTGCCGAACCATCAGGCTCAGCGACATCCAGAGGGCGCACGACCTGGCAGTCATGGTAGCCGCGGCCACTCAAGAGGAAACGGTAGCAGCTGTGATCGGCACAACCGTTCACCCCCAGGAACGAACCCAAGCCGAACAGATGGGAGTACGGGTGCTCATCCCAGCGATGCTCCAGCAGGAACAACCTGAGGACTGAAACTAGTCCTAGCCCCACGCCGCGATGGGCTAGAGAGTATTGAGACGATCAGCGGCTTTCTAGGCGGTCACCGGCATCTCGCTGTTCCTCCAGATGATCTTGCCAATAGTCTTGGGCCTGCGGATATCGCGCTTCTGATTCCGCTTGTCCACGTCGCCCAGAGAGATCCCGGTGTTCGCCTGGCCAAAATAAGAGCCATAGAGCGACCCTATGGCCTATCGGGTGGTTCTGGACGCCCCTGCCCTACAAAACTCGTCTATGTGGCTGAAAATGGCCCATTTGACCCTTTCTGCCCCGCGGGGGGGTCCTGATTTTGTCGCCCTGCCTCGCGTTGCCGCTTTCTCTTGCTCTGGCCGCCTCTGTCCGAGGAGATCTCGCTCCTCTGGATTGGAGCGCCGCCAGCAGCTCTAGGAACGTCGCCGCTACTCGTTCACTGACTGCCCCGCCGGGCGTGCCAGAAACCCGCCGCGGTCAGCGCCAGCATCAGGCCCACGCTGATCTGTAAAAGGTAATCATGCAATTCAACCTCCCGCGGCCGTCGGGGAGGTTCAAGAACCGTAGCTCATCGCCAGGGCAACCATGATCAGGATGTAGCCCGAGCGGCTGCCGGTCGCAGCAAAGATGATGCCCAGCACGAGGCAGGCAGCGAACATGAGACGCTCCACGAAGACCAAGTCATCGCCGGTTTTGCGCTGATTTTAGGGAATCCCCTGTTGCCCTTTTGGGATCGGTTTTCGGATTCCATATCCTGCGTCCTGCTGGCCTCGAATCCTCTCGTTCGGAGCATGTCATGTTCGCCTTCCTGTTGCTCAGTGTCGCGTCAGTGTCACTCACCTGCTGGGTTCCTGCGGGAAATGTCAGTTCGCTTTCTGACTTTTCGCTTTCCAGCCCTCTGCGGCCCCTTTTCCCTTTGGTCGTATCATTTCACGTCCCGCCCCCGAAAACGTCCGCTGAGTCGCTCTGTTGGCTGTTTTCGCCCTATTCTGGCAGCTGTCGCCTCCTTTTGTTGCCCCTGTTGTGCACGGGCCAACCGTACGGGCAATTCCGATCGGGTTGATGAGCCGGGTGTATTCCTGCTCGTGCCGCGCTAACCATTGGGCCATGCTCCATATCGGTGTGGCGATGGGTGAACCCCGGTATCCGCCGGGCCAGTGCAATCTCGTCTAGCTCTAGGAATTCATTGGACACACGCGGGCAGTCAATGTGCCTGTTCCCTGTCGGGGCCCGGTCAATCCAGAGGGGTGCGGTCGTCTGCTCTGCGTTGGCGGCCTGGGCTACCACCGCGCGTTTTCGTCCAACAAGGCACCTTCTCCCAGCGCGGGGCGTTGCTCGTTACCGACGTACCACCAGCCGCTCTGACCCGCATCCGACCCATCTTCACCGTCAGCCGGAAACGCTGTGAAGCGCATTATCACGTATTCTCGCGAGTCCGGCTGCGCACGGACGATCACGTCAACATGACCTTCCCTGAAGGCCATCCGGATGGAGCGGGGGTGGGTGTATTTGATGTCCAACGCCGGCTCGGGGTCGCGGTCGGCTTCATCCATGTACAGTTGGTAAGCTTGGTGCCAGAACTGTTCGGTGAAACCGGCGTCCCGGGCGGCGGCGTTGCTGAAGAAATCCTGCGAAGTGATGGTCTGCCTGTGAACCATGGTGCGGCGTCCTTGTAGCGGTTAGGAGTTTCTTCGGCGGAGCTTCTCGTCCAGTTCATCAATCGGGATTTGCTGGTAGGCGCCGTCAACCAGTTGGTCTCCGGCCAGATTGGTTCCGTGATGCTCGCTCGTAGGGTCAAACCGCCAGTGCTCCAGGATGCCTAGCGCGGCATAGTCGTCCCGCTTGGGGCCGGTGTCCTCGTCTCCCGTGCTTACCGACGCCACCTCCAGCACGAAGTCTGGCGACTTCCCCTGTAACTGCACGATGTATCCGTTGTTCGCCTGGTACAGCTTTGGGTCCACGTCAAAGGCGATCAGCAGGTCGGGAACCCGTCGGGTCTGTCCGCTGGGTAGCTGACGCTCCGGCATCATGGTGATGTAGCGGTCTCCGGTAACCAGGGTGGTCTCACGGTTACCCAAGTACTGGACCACGTGGTGGGTGTTCCCCGGTAGATGCAGGTAATCGACGTTGCTCGTCCTTTCGTCGTACTGGCGTTCGGGCGGGTCGGGGAGCTCGAAATGGTCGGTGGATTGGGTGATATTCGTGTCGTCGGTGGTCATGCTGAACCTCGGCGGGCTTGGCTTGGTAGTGCGCCTTGAACCAGACGGCCCACTGGCAGGAGTTCTCGCGGGTGAGCAGACAAAGCAGCCAGGTCGTCCGGATGTAGGGATGTTCTCGTCGTTTCGGCACATAACGGCTCCTCCAAGTTAGGCAGCCGTAGTCAGCCGGCCATCAGTCTAGAGGCCGCGACGAGAGTAGCGCCACGGTCCAATGTCAGGAAAAACTGGAGGCGGAGGGATCTGCGTTGTGATTACATGATTACGTGATGCAACGAGCAGGTGATGTTGCGCTCAACGGGGGCGCCGCGAGGCGTGGGAAAGGCAGTAATCCGCGTCCGATGATGAAAACCGCATCCGGGATGGATCCACTGACAGTCGTGGCGTAGCGGCTGAATATGAGACGCGACTGACGGATCAGGTGATAGCCTGTGGGCGGATCAATAGCAGTCTGCCAGGAGGAATACTGAACGGTGATGAAGATAATCGGAGCGATAGTCGGGATGGTTGTGGTTGCGGGAATAATTGTTGCAATCGGGATGTGGCGGGGTCTAATACCGGTTCCCAGTGGCTTGCTGCCTCTGCTGGTGGGCGACGGTGACCGGGAGCGTACGGCGCAGTATTATCCACCGGGTACGCTGGCCTACTTCTGGGCAACGCTGGTTCCGGGTGAGGGGCAACTGGCCAAACTTCAGGATATCTGGGAGCGGCTCGATGATTCGCGAGCATTTCGTGACCTGGTCGAGCGGGCACAGGATGAGTTTGAAGAGGAAACCGGTATCGACTTTGAGGAGGGGTTGATGTCGTGGGTCGGTCCGGAATTCTCCGTGGGCGTGTTGGAAGCCGATTGGGGTCGGGAGGAATGGGTGGCGGTGGGAATGGTCGGTGTGCGCGATCGGGATGCCGCTGAGTCGTTTCTCAGTGACTGGCTTGATTACATGGAGGGCGAGCAATACAGCGAGTTTTACGATGAGACCTACCGCGGTTTCGACATCGAGGTTTCCGAAGACGGTGACCAGGCGTACGCGCTGACCGGTGACTGGCTGGTGTTCGCGACCAGCGAGAGAGGGCTTGAGGATGTGCTGGCGCGCATCGCCGGCGAGGAAGAAGCATCGCTGGCGACGGACGAGCACTTCATGGAGGCCCGGTCGCAGTTGGCGAGTAGACGTTTCGCTTCGGTGTATGTCCTGCTGCAGGAGGCGGAGGACGTGCTCGAGGATGCAGTTGGTGAGGTGTTGGGAACGAGCGGTAGGGGAGCAACTGAATGGGAGGGAGTGAATTGGATAGCCGGCTCGACGGGAGTGGCGGAAGCTGGCTTGGTGATGGAAGTGGCGGCTCCGGTGGGCATCGACGATCCGCTGGAGGTGGCCGACCTTGATGATCCGTCCCGTCTCCTGAGCTCCGACACGCTGGGGTTCGTGGCGGCGACGTTCGATCCGAATGTTGACCGGTGGAGAGATGTTCTTCGTGAGGTTGAGATCGGCGAGGTGATGGGGCCTGAAGAGATCGACGATCTGAGCGGCACTATCGGGTTCTTTTCCGGCAGTGGCGGTCTGCACAATGGGGCCGGCATCGAGGAAGAGGATGGTCTGGATGTTATGTTGGATCTCGGGCTCGGCGTCATCGAGGAAATGACGGGTATCGACTTGGAGGATGACCTGTTCGACCATCTGGGCGGTGAGGTGATCGTGGCCGTCGGGGATGTTGATTTTGACGCGTCAAGCGGCGACTTTGACGATAGTTGGGCTGATGCGGTGGTGATGCTGTCCTATGCGGACGGGCGCAAGGATGATTTGGGCGCTACGGTCGATGACGCCGTGGAACAACTCGTGGGGCTCTCCGGCCTGGATACCGATACGCGGGATGTTGGCGCCGGTGATCGCGCGGTTGTAATCGACCTGGAAGCGCTGGGTGATGAAAGCGTCCGCTACCAGCCGGGGTATGTTCTGCATGAAGGCTACCTGACGGTCGGGAGCACCGTGCGGTCGCTTGAAGGGGTGGTAGGTCGCCAGAACGGGGATCACGACGATCTGTCAGCAAATGAGGAGTACCAACGGGCGTTGGGTTTGTTACCCGAAAAACGGCAGGTACTGGGATACGTCGATCTGCATCAAATTATCAGGCGGTTGGAAGCTGATGACGTGGGGTTGAGCCGGAACGAGTATCGGGTTCTGGAGGATGCCATCGGGGTGATGGCGATGAGCATTTACAGTCCTCACTGCGTGGACGGGTCCGATCCCCGATACCTTGAGTGCGAAGTGGAGGGGGCCGACGTGTGGCGGTACTCGGCGGTGCTCACGCTGTTCCCGGAATAGCGCGCGGGCCGGCGCCGGTCAGCGAGATGGGTGGTTGAGTGCCTATCGGAGCAGGCGGTCGCCGCATTGGATGCAGAACCGGGCGTCGTTGCGGTTGTGGTGGCCGCAGTAGCTGCAGATCAGGTCCCCATCGCGGGCCTGTGGACCGGCGACGGGGACTCCACAGAAGCGGCAGTAACGGCTGATGATGGTGATGCTTTGGCCGCAGTTCGGGCACTCGATAGAGGGGTAGTTCCGGCGGTAGCGGAACGGCGAGGAGCGGCGCGCCCAGGCGAAACGTCCGAGCGTCCAGGAGACTCCACCGAACACCAGTACGATGGCAGCTGGTGGGTAGGCGAAAACCATGACGTTGAAGAAGCCGTGGGCGATGGCGCCGCCGGCTATGCCGGCTAAGGTTTGCCAGGCGCGTCGTTTGCCTGCCCTCACCTGTTCACCCAGGGCATAGCCCCAGATGCTGCCCATGACGACGTGCCCCGCGGTGCTGAGCGGCGCTCGTACCACCATGACCGCCGGTCCGAATTGGAGGATGTAGAGGAGGTTCTCGAGGGATGCGAACCCGAGGCTGGCGGCTGTGCTGTAAACCAGGCCGTCTCCCGGTTCGTCAAAGTATGGAGAGCGGTAGGCGAGAAGCCTGACGGCCAGAAACTTGCACGTCTCCTCGGCGGGTCCGACGATGAAAAGCATCCCGTGCGCCACTGAGGCGAGACTGGCCGTGTCGTTGAGGACGCTGTCGTCGACGAAGATGGCGTTGATGATGCCGGCCGGTATGGTGGAAACCATTCCGAGCAGAAAGGTTTCCACCAGAAGCCGGGGTGGGGCGGGCCGGTAGACGGCGCGGCGGATGAAGAACCAGAGCCAGAAGATGCCGGGCGTGAAGGCCAGCAGGGGGAACGTCACGAGATCCAAGACGGCGCCTTACTGTCTCACGACCACGGTGTCGCACATGATGTCGTGCAGGGCGCGCTTGTCAGTCCGGAAGGCAACCATGAGGTATCCGACGCCGAAGATGAGGAAAGAGACACCGCTGGCGAGGTAGCGCGCCAAGGCTCGTAGAGGGCTGACCTTGGTGCGGTCGGATCTCAGGACGCGCAGTCCGAATACTCGCTTGCCGACCGTGGTGGACCAGACCGATACCCCGATCGTGTGGTACAGGGCGGTGAGCAAGATCAGGACTCCGTCGACCCAATGGAGCTGGGCATCGCTGTCAAAGTATTCGGGTAAGCCCGGCCAAACTGCGATGAAGCAGAGTTGGACGACGGTTACGATCGCAACGTCAACAAGCGCGGCGGCAAGCCGTATCCCGAATCCTGCAGGGTGGCCAGCCTGGTATTGCCGCGGTGTGGTGGCGGGAGCAGCTTCATCCAGCGGAAGCCCGCAGTTGAAGCAGAATATGGACCCGGTCTGGTTGACGGCCCGGCAGCGTGGGCATGTGGTAGCGGGTTGGTTCGGTGGTGCCGTGTCCTCTGCCAGTGGTTCTTGGGAAAGCGGCGGCTTGGGAGCGCCTGGCAGAGGTACCGGAGTCAGAGCCGGCGGGGGGTTCTCTTCGGGGATGGGATCTCGGGATGGAGGTTCCTCGGACCGTCTGGCGCGTTGGATGATAGCTGTGGCGGCGGTCTTGCAGCGGAGAGCAGTGTAAGAGGCGAAACGCCTGGTGGTTTTGGCTGTGGCGATGGTCGCTGTCTTTATTCGGGGCGCGGAGTAACGGGCGATGTCGACGGCTAGGACCCTGGTGTCGGTGGCCACGTCGCGTAAGGTAGGTTCATGCTGGCGTGGTTCAGGTGAGTCCGGGATATCTGCTGCTGCTTGGATGGCAGTTCCGCATCGGATGCAGAACCGGCTGAGCGGCGGGTTGGCGGCAGCGCATTGGTGGCAGACCAACGGCAGCGCCGCTCCGCAGTTGTTGCAGAAAGCGGCGCCCGGTACAGCTTCAACGCGGCAAGCGGGACATTGCATGGGTTGGGAGAGAACGTTCTGTGATTCTGGCGGAGGTCATCATCGCTCCGGTGCCATGCGTGTTTATCAGGGTTGCGGCAGTTGGCTCTCGCTCTGGTAGTTCTGCAGCGCCTCCACGACCAGGGCGGTCATGTTGGTGCGCTGGTGGAGGGCCTGTTCCTTGAGCCAGAAATGGAGGTCGGCGGGGATCCAGCACTGAAGCTTGGCTGTGTCCTGCTCGGTGGCACGTTCGACGAACGCGGTACGGTCCTGCTGGTTGTCACGCGGTGGTCTGCTATTGATGGTCATGGGACAACTGCTCCAGTTCGTGTCTGATGGCCGTGATCTCGTCGCGTGCGGTCCGGTCCGAGCCTGAGAGTACTGAAGTGCCGTCGTTGCCGGCCTGCGTGTACGCCACCCGGTCGGTTGTCCTGTTCTGCAGCACGGGTAGTCCCAGCTCGGCGAGTGCCGCGTCGATCTGCCTGCCGAGGCGCGTGCGGGGCTTGGCCATGGTGATGACGAAGGCGGCCTTGGGCGTGCCTTTGGTAGCCGTCTGGCGTGCTTTGACGGCCTCCACGATGTCGGTAGCGGCCCACACGTCGAAGGCGGATGCCTTGGCTGGGATGAGCACGGCGTCGGCGACCCGTACGGCGTCGGCGCTGACGTTGCTGATGCCTGGAGGCCCATCGAGGATGACCCAGTCGTAGCGACTGGAGAGTCTGCGTACCTGGTCAACCAGTGGATTGTTGCCGGCGCCTTGGACTGACAGGTTCTCGGGTCCGCCGGTGTTGAAGTGTCCCCAGTCGCGGGCGCTGCCTTGGGGGTCGGCGTCGAAGAGGAGCACAGATCCCGTCTGTGCCAGTGCCCAGGCCAGGTTGGTGGCGAGGGTGGTCTTGCCGACGCCTCCCTTCTGGTTGACGATGGCGACGACGGGCATGGCGGCGCTCCGGTTCGGCGGTGCGGGATCAGTTCATCAAGTAATCAGGTGATTACCTGAGCAAATGATAGGGCCGGTCGGAACGTCGGGCTAAGTGAAGGTGGCGCAGGTTTCGGGGATTCCGCGGCAGGACGACGGCAGCAATGACGGCGCCGTGGTCAAAGTTCTTGCTGGATGGTCGAGATGAGCTGTTGTGGTATCCCCGCCTGTTCGACAGCATGGATGATGCGAGCCTTTTGCTCGGGCGGGACGGCGTCTCGTTGCAGGTTCAATTCCCGCGGCGTGAACCCCATGGCGACGGCGACGTGCTTCATGGTCGTCGCGGAGAGTTTGCCGGTTGCCTGTTCCAGGAGGTACTTGGCGTCGTCTTCGGGGACCGTTACCTGGGGGAAGTCGATGTGGTCGGTGACCACCCGCTTCAGGAGTGGGTCGTTGCCCGTTGCGATGTGTAGTGCCTGCACCATGGTCTGCGACGGGAGTTCGGCCATGAGCAGGTTGTCAAACAGCGTCTGTACTTGTTCGTCGGTCAAGGAATGTACACCGGCCAACGCTTTGTGGATGGTGAGTTCAACCTGGTGCCGCATGGTGGCCTTTTCCCAGTTGTTTCCGGGCGTGCCGTCGCGTTGGAGTAATTCAATAGCGTCGGCCGCGTGGCGGAGGACCTCGTGTGCTGGGTAGTCCGGCGGGAACGGTTCCGCGAGGCCTTTGGTGTACTGGATGGCGTCGAGGACGAAACTGATGGCCATGTACGGGTGTTCTTCGAGGAATGAGTCGGTCTCCCAGCTTTGGTGGCATGTTTGGAGGTCCGGAGACAGGACGGGCTCTCCGTCAACGTGGTTGAGGATCGGGTACAGCCTGGGAGGGTTGGTTTCGTCGAGAGTCGGTGCGAAGCCGTCGAGGTTGCCGCCGTTGCGCGTGATCGATATTTGGACGATTTCGCTGATGACGTGTTTCATTTTTCTCCAGTTGTTGTCGGCGGGTGTCTTCTGCCGGCGCATGCGTTGTAGCACCGTGTACCGGCGCTGGTCGAGATCAAGTAATCAACTGAGCAGACAAGCATGTGAGCAGGTAATCATCTGATTACGTGAGAAAATGATGCAGTGAATTCATGGCAATACCGGCAGGAGGCGGTCTTACGATGGCGGGCCGAATCGAGCACCTGCATGAGATGGTGAAGCTGGTTGGTCGCCTTTATGCTGGCTTCATCGAGGACGAGATCCGGGAGATGGTCGTTGCGTCCGTGGTCCAGGTCGGCGGTGTCGGCGCGGTTGCCCTACGCCCGCGGGACCTGTGTACGTAGTGTGGGGCCGTCCATGTGGCGTGGAGCGAGTACCAGTGGGCGCTGATGGCGTCGCGACGGCGGAACCGGGTGCCGATTTGACAATCAGCTGCTGAAAATGCAACATTTTCTCCAACAGATCCCCACACGTCTGTTCCTTGGGCGGCGCACCAGGTGGGGACTTTTTCTGTTAAGCCATCACGCGCTTTCAGTCACCTGACCGTCCACTGCCACCACCACCTGGGAATATCGAAGAACAGAGCGAATGGCTGAGTGCCCGTGGCTTGGAGTTGCCGGACCGGGCGATGATCCGTTGATGGAGATCTGAACATGATCAACGACTTGCCGGGCTTCTACGAGGTACCCAACGACTACGACGTGGGAGCCCTCATCACCGCGTTCAGCCGGAACGATCAAGAAACGGCGCAACTGCGTTCCGCAGACATACTGCTCCTGCCAGAGCGGTTCAAGTTCGCAGAGGCACTACCCGTAGAGGAATACTACCCCGACAGCACGGGCAGTTTCTTTCAATTCCTAGAGTCCGAAGAGGAAATAAGTACTGGCATCTTAGCCCGGGCCTCCGACGACGAGACGTTCACGCGGAAGAGCGCTGAAACATGGCTGCCCGTCATCAGCATTGCTGCGTCGGTACTAACTCCGATAGTGGTGGACATCGTGCGCCGCTACCTGCTGAAGCACGGAAACCAGCCGGATGACGTAGTGCATTTGGAATTGGTCACGCATGGCCGGAAATTCAAATACGACGGCCACATCAAGAACTTGGACACCGTAGTTGAGAAAACAAAAGACCTGTGGGACGAATAGAACCGGTGGATGTGGAACGGTATCCGCATCTGCGACCCGCGGCCATGGACATCGCGCGATTCCGCGAATTGCCGGATCTGTCGCGACACTTGGACGACCTCGCAGAATGGAAAGAGCACTCGGTCAAAATGGAAGGGGACGAACTCCAGGCCAAGGCCATTTGGTGCCTGGAAGGTCTGGTAGTCCTCCATTCTGAATTTACGTCGGCTCACGGTTCCATGCGCTCAGGTGACGTGATAGGCGCTTTCGACAGGATAGAGCGCATTCTAACTGCAGCGCCTATCATCCGCCGGCACCTCAACGATGCCGGCGGCAAATTTGGGTTAGAGCTGATCCACAACACAGGGTGGGACTGGGTGACGTTGCTCGATCCGCCTTATGGAATTAGCCACGGGTCAATAATAAAACGCGCGCACTGTTCTATCTGCCAGACCAGGGTCGGGGTACTATGGCCATGCGGCCACATCAAAGGCGAGATATACGGCGGGATGCTCTGTATTCAGATCCATAAGGAAATAACGGTGACTGAAGTCTCGATAGTCGAACGACCAGCGTCTTTAATCCTGACCAACCACAGAGATCAGATGCTCAAAGGCGCGGATAAGTTCGCGGACTTGGCTAGAAAACTGCCATCGCCGTATGCACTGTGGGTCCCTCAATTGGAAACCGATCTCAGGCGGCACCCAGCATATCGGGATGCGGGACGTAATGACCGATGCCCTTGCGGTTCGGGAAGGAAATTTAAGCGGTGTTGCGCCCACGGGCATCCCAACATCAAGCACTGGAACATCAGCGTCATTGACGATTACTCAGTGCCAAATTCACGCCGTCAAACGGTAATCGCATAACAACCCGTGCCCTGAAATTGGCTCTTCGTCGCGACTCAGCCAGCAGTGGCAGTGCGGACCCGCTCGAATTCGGTTTTATCGGTCCCCTTGCTAGCTAGCCCTCTGCCGGTGGCTTGTCGTTACTTGGCGGTGGCGCCGGCGGTGGGTCCATCGGAGTCTCGGCGCTTGGCGGCGCCACCGGCCGGTTGACCGGTAGGTCGCGGGTCTCACCTGGTAGGTCGCGGTTTCCAATCATCGGATCCGGCATCGGAGTTTCCGCTGACTCCGACGACGTTGGCCTTATCGAAGGTGCCTCGTGTCGATCCGCTCTCCGGAATGGGTTTGCCATTTGTCCTCCTATGGCGACGCTTGGGTGTCGTGGTAGATCACGGCGGTCCATCCCGTGTCCGGGTCAATTCCGGTAGGGGGCAGAATCGTACGCTAACGCCGTTAGCGACGCTTTGACCACCGGTATTCACCCGTGAGCAGGATGTGGGCCCAACCAAGGGGTGATATGTGGGCCAGGAGCTCAGGGTCGACCGTCAGCACGGCGTGTCTCCTCTGTCTGACCACTTCGCCGTGGTGAGCGGTATCCCGGTAAATGACAATGGCGGCAAGCAGTTGGGCCCGGCCATGCAGCAGAGCTAGCCCCCGCTCGGCAGACCGAAAAGGTCGGCGCGCTCCAGATGCTTCGTCTCGGCATGTTCCGCGTCTACGTTATCCGTTCGTCCCGGCAGGCATGGCGCTGTCCGTAAGGGGACCGTCCATCGCATGCTCAACCGGCGCCTTTCCCCTTAGCGTACGATTCTGCCCCATACCGGGCTCGACCCGTTGGGGGCAAGAGGAGCGGACATGCCGGCGGCTAGGTCTGGGCTGACTCTTCGCTGGGCCTAATCTGATTGTTTCCGCAACGTAGGGCGCACTTTTGGCCCTTCAGCGCCTCTAACGTCTTGGCACGCGGTTCCGTCGCTCTATGTGGCGGATTCGCGAAATGGCGGGTATCCCTGACCCGGGTCTCGGTTCGGGCCTTCCCTGTTTTCATTCCTTCAGGTCAGTAGGGCGTTTCCGTCCGACTTTCTGATGGCAGGGTAGTGGAACGGCCGGGTGGTCTACAGCGTTATCCTGCTAATGCTTGGGCCGGGTGTCGGCGACGAGAAGGGACACCCCGTGCAGTGCTAGGGCCTCACGCGTGCCCAATTTCGCGAATCGTCAGCAGCAGGATTTGCCGGATTTCCAAATTAGCAGGATTGGGACCTCTCCATCACGGAACGGTTCCAATCCTGAAAATCCTGCTTCTGACGTTCCCTCACGCGTATCCGGTTTGTCATCGCGAGGAGCACAGAGACGCGGCGATCTCGTTGCCGGAAGACACGCCGTTGCTCCGACGAGATGGCCACTCTGCGCTCGCAATGACGGTTCGAGTGAAACCGGGTACGCATGAGATGCTAGAGCGTGTTGACAAATAAAAACGCGCTGTCCAATTGAACAGCGCGGCCAAAAGATTTCTCTGGTCAGAGTAACATCAACTCATGGCCATCCGAACGCTGAAATTCGCCCTGCGCTACGACCCGGACAACAGCAGGGTCATCGGCTACCAGGTCACCCAGCAAAACGCTGCCTACAACCATGCCGTTGACGTGCTGAACCGCGAGCCAGAACTCCCGAAGCGCAGCGGCAGGAACCGTCCCGATGCCCTCAACAAGCGCGTCACCACCTGGCGGCAGGCCAACAGGCAGAAAGCCGAAGCTCCATATCACATGCACCAGCAGGGCGCCGAGGAAGCATGGGAAGCCAATCAAAGGATGCGCGAAGCTCGCGAGGAACGGCTGGAAAGGGTGCCCAATCCTCTTCGTCCATGGCGACCAAGGTCAGGACCGCAACCATATTTCAAAGATCGCCCGGGTAAACGCGGAGAGTCCGACGTGCGCATCAACCCCACTGACCCGGCGAATCCAAGATTCAATCGGCTGTGAGGCAAGCTGCTGGCTCGGTCCGAACATGAAAATGGCAGAGTTCCGTCTGGACTCTGCCACGGTCAAATCTGTCGTGATGGCGGCTTTATGGACGGTACTCTAGGAATGGCACGTCGGCATCGCCGGCCGCGGCTTCCTGCTCTTCTTGGCCCACCACGAAGGGAACCGTTCGCCAACCGGTTGCTCGGCCGAAGATCTCGGCGCGCTCGGTGGCCCGGCTTCGGTCGTCGTCCTGGACGGTGACGGAGATCTCGATCACCGCGCAGACCACGTTGCCGTCTTGGTCTTCGCAGCGGACTATGCTGTCCGCCGCCTCCACCTGCTCCGCTTCCTGTCGGGTGATGCGTCCATCTCTGATGGCGGGCATGAGAACGTCGGCCTCAAATTCGGATGCGTCCCATCGGGTTGCGAAGATGACAGCGGCTTTGTGCATGTCCAGCCGTTCTCTGACCATGCGGCGCGACTGCTCGATGGCTTTGCTCTCGTAGTCGCTGCCTACCAGGTTGGCGATCTGGCCCGATATGCGGTTCACGTCGGTCCTGAGCTCGTTCACGTCGGTCCTGAGCTGGCTCACGTCGCTCTTGAGTTGGATTACGTCCTCTTCCAGGCGCGTGAATCTGGCGGGCAGCAGCAGCAGTTCTTCAGTGAGGATCTCCTTTCTGAGATCCTGGCGCAGGTCGTCGTCGTTGCGTATGACGTCGACGACGTGCTTGTGGAATTCCCGTTGCAGGTCGGGGTTTTGTTCCAGCGCGTCGAGGATGTCCTGCATGGTCGTGATGTTCTGCTGGGTCATGGTGGCTACCTTGTTTGAATTATATCCTTGTTCGCAGCGCCGTGGGAGGTCGGGGTCCTGCAAATCCGTGTCGCCGTCTCTCTCAGAAGTCCTCTATGGCGGTCTCGGCCGGTTCGTATGTTCCTTCCAGCCGTTCTGGGCAGTCCAGTTGGGTGATGTCGCAGAAACGGCACTCCTGTACGCTTGGGGTGGCCGGTGGTGGGTTCGGCGCTGCCACCTTCTGGATCAGCGCGCCCAGATCATGGATGAAGCCGTTGTCCAGCGCTCGGCGGGGTACCCGGGTGACGTGTCGCGGGTACACCACCTGGCCGGCAATCATTCGGTCGTGGTACTCCGGCCTCGCCCT
>JAJDTP010000024.1 GCA_022827095.1 Dehalococcoidia bacterium
AGAACCTGGCGTTGCTGCGCAAACTGGCGCGAGTGGAACGGAGGAAGGGGTCAATGCGGGGCCAACTGAAACGGGCCGGTTGGGACGACAGCTTCCTCATCAACATCCTCTCCCAATTCGCCAACATCCATATGCGATAGCCCTAACGGGGAGAGTGGAATACGGCCACCTGCCGGGAACATGCCTCAGGTGGTGTATCTGGGCGACCAACTGGGTGAGACGGAACTTCTCGCCGCGCTGTCGGACGGGAGGATTGACGCGCTGGCCCGGGGCGAAGTCGGCAACCGGTACGCCGCGCACGCTTCTGGCGATGCCTTCGTGGTGGCGCTCCTGGATGATGCCGTTGAACGCGCCGGTTTTACTCTGGATGTCGAAAACGCCGAACTGGCGGCCTGTCGAGCGACCGGATGGACTTTCTCACGGATGACATGAGCATCGGGTACGCTGATTGGCTCCGAGATCCAACCGTGTTCATGCGTCGCGCAGAAAAATGGAACGGTGAGCGGTAATTGACCGCCGATGTGTTGGCGGCAGCCCGGAGTGTGCGGTTTAGTGCGACGGGCTAAGGCGGCACGGTCCCAGTCCTGTGGAGCTAATCACTGTCGCCTCGATGCGCTCCACAGGGACCCGCATCTGAGGCGAAGGCAGCACGCTGGCCCGGCCGTTATCCAGGCAAAGAAACTCGGCGAAGTCGGCATCACGGAACAATTGACCTCGCAACGACGCCAGCAGTCTGTAGAAGGTGTCTCGACCCACCAAGTCCCCACCTCCCACAGGCCCTTCTGAACGGATCGCTCGCACGGCATCGTCTCACTTCACTCCGCTGACTCGCATGTCCCGGAGTATGAAACCCTACCCTATTAATCGCGGTTTCCGGCCGGATTTCCAGGCCGCATCGGTCTGACGTTGCGGAATCACGGCAGCGCTGGTCAGCCTCCCGGCCGCGCGGTGCGGGGATCGAGCAGGTCCCGTAGCCCGTCCCCCAGCAGGTTGAACCCCAGCACCGCGATGAATATGGCCGCCCCCGGCAACAGCAACAGACGGGGCGCGGTTTGCAGATGCGGGCGGGCGTCGTTGAGCATCGCGCCCCATTCCGGCGTGGGCGGCTGCGCGCCCAGCCCCAGGAAATTGAGACCCGCGATGCCCAGGATGATCCAACCCACGTCCAGCGAAGCGATGACGATGATCGGGCCGATGATGTTGGGTGCAATGTGGCGCAGGATGATGCGCAGGTTGCCGGCTCCGGCGGCCCGGGCCGCCATCACGTACTCCATCTGTCGCGCCCCCAGGGTCACCCCGCGAATGATGCGGGCATGGCCCACCCACCAGACCGCACCGGCGGCCAGGAGCACGTTGAACAGGCCGGGCCCCAGCGCTCCGGCCACGGCCAGTGCCAGGATCAGCGAGGGAAAGGCAAGGAGCAGGTCAACCACCCCCATCAGGGCGGTGTCCGGCCAGCCGCCGTGGTATCCGGAAAGCATCCCCACCGTCAGCGCGATGGTCATGCTGAGGGCCAGGGTGGCGGCGGCGGCCAACAGGGTCATGCGCGCCCCGTGAACAACCCGGCTGAAGGTATCCCGACCCAGATGGTCCGTGCCCAGCAGGTTTTCCGCTGAGGGTGGGAGCAATCGATCGGTCAGGTTGATCTTGGTGGGATCATCGAGGGGCAGCCAGGGAGATAACAACCCCGCCAGCAGCAGCGTCGCCACCACGAAGAAGCCCAGCGCAGTGCCCGGTTCCCGCAGCAGCGCGGCCCAGCGGCGTCGCCGGCGCGAGCCTCCGGCGATGGCCGGTGCGGAAGCGTCCGCGCCTATGGGTTGGGTACGAACTGCCATGGGCCGCTACCGCTCCTCCCGCCCGAAGCGCAGGCGCGGATCGGCGACGCGCAGGGCGATGTCGGCGGCGAGGTTGACCAGCAGGACCACCACGGCGATGTAGGTCACGAACCCCTGCACCATTGGGTAGTCACGGGTCAGCGCCGCGCCTACCATCAACTGTCCCAGGCCGGGCCAGGTGAAGATGGTCTCCACGATGACGGCGCCGCTGAGCAGGTAGCCGAGGTTGACGCCGATGGCGCCGATGGCCGGCAGCAGCGCGTTGCGCAGGGCGTGCCGGAGGGACACGGTCTGCTCGGACAGGCCCTTGGCCCGCGCCGTCCGAATGTAGTCCTGCCCCAGCGTTTCCAGCATGCTGGCGCGGATCAGCCGCATCAATTGGGCCATGGGCGCAAGAGACAGTGCGATGGCCGGCAGCACGACCTGTGTGGCAGAACCGTAGCCCAGGGCGGGCAGCCACGACAGTTTCACCGCAAACAATATGATCAGCCCGTAGGCCAGGACGTACGACGGCGCCGCCGCGCCCACCAGGGCGGCCAGGCGGGCCGACGTATCCAGGGCGCCGCCGCGGTGGCGCGCCGACAGTATCCCCATGGGGACGGCGACCAGCAGCGCCAGCGCCAGCGCGACTGCCGTGAGCAGGGCCGTGGGGACGGTGCGCCGGGCCAGCTGTTCGGCCACGGGCTGTTCCGTGAGGTAAGACCGCCCCATGTCGCCGGTCAGGGCCTGGGACACCCAGCGCACGTATTGCGCCGGCAAAGGAGCCTCCAGGCCGAGCTCGACGCGCATGGCCGCCACGGCCGCCGGGCTGGGCAGCTGGCCGGGGTTGCGCTGGCGCAGCACAATCTCGGCCGGGTCGCCCGGCGCCAGGTTCAACAGCGCAAAGCTGACCGCCGAGATGCCCAGCAGCAGCAGCGGCAGCGTGACCAGCCTTCGTACCAGGTATGCTCCCATGCTGGGGAACCTGTACTGCGCCCGTTATCCCGCTGCCTCGCTTACTCGCTCAGTCCAATCCGGTGGTCGAAGAAATACAGGTTAGCCGGGTGGGGTTCAAAACCAGTGACCCGCTCACTGACGCCGTACACCATGTACATGTGCGCCACGGGCAGAAACGCGCTTTCGTCCGTAATCACCGCCAGAGCATCGCAGGCGATCTCCACCCGCTCGTGCGGGTCAACCGCAGCGCTGGCCTGAGCCACGATCTCCACCAATCCGGAATTGTCGTAATGGCCGTAGTTGTTGGCGCCGCTGCCGCTGGCGTCGGCCCGGAGACCGGCAAACTTGCTGACGTTACGCACCGGGTCTCCGGCTTCAATGACGTTGTTGTACCACCCAAAGAGGTCCCAGACGGGTTCCTTGACCGCGGACCATTCGGTGATGAGCACCTCGGCCTTGATGCCGACTTCAGCAAGCATCGCTTGGCCGGCTTCGGCCATGATGGGCAGCTGGTACCGCTGGGGGTAGCCGCCGATCACTATCTCCAGAGGCTGGCCGTCCTTTTCAACGATGCCGTCGCCGTCGGTGTCAGCGTAGCCGGCCTGAGCCAGCAGGTCGCGGGCCGCGTCCGGGTCGTAGCCCAGTGCGTGGACGCCGGGGCAGGATGCCATGTCTTCGGGTAGCAGGAGTTCCGCATAGGAGCCCGACCCTTCCGGAGCGACCAGAGCGGCGATAGCTTCCCGGTCGATGGCCTGGTCCACGGCCCGGCGCACCAGCGGGTCGGCCAGCGTTCCTCGCTCGAAATTCACCCACCACAGGACCAAGGCGATACCCTTGCCGGCGGTGTGGCTGTGCATCCCCGGATGGGCGTTGATGGCCTCCACTCCCTCCGGTGATATGGTGACGGCAATATCAATGTCGCCGGCCTGCAGGGCCAGTTCCCGGCTGTTGGGGTCGGGGATGGCGATGTGTTCGATACCGGCCAATGGGGGAGCGCCGCCCCAGTAATCGTCGTTGGCCACGCTGCTGAGGCGTTCTTTCTGGATGTACTCCGTGGGAATGTAGGGGCCGGTCAGGGCGCGCGCCGCAATGAAATTGCCCTCTCCGGCAGCGTCGGCGGCCGCGGCATCGGTGATGGCCACGGCGGGGACGGCGAACAGGCCCGGCAGCGTCGGTTGCGGAGCCGTAGTGACTACGGTGATGGAGTGGTCTCCCGTGACAGTCAGGGTGTCGATGGTCAACGACTCAGCCGACGCCGGCGACAACCGGATGGTCCTCTCCAGGGAAGCCTTGACCGCATCAGCGTCCATCACGTTTCCATTGTGGAACTTGACATCGGACCGAAGGTCGATTTCCCAGGTCAATGGGTCCACCCGCGTGGCGGCCGTTGCCAGCCATGGTTCGGGACTGAGGTCGGTTGCCGAAAGGCGGAACAAGTTCTCCGACATTCCTGACTGGTTGGCGACCCAACCACTCTCCACCGGATCCAGGGGGCTATCCAGCCAGATGACGCCCGCTTTCAGCATGGGTCGGTCCACAACGGTCTCAGCCGCCGGCTCGTCCGTTGGTTGCGCGGGAGACGATGACTGCTCAGGCTGAGCCGGGACGGAGGTAGCGGCCGCCGGCTGGGGAACGGCGGCGGCCGGGGCCGTCGCCTCGGGCGCGCTGCCCGCCGCCGGTGGGGCCGGCTCGCTGGTCGCGGCGGGAGACCCGCAGGCCACCGCCAACAGGAACATCAGGCCCAGGGCTAATGGCAATGCAGTTCTGAAACTGTTCGAAAGTATGTTAGGCATCTTTGTCCTCCAGGACGTCCCGTGGTTTTCCAATGAACACCAACGCTCAAGCGAGTCCCAACTTCGCGGGGCCAGCGGGGCGGGGGCGCTGTCCGCGTAAGGGCAGCAAAAGACCCCGTCCGCACTGGTGAACGGGGCTCGTGTTCGGGCGTCCTGTTGGGCGGTTGCAGATTCGCAACCTGCCAACAGATCTGCTTCACTCGTTCCGCGAAGTGCAGCTAGAGTACCCCTGATGGCAGGCTTCCTGGCTGATGGCTTTTAGCGACGCGTCTCCACCTTCCCATCCGCTGGGGCGGACAGTGGTTTTCATCGGCATCCTTTCGGGCAGGATGCCGCAAGAAGCGCGTCTCGCCAATTACAGTGGCGCGACCGCACCGGATTTTCACCGGATTTCCTTTTGTCCCGCGCTTTCCGACCAGGTGCCAACTGACGTCGACAATAGATTGAAGCTACGGGCCACCAACAGGGGTTGGTTAGAGGGTTCAATTGTTAAGGATAATACCCTAGCACGACCGTCATGGGCAGTCAACTTTGCAGATCCAACGTAAGTGTTCAGACTTGAGGGGAAGCGAGGAGTTGTTTGCAGGTGGCGAGGGTGTTGAGGTCTTGGGCTCGCCAGGTGCTGAAGATTGACGCCAGTGTCATCTTGGTTTCGGTTCCCTGAGTTGAGTGGGCGCCGCCGCTGATCTTGCGGCTGATCACCACCGGTCGCAGTCTGCGCTCGGCGGCGTTGTTGTCCGCTGGCACTTCCGGATGGGCCACGAAGACGAAGAGTTCCCCGCATCGAGTGCGGGGCAGGCTCTTGATGTGATTGTTGATGCGTCGGCATAGCCTGGCCTGGGCCGCCGACGGGTCATCCAGGTAGGGGCGGCACAGCGCAGTCAGGCGACGTTCCAGGGCCAGTTGGGCGCTGCGCCGCTGCTGCTCTGCCGGGTGAGTGCAGGCTTTGGCCGGTTGGTAGAGTTGGTGGACCGCCTCAGCCCACTGGGCCAGCTGGAGATCGTCAGCGTAGAGGACGCGGAGGTCGTGGATGTCCCGCAGCAGAGCCTGCCCCTGGCTTGAACAGGGGTGGGCCCAGCAGCGCTGCTTGGGACCGTCATAGTGATGGCAGGCGGCATAGAAGTCGCTGACCAACACGCCGGAGAATTCCTCGCTTAGGACTTCATCCACCACGGCCTTCCGCGACCCGGCCGCAGGAAGTAGCGTTCGGCGGGGGCGCTGAAGGTCCACACGTAACCGTTCCGTCCGTCTTCCCTCCCGCCAATCGGTCTCATCGGCGTGGACTACCGGACTGCCTAGGATCCGTGCCACGATGTCGGTCATCATCCCCTGGGCCTTTTGGGCCACCCTTGGTGTGGCGGCCACGATGGCTCCCAGGCTGAGGCGCAGATCGTGCACGGCGTCCAAGTACCACTGGATGGTGCGGACCGGCAGCCGAGCCTCCTCCCGCAGGGCGGCAATCAGGCTGACCAGGTTGATCCCCAGGCGCTGCCGGCCCAGCGCCACCCTGTGCGGTCGCGCGGTGGGAACACACCGCCGTCGGCGCTGGGCACAGGCGCGAGCGATATAGACGTGCTCGGTCACCTGTGCCGTAACCGGGGCCAGGTCAATGACCTCCCGAGCGCGCTGTACCCAACCACCGGCCAGACCAGTCCCGCAGTCGGGGCGCCGATCCAACGCGTGCTCCACCCGCTGGTCCGGCGTCATTCTGGCCCGGGCAAAGCCCTGGGGCCGACGCTGGCGTGGCTTCCTGGGTCGGTCCGGTTTCTGGTCACCTTTGGGCTTCAAACCGGGCATACGGCCGGAGCTGCCCGATTTGGCCCGCCCTTCCAGCTGGGCAACCCGTTTCTCCAACTGATCTATGATCGCCTGCTGCCGGATGATGACGCCAATGAGCACATCCCGGTCAGCCGTCCTCAGATCAATCCCCCCGTCCATCCCAGCTATATGACATAACCACCACGCCCAACGCCAGCCATCCTCAAACCAAGTTCCGCCAATTCACCTCACCAACCCTGAACAGTTGCGAGCCAACGAGGAGATTTAGCTACTCCGATTCTGGGGTAGTTGGAGCGTAGATCGATCAACGGACTGACGATGTTCGTGATCCGATTTGCCCTCAAATAATCGAACAAAATGTGTCATACCGCGTCAGTTGGGCGCACGGGAGCCGTCGGTTCCACTGAGGTCATGCTGGACGACTGACAGCGATATGGCGAGGCTGTCCGTGATGTCCGGCCTGGTAGCCTCGGCGGCGCCGCGCTCGGCTGCCTTCTCCAGCGAGGATAGTTTTTCATCGGAGGGCGTAGTCGCCATCTGGACAGTCACGACGATTTCAATGGTGTCGCTGTCGTAAAAGGTCACGCTGTCCTGTACACCGTCCTCTGCCATCACCGCGAAATGCGCTCCGACTACCGCTTCATCCGCCTCCCGCCTGGTGAACCCCGGGTCTTGGCCGGTTTGTAGGCTGACCTCAACGTGAGGGTTTTCAGACTTGAATTTGTCGATGGCATCTTGGGCACTGCCGGAGATTGAACCCGAAACCTTGATATGGGCCGATGACCCGCCGGTTATGGCGGCATCAACGACGCTGTCGGGGTCGTCGTCCCGAATGGCCCTTAGCACCACCGAGAAGTCGTCCTGCCAAGCATGACGAGCGATGGACTCATCGAGAGTGATGCCATCCTGGTTCGCGATGAATTGCAGGTCGTTCAATTCGGCGGGGCTGTTGATGCTGGGGTGTTGGCGGATCAGCGCAGCCGCTTCGTGGGGGGTCAACGTCGCGATGTTGTGGTGTTGCACCACCGTCTCGCCGTCGCCGTGCATCGCCATCGCCACGACCCCGAACATGGCCCCGACCGCGATCACGGCCAGGACGCCGCCGTAGGCGAGCCACATGTACCAGCGGGTCCAACGATTTTTGGGTGAGCCGCGTCGTTCATTCTCGTTCATCATCGGGAAGCCTCCTATGCCGCCGGGGTCCGATAACCCGGAACTACCCGGAATTTCAGGCAATTTGGCTAATTACGAAATCCGACGGACAGTCGGTCGATGTCCGACGCGCCGGCAGTGGAATCGGAGTAGCGAAATTTCCTCGATCCAACGCAACGACGCTACCGAGCGGAGTGGGAGCGCGCGGCGGGGAAACGTCAGAATCAGGATTTTCAAGATTTGGGGATTATCAGGATTGGGGCCGTTCCGTGATGGAGATCTTCCAATCCTGCCCAATCATAAAATCCCATCAATCCCGCTTCCGACGATTCACGAAAGCAGGATTCATGAGGCAGCGGCGCTACCCGACAGGAAGGTTCAGGAAATTTCGATGCCGACGGGGCAGTGATCGGATCCCATCACGTCGGGCAGTATGAAGGCATCGGTCAGGTTGGATGCGAAATCGCTGTCGGTGAAGAAGTAGTCGATGCGCCAGCCCACGTTCCGGTCCCGCGCCCGAGTCACCTGGTTCCACCAGCTGTAGTTGTGCGGTTCCTGGTTGAACCGGCGAAAGGTGTCCACGTAACCGTGTTCCAGGAAGGTGTCCATCCAGGCCCGTTCCTCCGGGAGAAAGCCGGAAATCTTTGCGTTTTCCTTGGGCCGGGCAAGGTCGATTTCCTTGTGGGCGGTATTTACGTCGCCGCACACGATGACACTACGGCCTTCTCGTCGCAGCTTGTCCACGTAATCCAGGAAGGCGTCGTAGAACTCCATCTTGTAACGCAGGCGTTCAGCGGATTGCTTGCCGTTGGGGAAATAGATGCCCAGGAACACGAAATCGTCGAAGTCAGCGACGATGGTGCGCCCCTCGCTGTCGAACCGCTCGACGCCCAGGCCGAAGCTGACGCTGCGGGGTTCATGCCCGTCGCGGGTGTAGAGGCCCACGCCGCTGTAACCCTTTCGCTCCGGAGTGGTGAACCAGCTGGAATAGCCCTCCACCTGCTTCAGGGGGGTGGGCAACTGGGACTCGTGGGCCTTGGTTTCCTGGAGGCACAGCACGTCGGGCTGCTCTTCCTGAAACCACTCAAGGAAACCCTTTTTGTGAACTGCCCGAATGCCGTTGACGTTCCACGAAATCAGTTTCATGCTCTCTGCCTCAGCCATACCCTCCCCGGAGGGAGAGGGGGAAATTGCCCTCCGCGCCCGATTTTAGCACAGGCAGTGGTCCGCATTAGAAACCCGCCAGGAGCCGGCAAGTGTTCAGAATCCAGGAGGTTGTCATTGCGAGGCGCTTGCGCGGTGGCAATCTCGACGCCGTAGCAGCAATGTCTGCCCCAACGGACTCCCCTACACCAACGAGATTGCCGCGCTGCGCTCGCAATGACGCAACCGGACAATTGAAAGCCCAGCCGGTATTCCCGGGCGTGTGGCCCGTTAGCGGCGGGGTTGCTAAACTGCGCTGCCAGAACAAGAAAGAGGTGAACCATGACCAGGGCTCCCGCGACGCGCATCCAACGAGTTCAACCCCCGGCCACCCTGGCCGCCGGCGAGAAAGCCCGGCAACTGGCCCGGCAGGGTCACGACGTGATTGACCTGGGTCAGTCCAGTCCGCACCACGTGACCCCACAGCACATCATTGACGCTGGGATCCAGGCCCTGAACGCAGGGCTTACCAACATCAGCTCGTCCCGTGGGCTCCCCGAGCTGCGCCAGGCCATGTCCGAAAAGCTGGCCGCCCACAATGGCCGCGCTGTTGACCCCGACGGCGATATCCTGGTTACTCCCGGCAGCAAGATGGGGCTGTATGAGGCCATAAACGCCTACATTGAGGCGGGAGATGAAGTCCTGGTGCTTGAGCCCACGTGGGTCAGCTTCAGCCAGCAGGTTGAGATGGCCGAGGGCGTGCCCGTAGCCGTGCCACTCAGCGAAGAGGAGGAATACCACATCAGCTACGAGCAGTTGAAGGAGTACGTCACCCCACGTACCAGGATGATCGTCGTTAACAACCCCAACAATCCCACGGGCCGGGTCTACACCGAGGAAGAACTGGCAGCCGTGGCGCGTTTGGCCCAGGAGCAGGACCTGTTGGTCATTTGCGATGAGACCTACGAGTATTTCCTCTACGATTCCAACCGGCACGTTACCATCGCGAATTTGGAGGGTATGGCGGAACGGACGTTGACCAGCTACACCTTCACCAAGGCCTATTCGATGTCCGGCTGGCGGTTGGGCTGCATCGTGGCTCAGTCAAACCTGCTGGAGCCACTGCTGAAGATACAGGAACAAACGGCCAGTTTTGTCTCCCCCTTTGTGCAGATGGCCGGGGTGGCCGCCCTCCAGGGGCCCCAGGATCACCTGCCCAGGTGGCGGGAGGATTGCGATGAGCTGCGCGCGCGCTGCGTGGGCCGGTTGTCCCAGGTTCCCGGCGTGCACTGTCCGCAGCCCGAGGGGGCCACTTTCTTGTTCCCACGCTACTCGGCAGATATGCCATCGACGGAGTTGGCCGAGCTGTTGGTGGAGCAGGAAGGAGTCGTGGTAACCCCCGGCATCGGCTTTGGCGAAAGCGGGGAAGGACACTTCCGTATCGCCCTGATGCGGTCTCCCGCTGACCGAGTGGTGGAAGGGGTGGAACGCATAGCGCGAGTCCTGGAAACTCTCTAGCCGGCTTTGCACTTTCGGGGCGGGCTGAACCCCAAAATGGGTCCGGGATCAATGCTGGGATTCCGGACTGAATGAGGGCCAGATATGCCCGAGAGGAAACACGCTGCCGAGGGTTGTCATCACCTCGGGCACAGGGCCTTTGCAAAGTCATCCCGTCGTTCCCGCGAAAGCGGGAACCCAGAACGTGGCTGTTCATAACGGCCCGTGGATTCCTGCTTCCGCAGGAATGACGATCTGGAGGCGCAAGGGCCGCCTTAGCGACTTTGAAAAAGCCCTGGTGAGGGGCGGGTAACTGTTCAGACTTGCGGGTGTCATTGCGAGCGAAGCGCGGCAATCTCGCTGGCGTAAGGGAGTTCTTTGAGGCAGACAATGCTGCTATGGTGTCGAGATTGCCACGGCACAAGCGCCTCGCAATGACAACACCCTGGATTCTGAACACTTACAGGGGCGGCAGCTGCTTGTCCCAATGTCAACGGTCTGATACAAGTGTCAGGCGCATGGCGTCCTCTCTGTCGGCCTTCCTCAACTGGCGTCCCAACACCCCCTTCTACTACGGCTGGCTGGTGCTCGGACTCTCGGGCGCCGGGGCTTTCGTGGCCACGGCGGTGGCCGGGGTGGTGCTGGGCGGAGTGCAGAGCTTCATCCTGGAGGACACCCTGTGGCCGCGCACCAGCATCGGGCTGGCCTCCAGCTGCGGCGTGTGGCTGTCGGGGGTCTTGGCGCCCTTCGCGGGACGGCTGGCGGACCGGTACGGGCCGCGTTGGCTGATGCCCATCGGGGTGATCGTCCTGGGAGTGTCCCTGGTGGCTATCGGCGGGGTGCACACGGCGTGGCAGTTCTTCTTGGCAGCAGTCATCGGGCGCGCCGTCAGCCAGCCCTTTCTCATCGGCGTGGTTCCGCGAACGATGGCAGTGAACTTCTTCAACCGGCGTCGGAACATCGCGCTGGCGCTCACCGGCATCTATCGACCCATCAGCGGCGCCCTGATCATCCAGGCGTTCGCGCTCATCACCCTGCTGGCGGACTGGCGGACGGCGTTCCGGCTGCTGGGGTTCTTCAGCCTCTTCCTTGCCATCCCCATGATCATCATCATGCGCCGGAGGCCGGAGGACATCGGGTTGCTGCCCGATGGGGCCCGCCCGCCTGCGCCGGGTCAGAGCGGGCAAGGGTCGGCGCGCGGGCGTACCGTCCCGGCGGAGGGCGAGATCAGCTGGACATCCCGGGAAGCCATGCGGACCAAGGCTTTCTGGATGGTCTCGATGGTCGCGTTTCTCAACGTGACGGGCAGTTCCGGCCTGGGTTTCAGCCTGGTGCCCTACCTGCACGAGTTCGCCGGATTGACCACGCCGCAGGCGGCAGGAGTCCTCAGCGTCAGCACATTCTTGGCATTGAGCAGCCTGGTGTGGGGACAGGTGGCGGGAAAGCTGACGCCGCGCTGGTGCATCGTCGCCGCTATGGCGGTGTCAACGTTGGCGACGCTGGCGCTGCTGGAGGTCAACTCGCTGGCGGCAGCGTACGCCTACGGAGTGTTCTGGGGGCTGTTCCACAGCGCGCTGGAAGTGCTGATGTACATGGTGCTGGCCGACTATTTCGGCCGCAATTCCTACGGCGCCATCGCCGGCGCGATGCGTCCCTTCGAGGCCGGCGGGTTGGGACTGGGACAGATCGTGGGACCCGTGGTCTACGACCTCACGGGCAGCTATACCATCCTGATCCTTTTCTCCGCGGCGGCACAGGCCTCGGGGATGGTACTGATGGCGGTGGCGCGACGCCCGGAGCGTCGGGCGCCGCTGGCGGCGGAAGCGGCGTAGGCTGGGCCGGTTCGGTGCCCGGTGTTGCAGTTCGGCCGGGTGCGGCTGGCCGGCATAACCCTTTGAACGGGTATGGATGCCGGCCGACGATTTGGACTCATTCCTACTCGGAGGGGTCGCTCGTTGGAGAAATTGCCGCGCCCGGCCTGGCGTACCGGGCCATGAAGCCCCTGATGGCGGTGAAGTACTGCTGGAAGCCCACGTACATCAGGTCGTTGTGGCCCGCGCCGGGAATGATCTCCAGGTGCTTGTGGGCAGTCTCCAGCTTGTTGAACATACCCACCGCGTCGGCCAACGGCGCCGATTCGTCCCACTGGCCGTGGATCACCAGCGCGGGAATGTCGATGGCAAAGAACTTGGCCTGGTAGTCGTCCTCCAGCGCCTGCGTCACCTCCGGCGCCAAGCCCTGGGCAACGCGCCCCAGGTTGGGCCGCCCGCTCTCGATGATGACGCCGTTGATCCGGTCGCCGGCGTTTATGGCGAGTTCACCGGCGGAGTGACGACCCATGGAGCGTCCCATGACGTACAGCGGGCCCGTGAACCGCAGCGCCAGCATCGTATCCTGCAGCCAGTCCAGCACTTCGTGCGCGTCCGACAGTATGGCGTTGAAGCTCGGCGACCCGCTGGACGCGCCGAAGCCCCGGTAGTCGGCGACGAAAAAGTTCGCGCCGATTCCGTTGTAGTGGGGCGCGATCTCGTCGTAACGGGCGACGTTCTCGCCGCCGCCGTAGAAAAACAGCACGGTGGGATTTTCCCGTCCCACCGCAAAGAAACGGCACGACAGCGTGGTACCGTCGGACAGGGTCACCCCGTAGTCCACCGCTCCGGGAGGCGTGTCCGTCCAGCCGCGCAAAGGATGAAAGGATCGGGCCGACGTATCGGGGTTGTCCAGCACGGAGTAATCAACGGCGGCCATGGCGGTCCCTCCAGCAGTGATGAGACACATTCTATTGTCGCGCGGGTCTCGGGAACAACATCGGCGGGGTACAGTTGCCTCAGCCCCAGACCTCGGCGGCCAAAGAGATTGCGTTCAACGCCGCCGGATAGCCCGCGTATCCTCCGGTCTGGATCAGCACCTCCACGATTTCCTCGTTGGAGAAACCCACCCGAGGGCCGGCCCGCAGGAAGTTGCGCAATTGGCCGTCGGCCCGCAGCGCCGTCAGCGCGGCCGTGGTGCACACCACCCTGGATTTCAGGTCCAATCCCGGGCGGAAGAAGATCTCCCCGAACCCGTACTGGTAGGTGAGCACGCGCAGGTCGGGGGCAAGGTCCATCAACGCGCTGTTGTAGCCTCCCTGTCCCTCAGCGCCGAAGAGCTGCTCCCGGAGTTGGCGCCCCCGCGCCTCCATCTCCTCCAGGCTGAGCTCAGGAACCTCGGTTTGCGGTGCCTCGATGCCCCGCTCACGGAAGGCCTCGTGCACCAGCTCCAGGGAATTGACCGCCGAGGGGAACCCGGCGTAGAGGGAGCAGTGGATCGGCACCTCCTGGATTTCCTCCGGCTCCAATCCCAGGTTCAACGCGCTGTGGACGTAGGTCTGAAACTGCGAAAGGCGCTGGAGGGAAGAAAGGACGGACAGCGTCGCCAGCATCCGGTAGCGGATGTCCAGGCCCGGTCGGGACCACACCGCGCCAAAGATGGACTCGCCGGTATAGTTCCTCAGGCCGGGGATGCTGGCCGTCGCCCGGGGCCGTTCCCGCACCGGATACGTGCCGTGTTGCAGTCGCTCCCGGATCTCGTCGCCCCTGCGCCGGAGTTCTTCACGATTATTCATTGCTTGTCTCCAGTTTGTGTGAGCAGGCTGTCTCACGCGTACTCAGTTTCTTTCACTCGAACCGTCATTGCGAGCGAAGCGCGGCAATCTCGTCAGGGCAACGGACGCTGCCGCAGGAACGATATCGCCACGTCGCTCCGCTCCTCGCGATGACAACTGGCTAGACGTGTGAGCAGGCCATCGGTTGACACTTGTATCAGACCGCCACTGTTGGGACAAGCAGTGGTGACTCCCGCGGAGCGTTGCCGGTGCCGCCGACGCCATCTATACTCGCCACAACAACAGCATCGAAACACCGCCCGCCGAAAACGGGCGCGCCTGCCGGAGGTGAAACCATGGCCACTGCGAAAGTGAACGGAGCCGAACTGTATTACGAGGAAACCGGCAGCGGACCGCCCATCATCCTCTCCGCCGGCGGGCTCCAGGGCCAGGCCAGCAGCTACCAGCCCGTGATCGAAGCGCTGGCCCAGGAGCATCGCGTGGTGACCTACGACCGACGCTTCGGCGGGAAATCCCGCAGCCCCATGGTGGTGCAGACGTGGGACATGGTGTGCGACGACGTGTTCGGCCTCATGGACACCCTGGGCATCGAGCAGGCCTACCTGGGCGGCGGTTCCTTCGGGGCGGCCATCTCCCTGGGCTGCGCCGTGCGCCGTCCCGAGCGGGTGCGCGCCATCTTCCCGTCCAACATCGCCGGCGGCACCATCTGCGACGCCTACCTGGCCGCCAAGCTGTTCAAGAGCATGGACTGGGCCGAGAACCGCGGCATCGGGGCGATCGTGGACGCCTTCGACCCCGACGACCGCTTCTCACCCTTCAGCCCCGAGCTGGCCCAGACCGACGCCGACTACCGCGCGAACCTGGAGTCCATGGACACCGAGGACTTCATCCAGGTGATGCGGGACACCATCCACGCCCTGTTCGACGGCCCCTACCTGACCTTGGGCATGACCGAGAAGGCGCTCAAGAGCGTCTCAGTCCCCGCCATGGTCATGCCGGGCAACAACGACGTCCACCCCCGGGGCCTGGCCGAGGCCGTCCACCGCCTCGTCCCCAACTGCCGCTGGGCCGAAGTCCGCCCCCACAGCGAAGAACCGGAAAAATACACCAAGCGCGTGCTGGGGTTTTTGGCGGAGGTGGAGGGTTGACGGGGTGGCTGACGCTACCCGGGTGCAGATGCGCCCACGCATACCTGTATACTGACGGCCGATAACACGGAGCACGAATGTCACGGCTGACGTATCCCTCCTGACTCGAAGAGCAAATTCTGTTTGCCCTCGACCATGATTGATACAGTGAACATTGTAACGGATTACTTCTGTTCTAAGCGCAGCGGACGCCAGCCACAAAAGAAATACAAGCTCTACTTCCGAAAGTCGGGTTCGCTTGCGAGCACTATACAGGAGACGCATATGGATACGTTAGATGTCGAAGGAATGTTTTGGACCCCGGAAACGCCCAATAACCGGTTGTTTGGACGCCTGCGGTTCGATCCTGCCACGGGCGGACGGCTGACGGTACATGGGACATTCCTCGATAGTCACGAAGCTGCCTATGAGGAAAATCGCCCCCCCAATCCTGTCGGGCGAATATTTTGCTCAATTCGCGGCCAGCCAGCTACGCTAGAGGACAGCGTGTGCATCCGCCGGAACATGCAACCGTCACCAGAACCAGAGACGGATTTTTCGTTCGTGGAGGAGTATTTTGCCCCGATGGTTTTAGACGGTTTGCACATCCTGGATCCTGACCTCTCTAAGTTTCATTCCGTCAGCCTTCGCCTACGGCATTTAGAACAATGGACAAACGAACAGTTGGTCACCACCAGTACCGTGGAAGGATCTGAGGGATATCAGCACCAGTTGACCGCCGTGCCTCGAAGAGAGATCACTGCTAAAGGTCGCTTCGGATCCATCAGATTGTCTTCATCAATCAATGCCAGTTTCGGACTAATTGAGTGGGGGTTTCGACAGCAGTCCACAATAACCTTGGACTTTAATGAGGCACTTACACCACACGACATCGCAAAGTACTGCTCAGCATTACAACATTTGATCACCATAGCCGCTCATAAGCCGTCAACCATGTTTGATATGCGATTATACACTGTTCGCTTGATCGTGTCTCCAAACGTACATCTACTGAACCTGTCTCCAGTGCGTCTTTACGTCGCGCATCAAAGTGCTCGGCTTCCCCATGATGGGGAAAGCCCGATCCCTCCTAATATGCTTTTTACGGCTGAGCCGTTTGGCCAAGCAGCCGGGATTGCTAGGTGGTGCGAAATTCATGATCGCCTGGAACCTGTAATAGCAGCGCTAATGAAACTTTGGTACGCGCCTTGGGCAGACGTCGAAACGCGGTTTTTCAATTTGCTATCATCAGCTGAGATGCTGATTCGCATAAGGAAAGGCAAGCAAAACTTCGACCTCAGGCCCGAACTTTTCGGCTTGGCGCAAAGTGCGGGACCTACATTTCAGGCGTTCGTGCGGGACGTCGACGCGTGGGCCGCGAGCATCGTTCAGACAAGAATCAATCGGGTGGTGCATCGTGGTCTCCACGAGCACGCCCCTAGTCCTGATTGGGGAAGGCTATCAAACTCGCTTTATTTGTTGGTCATTATTTCGTTGCTGAAAGAATGCGGAATGTCCGAAGACCAGTTGCAGCTGGTAACACAAAAACTATCTGGCTATGCCCGATAACAAATGTACCCTATTGCTAAGGCATCTGCATTTGGAACTGACTCTACCCCGCAACCAGCATCTCGCCCGTGCCCATCAGCGGCGACAGCAACCGCGGCGCGCCCTCGGTGACCAGCACCATGTCCTGCAGGTGCCAGCAGGGGCCGATGTGCGGCTCCAGGGCGACGACCATGCCCTCCTCCAGCACCCGCTCGCTGGACGGCACCATGTATGGCTCCTGCTGGTGCCACCACGCGCCGACGCCGTGGCCGGCCAGCGCCACGTTGCCCTCGAAGCCGGCCGCGTGGAAGGCGTCGTTGGCGAAGTGGTAGATGTCCGCCGTCCTCGCGCCGGGGACGCACCGGTCGATGGTGCCCCGGTAGATGTCCAGCACCACCTGGTAGGTTTGCTTCTGCTCGGCTGAGGGCGCGCCCACGCACGCGGTCCGCGACTGGTGGCCGGGGTAGCCGTTGAGGTAGGCCACGTAGTCGTTGCGGATGATGTCGCCGGCCTCGAAGGCCAGGTCGCTCTCGCCGCCGTAACCCACGGTGTTGCGGCTGGAGTTCAGGATGCCGTGCGCCCAGTTGGCGCCCCGCCGCAGGCAGCTCTCGACGATGCGGCTGTGCACCAGCCGTTCCGTGTCGCCGGGCCGTACCGTGGGCAGCACCTCCAGGTAGGCCTCGTCCAGCAGCTTGGCGCCCGCCTCCAGGGCCGCCACCTCCTCGGGGGTCTTGATCCAGCGCACCCGATCCATAAGCTCGGTGCTGTCCACCAAGCTGGCCCGGGGCAGCAGCCGGCCGAGCTCCTCCCAGCGGTTGGCGCTGACGTAGCTCTTCTCGAACCCGATGGTCGCCTCGGCCAGGCCCAGTTCCCGCAGCACGGCGGCGGCGCGCTCGTAGGGTGACTCCGCGTAGTCGTCCACCACCTCGATGCGCTCGAGCCAAGAATCGCGGCGGGCCAGCGGCGTGGCGTAGGAGTTCAGCACCATCACCGGCTCGCCGTGTCGCGGCCACACCAGCAGCACCTCCCGCGGCGAGTCGGGGAATTCCAGGTGTCGCGCCAGCGTGCCGGGATACGCGAACCCCGCCAGGTAGGTGAAGTTCTTGCCCGAACGTGCCACCACCGCCGACACGCCCTCCTCATCCATCAGCCGGTGCAGCCGCTCCACGTTAGCGATTATCTTGCCGAAGGCGTTGGCCATGGATTTCACGCTCCTTGGGTCTGGTGATCTTGGTTTCGTAACCCTGTGGATCGCAGGGAGGGACTGATTGTCTATCGGTCCGATGCGGGCAGGAACACCGGCAGCGTCACATCGGGATCGGCAACGGCAGGCACGAAGGTCACCCGCACCGGCATGCCGACGCTGATGTCCTCGGGCGCGACATGCAGGACGTTGCTGCACACCCGCAGGCCCTCCTGCTCCTCCAGTTCGATCATGCAGATGTTGTACGGTGTCTGCTCCCTCTCGCGGATGGCGGGATGCACAGGATGGCGCACGATGACGAAGGAGTACACGGTGCCCCGGCCGCTGACCGTCGTCCAGTCGTATTCCAGCGATGAGCACTCGGGACACATCGGCGTCGGCAGGTGCCGGAACCGTCCGCAGGCCGCGCACCGCTGGATGCGCAGTTCGCCGGCCCGCGTGCCCGCCCAGAATCCCTGCTCGTAATCCGGTACCTGCTCCAGGTCCGGCAACGGCACGCCCTCCAGAGGCTTGGTCATCGCCGGCGACTTGGCGACCGGTTCCGTTTGCTGGGTCATTACAGTTCCTCGCTATCCCCGGCGGATTATCACCGCGCCGCTGAGCTGGGCGACGCTGCTGCAGGACAGTACCCGGTTGATGGCCTTGTGGGGCGGCTGGGCGGTGGAGTCGCCCCGTATCAGGCGCACCGCCTCCTGCACGTGGGTCAGGCCGTGGATGTACGCCTCGGAGTGGTTGCCGCCGTGGGTGTTCACCGGCAGCATCCCGTCGAACCGGATGTTCTCGCCGCCCTCCACGAAATCCTTGGCCTCGCCCGGCTGCACAAACCCGTAGGTTTCCAGGTTGATCAGGCCGAACGGGGTGAAGTGGTCGTAGAACATCATCGCGTCCATGTCCGACGCGCTCAGCCGGGCCCGGGCCCACAGGTCCCGCGCCGTGTGCTCCGATTCGGCCACGGCCAGATCGGGCCGGTAGATGATCCCGTCGTTGCGCGGGCCGGAGCCCTGGGCCGCGGCCTCAACCAGGGTCAGGGTGTCGGAGTGGCGCAGTTCCCGCGCCCGCTCGGCGGTGGTCATCACTACGGCGGCGGCCCCGTCGTTTTCCTGGCAGAAATCCAGCACGTGCAGCGGGTCCACCACCATGCGCGAGTTCTGGTGGTCGCCGATGGTGATGGGCTCTCGCCGCAGCGCCCGAGGGTTCCGCGAGGCGTGCTCCCGCAGGGTGACCGCGACCCACCCAAAGTGGCGGCTGGTGGCCCCGTACTGGTGCATGTACCGCCGGACGAACATGCCGAACCGGTGCGCCGGCGCCATGTTGCCCCACGGCACGGCGAAGCTATCGGCCCCGCCGGGTATGCTCTCTGGCCCCCGCGCTCGTCCCAGCCGCACGCCGGAGCGGAGGTTGGCGGCGCGGAAGCATACCACGTAGTTGGCATACCCCGCCGCTATGGCCGCCGCCGCGTGTCCCACCGTGGCGTTGCCCGCGCCGCCGCCGTAGGATACAGATTCCCAGTGGCGCAGGTTCTTGATGCCCAGGGACTGCGTCAGCAACGTCTCGTGGTTCGACTCCATGTCATAGCGGATCAGACCGTCGATATCCTGCGGCGAAATGCCAGCGTCGTCGCAGGCGGCCTTGATCGCCTCCGAGGCCAGCTGCAACTCGCTGCGGCCCGAGTTCCACGAGAACTCCGTTTCGCCGATGCCGACGATCGCCGCCTTGTCCCGTATGCCGTTGGTGTCGGCGGGGATTATGTTGGGCGCCATCACGCTCTACTCCTCCTCCCAGTCCACCACCCGGCGTTCCTTCAGGTCGAGGATCTGCTCGTCGCTGTACCCCAGCTCCCGCAGGATGGGCCGCGTCTGCTGGCCCTTGAGCGGCCCCGGGCCGGCCTTGCCCGAGGTCTCCGAAAACTCCACCACCGGAGCGTAACGCCAGAACTGGCCGAAGCGGGGCGCCTCCACCTGGGTGAGCATCCCGTTGTCACGCACGTGGGGATCTTCGTTGAAGAAGAAATACATCCCCCGGTCTTCGGCCTTGACGCAGGCCACGTCGGCGGCGGTCAGCAGCCTCTCCCAGTGCATCGGCTCTTCGGCGGCAAATATCCGACCCAGTTCATCAGCCAGCGCGTCGTCGTGCTCCTCTCGGGCCGGGGCGGTGGCAAACCTCGGGTCGTCCAGCAGATCCGGCCGGCCGATGGCGGGGCACAGCGCTTCCCACTCATCCTCGAAGGGACAGGCCAGGAACACCCATCCTGTCTTGGCCCGGTACAGGCGGTACAGGGCGTGCAGCCCGTATCCGTCTCCATCCGGCAGCGGGCGGAGCTGCTTGCCCTCGTGCCAGAAGAAGTCGTCGATGTTGGCGTAGGCGTTGGCCGCGATCATGGTGGACTCGACGTACTGCGCCTTGCCGGTGCGCTCCCGAGCATACAGGCCCAGCAGCAGGCCCACGGCGTTGACCATGCCCGTGCTGTGGTCGGCGGTGCCGTCGTTGGCCCGCTTGAGCCGTTTGGATACGACCGCGATCTCGTCGATGGACATGGGCTGATCCGGCGGCGGGAAGGCGTCCCGTCCCATCTGCGCCACGCCTCCGCCGGACACCGCGCCGGCGATGGGCGCCATGGACGGCCGGTGGGAGTAGGGTCCGGTGGAGCCATACCCGCCGGCGTAGAGATACACCAGGTTGGGGTTGATCTCGGCCAGCTGCTCGTATCCGATGCCCGTCCGCTCCGGCGCGCCCGGACGCATGCTGTGGAGTAGCAGGTCGGCCCTGGCCGCCAGCTTGCCCATGATCTCCTGGCCCTCCGGCGTCTTGAGGTCCAGGCAAATGCACTCAGATCCCGCCATGGTCCGGTGCACCGACATCGGCATGCCCTGCCGGCCCCAGTCGCCGCCGGGAGCCTCGATGCGGATCACCCGCGCGCCCAGTTCGGCCACCAGCGCGCAACCCAGGGGGCCGTTGATCACCGTTCCCAGGTCCAGGAGGGTTATTCCCTCCAACGCCCGCTCGGGCATCGGCGCCTTGGAGCCATTGGATCGACCCCCGTTGCCGCCACCCAACCGCGCCAGCGCCTCCGCGGTGTGCTGACCCAGAAGCGGAGCCGGTCCCTGCGTGCGCCCGGGCGTCCCGCTCATGTTCACCATGGGACCGAGTTGACGCGTCGCGCCCACGCCCGGCGCGTGCACGTCCTGCACGTTGCCGTTGTGCACGATCTGCGGATGGTCCAGCGCCCGCTCGGAGGTGTAGTAGGGTTCGGCGGCCACGTTGCCAGCCTCGCCGAGGAATATGTCCATCCACTCGTCCAGCGTCTTCTGCTGGACCTTCTCCAGCATGATCCGTTCCAGCCCGGCGACGGCCTCCTGATCCAGGAAGGGAGCGTTCTTGAATCGCGGGTCTTCGTAGATGAAGTCCATGTCCAGCCAGTGCATCATGGACCGGAACAGCCTTTCCACCACGTTCCCCAGCTGGATCCACTGGCCGTCCTTCGTGCGCGCCGGCAGATAGCCCGTGGGGTTGGGACGCCCGATGCCCACCCGGGGGTCCGGCGGGTAGGTATCGGGGAGGTTGGCGATCATCTGGCCGCACACCCACGAAACATGGTCGTAGGTGGTAACGGCCTTCAGCATGCTGGTCTCCACGCGCTGGCCCCGGCCGGTCTTTTCCCGCACGTAGAGGGCGGAGGTGATGCCGCGGATCAGCGCCGTGGCGGCGGCGTGGCAAACGCCCTGCACCACCACGTAGTTGGGGCCCTCCCTCGGATTCTGCTCGGCGAACATCATCATCCGCCCGCTCTTGGCGCCCACCACCCCGTCGTAGCCCTTGTATTGAGCGTAGGGGCCGTGGGATCCGAAACCGGTGAGCGTGGCATAGACCAGCCCGGGCTGTCCGTTCCGCAGGGTGTCGTAGTCGACGCCCAGCCGCTCGGCGACGCCAGGGCGAAAGTTCTCCACCACCACGTCGGCCAGTTGCGCCAGCTCCCGGGCGTTATCCCGGCCTTCCGCAGTCTTCAGGTCCAGGACGACGCTCTTCTTGCCCCGGTTCCACTGGATGGAGCCCGGCGCGTCCCGAAACTTTTCGCCGCCCGGCGGCTCGACCTTGATGACCTCCGCGCCGAAGTCGGACATCACCATGGTGGCTACGCCGCCCGGGCGGCCGCTGGTGAAATCCAGGACGGTGATTCCATCGAAAACCTGCGCCATCGCTCCCCCTTGGCAGTTCGTGGGTCTGTCGCGCCATGGTACGGCGTTTTGGCCGCCGGCGCCATCGGGGGCTCCGGAGTCGCCACTCCTCAGTGGTCACGCTTGCCGGGTTTGCGGCCAGGGAACGTCAGAAGCAGGATTTACGGGATTTGCGGATTATCAGGATTGGGACCGTTCTGCAATGAACCTCACCCAATCCTGTCCAATCATAAAATCCGGTAAATCCTACTTCTGACGATTTGCGAAAGTGCGCACGCGCGAGCCTCAACGGTTCGTTGACGCCTCAAACCCTGCGGACTACACTGCCGGCGACAGTAACAGTATCGGATAACTCGCGTGGGTTCCAAATGACCCATCGCACAGGGAGGCGCCCATCATGCCTTTGCCGCCGAACCGCGTAGACTATAGCCCCATCATCGACCGGCCAGTCATCAAGTGGCCCAACGACGCCAGGGTCGCCCTGTGGATCGCTCCCAACGTCGAGCACTACGAATACGAGCCCGAGTTCGACGGCCAGCGCGATCCCTGGCCGCGCATGCCCTATCCCGACGTGCAGCAGTACGCCTACCGCGACTACGGCAACCGGGTGGGCTTCTGGCGCATGGCTGAAGTGTTGGACAAACACAACATCCGCTGCTGCGTGTCCCTGAACATGGCCGTGCTGGAGCATTTCCCTGAGATCGGGGAGGCCATGGTGCAGCGCAACTGGGACTTCATGAGCCACGGCATCTACAACACTCGCTACCTGAACCACTACACTGAAGAGCAGGAGCGGGAGTTCTACCGGGACACCATAGACACCCTGAAAAAGCACACCGGCAAGCAGCTCAAGGGCATGCTGGGGCCGGCCATATCCGGCACCGAGCGCACCCCCGACCTGATGGCCGAGGCTGGCCTAATCTACCACACCGACTGGATGCACGACGACCAGCCGGTGCCCATCCGGGTCAACAGCGGCAAGCTCGTCTCGGTGCCCTACTCGATCGAGCTGAACGACGCCCCGCTGTTCCGGCAGCACTACGAGGGCGACTACTTCGCCGAGATCTGCAAGGCCCAGTTCGACCAGCTCTACCAGGAAGGCGCACACAGCGGGCGCGTGATGTGCATCGCCCTGCACCCGTACCTGATCGGACAACCCCACCGCGCCCGGTACCTGGACGACGTGCTTGGCTACATCATGTCCCACGACGGCGTCTGGCAGACCACCGCCGACGACATTGCCGAGTACTACATCGCCAACTACTACGATGAAGCGGTCGCCCACGCGGCTAAGCTGAACGGCTGAGTTGCCGCCTGTAGACCCAAGATTGGACGTTCCGTCATTGCGAGGAGCTACGCGACGCGGCAGTCCCGTCGGCTCAGCGACGACCCGTGCAAGAACGAGATTGCCACGCTGCGCTCGCAATGACATCAGCATCAACGAGGAGATGAAGAGATGCCCGCAGAACGGCGCTTCGGGATGGACCACCCGCACTACGACTGGTCACCTCTCAACAAGAGGGGCGTCCTCCGCTGGCCCGACAACGCGCGGGTTGCCCTGTGCGTGATCGTCAATCTGGAGCATCCGGAATGGGATCCGCCGGAAGACAGCTTCACCACGCCCTTCGCCGGCGGCCTGGGCGCCCGGGGATTTCCGGACTACGCCCGGCTGTCCCACCGGGAGTACGGCCACCGGGTGGGCATCTTCCGCGTGCTGGACACGCTGCGGAAGCACGGCATCCCGGCTACCGTGGCCATGGACGCCATGACCGCCGAGAACTACCCCTACCTGGTGCAACATTGCCAGGAGGCCGGCGCCGAGATCATCGGCCACGGCGTATCGCTGTCGCAAATAATATCCAGCAACATGACCGAAGACGCAGAGCGGGAGTACATCAGCCACTCGGTGGCCGCCCTCACCCGTGCCACCGGCAGCGCGCCCGCCGGCTGGCTGGGTCCCGAATACGGCGAGTCCAACCGGACCCCGCGACTGCTGTCAGAGGCCGGCCTGCGCTACGTCTGCGACTGGGTCAACGACGAGCAGCCCTACCCGCTGCACAGCCCCCACGGCGAGATGTTCACCCTGCCCATCATGTGGGAACTGGACGACATATCCGCCATGTGGGAACGCCGGGTGGTCGTGGGCCGGTATCAGCAATTGCTGGAAGAGAGCTTCGAGACCCTCTACGAGGACGGTCAGCAGAACGGGCGGGTGATGGCGCTGAACCTGCACCCCTGGCTCATCGGCCAGCCCTTCCGCATCGGCTACCTCGACCGGGCGCTGGGCCGCATGATGCGACGGGGCGGCGTATGGGCCGCCACCGGCTCGCAGATCGTGGACTGGTACCGGGACAACCCGCCGACCGCATAAGCGTTGGCCTCACTTTCGTAAATCGTCAGAAGCAGGATTTCAAGATTTGGGGATTATCAGGATTGGAACCGTTCCGTGATGGATCTCTTCCAATCCTGTCAAATCACAAAATCCTGCAAATCCTGCTTCTGACGTTCCGCCGCCGCAAATCGGCTCACCGCGTAATCGCGTACAGGAACTGGTCAATCACCTGCCCGTCCTTGGTGACGCTCTTTTTCAACCGCCCTTCGCACTGGTAGCCGACCTTTTCCATCACCCGGGCCGAGGCAGGGTTCCACTCGTACACGTACCCGTACACGCGGACCAGGTCGAACTCCTCGAACGCCCACTCGGTGAACGCCCGCAGCGCCGCCGTGGCAATCCCCCGTCCCCAGAACGGCTCGCCCAGCCAGTACCCGATCTCACCCGACCGGCGGTGCACGTCCCGCTGCAGCAGGATGCCGATCCCTCCGATCAGTTCCGTCGCCGACGCCAGGACGAAGTCGGTCTCCCGCGGCTCCTGCGCCACCAGGTCGATCCACGTCTCAGCGTGGGCCAGCGTGTACGGATGCGGAAAGGCGTCCCGCAGGTTCCGCGACACGTTCCGGTTGTTGGCGTACCGGGACAGCGCCTCGGCGTCCTCCCTGCGGAAGCTCCGGATCTGCCACTCGCCCAAGTCTATGCGCATCGGTTACTACCTGCTCCAATCGACATGCGCCACAGGATACGCCCCTGCGCGGACGATTTGCTGAATATATCCCGTGCATCCCTTCCATCCTTTCCATCCCGGTAAAATAGTCCACCATGCCCCTGCAACCGGGCGCACCCAAGAAACCAACTCACCCCGACCACCGGAGATCGCCATGCCGCCTGAATCCAACACGACCCTCGATCCGCAACCGGTCACTCTGACCGGCAAACTGGTGCGCATGGAACCCTTGGGGCTGGAGCATGCCCGCGACCTGTACGAAGTGGGCATGGAGGACTCGATCTGGCGCTACCTGCCTCGGCCGGCCTTCGCCGACTTCACGGACGCCGAGGCTTGGATCAGCCAGTGCGCGACCGAAATGAGCCAGGGCGAACGGGTCGCCTTCGCCGTGGTCCACCAGGAGAGCGGCAAAGCCATCGGCTCCACGGCGTACCTGGACATTGACCGACTCCACCGCACCCTGGAGATCGGCATGACGTGGTACGGCACGGCGTGGCAACGGCACGGCGTCAACACCGAGTGCAAGTACCTGCTGATGAGTCACGCCTTTGAAGAGCAGGCGGCGCGGCGGGTCAGCCTCAAGACCGACCATCGGAACGAACGGTCACGCCGCGCGATCCTGAGGCTGGGCGCGGTGGAAGAGGGCACCTGGCGCAACCACCGCATCGCCTGGGACGGAATGGACCGCCATTCGGTGTACTTCAGCGTAATCGACTCCGAGTGGCCCGACGTAAAGCGCCGCCTGGAAGGGTTCATGCGGCGGTGACGCTCCTGCTGTTGCGGGCCGACCCCAACCCATCCTTTGCCCTGATACCGGTCTCTTTCCCCGGTGTTGCCCTGTGCGAACGGTTATACTGGCAAGGCGGATCGCGATATCGAAGGGTGAATCACGCTTCGGCTGAACAGGCGAACCTGACGGAGGAACACAACTAATGCACTGTGGAGTGATGGTCACCGGCTACAATCAGGGCGACTGGCCGCGCCTGATGGCGGAAGACTACGACCGGCCGCCGGACAGGCCCGACGCCAGCAACATGGACGACACCCTCTACATGGGGGAACTGGTCGAGCCGCTGGGGTTCGATTCCATTTGGGCCACGGAGCACTACGGTTCCGCCTACTCCATGCAGCCCAACCCGTTGCAGTACCTGGCCTACTGGGCCGGGCGCACCAACCGGGTGGATGTGGGCACGGCGGTGGTCGTGGCGCCGTGGTGGAACCCGGTGCGATTGGCCTCCGAGCTTTCCATGCTGGACATCCTGCTGAAGGGCCGGCGCCTCCACCTGGGAATTGGCCGGGGCATCGCGCCCCACGAATACGCGTCGCTGGGCTACCCCATTGGCGAGTCGCACAAGTATTTCTACGACGTGATCAACGCCATCAAGGCGGCCGACGGCGCGGAGCGTTTCGAGTTCCAGGGCGAAGTCTACGACATCCCACCCACCACGATCCGGCCTCAGGCGCGCCATAAGGGCGAACTGACCCGGGACATCAAGGTGGCGTTCACCACCGAGGCGTCGGCGCGAATGGCCGCCGAAAACGGCCTGGGCCAGATGTTCGTCGCCGGAGACGATGTCGACGAGATGGTCGCCAAGGTGCGTCGGTTCAACCGGATCCGGAAGGAACTGGCCCTGCCCCCGGACCAGCCCACTACGCTGCTGTGGATGTACTGCGCCGAATCCCACGAGGAAGCCGAGGAGGGTTGGATTTACTTTCACAACCAGCTCATGGCGGCGCAGCACCACTACTTCGAGTGGAACAACCCGGGCTACGAGGGCATAAGCGGTTACGAGGAATACCTGACGCGCCAGCAGGCCGATGTGGGCACCGCCGACGCCAGCTTCAACGCTCGACGGGCAACCCAGCCCATCGGCACGCCGGACGAGATCATCGAAAAGATCAGGAACCTCCAGTGGACCATCAGCCTGGAGAAGGTCGTAATCCACATGTTCTACGGCGGCATGCCCCGGGACAAGGCGGAAAAGAGCCTGAAACTCTTCGCCGAGAAGGTCCTCCCTGCCGTGCAGGCCATGCCCACTCCGATCAACCCGGCGTCCCTGGAATAACCGCACTCTCCCAGGCCGTACCACAGCGATCATCACGCAGGAGCATCAGCCATGGCAGACAAAATTCGCCTTGGGTTCGTCGGAGCCAACGTCAACTCGACGTGGGCGGGCCAATCACACTTCCCGGCCCTGCTGGCCAGTCCCGACGTGGAGTTCACCGCGGTGTGCACCACCAGGCCGGAGAGCGCAGAAGAGGCTCGGCAGGCCTTCGGGGCGAAGCTGGCCTTCCATGACTTTCGGGAAATGGCGGCGTCGCCGGAGATCGACGCGGTGGCCGTGGTGGTGCGCGTGCCGTCCCACTACGAGCCGACCAGGGCTGCCATCGAGGCCGGCAAGCACGTCCTCACCGAGTGGCCCCTGGGTCGCACCACCGTCGAGGCCGAGGAGTTGACGGCCCTGGCCCATGCCCGTGGCGTGCAGACCGCCGTCGGCCTCCAATCCCGCGTCAGCCCCGCGCTGATGTACGTCAAGGATCTGATCGACACCGGCTACGTGGGCGAGGTGATGACCTGCACCGTCACCACGTTCCGCGACGGGCCCGTGAACCGCCAGTCCGGCGGCACCTGGCAGCGCGACCCCGCCATGGGCGCGAACACCCTGACCATTGCCACTGGCCACGTCATCGACGCCCTGCGCTTCGTGCTTGGGGACTTCAAGCGCGTGGCCTGCATGGTGACCAACCAAGTTGGCCAATGGTACGAGACGGATACCCAGCAATACGTTGACGTGCATTCTCCGGATAACGTGCGCGTGTCCGGCGAGTTGGAGCGCGGCGCGGCGGCGGCGGTTCACGTCGGGGCCGTGCCCTGGGCCGGCAGCGGCTACCGCATGGAAATCTACGGCCGCGAGGGCACGCTCATCGTCACCGGCAGCGTGTCATCCCAGCGCGGTGAGATGCTGCGGATACAGGGCGCGCAGGGCGGCCACCAGTTGCAGGACCTGACCATACCCCAACAGTTCATCTACGTGCCGGACGATTTCCCCAAGGGTGACCCGTTCAATGTGGGGCAGTTGTATGCCCTGTTTGCTGAGGCGATCCGCACGGGTCAGGCGAGCCTCCCAACGTTTGACACAGCGGTTGGGCTTCACCGCTTCCTGGACACAGTCAAGGAGGCGTCTGATACGGGCCGGGAGTTGCCGGTCGAATGAGGGCCCGGCCCAGAGAGTAGGTCACCTGTCGGCGCCTGACTCCGCATGGAGGCTGGCGTTTCCGGTGCGTTGACTCGCACGACATCGCTGCAATCACGGTTAACGGATCCCCGGTCTGTCGTCGCGAGCGGCAGGGCGATATCGCTCCCGTGACCGGGTTTGCTGTCCATCCGCGATAGCCGCGCTTCGCTCGCAACGACAGTTCCAGCGAGACTGGTTGCACGTGAGGCTCGCCAATCCTCAGCGCCCTGAGCAAGGCGACTGGTACGGGCAAAAGCCGCCGGCAGGAGAATACCCGCCGCCTGGATCCGGGCGACGGGCGCTATAGAAGCCGGCCTATCGGTCGGCGCGCGGGATGATAACCGGCATTAGGCTGGTTGACAAATTGCAGATGCGAGCAGTGAAACGGCTTCCAGGCGCACGTTGCCGGCATTGTTTGACCGTTTGGTGGCCGGCATTGGTCGCCGGCAGGCGCGGCAGCGGCACTCTTTCGTCAGATACCCAGCAGAGCCTCGAGATTTCGCCAGGAAATCTTTTCCTTCTCCTCTTGCGATAGCCTTTCCAGGCCTTCCAGCCACCCGCCCGGCGAGGGGTCCCAGCCCACGAAGGGCCAGTCGCTGCCGATTACGACGCGGTCTATGCCCACGCTATCGATTAGGAAACGGAGCCCGGCCTCGCTGCTGGTGAGGAAATCGTAATAGATCTGTTTCTGGTACGCGCTGGGCGGCTTGAGGATCTTGGCCCTGGCCTCGGAGCGCACCTGCCAGCCATGGTCGAGGCGACCCATGCCGAAGCACGCGCCGCCACCGCCGTGGGCCACGCAGACTCTCAGGTTGGGGCACTCGTCGAGGACGCCGCTATGGATCAGCGTCGCCACCAGGAGGGCGTCTTCAAGAACAACGCCGACGCTGTTGGGGATGCCGTACCGCAGCGTTCGCTCCGCGGCCATGATGTTATCCTGTGGCTGCGGGTGGAAGAACAGCAGGGCATCGAGTTCCTCGGCCGCCTTGAACAGGGGCAGGAAGTGCGGCTCGTCCCAGTTCTGGCCGTTGACCACCATGTCGAGTTCGGCGCCCTTGAGGCCCAGGACCTCCACGGCCCTTTCCAGCTCGATGATCGCGGCATCGACGTCGCCGATGGGGAGCGTGGCGAGGCCGGCGAACCGGTCGGGCCACTTTTTTGTCATGCCCGCGATCTCGTCGTTGACCTCCTGCGACGCTTTGATCGCCGCCGCAGTCTCCCAGTGGTACGGGAACAGCGGCGTGTGGATGGACACCACCTGCACGTCGGTGCCCTCGGCGTCCATGTCCGCCAGCCGTTCCTCCGGTGTGTACCGGATCTTGGGCGAGTTGATCAGGATGCGCTTGCCGTTGCCCACGATGAACTCAAGATCGCCTTGGACCTCGTGCCGCATCCCATGCCAGTCCTCGCCGTTGGCAAAGGCTTTCCAGAGGATCTGCGGCGCCAGGTGGGTGTGAACGTCGATGTGTCTCACGGGTTGTCCTCCGGAACACGGGCTTGCGGGATGCGGGACGGGCAGCCGGCGGTCAGATGCCCAGCAGAGTCTCGAGGTTCTTCCACAGGATGGCGTCCTTCTCGTCCTGGGTCAGGCTGTCCATGGCCAGGATCCACGAGACGGGCCAGTCCTGGGCCATGTCGTAGGGCCAGTCGGTGCCGAACACCACCCGGTCGATGCCCACCGCGTCGATCAGGAACCGCAGGGACTGCTCGGTGTACACGATGCAGTCGTAGTAGAATCGGCTCAGGTACCGGCTGGGCGGGTTCGCCGCCAACCGTTGGGACTCTGGGGTCCGCTCCCAGCCCCGGTCCATGCGTCCCGCGCCGTAGCAGGCGTAGCCGCCGCCGTGAGACAGGCAGATGCGCAGGTCTGGGCAGGCGTCCATGACGCCGCCCATCACCAGCGATGCGAAGGTCAGCGTGCGGTCGGCCAGGTTGCCCACCGAGTTGGGCAGGTGATACCGCTTGATGCGCGCGTCGACGATGGTGTCGCCCGACTGGTGGAACAGGATGACCGCGCCCAGCTGCTCGGCGGCCTTCCAGAAGGGCATGAACTCCGGCTCGTCCAGCAGCTTGCCGTTGATCTTGTCGTCGATCATGGCGCCCTTGAACGCGTGGTTGACCATGACCCGTTCCAGCTCGGCGATGGCAGCGGGGACGTCCTGCATGGGCAGCGTGGCCAGGCCGGAGAACCGGTCCGGCCAGGACTGCATCATCTGGTTGATCTCGTCGTTGCACTCCCGCGAGGTGGCAACGGTCACGACGGTGTCCATGTCGTAGTTATAGAACCCGCCGAAGGGCGAGACCACGTGCACGTCGACACCCAGCGAGTCCATGTCGGCCAGGCGCTGCTCCGGCGTCCAGCTGGCCTTGGGCGGCAGTTGACCGCGGGCGCTGCCCGACACCAGGACGGGCCGTCCCATGGCGTTGGTCTCGCGCCGGAGGGTGTGCCAGTCGCCGCCGTTTTCCGTGGCGCGCCAGAAGCACTGCGGCGTCAGGTGGGCGTGGATGTCGATGCTGCGCATGTTCGTCTCCTGCTGGCGTAGGTTCCAACGAACCTGTTAGCTTGGTACCGGAGACGAGCGCCCGGTCAGCACCTCGCTCCGTCTGGACCAAGACAGGTCCACGATGTGGTCCACCGCGTCACCCGGCAACTGATGATGTTCCTTCACCCACGCAATTTCATCAGCCAGGGTGATCCCGAATATTCCAGGGTCATCGGAGGCAATGACAAATGGGGCATCGTCGGCAATGAACCGCTTCACCGGATGATGCTCAGGGCAGGCGATTCCGCCGATTCGCCGGTTGGACGTGGGACACACTTCGATCACGGCGCCCAAATCCCGAACGCATCGGATGGCGAGCTCCTGGCGTTGCCGCAACTCGTCGAGTTTCGCGTCGTCGTATTCCATCGTGATCCGGTGGTTGATCGGCAAAGCGCTGATGCTCTCCAGCTCATCGGTGGCGGTGGTCAGGTCCACAGGGACGCCGAATTCGGCCAGCCCTTTCCGATGTCTCAAATCATACCGCAATTGATCCATGCGCTCCGCAACGCTTTCCGACCGGGTGTGCCCGCCGTACTGCTCCGGGTCAACTCCGAGCGCGATGGCATGGCCCAGGCGATGGGCGCCGAGTTCCGCAGCTTCGTGCACCCAGCGAACGGCGCTCTCCAGAGACTTGTCGTTGAAGCTCTCTCCAACGTGATACAGGATGGCCAACGCCCGCTCCGGATACCGGCGGTTGAAATCCTTAACCTCGTTGAACAACTCGCGCTGGTCCTTGGGAGGATAACCCTCTTCCAGATAGCAGAAGTCAATCCCGGTCAGCAGGTGTCCCAGCGGACCCAGCGCAGCCTCCCGGACCAGTTCCCAGTTCGGCCAGGGATTGTCCCTCGGGAGGCTGATGGCGAGACGCGCCTGTATGTCGGAGACCTCGTATTCACCGTAGGACCGCAGCATGGCGAGAATAAATTCGCTCGACTGGGCGCGCGTGAATTCCGGGCGAAGGTTCATCCTCTGCTCAATGTATCCAATATTCTGGCGACGCTGCCGGGCGATGATCTTATGGATGAACGTGCACACCTGATTGACGAGCGCCGGGAACGCGACTTTGCCCCTTGAGAACCCGGCCCAATCGCTGCCATGGTTCAGCATGTCGTACTTTGCCTGGAACCTGTCGAAGTTGCCGGCATGGTCGTCGCCGAAAACGAACAGCCGGTCAAATTCGTCCTTGCCCCCGGCGACTCCCCGGCGGCATCTCTCCAGGATGTTCGTGATGCGAGGGGACACACCGTAGACCCGGTGGTAATTGCTCTCGTATCTGGTCCAATCCACCTCGCGATCTTTGAGAAACTCCAGAAAGTCCGCAGGGTGGATGCACCCGTACAGGTGCGTATGGAGGTCCGCCAGTTTTCTGCGGCGCTTGTTCATCTGCAAGGTACCGGCGCGGTTGGCTGCGTGCCCGGTCTGACCGGCGGTTCAGCGCCGGGGGCACCGCGCCAGGAAGTCGTCGGCGATTTCCTCGAAGGTCACGAACCGCACGCCGTCGTGGGAGCGGATGTACTCGATGATGCGCTCCAGCATCAGCAGCACCTGCGGGCGGCCGCTGACGTCCGGGTGGATGGTAATCGGGAAGACCGCGTCATCGTACTCCCGGTACACCCAGTCGAACTGGTCCCGCCACATTTCCTCGATGTCCCGGGGATTGACGAAGCCGTGGCTGTTGGGCGACTTCTTGATGAACATCATCGGGGGCAGGTCGTCCAGGTACCAGTTGGCGGGTATCTCCACCAGGTTGGTCTCCTGGCCACGCTCCAGGGCGTGCATCCAGTAATCGGCCGGCATGGCGAAGTCGATCTTGGTCCACTTGTCGCCGACACGGACGTAGTAGCACTCGAAGTCCTTGTGCATCAGGCTGTGGTCGTACTTGATGCCGTGCTTCAGCAACAGCTCGTTGGTCACGTGGCTGAACTCCCACCACGGCGCGACGTAGCCCCGGGGCCGCTTTCCCGAAAGCTCGGTGATGAGGTCGATGCAGCGGAGCAGCACCGCCTCCTCCTGCTCCGGCGACATGGAGATGGGGTTCTCGTGGGAGTACCCGTGCATGCCGATCTCGTGTCCCTGCTCCACGATCATGCGGCACTCGTCGGGGAATGTCTCGATGGAGTGGCCCGGGATGAACCAGCTGGTCTTGATGCCTAGGCGGTCGAAGAGCTTCAGCAGCCGAGGGGTGCCGACCTCGCCGGCGAACAAGCCCCGGGAGATGTCGTCCGGCGAGTCCTCGCCCCCGTAGGACCCCAACCAACCGCCCACGGCGTCCAGGTCAACTCCAATGGCGCACAGGATTTGTTTATCGGGCATGACGCTAATCTCCTCGGTAGGGCGTGCTCACGGTACGAAGACGTGGCGCGTATAGTACCCGAAACCGAGCCAGTTGATACAACAAAAATTGGGGGCGACCGCCGGTCGCCCCCAAGAATTTCATCCGCCAGGAAGCCGGTTATTCTCTAGCCGGACCCCCACTCTCCTGTGTGACCGGAACTGCAGGCTCTGACGTTTGCGGCGGCGGAGCCGGCCGACGCGCCGGTTGCGGACGGGTGGCCTCGGCCTCCGCGGCGAGCTTGGCCATGATGAGCGTGCTCAGCTCACCGCGCATGGGGTCGGCGTTGAGGTTGCACCCGGCGAAGACCTCGAATCCCGGCGACAGCTCGTCGATCATGCGGCGGACGCGGGTGTTGCCGTGGCGGGATGCCACCAGCATCTTGATGGACTGGGCGTCGCGCTGGATGGGACCGTCCTGCTCCTCCTCGTGCTCCTCCATCGCCCGGTCAAGCTCGTCCTCGTAGTCCATGCGGTCAACGACGCTCAGCGCTGCGGTGGCCTCGCGGCGGAAGGTATCGACCTCGCGCAGGGTCCGGGCCAACTGGTTCACCAGGTTGGCCGCGTTTGCGATCAAATCGGGCAGTTCATGTTGGGCTTCCGCAGCCAGGGACAGGGCGAGGCGGGCGTTTTCGGTTGCTTCCTTGCGATGGTTCTCCCGCTCTTCGATGCGCTGAAGCAGGCTGACCTGTTCCCGCAGGGTGGGCGCCTCGGATGCCAGCGTCTCCAGGCGTTCCATGTAGCTGGCGGCCTCTTCGGCTTTGCGCAGGCGCTGGGCCAATTCGTGTGCGCGTTCTTCTGGCATGGTTGGTTTCTACCTCTACCCATGGGCTCCGAATGTCGAGCCGGTGACATTAGAATTGGCCCGGGGCGGCAGCGAGTTGTGCGAAGCAACGGGCGAGAGGCTGCCGTTCCCGGTGACAGGTTCGTTATAGCAAAGGGCAAGCCGACGGTGAGCCGTGCATTGTTGACGTGTTTGCGGGAATTTTGAAAAATCGGCCGGTATCGCTCGATCGGATGCTGATTATCGATATTTTTGAATTGGGTCGCCGTAAGGGGTTGACAAGTATCTCCATATCGTATAATCTGTATTCAGGGTGCCGGGGTTGGAGTCGGAAACCCCGCCCGCCACAGCCCGACGGAAAAACCGTCGTCATCACAGGAGGTAGAAAGTGGTTTCTCTGATCACGAGGCACCACCAATGGCATTTCCCGTGTCAGGTCCCTGTCGGTGGCGTAGCGGCGATCCGATAGTCGCACCGACTGACAGGGACGAGAGACAGGGTCGGGGGCATTGAGGCCCCGGGCGCGCGAAGGCTAGGATCGGCAACGGTCCTGGCCTCGTCTTTTGCGGCGGTCCGTTCCCCGGTTTGCCTTCCGAGCCACACCTTGAAACCCGGATCCGATGCGGCAAATGATAAAATGCCGACAGGTTCAGCCTCCCGTCGATAAATGGAGACCCCGCGATAATGTACTCGCGAATTATCGTTCCTCTGGATGGGTCCGCGTTTTCCGAGACGGCGTTGCCCTACGCCCGGGTTTTCGCGGGCTCGTTGGCAATCCCCATTGAACTGGTTGAGGCTTTTGACGTTCTTCCGCCGGTCGCGCGCAATCGACAATCGGCCGAGGCGGGCCGACGCATGCTGGCGGATGCAGAGCGGAATTCGCGTGACTACCTGGGCCGGATCCGGGAGGGCTTGCGGTCGGCGGGTCTGGTCGCCCTCACGACGACACTGCCGGGTCCGCCGGCGCGAGCCCTGGTCGACTGGCTGGTGCGCGAACCGGAGGCGATGGTAGTCATGTCGACGCACGGTCGCGGCGGCATCGCCCGCTGGGCGTTGGGCAGCGTCGCGGACAAGGTGCTGCACTCCATTCCCAACCCGGTGCTGCTGATCCGCAGCGATGCCGAATCTACGCCCGCGGACGGGGTTGACGTGAAAACGGTATTGGTGCCCCTGGACGGGTCTGAGTTATCGGAGGAATCGCTGCCGCACGCTGCCTCCGTCGCCACCGGGCTGGGCGCGCGCATCATGTTGATGCAGGTCACGGGCACATCGGACTTTTATCGCCGGTACCTCGACCGCGCTTCCTCGGAACCGGGCCTGATTTCAGCCGAGGAACTGGTTCAGGCCGACTCCGAAGACTCCCTGGCGACGCTGGCTGCCGCGTCACGGCGGTTAACCCGGGAGTGTGGTTTCGCCGGAGAAGTGGTCGTGAGCCATCTGCAGGGCCAAAATCCCGCAGAAGCCATCGTGGAGATGGCCGGGTCCGAGCCGACCATGGTCGTGATGACGACCCACGGACGGAGCGGGATCAACCGGCTGGTGCTGGGCAGCGTGACGGACCGGGTGGTGCGTCACGCCAACGCGCCGGTGCTGGTGGTCCGCAGGCACGACGAGCCCGGCGCCATCGGCATGGAAGTATCAGCATCCGAAGGGTTTTCGGCCGGGTTTGGCAACGGGGCGTCTCAGCCGGCGTAACCGCTGGCGCGTACCCAGTTGCTGCAAACCTGTCATTGGCAGGAGCGAAGCGACGTGGCAATCCCGCTGATGCAGCGACGATTCCGGCCACAACGAGATTGCCACGCTTCGCTCGCAATGACAAACCGCGTACGCATGATGGCGTAACCTACGGATTGCTGCGTCGTTGACGGCAAAGCATCCGCCCAGCCGATTCAGCTGCGCCGTTCCAGGAAGATGGGCATGCCGCCCCTGGGCCGCAGCGACACCAACAGCTGCAGCCGGACCTCGTGCTGCGAGTCGTGGCGCATCGACCACCGCTGTCCCAGGGTCGCCAGCAGCAGCATCGCCTCCATCCATGCGAAGCCCTCGCCGATGCACAGGCGCGGCCCGCCTCCGAAGGGGTAGTACGCGAACCGGTGCAGCCCGGCGCGGAACTCCGGCGTCCATCGATCCGGGCGGAACTCCAGCGGCTCGTCGAACCAGCGCGGATCCCGGTGCACGATCAACTGCGGCGCGCTCACGGCGGCGCCAGCCGGAATTTCCCAGCCTCCCAGAGTGATTGGCTCGAAGGTCATGCGCCCCGTGGTCCAGATGGGAGGGTAGAGCCGCATCGACTCCGTGAGCACCTGCTGCGTGAATGGCAGGTTGGGGAGATCGTCCGGGGTCGGGTCCCGCCGGCCCAGCACCTCGTCGATCTCCGCGTGGAACCGCGCCTGCACGTCGGGATGCGTGCCCAGCAGGTACCAGGTCCAGGTCATGGCAACGGCTGTGGTCTCGTGGCCGGCGGCGAACAGCGTGATCGCCTCATCCCGCAGTTGCTCGTCGTTCATCACGGCGTCTTCCGGATTATCAGCCTGCTCGTCCCGGGCGTTCAGCAGCAGTGACAGCAGGTCGTCGTCCTCCAGGCCCGATGCGCGACGCTGGGCGATGAGGCCATAGACGGTCTCGTCCAGGTAGGCCAGCCCGTTGCGGAACCGGGTGGTGAAGGGCACGGGCAGGCGATGGAGCGCGTTGCGCAGCGACGACGGCATGTTGCTCCGGGCGGTGATGTACTCGTTGCCCAGCTCAAAGGCCTCGCCGATGCGGCGCACGGCGTCGGGCAGTTCCAGCCCGAACAGCGTCTTGACCACGATGTGCAGCGTCAGTTCGCTCATCTCGTTGGCCATGTCGACACGGGCACCGTCCCGCCAGCGGCCCTCGTGGCGTCGGGCGAAGTCGGTCATGATCTCGGCATAACCGCCGATGCGGCGGTGGTTGAACTGGGGCTGCATCAAGCGACGCTGGCGCAGGTGCAGCGGCCCATCGGACGTGACCAGCCCGTTCCCCAGCAGGTAGCGCATGGTCGCGGTGAGCCAGCCCCGTCCCACCGACTGGTGGTTGGTGACGAAGAGTTCCTGCACCAGGTCGGGATGGCTGACCAGATACGCCAGGGCCGGCTTGACGGACAGGGTGGCCAGGTCGCCGTAGCTGGCGGTCTCCCGCATGAGCCCCACCGCGTCCTTGATGTACCGGAAAGACTGCCCGACCACGGGCAACTCCGGCGGCCCGGGCGGGAGAGCAGCGCGGTCGATGACCGGCCGGGGCGGATATGCAACGGTGGGCGTGGCCATGATCGTATCCCTCCAGTGCACTGACGTACTTCTATTGTCGCACCGCCCGGCACGGGCGGCAAACGAACGTCAATCACGCACCCACCACGCCGCCAGCGGTGGCTGGAGTCCGTGCAACCGACCTGGAGGGCCGGCTAATGCCGTGCCGGCCCCGAGGCGCTACTCAGGCCTGGGATGGCTCAAGCGGCGGCAGTCGTCCGTCGCCGCCGGATAGTCTCCACCAACGCGGTGGCAATGGTCGCGACGGACACGATGCCGATGGTGAACGGCGCCGTCATCATAGCCGTCAGCACCCAGGCCTCGGGATACACGCCGGCGATCATCACGTTGAAGCCCCACACCACGGCCACGAACACGGCAATCACGGCCAGAAACGCCACGCCGCCGATCGCCACCCGCAGCGTCCAACGATAACCGTTCATGGTGCCTCCCGGCGGTTGCGCAGGTTGTGGTGTAACGCCTACAGGTATTGTGAGTCTAGCACTGGCGCTGACCGTTATACGGTACCGCCGCACACGCGGATTACCGCTCCGTGGCATGCGGTGCGCCTCCAATAGCCCGATGGCTGACGCGCAAGCTCACGGAGAATGGCAGACTTCCGTTCAAACTCTGCCATTCAGGCGGGCCAGTAAACCCATGGCCCAAGCAATCTGTCACAAACTGCATCCTAGATCGGCGCGTCCCTATGGAGCCGGTCGCATTATGTGCGAGAATGTCATCGGGGCCAGAGGATTACAAGCCGCATGGTGTCCATTTCGTATGGCTCTAAACGGAACGGCCCTAACGTGAATAAAAATCAGGGAGTTGGACAGGAAGATGACCACCAATAACTTTGAGGAATGGATCCGAGTTCAGAGAGATCTTACCCGTGCAGCTTCGGACCACGTCATGGCCTGGTACCTGCTCGATGATCATAACCGAGTGGTGGCCGTTGACTACCGCGAATGGCACGAATGGCACGAGACGAGGCCGAACCCCGTAATCTGGGACTGTACCGTTGGAGATGTGCGGATCGTGACTGCATTTTTCGGAGAAGGACCAAAACTATTCGAAACCGCCCAATGCTCCCCCACCTCCGGATTTGAAGTGGTCGAGGGCTTTGTGACTTGGGCAGAGGCTGAATCAGGACACCGAAGAAGGGTAGCCTACCAGCAAGCGCAGTAGCGAAAAAGGAGCCCACAGAATAGTCGCCCCATTCGATCTGGCGAACTGGGGCGGACCGGCAGACATCTCGCGAAACCGTCTCGCTGATGATCCTACCGCCTGAGGAGGCGAACATGGTTAATCGAAACCTCAAATCTAAGTTGCGCGAGCGATACAGTCGTTTGCAAGGATTGGACGGCGTCAGCTATTCGGACGAGTGCCGGTACTTGCTGAATTTCGTCCATTCCGACAGCTACTGCAACGATTTGTTGACTGAATTAGAAGCCAGAGCCTCCGTGGATGTCCTAGCGTGGATCAAAGCCCGGGATCAAGATCCACATTTGGCATTCCCACCAACCGAGGGGGACCGAGCGAAGATTTGTTATACACTCTTGAAAATCGGTGTCGGGGCACCGAATCCTTTGAACCAATACCTCCAGTGTGGTCGCTGGTTCGGGCGTAGACCGACCAGCGACCACGTGCTGCGGCAATACACGGAAGAGATAATCAAGCCGTTGATTGACTATATGTGTGATCGCATCGACGACGAACACAACCTGTTTCACGTCATCCAACGGTTCAAGTTGAAATGCGAATGGTTCCGACGTGAAGAACTGTACGCCCGATATTCAGACAACCCCAGAACTGGCGAAACGGATTTGACCAACCAGTTGCGGGCGAGCCTGTTTGACGCAGGCATAGATTTTCCTTTTTCGGAACCGGAATCTCCGTCTGGCAAGGCTGACACGGTCGCATCACCGGGGACGCCAAGCCCGTTGGTCCTAGAAGCGAAAATCTACGATCCGGAACGAGGAAAACACACGAATAACCTTAGGCAAGGCTTTCACCAAGTGTTAAGATACGCTGAGGATTATCAGAGCAGCGTCGGGTACTTGGTGATTTTCAATTGTTCCGACCACGATCTAGTGATAACCCCTGAGGCAGGAACGGAGCCGGAGTACCCGGTTCGCTTAGACCACGGAGGAAAAACATTCTTTGTGATCGCGATAAACCTAAACCCAAGCAGACCATCAGCTAGTAAAGAAGATACGTCGTCTCGAAGAACAGTTTTGTATGAACAACTCGTCGGCAGGGAGGAGGATAGCGAATAATGCCGAGCGCGGTACGTCCGAGTGGACTCAGGGCGGAACCCGGCGTAAATTTCCGATTGCTGTACTCTCGCTCTCCCGTGAGTGGTTAGGCAGCAAATGTGATCAGGGTCCGCGGGCCCAGCGGGCGACGGTCGGTTTTGAACGACACGAAGATGACGCTCAACTCCTCGTCGTTGTCGTCGACGAAGGTGTCGGCGCTGATCTGGGTGAAGACGATGTCGTCGCCCAGGTATTTGGGCAGCTCAGCCTGGATGAAGTCCGTGGCTTGAGCTAATTTGATGTTGCTGACGTCCGCCATTCGGGTCTCCGTTCGGGTGTTGCTCGATGAGGTTAGCCCAGCCAGCTTTCGCCCGTCAATTGGAAGATGTCATCCGTGGTCGCCCGGCCTTGGCCGCGAGCAACGGCACAGAACCCATACACACGGAGCGCCGGCCATCCGGCGCTCCGTCATCCATTAATCCAACCGGCGTCGCCACCTACCCCACCGCCACTTCCCGCCCCGTGTCCGACGCCTGCTGGATGCCGTCGATGAAGCGGTGGAGGCGTACCGCCTCGTCGAAGTCGGGCTCGCAGGCCGTTCCGTTGCGGATGGCTTCGCCGAACTGGTAGTACATCTGGCCGACGCAGTAGGGAGCGCCCCGGGGCATGCCCTCCAGCACGAAGGTGTACCTCGCGGGTATTTCGAGGGGTTCCAGCCGGTTGCTGCCCTGGGATCCCTGCAGGCTCACTCCCTCGTGGTTCGGCGTGTCGTCGGAGGTCGCCACCAGGGTCCCCTCCCGGCCGTGGATCTCCATGAGGTAGCCGCTGTCGATCCACGGGTTGCTGGCGACGTGGGCGGAGGCTACCGCGCCGTTGACCAGCCGGCCGCTGACCAGCACGTTGTCCGGCGACGTCACGTCCACCATCTGGTTGGTATCGCTCTCGAACCACTGGTTGGCCTGGGTGCTCACTACGGTGGACACGTGGCTGAAATCGCCCACCACCATGCGCAGCACGTCGATGGTGTGGCCGAAGGTGATGGTCAATGTGTGAGCGCCCAGCTCCCGGTCCCGCTGCCACGTCCGGTCCGACTGGCGTGACAACGACCCGCCGGATATGCGCCGCACGTGGCAGGACATCACCTCACCCACGTAGCCATCCGCGACCAGGTCCCGCAGGTACAGCAGCGCCGGGTTGGCCCGCGCCTGCAGGCCGACGATGTTGCGGACGCCGGCGGACCGAGCCAGGTCGGCCATCTCCTGGGCTTCCTCCGTGGTGCGGCCCAGCGGCCATTCCACGTAAACGTGCTTGCCGGCGTTGATGGCCGCCACGGTGGGGTCGTAGTGGTTGGGGACCCGCAGGCTGACGGCCACCGCGTCGATGTCAGGGTGGGCCACCATCTCGTTGTAGTCGTCGAAGGCCAGGCGCGCGCCAAACATCTGCCGCGACTCCTCGGCGCTCTCCATACGGGTGGTGCACACGGCGGTGAGTTCGAACTCGGGGCTCGCAACCACCGCGGGCAGATGCGAACGCACGGCCCACCCCCGGTGGATGTTCGCGCCGATGATGCCCAGACGAATCTTGTCGGCCATGATGGTACTCCTGAAGCGGATTTTCGGGCATCGTAACATAGCCGCTCCCGCAGTTTCGCCTGCGACCCTTTCGCTGACCCACGGCCGCATCCCCGCTGAGCCTTGACACGGCGGCCGCCGAACCTATACCATTCCGCGACAATGGAAGCCGACCCGACCTGGGCCAACTGGAGGTGTGGGTGATGGCCGTAACCAACGATACCGAACTGCGAGAGGTCTACCGGCCGCCGGCGCCACGGGCGGGGCAGAAGGTGCTTGACCATCTTGACGTGCACAGCCGGAACTTCATCGCCCTGTCGCCCTTCTGCGTGCTCAGTTCGAGCAACGCCGAGGGCCAGGCGGACGCATCGCCACGGGGCGACCCGCCGGGCTTCGTCAAGGTGCTGGACGAGAAGACGCTGCTGCTGCCCGACCGCCCGGGCAACAACCAGGTCGACTCGCTGCAGAACGTCGTGGACAACCCGGGCGTGGGTCTGCTGTTCTTCGTCCCGGGCATGGACGAGACGCTGCGGGTCAAGGGCAAGGCTGAGATCACCACCGACACCGACCTGCTGGAACTGCTCACCGTCGGCGGCAAGGCTCCGCTCTCGGGTCTGAAGGTCTCGGTGGAGGAGGCGTTCCTGCACTGCGGCCGCGCCCTGATCCGCAGCCGCATCTGGGATGCCGACGCGCAGATCGACCGCTCGTCGTATCCCACCTACGGCCAGGTCCTAGCCGACCAGATCGCCGGCGCCGACGCCCGGGAGATCGACGCCGACGAAGACGAGGCCAACCGCGAGCGGCTGTACTGACCCTGACAGGAGACAAAATCAAGATGGCCGAAGTCGAAGCGAAGCTCGCCGAGCTGGGTTACGAACTGCCGCCCCCGCCCGATCCCGTGGGCAACTACCTGCCCCTGGCCCGCAGCCGCAACATTATGTGGTTGGCCGGCGTAGGCTCCCGCATGGCTACCGGCGAGGGCATCGCCGGCAAGCTGGGCGCCGACCTGACTACCGACCAGGGCTACGAGGCGGCGCGCTGGGCTGCCCTAAATCTGCTGGCCCGCATGAAGGCCGAATTGGGTGATCTCGACCGGGTCACCCGCGTCCTCAAGGTGGTGGGCATGGTCAACAGCGCCCCGACTTTCACCGAGCAGGCCCGGGTGGTCGACGGCGCATCCGACCTCTTCGTGGCCCTGTACGGCGACCGCGGCCGCCACGCCCGCTCCGCCCCCGGCATGGGCGCCCTGCCCGGCAACACCGCCGTCATATGCGACTGCGTCGTCGAGGTGGATGGGGGTTAGGCCTAGCTGCCGTGGATCCTATCGATTCGCGGCAGGTGTCGCTGGGAACTCACGACTGGTAACATAGACCGAAGACGCTTAGGAGCCATACTTGACCGCTACTTCCATCCGAGACCGCGTTGCCGAGCTTTTCGCTGACGCCCGACAGGTCCAATCCCAAGCCATCGAACGGCTCGAAGCCGGCGACCTCCGGGATGCGGCCGAGAAGGCCTGGTGCGCCACCAAGCGGGCCACCGACGCTCTCATTCTCGCCCATACCGGCGAGGAGCCTCCCACGACGGCGGCCACGACCGATCACCTGGACGACCTTTGCCGCGTCACGCCGCCGGCTCAGGTGCTGCAGGGCCGCTACTACAGCCGCATCTACCACCTGCACGGCATGTGCTTTTACTCCGGCTATTGCAACAGTCAGACCGAGCGCCGCATCCGGGAAACCGTCGCCTACATCGACGACGCCGAGAGCCTGGCAGCAATCTGAGCGTCTAGGCCCATGGCCAACCAAAAAGGCTGGACGCCTTACAGCGCCCAGCCTCGCATCATTGGCCCGCGTAGCGCAGCCGATCAGTCGTCGGCAGCCACCGCCGGCTCGCGCAGCTTCTGCGGGAAGGTGCCGCCGAACAGGCCCTTCTCCGGATGACGCTCCCACTGGGAGGCGGGCATCTCGTAGTAGACCTCGATCTCGTTGTCGTCCGGGTCCAGCAGGTAGACGCCCAGCGAGACACCGTGGTCGCTGATGCGGTTGATGCGCACGTTGTTCTCCAGGAGCCGGTCATACAACTCCTGTAGGTCCTCGAAGGTCTCCATCTGCCACGCCATGTGGGCCTGCCCCACGATGCTGTGGTCGGGACCGCCGGCATCCATGCCGATGGCGCGTATCGCCAGCTCGTGGGACTTTTCGGTGTTGGCTGACATGAACACCGTCCCGCTGGGCGACCGCTCCATGATGGTCAGTCCCATCACACGGGTGTAGAAGTCCAGCGACCGCTCCATGTCCCGCACCCGCATTACCAGGTGCCCCAGATGCTTCGGTGTGTACGACATCTTCATTCCCTCCAATGCAACTCGTGACGATTGGCCGTTACTCTTGATCCAGGAACGCCTGCACCTTCTGGCGGAAGGGTTCCTTGTCGTAGTTGTTGAACATCATCATGGCGTTGCGCACCGGGTTGCCGCCAAACATGCGCTCGTAGAGCACCTGCCGTCCGCTGAAGGAGCTGCAGGACGCGTCCCAGGCCAGGTGGAACAGCTTGGAGCGGTCCCACGCGCTGGTGGAGTCGGTGGCCAGGTAGTGGTTGACCTCCGGCGCGATGCCGGCGGTGAAGTCCGCCTCGGCCGGCAGGGCCATCAGGCTGCTGGTCCCCAGCAATTGGGCGATCTCAATCATGCGGGGATACAGCGTCCTGCCGAACAGCGTGCGTCCCGCCTGGATGGGGCCCATGGCCGGGCACATCATCCCATACTGGTTGGGCTTTCCGTCGGCCTCGGCGGCGCGCAGGCAGGCCCGCAGCATGTCCCGGTAGGTGATGATCTCGGCCACCTGCTCCTGCACGTGGGGAATGGAGCCGGAACCCAGCGTTTCCACCATCAGATCGGCCAGGCCCAGCATGAACTCGGCCTTGACGACGCAGCGGTTCAGCACCTGGTACCCCGTGTGGGCGTTCGACATGGTGCCCGTGCCGTAGCCGTTGCAAAGCTCCACGTCGCCCAGGAGGAAGACCCGCTCCCACGGCACCAGCACGTCGTCGAAGAACACCACGGTGTCCATCTCCTCGAAGCGGGATCCCAGCGGGTGGTCGAAATGGGACCGGCCCTGGTCCAGGCTCTGCCGGCACAGGAACTTGACGCCGGGAGTGTCGCACGGGATGGAGAAGGAGAAGGAGTGCTTCCAGTCGTCGTCGGCCAGGCGGTGGCTGGCCACGGGGTAGATGGCGATCTCGTCTGAGATTGGGCCCAGAGTCGCCAAGACCCGGCTGCCCCGAACCACCAGGCCGGCGTCGGTCTGCTTGATGGCGGTCAGCGCCACCTCCTCGGTCAGGTTGTCCGCGGCGGCCGGCGTGCGGCTCCGCTGCAGGTTGACCAGGGCGTGGGTGAGGGTGACGTCGTTCTCGCGCAGGAACTCGTGGTAGTTGAGGACGTTCTTCTTGAACTCCGGCCGGTCCTGGGCGAAGTAGTCCGCCGAGCCGGCCCAGGCGGTGAAGATGGAGTTCATGAAATCCGGCGAGCGGCCCATCATGCCGCAACTGGCCCAGGCCCAGTGTGACATCATCTCCCGCTTGCGTATCAGATCTTCCTCGGTGCGCGGGATCTGGAAGGACAGGCCCACCGGATCGCCGGTGCTCGGCGAGGCAAAGGTCATTTCCTCTCGCAGCGTGGGATCATGCTGCATGTCGTACAGCGCGGCCACCCCCTTGACCCCGTTGCGCAGGCCCGGGTGAGTGGTCACGTCCTTGACCTTCTCGCCGTCGATCCACACCTCCCGCGGTCGGTCCCGGAGGCCGGCGATGTATTCCTGTCCGGTGCGCGCTGGCATGATCCTGCACCTCCTGTCAAAATCCTCGACGACGGTCGCTGCAATCTGTCAGAAGCAGGATTTTCAAGATTTTAGGATTACCGGGATTGGAACCGCTCCGTGATGGATATCTCCTAATCCTGCCAAATCATAAAATCCCGTAAATCCCGCTTCTGATGGCTTCCTCCGGTTATTTGAACTCCGGCATGACCTCCTGGGTCAGCAGCGTCAAACTGCGGTGTACCGCCTCCTTGGGCAGGAACCCACCGGGGTTCAACTCGGCGGTGACTCCGCTGATGCCCAGCATGTCCTGGAACTCGTGCAAGCGATCAACGACCTGCTCCGGGCTGCCGAACACGACCCGGGTCTCCAGTAAGTCCTCGTAGGTAGAGTTGGCCAGCTTCTCATAGCGCGCCTGCCGTTTCTCTGACGCTTCCACGCCGGCCCTCCCCAGGGAGTACTCGAACAGTTCACGCTGCCGCCGGAAAAATGCTTCGATGCTGTCCCGTGGTTCCTCGATCGCCTCCGCTTCGCTGGGGGCGATGTATACGGGAACGCGCACGTTGATGTCTCCGCCGTCGCCCGGGTGACCGGCGGCCCGCCATTCGTCCTTGTACTCCTGGAGGTTGGTCTTCAACTCCTCAACGTCCATGGTCCGCAGACCCAGGAATATGGGCTGACCCAACCGACCGATGCGGCCGAAGCTGTCCTCGCTGCTGGCCGCGATGCGGACTTTAGGGTGTGGCTTCTGGTAGGGGACCGGCGACAGTGTGGCGTTGGTGATCGTGTTGTACTTGCCCTCATAGGAGAAAGTTTCCCCGGACCACGCCTGCAGGATGATGTCCAGCGCTTCCTGGAACCGCTCCTTGCTCTCGCCGTAGTCGATGCCCATGATGTCGTAGGCGCGGACGTTGCCGCTGCGTCCCACGCCCAGCTCGAAGCGCCCCTCGCTGAGCTGGTCCACGGTGGCGGTTTCCTCGGCGATGCGCAGAGGGTGGATCAACGGCAACACCTGCACCGCCATCCCCGTCCGCAGCCGCTTGGTTCGGGTGGCGATGGAGGTGGCGACGATGATGGGCGCCGACAGCACAGACCGATTGGGATTGAAGTGCATCTCGCCCAACCAGACGGTATCCAGTCCCAACTCCTCAGCCAGGTCGATCTCCTCGAAGGCTTCCTGGAATGCGTCCGCGTGGGTGGGGTGGCCGCCGATGTTGAAGTTGGCGTTGATTCCGAAGTCCATGCATCTACCTCATGCGTTTTTGGTGGCCCATGAGTCGGAAAAATACACCCGACACTTGCGCCAAGCCTGATTACGGCAAAGTACAGCACACGCCAACCGGCGGTCAAGGCGGGACGTGCCCGTGCGCGTGGTCAGCGTGCCACGCCGGGCAACCTCGCGTTGCCGGGGCTCTGAGGCGAACGCGCTAGAAGAACACGCTGAGGTTCTTCGCCAGGATGACGTTGCTGTCCAGCACGATGGTGCGGCGGGCGATTTGCCAGCTCCCATCCACGGGACGCAGCACGTCCTCCCGGTACCCTGCGAAAACATTCTCCTCGGTCTCGTGATGTGACCGGTACAAGATGAACGCCGTTTTGGCATGCACCTCGCCGTCGGGCTGCAGATCCGCCACCAGATTGCCCACCAGGTGCCGCGTGCGCGACGGCGGGTCCTCGCCCCAGGCCATCCCCGTTTCCAGACGGTCCACCCGCATCCGCAGGTACGTCTTGTCGTCCTCGAAGATCGCCAGGTCGCCCACCGGGGTCAACTCCCGGTCCGTTTCGTGCCGGTGTACGTTCAGCCGCCGGGGCATGAAGTAGAACACGTCCTCGGTGAACAGGTCGAGCCACTCCCGGAAGCGCCGCTCGTCCAGCAGCCACGCCTCACGGATGTAGAACTCCATCAACTCGTGCCAGAGCTCAATCCGTGCGGCAGTTGTCATCCGCGTTTCGGTAGCCATAAGTCTCCAGGAGCGCCGCTCGTACCCGCTTGCGGGCAAATTGTCTGAAGCAGGGTTTGCCGGATTAGAAGATGCACAGGATTACGAACGTTCCACGACCGAACCGCTCCAATCCTGTCAATCCCAAAATCCAGAAAATCCTGATTCTGACAGCCCAGCAAACCGAGGACGCACAAACTACTATCCTCGCAGCGTGGCCGTGCCCTCGTAGTCCATGGCCTTCGGCTCCAGCGGGACGTCCTCCCAGTTGTCGGCGTTCATGAACTGCTCCCAACGGCGATAGAACAGGCGCTGGTTGCTCTCCGAGGTGTAGCGTTCGGCAACGATGCCCGGGTAGTCGGGATGGCGCGTGTCATGGCCCACGCCCATAGAGAGGTCCTGGGTGTACTTCCGCCCCATGCGGGTCAGCGCCGACTCGGTCACGCCGCGCCAGTTGTCCATGTCGTCCTGCTCAAAGATCCCGTTGACCCCGTTGTAGTTGGCGCTGCCGCGACGCAGGGCCGTCTTCAGCTCGTCCGGCATGTCCTTCTCCAGCACCACGAAGTGCCAGAACTCGGTTTCCACCGGGCCCCGAGGATGCGCCAGCCGCAGCCCCAGCACGCCGTTGGGGAACAGGCTGTGGTTGCCCAGGTGCAACCGGGTGCGCAGGCTGCCCAGCCGCCGCTCCGCCTCGGGCAGGGTGGCGCGGTAATATTCCTCGAATGCCTCCCGGTTCTCGGCGGTGACGCCGTGGGTCTGCCGGACCTGGTCGGCCCGCTCCAGGAATCGCATGGTCAGCGAGTGCCCGTTGACGAACAGGTGCTTGTTCTCCGACTGGAACTGCTGCTCGTGGGTCAGGCGCGGGATGCCGCGATGCCGGCCCTGCACGATGATGGTGGACAGGTGCGTCGTGGGCACGTGGTAGTTGTCCGAGCAGTTGTCCACCGCCGTTTTCCAGTTCAGTGGCTCGATCCATTTGATTGGGCCGATGGCCTCGGTGCCGTTGTCCAGCCGGTTGAACGAGACGTCCAGCAGCCACCGGGCATCGCCCAGGTAGTCGTCCAGGCTCGGCGCGCCGTGGTCCCAGGTGGCGAACACGATGCCGGCGTAGGTGTCCACCCGCGCCTCGATGAGGCCCAGGCAATCCCGGTCCAGCGCGCCGTAGTAGGCTTCCTCGTCACCCGGCACGTACTCCAGCGCGCCCTCGTTGGAGAAGGTCCAGCCGTGGTAGGCGCAAGCGAAGTTCCGCGAGTTGCCCACGTCGGTGCGCACGATGCGGTTGCCCCGGTGGCGGCACATGTTCAGGTAGGCGCGCAGGTTGCCCCGACCGTCGCGGCACAGGATCACCGGCTCCTCGCCCATGTAGGTGTGGAAGAAGTCGTTGGTGTTGGGCACCAGCGTCTCGTGGCCGATCATCAGCCAGGCCCGCCCGAACACCTTCTCCTGCTCCTCGGCGTAGATGTCGGGATCGACGAAGATGCGCCGGTCCAGCTGTCCGGTCTCGAGATCGATTATCTGGTGTCTGCGGCCAGCGGCAACCATTGAGCACCCCCGGGATGTCAAATCAGGGCTTCTGCATCAGTATCGATCATACGGTGCATCCTGTCTATCTATCCGACAGTCTGTAACTGTTCAGAATTCAGGAGGCTGTCATTGCGAGGCGCTTGCGCCGTGGCAATCTCGTCGCCGTAGCAGCAACCTCTGCCCCGAACGCCTCCCTTGCGCCATCGAGATTGCCACGCTGCGCTCGCAATGACTCTTTCCCCGCAACTCTGAACAGTTGCGACAGTCTATCTATCCGCCAGGACGGGAAGGGGCATTAGGTCGTCGACGCCAACCGATCGCCGGGACCTCAACATCATCGCCAGACGAAATACCATCTGCGTGAACAGCCCAACGATTGACTGAAACCGACTACGCAGGTACCATTAAACCCATAAATTCAATGTAAATCACCATACACAATCACATTCATAACAATACAAGGAGCTATAACTATGAATGTCAGATTCCCCATACGGACCCGCCTTGTCCTTTCTCTCGCCACCTTCGGCCTCATCGTGCTGGTCGGGACGATCATGCTCTCTGAACTGGCTTTTTCTCCCGACCAGGGCGCCGAGGCACACAGCCTGATCTATATCGAGGAATGTGCCGGCACCGTCACCGAGGAAGGACCGAGCGAACAGAAGTTGGCGATTGTCACTACCACGGCTGACGACCAGGGCCTGTTCTATTACCTTGACATGGTGAACGGCACGGCCGACCATTCCGACTACGGTTACGTAAGTGGGGGGATCATCACGTCCAACCCCCACCATCTGAAAACCGTCATCATCGACGATGACCGGTTGGACGATGACGAGACGTTCACCGTGACGGTCGGTTCCAAAGCACACAATATCGGCCGCAATTCAGACCAGCGATGCTTAATCACCATCACGGACAACGACCCGCCCCGGGTGCGTCATATGCGATTGGTTTCCGAGCCGGCAGACGGTGACACCTACCGCCGGGGTGAGAAAATCGAAATCGAAGTGGTGTTCGACACCAAAGTTCGTGTCGTTGGCCACCCGGTTGTGCGCTTGTGGATCAGCGTGCCCGAGCGAGGCGTGTGGTCCTACCCAACGGACCCGTCGGACATCAAGCGGGCAGCCTACGTCAGCGGAAGCGACACCAAAGTGCTGAAGTTCGCTTATGAGGTCAGGGCTGGAGATTGGGACAGCGATGGCCTGGTCGTCCCGTCCCTCAACCACACCAGCCTCGGTAAAGGCACGATCAAGTGGGCCTTTGGCGATCGCGACGCAGACCATTTCACCGATCTCCCGCACCATGCCCACAAGGTCGATGGCGGAGAGTAACGTGGAAATTAACTGAGTACAACTGCGGAAACGCCGTACAATCGGCATGTTGCTGCGCCGTTGTCCTGAGGGACCCTGGCGGCGCGGTTGTAGCTCTGGGGCTGCTATCTTGGCAGCCCCAGAACGCGGGTTAACCCGGACCCCGCTGCCCGCACACTCACGGGCGACTTTATCGTGGCGACGCAGGGGCAAACGAAATACTCTGGTAAAGTACGGATGGGCAGAGCCAAGTCGGAAAATGCGAGGGAGAGATGTCCGCCGCTGCTTTCACCGAAGAATCCACCAGCCGCACCATCATGGTGGGCGACATGCCCGTGCACTACCACGACGTCGGCCAGGGCGAGCCGGTGGTCATGCTCCATTCCTACGGCATCGGCACCACCGGTTGGATCACCTTTCACAAGGTGCTACCGGCCTTCGCCGAGAGGTACCGCTGCATCGTCATGGACCTGCCCAACTTCGGCCGCACCGGTCCCGTCGTCTACAACGAGCCGCTGCACAACCTCCAGGCCCGCACCGCCCTGGGATTGATGGACGCGCTGGGCATCGAGAAGGCGCACCTGGTGGGAAACTCCCAGGGAGGGCAGTCGGCGATGGTGCTGGCGATGAAGGAGCCGGAGCGGGTCAACAAGCTGGTATTCGGCGCCTGCCACATCCGCACCGGCGGCGACCTGTACCTCATGGGCAACCGTCCTTCCGAGGGCAGCCTGATCACGCGGGAGACCCGCGACAATCCCACCCGCGACAACGTCCGCCGCTACCTGCAGACCCACATCGACGATAACGCCCTGGTCACCGACGAGTTGGTGGATTACATCCACGGCCACTACACCGGCAACCCGGACCACATCGATGCCGACGCGAAGTCAGTCAGCGTGCCCTACGACCACGGCGTCGACCTGCCCAACATCACCGCGCCCAGCCTCATCATCTGGGGCCGCTACGACCGCATGTGCGTCTTCGAAATCGGCATCGCCGCCCTGAACAACCTGGCCGACTCGCGCCTGGTGGTCCTCAACAACTGCGGCCACTGGGTGCCCTTCGAGAAGCCGGAGGAGTACACCGCCCACGTGCTCAACTTCCTCCAAGGCTGGTGATTCGAGCCCGCCCCAACGCGTCGCGACCGTATAATGGACGCGGCGGCGTTCCCAGCGAGACACACTCCAGAGCCGCCGTGAGGTGCGTGCAATGTCACAGGTGAACAACTTCGGAGTCCTGCTGCCCACCCGGGGCGTGCTCGTATACGCCGGCACCGACGGCCCCAGGGTGGAACTCACCTGGCAGATGGCCGAATCCGCCGAGCGCATCGGCTACGACTCCGTATGGGTCGGCGACAGCATCACCTCCAAGCCCCGCATGGAACCGCTCACGGCCATGGCCGCCATCGCCGCGCGCACCAGCCGGGTGAAGGTCGGCACCGCCGTCCTGCTCAACGCCCTGCGCCATCCGGTGCACCTGGCCCACTCTGCGGCCACCATCGACAACATATCCGCCGGGCGCACGATTCTGGGCTTGGGCGTCGGCCGCGGCAACAACCAGATGTTCATCGACGAGCATGCCGCCGTCGGCGTTCCCATCGCCGAACGCGCCCCCCGCATGGAGGAGAGCATCCGCGTCATGCGCGCCCTGTGGACCGGCGAGGCGGTCACCTCCGAGGGGGATTTCTATCCGCTGAAGGACGTCGTTCTGGAACCCGGCCCCGTCCAGCCCTCAATCCCCCTCTGGATCTCCAGCAACTGGGTGCGGCGCGGCCTGGCCCGTGTTGCTGAGCTGGGCGACGCCTGGATCACCAACGTTCCGTCTACCGAGCTGTTCGACCGGTGCTGGGAGCGCATCAAGCAGAACGCCGGGGAACTGGGCCGCGACGCGTCCGAGATCGGCCGCTGCCTGTATGTCTCCGTGAACCTGAAGGACGACACCGACTCCGCCCTGGCCGAGGGCGACCGGTTCATGCAGGCCTACTACAGCGTGCCCTATGACATCATCAGCAAGCAGTTGCTGTGTGTTTTCGGCCCGCCACAGAAGTGCATCGACGCCATCAAGGCCTACCAAAACAGCGGCGCCGACTACTTCATCGTCCGCTTCGCCTCACCCGACCAGATGGGACAGATGGCCCGCTTCACCGAGGAAGTCCTGCCCCACGTGTCTTGATTGACCAGGCTTCGCGCTACCTCTCTCGCGCAACCATTGTGTCATCGCGATGAACGTAGTGACGCGGCGATCTCGTTGCCTGAAGAATCACCCTTCCAACGACGGGATCGCCGCGCTGCGCTCGCAATGATGGTTAGTCGGTCAGGCGATAGATGCCGGATTTCTGCGAGAGCAGGTACAGCTCACCGTCGTTGTCCTCGGCGAAGGACATGATGCGCAGGTCGGTGTCGGCAAGACGCTGGTGCTCGACCACCTGGCCGTCCGCGTAGCGCAGCCCGAACACCTCGCCCGAGCAGAAGTCGCCGTACACGTAGACGCCCCACAGCCACGGGATCGCGGAGCCGCGGTACACGTAGCCGCCGATCACCGAGCAGGGTCGACCGTCCAGCGAGTATTCCCACACCGGCGGAACCGTGCCCGTGGGGTCGCAATCCCTGACGCTGAAGCAATGGTTGCCCTCCAGCCGGTTCCACCCGTAGTTGCCGCCCCTCTGGATCAGGTCGATCTCCTCCCAGCGGTTCTGTCCCACGTCGCCGGTCCAAAGCTCGCCGGTGTCGCGGTCGAAGCTGAACCGCCACGGGTTGCGCAGGCCGTAGGCCCAGATCTCGCCCCGTCCGCCTCCCGACACGAAGGGATTGTCCGGCGGGATGGCATAGAGGCGCGTCGGCCCGGACTGGGACACGTCGATGCGCAAGATTGAGCCCAGCAGCGTCGACGTATCCTGACCGCTGCCCAACGGGTCGCCGGCCGCGCCGCCGTCGCCCAGCCCGATGTACAGGTAGCCGTCGGGTCCGAAGGCAATCTGCCCGCCGTTGTGGTTAGCGTAGGGCTGCTCCACCTCCAGGATCACCAGCTCACTGTCCGGATCAACCCGCGACCGATCGGCCGCAAGCGTGAAGCGCGATACCACCGACCGACGGGGGTCGGCCGCGGAGTAGTAGACGTACAGGTGCGCCGCGTTGGTTGGGTCCAGGGCCAGCCCCAACAGGCCCTCTTCGGAGCGGCGACTGCTGACCCGGTCGGTGATGTCCAGTAACTCCGTAGCGGCCGGGACTTCCGAAGCCGCCGGGTCGAACGCCCAGATCCTGCCGTCCTGTTCGGTCACCAGCATCCGGCCGTTGTGCGCCTGGACCAGGTTGGTGGGCTCTTGGAACTCGCGGTCGGTGGGTACAAGCTCCAGTGGCAACGTCTCCAGGGGCGGCGCGTCGGTGGGCGGAGGCGAGGTTGGCGGCGGCGACCTGGGAGATGTGGAGACACCGGAGGGCGACGGTGACTGCGCCATCGTGGGTGACGGTTCCGGCAGCAGTGCCGTCGCCACCGGTGTCGGAGTAGCGGTCGGAGCCGCCGGCGTCGGTGTTTGGCCCACCGGTGTACTTTGGCAGCCGACGGCCAGCGCCAAAAGCAGGAACGCAATGACTGTCGCTATAGCTCCCACATTTCCAAGATACTACGCCGGTCACGCGGTTGGGATATGTTTTGCCTTGTCAAAGTATATAATCCCGTCGAGCATACCGATCAGTCCAGCCACATCTTCAATTATGGAGAAACAACATGAGCGCAATTGAAACCTGGGGCGAGATGGTGCGGGTGGAGCATGCCCAGTCCGACCGCAGGCGCGGTGTGCGCCCCACCGACACCTGGAACCAGTTTGCCGCCCAGTTCAAGGCTGACCCGCACCGCACCGACGACCGGACGGTTGAGGCCCTCCGCTCCCGCCTGTTGCCCGGTGAAACCCTGCTGGACATCGGGGCCGGCGGCGGACGACTGGCCCTGCCCCTGGCGCTGACCTGCAGCGCCGTCACCGCCGTGGAGCCGTCGCCCAGCATGTGCGCCGTGCTGCGCGAGACCGCCGAGGAATACAACATCGATAACGTATCCATCGTCGAGTCCGGCTGGCTCGACGCGGACGTCGAACCCGCCGATGTGGCCCTGTGCAGCCACGTGGTCTACGTCATCGAGGACGTCGGCGCTTTCGTCCGCAAGATGGACAGCCACGCCCGTCGCCTGGTCATGGCGGTGGTTTTCGAATCCTCGCCGCTGTCGCAGGTCTACGGCCTGTGGGAGCGGGTCCACGGCGAAAGGCGGCACGCGTTGCCGTCTTTGCCCCACTTCCTGCCCGTGCTGGAAGAATTGGGCATCCAACCCGAGGTGACCGAGTTGGACACACAGCCGCCGCGAACGTTCGACAGTGCCGAGGAAGCCCGGGAAGCCGTCGCCCGCTGGCTGTTCGTCACCCCCGGCACCGACGCCATGGACCGGTTGGATCACGTGCTGCAAGACGCCTTGCGCGAAGTCAACGGCGCTTGGCAAATCGAGGGAGCACAGCCTTCAATTCCGAACATCGTATCGTGGGAAACCGGCCGGAATTAAAGACGACACCGGCAAACAAAATCCCTACTCAAGGTAGGGATGCGTTGGCACCGGCGGAAGGAATCGAACCCTCGTTTTCGGTTTTGGAGACCGATGCGTTACCACTACACCACGCCGGTACGGTCTTATTATTTTAGCGACCACTCGTATTCCACGCAACACGCGGTATTCTTAACGTGCGGGGATATTGCATTTTACCCAGCGTCGCCAGCACGCCAACGCCAGTGAATACACCAGCATCTCAATGCTTTTGGTGTACCCTTTGGTCCGCCGCATTAGCCGCCGCAACTGTCCCCGCCATACCGAATGCAGCCCTTCGTTCCAGTTCACGGCTCCACCCTTGCCTACCACGTGCCGGTCGGGCGGAAACCACCCCAGATACACCGAATAGGCGTCGCTCCGGTACAGCCCGGCCTCGGGCAGCCGGGCGTACAGCCGTAAAAACGGAACCTCACTGCGGTTGCCCACCTCAAAGTCCACCCACCTACTGCCGTCGGCCTCCCCCACTACCGCCGTCCAGATCCACCAGTCTTCACGCTTGGCACCGTGCCGGGCGCCTCGGTAAGTCCACGTCTCATCACAGGACACCACCACGGCGGGCTGGCGGCCAGCCCACCCCGCAATGCGCTCCGCACCTCGCTCCACTAAACAGCTCAGGGCTTGCTGTCCCTTTTTTTGACCCACCCTTGCACCGCTGGCACGCTGTACCCCAACACCCGACCAATGCCGCTCAGGGTATTGCCCTCCAAATACAGCTCAATCCCTCGCTCTTTCACCGCCGATCCAGGACGTCGATACGCCCCGTCCGGCACGTAGCGTCGCCGGCAGTCCCCGCAACTGTAAGCCTGCTTGCCATTGGAAAAGCCGTCCTTGCGCATCCAGTTGGAACCGCAATCAGGACACCGCACGTCATGACGATAAACTCTACCTCGGGCCATCAGACCACCTCACCAAGTCAACCTGAGGCCATCATAAATCCATTATCTGCTTATGTTAAGAAAGCCCAACACGCGCTCCGTTCGCCGCAGGGCCTTTCTGAAGTCCCTGATGGCGGCTTTTCACCCCGAACCGTCATTCCGGCGAAAGCCGGAATCCAGAACATTCCGAGCACAACGACCTCCTGGATTCCCGCTTCCTCGGGAATGACGGATTAACTTTGAAAAGACCCTCCGTTCGCTGGCGCTGCATTGGGCGAGGCATGGGCAACGGAAACCGCCGCCGGAGCACGCCCCACCGGCCGGTTCAGCCACCCCGACCACAGGAACACGATGAAGATCAGCACCGCCATGGCGATCACCACCGCCAGCGCCAGGCAACCGTATCGCGCCATTGACGGGCGGGGCTACGAGGCCGGGATGACGGGCAGCCGCAGCCGCGACGGATACTGTTCGTTGTGCATGATGGTCTGGACCGCAGGAACGCACTCCGTGGCTGCCCAGGGGTCGCCGGCGGTGTTGAAGTTCCGGTCGAACCGGGGGAAGTTGCTGCTGCTGATCTCCAGGCGGACCCGATGACCGGTCTTGAACACGTTGCTCGTCGCCACCAGGTCGATGGTGTACTCCTCCACCGCTCCCGGCGTGACCGGCACCGCGGTGTCAGTCCCCTTGCGGTAGCGGCCGCGCATGATGCCGTCGACCAACGCCCGGGCCGCGCCACACGGCTCCACGTCCACCAGCTTGGCGGTGAAGTCGGTATCGTGGCCGGAAGTCGAGGCGAACAGCGTCACCGTCAACGGACCCGTCACCTCCAGGTCTTCCGTCAGCGGCGGCGTGGTGTAACACAGCACGTCGCTTCGGTTCTCGATGAACTGCTGGTCGTACGATCCGCCCGGAACGAAGGACGGCCCGCAGCACAACGGCCCGCCCCGCGTGGGCACCGGGTCCCGCGGGTCGTAGAGGAACACGTCGGCCGCTTCGTCTCCCGGGGCGTCCACCGACAGCCCGCCGTCGCCCGACGACGTGTTGGCCCGGCCGCCGCTGTGCAGATAGTAGTCGGTGTACTGCGTCCGCGCCAGCGGCCATTCCTGCTCGTTGCGCCACTGGTTGTCGCCCATCACGAAGATGCGCACCGGCGCGCCGTCGTTGGCCCCGTTCTCCTCGCCCTTGAGCCAGTGGTCGAACCACTGCAGGTGGATGCCGTCGGTGTCGATGGCCGGCCCGGCGGCGCCAAGCCCGAAGAAGAAGTCGCCGGAGGTCTCGCCGAAGGGACCGTGGTGCCACGGGCCCACGATCAGCCGCTGCCCGTCCCGGGCCGTCGCGTCCTCCGCCTGCTTGCGCATACCCACGAAGTTCCGCAAGGTGCCCAGCAGGAAGATGTCGTGCCAGCCGCCGATGTGCAGCGCCGGCGTGGTGATGTGCGGATAGTGGTCCTCGATCCGCCAGCGCTTCCAGTACTCGTCGCTGCTGGAGTGCTTGATCCAGTCATAGAAGTACCCCGCCAGCGGCTCCTTGAGGTGCGGCAGGTCCACGATGGGCTGGTGCCGGAAGGTGCAATCCAGCTCGTTGAACGCCGCCAGCAGTCCCTCTCGCGTACCCTCGGGCACGTCGTGGCGGCTGCTGATCGCGCCCATGTTGGCCATGGTGAGCTGCCGCATGGTCCACGACAGGGCGAAGCCCCAGGCCAGCGCGCCGCCCTGGTAGGTCCAGCCCTCGTAGTAGTCGGAGGCCGTGATGCCGGGCGCGATGCAGGTCAGGGCCGGCGGGTTGGTGATGGCGCACAGCCACTGCGTCGCGCCCACGTACGACCGCCCGAACATCCCCACCTTGCCCGTGCTCCACGTCTGCTCGGCGCACCAGGCCACCGTGTCATACCCGTCGTCGGGCTCGTCCAGGAACGGGTAGAACTCGCCCTCCGAGGCATAGCGGCCCCGCGTGTCTTGGACCACCACCGCGTAACCGTGGGAAACGGCCCGCAGCACGTCCATGCCGCCGCCCACTCCCTGGAACTTGTCGTACGGCGTGCGTTGCAGCAGCACCGGAAACGCTTCCGCCGAGTCCGGTCGGTACACGTCGGCGTACAGGGTGACGCCGTCCCGCATCTTGACCGGCACGCCGAATTCACTGCAGAGCTTGGTATAAGGGCCCATCAACTCAGCTGGCATAACGTCACCTCCAGATTGGCGCCATTATACACAGCGAGAGCGCACGCTCAGCGATCCGTCATCGCCCCTTCGAGTATTTAGAGGCGCCGGGTTTCTTCGTAGGGAACACGTCGTTCCTGCGAAAGCAGGAACCCAGAAGCCCCGGCCGACAGGAACGGTGAGAACCGGCAAGGAGTTCCTGGACTCAGGCGTACCCAGTTTCACACGAACTGTCATCGCGAGCGTAGCGTGGCGATCTCGTCAGGACAACGGACGCCGTCTGCGGGAACCAAATCGCCGTGTCGTTGAGCTTCTCTCGATGACAAACTGGGTACGCGTGAGGTTCCTGGATACCGGCTTTCGCCAGTATGACGGTTTCGGTATCGAGCAACTGCCTGAACCCGGACAGTCGCTCCCGAGCGTCCGTCATCCCCAGCGTGGCACGGGTGTCTCGTCGCGCACCGGCGACTGGGCTGCCTGGCAGATCCGCGCTTACTGCGTCCGGAACTGCGGAGCCATCAGTCCCACCTGTAGCGAAGGCGGCAGGTTGTTGCGCGTCACCTGCATCCGGCCCTGGGGCTGCAAACTTCCCTCGGCCACGCCCATTTCCCGCAGGAACGCCTCCGGCCCCTCCGGCTCCACGGCGGAGGGCTCGCGCTCCGCTCGGTAGTGCATGGGGATCAGCCACCGCGCGTCCAATTGCTGCGCCGTCTGGTTGATGGCCCTGTACGACAGCAGGTTGTGGTCGGAACCGCCGGCCGGCGCCAGCACAACCTCCGCCGGGCCGATGAGGTCGATCTGCTGCGCGGTGAGCGGCTGGGTAATGTTGCCCAGGTGGCACACGTTGATCCCGTCCAGCGCAATGGCGAACGCCACGTTGCGTCTGCTTCGTGGTGTGCCCTCAGGGAGTGGGGTCATCACCGCCCGGATGGTGATCCCTTGGAACTCGTACTCGCCGGGCGTGTCGAACACCCGCGGCTGGCCGTCAACCTCGCGCGCGCTGTTGTGCATGGGGTCGTTGTGGCTCACCGTGACCCCTACCGCGTCCACGATCTGCCTCGGGTCGATCTGCACGCCCAAACCGCCCACGCCTGAGGCATAGGGGTCGGTGATGATCGACAGTCCCGCGTTGGTTGACCGCAGCCTGAAGCAGGCGTGTCCCAGCCAGTAGATGTCCATGGGTTACTGCGGTTGCTCGTCGCCCTGGCGGGTTTTCAGGATGAACCGATCCAGCAGGGCCCAGCCGCCCGGCACCGCCAGGCTCGCCACGATGAGCTTTGCCAGGTCGCCGGCGATGAACGGGAGCAGGCCGCACTGCCACACGTCTGCGCAGCCCCAGGCCTCCGCCGCGTTGGCCGGCAGGAACAGGTTCAACTGGATCAGGCCCGGCACGTAGAGCACGGCGTTGCCCAGCAGCATGGCCGCCAGGATCCAGGGACGGCGGTTCCATCCCCGTTGACACAGCCAGCCCACCAGCGCGGCCGCCGGTATGAACCCGACGATGTATCCGCCCGATGGCAGCAGCCAGAACCAGCCCGACGCTCCTCCAGCGAAGAACGGGAGGAACGCGCCCTCGATGGCGTAAAGCGCCAGCGCCAGCCCGCCGCGCCAGCCCCCCAGCATCGCGCCCACCAACAGAACCGCGAAGGTCTGCCCGGTGATCGGAACCGGGGTGAATCCCAACGGTATTTTGATCTGCGCGAACAGCGCCACCAGCAGGCTGCCGGCAACAACCAGGGCAGCGTCCCTGGCGATGCGGCGTGCGCCGGCCGATTGGGGTAGTATCAGGTCCGCGAGGGTGCCCGGCAGCGGCGCGGATGGTAGGGGAACAGCGGTTCGCGTTTGCATTGCCCTAATATCCTACCACTGGCCCCAAACTCGTCAAACGGAATGGCTTGAACCCGTTACAGCAGTTTCTCATACCCGCCATCGTCCCGCCCAAACTCTCACTGTTGCCGACTACTGAACACTCTCATCATGCACGCGTTCTGAAACTGCTGTGCGTTGCAAAGTTGCCGGAATATAAACCTTTGGTGCTGGTTTGAAACGATTTTGAGAATGTCACGAGGTTCCCATATGCTGTGGGCTGACAATCCTCTACAGCAGGGAACCTCGTGAACATTGCTGATTTTGTCACTGAACTCTACTGCAAGATAGGCGATGCCCTCCCTCGGCAGACGCCCCGTCCCCAGGCTCGGCTCTCCGTAAGCGAACTGGTCACCATCGGCGTGTTCCACGCCATCAAGAACGTCAATCAGCGTCCCTACCTCACGTGTGCCCAGTTTGTCATCGCGAGGAGCGCAGCGACGTGGCGATCTCGTTCCCGCAGTAGGGTTCCGCGCCCCAACGAGATTGCCGCGCTTCGCTCGCAATGACAGCACGAGTGAAACTGGGTACGCTTGAGGTGTCCATACTACCATTGGCTCAAGGATAACTATGGTCATCTCTTCCCCAAACTGCCGGAACGCACCCGTCTCTTCCGCCGGCTGGCAACCCAATCTTGCTGGACGGGCTACTTCCTGGTCCAGCCCACCGTTTTGGGCATCGCCGACAACTATGGTATCGAACTGTGCCATCCGGTGCGCTCCGGGCGTGATCTCCACCAAGTGGGTAAGAAGGGAAAGTCCAATCACCGCTGGATAGTTGGTGGCAAGCTCTGCACCGTGATCAATCAGTTGGGCCTGATCACCGATTGGGACTGCCGAACTGCTCCAATTGTTGACCAGTCTGCACGACCAGACCTTCCGACACCTGCTGGAACACTACGACGGACGGATGATCATCCTGGCCGATAGCGGCTTTCATCGCGCCGGAGCCTGCGCTTGGCCTGAACAGGGGGCGACCCGGCCAACGTCAAGATCTGTCGACGGGGAGAGCAGTGCTATCGCATATGAAAGTTGAGGCGCCGGCTATGATGTTGTCCAAACCGTGGCGGAGGGGAGGACACCATGAACGAGTTGGCCGATGTATTTGCTGATTTGGAAGACCCGCGCGCGGTCAGTGCCCGCCTCCATTCCCGGCACGACATCCTGGACATCGCCCTGTGCACCGTGGTCAGCGGCGGCCAGACCCGTGTCGCGGCATGGGGCAGGCTCTGCACTGACATGGAGTTCTGCGGCCACTCCAAACGGGACTTGCCGCAATCCTTTCTGAAGCTGGGAAACGGCATTCCCAGCCATGACACCTTTTCCCGAGTGCTGAAGATGCTGGATACGGAAGCTTTCCAGTGGTGGTTTCTGGGGTTCATGGAGCAGTTTGCAGAAGGCATTGCGGGTGTGTTGGCGTTGGATGGCAAGACCTTGCGCCGTACTTACGACCGGTCCGCCGGGTGTTCGCCGCTGCATCTGGTCAGCGCCTGGGCGGAAGAGCAGCGTCTGGTGTTGGGACAGGTGGCCCAGCGG
>JAJDTP010000008.1 GCA_022827095.1 Dehalococcoidia bacterium
TTGTAACCTTCGAGGTCGTGGGTGCCCTTGCCGAGGACCTGACCGGTGGCAGCGTAGTGCTCCATGGTGTTCTTCAGGCCGTACTTCTGGATCGGGCAGACCTTCATGCACACGCCACAGCCGAGGTAGCGAGCCATGACCGGGCGACAGCGCTTGAAGTAGAGCTTGTTCTTCTCAATTCCGCGCCACCAGATCTTGTCACGCATGAGGGCGCGGCCGGGGCAGCGGTTCACGCAGACCTGGCACACCTGGCAGAAGGCGTGGATGCCGTAGTCGACGGGCGCGTCATAGGTGACGTTGGCGTCGGTGGTGATCATCATCAGCCGCATGCGGTTGCCGGTGTGTGGGGACAGCAGGTAGCCGCAAGCGCCCAACTGGCCGAGGCCGGCGGCGACGAACATCGGGATCACCGGGCCGGTGGCGTCACTGGAGTGGATGACGTGCGCCTTGTAGCCCAGGGAGCGGATGAAGTTGCCCAGTTCGAGACCGGCAGCAGCCTGGGTCCGGTACGTGCTGGAGTGCACGATCTCGGCGTCGACGCTGGGGATGGTCTGGGTGGGCTCGAAGTCCTGCTCATAGGCCAAGCAGATGGCGTGGGGCAGAACGGTGAAGCCGCGCTTGCTCTTGTAGTCATAGCGCGGGTCATAGGACGTGATGCCGACTTCGAGGTAACCGAGCTGGCGGGCCTTGTCCTTGACCAGCTGGGAGATGTCCTCGCCGGTAGGCTCAGCAGTGGCATCCATCTCAGCGGTCGACCGGGCGGCCATGACCAAGTTGCTGTTGAGCTTGTCGTGCTCCTTGCGGATCTCACGCATTTCGGCGTGGAGGTCGCGCAGGGTGTTGGACCAGTCGCGGGAAGCCCGCTCGGTGATGTTCATGGTTTCCAGCGGATACTCGCGGGCGTACCAGTCAACCTCACGGCCGGTCATCGGGATACCAGGAGTGGTTTCCAGTTCTTCCGGAACCGGAATCGTGATTTCGGCGTCTCCCCAGTGCCTTCCGGGACGGACTACCTCGTGCCCAATCTTAAGCATATTAGCCTCCTCGCTGGTTGGCTTGACCGCATGATTGCGGCGGCATTTGGGGCAATTTATACCCTTGTTACCCCTTTGTCAACAACTGGCGTCAAGTTCCATATGGAATTGGCCTTCGATTGCGAAACGCGCCACACGGGAGGGATTCAACGGCGGTTTGCGAAGACGCAAACCGGGCATTCAGGGGTGCTCCCCGGAATGCGCCGAACAATCCGGAGATGCCCCGGAGTTGGGCCTAGCGGCTCTTCCACCAAGTCCACGCTCCGAGGGCTGCCAACACGACGCCCATGGCCACCAGCGTCCAGCCCAATCCCTTTAATATAAACACGGCCACCGGTGTGAGCAGGAACAGGCCCAGACAAACGAAGGCCAGCCCGCAGCCAATCGCCCCGGCGGCGCCGGTTGCCCGGTAAAACATCACGGCGGGACGCTCCCGCGCCCCCTAATCCGGCAGGACGTACGTGGCTTCACGCTCGATGACGCGGTTTTCCTGCCGCAACTTTTCCAGGTGGGTGCGCACGTTGCGTCCCGCCGCGGCGCGCAGGGATCTGCGCAGATTGCGCGGGTACACGGCGGTGACGATCTCGTCGACCGTAGTTGCGCCGGCATCCATGGCCGCGAGGACCTGGTCCTCCCGGCTGAGGCGGTGGGCGATCTGCTGCTGGATGCGCTGTTGACCCCGGATAATGGTATTGCCGTGGCCGGGGCATACCACCAGCGGCCGGGTGCGGGCCATGCGTCCCAGGGATGTCATGTATTCCTTGAGGTTGCGCACGCTGGACGACGAGTTGCCCAGCAGGTTGTCGCCGCTGAAGAGGACCCGGTCGGGGCGCAGGAAATAGCAGGAATGGTCGTCCTCGTGGCCTGGGGTGAACAACGGGCGCAGGGTCACGCCGCCGCCCGAGGATATGGTCTCGTTGGCGCGCAGAGCATGGACCGAGTCACCGCCAAGGGTGTGCTGCAGGCGCGGCGCAAGCTTGGGATGGCAGCGCACCGGGCAGCCGAAGGCTTCCTGCAGACGGTCCAGGCCGCCGATGTGGTCGCCGTGGCCGTGGGTGATAAGGATGGCGTCGATGTGCGGACTGCCCAGTTCGCCCCAGTAGTCCATGATCTGCTGGGTCCAGAAACGGTAAGGCTCGCCAGAGTCGATCATGACCATGCTTTCCGACGGGTCCCCCACGAAATAGATCTGGGTGCCGCCGGGGTGCATGGCCCCGAAGGTGTTGGGGTCTTCCTGGATGTGGGTGCTGTAAACGTGGTCGGTGATCTGCATGGCGGAACCTCACCACTGGCGGGATCGGATGTACCGGTGGGCGGCAATGGCCGCGGTGGCGCCGTCGCCGGCGGAGGCCACCAGTTGAGCGGCGGATTGCTGACGAATGTCGCCGGCGGCGAAGAGTCCGGGCTGCGGCGTGTCCATGGACAGGCCCACCGGAATATGCCCGGCGTTGTCCAGAGGCACCAGATCAGCCACTGAGGACGAGTTGGGTTCCAGGCCGACGTAGACGAAGAGGCCGGCCACCGGTTCGACGTTCTCGCCGTCAGCGCTGCGGACGCGGACTCCGGTGACGGTATCCTCGCCCACCACCTCGACGACCTCGGAGTTGAACCGCACCTCGATTTTCGGCTCGGCGACGATGCGGTCCTGCAGCACCTGCTGGGAGCCCAGGCTGTCGCCGCGGTGGAAGAGGATGACGCGGTCGGTGTATTCAGTCAGGGTCAGGGCTTCGTCGGCCGCGGAGTCGCCGCCGCCGACCACGGCGACGGTCTGGCCCGTGTACAGCGGGCCGTCGCAGGAGGCGCAGTGTGACACGCCGCGGCCGAGGAACTCCTCCTCTCCGGGGATGCCAAGAGTGCGCAGGGTTGAACCGGCGGCCATGATTACGGCCTTACCGAGGTAGGAACCGCCGCCCTCACCGGAAACACGTAGGAAATCACCTTCGGCGGACACGCTTTCGACGGTGTCCATCAGGACCTCGACGCCGGCATTCATGGCCTGTTCCTGGGTTGCGGGACCCAGTTCGTAGCCGGCAATGCCCTGGGGGAACCCAGGGAAGTTCTCGATGCGCTCCAGATTGATGATCTGAGCGCCGGCCATCATCTGCTCGACGATGGCGGTGCTGAGGCCGTGGCGTGCGGAGTAGATGCCGGCGGTGAGGCCGGCCATGCCGCCGCCGATGATGATGACGTCGAAGTTCTGGTCGGGCACGGGGTTACCTCTCTCATAGTTGATTGAACAGTGGCAGCTGAACGCTGATCCGCGGATCGGATGTCTTAATTGGGAGTTGTAGCCTCCGCCCGACGGGAATTCAAGGGAATGAGCGCCCGATGGAGGCGGGTTGATTCGAGATGCTCGATTGTACCATTCGACGAGTCCGGGACAGGGCGGCCAGTCGGTCAGGGGTGACCCCGGCAGGTTCCGTTCGATACCGCGAGTGCCCAAGGCCGATGGCAGGGATTTCGAATGCCGAGCGTCGGGATTTCCGGCGTGCGCGCTTTCGGTTGACACATCCCGGCGGGATACAGAAAATGGCGCCATCATTACCGCCAATACCGCGCACAACACGGAAGGTGACGAAATGGCAGAAATCCTGGGGCTTGGCCTCACGCACTACCCACCCCTGATATCGCCCGATGAAGACAAGGCGATCCCCCTTAAGAGGACGCTGCGCGGGAACAAGCGGATCCCCGAGGAGATGAAGAACCCCACCAGCTGGCCCGAGCCCATGCGCATCGAGTACGGCGAGGATGAAGGGTATGCGTCGTCGCTGGAACACCGGGCCCGGCTGGTGGCCGGCTTCCGGCGCATCCGCGAGGAGCTGGACGCCTTCAACCCTGACTTCGTGGTGATCTGGGGCGACGACCAGTACGAGAACTTCCGCGAGGACATCATCCCGCCGTTCTGCGTGCTGGCCTATGACGACTTCGAGTGCCAGCCCTTCGCCCACCGTCAGCGGAACTTCTGGGGCGAACCTCAGGACAAGGTGTTCAAGTACAAGGGGAACAAGGAAGCGGCGCGGGTGCTGGTATCCGGCATGATCGACCGGGGCGTGGACATGGCCTACGCCTACCAGGGACTGCACGAGCCGGGCCTTGGCCACGCCATCCTGAACACGCTGCTGTACCTGGACTATGACCGCAAGGGGTTCGATTATCCCGTGGTTCCGATGCTGGTGAACTGCTACGGCAGCCGAGTGATTCGCAACCGTGGCGGCGCCGTCGAATACCTGCCGGATCCCGACCCACCCGGGCCGTCGCCGAAGCGGTGCTTGGAGGTGGGAGCGGCAGCGGCCGATGCTCTGAAGGACTCGCCGTATCGGGTGGCGCTGATCGCGTCGTCATCGTGGTCCCACGCCTTCCTGGTGGAGAAGAACCACTGGCTGTGGCCCGACATCGAGTCGGATCGGGCGCGCTTCGAGGAGCTGAAGGCCGGTGATTACCAAGCCTGGGCGCGCATTTCCACCGATCAGGTTGAGGACGCCGGGCAGCAGGAGATGCTGAACTGGATGTGCCTGGCCGGTGCGATGGACACGCTGGACTACAAGCCAGAGATCCTCGATTACGTGGAGACTTACGTTTTCAACTCCAACAAGTGCCTGGCGATTTTCAAGTAGCAGAATGATCCTGACCGGAGATGTAGGGGCGAATAATCATTCGCCCCTACGACGATATATCGAGAAAGGAGGGCAATCATGGCCGAAATTCTGGGGCTGGGACTGACGCATTCGCCGTCGTTCATCCGGCCCGACGAGGATGGCGAATCGTCGTTGAAGCGAACGCTGCGGACCAACGACCGGATCCCCGCCGACATGAAGAACCCACTGAACTGGCCGGAACCCATGCGGGTCGAGTTCGGCGAAGATGAGGGATATGCGTCGGCGGTGCGCCTGCGCGAGCGCATGGTGGCCGGGTTCCGCGAACTGCGCAAGGAACTGGATGCCTTCAACCCTGACTTCGTGGTGATCTGGGGCGACGACCAGTACGAGAATTTCAAAGAGGACATCATCCCGCCGTTCTGCGTGCTGGCCTATGACGAGTTCAACTGCCAGCCCTTCGACAACGGCAATGGGTCGGCGCGCCGAAACGTCTGGGACGAAGGCGCGGACACGGTGTTCAACTATAAAGGACACAAGGAGGGCGCGCGGGCGCTGGTGTCGGGCATGATCGACCGGGGCGTGGACATGTCCTACGCCTACCAGCCGTTGCACGAGCCGGGGCTGGGCCACGCCATCCTGAATACGATCCTGTACCTCGATTATGACCGCAAGGGGTTCGACTATCCGGTGGTGCCGATGCTGGTGAATTGCTACGGCAGTCGGGTCATTCGCAACCAGGGCGGCAGCGAAGAGCGTTCGCCGGAGCCAGACCCGCCGGGGCCCTCGCCCAAGCGCTGCATGCAGATTGGCGCGGCGGCGGCGCAGGCGCTGAAGGAATCGCCGTATCGGGTCGCCCTGATCGCGTCGTCGTCGTGGTCCCACGCTTTCCTGACGGAAAAGAACTGGTGGCTGTATCCCGATATCGAATCGGACCGGGCGCGGTTCGAGGAAATGAAGGCGGGCGACTACCAGGCGTGGGCTAGCATCTCAACCGCGCAGATTGAGGACGCCGGCCAGCAGGAACTGCTCAACTGGGCCTGCCTGGTGGGTGCGGTGGACGAACTGGGCTACCAGGCGGAGATCGTGGACTGGTACGAGACGTACATCTTCAACTCCACCAAGTGCCTGGCGGTGTTCAGATGAAGCGGGGTCGCAACGGGCAGCAGTGAGTGGGGCGACGCACGCGTCGCCCCACATTCATTGCCTGTCAAACGGGGAAACCCAACCCGGTAGCCACATCACGTTGGTCGTGGTCCAGCGTGATGAACGTCAGCTCAAGGCCAAAAGTGCGGTGAGCATACAAAGCGGTGGCTATGTGCAGCAAATCGCCGCTGCGCAGATAGCGGACTTGCAACGCGTCGGCGATTTCAGGGCCGAGGGGACGGGTGGGCAAAACCCACTCTACGCCGTACAACCATTGTGGATCAAATTCGCGCCGCTCCCTGTGGTAGGCCGCGCGCAGTTCCGCCTCGAGCAAATTTGACGAATAAATGACGGTGAATTCGCTCAACCGCCGGGCGATGCCGGGTCCAGACGGTTCTCCAAAAGCCACTGCAAGCGGAGCGGAACCGTCAACGTAGGCGGCCGGCCGAGATGGATATGTCAATTAATATCAGCCGCGCTCTTTGAGAAAACGTTTCAGCGCACCGGGTGGCACCGGAGGACTGACCGGTTTGAACGGCTCGGCAGGTGGAGGACCATCCCAAGCCGGCTGCAGGATGCCACGGGCGCGGAGTTCTTCAAGGCGATCAGGGAGGTCGACGTCGCGCAATTCATCCAGGGTCAGGTGTTGGTAGGGTCGCGTACTCCTCGCTGCCGACTTGGTATCCCGCTCGCGTGCCCACGCGACCGCTTCATCGGGAACGGCTTGAACCGGCGTCAGCACAATATGGCCCTCGTCATCGCAGCTGACTTCAAACCACTCGGCTTCCGGCAAGTTGGTCTTGGCCCAGTTGAAAATGGCGATTTGATTGCCGTCGGTCAAGCGGGCGAGAATCGGGACGCTGCGGTATGGCTGCGGTGTGTCGGATTTGAGCGGCGCGGCCATTGTCAGGCCTCCTATCAGGGGAGTGTAGGTCAATTGTACCGCACAAGACGAGGGCGAACCCGCGGCCGCGGATTCGCCCCTGCTAATCTGCGGATGCATCCGCTTATACGTCCAGGTACACCTCGCTGCCGGAAGCCTTGAACTCTTCGGACTTCTCCTGCATACCCATCAGCAGCGCGGCGGCGGTGTCGCCGATGCCCTTGCTCTTGGCGTAGTCGCGCACATCCTGCGTGATCTTCATCGAGCAGAAGTGCGGGCCGCACATGGAGCAGAAGTGGGCGACTTTCTGGGCTTCTTTGGGCAGGGTCTCGTCGTGGTATTCGCGGGCCGTGTCGGGGTCCAGGCCGAGATTGAACTGGTCCTCCCAGCGGAACTCGAACCGGGCCTTGGACAGGGCATTGTCGCGGATGGCGGCTGCCGGGTGTCCCTTGGCGATGTCGGCGGCGTGGGCGGCGATTTTGTAGGTGATGATGCCTTCCTTGACGTCGTCGCGGTTGGGCAGGCCCAGGTGCTCCTTGGGGGTCACGTAGCAGAGCATGGCGGTGCCGAACCAGCCGATCATGGCGGCGCCGATACCGGAGGTAAAGTGGTCGTAGCCCGGCGCGATGTCGGTGACCAACGGCCCCAGGGTATAGAAGGGAGCCTCGTAGCAGTCCTGCAACTGCTTGTCCATGTTCTCCTTGATGAGATGCATGGGTACGTGGCCCGGCCCTTCGATCATGACCTGGACGTCGTGGTCCCAAGCGATCTTGGTGAGCTCGCCCAGGGTCTCCAGCTCGCCGAACTGGGCTTCGTCGTTGGCGTCGGCGATGGAGCCGGGGCGCAGGCCGTCGCCCAGGGAGAAGGCCACGTCGTACTGCTTCATGATTTCGCAAATGTCGGCGAAGTGTTCGTACAGGAAGCTCTCGCGGTGGTGGGCGAGGCACCACTTGGCCATGATGGAGCCGCCCCGGGAGACGATGCCGGTGACACGGTTGGCGGTCAGCGGCACGTATTGGAGGCGAACGCCGGCGTGGATGGTGAAGTAGTCGACCCCCTGCTCGGCCTGTTCGATGAGCGTGTCGCGGAAGATCTCCCAGGTCAGGTCCTCGGCCTTGCCGTCGACCTTCTCGAGGGCCTGGTAGATGGGAACGCTGCCCACGGGAACCGGGCTGTTGCGGATAATCCACTCGCGTGTCTCGTGGATGTTGCGGCCGGTGGAGAGGTCCATGAGGGTGTCGCCGCCCCAGCGGGTGGACCAGGTCATTTTCTCGACCTCTTCCTCGATGCTGGAGGTGACGGCAGAGTTGCCGATGTTGGCGTTGATTTTGACCAGGAAATTGCGGCCAATGATCATGGGCTCGGACTCGGGATGGTTGATGTTGGAGGGGATGATGGCGCGGCCGGCGGCCACCTCATCGCGGACGAATTCCGGGGTGACGATTTCGGGCAGGTTGGCGCCGAAATTCATGGCCTTCTTGGAACCCATCAGGCCGGTGCCGATGTACTCCTCCCGGCGCATGTTCTCGCGGATGGCGATAAATTCCATCTCCGGGGTGACGATCCCCTGCCGGGCGTAGTGCATCTGGGTGACGTTTTTGCCGGCTTTGGCCCGGCGCGGGTTGCGAATGTGGCTGAAGCGGTAGCGGTCCAGCGAGGAATCGGCCAGGCGCTCGCGTCCATACTCAGAGGTGAGGTAGGGCAATTGTTCGGTGTCGCCGCGCTCCTCGATCCACTGCTGCCGCAGAGTGGGCAGGCCCTGGCGCACGTCGACTGCGACGTCAGGATCGGTGTATGGGCCGGAGGTGTCATAGACGAAAATCGGCAGGTTCTTCTCGACGCCTTCGGTCGAATGGGTATCCGACAGGGAGATCTCGCGCATCGGCACCCGGATGTCGGGTCGGCTTCCAGTCTCGTACACCTTACGGGAGTTGGGGAAGGGCCGGACGGACTCCGGATCAACCTGGGCCTGCTGGCTGAGATAGTCGTTGTTGACGATGGTCATACTGTGGTTCCTCCGGCCGGGTGGTTGGTGTTTGGCAACGACGCGGGGGCGAATGACGATTTGCCCCCACGGAAACTGCGGTTGGGATCAGTCGTCCGCTGCTGAAGGTTCGTCAATCAGCTGAACGTCTGCGTTGAGGATGGTGAAGTCGTACTGGTTGTCTGGAGCCACTAGGCGCTGGCCCAAGACCACGACCGCCGAAATGACGGACGAGATCACCAGCGCCGATGCGAATGCCCAGAACATCTGGCCGCCGGCGGGTGCGGTGAGTGCCCACGGGGAGAGCAGGTCAGGCTTAGGGTAGAAGAGGGCGCCGACGATGATGCCTACGGCTCCGGCGAGGATTACTCCCCAGCCGGGCATGCGGCTGGAATACAGGCCCACCAGCATGGGCACGGCGATGGCTGCGCCGAGCAGGTCCGCGATGAGGAAAACGTAGAGCACGCTGTGGCCCTGGGACGCCACGATGATCGCGGGGATGGCCACGATTACGGTGATGGCGCGGGCCAATCGCAAAAGCAGCCCTCGTTCCAGTCCGACCCCGGCGAGGTCGGCCGCCATACCGCTGGCCAGGCCGTTCATGAGGGTGTCCAGCGTGCTCATGGCCAGCATCAGGGCGCAGATGAGCATGAGGAAGTGCATCCACAGCGGGAACACGTCGGCGGCCAGGGTAAACAGAGCCGCTGCGACCTCGGGGTACTGGAAGGGGCCGACGGAACCGTTGCCCACGGCGGCGATGCCGGCCATGCCCATCAGGAAGGTCAACGGTATGGCGATGGCCGCTGCGCCCCAGAGGCTGCGGTTGAGAGCCGCCTGGCTTTCAACGGTATACACCCGTTGCCACATGCCGGGGTGGAACGCGTTTGACGCCACGATGCCGATGATCAGCACGATGGCGAAGAAGTAGCTCCCGGACGACGTGACGGAAAGCAGACCGGCTTGCTTCGCTTCGCCCCAAGCGCCGGATCCGCCCACCAGCACAGCGGCCACGATGACCAACAACAGGAGGACGGGGATAAGGATCCAGAACTGGATTCGGTCGGTATATATGGATACGCGCAGCCCGCCGTAAGCCGTGTAGGCGATAACCACGATGCCGACGGCTACGGCGGTAGCCCACGCCGGCGAACCGGTGAGGATGCTCACCGCGGCGGTGATGGCCGTCATCTCGGCAGTGATGAAGATGCCGATGACGAAGATGATGACGACGAAAATTGAGACGAAGGGGACCATGCCGAACCGGTGCCGGACATATTCCGTAACTGAGTGACCATTGGGCATCAGCTGGCGGATGCGCGGGCCGACGAACATGAACATGACCGGGATGCCGGCCATGCCCAGGGCGTAGCCGACCAGGGAGATGATGCCGAAATTGGCGCCGGATTCGCCGGGGCTGAGGAGCACCCAGGTGCCGAACATGGAGGCGACCAGTGTGGCGACACCGACGTTGAACGGGGCGTGGTTCCGGGAGGTGGTGTAGTCCTCCACGCTCTGGCGACGGCGACGCCAGGCATAGGTCAGCCCCAGGACGAGGAACACCGCGCATGCGATAACCAGCGTGATGATCCCTACGGTGGTATCCAGCATAACCAACCTCCCGGTTGCTTCGAATGGGCGAACAGACGCGGTTGCCGCAAAACGAGAAACCGCCAGGTTCTAAACTCTGGCGGCACATAAAAGGTTGGCCCAACTTCCTACGCCGGCATTACCCGGATCAGGTGCTACGGTCGGCGGCTTTTTTCGGCCGCCCTCTCAGCCTGGCATAACCAAGCTCCCGCCAGAAACCTATTCGATTTTACGGCGCGAGAATATCACGGTGATAACGGGCGGTCAAGCCGCGCTTTCGTCTCGTATCGTAAGGGTTCACAATCTAGGAGGTTGTCATTGCGAGGCGATTGCGCCGTGGCTATCTCGACGCCATGGCAGCAACGTCTGCCCCAAAGGATTCCCCTACGCCAACGAGATTGCCGCGCTGCGCTCGCAATGACGGTTCTCATCAAACAGGGTACGCGTGAGGAGATTCCGTTAGCCATGGGAACCGTCGCTCTGCGGCGACGCGGGAAAGGGGCGACCGAATGGCCGCCCCTCGACCAGTCGTACTTGCGATGGCATCGGATCAGTTCACCTGGTAGACCCAGATCTGGTGCGTCACTTCCGGTTCGCCCTTGGGCAGGGGTTGGAAGGGCTCGGTGACGCCGACCAGGGACCAGGCTCCGCTTTCCACCAGGGCGTCCTGCTGATCCTTGAAGCCCAGCTCGACGTGGGTGTCCGGGCGCATGCTGAAGACGATGTGCCCCCCGGGCCTAGTGACGCGGCACAACTCCACGAAGGAGTTGGGTGGAGCGTGGCCGGGGGTGAAAACGCCGATGCTGATGACTGCGTCATAGGCGTCCGAGTCAAAATCCAGGTGGTCACCCAAGGCCATCTGGCGGAAATCATTGTAGCAGCCCTTGGAACGAGCCTCGTCCAGCATTCCCTCGGACAGGTCCATGGCGCAGATGTCGCCGTAGCCCAGCCGCTGCAACTCCACGCCGACCAGACCGGTGCCGGCGCCGGCGTCCAGTATCTTCGCGTCCCGGGCGACGTGCTCAGCGAGGGTCTCGGCGCCCCGAATTGGCGCGAGCCAAACGAAGGTGTTTTCGAGGTCGTCGTCGTACTCTCGGGCCCACTGGTCATAACGCTCAGCCAACTCATCGTTGGTGGTGGACGAGTAGACCCACTGGACTCTTTCGTCCGGATTGATGCTTCCCGATTCAGGCATGGGTTTCAGCTCCGCTGTTGGGATGGGGCTAGGCCGGCTTGATGCACAGGTACTGCGCCCATCCGAGCTCGTCGTTGTTGATGGCGTCGACCGTCTTCATGTAGGCATCGGTCAGGTAGTCGAAGCGGTCCTGATATCCCTCTGGACCCTCCGCAATTGAGGCGAGCCTGGACAGGTAGGTATAGCTGCGGGCCAGGTGGACCGACAGATCGCGGGCCTGCAGCACCTTGAAGCCGGTCTCGCGCAGGGCGTCGATGTACGAATAGAAGCTGAAATCGGTGTCGAAGAGCAGCCGATCGTAGACGAACTGGCGCGCTGATTCGCTGATGTTCAGGGTCGGCTTGGTCAGATCGTCGAAGATGAACTGTCCGCCGGGCTGGAGGACGCGGTACGCCTCCTCCAGCACCTTGATCTTATCGGGGACATGGTAAATGGTGGCCTGGCTCCAGACGTGGGTGAAGGCGCCCTCGGCGAACGGGAGCTCAGTGGCCGACGCTTTTTCGAACGCTATTCTGCCGGCAAGGTCAGGTACCCGTTCCATGGAGGTGACGGCGTTGGCAATGCGCACGCCGCTGAGGTCGATGCCGGTCGCGTTGGCGCCGGTGTTGCGGGACACCCAGATCACGTTGGTGCCGTTGCCGCAGCCTACATCTAGCACCCGGGAAGTCGCATCGATCCCGGCGTACTCCACCATCAACTCATTGAGCCGGATGCCAGCGGAGAGGAATTCTTCACGGATGTGATCCTGGCCCTTTGGCTCTCCATCGAAGACTCCCCAATGGACGCTGCCGTCGGCGTCCCAGATGGAACGGTAGATCACATCTTCGGCGTCGTAGTACTCCTCCGTCTCCTGTTCCGAAAACCGGTGCCCGGTTACCATATAAAGCTCCTTTCGTGAATTCTATGGTGGTGCGTTTGCGTGACGCAGGGGTATTGGGACCAACCCAATTCTCAGTTGCGCACCGCATTTGCCATTTTCTGGTACGTGTCGGATAGCGCCGCAAATCGTTCCTGCCGTGCGGAGGCCCGGCCGTTGGCGGCCATCTGGGAGAGGCAGGACTAGCTAGCTGCGGCTAGATGGGCAGGCAGATCCCGCGGGGTTTGGTGGCTGAAGCCTTGGGGAACTCCAGACGCGGGGCCAACGCGGGAACGTCTTCGAGGGACTCGATGGCGTTGGCGATGCGCACGCGGCTGAGGCCGACACCGCTGACGTGGAGGATGGTGGAACACCACCACCACTCGGCGGTGTTGCCGTTGCCGCAGACCGGGCTCAGTGCCCTGGACGTGCCACCAATGCCGGAGTTCTCCAGCATGATGGCATTCAGGCGGGACAACGCGGCCAGAAAGCCGTCCCGAAGGATCGGGCCGGGGCCCGGCTCTTCGGGATCATCGAACACTCCCCGGTACAGGGAGCCCTCCGCGTCCCAAAAGGAACGGTAGAGGGCGTCCTCAGCATCGCAGTACTTTTGCGTCTCGCGCTCAGAAAAGCGCGACGGGCTCCGGCTGAGGTTCAGCATACATTGAACCTTCGATCCACTCGAGGAATTTGTTGTTCTCGTCGACCAACATCATCCGGGGATCGACGGGCTCGTCGGTGACCTCGAAAGCGAGGATTATGAGGCAGTCGCGCTCCTGGCACAGCCGGGCGGCGGCACCCTGGACGGCGATGGTGCCGCTGCCGCGCTCGGCCGGCAGGGCGTAGGTTTCCCAACGGGCACCGTTGTTGATGTTAAGCACCTGGACCTTCTCGAACGCGATGATATCCGTCTGTTCCATGAGGTCACGGTCGATCAGGATGCTTCCCACGTATCCCAGATTGGCGCTGGTTACCCAACAGCGATGGATTTTGGACCTAAGGACTTCTCTCATATTTGCTCCTCGTCTTTGATGGCCAAAGTTGTTTGGCAATGGTGGATTTTGGGCCTGGATTCGGCCCGGTTTGCCGTCGCGGCCGGGTTTGAGACCAGAAAGGCTCAGGTGCGAATGGGCGCACGTAGACATGCGCCGACACTCAGCCGGCGTTGCGGCGAAAACCCGAATGGTTGGGCGTGTGGCGGAACGCTACTTCCGCCGCCCGTTTTGGACTGCGAGCAGCTAAGGCTCGCAGGGCAGCTGGTGCTTGGCGCGCCCGCGGATGGTGTCATCCACGCTGGGGCGGCCGCTCCCAAAAGGCAAAGTGCCGCAGCACTGGTCCCGCTTTTGGCGGGACCGCATAGAGTCCGGTTCCGACGGTTGTCGGTGCGCTGAAAGCGCGGCTGCACTCATATGGCCTCCTTGTTTAAGGGCAGGTTGATGGGTGTGCAGACCTGCGTTTAACTGCCCGCAGTGTAGCCGCACCAATGCCCGATGTCAAATCAGAGGCCAATTTTGAGGATTTTTCGCAAAAACTCGTAAAAAAGCACGTTTTGGCGCGCCGCAACGTTTGATTTACCATCGATAGGTTGTGTTGAAGTGAAACAGCGCTGAAAACCGGGAACGGCATCACGGCCCCGTAGCGGGCGCAGGCGGCCAGGTGTCGAACAGCACCAACTGTTGTGGGCCCTGGCGTCGCACCTCCCAGAACGCCGAACACCATCGCGGGATACCGCGAACCGAGGCGTGACCTTCAAACACCGCGCCGTGCCCCTGGTAACGGTGCCGGGACCAGAGCCACGCGTGCAGCAACTCGTGGGCCAGGATACCCTCGATCCCGTTTCGGCCCGAACGCTGCAACCGGGGATGAGAAAGGCCAATCAGCCATGAGCCGTCAGGGTAGCAGAAACACCTGCCCCCGGTGGCGGAAATGCGTTCCAGTACCACCGACCCGGCCGGTATTTCCAAGCCGTCCAGGCGGTACTTGTCCGCAACGTCCTGGACCCACTCCAGGTCGCTCAGGAGAGCGCCTTTGGGAGCGGGCCACGATGACGGTGATTGCGTGGGGAGCATTGCCGGAAGGACTTGACCCGCCACGGCTTAGCGCAACCGCTAAGGCGTGAGGATGATCTTCCCGGTGGTGGCGCGGCCGGCCAACTGCCGGTGGGCCTCCGGGGCGTCTGACAAGGGGAAGAGATGTTCCACTCTGAGGTTGAGTTCACCGGATTTAACCCATCCGAGCACCGCGCCGGCGCGCTTTTCCAGTTCCTCGCGGTTGGCGGTGTAGTCGCCCAAACCGGGCCGGGTTAGGAACTTGGAGCCGTTGCCCAGGATGCGCGGGTCCATGGCGTCAACGGGACCGCTGGCCTGTCCGTAGAGCACCATGTAGCCGCGCGGCGCGAGGCAGGCGATGCTTCGATCAAAGGTGTCCTTGCCTACTGCGTCGTACACCACCTGGAGCCCGGCGCCGTCGGTAGCGTCGGCGATTTCCGCCGCAAAGTCGGTTTGCGTGTACAGGATGACGTGGTCCGCCCCGGCTCCTCGGGCAAGCTCGGCCTTGGCCTCGGTGGACACGGTGGAGTAAACATAGGCGCCGAGAGCCTTGCACATCTGGATGAGCAGAAGGCCGACACCGCCGGCCCCGGAATGGACGAGCACCCGGTCCCCGGCCTGGACGCGGTAGGTGTCGTAGCACAGGTAGTGGGCGGTCATTCCCTGGAGCATGGCAGCGGCGCCGTCGCGGGCGGAAAGGCCCTCAGGCATCTTGATCAGGCGCCACGCGGGAACCAGGGCCTGCTCCGCGTAGGAACCGGGGTGGCTGCAATAAGCGACCGTGTCTCCAACGGCAACGTTGGTAACCCCGGAGCCGACTTCGCGCACCACGCCGGCGCCCTCAACACCGGCCACCCACGGCAGGCCGGGAGGGTTCACGCCCATGCGGCTGTAGATATCGGTGAAGTTCACGCCGACGGCCTGGACGTCTACCACGGCCTGATCGGGGCCCGGGCTCGGGTCCGGCAGGTCGACGTATTGCATCACCTCGGGTCCGCCGTATTCTGTGATCTGGATGGCTTTCATGGCAGCAGCCTCCGTGTTTGTGCTGGGATTCAGTTCCGGAAGCATAGCACAGGGCCGGCGGGCGGCCGCAACGCGACGTTGTCACCAATTGACCAGCGGGGCCTTTCAAGATTAATCCTTCATTCCCGCGGAAGTGGGAATGAAGGAGGTCGCCATGTTCGGAATGTTCTGGATTCCCTGAACCTTCCTCATCAGCTAAATGATCTGGAAGTGCGCTTCCGTGGGCACGCAGTCGGCGCCGTTGATGGGAACCATATCCTGGGGACAGGCGGAAAACGCGATGACACAATCCATCTCAGCGCGGAGCGTCAGATAGTCGCCCGGGCTGGAGACCGGCGGCTCAAAGCCGACCGCGCCATCCGAGGCCACCGGGATGTTCATAAACAGATTCCACGGGCTGGGGGTTTCCGGTGGGGTCAGCCCGAGTTCCGCGAGAGCCGCAGCCAGGTTGTCGGTGCAGTTGTCGTGGTATTCCCGGCAACCCAGCAATTCGTACCGATATCGATCGCACGCCGCTAGCAGGGTGTCGTGGATCCCGCCTGACGTGTCCTCCTCCAGCGTAACGATCGGCCGGCGGCGGTTCGTAACCATGGACTGTCCGACCTGCGGCATGATTCGCGCCAACGCGGTACGGGAGTGTTCCATGGACATGAACTCGGTCAGTTCGTGGCGGGAGAAGGCCCAGGTGTCGATGACCTGCTGGCCGTGAGTGTTGATCACGCGCACGCTTCGGCCACGCTCCAGGAAGGCGGCCTGGCCGCGGCGCGCAGGGATGGTGATGAGGGATGATGTCGTCATAAGGGTTACCTGCGATATCGCGCCAATGGCGTTGGCTTGAGAGGCCGGCTGGCGCAACCTTGCGCCATCATACGAGTGCGATGGCGCTTGGACAATCGGGAGCATGATTCGGGGAAGATGTTCGCGTTTGCCCTGCTGCCGGCCAAATGCTATATTGAACGGAGTTTGCAGCCTCGGCCTGTGCCAAAACCGGAGGGATAAACAGTTGACCAACGACCAGAACCTCTCGATTTCGGAAGCGATCAATAGGTTTGTTGAAGACCTGAAAGACAAAAAGCAGGCGATGCAGGGCCAGCAGGAATTGTTGCGTTTTCAGGCCCGGATAGGGAAAGACAAAGCGCTCGCTACGCTTCATGCCATAGAGGTTGGCGAATACGCCAAGTGGACCACCGAGAACGTGGAAGACCCGGCATCAAGGCTGGATCCGGTAAAGAAATTCCTGACGTTTGCCAACAAGCGCGGCTGGACCGAGATCAGCCTGGCGCGCTATGCGGCGGCCCCTCGGCGCAACCGGCGACGGTTCGCAGCCGGAGATTCAGGATCACGGGCGGCCGGCACACCCAGCGCGCGGCTGAGCCAGGAGCGTCATACCGAGCTGCAGGCCGAATTGCAGCGACTGCGGGAAGAGGTTCCGCAGATACGTGAAGCAATCCGGTTGGCCCGGAGCGACGGCGACGTGCGGGAAAACGCCCCGCTGGACGCGGCGCGGGAGCAACAGCAGTTGACCGAACGCCGCATCCGACAGTTGGAGAACGACTTGGCCAACGTGGAAATCGTGGACGCGGCGAACGCCGACACGGAGCGGGTCGCCATCGGTTCGCGGGTCACGCTGCACGACGTGGCTTCTCAGCAGCAGCGGGTGTTTACGCTGGTGGACGTGCGTGAAGCGGACGTGTCGGCCGGGAAGATCTCGACGGTGTCGCCCATCGGACAGGCCCTGATGGGACGGAGCGCAGGGGAGGAAGTGACGATCACGACGCCCCGGGGCGCGGTGGAGTACCGAATCGAAGGCATCGGTGGATAAGATCCCCCGGCAAATGGCTTGCAAATGATTGGGGCGGGTCCTGGAACCCGCCCTTTTGGTTTATCCGTTGATGTCGGCCACTGCCTGGAGTATCGTCTCCGGGTCCGGCAGGGTGCCCGGCTGATAGGTCTCCCGATACCGGATCACGCCCTGGGGATCGACGATGATCACCGCGCGGGTTCCGGCGCCGCGCTCCTCGTTCCAGAGGTCGTAAGCGGTGGTCACCTGGCCTTTGGGATGCCAGTCGGACAGTTCGGGATAGGGTAGTCCACCCATGGTGGTGGTCCAGGCCCGGTGAGCGGCTACGTGGTCACAACTGATACCCAGCACCTGGGCATTCAACTCCTGGAACCGCGGGTTAAAGCGGCGAAAGGAGGTGGCCTGGTCCGTTCAACCGCTGGTGAAGTCCAGGACGTGGAAGGACAGGACCACGGTGTGGGTGCCGCGGTAGGCGCTCAGAGATATGTCTCCATCATTGGGAGACGGGAGAGTGAAGTCCGGCGCGTTGTCGCCGATTTGACCAGGCATCTAGATTCTCCTCGGTTGAGCCGGGGGGCGGTATGCGACGGCGGCCCCCCGGCGGGGTTGGCAAGGATTATACCGCACGCCGGGAAGCACCGGCGCAAGGCGCAGACGTCCGGCGGCGTGGTACGGTTTGCCCGGTGCCGGTAAGGGCCGCGTGCTATACTCCGGCGCGCCGCAGCCGGCGGCCCGGACGCCTGATTGGACGTGGTATTTGACCGGGGGGTGTTTCTCCCTGAAGTAGGATTGTGGCTTGATGCCCTGCGCAAGCAGGACACCTCGGTCATCTCCCACGCGCACTCGGACCACACCGCCAAACATCGCCGTCCCGTGCTGACGACCGGCACCCGGTTGCTGCTGGGCGACTATTTGGATCGATCTGATCCGGTGGAGTTGGAATTCGGCGAGACGCTGGATTTCCCGGATTGCGCCATAACTCTCTACCCGGCAGGCCACTGCCTGGGATCCGCGCAGACCCTGGTAGAGAGCAAGGCGACCGGAGAGCGCCTGCTGTATACGGGCGATTTGAGAGTGCAGCCTTCGCCGATCAACGAAGCACACCAGCCAGTCCCCTGCGACGTGCTTGTGATCGAAAGCACCTACGGCCGTCCTGACTACGTTTTCCCACCGCAGGCTGAGGCAATCGGCACGGCGATGCGAGTGGTGGCCCAATGGCTGGATCAGGGAGCCTTGCCCGTGGTCCTGGGGTGGCGACTGGGCAAGGCGCAGGAAGCGTTGTATCACCTGCTGACGGCCGGTTTCCGCGTAGCGTGCGAAGAGAGCGTCTACGAGATTGCGCGGAAGTACGAGCAATCCGGCGTGGAGTTCCCCGGGGAGTATCGCGTTTGCGACGGGGAATTCCGGGAAGGCGAGGTGCTTCTCTTCCCGCCGGGCAAAAAATCGCGGGAAACGGTTCACGCATTAACCCCGGAACGCCGGCCCGTCCGCTACCTCGAGCTAACCGGCTGGGCGGCGGGAACAGGAGTGAAGCCCTGGGGTAGAGGGAGACCCGGCGACTCCAGCCTGCCCTACAGCGATCACGCCGATTTCAACGACTTGGTCGGCTACGTCGAAGCAGTGCAACCCAGGCAGGTGTACACCGTGTTCGGGTTCCCCGACCTGGCGGAGCACCTGCGCCGCCAGGGTTACTCGGCCATCCACCTGGGAAAGAACGCCACGGAGGCTGACCGCGCGTTCCAGATGCCGCTGCTGTAACCCTGGAACGTCTGGGTAGTGCGGCCTCTGACGGACGACCCTTATTCTCCCGGTCCGCGCAGCAGATCGAGGTACTTGTAGCCCGACCCGGTGTTCAACAGCACCACTTCTTCGTCGGCCCCGATGCTGCCGTCGGCGAGAAGCCGCTGCAGGCCAACCAGCGTTGCCGCGCCCTCGGGGCAGGCGATGACCCCCTCGGTGGCGGCCAGCGTATACATCGCTTCGATCATGTCGTCGTCGCTGACGGCCAGCGCGCCACCGCCGGTTTCGCGCAGCGCCTGGAGGATCAGGTAGTCGGCGAAGGGGCCGGGCACCCGGAGACCATCGGCTTTGGTGGTAGCGTTGGGCCACGGATCCGCGGTGTCGGTTCCGTCGTTCCATGCCTTGACGATGGGCTGGCAGCCGTCGGCCTGGACGGCGTAGAACCGGGGGAGTTTGCCTTCGATCCAGCCCAGTTCCAGCAGTTCCTGGAATCCCTTGTGCATACCGATGATGCCGGTGCCGCCGCCCGTGGGATAGACGATGGCGTCGGGCATACGCCAGCCCAGTTGGTGGGCGATTTCCAGGCCCATGGTCTTCTTGCCCTCGGCGCGGCACGGTTCCTTGAGGGTCGAAAGGTCGAACAGGCCCTGCTCAGCGGCGACGGAAACGGCGATGCGGCCGGCGTCGCTGATCAGACCATCCACGAGGTTGAGCTCGGAGCCGGCGACGATGGACTCTTTCTTATTGGACGACGGCGCATCCTGGGGCATGAAGACCTTGACCGGAGTGCCGGCGCGGGCGCAGTAGGCGGCGGCGGCCCCGGCCGCGTTGCCCGCCGACGGCATGGTGAACCCACGGGCTCCGACCTCGACGGCCTTGGACACGGCAGCGGCGATGCCCCGGGCTTTGAAGGTGCCGGTGGGATTGAGACCTTCCTCCTTGATAAGCAGCCGGCGGACGCCAACCTGCCGGGCCAGCGTGGTGGCGTCCAGCAGTGGGGTGCCGCCCTCGCCCAGGGTGATGACTTCCGACGGGTCGGTCACCGGCAGCAACTCGTTGTAGCGCCACATGTTGGCCGGTCGGCTATCGAACACCGAGCGCTGCACCTCCTGTCGCAGGCGGGGCAGGTCGTACCGGACGAACAGGACCTTGCCGCAGCAATCGCTGACGGTGGCGAGCCCGTCATACGGAAACTCGTCGCCGCAGATGGTGCACTCGAGATGGTCGATGTAGCTAAAGGAGGTCATCCGTTTACTCCGGGTTGTGATAGTTCTGGTTGTCGACAGAGGATACTACCGGATTGGAGATAGCCGGCCGGTTCAATCCCAACGCGTCGCGAACCAGTTCGCTGGTTCGGACCAGTCGCACGGCCGAGGTGGGGTATTGGGGATTGTTGGGGTTGGGGACGTCGTGCCGTTCAATAATACCTTCGTAGAGCCAGTCTTCTACCAGCCGACGGCATTCGAATTCGTTCCAGGCAATTCCCCAGTCGAGCATCCACTGGTTGCACAGCATACTGTATCCCACGAAGTTCATGCGAGATTCCAGCTTGCCCATTTCGCGAACGAAGATCTGGAGCACGTCCTGAGCCGCTTCCGCCTGCTCCTTCGGAGTGGGCAGTTGGACTTCCACGTCGCCGTGCTCGGCCAACTGGAATCCCAGTTCGGCTTCCAGCGGGAACAGCGGGGCTACGGCGAGCATGTCGCGGGCGACGGACTGGCTGAAGGCGCAGAGGATAACGCGACGATCCATGCCGCGAGCGCGGTCAACGAGCACCTGGTAGTCGGAATCCCCCGAACCGAGAATGACCACGCTACAGTCTTCACGATCGCGGAGCCAGTCGTAGACCTCCAACAAGATTGAAGGGTCGCTGCGGTCTTTGCCAGCCATGGTCCTGGGAGCGTGATAAAGAGTTATGCCCGCTTGCGTGAACGCGGTACCGTCATCAGGCCGCAGACTCCAGTCGCCGAATGCCTTGCCGCCCAACACTTCCCCGAATACCTGCCCCACATTAGTCATGGCCTCGTACAACGCTTGAGGACTTACGCTCTTCTGGTACAGTTGGGCCCCCCTGCGTATGTTTTCCCAATCGATGGCGATTAATACTCCATGAGACGATTCTTCCAAGTGAGCACCTCCATGCGAAGTCAATGGTTGGATTATACATATCACTCGTCTGTGTGGAAGTGATGTCCGGTCAACCCTTGCTGCAATGGCAGAGCAGCCGCCGGTAGCCGAAAGCCGCGTGTCGGCGCAGGGATGAAACGAATACCACTGCTGTGTCGCTTAGCTAAGAAGCTTAAAACCAGTTTTGGTGAACGAAAATTGGCATCATTATAACGGAATCTGTCATGGACGGAATCGGCGGCTTCCCGTGCTAAAATTAATCGTTTTGACTTTGGAGGAAACGATTTTATGCCCGCCTACGAACTCATTCTCTACGAAGCAGACCGGGACAGCAGCATCACGCGGATCACGCTGAACCGGCCGGACCGGCTGAACGCCCTCAATGACCAGATGCAGGTGGAGATCGCCGACGCCGTGGCCAAAGCCGACGCCGATCCCGAGACCCGCGTGGTAATAATCACGGGCGCCGGGCGCGCGTTTTGCGCCGGTGGCGATATGAACCAACTGGGCGGCGCGTCCAACGGAAACGGCAGCGGGTGGACATCGGGCAACGCCGACGAGGTGCGGCGCAGTTTCAAGCTGGCGCAGGACATGATCCTTGGCGTGCAGCGATGCGAAAAGCCAGTGATCGCAATGGTGAACGGGGTGGCCACTGGCGCCGGCCTGGACCTGGTATGCGCCTGCGATATTCGCACGGGCACCCACAGGTCGAGGTTCATGTCCGCCTACGTTCGCATCGGCCTGTTCCCTGGATTTGGCGGGACGTGGCTGTACCCGCGGACGCTGGGGAGCCTGGGTCGTGCGGCCGAGATGCTGTTCACGGGCGACTTCCTGGAAGCCGAGGAGGCGCACCGCTTGGGCTTGCTGAATCGGCTGGTCGACGAGGATGACCTGGAAGAGACCACGATGGAGTTGGCCAGGAAAATTGCCGCTGGACCGCCCATCGCGATCCGGCTGTCCAAGCTCATGCTGTACAAGGGGCTGGAGTTCGACCTGGAAACAGCGATGAAGATGGCCGCGGCCGGCGAGACCATCACGCTGACGTCCCAGGACCACGTGGAAGGAGTGTCCGCGTTCCGGCAAAAACGGACGGCGGAGTATCGCGACAGCTAGGGTCTGTTGACATTTTACCGGAGCCAGATGAGAGCGTCTGCGAAGTGGAGGAAGGCCAGGTATCTGGCGTCCAGTTTCTCAAACCGGGAGAAAATCCGGCGAAACTGCTTCATCTTGTTGATGAAGCACTCCACCAGATGCCGTTCCCGGTATAAATGGGCATCATATTCGTGCGGCGCCTTCCGGTTGGAACGGGGCGGGATTACCGGGGTCATCCCCCGCTCCAGAATGGACTGGCGGAACGGTTGGGCGTCATACCCTTTGTCCGCGATCATGTACTCGCTCTGGTAACCGGCGATTGGCTCATGGGCCTGTCCTCCGGTGAGGATGAACCGCAAAGGGTTGCCCAGCGCGTCCACGTTCACGTGGACTTTGGCGCTGAAACCGCCGCGGCTCAGGCCCAGGGCCTGAGCTCCCTGCCCCCTTGCTTTGGGGCGCGCCAGCGGCGCAAGGGTGGGCCCGCACCACCGTGCTGTCAATGATGAGATGCTCCAGGTCTGGGTCCCCAGCGAAGCGGTGATGCATTTGTTCCCAGATGCCCTGGTCAGCCCAGCGGGAAAACCGTTTGTACACGCTGTTGCAATTCCCATACTCGGCCGGCAGCAGACGCCACTGGGCGCCGGAACGGGAAATCCACAGCGCCGCCTCGAGAAAACGCCGGCATTCTGCTTCCTGACCAACGTATTCCTGACCAACGTAGAGACCGGTGCAACCGCGCAGGAACTGGAGAATTCGATCCCATTGCTCCGATGATAGTCTAACGCTGCTCACACGGCCATTATAATCAAATGTCAACAGACCCCAGACAGAATCTCAGCCCCGCCGATGTGGGTAGCTATCTTCTCAGCCGCGGATCCAACGCGTCCCGCAATCCATCACCGAAGTAAAAAGCGCCGAGCACCGTGATGGTCAGCACGATACCGGGAAGGGTGCTCACCCACCAGGAAGTGTCGAGATACGACCTGCCCTGGGCAATCATGCTGCCCCAAGTCGGCGTATCCAGGGGAACGCCGAGACCCAGAAAAGACAGGGATGACTCGGCATAGATGAAGACTCCCAATTGCTGACTGCCAAGGACAATAATCGGAGCGATCAGGTTTGGTATCAAATGCCGGGTGATAATGCGAGAGTCCGCCGCTCCGTAACTCCTGGCGGCCAGGATAAAATCGCGCTCTTTCACGCTCAGCGTTACGCCCCGGGTTACGCGCGCGAACCCCAACCAGCCGGTTGCGCTAAGTACCAGCACCACGTTCCACATCCCGGCGCCCAGCAGCATCACGACCACCAACGCCAGCAGAAGTCCGGGCACGGCAAGCCCCATGTCCACCAGGCGCATCAAGACCTCGTCGACCCACTTGCCGTAGTATCCCGCGATGGCTCCCACGACGACGCCGATGGACCCAGCGCCCAAGACTGCGAACACTCCCACCACTAGGGACACGCGAGCGCCGAAAATGATGCGGCTAAGCACGTCTCGTCCCAGAAAATCGGTGCCGAAAAGGTAGGCCGGGTCGCCGCTGGACGCGAATCCCGGTTCCGAAAGTCTGTTCGCCGGCTTCATAGCGTTCGGATCGTGGGGGGGAAACCACGGGGGCGGCCACAGCCATGAGGCCCACCACGATCAGCACGGCTGCTCCGAGGAGCAGGCTTCGTTCGCCCAGGAACCGCTTCAGGTTCCTGGGCGCGGATCTGCCCGTCCTTTCGGAAGAAAGAGGAGGCGCCGATTGCATCATAGCGTCGTTACCGGTCGCACCCTGAGATAACGCAACGACCCAAAACGATCTACTGATAGCGGATGCGCGGGTCGAGGTAGCCGTAAATGATGTCAACAATGAAGCTTGCCGATATGTAGATCAGCGCAAAAATGAGCACCAGGGTCTGGACCATAGGGTAATCGAGCCCCTGGATGCTCTGTACAGTGAGCCGGCCCAGGCCAGGGTAAGCGAACACGGTTTCGGTGATGATGGAGCCGCCGATCAGGCCGCCGATTTCCAACCCCAATATGGTGACGACCGGGATCAAAGCATTCCTCAAGGCGTGCCTGTAAATGACGACCCGGTTGGCAAGCCCCTTGGCCCGGGCCGTCCTGACGTAGTCTTCGTTGAGAACCTCCAACATTTCCGAACGGACCATCCGCACGAGGAGCGCCATGAAAGACGATCCCAGCACGAATCCCGGCAATATCAGATGCTTGGCTTGATCGAAGAAACCCTCTCCTATGCCGAAGGCCGGCAGGATGTTCCAGACCACGGCGAACAGGAGAATCAGCATTATCCCCAACCAGAAGTTAGGCATTCCCCGGCCCAACATTGCGAACAGCCTTATGACTATGTCGGGGATCTTGTTTCTGTTCAGGGCGGCCAAGATACCCAGCGGGATAGACACGATGACGGACCAGACCCAAGCTACCAGAGCCAGCTTGATCGTATTGGGGAAGAAGTCCTTCACGGTTTCGATAGTTGACCTTCCCGTGACCAACGACGTGCCCAAATCGAGCTGAACGGCGCGCACGATGAACACGTAATACTGTTCGTACAGGGGCTTATTCAGCCCCCAGAATTCCCGAGTTTGCTCAATGATCTCGTCAGTAGCGTCGTCCGACATGAGAATCAACGCGGGGTCTCCGGGGGCCAAACGCGGGAGGAGAAAAGCGATGACCGAAACGCCCAGGATCGATATCACGCTGGTAAGGGCTCTCCTCCGCGCATAGCGCAACATAAGCGTTTCCCCTATCCAAACCCGGAAGCGGACACGACGGCATTATCCGGTCTTTGACGCTTACGATTGGCGAACCCGATACCGTCAGATCGCGTTGTTTCTCCGACGCCCATCGTCCCTTATTGGCCTCGGGCGTGTGGGGCCAACACGGTCTGGTCGTACTGGATGTATATCTCCCCGGGGATGTTGACCAACTCCTGTACACGGTCTGAGACCCCATAGAGGTTGGGGTAAGTGAAGATGTGGTAGCAGGCCGGGTCGTTGTAAAGGTAACGCTGGATATCCTGCACCATCGCGTCGAACTTCACCGGGTCCATCTCCGTGGCCATCGCCTCAGTCAGCTCCTGGAAGTCGGGGTGCGTGGCGTGGTACCCGATCTGATGGCCGATCATGTGGGCGTTGAAATTATGTGGAGGATTAGAAAGTCCCCACGACGTGAGGAAGATCTCGTAATCGCCGCCCTTACGCCGTTGCGAAAACGCCGCGTCGCCCAGTACTTCGAGGGTCGCGTTCAGTCCAAGTTGCTTCCAGGTTGCAGTCATAAACTCGGCGATTTCCACGTCCTTCGGCGTACGACGAGTGCGAGTAATGAACCTGAATTCCATGTCGTCATAATTGGACTCGGAGACCAGTTGCTGCACCTTTTCGGCATCGAAGAACCGAGGTTCCAGTTCCGGTGGAGTCCAGGGAGAGTCCGGCGAGGACCGGACCGCCAGCGCCGTGCCGAACCCGGTGATGTCCTCGACGATGCTTTTCCGATCGATTGCGTAGTCCATTGCGAGCCTGAGTTTCGCATCATTGAATGGAGGCGTATCCGCCTTGACGCAAAAGGCGGTGTTGGCATTTGAAGGTCGGGACACCGAGTGGTACCCGGCGGCCTCGTCAAACTTTTCGGCGGGTTCGTTGGCCAGCCGGATCACGATGTCCACACCGCCCGAGAGCACGGCAGCCACCGCAGTGGCGGGTTCCGGGATCGGCCGGTGCTCAAGATTGGTGGCCGCGCCGTCGGCGAACTCTCCCCACCAATCATCATTTCGCGTCCAACTGAACTTGGTGCCCGGGACCCATTCGTCGAACTTCCAAGGACCGGTCCCGATGAAACTCTCGAAGAACCTTTCCCCGTCCTGCTCAGCTTGCTTGGCGCTATATACTCGTCCGGCGTCGATGAAAAGCAGGTTGGTGGGACTGGGAGATTTGGTCACAAGACGTATCGTGTCGGGGTCTACGACAATAACGTCCTCGACATGCCTCGCCTGGAATTTCAGGTTGCCAGTGGGGCTGTCCCTGAGTCTCAAGATCGAGAACCGCACATCCTCAGCGGTAACCGGGTCGCCATTATGAAAGTTGACGTCTCTCCGCAGATTGAACGTCTAGGTTACGTTGTCCGGGTCGAGTGACCAGTCTTCCGCAAGGGCGGGGCCGGAGGTGCCATAACCCGTGTCCTGGGTAATCCCTTCAAAGGTGTTCCTGAATATCTGGAAGTCACCGCCTACCGCCCAAACGTGGGAGTCTGGAGAGGCCAGGGACTGACCGGAGGTCCAACTGATTTTCCCCGGGCGACGGTCCGGTTCGCTCGGAGCTTCCCGCACCACCTCTCTGACCACCGGCACTTCCTTGGTCACTTCCCTGATTACTTCTACTTCCTTCTCGACTACGACGTCACGCGGGACCTCTTTGATGACCTCTTTCTCAATCACGACCGGCTCTGCAGGCGCTACTGGCTCTGCAGGGGCGGCGCCACCACAAGCCACTACCAAAGCCAACAGCAGGGACGCGGAACCAGCCAGAATCGCTTTCAACGACATTCGACGCCTCCAATTGACGGAAAAATGCATTTTACATTTCAGTAAGTACGATTAATGCCTCATCAACTTACACCGTTTACCGATATTTGGTCAAGCAACCGCGAGTTTCTCTGATATCGGTATTCTCAACATGTCCCGAAGACAAACGCACATCACATGTCACGGAGATCATGTCTTGCAGTCCATCTCTTGTGTTCCGTTAGTTCAAAGTTGTCGTGCATCTTTCGTGCCCTGAAATCGCCCTCGGGAGACCCGCCCATGACGATGTCGACCAGGCAGGGTCTTTTGATTGTTGCTCTGTGACCACCAGTATCCGTCATTCCGGCGAAAGCCGGAATCCAGCAACGGTTAGCGACCAGCGACGTTGCCACATTCATAGAGCCCTGGATTCCGGATCCAGTCCGGAATGACGGGAATAATCGAAAGGGCCTGCGATTGGCCGAGGTCGGACGTTTGCTTCCGTCGTTGCGATGATAGAATTTTGGACGTTATGACTTTGCGAGTTGACAATAGCCTTTCTCCCCACGGCGGAGTGCTGGTCGAGCGGGTACAGCCTCTTAGCCGTTCTTCCGACGTTGCGGGACTGCCGGCCATCGAGGTGCGGGAGCAGATCGTTCACGAGTGCGTGAACATCGCCTACGGGTTCTTCTCTCCGCTGACGGGGTTCATGGGCAGCGCTGATGTGGCGTCGGTTTCGGAGACCATGCGGTTGAACAGCGGCTACGTGTGGCCCATACCCATCGTGCTGGACGTCGACAGCGCCACGTTGGAAAGTGCGGGAGTGTCGGTAGGCGACACAGCGCTGCTGACCCACGGCGGCAATCCGCTGGCGACCATCGACGTGTCGGAGATATTCGCGGTCGATCTGAACGAAATGGCGCAACAGGTGTATACCACCACGGATGCCGAGCACCCCGGCGTGCAACGCACGCTTGGGTACGCCGACCGTTTCGTGGCTGGGGACATCACACTGGTGTGCGAGCCGGTGATCAATCCACCCTTCGATCGTTTCTGGCGCACGCCGGCGCAGCTGCGTGCGGAATTGGAGACCGTGGGATGGCGGCGCGCGGTGGCCCACCAGACCCGCAACGTGCCCCACTCCGGCCACGAGTACCTGATGAAAGGGGCGTTCATGGAGTCCCAGGCCGATGGCGTGCTGGTGAGTGCGGTGATCGGCGAAAAGAAAGAAGGCGATTACATCGACGAGGCCATCGTGCTTGCCCACGAAAACCTACGGGCCACCGGGTTCTTCCGGGACGACATTCACCGGACCACCGCATTGCTGTGGGATATGCGCTACGCCGGGCCGCGCGAGGCGGTGTTTCACGCCCTGGTGCGCAAGAACCTGGGATGCACGCACCACATGTTTGGCCGGGACCACGCCGGCGTGGGCGACTATTACGGCCGGTACGCGGCGCACGAGATCTTCGACGAGTTGCCCGACCTGGGCATCCGGTCCGTTCTGACCCTGGAGTGGTGGTACTGCCCTACCTGCGGCGGCGTGGCCTACGAGGGAATCTGCGGGCACCCGGACACCAAGCAGGACTTGGCGGGCCGCTTGATCCGCAGCATCATCTCCGGCGGCACAGAGCCGGCGCCGCAGACGCTCCGCGCGGAGACGCTGGAAGTGGTGCGCCGGTGCGCCGAGGAGTACGGGTTCGGCTCACCGTTTGTTACGGAGCAATACCTGGGCCAGCGGACGCCGGTTTTGACGGTGCCGCCGGCGCCGTAGACCACCGGATGGCTGGCGGATTTACCAGGACACTTGGAGGATTTGCAGGATGGTGCTGGAATCGGGACGGATCACGGAAGAAGGAATGGACCGACTGCGCTCGCGGCTGGGCACGTTCAACCGGCCTCGACAGTACGGCGTGGGGCTGTTCAACGAGGACGCGTCCCGCAGTGCCATCCGGCACTTCTGCCAGGGCATCGGGGACACCAACCCGCTGTACTGGGATCGTTCCTACGCCCAGACCAGCAAGTACGGCACCATCATCGCGCCGCCCTGTTTCCTGTACAGCGTCTACTGGTGCTCAGGCCGGACGGGTGGGTTGCCCGGCGTCCACGGGTTCCACGCCGGGAACGATTGGGAGTGGTACCGGCCGATCTACCTGGGCGATGAGATCAGCGTCCAGGAGCAATTCACCGGGCTGGAGGAGAAGGAAAGCGAGTTCGCGGGGCGCATCGTGATCCAGTCCAGCGTCACCGACTACTATAACCAGCGCGGGGAAATCATCGCCAAGACCAAGGGCTGGCAGGTGCGCGCCGAACGCAGCGCGGCCCGCGAGCGGCAGAAGTACAGCTTCGAGCCCTACCAGTATTCCCGGGAGGAACTCGAGGCAATCCACAACGCAATTCTCAACGAGGAGATCCGGGGCAACAACCCGCGGTGGTTCGAGGATGTGCAGATTGGCGACGAGTTGACCCCGGTGGTAAAGGGGCCCCTCAGTCACGGAGACATCACGGCGTTTGTGGCCGGCTGCATCGGCGGCATCAGCCACGGCATCCAGCTGCGCGAGATGCTGCGGCATCCTTCGTGGGGTTTCACGGACCCGAACACGGGGGCGCAGGAGGCGATCATCCGCGTACACGACATCCAGGAAGCGGCGGAGTCGGCCGGCCTGCCCGGAGCATACGACTATGGTTGCCAGCGCTGCTGCTGGATGGGCAACCTGCTGACCAACTGGATGGGCGACGACGGGTTCCTGAAGCGGATGCACGTGGAGCTGCGACGGTTCAACGTGGTCGGCGACACCACGTGGTGCAAGGGCAAGGTCACCGGCAAGCGGGTGGAAGACGGCGAGCACCTGGTGGACATGGACATCTGGGGCGAGAACCAGCGTCAGCAGGTGACCACGCGGGGTAACGCCACGGTGCGGTTGCCCTCGCGGGAGGCCAACGGAGGCTGGCGGTAGGCAATGGCGTGGTCGGGAGGGCACACCATGACGCAGCCCAAAGCGAAGCTTCGGGTCAAGTTGACCGGGGCGGACTACATGAAGCTGACGCCACCGTCGCATCGTGGCGTCCGTTATCAGTTGATCGAGGGAGAACTCGTCATAATGGCCGGCGCCAACCAATCGCATCAGGTGTTTATCGGAGAGTTGCACTTTGCCGCCAGGTTGCAAATTGGCTCACCGGGGACCTTTGAGATCAGGCTCCCGCCCTTCGATGTTTACATTGACGAGCACAACACGTTCCAGCCTGACCTGCTTTTTGTGTCCGCCGAGCGGCAGAATATATTGAGCGAGCGCGGAGTGAACGGAGCGCCCGACGTGGTAGTGGAAGTGCTGTCCGAATCCACGAGGCAACGAGACTTGAACGTGAAGCTGCCCGTGTATGCCCGCAATGGCGTCCGCGAAATGCTGGAGGTTGACCTGAATGCAGAATCGATTGCCAGATACGTAGGCGACGGACAGTCTATGAATCTGGCCCAAGTGTACGGCCCTGATGATATTTTGACCTCCGACGCTGTACCCGGCGTCGCTATCGACCTGGCTCCGATATTCAGCCGATTTAGGAGCGCAATATAATCAAAGCCGTTGGCATCGCCGGGAGGGCACACTATGACGCAGCCCAAAGCGAAACTGCGGGTCAAGCTGACCGGGGCGGACTACATGAAGCTGACGCCACCGTCGCATCGCGGCGTGCGCTATCAGTTGATTGAAGGGGAACTGATTAAGATGGCCGGCCCCAACGACCCGCATCAGGTGTTTATCGGAGAGCTGTATATCGAAGCGACAATACAGGTAAGGGCCTTGGGCATCGGCGAAACCCGCATCTCCCCTTACGCCGCCGCCGTTGACGAGTTCAACACCTTTCAGCCGGATATGCTCTATGTGTCCAACGAACGGCGGCACATTTTCGATGGCCACGGTGTTACCGGCGCGCCGGACGTGGTGGTGGAAGTGCTTTCCGAATCCACGAGACAGAGAGACCTGAACGTGAAACTGCCCGTGTACGCTCGCAATGGCATGCGCGAGATGCTGGCAGTTGACCTCAGTGCCGAATCGGTAGCCAAGTACGTAGGCGACGGGCAATCTATGACATTGGCGAGGGTGTACGGCCCCGATGATGTTTTGACCTCCGACGCCATGCCCGGTGTCGCCATTGACTTGGGACCGATATTCGCTCGCATCAGGGGCGCCGCATTGCCGGACGGCTAACGCAGGTACTGCTCGGCGGCGCGGGCGAAGCCGTCCATGGAACCTTCCAGGACGCGGTCTTCCAGGCAATACGAGATACGGAAATGGCCCGGCGTGCCAAACCCTTTGCCCGGCACCACCAGGACGTTGTATTCCTGCAGGGCGGCGACGAACGCCTCGTCGTCTGCTAATGGCGAACGGGGAAACAGGTAGAATGCGCCCTGAGGCTTGACCACCGAGTAGCCCATCCCGGTTAGCCGGTCGTAGAGGAAGTCCCGTTTGCGCTGGTATTCGCCCACGTCCACCGAGGCGTCCTGCACGGCACGGACCACGTGTTGCATCAGGGCCGGCGCGTTGACGAAACCCAGGACTCGGTTGCAGAACACCAGGCCGTCGAAAAGCTCGGCCTTGCCGGTGTAGGCGGGGTGGATCGCGATGTGGCCGATGCGTTCGCCGGGCAGCCCCAGGTCCTTGGCGTGGGAGTTGACGACGATGGTGCGATCGTAATGAGGAAAGACCTGCGGGTAGGTCAGGTCATCGTAAATGATGCGGCGGTACGGCTCGTCGCTGATGATGAAGATCTCCGAGCCGTAGCGGTTCTCTGCTTGGGTAATCGCATCCGCCAGCGCGACGATGTCTGCCGAGGGGTACACCACGCCGGACGGGTTGTTGGGGGAGTTGAGCATCACGGCGCGGGTGCGCGGGGTGATGGCGGCGTCAATGGCCGCAACGTCCAGGCCGAACTCGGCCGTCGTAGGCACGATGATGGGGACGCCGTTGTGGTTCTGGATGTAGTAGACGTACTCGCCAAAGAAGGGAGAGAGGATTATCACCTCATCACCCGGATTGAGGATGGCGCGAAGCACCACGTTGGCGGCGCCGGCCGCGCCGCAGGTCATCAGGATGTCGGCCGCAGTGAAAGGCAGGCCGGTCTCAGATGCCAGGGTGTCGGCGACGGCCTGGCGGGTTTCGGGGTAACCGGCGTTGGGCATGTAGCGGTGCATCCCCGGCGATGGGGACTGAGCGATGCGCAGGAGCTCGGCGTGAAACTCGGCCGGCGGCTCCATGATCGGGTTGCCCAGGGACAGGTCGAAAACATTGTCCTCGCCATATTGAGCCTTGAGGGCAATGCCCACCTCGAACATGCGGCGGATCCAGCCGCCCTCTTCCATGGAACGGCTGACGTATTCAGAAATGGGCATGAAGGAACTCCGTGGGCTGCAAATCAGGACGGAGGCATTATAGCGGGCGTCGTCGCGGTGTTGCGACGAGATTGCCGCGCTGCGCTCGCAATGACAGGTTGGCTATGGCTCGCCGATCCAGCCGGCCGCGCGTTCGGCGATCATGATGGCGGTGGCGTTGGTGTTGGCCCGCACCACGTTGGGGCAGATGGACAGGTCAACGACGCGCAGGTTTGCAACGCCATGGATCCGGCAGTACTGGTCGACCACCGCCATGGGATCGTCAGCGGGTCCCATGCGGCACGACCCCGACGTGTGGAACGTGGTGAACACGTTGCGCAGCAGCCAGTCGTCCAGGGCGGCGTCCGAAGCGATTTCATCGGTGGTCGGCGAAACCGGGTCAACGGCAATGGCGGCGAATGGGTCTTGGTCCAGGATATGCCGACACAGGCGAACGGCTTCGCGCAAGCGCCGCCGGTCCGTCTCGCTGCGCAAGTAGCGGTAGTCGATCAGCGGCTTGTCGTGGGGGTCGGAGGAGGCCAGGCGCAGCTGACCCTGGCTCACGGCGGACTGCAGGATGCACGTCATGCGCAGGGTTTCACGGCCGACGCCGGGGCCGCTGCCCAACGGACTGGGCCCCGACGCCACGTTGTTCACATAAACGTGCATGTCGTTGCGGGAATCGGAACCGGCGGTCGTATAGCGCAGCAGTGTTTGGATACGTGACCCCGTGAATTGTTCCGCGACGTAATCAGGGCGAAGGGCGGTATCGACGTAGACCAAGGGATGATCCCGCAGGTTCTCACCTACGCCGGTAAGTCCTTGCACCACCGGAATGCCCAGTTCCGCCAGGTGCTCGGCGGGGCCGATTCCGGACAGCATCAGCAATTGCGGCGATGCGATCCCGCTGGCGCAGATGACGATCTCGCGGCCGCGGGCGGTGAAAATCTCGCCGCCGCTCTCGGCTTCGACGCCGTCGGCGGTTTGCCCCTCGAACAGGACGCGCCGGACAGTGACATTGCCGCGTATCGTCAGGTTGAGCCGATGCCGCGCGGTCGACAGGTAAGCCAGCGCGGAGCTCATTCGGATGCCGGCGGGATTGTTCATGGGCGCCGGGCCCACGCCTGCCGCCGACGGGTTGTTCATGTCCGCATCTTCGGGATAGCCCAGGCCGGCGCAGGCCCGCACGAAGGCGTGCTGGAAGGGATGCCAGGAGTCGCGGGGAGCGCGCACCACCGGGACCGGTCCATCGCTGCCGTGGAAGTCGTCCCGGATGTCGGCGTCCGATTCCAGCTTGCGGAAGAAGGGCAGGACGTGCTGGTAGGCCCACTGGTCGTTACCCTGGGCCGCCCAGCCGTCGTAGTCCTCGGGCAGGCCGCGCAGGAATACCTGCCCGTTGACGGCGCCGGAGCCGCCCATGACGCGCCCGCGGGCGATCTGGATCGGTTCCGCCTGCCGATCAGTCGCAGTTGCCTGGTAGGACCAGTTGAACACCGCGCCCGGCGTGGATGCCTCCTGGCTCGTGCCATCGCGGAGTTCGGCCGGCCACTGCTCGAAGTCGGCGTAGTCGGGGCCGGCCTCCAGCAGCAGAACCGAGCGCGCCGGGTTTTCAGACAGGCGTGCGGCAAGCGCGCAACCGGCGGAACCTCCACCGACAATTATCGCGTCGTACTGCATGTCATCACCAGGTCGGCCATTATCCGCGGGCAATGTGGGTTCCGGGCGTCGCCAGGTACGGTGTCGGCGGAGCCGGGAACCTGGAGAATCCGAGGAGCGTCAAGGGTACATCAGCCGGGGTCGTTGCACCAAGCGTCGTGCGGGCGAAAAGAGGCGCTGTGGTATCATCGGGTACGCAAATTTGCCTGCCGGGTGACGGTCCGGCCGGCCTTTGAGGTGCGGTTTTGTCTGCTAATGACACTGTATATGACGTAATCGTGGTGGGGGCCGGCAACGCCGCGCTCTCCGCCGCCATCGCCGCCCGCGAGCAGACCCAGTCGGTTCTGGTAGTCGAGAAGGCTCCGGAGTATTTCCGCGGTGGGAACACCTACTTCACCGGCGGCATCATTCGCTTCGCCTACAACGGCCTGGACGACATCAAGGGGCTGATCCCCGACATGTCAGAGACCGAGGCCAACTCCATCGAGGTGGGCCAGTACACCGAAAACCAGTTCTACGACGACATGATGCGAGTCACTCACGGGCTGTCCGACCCGGAGTTGGCCGAGATACTGGTGAGCCAGTCCTATCCCACGATGAAGTGGCTGCAGGAACACGGAGTGCGGTTCGTGCTGTCCTTTGGGCGTCAGGCCTTCCGGGACGGAGACAAGTTCCGGTTCTGGGGTGGCCTGGTGGTCGAAGCCGTGGGCGCGGGCAAGGGCCTGTCGGACCAGCAGTTTGACGTGTGCCAGCGACTGGGCGTCGAGGTGCGGTATTCCACCGAAGGCGTGTCTCTGATCCAGGACCAGAAGGGCAACGTCTCAGGTCTGCGGGTCAAGGGTCCCGATGGGTTCGAGGACATCGCCGCCCGCGCCGTAGTGCTGGCCGCCGGCGGCTTCGAGGCCAATGCCGAGATGCGCTGCCGTTACCTGGGCCCCGGCTGGGAGACGGTAAAGGTCCGTGGCATCCCCTACAACACCGGCGACGGCATCAAGATGGCGCTGGACGTGGGAGCGCAGTCCTACGGCCACTGGTCGTCGTGTCACGCGGTAGCCTGGGACATGAACGCCCCGACCTTTGGCGACCGCACGGTCACCGAGCTTTTCCAGAAGCACTCCTATCCCTTTGGCCTGATGGTCAACATCAATGGCGAGCGTTTCCTGGACGAGGGCGCGGACTTCCGCAACTACACCTACGTGACCTACGGGCGAGCATTGATGGAACAGCCCCAGGGCCTGTGCTTCCAGATCTTCGACGAGAAAGTGAAGCACCTGCTCCGCGACGAATACTGGATCCCCCAGGCCACCACGGCGGAGGCCAACTCCATCGAGGAACTGGCACGGATGCTGGACATAGACCCGGCCGGGCTGGTCCGCGAAGTGGAGCAATACAACGCAGCGGTACGACAGGACATCGAGTACAACCCCACGGTCAAGGACGGTCGCTGCACTGAAGGATTGGCGGTCAACAAGACCAACTGGGCGCAGACCCTGGACACGCCCCCGTATCGCGGATGGGCCGTAACCACCGGCATCACCTTCACCTTCGGCGGAGTCAAGGTGAACAACCGCGGCCAGGTAGTGACCAACGCTCAAGACCCGATACCGGGCCTGTACGCGGCTGGGGAAATGGTCGGCGGCTTGTTCTATCACAACTACCCGGGCGGCAGCGGCCTCAGCGCGGGCATGGTATTCGGCCGCCTGGCGGGCAACAGCGCCGGAGAGGACGCGCTGGCGCTGAAGGACGTCTAGGGCGTGCTGGCGGCAGTTGCATCCTGCTACGATTAAGCCATCTATCTCGCATCCCAGACCGGGCGCGCAACAATGGCTACCATCGACGACATACAAGCGGTGGAACGCTTGATGCAGACGCTGGACGAAAATCCGCATCTGATGGAAGCGGTGCGCTCTCGAATCCTGACGCGGGAATTGCTGGAGTTGCCGCAACTCTTCACCCGGCTGACCGAGCGGGTAGATCAGGTTGAAGGGCAACTTGCCCAGCTCACGGAGCGGGTTGACCGGCTGGCCGAAAGGGTTGAGCAGGTTGAAGAACAACTAGCCCGGCTCACGGATCAAGTTGCTCAACTCACGGAGCGGATGGATGGCCGATTCAATCGCCTTGCGGACGATCTGACTTGGCTTAAAGACGTCGGAGCCGCCACCATTGCCGAAAAGCAGGCCATGTCCATCGCAGAGGACTTGGGACTGGAATACGAGAAGCAGCTCAGCCAGCGTGAGATCAGGAATTTGATCCGCGATCATGACACTGCGGACATTGCGCCCGGTGATCTACGCAGCTTTCGCGCGGCTGACATGATTATTGAGGCCACCAACGCTGCTGGCCAGTTCCACTACATAGCAGTGGAAGTCTCTTTCACTGCCGACCAGCGCGACATCGACCGCCCCATACGCAACGCCGGCTACCTGACCCGCTTTACCGGACTGCCGGCCCACGCTGTAGTAGCTTCGGTACGCACGGACCGCCGTATCGACGACATTATCAACTCGGGTCAAATCCACTGGCACCAACTCCGGGAGCGGTAGGCGCAGCGGGAGTAGCAGTTTCGGCAACCCGTATGAGGCGGTCAAAACGACCATGAACTGGTACCCGGGGCGGCGGCTGCCTGAGCGTTGGCATGGTCTTCGGCCACTTGGCCGGCAACAGCGCCGGCACGTCCTCGCCGGCGCTGACGGACGTTTAGGGTTGCTTATACCGGGCAATCCATAGTGCGTCCAATGGAGAGCAGGCTATGACTACGTTGAAAAGGAAGCCGCTACTGACTAAATCTGATCTGTCATTGGACGAGATCGCTGAAATCTGCCGGCGGTGGAACATCCATGAAATGGCTGTTGACACCGGTAAGACCAGGCCACCCGTTCGCCAAGTTCCCGGGCTGGAACCTGACCCCTTTTCCGACGTGGACTTGTACCTCATCGTCAAGTTCGACTCCGACAAGTATGAATGGCACTTCAACGAACACCACTTCGGCGTTGTAGAGGCGCTACAGAGGGCAACGGGTGCAAAAGTCTGGATAACGGACGATAGCATTCTGGAGAAACGCATCGCCGAAGGCGCAGAGTGGGCAATACGCGACAAGGAAAGCCGCGATGTCATTTACGCTAGAGGATGAACGCGGCCCGACACAAGCATCCTCACTAGGGCGTGTGGCCCACTGGTGTGACGTTGTTATCAGACTCACCGGACTCAACGCTGATCTATACTTGAACGGCAACCTGACGGCCCGTTTCGCGCTTTATCATGCAATGGGTCTGGCCGCAGACGCAGCCAAAGCCATTCCTGAACAGGATATGGAGGCAATGCCAGGTGTCAATTGGACGGCGTTGTTCAGTATGCGAACATTCCTGGTACACCGCCCGCACTTGGTCGATAGCGACAAGGTGTGGCAGGCTGCCACGGAAAACGTACCGGTACTGTTGTCTACACTAATTGCGTACCAAACCCGGGTAAGTTGGTCGTCCACTCGGAGAGTGCAACATGGTTCGTTCGTTGTGTGATATTTGTGGCGAGTGGCACGGTGACATCGGCCCGGATCAGGTGGTCGGTTGTTATATTTGCGATTGTCTTCTGTGCCCCATGATCGACTATTCGTGCCCCAACTGCAAACGGTCATCTTGCGACAGATGCAATCAGGTCTGCCAGGAAGAAGATTGCGATACCGTTACGTGTCACGGCTGCGTTGACAGACACTTGGAATCTTGCCACCCTCTATCATATGCGCATTTGTCGCTAGAATTCGTTGGATGTGGGTAACGTGTCGGGTGAGGCGACCCCAAAATGAGCGATGACACGGCTGCCCGAGTGTTGGCACAAGAAGGATTGCGGCATATCGAGAGCGCGATCCTGATGCTGCTGGAGGCCCATCCCGCCGGGCTGCGCAACTCCCAAATCGCGGATTTGTTGGGTTTGCGCTCGTCTATCCGTGACGGTCAGCGAAATTATCTGACTTATTCAGTGCTGGGCGGCTTGATGGCGCGCGGTGAAGTCGTGCAGAATCGGGAAACCAAGGTCTTTGGCAAAGCAGAGCCCACCTCATGACCACTACCGCAACCCGGCCCCAAATCCAGCGGCGGCTTTTCACCGTGGCCGAGTACATGGCCATGGGCGAGGCCGGCATTCTGCACGAAGACGAACACGTTGAACTGCTGGCCGGGGAGATAATTCAGATGGCGGCAATCGGGAACCGGCACCTCTTCTGCACCGACGCGCTGACTACGCTGCTGGTTCCGCCACTGGTGGGTCGCGCCATTGTGCGTGTGCAGGGTTCCATACAGCTGGATGAATATGGAATGCCGGAACCGGACGTTGTCCTGCTGCGCCCTCGACCTGACTACCACGCCGAGACGGCGACGCCGGAGGACGTGCTGCTGCTGATTGAAGTAGCCGACAGTTCGCTGGAATATGACTATGGCCCCAAATCAGAGTTCTATGCCGCCGCCGGCATCCCCGAATTCTGGATAGCCAACCTGCGCACCGGTGAAGTCGAAGCCCGCACCGACCCCGTGGGCACTGCGTACACTACCGTCCGCACCTTTCCAGCCGATGGCGCCATTACTCCCCAGGCTTTCCCCGACGTGACGCTGGAACTGCGCGAATTTATGCCCCCGGCGATACCTTAGCTACCTCGGTGGTCAACATCTGCCTTGCGCCCCTACCACGGTAGGCATACAATCCGCCCTAACCCGCGAGCAACGTAGCGAAAGCGGCATTGGGGGCTGTATGGCGGTGAATAATCCGGCACGCCCGGGCATATTCTACGGGTGGTTCGTGGTGGCCACCTGCATGTTCATCGCGTTCCTGACCATGGGGGCGCGCAATTCTTTCGGCGCATTCGTGGTCCCCATGGAAGCCGAGTTCGAGTGGAACCGGACGGTTGTGTCGTGGGCGGCGGCCCTTGGGGCGTTGCTCAACGGCGTTACGCAACCGTTTATGGGCTATCTTTTCGACCGAATCGGCGTGCGCATCGTGGTCATCACGGGCATCGTGGTGGTCGGAGTTTCCACGCTGCTGATGGCGGCCACGGGCAGCATCTGGTACATGATCGCCATGTTCGGCGTGATCGCGGCGGTGGGCCAGAGCGGCTCGTCGATGACCAATACGGCCGCGATGCTGAGCAAGTGGTTCCGACGGCGGAGGGGCCTGGTCATTGGGCTAAACGCCTCGGGCATGTCGTTGGGCAGCCTGGTCCTGGTGCCATTCGTGGCTTTTCTGATCAGTCTGATCGACTGGCGGCTGTCCTGGGTTGTCCTGGGTGGGATGATTCTGGTGCTGGGAATCCCCCTGGCGTTCGTGTTTCTCCATGACGGTCCCGCGAAAAAGGGACTGACGCCCGACGGAGACCCCGTCCCGGAAAGCGGGCCTGATGGATCGGGCGCCGCCGCGCCACCGCCACAACCGCTGTTTGCCGAAAACTGGCGTCAGGCTTTCAAGTCATTGCCCATCTGGCAAATGAGCTTTTCCTACTACATCTGCGGCGGCACCACCTTCATGCTGGCGGTTCACTTCGTGCCCATGGCCATCGAGGAGGGAGTGAACCCGCAGACGGCGGCGCTGATCTTTGGGCTGATGTCGGGCCTGAACGCGCTGGGAGCCACGGGAGCCGGCTGGATTTCAGACCGGATCGGCGGGCGCAAGAACTGGCTGACGGCAGTCTACTTCTGTCGCGGAACCGGGTACGTGATCCTGGTGGCGTCGCTGCTGACGCCCGGGTTCCCGGTCATCGCGGGGATGCTCATTTTCGCGGTTGTGGCCGGCTTGTCCTGGATTGCCACCGCGCCTCTGACGTCGTCGCTCACCGCAGAGGTGTACGGATTGAAATCCATGGCGACAATTTCAGGCGTGGCATTCCTGTTCCACCAGTTGGGCGGCTTTACCAGCGTACTGCTGGCCGGATACCTGCGCGAGGTCACGGGCGACTACATCGTTGCGTTCTCCATCGCGGCCGTAGTCCTTTATCCGGCTGCGATCAGCGCGTTCACCATACGGGAGCGGAAGTATTCCGTGCGCTACCAGGCTGCTCCAGCCGCCGTGGGGGCCGCCGACTGACTGGCCCGGGTATCCGGCAGATGCGGAGGATGCGATGACTTCGGCTGCGAAACTGCGCACCGGGATGCGAATGACTCTGGACGATTTCCTGGCCCTGGACGAGACCGACGGAAAGTGGGAGCTCGACGACGGAGTGCTGTACATCATGGCGTCAGGCAGCCCGGATCGCCAATTTTTGATGCGTCAATTTTGCCGCCATATTGATGATTACCTTGACCGTTTCGACCAGCCGCCGGCGCAGTTTTATCACGAAATGACCACCGTTCTGTCCCGGGAATTGGAGCGGGCGCCCGAGCCGGATATTGTCATCATCCTCGCGCAAAGTCGGGGCATCGTGGGCGGGAGTCGAGTAGAGGGAACGCCCGACATTGTGGTTGAGATCCTCTCCGGTGACCGTAATCGGGACTTGATACGGAAGCGGCACATCTATGCCGAAGCCGGCGTTACCGAGTACTGGCCCATAGATCCGCGCAACGATACCGTAACCCAACTGGAACTGCAGGGCGGCGTGTATGCGGAGCGGGCGGTACTTGGGCCGGGTGACGTGTTGACTACGCCACTCCTGCAGGAGTTGGTGATACCGTTGTCGGAGATATTTCATCACCGCCGTCGCCCTCCGCGAGAGGGGTAATGGGAAGGCCGTTTTAGCGCCTCCGGCCCAGAACTCGTGATAGCGCCAGGTTGAGATGCCTGCTATGATGGCACGATATTTGGCGGTGTCCTGTCATCGCCTCACGGAACCTGCGACCCCAGGGGGCGTATGACTACCAAATCCGCAGCGCCGGTCACCGCTCCGATGTATTTCGGGTGGTACATCGTCGCCACCTGCTTCTTCGTCTCCTTCCTTTCCATGCCGGGCCGTCAAGGGTTCGGCCTTTTTGTCACTGAAATGGAGCCCACGTTCGGGTGGGACCGCTCGGACATTTCGTGGGTAGGGTCGGTCGGTTTCCTCATCAACGGGGCGATGCAGCCCATCATGGGCGCGCTGTTCGACAAGTACGGGCCGCGGCGAGTGTTCGGCATTGGGTTGTCAATCATGGGCCTGGCCATCATGAGCCTGGCGTTCATGCAGGACCTGCAGCACTCGCTGAACCTGGGCGTAATCAGCATTCCGCTGGACCTGCTGTGGTTCATCGTGGTGTTCTCCATAGTGATCAACACCTGCCTCAGCGCGGCGTCGATCACCAACATGCTGGCCCTGGTGGTGCGCTGGTTCCGGCGCAAGCGGAGCAAGGCGACCGGATTGGCAGCGGCGGGGACTTCCATCGGTGGTTTGCTGATGATCCCGTTTGCCGCGTACCTGATGGGCATTATCGACAACACCAGCCTGAACATAGCCGGGGTGGAACTGGTTGGTTGGCGCACAGTGTGGTTCCTGCTGGGGGCGATGGTCGTGTTCCTGTCGGCCCCGTTGGCCGTATTCTTCCTCCGGCCAAGCCCGACGGAGCTGGGGCTCAACCCGGACGGTGACCCCAACCCGGAGGACGCACCGGCGGGGAGTGCGCCACAGCAACGCCAGTCCGGCCTGTACGAAGTCAATAGTTGGCGGCAGTGCTTCAAGACGCCGCCCATGTGGCAGTTGTCAGGCGCATACGTAGTTTGCGGCATTACCACGGGTCTGTTGAGCATTCACTTCATACCGTATGCGGAGGACATCCTGCCGGATACGGTCAACTTCCTGTGGATGACCTTCGATGACAAGAAGGTCTTCGCCGCGCTGATGTTCGGCGTAATGACCGGTCTCAACGCCGCGGGCGTGATCATCACCGGGTTCATGGGGGATCGGATGCGGCGCAAGAACGTGCTGGCGCTGGTGTACGCGACCCGGGGCGTGGCGTTCATGTGCCTGGTCTTCCTACCCCTGTTCGGCTACGGGATGCTGGGGTTGGTGGCGTTCGCGCTGCTCTCCGGCATGTCCTGGGTGGCCAGCGTGCCGTTGACGTCGACGCTGACCGCGGACGTCTATGGATTCCGCGCCTTGGGAACAATCAGCGGGTGGGTATTTTTCTCGCATCAGATCGGGTCGTTCTTCAGCATCCAGTTCGCCGGTTACGCCTACGAGTGGTTTGGCAACAGCTATTTCTGGCCGTTCCTGATCGCGGGTCTCACCCTGATTCCGGCGGCGATAATGGCCTACAGCATAAAGGAGTACCACTATTCCAGCCGGTACAATTCGCGTCCGGCCGAGGCCGGCCCGCAGTTGGCGACGGCAGGAGCCGGCGGGCGATATTAGGGTCGCCAATCGACCGTGAAGGTGGCAGGTGACCGCGATGGGCGGAGGAGCGTTCGTTGCCATATTGGCGTCCCTTGGGCGTCATCACGGAGAGGCGGACCCGACCCTGCTCCAGTGGATCATGGCGGCCCTGAGCCACATTCTATTCGGAAAGCTGGGCTTCACCGAACTCACCGTGGTCATCATCATCGGGATAATCATACTTGCCATGCCGGCAATGATCGTGATTGCTTATCTGGCAAGCACTCGACGGGCGCCAGTGCGCCATGCCGACAGCGCTGAGTCCTTCTCCCAACCCGAGTAGTCGTCCTTCGTCGCGAACCGGGGGCCAACGGCGGGTGGCCGGACACACTGGCCTCCCGGTCGCGCGGACCCCGCGTGCTATGATGGGTGCGTATGTGCGCCACCGTTCGAAAAGCGGTCATCCCGGCAGCGGGTCTCGGCACCAGGTTCTTGCCGGTGACCCGATCCGTGCCCAAGGAACTGCTGCCGATACTCGACCGGCCCATGTTGCAGTACGTGGTCGAGGAGGCGGCCGAAGCGGGGATTGCCGACGTCATCGTCGTCACGTCCCCTGGCAAGGAAGGAATCGCTGAGTATTTCCAGCCTCGACCCGATCTCGAAGAGCGGCTGGCCGAAGACGCGCAGCTCCTGCAGAAGGTGCAATCCGGAGCCAACCTGGCCGACGTGTCATTTGTGATCCAGCACGAACCGCTGGGCTTGGGTCACGCCGTGCTCACGGCGCGCGAGGCGGTGGGCGATGAACCGTTCGCCGTGATTTTGCCGGACGACATAGTCGACCACTCGCCGGGCGTCCTTTCGCAGATGATGGCAGCCGTCACCGGAGAAGACGGCGCCGCAGCCGTGGCGGTGGAGCGTGTGCCGTGGGAACTGGTGCAGAACTACGGCGTGGTTGATTCGGAACCGTCGGCCGAGGGTCGGCACCGGGTACACGGGTTGGTGGAAAAGCCGTCGCCCGGGACGGCGCCGTCGAACCTGTCCATCGTGGGACGATACCTGCTGCCAGCTCAGGTTTTTGATTGTCTCGAGCGGACGCCACCGGGAGCCCGAGGCGAAATCCAGTTGACCGACGGGCTGGCGCTGTTGATGGAAGACGTGCCCGTTTATGCGTGTGAGTTCGAAGGAACACGCTACGACGGCGGCAATCCGCTGGGATTGCTCAGAGCGTCGCTGGAGTATGCGCTGAAACGCGACGACACCCGGCAAGCAACTGTGGACCTGGTACGGCGGTTGGCGGCCGAGTTGTAGCGCGGCCGGGGCTATTGCATATGAAAGTTGAGGTGCCGGCTATGATGTTGTCCAAACCGTGGCGGAGGGGAGGACACCATGAACGAGTTGGCCGATGTATTTGCTGATTTGGAAGACCCGCGCGCGGTCAATGCCCGCCTCCATTCCCGGTACGACATCCTGGTCATCGCCCGGTGCACCGTAGTCAGCGGCGGCCAGACCCGTGTCGCGGCACGGGGCAGGCCCTGCAGTGAGATGGAGCTCTACGGCCACTCCAAACGGGACTTGCCGCAATCCTTTCTGAAGCTGGAAAACGGCATTCCCAGCCATGACACCTTTCCCGAGCGCTGAAGATGCTGGATACGGAAGCTTTCCAGTGGTGGTTTCTGGGGTTCATGGAACAGTTTGCGGAAGGCATTGCGGGTGTGTTGGCGTTGGATGGCAAGACCTTGCGCCGTACTTACGACCGGTCCGCCGGGTGTTCGCCGCTGCATCTGGTCAGCGCCTGGGCGGAAGAGCAGCGTCTGGTGTTGGGACAGGTGGCCCAGCGG
>JAJDTP010000030.1 GCA_022827095.1 Dehalococcoidia bacterium
CGCCCAGCAACGTCGACTGGGTGATCACTGTGCAGCCGTCCGGGGACGGCGACGTGACGGTGGTGCTGCCCGCCACCACCGACTGCGAGGTTCAGGGAGCCATCTGCACCGCAGACGGTCGGATGCTGTCCACCCCGCTGACGTTGACCGTTTCCGGTCCGGGCGGATAGACACCGGCCGACTGGTTCCGAGGCCAGGCAATCGGCACACCGATGGGTCGCCGTTAGTCCACGGCCTGACCACCAACGTGTAGTGCCAATTCGAGTCACGATGAGACTGCGCGCTGGCGCTGACGGGCAGTCAGGGTACGCTCCACGATGACGTAAAGCTGTTTCTGGACGACCCGGACACGCCGGTGGCCCAGACCACTCAGGTTGGCAAGGGACACGGACGTATTGAAACCCTGGTTGCCAGCGTCAGCCCGCCCCCGAACTTTGACCAATCGCATCGCCTGGCTGCAAGAGCGGCATGACTGGCCTGGCTTTCAGGCGGTGGGCCAGGTGAGCGCAACCTGGCGACACGGCGACACGAGGACGGCGCCAGCGAGCAAACCGGCTATCCACCAGCGGCAGACTGAGCCAGGCATGGCCGCCGTGGCGTTGCAACGACATTGTGCGGGGACATGGGGCAATTGAGAACCGATGGCATTAGGTGTTGGACGCGACCTGCAACGAAGACCGGCCGCGGAACCGGAAAGGGCCTGCCGGGACGACGGCTTCCTCATCAACATCCTCGCCCAATTCGCCAACATCCATGTGCGATAGCCCTGACCGGCGCGCATAAATGCAACGCAGACTGTAACGCTAGATAGACAGCAGGTAACTTTGCGATCACATACTGTGGGTAGGATAAACGGCGTCTCGGCCAGCCCGCGCCAGGGTTGCGGCGCCGATTCTGCGCGAAGCCTCGAGCAGCCCATACGGGGACACAAACCCCTGGGACCGCCCTGAATGCGTAGTCGCCATCCTCGAGAGCGCGCCGGCCGCGGCGGGAGAGCCAAACCGAAACCGGAGGGCGCCACATGAGAGCCAGCGACATCATCACCCCAACCGCGCTGCTGAGGGTATGCCTCATCCTTGCCGCGCTGGCGGTCATGGCGGCGATTGCTCTTCTGCTGGCGTGGGGCAACGGCGCCCAGGCTCAGGATGGATGGCGCGCTATTCCCAACCTGGACATATCCAGCCCGGAGCCGGGCCAACTGGTGATAACCTGGAACGCGCCCAGCGAGAGGCCCGACGATTACCGCGTGTCCTGGGCGCCGGCCGATCTTGACTACCTTTCCTGGCAGGATGAAAACGAGACCCTGCGTGGCAACTCCTATCCGGACGCCCATGCCACGTCCCTGAGCCTGACGGGACTGCCCGAGGGTCGCGAGTACAAGGTTATGGTGCGCAGCCGGTATCAAGGCGGCTCGAATCCGGGAAGCGGTCCCTGGCGGGAGGCCAGGGGTACGGTGTCGTCGACGCCGCAACCGACTGCCGAGCCCACGCCCGAGGCCACACCCGAGCCCACTCCGGAGGCTACGGGGAACCCGGTCCGGGTGTTATATGAAGGCGTGATGACGGTGGAGTCCGGGGATTTGAGCAGCGGTCCGGTTCTGGGGTATTCGATACGGGGCGGCGGCCTGGGGAGTTTCGTGATCACGGAGGCGGAGCAGCAGGACTTGGTCGGGGGGCATTCGACGCTGCTGGGGCTGATGCGGATGCCCGGGGAACATGAGCTGCCCCATGGCACGTTCACCGACGCGGTGGCGGTAATGTATGCGGGTAGCGAGCGGGATTTCGTGGTGACCGCGGGCGGGCAGGAGTTCGCGTCGAGGGCCGCAGTGGGCGGGACGTACTTTCAGACGGCCAGCGCGCGGCTTTGGCTGTGGGAGAACAGGTGCGCGAACTGGCTGCCGGGCGACCGGGTGGAAGTGAGCGTCGAAGCGGTCTCGAGCGCCGACTCCCGTCTGCTGGGGGCGTCGTCCGACGCGTCGCTGGGAGCGTTGACCCTGCAGGGGGCCACCCTGGACGCCGGCTTCGATCCGGCGGCGACGGCGCACTCCGCCACGTCGGAAACCGGGGTGGACCTGGTGACGGTGGCCGCGGAGCCGGCAGATCCGTCGGCGTGCGCGGTGGGGGTATCCCCGGAGGACGCCGACCCCGACGCGGCGGGACATCAGATCGATCTGGGCGCGGACGGCGCGGCGGTGACGGTGACGGTGGTCGCGGAGGACAACGTCACCGTCGGCATTCACTCGCTGAGCATCGCGCGCCGGGACGCCGCGGCGGCCTCCCGGCTGGGATTGCAGGGCGTGCCCGACCTCGGGTTTGATCCGTCGCAGCGGCGCTACGACGCCCCCATGCCTCCGGGCAGGATCCGCACCAGCATCGACGTGTCCACCCCGCCCGGGGCTGCCACCGAGGTGTTCAGTCTCCTGCCCGGGCAGGACCCGGTCCGCAGCGCCGTCGAGACCCGGAGGAGCGGCGACAACACCGTAACACTGTCGCCCGGGCGCGAGACGCTGGTGGTGGTGCGGATCACCACCGACGGCAATCGCCGGCAGAGCATCTACACGGTGCGACTCACGCCCCCGCAATCCCCGGGGAGCGGGACGGCGCCGGTTGCCCAGAGCCGGGTCGCCAGACAGGCCGGGCCGCGGCTGGCTTCATTGACCGTTGCGCCGGGCACGCTGACACCCGCGTTCTCCGCATCCACATACGCCTACGACGTGGCGGTGGGCCACGCCGTGGGAGAGGTTACCGTCGCGGGCACGGCCGCTGGCGGCGCCTCGGTGTCGGTGGCCGCGCCAGACGCGGACTCCGATACGGCGGGACACCAGGTGGCGCTCAACGCCGGCAGCAATGGGGAGAGCGCCCAGACGGCGTTCCTGGTAGTGGTTTCAACGGACACGCAGATCGAGTCGTACGCCGTAACCGTGACCCGAGCCGCGCCGCCGCCGGACACCACGCTGTCGGCGTTGGAGATCAGCGCCGGCGCGCTCACGCCAGCCTTCGACCCCGCCACGACGGCCTATACCGCCCAGATCGCCGCTGCGGACAGCCCCATCACCGTGGCGGCCAACGCCGCATCCGCCGATGCCATGGTGGACATCTCCCCGGACGACGACGCCAACACGGCCGGCCACCAGGTGAGCCTGGACGAGGGGGACAACACCATCACCGTCACCGTTACCAACGGCGGAGCCACCGGGGTCTACTCCATCGTCGCCACCCGCAGCGCCGCGTCCACCGACGCCAGCCTGGCGCAGTTGTCCCTCAGCGAGGGGACCTTCGCGCCGGCGCTGGCCCCGGCGGTGTTCTCCTACAGCGCCACGGTCAAACCCACGACGGAACGGATCACCCTCAGCGCGGCGGCCACCGACCCCGGCGCTGTGGTGGTGGTCTCCCCGCCTGACACGGATACCGTCGCGCCCGGCCACCAGGTGGACGTGGCGGCGCCCGCCGCCGGCGCGTCCGACCCGGCCCAGACCGTCGTCTACATATCCGTGACCGCCACCGACGGGGCCACCCGCAACACCTACACCCTGACCGTCAACCGGCCGCCCCCGGCGGCGGGCGCCCGTCTCGGCGCCCTCACCGTCTCGCCCGGCGCGATGACCCCCGCCTTCGACGCCCAGATCTTCGAGTACCAAGTCACCGTGGCCTCGGACACGGGCCACGTGACGGTGAGCGCAACTCCCGCCACCGGCGCCGTCGCGAGGATCATCGCCATCGACGCGCAACCGGACGCCGACGGCCACCAGGTGGCCCTCAACCCGGCGCCGGACCCCGGCGCCGAACCCACCATGACCAGCTTCCTGGTCCTGGTCACTGACGATGCCAACGTCGACTCCTACGCCGTCACGGTCAATCGGCAGGCGCCGCCGTCGGACAACGCGGACCTGGCGGCACTGGGGGTCGGCAGCGGGGACCTGGAGCCGGCATTCGACCCGTCGCATACCGGCTACGAAGTACACGTCGAAACGACCGTTTCCCGCGTCACCATCGTGGCGCCGGCCGCGCGGGCGAACTCCGCAGTGGCCGTCACCCCCGGCGACGCTGACCCATACACCGACGGCCACCAGATTGAACTGCGGGAAGGTCCTAACTCCGTCACCGTTGCGGTTACGGCCCCGGACGGCGTCACCACCAAGACCTACACCGTCAGCGTCATCCGCGAATTCTCCTCCGCCGACGCGACTTTGAGCTCCTTGTCCTTCAGCGAGCCGGTATTCGGTACCGTTCCACCAATACACGATGTATGGGGCCGAAACGTTCTTAGTGAGGTCTCGCAGAACAAGGTCGCATTGACGCCCGAGTTCAGCCCCGCCACCAATGGCTACGCCGTCCAGGTGGACGGGGCCACCAGGGAGGTCACCATCGCCGCCACCGCCGCCATTGACCGGGCCCGGGTGGTGATCTCGCCGCCGGACGCCAACCTGGACAAGTCCGGCCACCAGGTCCTAGTTGACCTCCCGCCGCCGGGCGCCACCGAACCGGCCGTCACCACAGTCGTGGTGGCGGTCACCTCCACCGACGAGACCACGCGCAACACCTACACCATAAAAGTCAATCGCCCGCTGTCGGTCATCGGGCCGCTCAACTTCGATTTGCCCCGCCTTTGTTACTACCACGACATCGGCCCCGTGGACTGGTCCGAACCCGTATTGATGGAACACGGTTGGGCAACGACAGAACACTGCCACGGGACCCAGCGGCTCGGGAGCACCTTGACATTGCGGAGCGGACAGTACTTCCGGCTCTTCGTACGCGATTTCGGCCAGGTGACCCTCCGGGTCCGACCACCTGATGTGAGATGGCGATATAACGTGATGGCCTTGTACTCGGCCGATGGCACACAGGTGGCCCTTGACTTTACTTACAACAATCCCGAATACAACGCCTGGCTGACAACGGTCCTCCCGCGCGGCGTGTACGCGGTAGAGGTGCACAAGGTGGACCCGTACATCGAGTTTGAGTTCGAACTTGGCGTCTGGGATGAGGGCAACGTGATCCGCGACATCGCCGATTACCGGCTCGACGGACTGACCATCGACGGCGCCTCGGTGTCCGGCTTCGACGCCGAGACCTTCGAGTACCAGGTCAACGCTCCCGGCGCGGCCAGCGTGACCGTCGCCGCCACCACGGACAAGGGCGACGCCATCCTGCAGTACTCGATGCCGGACGCCGACGCCAACACGGCGGGCCACCAGGTCGCCCTGGTATCCGATGGCGCCACCGAGCTCACCGTGTCCGTGGCGCACCCCGAACTGCCCGGGTTCCCCTACGAATACAAAGTCACCATCAACCCCTAGCCCAAAGGTTTGGCGACGTTGGCGCCGAACAACCATCGACCGACCACGGCCAACGGACCGCCCCGCCGTGGGGGCGGTCCGTTCCAGCGTGGATTATCAGATTTCATCGGATTCTGAGTAGCGGGACCACTTCGACTTTCAGAACCGCACGGCGCCTTCGAGGCTATTAGCCGCCTCACCCACCGGTGGATGGAAGGTTTCGTCGGCTGTAAGTTGTCCGACGCGCCGCATTTCTATATTCCAGGCCGGAGTCTGCGGGCTCTGCCCGACGGTTTTGGATTCGTACTTTTCGTAGCCCAGGATGGGCGTCCCTGTTGAATTCCGCCGAGCGCAGAGCCGGCGACGGTACGGGCGGAGAGAACGCCATCATGGTCGTGCTGCTCCGGTTCCATTCTTCCTGAGCCCCCGCCTTTCATTCACCTCAAGGGCTCTGGGAAATGATACGCAAAATATCACATATATTGGGATATGTACCACGTTATGTTCACAATTACTGTGTAAAGTCAACGTCCGGCGTGTTTCGGATGGGCACAGGAAAATTCACTGTACTGACTGCCCGTGAACATCCGGATCGGGAAACATGTGGTTACGCAATCTCTTCCGTTCACACCTGCGGTCTGGAGAAATGGCATTTGTTGACGCGAACGGTTCCCGTCATCGGGGCAGGATGTTCCCAATTCGATCCATGTGCACCGGGGTCCGGTCAGCGGCACAAACCTCCGGTGCACGGAAATTTTGCTCGTCGCGGTCCGCACCTGGGAGTCTGGTCCTCTTGGCCGACTCCGCATCTGCCGTGAGGCATAGGGAAGCTTCGTGGGGAATGCCGCGCCGACTTCCCTCCGCAGCAGCGCCATCCAACGAACCAATCGGGTTGCCGAATTCGAGCGACCTGGTAAGCCAGGCAAGACCTTCTGGGAGACTTGAAGCAGAATGACAAGCAACAACAATCGGTTTCGTCTAAGCGCTCTCCTGGCAATTCCCATTGTCGTGCCGTTGCTGGTTATACTGGCCGACGCAACCCCCGCGTTGTCCCAGGGGGATGCAACGCTCAGGGTCAGCAACACGGGCCAGCCCGCGTCTGTGCATACTTTCCCTACGGCAAACGGAAGGTCCGCAGCGCAGTCGTTCTGTACAAGCAACGTCGCAGTCACCCTGGAAAAGGTACGTCTTTACGCGAAAACCCACATGGCCGGCGCCTACCTCCCTGCATCAGTGGTCTCGGTCAGTATTCACGCCAACGATGGGGGCAGACCGGGGGAGAAGCTGCATACCTTGACCAACCCATCGAATATAGACGGTTGGTCGCAGACGTCCGAGGACTTCACAACCAACGGATTCGAACTGGCCGCCGACACCATCTACTGGGTCGTGGTATATCAACTGGATCGCACCTTCTTTAGACTGGGAACAACGAATTCGCATGATGAGGACGCGGCAAGCGAGGGTGGTTGGGCAATCGCCGATGTTTCGCTGATGGATTACAATGGATGGAAACCGTTTTACGTTGACGGCCACGTCATCCGAATGGAGATCCACGCTTCCGGCGATGCTCCCACCATGTCAACCCCGTCCTTCTCGAGCTCCTCCTGCTACGGATCAAACAGCTCGTATGAGTTCGAGGTAACCGAACACTCCAGCGAAGGCACCTTAGTGGGGGAAGTGTTGGCGCGCGAGCCCGATGGCGACTCCCTGACCTACTCACTCGGGGGAGGGAACGCTGGTGCATTCAACGATGTGTTTTTGCTCAACGCCAATACCGGCGAGATAACCGTCAAGTCGAGCGACAATCTGGACTACGAGTCGCGCAGAAGATACTCCATCACCGTCGGCGTAACGGACGGAGAGGATGCCTCTGGGAATGAGCAAACCGAGCCAACGACCGACTCGACCACCCAGGTAACCATCCTTGTCAAGGATACGGACGACCCGGGAGTCATCGTGCCGTCAACGAGCCAGCCCAGGGTGCGCCAGCAGCTGACATACCAGTTGCAGGATCCGGACGGCTATATAATCATCCGCAAGATCATGTGGTCCAGGGGGGACAGCGCTGACGGCCCGTTTACCGTTCTCTCTAGCGGCGACAACGAACACTATACCCCCACAGAACAGGACCTGAACAAGTTTCTCCAAGTCACGGTGACTTACGTCGACAATGGATGCATAGGGTCAAACGGGCACATAGTGTGCATGAGGGCGGTGTCGGCAACTTTCGCCAACGCCGTGGGCGAATACGTGCCCCCGCCGCCGCCCACGAATCACCCGCCAACCGGATCGCTCCGCATTGACGGCGGGCCGCCGCGCATCGGTTACGAGCTAAGATCGGGAGGCAACTTTGATGACCCGAATGGATTGATTGGGCCGAGGCTATACCTCTATCAGTGGCTAAGCGTTGATCCGTATTCCGAGATCGAGGAGATCCTTCCCTACCCGTATCCCTACGACAAATATATTTACGTCGTCAGGCGGGCGGACGCTGGAAAGGCACTGAAACTGCGGGTGTTTTTCACCGACGACGACGGCTTCGACGAATCAGTGACCAGCGAACTCACACCGGTGATTCCTTATCCGGCTGGGGTGCGGCCCCCTCTCACTGGCCGCCCAGTTGTTGCCGGCAAAGCAATCGTCGGGCAGACGCTGTCCGCGGACCGGTTCGACTACAAAGACATCCACGGGATCGTTGCAGATTCGGTTACCTACCAATGGATTTCGAACGATAGAACCCAAGACGAGGAAGTTCCAAATGCCACCGGTTCTTCCTATAGTCTTGCTGACGACGATGAGGGCAAGACGTTCAGATTTCGGATGAGCTACCAAGACGAACAGGGACGCAATAAATCAGTGGTCAGCCGGCGCTCGATGGAGGTGGCGGCAGCGGGGGCGACAATTTCAGCCAGCTATCACGGGGTTCCGGATTCTCACGACGGGATCACCGCCTTCACCTTCGAGCTGCACTTCACCACGGAGCCCAGCATTAGATACACCGTCCTCCGGGATCACGTTTTGACGGTCACCGAAGGCAAGATTACCGATGTGGAAAGGAAGGAGGCGGGCAGTAACTTAAAGTGGAAGATTACCCTGAAGCCGTCAGGGGACGCGGATGTGACCGTCCTGTTGCCGGTCTCCACAGACTGCACTGCCCAAGGCGCCATCTGTCTGGGGGGCAGCATTCAGCTGGACCGGGCTGTTGAATTCACCGTGCGCGGACCGGTAAACGAAACGCAACCTGACAACAACGAGGCGACGGGGTTGCCTGTGATCACCGGAACCCCACAGGTCGGTGAAACCCTCACCGTATCCACCACGGGCATAGCCGACGAAGATGGCATGACGAACGCGACGTTCACGTACCAATGGATGGCCGACGACACCGAGTTCAGCGACGCTACGGGCAGCACCTACACGCTGGTGGACGCCGACGAAGGCAATGCCATCACGGTCCGGGTATCCTTCACCGACGACGCAGGCAACAGCGAGGAACTGACCAGCCAACCGACCGACTCGGTATCTGCGGCTTCTGCTGCCAACAGTCCCGCCACCGGCGCTCCGACGGTCGCGGGTACGGCGCAGGTGGGCGAAACGCTGACTGCGGACACGTCAGGGATTTCAGACAGCAACGGGTTGAACAACGTCTCCTACGCCTACCAGTGGATACGGTTGGCCCCCGACAGCACGGAGACCAATATCGGCACCGACTCCAGCACGTACATGCTGGCGGCCGCCGACGTGGGCAAGACCATCAAGGTCAAGGTTACCTTCACCGACGACGCAGGCAACAGCGAGGAGCTGACCAGCGCGGCCACGTCGTCCGTGGCGGCCCGTTCCAACCGCCCGGCAACCGGAGCGCCGACCATCAGCGGCGTTGCACAAGTGGGCCAGACGCTGACGGCCAACACCTCTGGCATAGTCGATGCCGACGGATTGGACAACGTCTCCTACGGCTACCAGTGGGTTAGCAATGACGGGAGTACAGACACCGACATCAGCGGCGCTACGGGTAGCGCCTACACGCTAGTGGAAGCCGATCAGGGCAAGACCATAAGGGTCAGGGTCACCTTCACCGACGACGCAGGCAACAGCGAGGAGCTGACCAGCGCGGCCACGTCGTCCGTGGCGGCCCGTTCCAACCGTCCGGCAACGGGAGCGCCAGCTATCACCGGTACGGCACGGGTCGGCGAGACCCTCACCGTATCCACCACGGGCATAGCCGACGAAGACGGCATGACGAACGCAACGTTCACGTACCAGTGGCTGGCCGACGGCGCCGACATCAGCGGCGCTACGGGCAGCATCTACACCCTGGTGGGCGCCGACGTGGGCAAGACCATCGAGGTCAGGGTCTCCTTCACCGACGACCGGGGCAATCAGGAGACGCTGACCAGCAATCCTACCGGCGCGGTGGCTGCCGCGTTGCCCCCGTTAACGGCAAGTGTCTACAATCTGCCGGCCTCCCACGATGGGAGCAATGTCTTCATCTTCGACCTGGAGTTCTCCGAGGAGTTCCCCTTCAGCTACATAACCTTGCGGGACCACGCCTTCACGGTGACCGGAGGGGAGGTGATCAACGCGAATCGGGATGACCCGCCCAGCAACGTCGACTGGGTGATCACTGTGCAGCCGTCCGGGGACGGCGACGTGACGGTAGTGCTGCCCGTCACCACCGACTGCGAGGCCCAGGGGGCCATCTGCACCGCAGACGGCCGGATGCTGTCCACCCCGCTGACGTTGATTGTGGCGGCCCCTCCCAACCGTTTGGCAACGGGAGCGCCGACCATCGGCGGCGTTGCAAGGGTGGATCAGAAGCTGACGGCGGACACCTCCGGGATCAACGATGCCGACGGGTTGGCCAACGTGTCCTACGGCTACCAGTGGGTTAGCAATGACGGGAGCACAGACACCGACATTAGCGGCGCTACGGGCAGCACGTACACGCTGGCGGCCGCCGATCAGGGCAAGACCATCAAGGTCAGGGTCGCCTTCACCGACGACCGGGGCAATCAGGAAACGCTCACCAGCGCGGCAACGGGAGCGGTGGCTGCTGCGCCGTCTCCGTTAACGGTAAGTGCTTACAATGAGCCGGCCTCCCACGATGGGAGCGATGTCTTCACCTTCGAGCTGGAGTTCTCCGAGGAGTTCCCCGTCAGATACACAAACTTGCGGGACCACGCCTTCACGGTGACCGGCGGGGAGGTGATCAACGCGAATCGGGATGACCCGCCCAGCAACGTCGACTGGGTGATCACTGTGCAGCCGTCCGGGGACGGCGACGTGACGGTGGTGCTGCCCGCCACCACCGACTGCGAGGTT
>JAJDTP010000002.1 GCA_022827095.1 Dehalococcoidia bacterium
CGCCCAGCAACGTCGACTGGGTGATCACTGTGCAGCCGTCCGGGGACGGCGACGTGACGGTGGTGCTGCCCGCCACCACCGACTGCGAGGTTCAGGGAGCCATCTGCACCGCAGACGGTCGGATGCTGTCCACCCCGCTGAAGTTGATCGTTTCCGGTCCGAGCGAATAGACACTGGCCAACGGTTTCCGAGGCCAGGCAAGCGGTACACCGAAATCTCCGACGGACACGGCCACTATTCCAGACCTGCGCTAAGCTGCTTTATCTGACCTAATCTCGAGATTGGCGACTGGCGGATGGATGCAGAGCTGGTTGACGCTTCACAGGCCACTGCCGGCATAGCCGGACTTACACAGTCTCCATGTCCTGAAACCGGGAAGCTCGAACCCGGCCATTGGTTCCAAATTTAGCGCGGCGTTGCAGTCCCGCTCGACAGCGAGCCACATCCGCCGCAATGCCACTGTCGATCAGAGAGCGTCAACTGCGCGTTGTGCCATCCGCTGATCCTGGCAGTCACCCTGGCGCATCACCTGGGACTGGGCGAGTTGATGGACCGCCACGTTGACCTGGGTGATGCGCCGGGTCGAGCGAATGCAGGAGACAAGCTGCTGACCCTGGTGTTGTCGGCGCTGGCCGGTGGTGACTGTATTGACGACGCCGACGAGCTGCGCGCTGGCGGGACGGAGCGGGTGCTGGGATGCGCGGTCAAGGCGCCAACCACCCTGGGCACTTTCTTGCGGAGTTTCCGGTGGGGCCACCCGCGTCAACTGGACCGGGTGACCCGTGAGGTTCTGGCCAGGGCGTGGGCGGCTGGCGCTGGTCCGGGCGATGATCCGTTGACTATGGGCCTTGATTCCATCCGCCGCAGGCAGACGGGACCTACGGTCTGGCCAAGGAGGGCGCCCGCCGGCACAACTACGCCGGTCAGCGGGGTTATCACCCGCTGTTGGCCATCGCCCCTGGCACCGGCGACGTATTGATGCCAAGGCTGCGAAAGGGTCGGGCCAATCCGCCCCAGGCGGACTCGGAGCGCCGCCAACTTCCCGCGCGGAACGGTGAGCCGAGTGCGCTATGCCGGAGCCACCGGACCGCTCACCATGCGGGCAGACAGCGGCTTTTGCGCTCACCCCATCGTGGCCGCCTGTCGTGACCAGAAGGTCCGCTACTCCATCACTGTCCGCCAGCACGCCCAGTTGCGCAACCTCATCGAGGCCATTCCCGAGGCGGAGTGGACAGCCATCCCGTACTGGATGGAGGGCGCCGCTGACGTGGCGGAAACCATTTACACTCCCTTCTCCAGCGAGCCCGACGCTGTACCGGTGCGCCTCATCCTCCGCCGGGTGAAACCCACGCCCGGCACCCAGCCGGCCCTGCTTACTAAATGCAGCTATCACGCCTCATCACTGACAGAGACGGCGACACTCTGGAACTGGAGGCCGATCATCGCCGCCACGCCGAGATCGAGAACGCCATCCGCACTCTCAAGTACGCCGTGGGGCTCAACCATCTCCCCTCAGGACGCTTCGCCGCCAACGCCACCTGGTTGGCGGTGCGAGTAATCGCCCGCAACCCGGTGCGCTGGGCCACTCGCATCGGTCTGGGTGAGCCGATGGCAACCACCAAGACCCTATGGCGACGCTTCTTCTCCCTGGCCGGACGCATCACCAGCTCGGCGCGGGGTCTCTCCCTGCATCTTCTCCACAACTGGCCTTGGCAAAACCAGTTCAGCAGCGCCTTGGCGAGACTGCGCGCCCTGCCGCTGCCTTCCTGATCGCCGTCCTCGGCATTTGACCTGTCCACCATGACGCCCAACGCTTGGGCGATCAGCGCACAGGCTGGATCCCTGACGGTCTCCGCCGGCGATTTGCGCCGAAAATCGCGCCCAGCTCCGCTACCACAGGCCGTAAACACCCCTCTGCCGTGGCCGCCACACTCCGCAGCGTCCATCTCACCGACATCAGGCCACTGCCAGCCCGTTTCCTGACACCTCATCCCTCGTCTCACCGCCGCCACCGTATCGCTTCGGTGGATTCAGGCTTCGGGCTACAGCTCATCCGTTTCGTTCGGCGGCGGCGTGGCCAGCTCATTCGCTCCGGCCGGTGGGGCCTGCGTCGCGGCGAACGCCGCCGCTTGGTACGGAGGGGCAACAGGACGACAGGTCGCCCCGGGCTTGAGCAACACAGCTGCGAACAGCTGTGGAATTACACGTAAATTATCGCCGTAATACCACTAAATATCACGTTCAGATCACATCATTAGCATAGGCTATACCGCCGATCCTCCGCAGCGACGGAGGCGGGAAGATGCGCGCGGTCCGCAGGATAGCGGGCGTCGCCCATCGGTCAATACGCATGGCCCGTAATGGCGGGTTGAGATGGAGCTATAACGATGCAGATGAAGGACAACAGAACGATTGCGCGCGCAACCCTATTGCGAGTATTGACAGCAGTTGCCGCCCTGGCGGTCATCTCCATCATCGCCGTCCTCCTGCTGGGAGGCCCGGCCGCCCAGGCCCAGAGCGATGAGGGCGCCGTATCCAACCTGCGGCTGTCCAGCCCCAATGCGGGCGAGTTGGTTATAGCCTGGGAAGCGCCCAGTGAAGATCCCACGGACTACCGCGTGGTCTGGGCGCCGTCCGGCGAGGGCTTTCCTTCCTATAAGGACGCCAACACCGCCGTCAAGGGCAATGCCTATCCCAGCACCGCCGCCCACAGTGTGAACGGCCTGAACCCGGGCACGGAGTACCAGGCGCGGGTGCGGGCGCGCTATAGCGACGGCGAGCACGAGGATTCTCCCTGGAGCGGGCCGTGGTCGGACACGGCAACCATCACCATATCCAGCCCGCCCGAACCTACTCCGGAACCCACGCCCGAGCCCACCCCGGAGCCTACCGCACAGCCGACCCCGGAATCCACGCCGGAACCAACCCACGAGCCTACACCAGAGCCGACCCCGGAATCCACGCCGGAACCGGAAAATGGCGAGATTACCGGCCTGATCCTCTCCAGCTCCAGCCCGGGCGAACTCACCATCGCATGGATCACGCCCAGCCCGGCCCCCGACAGCTACCGGGTCCTCTGGGCGAAAGACGACCTGGAGTTCCCGTCCTACAAGGACGACAATGAGACGCACCGGGGCAACGAGTACCCCGGCGGCGACGCCACGTCCGTCGCCCTGACCGGGCTGGGCGAGGGCGACACCTACCGGGTGAAGGCCCGCGCCCGCTACAACAGCGGGGGTGAAAACGGCGCCTCCCGGAGCGGCCCATGGACCGGGGTGGTGAGGACCCGGGTGAGCGACGACCCGCCGGCCGCTCCCGCTGGCCTCATTGCGGGCACAGTCTCCCACGAGAGCGTCACGCTCACATGGACGGACCCGCAGGACAGCCGCATCACCGGCTACCGGGTGTTGCGGGGAGCGGACGCCGCAAATCTGTCGGTGATAGCGCAGGACACGGGCAGCGCCGTGGCGAGCTATACCGACGGCACGGTATCCCCGGAGACGACCCACCACTACGCTGTGTCGGCGCTGAGCCTGGACGGGGCTGGTCCCCGCTCCACCGTGAGCGCCACTACGCTTGCCGCGCCTGTGGAGCCGAAGAAGGCGGAAGGGACCAAAACCACGAGGGCCGCGGCCACAGGCGAGCCCGCGATCTCGGTCCCCAACGCGTACCGGGTGCCGGCGGTGCTCACCGCTGCCAAGGGAACCATCGCCGACACCGACGGACTGCCGGCCGAGTCGCAATTCACCTGGCAGTGGGTGCGGGTGGACGGCGTGACCGAGACCGACATCTCCGGCGCCACCGGCAAGACCTACACGCTGACCGGCGACGACGTGGGCAAGAAGATCAAGGTGAAGGCCAGCTTCACAGACAGCGGGGGCGCCTCGGAGATGCGGACCAGCGCGGCCGTTCCCAGCGGCAGCGGCACCGTCTTGGCCGAGGTAACCTGCAATCCGCCCGCCTACACCTTCAGCGAGAAGCAGGTCTGGAAAGGCAAGGTCACGGTCGGGAAGAACTCGCAGAACGTCGGCTTCATCGCCGATTCCTTCGGCGAGCTGGACACCAACAAGTTCACTGTCGCGGGGACCGAGTATACGATTACCGACCTGTATGTATACAACAACAACGATTTTCTGTTCAGAACCAGCAACAGCGTACAACAGGCGCACCACAGCAAGCTCACCCTCTACCTGTGCGACCTAGCCCTGCCTCCCTTCAGCGCGGCGACTCTCTCCGCAGGTACGAAGTGGACGGCACACTGGAAGACCCTGAACACCAGCCTGTCCGGTTGGGCGAACTGGGGCGACCAGGCCGTGCGCACCCTCTATCTCGGCCACGACACCGCCCCGCCGGAGGCGTTGTCGGCGACGCTGGCCGGCACTGAATTGGTCATCACCTTCAGCGAGGCGCTTGTTGCGGCCTCAATGCTGGACAACACCGCCTTCACGGTGAAGAAGACCGTGGGCGGCACGGAGAGGACGGCATCCCTGACCGGCAGCCCCTCCATCAGCGGGAAAACAGTGACCCTCACGCTGTCCCAACCCCAGGTGGCTACCGAAACCAACATCAAGGTGAGCTATACGAAGCCCTCCTCCGGCAACGACAACAAGCTCAAGGACAAATTCAACAACGAGACCGCGAGCTTCTCAGACCAGGCGGTGACCACCCTGTTGACAGCCAGTTTCGGCCAACCTACATATTGGATAAGTGAAGGGGTGGGCACCCAGTTGGAGATTAATCTCAGTAAAGCTCCCGAGAATCTGGTGTGGGTTTACATCTCGCATGAATGCGAATGCAGCCATGCAGGTACCCCTGACTACCGTACCGATGAGTCTGTCTATTTCCTTCCCGGGCAGACCACTGCAAGACTGCGCTTCGCCACGGAAAAGGACGTGGACAACGACCCCAATGAGTATGTCACACTGGAAATGTCAACAACGGCGTATGGTCCGCGTCTCGGGCCCTCTGCCAGAGTTAACATCAATGATATTGACCACGGCTACACCGTATCCTTCGACAGGGAGCGCCACTCTATTGAGGAAGGCGACAGCGTCACCATCTCGGTCAGACTGCGGGAAGCGCCCTCTTCTCCGTTGAGGTTCTCCATCGTGAATACGGCCATCAGCTACCTGCCAACGGACCACTTCTACCACCTGCCCAGTAATGAATACAGCGGCGTACCCAGAGTATTGACTTTCGGTACAACCGACACGAAAAAGACATTCACCTTCACGGCCACCGAAAACACCACGAGGCGCTCCAATCGAATCGGCTATGTCTTGCTCGAATTCGAATCACCCTGGGAATACCCCGATGATTATCCGTTCCCCGTGTTTATCAAGGTCTACGATGATGACTAAACCAAAGCCAAGGTGAGATGTGCAGTTCCCTCTCCCTCCGGGGGAGGGCTAGGGTGGGGGCGCGCCCTGTATCTGCCAAGGCCCCTGATCGCCAGGAATTCACCCTCACCCCAACCCTCTCCCTCAAGGGAGAGGGAGAATTAAGGGATTCTGGCAAATGTACATTCCAGCTTGGCATCGGGTTAGTGGACCGGCAGCGTTGTTTTAATGGGCAGACAGGGCAACCACTCGCACCCTATCCCCGTCGGTCATCACCTGCTGAAGGGGGATCTCCGCGGCCCGTATCTCGGTCCCGTCGGCCCGCCGGATGCTCACCGCCGCCAGCACTTCCTCCATGGTTTCGGCCGTGGGGGCCACCTCACCGGCCATCCTCGTGGCCTCGCGGTTATGTGACGTCAGGACCCCCGTCCTGGCGTCGAACACCAGCACCGCCACCGACGACGTGTCGATCAGCTTCTCCATGTTCATCCTGGCCCACTGCTCCCCCGGTGCCTACGGGCGTTGGCGATTACCAGCGCGGCCTGGGGGGCGAACATCATAATAAAGTCTTCCTCGTCAAATGTAACGTTGGAATCATCTTGGATGCGTATGATCCACGGTCTGCGATTTGGATATCCGAATCCGGCGGGTTCAGGGTGAGATGAGGTCGCCCATCGACGGACGCACCCCGAAAGCCACTGGGAAAGCAGTTGAGCGAACATAAGCATTTGCAAGATTCATGGCCATCAACACGACAAATGCCTTCCCGCGCGACGAGACCGATGGGGTGGAACTCATTCCCGTGGCGGGGTCAAACCTGTCGGTTGGGCTAATCCAAGGGCAAGGAGGTGATCGTGATGACGGACCGAGCCGTCGTATGGAGGGTCTGCCGGGCCGATGCCTTGACGCACCTGTGGTATGCCAGGGAGCGTCAAGACCATTCGTGGCGTCTGCCCGCATGCGGGTAGACGGGCGCCCGATGTTCGAAGAGAAAACGCGGGGTAAGGATTCATGTGGTGGGAGCAGGAACTTTTCACATACGGCTCACTCGTTATGGCGGCGGTGATATTGGTCGCCCCCGCAGCGATAGGTGCGGTCGTAACTGCCGCATCAATCTTGGCTGTCCGGGACCGGGGTGGAACCGAAACCATCCGAAGAGCAGGGGTGATAGCCGTGTTGGGTGACTATGCCGCGTGCATCATCGGCATCGTCACCATATACAACACTGGAATCATCGACCGCTATCAGCGGGAGGAGTATGCCATTGCTTGGGCAATCATCTGCTCGGTGGTCGCATACGGTGTGATCGTCGGGACAGCCGTTTTGTGCTGGAACCACCCTTGGCGGTATCCCTGATCAAAGCAGGCAGGTCGAGAGAGAAATCATTCCCGCGGCTCATCTCTCGATTGGCGGCCATGTTATCCGCGTGGGTTGCATGGTCTCTCAATGCAGACAGGAAGAAGGATATGACAGGAAGAATACACGTCAGGACACTCGCCCTTGGCAGTGCGCTGTGCCTGCTGATAGCCGGCATATTGCTCTGGTTCGGTACGCCGCCGTGGGCACAAGCGATGACCGTTGCGAAGGGCGCTGCATCGTCGTCGCCCCAGCCTCTGGACCTGGGAGACAACACGTTCCATGTGGAGCCAAGCCTCCTTGCCGTGCTGGACAAGCATTCTCGACGACAGGAAGTAGGCGAGACCTTGGAAGTCCATTCGTGTCAGACGCTAGGCTGGCATCCACTCAGACGGAAACTAAATCGCTGTCGGACGAAATAAAGGCGCGCGGCGGAACTGCCGTGGCAAATACGACCGACGCATGGACAATGCCCACGGGAAGCGTGCTGCCCATCATCCAGCGGAGCGACGTGAATGAAGCACATTCGCATCCGCGCACGGCCGCCGCGACGGCGGGGGCTGTGTCGACTGAACTCTCGCAGATCACGGAGGCAATTTCTAACGGCTCGTCTGCCCAAACGGCATCAGGGTCCGTGATATTCGCCGATGTATCGACTGGTGAAGTCATGACGTACATCAAGGCGGACACGTCATCTGTCGCGGGCGAGGTCAGGACATGGCTGGAAAACCCCTGCCGGGAGACCGCACCTCACATCGAACATGCCTGACAATGACACCGATGAAAAACTCGGGTCGGTCAGGCAGCCGTTACACGCCTTTATCCATCCAATATCCGATGCGTCGTTTGGTGAAGATGTACTTGGGATCGCCAGCGTCGTCGCCCAGTTTGCGACGCAGCCTCCTGACGATGGCGCGCACTGGACCCGAGTTGCCGGAGTGGTCGTAGCCCCAAACCCTTTGCACCAGCTGTTCATGGGTCATGATCCTGCCCGCGTTGGCCGCGAGTTCGGCGAGCACCCGGTATTCGAAAGCTGTCAGCTCCAGAGGGTAGCCGGCCAGTGATGCTCTTCTTTCCGTGTAGTGAACCGTCAGGTCGCCCATGACAAAAGGTTCCGCCTGGGCCGAGTAGCTCGGCGTTGCGTGCCGTCGACGCAGGGCCGCGTGGATTCTCGCCGTAAGCTCAGTGGGCGAGAACGGCTTGACCACGTAGTCGGCCGCTCCCATCTCGAAGGCTCTGGCGATAATCTGATCCTGACCGTACGCGGAAAGGAAGATGACCGGCACCTCGGAGAGAGCGGGAACGGTCTGCATCAACTCAATCCCGTCAGTTCCCGGAAGCATGAGGTCCAGCAAAACAAGGTGCGGTTCCTCCTCGTCCACGAGTCTGGTCACCTCATCTGGGTTGCCGGTAACAACCGGAGTGAAACCCGCCTTCGTCAGGAGGTCCCGCACGTAGCGGAGCGCTTGCGGGTCGTCTTCGACCACCAGGATGCGCGAACGGAAGTCGGCCCGCCCCGCCCCACGAAGCGCTCCCCGGCGTCCCCTGTTCCGGGAGACGGCTGGGGCGACCTCGGCGATGGGAAGCGTAAAGGCGAAGCGCGCTCCCAGGCCAGGCCCATCACTCTCCGCCCAGATGCGTCCGCCGTGGGCCTCGACGATGCCCTTGCAAATCGCCAGCCCCAGGCCGGTATCTCCGCCCTGGTCCTCCGCCTCGAGACGTGAGAACTTCCGAAACAGTTGGGGAATCCGTTCGGCCGGGATGCCACGGCCCTCGTCTATGACCGAAACCTTAACGTGGGGCCCTTCCGCCTCACCGGTGATCCGAATGGCTGTTGCATCCGAAGAGTGCCTGGAGGCATTGGACAGGAGGTTGTTGATCACCTGGACGATGCGCCGCCGGTCCGCCATTGCCTCCGGAAGGCTCGCAGGCAGCTCCACGCGGATGTTGTTCCTTCCTCCCGCGGAAAGGTAGAGGCCCTTGGCCTCGTCGGTGAGGGCAGCCAATTCCGTCGGCTCCGGAGCGACCGACAACGCCCCCGTTTCGATGCGAGCCACGTCCAGGAGCTCACCGATCAAGTCCCGCATCCGGTTGGTCTGGGTGTCGATGATCCGGTGAAACTGGGCGACCTCGGCGGGGTCCAGGGACGCGGTGGGATCCAGCAGGTTGGAAACGGATCCCTTGACCGAGGTCAGCGGAGCCCGCAGCTCGTGGCTGACCATCGCCAGGAACTCGGCCCGCAATCGCTCCGTCTCTTCCAGAGGGGTCATGTCCTGCATCGTGACGACGAACGACTCGACCACACCCTCCCGGGAGTGAATGGGGGTGGCATTGATCAGGATGGTCACGCTGCGACCGTCAGGAACCCGGATGACGACCTCCTCAGTGCGAATTCGCTGGCCGGCGGCCATCGCCTCGGCCAAGGGCAGTTCCCGCAACGAGTACTCCCGGCCGTCAGCCCGCTGGAAGGTGAGCACGGCCAGGAGCTCATCCAAGGGGCCACCCGGGTCGTGCAGGGCGCTCGCGATCCTTTCCGTCTCCCGGTTGTATGACATCAGGGCTCCGGTCCTGGCGTCAAACACTGCCACGCCGACTGGGGACGTGTCGATCAGGGCCTCGACGTCGGCCCGGGCCCGCTGTTCGCGGCGATGCTGGCGGGCGTTGGCGATGACCAGTGCCGCCTGCGATGCGAACATTACCAGCGTTTCCTCGTCCTCCCGGGTGAACTCCTGGCCCGCCTCGCCCTTAGTCAAGTAGATCGTGCCGGAGACAACTCCGCCATGGAGGATCGGCGCCACCAGCAGCGACGTCACCAAGACCGAGGGGAGAAACTCCGGTAGGCCCAGGTTTCCAAACAGGGTCGCCACGTCCGCCACCCGCAGGGGAGCGTCGAGCCCGCTGAGATACTCGAAAAACGGGCGGCCCTCCGGCATATCCCAGAGGCCCTGGTGCTCCGTCTGGCTCATCCCCGAAACGATGAAGTCGGGCATCCGCCCCTCCTCGCCCAGGATCGTCATCGCCGCATAGCGGGCGCCGGTCAGCGCCCGCGCGTTATCCACCACGCTCTGCAGCACCGCATCGAATTCAAGGCTTCCGTTGATGCGCAGGCTCGCCTGGCTCAACTGGGTCAGGCGCTCCCGGAGGCCATCCACCTCTTGCTGTAACTCGGTCGCGCTCTTCATTTTTTCCACGCATTGATCGGATGACGCACCGACGCTGTGTCGCATTTTGGCCGGAGAGAGACACGCGCCTTTATGACGAGCCATCATATCATCGGTTCCCAAATGTTTCACGCAAATTATCACCGTAATCCAACCATATGTAACGGTGCAATCATATTTGCGGTGTACCGTTTGGGGGCGAAGATTTGGGGAAAGGAACCTGGCGGGTTAACGTTCTATGCGGTCGCTCCTTGCCCCCTCTCACCAACCTGACCAGCTCGGCAACCGGCACTGTTGCCGACCCCGGCGCCAACGTCCGGGCCAACGCCGGTCTCAACCGCTCTTTGCTGGAACAAAACTTGGGACACCTCACGACGCAACTGACCTACCAGGCAGCATGGGCCGGTAGGATGCTCGTCAAGGTTCCAGTGTCCCTTTCCACCAGGACCTTTTCCCGGCGCCTCACCGTGGGCGAAGGTCCGGCTAGTGACCGCACCTTCCGTTGCCTGACGTGCGGTTTTGCTGCCGACCGGGACGAGAACGTCGCGCTCAACATGCTGCGTCTCACCTGCGAAGCGCTGGGTGTCGATACGGAGAACGCTCAGCCCACACTTTTGGGCGGGCCGCCAACAAATGCCCCCGTTTCTTTCCTGAGAGCCGGTAATTCGGCTCGGCACGCCGACAGGAACACTTCAGGCGACCGCGTCATGCGGACCGCCATAGTGCGCGAATTCCCAGTCCCTGAACGGCATATCTCGCGCCGGTTCAAACTGAGGTACTACCCAAGGGAGTATGGCATTGACATCAGTAACCGCAGCAGTCTGGAAATGGCAATCGCCCCGGTTCTGGACCGCCATTCTCATGTTCCTAGCGATAGCCGCACTGGTCGGTTGCGATGACACCTCGGGGATACCGCCGGCGGCGTCCGATCCGGCAATTCGGACGCCTCCAATCACGCCGACCAAAGCCGCGACTCCAAGCCCCGTGAGTGTCCCGACGCCCACAACCGAGCTGATGCCCACCGCGACTACTACTGTGCCCCGGTCTCCGGCGCCGGCATCCGCGGCGAAACACACACCTAAACCGACGGCGCCGCCTTCGCCGACCGTTACTCATCGACCCACATCCACACCTTCGCCGACGCCTACTCGTTTGCCAACGACAACGCATTCTCCGACACCCACCCGTCCGGCGGCAATAACGCCGGCGAAGGGCGCTGACGGCGGTTCTGGCGGGGACGATTTGAACTCGTTGCTCAGGGGTGTGGCTGAGATCAGCGTGCCCGGCATACCGGGCCCCTTGTGCGTTTATGGGTCAGAAACCCTCCCCGTTTTCACCGATACCATGCGGGGAGGCCTGAGGGCTCCAGTGGCGGCCGCAGGCCGTTGGCAGGACGGCAGGGTCGTCGCGCTGGGGCACGATGGCTACTTCCTGCGCGCGGAACTCGAAACATTGGACACCGGACGCTTCATCGCGAACGCTTTGCGCTGGGCCGCTGGGGAAGGCACTTCCGATCTCCGCATTGGAGTCGTAAACGCTCCGCAACTGCTTGGTTGGCTTGAGGAGGCTGGTCATGAAGCCGTCGAGGTCTCACTGACGGACGATTCTCTGGATAATATCGATGTTCTGGCCCTGATAGCATGGAATCAAAGCGGACCTGAGATCGAAGTCCTTTCGGCATTCGTGCGCGGCGGCGGTGGCCTCGTCGCGGTGAATACGGGCTGGGGATGGGCGCAGTTGAACCCGGACCTGGATCCGGGCACCGAACATGCGGGCAACCAGCTGTTGGCCCCGGCCGGGATCCAGTGGTCCTTCGACTGGTTCGCCGGCGCGGCCGGTCGAGGCTATGCCGTTGATAGAGACGGCCTTGGCCCGGTGGACCTGGGCAAGGCTCTTGACGCCGTCCAAGCGCACGCCACGGGCAGCCTGGAATTCACCGACTTGGAAATTGGCCAGTTCGCGGAGATTTTGGAGTACACCGTTCGCTGTGTGCCGGCGGACGACACACTGCTTCGGCCACGGCTGCGCGCCTTGTCAGAGGATCTCGAGCAGGGCCGCCGCTGGCCCTCAGAATCGCGACCGGTGGGTAAAGACGACGTCTTGGATCGGTTGGCCGCCAATCTGTTCACATCGGAACATCTACGAACGCCTCCGGAACACGTCCGGGCGCATCCTGCGGCCGCGGACTTCCCTGGCGCGGTCCCGGTCGATGCGCCGCGGGTCAAGCGCAGCATTACCATAAACACCTCCGTGCCTCGTTGGCACTCCACCGGCCTGTATGCCGCCCCGGGCGAATTGATCACAGTGGTCATGAACGAGGAAGCGGCCGATGCTGGTGGTTTTTTCGTGCGAGTTGGCGCCCATACCGACAGCATATGGCACCGCCCTGAGTGGACGCGCATGCCCGAGATCAGCCGCAGATTCCCGGTATCCACGACGACCACCGCGGTGGCCAATGCCTTCGGCGGACTGCTCTACATTGAGGTTCCGCCCAACATCAACCTGGGGTGGATCGACGTCGAGATCGACGGGGCCGTGGCTGCGCCCATCTTGGTATTGGGCGAAACGGACCTGGATACTTGGCGCAGCGAAATCCGCCATGCGCCAGCGCCTTGGGCGGAGATCGTCGGGCGGAACATGATTGTCACCACTCGGGCCTCCGAAGTACGCGACCTCGATGACCCGGACTCGGTGGCAGAGACCTGGGATCGCGCGCTCGACCTCAGCGCGGAACTGGCGGCCTGGGATGCGGCGGACCGCACCAGCCCGGAGCGCTTCGTCGTGGACCGGCAGATCTCGGTCGGATACATGCACGCCGGGTATCCGATAATGGCCCACATGGATCAGCAGGCGAACCTGGTGAACACGGAGCACCTGAGATCGGAGTGCAACTGGGGCTTTTACCACGAGGTGGGCCACAATCATCAGGAAGGCGACTGGACGTTTGATGGAACGACTGAGGTCACCGTGAATTTGTTCACGCTCTACGTCTACGAGTTCCTGTGCGGGATACCGGTGTCGGAGAACCCCAGGGGGTCCGCATCATTCCAATCCTCCCAGATGGCGAGCTACGATTTTGACGACCCCGACTTCGAGCAGTGGAAGCGGGAGCCATTCCTGGCCCTGGTTATGTACGAGCAGTTGCAACAGGCCTTCGGTTGGGAGGCGTTTCGGGAGGTGTTTGCCACCTACCGGGCCCTGCCTGACGACAGACGCCCGAAGAGCGACCACGGGAAGCGCGATCTGTGGCTCGTGCTGTTCTCGCGTCAGGTTGGCCGGAACCTCGGCCCGTTCTTCCAAGCGTGGGGCGTGCCGACGTCGCCGGTGGCTCGGGAGTCCGTCGCAGACCTGCCCGTGTGGCTGCCGGCCGGTTTTCCGCCTGGCCGTTAGGGTGTCGCGACCTTACCGTCTACGGCAACTATGGGGAACGGATACCAACAATCGACGTAGAGAAGGCCCCAAGCGTAGCGACGCAAAAGTCGCGTTGGTGAAGGCGCAAGTCAGTGCTGAAAGTAGGGGCTACCGGTCATTCGTTTCGCCCTGCGTCCTCGTGGCCATCTCGTTCGCTCAGGCCTGTGGGGCCCGCGTCGGGGCGAACGCCGCCGATTAGTACGGAGGGCCAACAGAGAGACAGGTCGCCCCGGGCTTGAGCAACAGGCGTGCGAACAGATGCAATATTACACGTAAATTGTCGCTGTAGTACCAAAATTGTCACGTTCAGATCACACAATTAGCATATTGTGTTTAGCCGACCTTCGCAGCGACGAGGCTCAAGCCAAGGTTATTGGTGGCGAGCGGCGGAGGCGGGAAGACGCGCGCAGTCCGCAGGATAACGGGCGTCGCCCATCGGTCAATATGCATGGCCCGTAATGGCGGGCTGAGATGGAGCTATAACGATGCAGATGAAGGATAACGGAACGATTGCGCGCGCAACCCTATTGCGAGTATTGACGGCAGTTGCCGCCTTGGCGGCCCTCACGGCGGTTTCCGCTCTCCTGCTGGTGGCTGGCAACCACGTCCAAGCCCAAGGGGAGCGAGGGACCGTCTCCAACCTCAGCCTCTCAAGCCCCAACGCGGGCGAGCTGGTCATATCCTGGGACGCGCCCGACGAGACTCCCACGGACTACCGGGTCGTCTGGGCACCGTCCGGCGAGGGCTTTCCCTCGTGGAAAGACGCCAACACCTCCGGCAAAGGCAATGCCTATCCCAGCACCGCCACCCACGCGGTGAGCGGCCTGGCGTCCGGCACGGAATACAAGGCGCGCGTACGGGCGCGTTATCGGGACGGCGAGCACGAGGATTCTCCCTGGAGCGGGCCGTGGTCGGGCACGGCAACCATCACCATATCCAGCCCGCCGGAACCCACACCGGAACCGACGCCCGAGCCAACCCCGGAGCCGACTCCTGAACCGACGCCGGAACCCCAATCAGGCACGGTGACCGGTCTGGCCCTTTCCAGCGACAACCCGGGCCAGCTCACCATCTCTTGGGACACGCCCAGAACGGCCCCTGACAGCTACCGCGTCGTCTGGGCGAAAGACGACCTGAACTTCCCGTCCTATAGTAACGACAACGAGCCGCACCGGGGCAACGAGTACTCCGGCGGGGATGCCACGTCTATCACGCTGAGCGGGCTGAGCAATGGCGACACCTTCAAGGTGAAGGCCCGCGCCCGCTACGACAGCGGCGGTGATAACGACGGTTCCTGGAGCGGCCCATGGACGGAAACTCTAAGGGCCCGGGTGAGCGACGACCCGCCGGCCGCTCCCACCGGCCTCATTGCGGGCGCGGTCTCCCACGATAGCGTCACGCTCACCTGGACGGACCCGCAGGACAGCGCCATCACCGGCTACCGGGTGCTGCGGGGAGCGGACACCGCAAGCCTGTCGGTGATAGCGCAGGACACGGGCAGCGCCGTGGCGAGCTACACGGACGACACGGTGTCCCCGGAGACGAACTACCACTACGCGGTTTCGGCGCTGAGCGTGGACGGGGCTGGTTCCCGCTCCACAGTGAGCGCCACGACGCTTGCCGCGCCTGAGGAGCCGGAGACGCCGAAAGGGTCCAAAAACACGAGGGCCGCCCCCACCGGGGCGCCCACGATCTCGGTCCCCAACGCGTACCGCGTGCCGGCCGTGCTCACCGCCGCCAAGGGAACCATCGCCGACGCGGACGGACTGCCGCCCGAGTCAACCTTCAAGTGGCAGTGGGTGCGGGTGGACGGCGGCACGGAGACGGACATCCCCGGCGCCACCGGCAAGACCTACACGCTGACCGATGCCGACGCGGGCAAGAAGATCAAGATGAAGGTCAGCTTCGCAGACAATGGGAACAACTTCGAGACCGTGTCCAGCACTGCCGTCCCCAGCAGCGGCACCGTGCTGGCCCGCGCCGCCTGCGACGCGCCCACTTACACCGGCGGCGCGACTCAGATATGGAGCGGCACGGTCACGGTCGGGAAGAGATCGAATGACGTCGGCTTCGTCGCCGATTCCTTCGGCGCGCTGGACAGCAACAAGTTCACTGTCGTGGGGACCGAGTATACGATTACCGACCTTTATCTATTCAGAGTCAACCGTTTTCTGTTCAGAACCAGCAACAGCGTACAACAGGCGCACCACGGGAAGCTCACCCTCTACGTGTGCGACGTGGCACTGCCTCTCTTCAGCGCGGCGAGCCTCTCGGCGGGTACGAAGTGGACGGCAGATTGGCAAGGCCTGAACAACAGCCTCTCCGGTTGGACGGGCTGGGGCGACCAGGCCGTGCGCACCCTCTATCTCAGCCACGACGACGTCGCGCCCACGGTGGAGAACACGGCGGCAAGCGGCACGAGCCTGACCATCACCTTCAACGAGGACCTGGGGGCGGCATCGTCGCTTGCCAACAGCGCCTTCGAGGTGAAGAAGACGCCCTCCGGCGGCTCCAGCCAGACGGCAACGCTGAGCAGCACAGCCCCAAGCATCAGCGGCAAGACGGTGACCCTCACGCTGGCATCGGCCCTTGCCTCCACGGACGGAAACGTCACGGTGAGATATACCAAGCCAAGCTCGGGCAACAACAACAAGCTTGCCGACAAGTTCGGCAACGAGGTCGCGACCTTCACTTTCACGGAGGTTCCCTTCGGCGACGCGACCCCGCCGCGGAACTTCAAGGCCGTTGGCGGCGACGGCAGGGCGGTGCTCACATGGGACGCCCCGGCAAGCAGCGAGAACGTCACCCACTACGAGTACCGCCATGCAGTCTCGTTGTTAAGCAACTCCGGCCAGGTGCCTGACGATAGCCCAACCGCCAACCGCGCTGCGCAGGCATTCACCACCGGCAGCGATTCCGCAGCCCTGCCCGGCATCACACTTATCGGGGCTTCCTGCTCCACCTGCGGCAACACGGTGACGCTGCATGAAACGTCCAGGACCGGCACAAAGGTCGCCGATTTCACTGCGGTTGCCACGATTGCAAGCGGGACGCGGAACTACAACCGACTGGTGCTCACGCCGACCACCGCCGTCACCCTCAAGGCCAGCACCACGTACTTCATCGTCACCGCCAACGACTTAGGGACGGGACGGTGGGAAACAACCGATTCCGATGCCGAGGATGCCGGCGGCGCCACGGGCTGGAGCATCGCCGACGGGAGCGAGCTCTATCAATCCGGCACGATGGCCTGGGGAACGTCGACATCAAGCCGGAAGTTCACCGTCTCCGGCGCCCCCACCGAGTGGCAGCAGACCTCCTCGGCCGAGGAGAGGCGGGCGAAGATCACCGGCCTGACCAACGGCACGCCCTACGCCTTCGAGGTGCGCACCGTAAAGTCCGCGACCAACAAGAGCGCGGCCGCAACCGCAACCGCAACCCCCCAGACCAACCGCCCGGCCACGCTGGAGGCGCTTCAGGGGCCGATCAGGGTGCCCGGGGAATTAAGATGGTTTTCTTTCCCGTCTGACCTGGATGGGATCCTCACCGCTTCGGCACTCTGGTTCAATTCCGTCGACCGAGACAGCGGCTTTATAACTCAGTGGCTGCGGGTGGACGACACCACGGAGACTGCGATCGAAGGCGCGACCAGTCCGTGGTACACACTGACCGCGGCCGACGTGGGCAAGAAGATCAAGGCCCGGCTGACCTTCGAAGACGACGGCGGCAACGCCGAGACCGTGACAAGCGCCGCCTTCCCCGCCACCGGAACGATCCTCGACACCGCACCCTGCCCCGCTCCCACCTACGTGGGCGGAGCCGAGCAAATCTGGACGGGCGCTCTTAGTGCCGTTAATAGGGGAGAATTTCATGGTTTTAACATATTAGTAGATACAGGCGCTCTGGATCTCTCCAGCTTTGCCATCGGGATGAACACATACGAAATAGAAGCCTTTGCCCAAATCAAGTTAAGCACAGCCAACGGCATTGTGATCGGATTCTCTTCAGTCCCTGATATCACAGCCGAAAAAGATAAACTCACGCTGTACGTGTGCGACCAGTCCCTGCGTCTTGCCGACACCACATATCACCCCCTATACCTAAACACCTATCACAGGTCACACGTCTGGGACAATTCCTCAAACACGATCGGCCTGTTCGAGCACGGCGTCCGCCAGCTGTACATCAGCCGGGACGTCGTCGCGCCCACGTTCGCTTCGGCAACGGTTTCCGGCACCACTCTGGTCGTCGCCTTCAGCGAGGACCTGGGGGCGGCATCGTCGCTGGCCAACACCGCCTTCACCGTGAAGAAGACGCCCTCCGGCGGCTCCGAGCAGACCGTCACCCTGAGCGGCAGCCCCAGCATAAGCGGCCGCACGGTGACCCTCACGCTGGCAAGCGCCATATCCGGCACCGACACCGGCTTCAAGGTGAGCTATGCCAAGCCAAGTTCGGGCACCGACAACAAGCTGGCAGACAACTTCACCAACGAGGTGGCGACCTTCACCGACCAGCCCGTGAGCCGCAACGCCGCCGCAAGCGGGACGCCCGCCATCACGGTTCCCAACGTGTACCGGGTGCCGGCCGTGCTCACCGCCACCAAGGGGAGCATCACCGACGGGGGCGGGCTGCCGCCCGAGTCGGCATTCAGCTGGCAGTGGGTGCGGAACGACGGCTCGACGGATACGGACATCGCCGGCGCCACCGGCAGGACCTACACGCTGACGGACGCCGACGTGGGCAAGACGTTCAAGGTGAAGGCAAGCTACACCAACAGCGTCGGCGACTCGGAGGGGCCGTTCACCAGCGCTGCCACGTCAGCCGTCGTGGCGCGCGCCACCTGCAACGCCCCCACATACAGCGGCGACCAGACACAGATCTGGACCGGCACGGTGGGGGTCAGTAAAAGCCCAATCACTCGTAATTTGCATGGATACAACACCAGGCCCCCTCATGTCTACGGCACGCTCAGCGACACCACTGTCACCGTGGGGGGCGCTGAATACAGCGTCATTTTCACTAATGCGGATATTCGGAATAAGGTTCATACCATTAGTCTTGCGCCCGTGCTGCCGGAGTGGCTCCGCAAGCAGCTCACCCTGTACGTTTGCGACGACGCTTCGGCCTTCAGGGACGCAGATTTAAGGTCCAACCAATACAGCTGGGACCCTACCACTCTCGACTGGTCCGGCCACGCGGAGCGCACGCTGTACATCAGCCGCGACGCCGTCGCGCCCACGGTGCAGTGGGCAAGGCTCACCGGCGCGAAGCTGACGATCAAATTCAACGAGGACCTGGGGGCGGCATCGTCGCTTGCCAACGGCGCCTTCACCGTGAAGAAGACGCCCTCCGGCGGCAGTGAGGAGACCGCCACCCTGAGCAGCACAGTTCCCAGCATCAGCGGCAGCGAGGTGACGCTCACGCTGGCGACAGCCCCGCTCGCCACCGACGACAACATCAATGTCACATACACCAGGCCCACCACTGTGGGCTCAAACAAGGAACTTGTCGACAAGTTCGGCAACTTCGTGGGGAACTTCACAGGCCAGGCCGTGGGCCGGGAGAACGTCGCCGCAACCGGAACGCCTGCGATCACGGTCTCCAACGCGTACCGGGTGCCGGCGGTACTCACCGCTGGCAAGGGCTCCATCGCCGACGGCAACGGCCTGCCGGAGGAGTCTGCCATGATGTGGCAGTGGATACGAGTGGACGGCGTGAACGAGACGGACATATCCGGCGCCACTGGCCAGACCTACACCCTGACCGACTCAGACGCCGGCAAGAGGTTCAAGGTGAGGGTCAGCTACACCGACCTCCACGGCTACACGGAGGGTCCGTTCACCAGCGCTGCCGTTCCCAGCGGCACAGTGCTGGCACGGGCGACATGCAACGCGCCCACCCACGACGGCGCCACGCGCATCTGGACCGGCACTGTGACCGTCGGTAAAAGCACGGACAACGTGGGGTTCTACACCACAGGACCTCTGGGCGCAATCAGCGACGACAAGTTCAGCGTGGAAACGGACGAGTACACCATCACCAGCGCATACGTGTTCAATAGCAGGAGCTTCATCTTCAGAACCACCCCGAACATACCCGAGGCAACTCGCAAGCAGCTCACGCTGCACGTGTGCGACGCAGACCTTCCCTTCCACGCGGGATCTTTCAGCTCAAACGCGATGCGGTGGAACAGCCTGTCCGGCGTCGCCGGATGGTCCGACCAGGCCTTTCGCACGCTCTACCTCAGCCGTGACGCGGTCGCGCCGGCTTTCGAGTCGGCTATCGTTGACGGCACGCAGTTGGTAATCACCTTCAACGAGGACCTGGCCGCGGCATCGGCGCTTGCCAACGACGCCTTCACCGTGAAGAAGACCTCCGACGGCACTGAGCAGACGGCAGCCCTGAGCGGCAGCCCCACCATCAGCGGCCGCGAGGTCACGCTGACGCTGACGACGGCCGTAGCCGACAACGACACCGACTTCAAGGTGAGCTATACCAAGCCCACCTCGGGCAACAACAACAAGCTGGCCGACGAGTTCGGCAACGAGGTCGCCAGTTTCCCCGCCAAGGACGTTGAATTCCATCCCTATCCGGACGTTACGGTCAGGTTCGCCCGGGATTCGTACTCCGTAGCGGAGGACGACAGCGTGTCCGTCACGATCATCATGAGCGCCAACCACGAACGCCTCAGCGATCTCCTGATCCCCCTCTCAGTGGGGAGCCGGGGCGGCGCGGTGTGGGGAAGGGATTTCCGGACGCCCAGCGGGGTGTTCTTCGGGCACGGAGAGACGGCGGTGACGTTCACCGTCAGAGCCATGCATGACCTGATCGACGACGACGGAGAAAGCGTGAGGCTGGGCTTCCGCAACCCCCCGCGCGGGGTCACGGCCGCGACGCCAAGCGCCACGACCATAAGCATCGTCGATGACGATATCCCCATGAATCCGGACTATCGAGTGGATGGACTTACCGTATGGTGGGAGGACATGTTCCCTGACAACCTCATCATCAAGGATCCCTGCACGGGGACCGAAGATTTCGATGTGATTTGGGACAACCCGGATGGCAAGGGAGACCCCGATCAATGGGAGATTTACACGAGGTCGTCGTCAGACGCCATCAGTCTGGTGAGTCATCGCCTCACCGGTCGTCCCGGCCTGCCTGCGATGAACGCCACGGCGAGAATACAAAGCAAGGGCAGTATGACGGTCCACATCCGTGGCCGGTGGGGCTCCACGTGGGGCACGTGGTCGCCTGGGACCTCGCTTTTCTGCCGTGAAAACAGGAATTAGTATTGGAACGACGGGTTACGTGGTAGCATTTACACGGCAATCGGAGGAGGCTTCGCGAGGTGAGGCGGGGCGATGGACGCGGCAGCTTTGGGGGCGGTGTGCGAGGTCTTCCAGGATTTCCACGCTTACTTTGGATCGGCTTTCGGTCGAGAGCAGTAACGGGAGCGTCGCTAGCAATGCCAGCTAGCCCTGCTGGTACACTCCCAGGACCGAAGCAATGCGGAAAACCTGTCGGAGGAGGTCGCGGCGTCGCCGCGGCCGGAACCTTGGCCCGTTCTTCCAAGCGTGGGGCGTGCCGACGTCGCCGGTGGCTCGGGAGTCCGTCGCAGACCTGCCCGTGTGGCTGCCGGCCGGTTTTCCGCCCGGCCGTTAGGGTGTGTAACTGTTGGCTGGAATCTGTTGTTATCTGATGGTTCATGATGCTATCTGACGATTGGCAAGAGTCGGCAGCCGCGTCGTCAAACTGGTGACGCGACGGGCGCGACGGCAATCGGGCGACGTCGTTATAGTGATGGTCATGAAGAGGTCCCACCGCATTGCGCTCAAGCCCACGCCCGAGCAGGAATCGCTGTTCGGTCAGCATGCTGGCTACGCCCGCTTCGCCTACAACTGGGCACTGGGCGAGTTCAAGGCAGGGCTGGATGTAGGCGAGTGGCTGGGCGAACGCACGCTGCGGCCGCGTTGGAACCGGGTCAAGAGCATGATCGCGCCGTGGGGATTGGAGCTGTCCCAGAACGCGACCAAATACGCCATCATCGACTTGGGGCAAGCCGCCGAAGGCTGGGGCGAGTACCGCCGCAAGGTGAATGCTGGTCGGCGTCCCGTTCGGCGCGTTGGGTTTCCCCGTTTCAAGCGGCGCAAGCACGAGCAGGGGTTTCGGGCCGACAACGGGCCCGACACCGTGCGGGTGGACGACAAGGTGGTCATCCTGCCCAAGATCGGCCGGGTGGACATGGTGGAACACCTGCGCTTTGCGGGCAGCATCCGCGAGGTGACCGTCAACCGGACGGACGGGACGTGGTTCGCGTGTTTCTGTGTTGAGGATGGCCAGAAGCCGCCACCTGTGAAGGATGGGCCGACCATCGGCGTGGACGTGGGTCTAGGCACCATGGCGACCTGCTCCGATGGAAACAAGGTCGAAAATCCGAAGGCGCTGACCACCAGTTTGAAACGGCTGCGCAAGGTGGACAAGGCCATCGCCCGCAGCCGGAACGTCCACGGCAAGAGCAATCATTCCAACCGCAGGGAGCGGCTGTACGCCAAGCGGCGCCGGCTTCACGCTCGGATCGTCAACGTCAGGAACGCCAACCATCACAAGGCAACGACGGCGATAGCCAAGTCGGCGGGCCGCGTGGTGGTCGAAACCCTGAACGTGGCGGGGATGATCCGTAACCGCAGGCTGGCACGGGCCATCGCCGACGCGGGGATGTCCGGTTTCCTCACCAAGCTGGAGTACAAGTGCGGTTGGTACGGTGCCGAGTACGTGAAAGCGGACCGGTGGTTTGCATCATCAAAGCTGTGCGCCCACTGCGGCTGGAAGAACGACGACTTGACGCTTTCCGACCGCGAATGGTGGTGCGGTGGCTGTGGAACGTTGAACGACCGCGATCTCAACGCCGCGCAGAATTTAGAGCAATGGCCGGGTTTGAGCTTCCCGGTGCCAGGACGTGGAGACCGTGTAAGTCCGGCAATGCTGGCAGTGGTCGGTGAAGCGTCAAGCGGATCTGCCCCTGAAATCTGGGCTCCAGCAAACTTGGAGTATCAGATTTCATCAGATTCCGAATAGCGGTGTCCCAACTGGTCAATAGCCGTCCGCATCTTTTCACTGGCGCACTCGGGGTATTCCTCATTCGGAATGCCATTTGCACAGTAGGAAGTTCAGGGACTGCCTGTTGCCTCACCGGACAATGTCACCGAAATTCAGCACCGGGGAGCCGTTCCCACCAGCGCCATTTCCGGCAGTCCGCCGGGTGGCGGCCGTGTTCCGGAGGACTCGCTGCAAGCCAGATCTTTGGCCATGATGCCGCGCCACTCTCTCAGTCCGCACCGAATGGCGCGCGACTGAGCCTCGCTGAAGCGGTCCGGATGTTCTGACTTCACCCGTTCCGTCAGCGCCTTGCCGGTTGCATCCGGCTCGGCCTGCCACCAAGCCCGTACGTCTGCCCACACGCCTTTGAAGGGATCCTTGGCGGTTCCCCCGCGATGGGCGCGCCACGCTCTGCCACACCTCCCACGCCATCGAAGCTCTGGATTGCCAAGCCTGAACATGGGATTGGTGTGGGGTGCGCCGGTGATGCCGGGGCCGGATTTTTCTTTCGCACGCAAATTATCACCGTATTGAGGTCAATTACCACGTTGCGATCACACAAATTTGGTACTACTAACTCGGTGTGTCCCGGCATCGACTGGGGCAGGTTGCGATTCAGGCTGGACGCGGCACGACGGGCGCCAGAGGTATACAACGACGCCGGCATTCCGGCGACCATCGCCGCGACGACGAAACGAATGGGCGACGACCAGGCATAACTTCTTCCTGAACTTGATGGGCCAAGGGGAGCAAAGTATGGACCACAGAGTTACCGAAAGGAAAGGGCACGACGCCGAACAAGGGCGTGGCTTTCGAGACATCCCGAAGCCAAATCCGGCACGAGCGAACCATCATGCACCGAACGGGGCCACACCAGGCGCGGCCGCGGGTTTCTTCGAAAGTTCCCGCCGCATCGCCGCGGCGCTCCTGACGCGACTTGCCGCAACTCCCAGCCACCGCCCCGCGTTGACGGCCGGCTTCGCCCTGGCGGCGCTGCTGCTGGCAATCGCCATCCTGGTCGCCGTGCCCGACCGGGCCGAGGCGCAGTCTCAGTCTGGCCTGCGGCAGCCCATCCTGGTGAGCAATGCCGGACAGACGGTTTCGCTTTCCCTATCGGCCAACCGTGCCGCGCAGGCATTCACCACCGGCGGTTCCCGCGACTACACCCTGGATAGCATCACCCTTCACGGGAGTGGTTTTTGTTCCAGCTGCGTCAACACGGCTACGCTCCGCCGGGGATCCAGGACCGGGAGCGCGATCACCCAATTCAACGCCGTTGTCGGCAATTCCGGCGCCACGCTGGCGCTCACACCCACCGGAGCCACCCGCCTCAATGCAAACACCACGTACTTCATCGTCACCGCCAACAACTTTGGAAGCAGCGCAATCTGGGCGACAACCTCTTCCGATAACGAGGACGCCAACCCCGCCGCGGCCTGGAGCATCGCCGACGGGAGCGAGTTATATAACACCGGGCGGGGCGCCTGGAGACCATTAACCACAAGCCGGCAGATCACCGTCAGGGGCTACGCCGGCCTCACCGCCACCAACTATCCCGCGGCGGGGAAACCCGTAATCTCCGGTACGAACCGGGTCGGGTATGTCATGACGGCGTCGCGCGGGTCGGTCCGGGACCCGGACGGCCCATTCGGTCCCTTTACCGTGAGCTACCAATGGATCCGGGTCGACGGGACCACGGAGACCGATATTGCTGGGGCTACCACCCAATACTACACGCTGACCGGCGCAGACGTGGGCAAGACCATCAGGGTCCGGGCATCGTTCACCGACGGCGAGGGCAACCTCGAAGCTCGCAAGAGCGGCAGCACCTCCAAAGTCACCGCACGCGTGTTAACGGCGTTCTCGCACTGCGACTCGACGGACGCAGACGAGGTGTGGTGCGGCACGGCGAGAGTGACAACCATGGGCGATTCTCTCGTCGGCTTCGCCCGGAGCCTCAATAAAGGGTCGGTCGATCCCGACGCATTCACCGCCGGCGGGCACGACTTCATCGTGAATCATATCTATCAGGCAGAGCAGTTTTTCGGGTTCTCCATGCAAGAGTTGACCGGGTCTGTTGATGACGGCTGCCTGCACGACCGGATCGGAGGCGGGAGCTACCGGCTGACGGTCGGAACCGGAGATAGCGCGAGGACCTTCGACTTCAACATCGAGAGAGGCCCGGTGAGACATTGGCAATGGGTCCCGAAGGGTCGCAAATGGGCTGCCAACGATAGCGTCAAGGTCAAGCTGGAGCGAGTGTCCTCAACGGGCGGCTCGACCAGGCAGGATAAGCCGGTCGTGAGCGCGGCGCCGCTCACTACCGGCGGCGACGGCGCCATCGCGGTGAGCTGGACCCGGGTCGGGAGGGTGTGCGGCCTGGATACGACGGGATACCGACTCCAGGTCTCCGCAGACGGGGAGCGCTGGCGGACGCTTTGGGTTCAGAATAACGAGGACTTTCTGAGCTATACGCACCAGGGTCTGCTGCCCGATTCCAGGCGCTACTACCGGGTGGAGGCGTTGAACTGGTCGCAGGCATCGGGTTTCGGCGCGCCGGCGTCGGCGGAGACCGCCGGAAGCAACCGGGGCGTCTGCGGACGCACGGAGGCCGTGCGCGCCGTCATCATGGACGCCATCCCGAACGTCATCGACTGCCGCCATGTGACCGGCACGCACCTCCTGGCCATCACCTCCCTGTCCATCGGCGACGACCGGCTGGAGACGACGGGCCTGCGGGCCGGGGACTTCGCCGGGCTCGCCGGGCTCCGGACCCTCAGCCTGCGGAATTCCGGGCTGTCCGCCCTGCCGGCGGGCGTCTTCGACGGGCTCACGGCGCTGACGAGGCTCGATCTGGCGGTTAATAGCCTGACCACCGTGCCGGCGGGCGTTTTCGACGACCTCACGGCGCTGACCAACCTCAACATGGCGCGAAACAGCCTGACCGCCTTGCCGGCGGGCGTCTTCGACGACCTCACGGCGCTGACCCGCCTGGATTTGCAAAGCAACGAACTGGCCTCCCTCCCGGATGGCCTATTCGAGAACCAAACGCAGGCGGATAATTGGAACCTCGGCGGCAATCCCGGCAACCCGTTCACGAAGGCGAATGCGGGCGCGGACCGGACCGTGGCGCCGGGCGCCACGGTGACGCTCTCGGGCAGCACGACCGGGCCCTGGGGCAGCAACGTGGTCTGGTGGTGGAGCCAGCGCGACCGTGAGGGCAGTTTCACCATCCCCTCGAATCCGGTCACGCTCACCGGCAGATCCACCGCGACGGCGAGCTTCACCGCGCCGTCCACGGCGGCCAGTCTTTATTTTAGGCTGGCGGTATGGGGCAAGGGCGAAGGTCAATCGCAGCAAGGGCTCGACTGGGTCACCATCACCGTCGAGTCGAGCATGCGTCAAGCCCCGAACAACCCGGCGGCGGGCGCCCCCACCATCACCGGCACCGCGCAGGCCGGCCGGACCCTCACGGCAAGCGCAGCCGGCGTCACCGACGCCGACGGCCTGGACAACGCCAAGTACGCCTACCAGTGGCTCGCCGACGATGCAGAAATCTCCGGAGCCGCCGGAGCCGCCTACACCGTCGCTGACGGCGACGTCGGCAAGACCATCAAGGTGCGCGTCGATTTCGACGACGACCAAGGCAACGCAGAGTCCCGGACCAGCGCCGCCACTGCAACGGTCATCGCCGCCACCCTGGACGTAGATTCGGCGACCGTATCCGGGTCCACCCTGGCCATCAACTACAAGGCCACCCTGGACGACGGCGTGACCATACCGACCGGCGCATTCTCCGTCAACGTCGCCGGGGGCTCACGCTCCGTCAGCTCCGTGTCCATCGCGGGCTCCACGGTCTCACTCACGCTGGCTTCCGAAGTGACGTCGGGACAGACGGTGACGGTCAGCTACACCCGACCGTCAGGGTCGGATTTCATCCGCGATACCGGAGGCCGCGCGGCTGAATCGTTCACCGATTACAACGTCACCAACACCACCGCCAGGTCCGCCGTTCCCAAAGCGGCCTTCACCGCCAACGTCCACGGCGAGCCTTCCACCCACGACGGCAGCGCCGCCTTCACCTTCGAGCTCCACCTCACCGAGGAACCCGCCGAGGGCTTCAGCTACCGGACCATGCGCGACCACGCCTTCAATGTCACCAACGGCGACGTCAAAAAGGCCAAGCGCAACGACGCCGGCAAGAACCGCAAGTGGATCATCACCGTGGCTCCCTCGGGAGACGTCGACGTCGCCATCACCCTGCCGGCAACCACCGACTGCTCCGCCCAGGGCGCCATCTGCACCCAGGACGGGAGGATGCTGTCGGAACGGGTGTCGTTCACCGTTCCGGGTCCCAACAGCTCCCGGTCCCAGGAGTCCAACGCGAACTCCCTAGCCACCGGCGCGCCCACCATCACGGGGACCGCCCAGGTGGGCGAGAGCCTCACCGCCGCCACGGCGGACATCAGAGACTCCGACGGATTGACCAACGTCTCCTACGGCTACCAGTGGGTCCGCAACGACGGCGCCAACGACGCCGACATCGGCGGGGCCACCGGCAGCAGCTACACATTGGTGGAAGCAGACGAGGGCAGGACCGTCAAGGTCAGGGTCTCCTTCAGCGACGACGCCGGCAACCGGGAAACGCTGACCAGCGCGGCCACGGGAACGGTAGCTGCCGCACCGGCCCCGCTGACGGCCGGTTTCCACGAGACGCCGTCCTCCCACGACGGCAGCGCCGCCTTCACATTCGAGCTGCGCTTCAGCGAAGAGTTCCCGGTCAGTTTCAGGACCCTGCGCGACCATGCCTTCAACGTCACCAACGGCGACGTCAAAAAGGCCAAGCGCAAGGACACCGGCAAGAACCGCAAGTGGATCATCACTGTAGAACCCACCGGCAACGGCGACGTCACCGTCGTATTGCCCCTCACCACCGACTGTGAGGCCGACGGGGCCATCTGCGCCGCCGACGGCCGGATGCTCTCCAACCGTAGCGGGTTGACCGTCAACGGACCGGACGGCTAGACCCGAAGGGCGCGGCCGGTGGCCGGTTCCGGCCGCGCCCACTTCGGGGCATTGGTCGGCGTGCCGATGCCCACCGATCTCTTCTCTAGTCCTCCTATACCGTTGCTGATCGATCTTGCTGCTGATGCACGCCTGCCATGATCGGAGAAATATCGGAATACCTCAAAACAACCAAACGTTTCGCGCAAGATTGGATCGGTATAAGAACCTGTGGTCAATACCCGCGTCGACCGAGCGGCAAAGGCACAAACGGCATCCCCCGACAATGGCAGGTTCCGCTAGCCGTGCGACGGCGCATAACTCCGCCGATGTCGGCGAGCTGCCGGGACACCCTCGCAACGTCCACGACGGGATAAACCGGCCGGCGCTCGACGAGTAGGGCACCTATTTCGCGTCGAAAACCGCGGTTAGGAGTTTCCGTTCCGGCCTCGAGGGAGTTGGAAATGCAGCCCGCCGTTCGAAGAACTCTGGGTGTTCTCGGTTTGCGGAACTCGGGTTCCACTGGGCTCGTCGGGCGTGCCCAGAGTCTCGTCCAAAATCTGAAACGAGATGCCATCGGAGGCGAGACGTCCGTCGTTTGGACCGTGGCGCCACCTGCCGCCCGGCGCCGGCACGGTCCTGCAGGCGCAGCGCACAACGTCATCCTCCGCGTGATCAGCAAAGATCAGGTCCGTGGTTTGAGCATATGACTTCAAAAAGGTGTTTATCGCTTCATCTCTGCCTTCTCCTGTTGGGTACGTTCTTAGCGTTCATCACGACAGTTCCAGCCTGCGTGGGCGGGCAGGGCAACACGCAGCCACCAAATGGAAAGGATCTATGGAACTGGGGTGATGCCTTACGTACTTCCGAGGGCGAAAAAAACAAACCGGGCATTTTTGAACGCCGGGTGATATTCGGCCAATCAGCAGCCCTAAGAGGGCCTGCCAAGCATCTGGGCCGGGATATGCGCCAGGGCATTCTGGCCGCGTTTTATGAGGTCAACCAGGCGGGAGGCGTTCACGGCCGTGAACTGAAACTCGAAACCATGGACGACGCTTACCAACCCGAGTTGGCGTTGCACACGACGCGCTGGCTCATCGAAAAGCGGGAGGTTTTCGCCCTTATCGGATCAGTCGGAACTCCCACAACTCGCGCTGCATACCCACTCGCCCACGCCGCGGGTATTCCCTTCCTGGCCCCTGTGACAGGAGCGGAATTCCTGCGAGACCCGGCTTTGGACAACGTGATCAATCTCAGGGCGTCGTACTACCAGGAAACCGAAGAAGTCATCGCTCGCTTAACTGAGGATTTGGGAGTCACCCGCATCGCGGTACTCTATCAGGACGATGCTTACGGCCGGGATGGGTTGGAGGGTGTCCGGCTGGCGCTTGGCCGGCGGGGACTGGAACCTCTCGGTACTTGGAACTACCAGCGACATCTGGGCGGAGTGCGACACGCGGCGTCCCCTATCGTCGAAGTCGACCCGGAGGCGGTCGTCATAATCGGAACCCATGAACCCGTCGCGGCAACGGTAAAAGCAGTGCGGCGCGACACAGATGCGGTTTTCATGACGGTTTCGTTCGGCAGTGGTAAAGGTCTTACCCGGGAGCTGAAGAAGGATGGTCATGGCGTTTACGCCACGCAAGTGGTGCCCTTTCCCGAGGACAGCGCCATCCCGATTGTTGCCAGGTACCACGCCGCTCTGTCCCGTCTTGATCCACAAGCGCAACCCGGGTTTGTCTCCTTGGAAGGATACCTGGCTGGTCGCCTTGCCATTTTCGGTCTTGACGCCTGTGGTCGTGAGCTCAGCCGTTCATGTTTCATCGAAGGCTTGCAGTCTTCGGATTTCATAAGTTTCGATGGATTTCAACTCAACTATGGTTACGGAGACAACCAGGGATCTGACGCCGTGTTCCTAACGGTGATCGACGGGGAGGGAAAGTACTGCCAAATAAACAAGCTTAGTGACGAGAGTTGCAGGTGACATTTGTGATTCATCTGAACCGAAACCAAGGCGACATCTATACTTACTTTGGTGTGGATGGCCTAGGATTCGATCAGTATCTAACTGGTCATGAAATTGTCAGTCGATGAAGGACCTGACATTGAGCCAGCTGGAACAGACGAGACTCCACTTGCTCAACTCAGTATTGGAATACCAGCTGCCGGTAATCCAGGCCGCCGAGATCATGGGGGCGAGTGAACGCCATGCCTGGCGACTTCTGGCGGCCTATCGGAGGGAAGGCGCCGCCGCATTCGCTCACCCGAACCGCGGGCTGCAAACCACGCAACACGATCTCCGACGACGAGGCGAAAGCGGTGGTCAGCCGGCCAGCACCGCCTACGCCGGCGCCAACCACACCCATCTCACCGAGTTGCTCAAGGAACGGGAACTCATCGTCCTGAGCCGGCCCACAGTGCGGCGCATCCTGTCCAGAGCGGGCATCCCCAGCCCGCGCGACCGGCGTCCGGGCAAGCACCAGGTGCGACGGCAATGGATGCCTCAGGCTGGGAAGCTGGTACAGATTGACGGCAGTTTCCACCGGTAGCTGGGCGATGACGGTCCGCAATTCACCCTGCTGCTGGCGGTGGACGACGCCACCAGCGCCGTGATCAGCGCGGTGTTCAGCCCCGAGGAAGACACCTGCAGCTACTTCACCCTGATGCGGGGGCGGACTGATCGAACGCTGGGCCGGCCCATCGCCTCTACGGCGACCGCCACGGCGCGTTCAAATTTTCCGGCAAACCCAGGCGCATCCAACCGCGGCGCAAGCTACCCATTTCCGCCGATGCTGCCAGTCCCTCCGTGAACCCGTTACCCTGATAGCGAGACTGCGCCTGGGACGCCGCCCTGTACGCGCCAGCGCCGCCTCGTCAGCCGGGTCAGGATGGTGGGCCGTCACTGAAACGCCCCGACGACCGTTGCTGAAAAGGCTCCTGGACCAAGCCGATGTAACTTGGTCCAGCTCCAAGCTGGCTGGTACGACGGCACCATCCGTACGCTGGAACTCACTTCCCAGACCGGCGTCTAGTGCCGCTCCGGCAAGCCGCCAGCCCTCCTCAATTGGGTGTTGATCCAAGCCGACAAGATACCTTCGTTCCCCAAGTGCTGCTATGTACCGACCCGGCGGCGGACCCGACTCAGATCCTGGAATGGTTTGTGTTGTGCTGGCCGCCTTTGGCGGGGAGGACACTTTCCAGAAGGTGCGCACCCGCCTGGGCATGGAGACCCAACGCCAGTGGTCCGACCTAGCCATGGCCCGCACCACGCCGGCACTACTGGGCCTTTTCTCCTGGACCACCCTGGCCGCTCACGCCTTGCAAAAACAACACCCCATCACCCAGCGTACCGCCGCCTGGTACGACAAACCATCGCCGACTTTCGTGGACGCCATCGCACTGGTCCGACGCCAGCCAGAGGTGGCGTCGGAAGATTTCTCACTGTCGGCCAGCAACCCCGACACGCAGGAACTTCCCGTCACCCTGTACCACCGAATGGTGGACTCCCTCGCTTACGCCGCTTGAATTGCGCAAAGTCCAGCTTGTCGCCCGCGTTGGCACGACCGGGGACATGGCCCAAGTCAACATGGCAATCCACCAGTTCGCCCAGGCCCACGTGATGGGCCAGTGTGACCAGCAGGATGAGCCCCGCATTGGCAACCAGGCGAGGATCGTCGAAGGCCATGTGGATGCGGTCAGACTGCTCGCGTGGTAGCATGCGATGGGTGACCCTCGTTTCAGGGAGGTCTTCTGTCACAAAAACCATTGTCCCCGAAGCCGGGAGCGCTTGCTTATCCCGTCACCACGACACCACCTCATCGCTTCGGTGGATTGGGGCTTACAGAGGGACAAGAGTATGCAGTCAGCATCGCATGCGACAGGTGTGCAGGAAAGATCAGCGCGAACGTTGCCATCGACGGTGCAACCATAGCCACAGAGAGAATCGCAGTCACAGGCGCCCGCTCAGACTTGGTTATCACCACAGCCGACGGGACCACGGCCAGGATCATCGTGTAGATCGTACTTCACCACGACCTGGAAACCGAGACCAAAACGCGATACGAGACGTCAGGTATCCCAATCATCAAGGTCATCCCAACTTGGGAGACCGTCGACACACTCAGAGATACAATCCATTCGCGGGGATCCCTGAACGCGAAGATCACCACCTACAGGCGATGTCGGCGTCAAGAAGCCCTGCACCAACAGTGGCTCACCACAGGTGAAGCCCAAATCCGGAAAGCCACCGGGCACAAACAGGTAACCCGGCCTCGGACTAAACAGATCACCAAAGACCGATACGACTCATTCCTCCGAGCCGATACCAGAAGCCAAGTCAACAAGATCGTCAGATCGCTGGCGAAACTGGGATTCCTGCAACAGAAAACCCGAGCGTCCCTGTTCAAAGTCCAAATTTCCCAATGGACCATCTACGCCGACCTCGACAGCACGGAGGTCATGCGCATCTGGGAAGTCGATTGCGAGCCCGGACTGTACGCATTCCCACAAGAAGCTGAACCACCAAAATGCAGCGAGCGCCTGCTGGAAGTGGTTCGCCAACTGCTCGAACAGCACGAGGTGGGAGTCCGACGCTGCTTCATGGACCACGGCTGGCACAATCACTGGACGGCGCCTGAACATTAGCAAAACAAAAGCGCACCGCCGGCCCTCACGACCCCAACCCCAACATTACATACTGATAGCCGTAGCCGATGCAGCAACCCACCCTTTCCGACCGCACCACAACGGCTGCCCCATCCTCTCGTATCCAAGCACGAATTCGCTCCTTCCCATTCAATCGTTTCGGACCGCATGCGAACGTTCCGACTGGGCTTTACTTATGGCAAGTTACCAAATCCAACTTCCTCCATGGGAAGCAAGAAGCAACCCAGACCGTCAAGCGATAGCAAATTGGCTGGAGTGCGCCACCGACATCGCCCACTCCACTCAAATTCTTAGGCCGCCCAGCTCGAACGTCGACACCGCCACTGTAACCATACAAGCTGCACGCCTCGCTTCCGTGATCAGAGCGATATCCACACCGATACGGAAGCTGCTCCTCGACGGAAACGGCTCGCTACTTAAGAAGGCCGTCGGCTCACCAACCCTGCACCCAATGATCGAGCCAGTTCATGACGTTCCCATCAACTTCGCCCGGCACCTTCAAGAACAGTCCTTCACCATAGGATTCGCCGACGGCCGTTACAGCGACATCACCGTGCCCGCGGTCACTCACCACACATCCGTCCATCCTTTACATGGCGTCAGCCATCTCAACGGAACCAAGTTCCAGATGTCCAACCCCTTTGACCACCATGCTGAACCGGTAAACTTCAACAAGTGGATGAACGCCCACCTGCTCGAGATAGACGGTAACCAGTTCAGAGCACAACGCCTCCTGCGCGATCTGGCCAACAAGGAAGGCGCTCACATCGAGAATAATTATCCCATGATGACCACGCCTGACCTCCCTATTGGTCCAGACGACAACACCCTGCACCGTTTAGCCAACGGAATACGGTTCGGCGGATTGACCTACCTGCAAATCTTCTCGTTGTACACAGCACTGTATATCCTCAACAGAACCCGCGCATCCTTGGACCAGCTGACCGGGTTGATGAACGACCAAAACCTCGATTACGTCCGCCAGACCATCGATGATGCTCCTCGCACCCTTACCACCAGCGAAGCTGAGATAGAAATCATGAGCGGGCCTATGGCGGTCCTCGACCATGACGGGAAACTTAGAGGCGATTACAGCGCAGGGCTCTCGACAACTTTCAAGATCCCGCGAACATCGTGATCTAACTCCGCCCCCAGGCAACCCCTAAGGCTCGATACTCGGCCAGCTCAAGTGCCATGATCACGACTGATCCGGTACCGGTACTGGCTGTCAAGGACAGACCATGACATTGAGCCAGTGATCGCCGAGGACTGGATAGCACCATTGACACGTGGCGATTTTGGTCAGCATCGGTTCCTGATTGCCAGGTCAATCACCTCCCTCCACGACCAGCTAAGCACGGCACGAGGAAAGCCGTTCTCGGTACATGGTGCCTGCGTTGTACGCTCGATGGCGATCGAGGACGAGCTCGGAGAGATCCGCGGACTGGTGGGCGGTGAGCAGCTGCGCGACCACCTGGGATGGTTCGGTATTGACCGGTAGAACCTCAGAGGCCCGGCCCGGCACCCGCAAACAGCGCCGTTTCCCTTCGCGGGATGTTCCGGTGCCGACACGAAGCAAAAGCCGGGCCGAAACCAAGGTCGGCAGTCCCATGAGTTGAAAACCCGAACCGAGGCTCCGGTCAGGGATAGCCGCCATTTCGCGAATCCGCCACATAGAGCGACGGGACGGCGTGAAAGGACGTGAGAGACCCAGTAGCAACGAAAATGCTCTCCAAGTGGCTGAAAAGCGAAAACTAGCACAGAAAAAAGCCAGCACAGACCGAGCCGCAATGGCGGCTTTTCCTGTGCCCAAACGACGAGCAAAAGAAAACGGGATAGGAAACCCAGAAGAAAACAAGCGAGGAAACCCAGAACAAAGCGAGCAAGCAAACGAGCAAGACGGAGGGTGCGATGGTCAAACACAGCAACGGCGTCGGCTATTTCACCGCAGAAAACATCGTTGGCGTCCTCAGAGCACTGCCCTAAACGCACGGCACCTATGCCGAAGTCGCCGAGCAAGCCAAAGTGTACGGGGCTACCATTTGGAAAACCGTCCTGGGCAAATGGGTGGCACATGGCCACCGGGATCTCCAGGCCGGCAGACGTCAAAGTGCATTCGGGAGGTTTGCAACTATGTACGACGAGATCAAAGATGAGTCCTGCACCGCCGAGGCCAACAGAACCCGGGAATTCGACCACGCCATGCAGATTCTGGAGAGGACCTGCGACTGCGGGAACGACGAGATGGCGATGGCCGACGGAACCCTGGGCGACACCTGCCGGGAGTGCCACGAGATTGAAGAGCAAGGACGGCCGCGACGGAAGCCAAAGAGTTGATTCCCATTACGTAGACGCAAAGGTCGCCGCCAAACCCGAAACTGATGACACCAGGCCGCTCTGACAGACGGGGCGGCCAATTTCACGCCCGGGCCAACGGCTCCACAGAGATCAAGACCTCCTGAACCAAGCCCGACGACAAGGGGGCGGAAATCCGGCGCTACGCACTGGAGGAGTCTGATGACGGCAACGACTGGAAAGCCCATCAATTCCGTAGCAGTCGCCAACCCCGTTACCTGATGTCTCGCCGGCTCAGTTCAATTGCCGAAAAGCCGGCGGGATATTCGGCGCAGTCGCCGGCGCAACCAATCCATGCGAAACAGGTTTCGGGCGAAGTAAATGGATGCGGAGAGGCCGACGAGCCCGGTAGCGACCGCCGCGAAACACAACGTCCCGAAGAGGACTTTCCACGCGCCTTCGGTTATCCATTCGGGTACTTGGTGCGTCCCGTCCTGGCTGATGTTCAGGATTATGACGATAACGACGCCCAAGATGGTGACCGCAACCAAAAATACTCCGAACAGTACGACTGGCTCCATTGCCGCTCGGCCCCGTTCGGTTTCCCGCTCCAGATTGGACTCCACCCTCGACATATAGCTCCAGCTCACCTGATCCTGGTTCGCCAGGGCTTTCTGCAAGCGTTCCCAAGTGGAATCTTTCGGAAATTCCTTTGGGTCCTTGATCCCCGGCGTGCTGTGAAGTTCAAAGGTGAAAACGTCCGCGCCCGGCAGGAGCCTGATCGACTCATTGCCCAGGTTGGCCACTCGGATGAACAGTCGTTCATCGGTGCGCCCCTGACCGTAGCCCGGATCCACCTGTATGCCCATCAACCCGGTCAATCCCTGCCGGGCATATTGGAGCCTGATGCCGATTTTGCCGACGAGGTCGTTGGGCATGCACAGCTTTTCTTTGGTGGACAGTATGGCTATCTGGCCAGGCCTGATCTCGATGTACGGCCCCCTGATGTGACACCCTGGTGGATAGTGTTCTCCGTCTACCACGAGGCCGTCCGAAGCCACCCGAAGGGCGTAGGACGCTTCCTTGATGAATGCGCAGTCCCACGTTTTATGGACGAATATTTCCCCACGTTCGGCTCTGGATTGTATGTTGGCGCCGCTGAGGATCATCAGTCGTCTCGCTCCTGAGGTTGCGTGGCCGTCAGTGCAATTTCGTCAACGCGTCGGAAAAGGTACGCGTGATGATTGTCCAAACACACAGACGCCCGATATGCCGGCGACCGGGTTTCACGGTCAGCGTAGGCTCGTCTATGCGCCTGCCATGGTTCTTGCCGCGGCACGCCTAAGAAAGTCCATATGGTCGGACTTCGTCTGGAACCAAGTCGTTGATGCGCCATTTGGGAGGGTACTGGAATGCTATCGCCTCCGAAGTGGGCCGGTACTGTTGTTTGATGCGGCGGCGTTCGCTGGTTCCCTGTACGCTGGGGTGCGCAACCCGAGCGTATTTCGACACCTCGCAAAACAGGTTTTGACAGTCAATCAGCTGTAGCGGCCTGCCCCAAAGTGACCGAAACTCCAGCTCCCGTTGTTCGAATTCGCGTTCTTGACGTTCGGTCACCAGCCGTATCATGTCGGCCTCGTTCAGCCCCCCAAGGTCGTCGAAGCACTTGCGCAGGCCGTCCTTGGCTCCCGGTCCGGCGACGACGAATTCCATTTCCGAGAAATCGCAGAGCTCGCTGTAATTCAGATCCGTAACGTATTGATAGGCCAGAAAATCGCCAACCGTCGGATACGAGCGCAGTATCTCGAATGCCGCTTTCATGCTGGCGGCGTCCGCTATTCGGTACGCCACGCGGTCGCGCATTAGCATCTCCAGCAGCCTCAAGTGATTGCGGTGCTTTTCCCGGTGGCCGAAAGCGTTCCTGCCAGACGGCATGATGTAGGCGGCGGAGTATATGGCCGACTTGGTTGCCATTGCGGCGGTCAGGATTCGATCGTAGCGATCATAAGAGTAATCCTCGAACGTGATGCCACCGAGTTCTGAGGACAGCAATTCCCACGTTTTGATCCTGTTGAAGAGTTTGAACAGGATGATCCGGAAGAAGATCTCTTCCGGGGCCTGGTCACCCTCGTATATGACATTGCGGATCAGATATTGGCTGACCCGATCTGACGCCCGATAAGCGTTGGTGAATTTGTACCGTGCAAGGATCGGATCTTGCGTCCACGGGGGAGGTTGTCCCTCCAGTTTTCGAAAGAAGACGGCCTGCCGCTCGGCAGCAAACTTCCAAAAGGTGTCGTAGACGACGGTAGTACGCGCAGGGGACAAGGACGTCAAGATGGGCGGGTTCTTCTGGACAGGGTCCCTTACTGCCGCTTGGCTCGTGGCGCTCGTGGACCGGGTCGGCGCCCCATTGTGTGCCTCCAGCTCTTCCGACAAATGCGCCAGCATGAGGCCCACGGCTTCCCGGACGGTCCCATTGTTCTCTACCCGCGTGACCGGATACTTGCCGCACTCCCCTTGCGCGAGTTGTTCGTATCCTGCGCGGAGGCGGTCCGTGTAACCATTACCGGATCCCGCAACGGTTCGGTCCACAAGGAATATGACGCTGGGCCGGGTGTCCGTCCACAGCTGGCGTTCGACGGCGACCATGGCCTCCAGTATTTCGGGGTCGCCTCCTGCGCAGATGCCGTAGACCCACATTGACCACCAGCATCGTTCGAGCACTACCCAATGACCCTGCGCCAAAGCGGGTTGAATGATCCGCTCGATCATGTCGAGGTGTGCCGCAAGGTGGAGAGCTTGAAGGCTGTTGGGCGTTATGTCCTCCAACCCGAACTCTTCCGGATGGTGGTGTACACGGTTCACCAGCCGCCCGAGGGTGGCTTCAGCATCGCCCGGGAAGGCGGCGTGCAAGCACGAGATGCGGCGCGAAGCCAGTTCCTCAGCCAAGGCCCCGGCGAGGGTCGATTTGCCGACTTCGTCGGGTCCTTCCAAAATGATCAGAGCCCCCGGCCCCTTCGGTTCAGCCAACATGCTCGTCCTCGCCGACTCGCAGCAGCGCCAGCCGCGGTTGTTCCAGCGTTTCGTTCACCTTTTCGTACAGGGAGGTCAGCTTGAATTTGGCGATGTTCCCTCGGACGGCCGGCGTCGCGATGCAAGTAACTTTTGAGAACGGCAGTCCCATTTCGTGGGCCATGAAGCGGCCCAGGCGGCAGAGCCCCAGGTAGTTGCCGTAGGCTTTCTCAGTGATGTATTGGGTCGGGTAAAAACCCGTCACCGCCAGTCCTCCAGTTTCGTCCTTGGCGAAGGCAACCTGCTGCAGGCACGGGAACCCGCGTCGACGCTGCATCGTATGATCGACGCGCGGGTCAAACACTGCCGCCTGCAACGCGGTGCGGCGAGCGTGGCCAGTTTTCCAGACCTTGATGATATGCTCCAGCTGGTTGATCCCGCCCGTGCCGTCTCTGTCGCAGCCGTAAGCCATCAAGCGCTGGAAGTAGAGTCCGTTGTTGTTGCCGGCGTGGCGCCTGAGGTGAGGAATCAATGGCCGGTAACGCTGGAACAGCTGTTCGCCGGTCAATGCGGGGTTCCACATGCTTTGGGGGAAAATAGTGTTCGCCACCGTGTGACAGGACTGATCACCGAGGCCGGTCAGCATTCGGTCGAGATCCTGTCGGATCACAGGGAGTTCGGCGGGTTCGTCGCTACCGCCGACACGCACAGTCACGACCAAGGGCGAGATTTCTTTGAACCGCCACACAGCGAGGAATGCCTTGCCCCACGCCAGCGACAGGTTGGTTTCGTCAATGACCACAGGGTTCCTCTGCATCATCGTCCGGCAGATGCCTGAACACGCTTCGCCCCACGAAACCTCGTTTCGAGACCCTGATGAAAGCCGAGAAACCGGCCCTGCTCTCCATCTTGCCGATGCCCGGCCGTGTTGCGCGCCACAGCGAACCGCCGTTGGCCGCCCCCACAAGTTCCACGCAGTTTCCTTCGGCGGTAACAGTTTCGGGTGCGAAGACCAACGTCCCCGTTTCCACGTCTATGGGGCGGTGTGTCCAACAGTGGTCGACTGGCACCACAGGATCTCGTACATCTAATCCCAAGAGCATGGCTTGGGCTTGCCTGGGTGAGACCTTCAGGAGCGCGGTCGCGCGCGGCTTGTTGAGCAAGCCCAACCCCCGGTGCAGGTGGTGGACCAAGGTCGAGTAACCGACCCCGAAGTACTGGCTGATGGCGTAGATTTGGTCTGGAGCCGTCCCGTCGATAGGCCACCCTCGCAGCGTGAAGGCCCTTTGAATCGCCATCTTGGGCATCAGCAGCGCACCGGCGAAGCAATCGGCTTTGAACTCTTTCACGTCCACTTTTTCATCACGCTGGCCGTCCAGCAGTTCATCGACTGTCGTCCCGTCGCCGTTGTTGTGGTGTCCGAGTTCGTGGGCGCAGGTGAATGCGGTCCTGCCCGGCGGACGCAACGACGACAGGATGATGTTTGGCTGGACGCCGGCGACGTACATACCCTCCAGGCTCGGTACGTTGATGAACCGGACTTCGACTCCGAGACACTCGGCCAGGTCGAGCACCGAGATGGGACTCAGCAGGTCCAGACCGGCGGCTCTGCGCATACGCAAAGCTTCGCCGAACGCCTGCTTGACGACTTCCTTACGTCGGTACAAGGTTCAATTGTCCTGGTTGGATTTGAGGGAACTGATCAAATCGAGCAAGAGGTCAATGTCCTCGTCTCGCAGTTGGCTCAACTTCCGTGCCGCCAGCATGGTCCTGGCGCTGGCAATCTGCGGTTCCTGCTCGCCAAGGATCCAGGGGATATTGACTGCGTAGAGGTCCGCGAGGAGCGACAGTTCTTCGGCGGAAACCTTTCGGCGGCCGGCTTCTATCTGTGAGAGGGTGGGTCTGTGCCACCCCAGTTGTCTTGCGGCCTGACCCTGGGAGAGGCCGGCCGTCTCCCGCGCTAGTCTGAGGCGGTTGGCTATCTCCAGACGCACGGTGGTTTCATCACTCATGTCTGGTGCTCCCGGGCTGCGTCGCCTGGACGACGAAGTCGGCGATTTCGCCAATGGACGGGACACGTTGGCCTTCGCGGCCGGTGAAGAGGTGGTCCGGGAGTTCATGGCCCACGGAATCGGACAACAATACCGTGGCTTCCACTCCACTCAAGCTGTCGAAGTCATCCAGATCTCGTAGCGGGCGCGTGTTCGGGCCCAGGTGAGCGGATCCCATTCCGCTACATTCGCGAACTTGCCGGATCGCGCCGATCACCTGTTGCATGGCCTGGTCCCTGTTCATCTTCCGCTCCGTACGTATTGGTAAGAAAATCTTACCAGTCGGTAAGAACGGAGTCAACGGTGTGATCCTCTCGGCAGCACGAGGTGGCGGGATGGGCCCGTTCGGGCCTAACGTGGACGGGCTGAGGTTGTCGTCGGACGATGTAGCGTCGAGCGCACATCGCCGGACAATGAGCAGAACTCAGCCGAAGGGACTGGAGCCATGCGGGCCTACACGCGCGCTCCCGTTGCCCACCTCGAACTCCCGCCGGACGACCGGTAGTGGTTCAACCTTCAAGTGCGCTAGCAGCGTCAGCCAGTCGTTCGCCACGAGTTCCTGGCTTGGAGTGCTCCAGGGCACGAGTGTAGTCGGCCATTGACGAAATGCCCTAGCCTCGGAGCTAAGTGCGAGTGCTCCCGGCCGGGGTGTCGGCCATCCAGATCGCGCCCTGTTCAAGGTCAGCGCGGATGTGTCCTTCGCCGGCTCCCCTAACTTCGCGCCAGATCTTGAAACCGGTCACGATGGCTTGTTCCCAGTCGGCCTCGATACGGCGCGCGACTTCGAGGTGCTCCGTCCACTCCCTGATGCTGCGCAACAGCTTGTAGTCCACGGTTTTAACACCGTCCAGGAAGTTCCGTCTGGCGGCATAGTCAAAAACAAATGCGGAAATCCCCTCTTCCACCACCATGGCCCGCCCGCCGTCTTCCGTTTCGTCGACTTTGGGGTTGCTCTTGCGCTTTCGTTTCAAGAGGGCGCGCGCCGTGGGCGACCATCCCAGCATCGACGCGAATGACAGGTGGAAAACGTCGTGGAACCGGTATCCGTCATCGGCGTAGTGGTTGTCTGTCAGCGGGGTGCCAAAGTCGTTGCCGTTCACGGTTGTCACCGTTCGGCCGTGCCCATCGGGTCTGATGAAGATGTCCATCTTCCTGGGAAAGCGTTCGTTTTCGGCGTAGTCTTCGTCGAATAACTGGTAGCCCGGCCGTTGCGGGGAAGGCGGTCCCCAACGCCTGTCAACCTTTTCCAGATTGAAGCGGGCGACGTCCTCGAGGTTAAGATCGTAGTGAGAGGCAACGTTGGACAGGCGCCGGATCAGTATGCCCAACTGATCCTTCACCCGTTCAGGCTGTGCCGCGTATTGATCCCCAAACTGGAACCACTCTTCGTATTGGCTCAACAATGATCCGACGTTTCCGGCCAGGGCGAACAACGGGACCAATACCCGGTAACCCCCGCTGCTGGATTCCTGTGGTCGGTCTGGTGGACCAACCCGACTGAACGTGCGCTGATAATCGTTGAGTTCGATGCCCGTAAGAGAACGGGCAGGGTCGGACCACACGTTCGCGTCGGGTAGGCTCCTTCCGAGAGCGCTGACCTGTACGTGGTTAGCTAGCGCAACGTCCCCCAAATGGAAGCCATGCTTGGTTGCAACATTCGACAGGTACCACAGGAGGTCGCCCAATTCCTCCGTAACTCTCTCCGGGAAGAGCGTGTATGACCGCCCATCGCGGAGCCACTTCTTGTGTTCCGCCAACAGTTCTCCGGCTTCTCCGGCTAAACCTAGTAGCGGAACCATCATGAGGTCAAGATGGTCTTGGACCGCTCCCATTCCAGCTTGTTGGTCGGTCTGACTTGCCAGCACTTGGTATTCGTCAAAATTCATGTGGTTGACCTCCCCGCTACGGCGCATTGTCGTAGGCACTGGGGATTCGGCTGTGGCTCATTGGCCATTTATGGTTCAAATGTATGCCGTGAAACAGGTGGGACGCTGTGGCCGTACCCATGTGCCTTTCCAACGAGTGATGGCGTGTAATCGCTGAGAAAACCGGGACGGGTTTGGTCCAGTCGGGGACGCGGCGGATGGTCGACCAAGGTCCATTTTACTGGTCAGCCATTGCCGGCCGAGCCAGGACACTGGGTTAACCGAAGCCTCTCTGCCGGGCCGCTGCCAAAGAACAGACTCCCGGTTGGAGGTAATGAGGTTGCCCCCTGGGCATCCGAGGTCTGCCGGATCCAGAGCTGCCGGGAGTGACATCCACCAAAAATAGCAGCGGTCGAACGCGATGTGATCCGCCCCGGATGTTTCGGCAAGTAGCCGACGCTGACGCCAACGAAGCGATCAAGAGCTTTTGCACGGGAAGCCATCGGGTCCATGAGGCGGTAACTGCCGCGAAAGGCTATGCCAGAGGTAGCGGGTTCGGCCGCTCAAGACGGCATGCGGAACTGCGACACGGCCAAGCACGAACCATTGCGGATCTCCTTTGGGGACACAGGAGAATGTATGACCGGCCCGATAATATCACAAACTTGGAATCAGACAGTTTTTGCGTCCGTGGACGAGATATACATAATCAGCTCTTGAGGTCATCAGCGACCATTGTATTCATCTTTCAAATATACAATATCACGGACGTGGAACGATGAAAACCCGGCGGATGGCGTCCAAGGTGGCTCACGCGATCGCCGGTTCGTTGGGCCTTAGTTATCCTGCAGCGAGGATGATCTGCTGTCGCCGGCACGGGACACCATGGTCGAACGGAGCAAGGCCCGATGTCGTACCTTTCCCAGCCATAAACCACGCGATTTTCGCTACCGAGACGAGCGAAATGGCTTCAGATAGGGGAAAGCCCGCAGCCGGGCGAACATCGCTCTGCGGCGCTGAAATGCGACGATTAGACCGGAGTGATGCGAGCCGACCCGAGCCGCCCTCCCGGCGGCTCTTTCCATGGCTGAACAACCAAGTGAGGAAGGGAGTATTCAGAGGCTGTAGCACGAGTTCTGCGGCTCGGTCGAAGAGGTACTGGGGTCAGAAGCGTCTGAGCTGCAAAAACAGGACCCGGTGGCCGCTACGAAAAGTCAAGAATCAGCCATTTTCAGCCACACAGACGAACGAATTGGCGTTGGACACCGGATAGGACCCGGAAGCAAGCAACGTCCCTGTACGGGCCGGAAACGCGCCAATACCGCCACGTCAAGGATCAGCTCAAACCGGTGCCGCCGCAATAGCGGCTCTTTCGTTTCTTGGCGACCAAACGAGAAAATGACGATGCCAATCGGAACACTGGGCGACACCTGTCGGGCGCGCCAGGAGATTGAAGGACCGGAACGACCACGCCGTATCAAGCGGACGTGAGGAGCAGAGCTTGCCGCACGCCGAGGATTCCAAAGAGCCAGCGAAGACGGCGCCATATCCCGCTGATCCGCAAATCCGCCACATAGAGTGATCCAACTGCGGAGAAGGACTTGGAGACGCCGAACGTCCCAAACATCGCTCTGCGTGGCTAAAAACAGCCGATAAGCAGGGTTCAGCGCAGAGGGCCTGGTAGGCAGATCGGGAAGACGGAAACGGCGAGTGATGCACAGCATCGCCGACCACATCCGCCTGAACATCGAGGCGATTTCACTACTCGGGTGCGGTCGGGACTGGCGTGGGATTGGTCATGTGAGGGGACTTAGCCAGGGTAGGCCGGGGAAGCGGGCGAAATCGGAATCGTTGGTGTGGAGCTCCGCGTCGTTTTCCATCGCCAATGCGACGATGTGGGCGTCTGTCACCAACTGGGTTCCACTGCCGGCGAGGACCGTGAAACCTCACCACCCGACAAAAGCACTACCGCCAGTCCCGCCGGCCGTGGTGGTCCAGGTCAATCCCCAGCGGCCAGGCCTTTTGCACCGCCACGTTGAGGGTGTCGTCACGGCGGGACACCTGGCCCTCCACCACGACGAGAGAGCAGCGCAGCGCGCCCTTGAGCCACTCCCACTGGGCCGACCAGACGGCCAAGGGTATCAGTCCAAACTCGTCCTCCAGGGTCAGGAACACCGCGGCCGCCAGAGGGCGCTGCCGGCGCACCACCCGGCCGGCCACACGCACCACGTCGCCGTCACAACAGCCCAGCAGACCGTCGCTGGTCAGTACCTCAGACCCAAGTTGGGGGCGCAGCAGCTCCATCACGTGACCATCGGGACAAAGACCCAGCATGGCGTACTCGTCCAGCATTCGCCGGGCGAGGGAGGCTGCGGTTAGAGCTGATGGCGGATTGGCAGCGGGCAGCGGCAGGGCCAACTGGCCGCGGCGCACGCCGGACACGTAGCCGGCGCCCACCTGCCACAGGACGCTGCGGCGGTCGGTGCAGTCGGACAGCGCATCCATGGCACCGGCTCGCGCCAAGTTCTCCAGAGCCTCTCTCGTCAAGCCCGAACGGGCCAGCAGGTCCGACAGGTCAGTGAATGACCCGGCCTCCCGGGCCCGCAGGAGCGTCTCCCCCAAGCGACTGTCCACGCCCTTGACGAAGGTCAGGCCCAGGCGCATGGTGTCGTCGCCTTCGGCAGTGCAGAGCAACTCGGAGCGGTTCACGTCGGGATGGGCCACACGTAGGCCCAGCCGGCGGGCGTCCTGCTTGAGGGTATCCAGGTCCCAGAAGCCCATGGGCTGCTCGTTGAACAGGGCCACGAAGAACTCCAGCGGATGATACCGGCGCAGCCACGCCATCTGGTAGGCGGTGAAGGCGAAGGCGACGGCATGGCCCTCGGGAAACATGTAGTGAGGGTTGAACTTGCCGAAGATCGTCTCGGCAGCGTCTACCGGAACCCCACGCTCCCCGGCCCCGGCGATGAACCGCTCCCGGTACTGAGCCACCAATTGTTGCCCGTCGCGACGCCCGAAAGCACGACGCATCCGGTCGGCCTCGGCGGCGGTGAACCCGCCCACGTCCATGCCCAACTGCACCACCTGGTCCTGGAACATGATCACCCCCATGGACCGTTCCAACGCATTCTGCTCCAACGGGTGGTCGTAGTCCCAGGCGATGCCCTCCCGGCGGCGCAGGAACTCGGCCACGCCGTCGTTGGCGCCCACGCCGGGCCGCACCGCGGCCACCTCCAGGGCCAGGTCGTAGATGTCCTCCGGCCGCATCCTGACGATGGTCTGCATCTGGGCGGCGGACTCCACCTGGAAGACGCCCACGGTGTCGCCCCGCCCCAAGTCCTCGAAGACACCGGTGTCGCGATAGTTGATGCGGCTCAGGTCGGGCTCGACGCCGGCGCGGTTCCTCACCAGCCGGACGGCCTGCTGCATCTGGGACAGGGCGCCCAATGCCAGCAGGTCGATCTTGAGCACGCCGGCGTCGTCAACGCTGTCCTTGTCCCAGTGGGCCACGTAGCGACCTTCGATTGCCGAAGGCTGGATGGGCACCAGGTCGGTGAGGGGCGTGGACGACACCAGCATCCCGCCGGGGTGTTGAGCCAATCCCTTGGGAAAGCCGGCCAGCTGTCCCGACAGGGCCAGCAGGTCTCGCCAGCCGGGGCGGTCATGACGAGCCAGCAGGGTGGGCGCGGCGGACAGCTCCGCAGGGGAGTCGGTCTCCAGACTTCGGGCCAGGGCGGCCACCTCTTCCGCGGGCAGGCCCAGCGCCTTGCCCAGGGCTCGCACGATCCCCCGCGCCTTGTAGGTCGGCATCATGCCGGCCAGGGCGGCGTGGTCCCAGCCCCACTCCTCGATGACCCGCAGGATGAGCCGTTCCCGGATGTTGCGGGGGAAGTCCAAGTCAATGTCGGGCACGACGGCAGTTTCAGAGGACAGGAAACGGTCCAGGGCCAGCCCGTACTCCAAAGGGTCCACGTGGGAGAGGCCGATGAGGTAGCCCACCAGCATGGACACCGAGGAACCCCGGCCCCGCCCCGGTGGCAGCCATTCCAAGGGAGTTTCCGAGTGGCCGTAGCCCAGTTCCAGCATGCACTCCCGGGCCAGCTCCACGATGCGGTGATAGACCAGGAAGAACCCGGCCAGCCCGTGGCGGCCGATCAGGTCGAACTCCTGGTCCAGCCGCTCTCGCACCTTCCGCTCAACGTGCCCGTAGCGTCGTGCCGCCGACTCCTCACACAGGCGACGCAGCCAGGAATGGGGGTCATAGCCCGGCGGCACAGGACAGTCCGGGTAGGCGTAGCGGCCGCCCAGGTAGTCGGGCAGGCTGAAGCCGGAGCAGCGTTCGGCGATTGCTAGGGTGTTGGCCACGGCGTCCGGGCAGCAACGGAACAGGGCCGCCATCTCCTGAGGCGACTTCAGCCAGTACTGGCGGTTCACCTTCAGTTGGTCCCGCACATCGGACAACGGACGGTTGAGCCGGATGGCGGTCAGGGCGTCATGCAACCTGCTCCGTCCTCGCCAGTGGTACCACGGCTCGTTGGTGGCGACGGTTGCCACATCGCAACGCTCGGCCAGTTCGCGCAACCGCTTGTTGCGCACGGTGTCGCCGTGAACCAGATGCTGTTGCAACTCAAGGAACACATTGCCCGGTCCGCACCAGCCGCGGTAGCGTTCCACCAATGCCTGAGCTGACGCCCACTCACCATCCTGAAGCAGCCGGGCCAGAACACCGTCCGGCGCACCCAGCAGGACGATCAACCCGCCGGCGTGGGGTTCCAAGAAACGTGCGTCCAGAACAGGCTCGGTTCGACCTCCGGTCACGTGGGCCAGTGATACCAGCCGGCACAGATTGGCGTAGCCCTCTCCGGTTTCGGCAATGAGGGAAACGATGCCATCGCCCTCAGGGTCACGCACCGTCAGGTCCACGCCGAGGATGGACTGAACGCCGGCGTCCCGGCACTGCCGGCTGAACTCCAATGCCCCGCAGAGATTGGATGCGTCGGTCAAGCCCAGGGCCGGATATTCCAGTTCCGCGGCGCGGTCCACCAGCTCAGCGGTGGAGGACGCGCCGGCGCCGAAGCTGTACCAGCTGTGCCCCCGCAACTCCACGTAATCGGCAACGCGGGTCACGTCAGTAACCCTGCCGGAACCATTCACCAGTGTCCAGGTCGCGGTACACCGTCAGCAGACCGCCGTCGGTGAGAGCCAGTCTCCAGTAGCGCCGGTACACCGGCTCCGGCGTCCACCATTCGGTGTCCACCTCCCACCGGTCAACCACCTGCTCCACCGGCCGCCAATGTCTGTCACCTGTCTTGACCCGTCGGGGAGCGCCGCTCACGGACTCAACGGACGCTTTGGCCGGCAGGTTGAGAGGCCTTAGCGATGCGTCCAATGCCCACCGCCGCTCCGGCATCGCCGACCCAGGAACCATGGCTGCCAGCCGCTCCACTCCGGCCACGTCACCGATGTTCGCCACCCGCTCGGGTTGCCAGATGGTGGCCTGGCACCCGGTTTCAGCAGTGAGAGCGCCGACGGTCAGCGACAGATCCAGCAGGGGAGCCTCGGGCCAGCGGCTGCCACCGGCGGCGTCCCGCGCTCCCAATCCAGCCAGCAGGGAGCGCGCCAAGGCGTCTGCCGACCCGGCCGGCTGTCGCAGTGTGCGCTCAAACCGCCAGTGTCCGCCGGAGAGGAGCTCCCCCTGGAGAGTTGCTTCACCCACGCGGCGCGCCCGCAGCAACGCCGAACGCCACAATCGTTCGGTCAGCGAGTTGACGCCGGCCTCGATGGCCGGAACCGTGTCCACCGGGAAGGGGAACTCCAGCTGCTCCGACAAACATTCCGGCAACGGCGTGGGAAGCACGGGCTCCGGGTCGATGCCCTGGGCCAGTTGCCAGGCCCTGATCCCATCCGGCCCCATGAACTCCGCCAGCGATGATGCTGAGATTTTCGCCACGTCGCCCAATGTGCGAATGCCGAAACTCTGCAAACGTCGTATGGCGTCGCCGTCCAGCGGCAGCCAGGACACCGGGAGCGGCGCCAGCCAGCAGGCGGCGTCGGTAGGAACCTGCCGCCAACCTCCAGCCTCTGCCCGGGCCGCCGCGCAGTAGGCGGGAAACTTGCCCATCCCGACGCCCAGGCGGGGACGCAGCCATTCCGCGGCGGTGGACAACAGCACCTTGGCCAGCTCGTCGGTTCCGCCGTACATTCCGGTCATTCCCGTCAGGTCCAGGTAGAACACGCCCCAGCCGTCCGCTTCCACCGCGGGAACGAAGTCCCACAGCGCTGCCAGCAAGCCGTCGTTGACCCCGGACAGATACTCGGTGTCCAACGGCAGCGTAACGGCGTCAGCACAACGGGATAAAGCCTCGGCAACGGTCTGCCCGACCGCCACGCCAACCGCCGCTGGAGAAGCGTCCAGTGCCTGCGGGCGAGTGGTGTTGCCGGTAGTAATGATCAACGGCCGACTGGCTAATTCCGGCCGGCGTCGCAGTTCGGCCTTGACCGGCAGGTGGGTGACCAGCAGGCAGCCAGTGAGTTTAGGGCTTTCGGAAAAGTTCATGAGGGCAATGCTATTAGCACGCCTGTACGATCCGCAACGTCCCGCTGTCATCAACTGGCAATTTCCCCCGTGCTACCATAGCCGTGACTTCGATTGTTCTCCCACAGGGTGACCGGAATGTGCGGAAGAATCTGTTTGTTCGCCGAGCTGGGAGGCCTGGCTTCCCAGTTCCGGTTCAATCCCGGCTTGGTCGAGGAAGCCTACCGTCCCTCCTGGAACATCGCGCCCACCGCCCCGGTTCTGGCGGTAATGGCAGCGAATGGCGAACATCGGGCCGGCATGGTGCGCTGGGGCTTCACCTCCAGTGCCCGCCGGAGTGGCGGCGGTTCATCGCGCCCGCTGTTCAACGCCAGAAGCGAGACACTGACGGAACGCCCCGCCTTCCGCGCGGCTTTCGTCGGACGTCGCTGCCTGGTTCCCGTCAACGGCTTCTACGAGTGGCGCGACGAGGGCAACGGGCGGGCGCCCCTATGGATTCACCGGGTCGACGAACGGCCCTTCGCCCTCGCCGGCATCTACAACGCCGGACCCGACGACGTGGCGGCGTGCGTCATCACCTGCGCGCCCAACTCGTTGATGCAACCCATTCACCACCGGATGCCCGTCGCGCTGGCCGATGACGAATACGACGCCTGGCTGGCCCCGGAGACCAAACCGGAAACGCTCCACGACCTGCTGGCGCCCCGAGAATGGCCGGACCTGGCGGCGCGGCCGGTATCCGGCGCGGTCAACCGAGCCGGGGCCGATGGCCCGCAGCTGATCGCGCCGACGGTTGCCGCCTCGCCCCGGTTGCTGTGACCGGTTCGGGCAAAGCAGGCCGTGCTGCGCTGAACCGGTCCGCCAGCCTACGCCCGGTTCGCCCAGAAGTACGACCAAATCAAGCACGAACACTGCACCGACGACGCTAACCGCACCCGGGAGTTCGACCTCGCCCTCCAGATCCTGGAGCGCACCCGCGACTGCGGCAACGAGAAAATGACCCTGCCCGACGGCACGCTCGCCGACATCTGCCGCCGGTGCTAAGACCTCGAGGGCCAAGGATGACCGCCCCGGAAATCACGGTAAGGGTCGCCCACTATCAAGCTCATATCCAGCAGACCCAATCAACCTCTGCCGTTGTAAAAATGGTTGACTCTGGTTACAAACCGCCGTCAGCCAAATCTGAAGACGCGGTCTGTGCCGCGCCGCCGCCCCAACAGTGCAAGGCGGCTCCGCCCGGGACTCTCACCCGGGAACACCGAGCTGATCCCCGCTCAAGCCACCCCGCGAGCATCGGCTCGCACGACAGCCTGAACCGGATTGGGTCGGCGTCTCCGCCTCTCCAGCCGGTGTTGCGCTGCAAGCGCCGGTCTCAACTGTCCCCAGATCGCGCCCCAGTACGTCCACACGTGCTTCACTCGCCTCCTTGCAGGTACGGTGAAGGCGACGTGGACGCCATTGCCGACGGGTGCTACCCGCCGGCGCGGGATGCGCTCGGAACAGCCGAGTGAACGACGGGCCAGCACCAGAGCCGCTGCCTGGTGGACGCTGAGCCCGTAACGTTCCATGAACTTCACCCGACCGATCACCGAACTGAAGGCCGGGTTGACCTGATGTATTTCCACTCCCTCACGGTGGCCACGGGAAACGAAATACGCCTTGATCTTGCCGTAGCTGAAGCTGGACAGCATCCGGCTGTACTTGCGGGACTCACCCTCCAGCGCGGCCTTCTTCCGCCGGAAGTCCGGCTTCTCGATGACGATGGGCTTGCCGACGTTCCGGGCGAACTCCACGACTTGGGCCACGACGTCGCCGATGATGGCTTCAGCCTGGTGCTGGGACTTGCCGTAGGTGACCAGTGGCACGCTGAAAGCATGGACGTAGTTGCCCGACGCGTCAGTCTCGCACACCGCCAGGTGGTCGGCGTTCAGGTCCACGCCGATGGCACCGCGGTGCTGATCCGTCACCACCGCCACGTCCATCATCGCGGTGGTGGCGAGCACTCGCCAGCCTTTTCCGTCCCGCTTGAACCGGTAGCTGATGGCTTGACCCAGCCCGCTGGCTCTCGCGGCTTTCTCGCCGTGCTCACGCCGATACCGGGCGCACTCAGAGTTGCTGTCCAGCGCCGCCAACACCTGCTCGTGGCCGTAGGCGAACCGCACACCTCGGATGGTCACGTATTTGCCATGCGGACCGGCGAGGCAATCCGGCATGCGAAGCCCGCAGGGTCAAGCTCCCGTCATCGGCCACGGCGGCCACGCAGAGCTGGCAGCCACTGGTCTCATCCCGACTGCCCAGCACGAAGAACTCATCCCTACGCGCTTCCCGCCAGTCCGCCAGCCACTCCTGATGGCTGGCGTAGCCATTCTGCTCAAGGTGGTGTTGTTTCCGCCACAGCCGCTTGGACCCGAAGCACAGTCGCACTCGCTCCTGCGTAATATCGGCTTCCAAAGCCGCCAGCCTGGATTGCAGGATCGCCAACCGGCGTCGTTTCTGGTGGACCTGGTCCCAACGTCCGCGCTCAACAGCAGCGCCGACAATCTGCCCCTGGGCCCGAGCAATCCGCCGGCCCAGGCTGTCCAACCGCAGCTTCTGCTGCTCCCGCACCGACGCGATCTTGCCCTCCAGCGACAGCCGCACCCCGTTGAACATCCGCGCCGGTATCCCGTACCGCTTCAGGTACACAGTCTTCAGTGACGCCGCGCTCCTCCCCGCCGCCGCCTCGGCGAACAGTTTCCGCTCTACCCGACCGTATAACTCGGCGTAGGCCGCCAACGCGGCGTCGCCAGCAGACCTCTCCCTGCCCCCGTAATCGCAGATGCGGGACTGGTAGGTGGCGACCGGCGAACCTCTTGAGGATCCCAAAGTGCGCCGTTGCCCATGATTTACCTGATCTCTTCCCATGCTTTCATCATATCAGAACCGGCGTACGAGAAGTCGACGGCGAGTGCCCGGAGAAAGGCACTTCCTTCCGCCGGCGCCCCTTGTCACCATCATCAACGATAACCCACTAAAGTTCACTAAATCCGCAACGGTTGGCAACCCCCGCGCCAGAGCCAAATGCAACCGTTCCCAAATTGCTGACACCGGGGCGTAGCGCACCAGATCCCACGACTAGCACAATCAACCCGTCGCGGACCAACCGCGACAGCAGCCGCCCTGACCAACGGGGCGGCCAGGGTTTTGATGACAGCAGGCCGTAGCGCCACGCAAGGGCGGGCCGATAGACTCGCAACGGGCCGACGACGGCTACTCAATCCCAGAGGGCCGCACCGTAGCTGAGCAACGAGACTTCCCCTATATCTGGGCGACCTGGCTGCCCAAACTCCTCACCGGCGAGAACTCCTGCGAGTGGGCCGTCTGGTTCAAAGCCCACCATCAAAACTGGGAACGCGTCCCGTCGGACTTCGACCAAGCCAAGTGGATGCTCGATCACATCACCCTCCTCAACGAGCGCATCGCCAGCTGGACCGTCGGCGCCCACGACGTAGAGACCGAGGCACAGAACAGGTTTGAACTCCATGGCAAGACTGCAATCCTCTCCGGCCGACAGGATATGATCGCCCGCAGGGAAGACCACGGTGTCATCGTCGACGCCAAGACTGGACACCACGGCCCAGGCCACGCAGTTCAGGCCATGATCTACCTGTACGCCATCCCCAAGGCCATCGAATGGTGCCGGAGCGCCAAACTCAGGGGACAGGTCACCTACCGCGACCACACGATCCGCATCTCGGCAGAGGCCGTCGACGACCAGTTCGTCCACAACCTAGGCACGCTGATCCGCCGGACCTCCAGTGACGAACCCGTAAGACGCGGACCCAGCCGCCGGGAATGCCGGCTCTGCAACATCAGCACCGCCGACTGCCCTACACCCGTGGACGACGGCTACGAGCCTGAAGGAGTGCCCCCGAAGATCTTTGGCACTGCAAGGGAGAGAGGTTCACCATGACCGCACAGCTAGCCGACTCCACGCCAATATCGCTTCCGCCAGAGTTGGCGGCCGACCTGCACCGTTGCAACCCCTGGTGGGACGACAAGCCTGCGCCGCCCACGCCAGATTCTCGATAAGCGACTTCCAACGTTGCCGCTATCAGTTTGCTCGTCAACTCTATCGTGACGAGACCGCCATGCGCGTAGTAAAGGTCAAGGCTAACGTCAACCTGGCCCAAAGAATATTGCGTCGATCAGCAACTCGGCAATTCTGGCGATGGTGTAACTTGCGCTCACCGAGCCGACTATCCAAGCGAACGTGATGATATGTCCTCGGAATTCTCGCCCCAACCCGGGTGGAGGCCGGCCACGAGTCCGGGCGAAAGCCCCTTGCACTAAAGTGGCAATTGATGACGAAAGCAAAATCGCAACCAATGCAACCGTAAGTACGTAAATCAGCGATACATCAAACCTAGCCCTCTGGCGTTCGGGCTTCGATTCGGATGGCGTCGGGACTGTCGGCGGCTGCCCCGGATCTACCCGCGTTTCCCCAGGCACCGCTACCGGCGGCTCTGATAGTGTAATAAGCGCCGCGAACAACGTCGTCGCCATCGCCGCCACGGCGACAACTAACAGGAAAACAAAGGACGGTCCGCTACTCATTACCGGCAAAAGCCGACTGCTCTCTCACGCACCAAACCGCAGCCAGCATGATCGGAGCGACGACGATGAACCCTAAAAGCCCCCAGAGGAACAAAGCCATTGGGTTCACATTAAAAGGCATAGGAAGATTCCTCATCCAAAGAATATGCACCGCAGCGTAATCGGCAACAACGAAGGACAGCACAGCCAAACCTAAAGTCACACGAACCAAGTCCATCATTCCCCCGACGCTCGAAAACCTAATTCTACTGAAATTGTAGACGCTATTGTGAGAGGGTTCAAGGTTCACTAAGCCCAAATCCACCGAAAGGATAAGATTGGCGTCGTGGCGAAGGGATGAGAAAGCGCTCCCTGCTTCGGGGATAATGGTTTTTAAACACGAAACCACCCTAAAACAAGGAGCAGTCATCGGATGCTACCATGCGAGCAGACCAACCGTATCCATGTCGCTTTTGACGATCACCGCTTGGTGGCCAACGCTGGACTGATCCTGCCGGTCACCCTAGTCCATCATCTGAGTCTGGGGGAGTTGGTGGACCGCCACGTTGACCTGGTGTAAAGGGCAGAGAGAAGGGTCCGTTGAGAAAGTGGGCAAGCCTCCCCGAGGTTTACGGCAGTGGTGGCATGGGGTGGAAGGCCCACTGGCTTACCCAGAATGGCAGCCACACCGCAGCGCCGAAATTGGCCGCCACGTCGTTCGCGGCGTTCCCTCCGCTAGCTGCGATAGCGGTTGCCGACGCTGGTGGCGTCGGAACTGGCCGGTGGAGACAGCATTGACGACGCCGACGCGCTGCGCAGTGGCGGAACCGAGCAGGTCTGGGCGGCGAGGTCAAGGCGCCATTCACGCTGGGGATCTCCCGACGCAGCTTCCGATGGATTCGTGATCGTAATTCGGAGCGGGTGGGCCGCGGGTTGCTGACTCAGGTCTGTAGCACTGAGGCTGGTCCCGGCGAGGGCCATTGATCATCGAGAGCACAACGGGCAGCACGGAGTTTTGTCCAGTTCGCTTGGGCTAATTCACGACTCCCACGGCGTATCGTTGTTTCTGGAGGCCGCTGGCCACTCTATGATTCGCGAGCACAAGAAGGGAGGCGCACCCATGAAAGACAGGGATGACCGCAACAACCATGCCAACCAGATGAATCCTAACAACGATGCGTACTGGCAGGCCCGAGGCTACAATGAACGACCCGACGACTGGAAGGACATAGTGGATAAAGAGGAACGGCGGCGCGTCCCGGAACGCCGTAGCGACGCTTCGAGGGCTCAGAGGTAACCAAATCGGCGGGGTGTCCGGAGTGTGCGGCTTCATCCGGACACCCTCTTCGGTGACATCACTATGAATGAAGAGAGTTTCGTGAACACGGCTCCCTTGGGCGGCCTCTACAGCGGCCGGATCCTCCGCGCTGTCGTCCAGTGCCTAGACGTTCAGGACGAAGTGCTGACCAACCGGACGGCCCGGCGGTTCTTCTCCGGGCAGCATGTCGACGAACACAACCGAAACCAGATCTTCGACGCCTTGGGGCAGGCCCTGATCACCCGAGGCCTAGTGCCGGCCACGCTGGAAGATCTGCCCGAAACACTCCCCATGGCGTCTGTGGTGGGAATGACGTTGATGATGGTGTGCGGGGAATGGGACCGGCTGATGGCCCACATCCAAGCCTGTTCCGGGCAGACCGATGACGTCGGAGAGGCCGTAGCTCAGCTACTGCGGCTGGTCGTGGTGGACGCGGCCTTGCGCCTGTTCGCCCTGGTCTACCTAGACCTGGAGAGGCCGCCCGGGTCAGAGCCTCCGGCATGGGTGTTGGAGAACGGCACTGGAACCGTCCTCCGGCAGCACCTGCGAGAAGCGGGCCTGACTCGGGACCAGCTGGCCGCCCGGCTGGAAGTTTCGCCCACTTCCGTGGACAACTGGCTTGACGGCAAGAACCAGCCCAGTCCTGAAAACGTTGCTGCCCTAGCCCGAGAACTGGCCTCAAGGGAAAGCGGCGGTGATGCCGCGGCCCTGGAACGGTCTCTGAACCGTCAGATCTCCCTGGCCGCTATGGCAGACCAGATGGCTGCCCGCATTGGCCGGGACAAGGTCATCAAGCTGACCACAAAGCTGACTCATTTCGCAAGTGCATTATCGGAGTCACCGGAGCTCCCCCGAATCCTGGGGGACAATCCCCGGGGGATTGTGCGCAACCTGATCATGCTAGGTTCCGCCGGGGGTTCTGCCGCAGACCTGCTCTCGTGGCTGGCAGACCGGGAGCCGGACCCCGATTGGCGTTGGAACATACTCGCGGCCATCAGGTTCTGGGATCCTGCCTTCGAGGAGGTGGCCATGCTGCACACCGGCCAGAGGTCGGCGTCCGGACTGGCCCAGGACATCTCCGACGTGACGGAAGTCTTCGCAGAAGAGAACCGGCACATTATTGAGATCCTGAAACAAGGGTTAACCCGGCATGCCGACTTCGCCAAAGCGCCCCGGGCTGACGATGAGGGCGCCAAGTCCCGCCTGGCCGAGCTTCAGGGCAGAATCGACCAGAGGCGGCGGCTAGCGGAGCGTTTTCTCGGGAATCCCCTGGCGCATTTGCAGCTGGGATCCTTTCTCGGAGATCTGGGGATTCAATTCGCTGACAGGACGCTGATTGATGAAGGAATCCTCGAGTGCAGGATCGCCACCGGCCTGCAACCCGACTGGGATGCCCCGGCGGTGCAGCCGGCAAGCATCCTCGTGAACTTTGGCGAGCGCGAGGCGGCGCTGCGAGAACTGGAACAGGCGGAGCGCAATCTCCCTGCACCGACTCCCCACCTGCGGTTCGTCAAGGGCTACATCCTCATGACCCTGGAGCTTTACTCAGAGGCACTGTCATGCCTGGAAGCGGTGATCGAAGAGCGGCAGGACTTTGCCCCAGCGTACGACCTTGCCGCCCACTCCGCTTTCCGGTCGGGAGACAAGACCAAGGGGCTACGCTATGCCAAGGGCGCCAGGATGCTGGGCATATACACCGAGCACAGAGCTTGGGGGTCCGGGGCGTACTCATCTCGACCTAAGCCCGAATCCACCAAAGGGAAACGGCGGCGGCGGTCAGACGAGGATGAGGGACCAGGGACCGGGCCGGCGAGGACCTGATGCCGATGAAACGGATGATGTGGGGCGTGGCGAACACGCCAAAGGGATGTTGACGGCCCGTAGTAGCGGCACTCGGAGCGATTTTCGGCGCCAGATCGCAGGCGGAGGCCGTCCGGACGCCAGACTGAGGGCCGGGAGCCAACCGCGCCATCAGCTGCTGATCCTCAAATCAGCCACATGGAACGATCCAACTGGACAGAAGGACGTTGGAGACGCTGAACATCGAAAAAGCCTTCTAAGTGGCTGAAAACGGCAGATTAGTAAGGTTTAGGGCAGAGGCGCGGGAGAAGAAATCGTAAAGGCCGATACGGCCAGTTATTCGCAACGTCAGCAGCCGGTCAACTCGTCGTCTACCCGTAGCAACGCCCACCGGTCCGACCGACGGGGCGGCTGACCGTTTGATGACACGAGCCCGTAGCGTACCCGGCAGGCCACCCCATAAACTCAGGTCAAGCCGACCCACGGCTAATCTTCCGGACGGTGCCGTGCCGTGGCAGAGCAACGAGATTTTCCCTACAGATGGGCAACCTAGCTGCCCAAACTCCTCACCGGCGAGAACTCATGCGAATGGGCCGTCTGGTTCAAAGCCCATTACCAAGGCTGGGACCGCCCGCCCTCCGACTTCAACCACTCCGAGTGGATGCTGCGCCAC
>JAJDTP010000029.1 GCA_022827095.1 Dehalococcoidia bacterium
GCCGGGGCGTTGACCGGCCAGGCGTGGGGCATCATGGTGGACCGGTCAAAGGCCGAGATCGGCCTCAGGAAGGGAGCGTCAGGGCGCGCAATCGGGCCAGGGCGCTGCTGAACTGGTTCTGCCAGGGCCAGCCCTGGGGAATATGCAGGGTGAGACGACGTGCTTTGCGGGTGAGGCGACCGCCCAAAGAGAAGAAACGTCGTCGCAGGGTCTTGGTGGTGGCCACCGGCTCGCCCAGGCCGAGGCGCGTGGTCCAGCGGGCGAGGTTATGCGCCATCACCTGCACCGCGAGCCAGGCGGCGTTGGCGGGAAAGCGGCCCGAGGGCAGGTGGTTGAGGTCTACGCCGTACTTGAGATCGCGGATGGCGTTCTCGATCTCGGCGCGGCGGCGATTTTCTCGTTGCCATTTTCTAAACGACTGAAATGGGCTGTTTGTCCATGGGTAATGCTATCCCACATTGGGATCTTGCCTCCCACGCTCTAGGTTCAGCTCGAGCAACCGCTCTAGGATTCCATCGTCCGATCGGTCTGGGGCCCACCCGTAGGCTTCGGCCACCGCCGCGTCGAGACGGGCGTGGATGTTGTCCAGCCACGTCGGCCGCTGGTTGTACAGGTTCGTCAGCGTCCGCCTCCGCAACTCCGCCGCGCTGACTCCGTCTGGATTCAGCCACCCATCACGAAGTTGGTTCAACTCCGCCGCTACTGTACCGATTGCCTCCCGCTGCTCATCCGTTGGTCGGGGAAATGGGAATGTCTCATAGCAAGTGGTCGGCGTGTAACGCGGCCGCGTTTCCAGTTGCGTACCCATCGCGAGGGACCACACCTCGTGAAAACGGGAGTGGAGTACGCCGAGTGTGTATTCGTCGTCGCGGGCGAAAACAATTAGGTTGTGGTCCGGCAGAACCTCGTTTGATAACCACACAAAAAGGCGATGCTTGGAAACTGTCGGAGTGGCCAAATACTGGTTTATCCCTTCCAGTGCTTCTCTCATCTGGATCCTGGGCCGTTCATGTCGCCACCAGTTCGAGATACTTGACCTGGACCTTTCCCTGCGCGGCCTTACGTTGGCGTTTACGTATTCAAATGGGGCTTCGTATAGGGCTGCCTGCTCCAACGGCATAACACCGAAGTCAATGATCCACATACCGCGGCGACGGTCGGTGATGTCCTTGCCGTTGACCCACGGCTTCACCACATCCGAGTTGTGCCGGCGGTCTGGGTTTGCACTGGCAAGCATCTGCTGCGCCAGCGTATCGGAGATGTCGAACGGTCCGCCCTTTGTGTCTCCCATGAACGCTATCCCAGCGTTCTCGGCCAATTCCTTGGCTCTGGTTATGTCCGCGCCGCTCGTCAGGTTCGAGTTGATCGCGTCGACTGGGTGTCCGTCCAGTTCGTGCACGGTTTCGGAGCCGGCGTCGAACCCAACAATCGAGATGTGGACTGCCGCTCCTTCCAGCACCCATGGATGGTCCGCCCGCGCCATGAAAATGTCGCCGGTGTCTCGGATACGTTCCAGAACGGCCCGATTGGCGCCGCCGCGTATGCCCTGCGTCGCCAGGAGTCCAGCCCGTTTGACGGTGCCCGCCTCGATCATTGCGCGGGCCTTCTCGAACCAGTAACAAACAAGGTCAGCTTCAGCAGGTATCCTTCCGTCATATTGCTTGAACAGCAGGTCGACGTAATCGTCGGTCAGGCCGGTCCGTAGCAGCTTGCCTCCCAGGAACGGCGGGTTCCCCACGACAAACTCCGCCGCCGGCCACTCGGGGTCGGCTGGGTTGTCGGGATCAGTGATGTCCAGAATGGCGTCGGTCTGGCGGATGGTGTCCAGCGGGGTGAGTATCGGGCGTTGGGTGTACGAAAACCCGTTGGCTTGGTGCCACTGGATGTACCCGATCCACAAGGCCGTGCGTGCCAGTTCCGCCGCGTAGTGGTTGATCTCCAGACCGAGCATCTGGTCTGGTTGTACTGTAGGCGTCAATCCGTCCCACCCTTGCACTGCCGCTAAATCGATCACCTCCCTCTCCAGGTCCAGCAACGACCGCAGCGCGATGTACAGGAAGTTACCGCTGCCGCAGGCAGGGTCCAATACCTTCACCGACGCCAGACGCTCCCGGAACGCCCCCAAGCGTGTTTGTGCAGCGGTACTGTCGTTCGCGTCAAACAGGTCGCCTATCTCTTGGCGCACCGTGTCCCACTCGCGGCGGAGTGGTTTCATCACCACCGGTTCCACCACCAACTCGATGTCGTCGGCGCCGGTGTAGTGCGCGCCGGTCTGGGCCCGCTTGGAAGCGTCCAGGGCCCGCTCGAACAACGTCCCGAATATCGACGGCTCGATGTCCCGCCAATTCCGGTCGCACGCCTCGCCCAACCGTTGTAGTGCCACTGTGCTAAGTTCGACAGTGTCCACCACGTTGAACAGGTCGCCGTCGAAGTGGGCGATCTCGTCGACACCGGAGAACCCGCCCGTGGACATCTGGGAGAACAGGCTTCGGATTGCTCGGTCAAAGATGGCCGGGTCCCGGTAGTGCTGGCGGACGATACGGCTGAACAGTCCGTCGGGCAGCAGGCCGGCGTCCTCTGAGTAAAGGCAGAACACCAGTTGGTTGAGGTAACGGGCCAACCGTTCAGGGTGCTCGTTCCGCGCCTCCATGTCCTCCACGATGGACTGGAACAGCGACGCAGTCTCCCGCGTCACCGCGTCCACAGAGCGTAGGCGGTCGCGGAATCGGCGTGGCGCGAAGAACGCATCCCGCACCAACTCCAGCTGCTCTGGTTGCTCCAACTCCCCGATGCCGACGTCGTACCGGGCCGTCTCCATCCCGGGGAAGTTGGTCTGGATGCGTATCGTCTGGAAGGACGACACGATCAGCAGCGGCGGCGTTTTCAGGTGTACCTGGTAGCGCAGGAGTTGGTCGAATGCGCCGTCCAGTTGGGCGTCTTGCCCCTTGAACTCCCAGCCGAAGTGTTCCTCGAAGTACGCGTCGGCGAATCCGCCAGGCACGGATTTCTCGAACGTGAACCTCTCGGGGTCGCCGTACGCCGCTGGTGTCGGGTGTCCCACGACGGCGCACAGGTCGATGAAAAAGGGCTGCGCGCCTTGACGTTCGCCGAATCCGGCGTTGCTCCAGCGGTCGGCGAAATCGCGAGGCGTTATTGTGGGCAACTGTGGCGTCATCCCGTCTCTGAGCACCAACATATCACCGAGGACGGGCCGCTGCAATTGACATCAGTACGCGTTTGTGTCGAGGGTGTCGCCGGTCACGGAAAATGCCCGGTTACCGGTTAAGTGTCAGCGAAAATGACACTCCGTTACGCTGCCATGATATCTGCCGTCGCCAGATTGGGCACCGTCGGTGGATGTCAAGGAGCGATCAATCCTGCAATGCTTGTCGCTAGGCTGGCATAGGAAGCTACGTCGGACCACCTGATGTCTTCCAATGCCGAAGGGAGCAGCAGACGCTCAACAGGAATGCCGACTGCATTCTCGGTGACTGGTTGATCGTCTTGGTTGCTCATCTTTTCTTCGGTGTGGTCGATGTTCGCGTCGGCCTGCTCATTCAGTGGATCAATAGAGAACGCCTTTAGGAAACACTCGTGCGCGGTCCGATATTCCCCTTTCTTGTGGGCGATCACGCCGATATTGTTCCAGACCATCGACTGGATTGCATTCGGTAGCGATGGGTATTGGTCAACGACTCGTTTGAGCATGGACATGCCGGTCGCGTGTTCATTCAAATATCCTTTGCACATTCCAGACAGATAGTGCAATTCCCAGGCCCGGTACCCACGTTGGAAGGCTTCCGCTAAGTCCGAGAGGCATTCCCCGTACATCGTTCGCTGAAACCGGCAAACTCCCCTGTTGAACCAGAGCAGACCATTGCTCGGCTCCCGCACAACTGCGTTTGTGAAATCTCGTTCGGCCATAGCGTAGTCGTCGTTTCGGTATGACAGAACCGCGCGGTTGTGGTACGCGGCGGCCCAACCGATGTCCTGTGTTAGTGCAGCGTTATACATCCGCCACGCCATGCTCGTGTCTCCCATTTCATCCGCTGTGATGCCTAAGTTCGTCAACACGGTCGCGTTACCTGGTTCAAGCGACAATGCTTGGGTGAGGTCCTTTAAAGCTGCTTCCGGGTTACCAATGTCTAACAAGGCTTTACCCCGATTAGCGTACTCGAACAAGCGAGGGCCATTCGTTCTCCGAGCGATGGATTCCGAAAGGTACCGGATAGCTTCCATGGGACGGCCCCGTCGCAACGCGATCTCGGCCAATATGCTCAGCGGCGCGACATAATCCGCGTGCAAATTCATTGCAATCTGGCTGCACGCCTCGGCGTCGTATTCTTGATCGTGCCGCAGGTGCCAAAATGCCTTGTGGCCGTATAAATTAGCCACTAGCGTATCCCGCTGGTCGAATGTGTCTTGGCCTTTCGCCCACTCGATTGCGACCTCGATTTCCCTTAGTGTCAGGGTTGGATCGGTGCCCGGTTCTCTTTTTAGGAAGACCACGCATCCCAAAAACTGCCAGCTTTCCGGGACGTCTCTGTCCGGGTGAGCGACGGTAAACACCTTGTAGGCTTCATCGAAATCTTCATCTATGCACAGCGCCGTGCACCGGCAGAAATCGAGTAAATCTTTCTGCCGTTCGTCCAATGGCATTGCGCCAGCGGCCGCAAGCCACTGCATCGCTGTCGGCACATCTCTGGGCTCGCCAAGCAGCGCTTCGCCTGCCTGCCTGATCAAATCGTCGGGGCCGTGCCGGGCTGGGAGTGTGGTACTCACGTGGGTTACCTGGTTACGTTGTTGATCGCGCATTAGCCTATTCTTCGATGCTGCCGCGGTCAATACGATCCCTGTCTGATCCACTGAGGTCGGGGCATCGGCACATCTTTGGATTGTGTTTGCTGATGCGGTCTGTGAGTCCACGCCATCACGCTCTGGTTCTCGAGATCGCGCCGTGTCTGGCCTTTGAGACCGTGGTGCACATCGACGTCGACCTCGTTGCGTGCTGAGCGCATGGCTTTCCGGCCAGGATTCATTGGCGTCGAGTCATGCCTGAGTTGGTAGTTGGCTACCTTCGTTAACGCGTGAGTTTGTGTGGCGCAACGTCTCCCACGCATCCGAATAGCGCCAGTGGGCAGGAACGATTCCTTGACAGCCCCCTGTACCCCGGCTATGGTCAATCTTGCGACGGTCGAGGCCCTTACCGCCGAGCGGTGCCCTCACGATACAAGTTCAGGCGTTGGTAGGCACTCGTGCCTCCTAGCGGGACTTGTATCTGGGGCCGGCGACTGTCGCAAGAAGCCTATCCAGCGGACCGCTAGGGGGTTCCAGATGCGGGTTCCTGCGCCGTCGCTGACGTCGCCCGGTTGTCCGGTCGCGGCTTGGAAATTCCGCACCGAGTGCGGCATTGCGACTGAACCGCCCTCCGCGCTCTGGTTGTCGCCCGTATTCGCGACCTGCCCATGCGCCTTTCGTCCGATCTTGGCGAAACTGCATTGGGTGCCAGGCCCGCTTGCGTCTACTCCCCCTGTTGGCGGCACACCGCGGCTCGTCACCGTTTGCCACGTTGAACGCTTGCCCAACTGGTGGCGAGCGTTTCGCGTGATCGTGGCAAGAACATGCTCGGCCAAGTAGCCTGCGGCGACGCATGACGTTTCGCAGCTGGAATGGGCTGTTTCCACCCCCCCCTCTACGGCAGCCGCTACACGGCTGAAAGGAGCGTGTTATGACAGCAATGCCGGTTGTCCGATTGGTTGCGATTACGTTTCTCGTCCTCTTCGTGATATTGTGCATCGTCGCGCCCGTCGCCGGGGTAGTGTTCGGCGCTGTGGGTGGCATCGTCCTGTCCCCTTATCTGATGTTGGCTACCGCCAAGGGCCATCGTAGACGGTTCGAAGATGCTAGGACCGATCTCGAGCCGGGCGAAGAGGCTCGCTTCTGGTGGAAGTCGGGTTTCCCGTCAATGGGAGCCAGATGGGTGGTTGTCACCACGGAACGCCTGTTGTTTCCGCGGCCGGCTTGGGGAGGTCCGCGTACCCGGTCGATCCCGTTCTCCGAAATCTATCGCGCGGAGACGGCCCAACGTTCCATCGGCGTCGGGGCATACGGCGGCGGGTTGATCGTAGGTACCACGCTTTCCAGCCGCTATCTGGAACTGGATCTGGTTAACGGCGATGTGGTCAGGATCAGGGTAGATCGGCCCCAGGTGCTGCACCAACGTCTGAATGATGCGTTCGTCGAATGGGCCCAACGGCAGACGGTATGAAGTCGCCCGACGCCGTCGTCAGCGGTGTCGGTTGTTGTGGTTCTACATCTGGGCGCCCCGGCCGTCGTCGCCCGGACACAGATTAGTTTCTGTGGTGCTGCGCGTGCGTTTCATCATCGGGCGTGATGAACTCGCCGATGGGTTCCGCGGCTTGTCGGTCCACATCCGTCCGGCTTCTTGGTCTCGCCCATGCAGCCGGCGATCTCGAGGAGTTTTTGGGTAGCCGGAACTGCTATGTAGCGAAGCTGAGTTTGATCCCGCAGGCGCCGATCACCTTACTCGGAATATTGATCCGGGGGCAACGCTGACTGGACAGGACCCGGGAAAGAGCCGCTTGGACCCGGCCGGCCCGTTCCGCCAGCTGGGTTACGCCGCCCTGTGCTTCGGCCACATCGCGAAGTGCTTTCATCAGCAAGCCGGGATCGTCGACCATCTCATCGGGCGCCGCGTTCAGGTCGCCGGCGATGGCCTCGGGAGTATTGAGGCGATCCCCCGCTTTCTGGGCGGTCACCGGCATTTCGCTGTTCTTCCAGGTGATGCTGCCAATAATCTTGGGCCTGCGGATACCGCGGTTCTGACGCCGCTTGTCGCCGCCGCCCAGAGAGATCCCGTGACTCGCCTGGTCAAAATAAGAGCCATAGAGCGATGCTATGGCCTATCGGGTGGTTCTGACGCCCCTGCCCCTGAAAAGCTCGTCTATGTGGCTGAAAACAGCCAATTCGACCCTTTCTGTCCCGAGGCGCGGCCGGGCTTTTGTCTCCCTGGATCGCGTCGCGGCTCTTTGCTGCCCTGCCGCCTCAGCACCATTGCCGGAACAGGTCCTCGCAGGGTATGGGAACCATTCTGTTGCTATCACTGGCTTGCGTATCTTTGCCGCCCTTGCTGATCGTCGATCCGAAACGCCCGGATGACCTCGGACCGGGTATAGCCTGGTACGCGCGGTGGCATCAGGTACTCCGCCTTTGTTTCCAGAGGGCGATGTAGGTGCTTTCCAGGGCGGCCATGGTGATCTCGTCGTACGGGTCACGCCGGAGGGCGGCGTCGTAGTCCGCGATGGCCGAGTCGAACTCCCGCAGGTTGAAGTGCGCGCGGGCTCGGCCGCGGTATGCTTCGGGTTTGTCGGGCACTATGGCGATGGCGGCGCTGTAGTCGTCCATCGCCCACTGGTGGTCGTTCTTGTTCAAGAACGCGCCGGCGCGTCTGATGAGAGCGCTTACGTCTTCGGCGTTCCGTGCGAGGGCCTTGTCGCAGTCGGCGATCATCTCGTCCCAGTCCAGCGGTCGCACTTTGGCTTGCTCGGTCTCGTGGCAACCTTCTGCCTCATATTCGGCGATTGTTTCTGCCATGGCGCCGCGTCTGACGGGCGGCTCCTGTCCTTCATTGATGTGGTCGTCCAGGAACAGGGAGATGGCCTCGGCAATCATCTCCAGGGCTTCTTCCCGGTCGTCCCCCTGGCTGGCGCAGCCGAGTTCGGGGCAGAGCACCGAGTACCCCGGGTGGTCCGGCTCGTTGATGAGGAGCACCTCGTAATCTCGTTGCTTGAATCGCGTTACGAGTTCGCTCCTGGCCTCGGCACTGTTCGGTTCGCTGGACATGGCTTACTCCGTGAGGGTTGGCCTTCGCGCACGGGGTGCCAGTGTATCTTTCGGGCTGTAGTTGCGGAAGATACGCGAATGCGATCATGCACGCTGCCGGGTTGATCCGGTTCCGTCGGGCGCGTTTAGTGGCCAACCTCGTGCCGACGGGGAACCTGCTGAATCTCCCCGGCGCCCGAGCGTCGGCGGGTTTATCCGCGCTCGTCTGCCGCGGGCTACACGAACCTCGGCGCTTTGGGAGTACTTCTGCTAACTTTGGCTGACTGGGCTGAAAGTAAGCCGCCGATGCACTGTGCGCCGGCGGTTGCGAGTTAGCCGTTCCGGTGTCGTTCATGCTGGTGCCGGTAGTGGCGTGCCGTTTCGCTCGAAACGTTCGAGGCATTTCCGGTGGGCTTCGGGAGCTTCGGCCTCGAAGCGTTCGAGTATTTCCTCGACTTTCTACGGGTCATCCCGCCGTGAAGTAGCGTTGTGTACAAATCAAGCTTTGTGGTGTGCGATGGGGGCTCTCCAGTCCTGTTGTGCCACCCGTTTTTGGGTAGATATGATCCTGATCTTCGGCTGCACTGACGACAGTATCGCTCTCAGGAGCAGTCGCGCTCCCCAGTCGTGGATCTAGCTTGGCCCTGTCGCTGGGCTCGGTGCAGCTCGTGATCTTGAGAGCGTTGCCCGCATACGCAGAACGGCGGCGTGTGCGGCTTTTATCGCCACCCGGGACGGCAGCATCTCAGCCAGCAGACCCTCAAGTCGTGAGCAGCTTCGCGTGTCGGAGCCGAGGCTGCTCACGATATCAAAAATCCACTCGACGGCCTCGGGGTAGTGGGCGAGGTCGAGGACGAACTCCTGCCCTCTGCCGACGGTCTGCAGGTAGGCGTGTTCAGTGTCGCGCCGCCAGCGCCTGCGGTCAGGGTGGTAGGTCATGGGCGGCTTGTTGCCGTCGGGATAGAACCACCGCGGCAGTCGCCAATTCGAGACGCCGGCGCCACGCGGGTCGGTCAGGACCAGCCGTTGGTCGAACTTGGGAAACACTCCCCATCCTTTGATTTTGTGTCTGTCGTGCTCAATACCCAGATCCAGATTCGTTGACGCTGCGTAAACGGTGTTATTGGCGTCGGGATATTCGAAGCAGATGTTTGGATGTTGGCGTCCCCAATCGAGGTCGTTTGGTCTGAGGTCGGCGACGCGATGCTTCTGGTAGACCTGCAGCCAACCCCATAGAGGGGGTGCAGTTCCGGGGCGCCTCGGACGAAGCGCCATCCCTGCGTGGTTTCTTCAACTCGGCGGTATAGGCTAAAGAAGAGGAAGACGCCGCCGTTACCAACGCCTTGATTGTCGAGATGTCTCTGGGCGGTGCTGACCTGCCCTAGGCTCTGTTGACATTCGCGACATTCATGCACAATAACGGCCATGTCCGGCGCGACATCGCCGCCGCCTTACTAGTGTCGTAGCCATTGCGCCATGTCGCGGGTCTCTTGACCTATAGGCCGTGCCCCAAAACGGCCCCGTCGGGTTGCCTGCCGGGGCCGAATCCTACCAATGTGGTGCAACGGGCAGCAACCTGCCGCGCCCGCGTTGTGATACGAGGGAGGGCAAACGCAAAGCCCGCTGCGCAAACAGCGGGCAAGTGCGGAACCTCGGAGGTTAGCCAGGTTCCTTGTGCCGGCGCGCTGACTGTACCAGACAACCCCCGGCCATTGGCAATACCTCCGGCGAAGGTTCCGCGCCGGAGGTTTTTCATGGCGACGAATAAGGGCAAGCCCGCGGGCCGCATCAAGCAGGCGAGGATGGCGCAGAAGCGCGCCAAGAACCTGGGGCATGGGCCGGTAAGCCAAGCTAAAGCGGCGGGGCGCAAGTTGATCGGGTAATCTGCTGCCTACTCCAAACGGTCAAGCGCATCGCCGCAAACATCGTTTAGGGCGGACTGGTTCAGGAATTGGCGGATCACAAACTTTTCGGCCTGACTCAAATCGCCGGTCGGGTTATTTAGCCAATCCAACACCGGGTCCGGCGCGCCTGCCTCCCGCGCGGCGTCAATGCAATCGCGGGGTAACGCGGGGTTGGTGCAAGCCATAACCAATGCCATCGATACGACGGCGCATAGTGCCAAGGCGATGATTGGAGCGCGAAGCATATTGGGACCTCGTGGATTGGTATCAGCGCGGGAGGGTTGCCTACGGCCGGCTAGTCGTAATATCGTGGGCGCGCATAGTCACGGGGTCGTGTTATGCGCGCTTGCCACACTCGCGTGGCGGGCGTTTTTTTATTTGCGCCATTGTATCACGCCGCTACCGCAGCATGATGGCAGTTGCCGCAAGGTCAAACATGCCGGCGTAACTGGTATCGGTTTTGTCGTACCGCGTTGCCACCCGCCTGAACTCCTTGATCTTGCCAAAGTAGTTCTCGACCAGGTGCCGGGTTTTGTAATGTACCTCGTCAAGCGGGTAGGGGCGCTTCCGGTTGCGCTTTGACGGGATGACCGCCATAATCCCAGCCGCAGCAAGTTGTTTGCGGATTTGGTTTGTATCGTAAGCCTTGTCAGCGATAACCACGCTGCCCTTGCCGGTAATGCCGTCCGTTAGGGGTGCTAGCCCTGGCGACTCGGCGGCGTTGCCGGGTAATAACAAGTGGCGGATAAGCCGCCCTCCCGCATCGGTTGCCGCCAGGATCTTGGTAGTTAGCCTTCCCCTGCTGCGGCCTATGGCCTCGCCGCCGGGAGGGCGTTGGCTCTAACAAACTAGCCCCATCCTCACAGGGGGAGGTTCCACCGGTGCCAGCCCCATCCAAAACAGCCAGCGGCTTGTCGCCGCCCGCGCGCGGGCCGGGCAACGCCGGTAACGGGGTAGGGGCAAGATCAAGGCAATACGTCAAAGGGCAGGCGGTACTAAACCCGCCTGCCCTTTGCTGCTTTTACGCTCCTCCCTTGTGCGGCCCGCCGCCGGGCCGCATGGAGTAAACGTAGGCGGGTCGGTCCCGTTAGCGCGCGCATCGACCTGCCCATCCAAGCACCCACCCGCAAGGGGCGGGAGCAAGGCACCACCCATGCCCTCACCGGGCGGGGCGGTACTCCCACCCGCCTGGGGCGGGCAAGAGGCGACGGTTATTGTACTTATAAGTGTCGTTTATGCAAGTCCCATCCCTTGCGGCGTGGCATCGTCAAAGGGGATGCCCTATGCCCCCCAAGCAGCAAACCCAGCAAACGGGCAGAGCGGGTGAGTACTACATTGCTGCAGAGCTAAACCGGCGGGGATTAGACGCGGTTGTGTTTTCCGGCAACGTCCCTCATTTCGACGCCGTAGCCGTCACTCCCCGCCGCAAAACCCTATACATCCAGGTCAAAACCCAGCGAGGGGCGGGGTGGCAGGTCGATGTCAGGGTGCGTGAGCAAAGGCCGAACAAAGCCATGTTTTGGATTTTGGTGCTGCTCCTCAAGGAGGAGCCCCCGCGGTATTGGGTTATACCCGACGAAGACATGAAGGCGATCATCCAGCAGACGTACGATGATAAAAAACCCCAGTTCGATAAAGCCGCCAAGAAATCGAACTACCAGTGCAAGGTAGAAGGCAAGCGAGTGCAGGCTTGGGAAGGCGGGTGGGACCGCCTGAGGTGAATCCTCCCCGGCCCACTTGCTGGACGGTCGTTGCGCTTCCTCGCTATCGTCGCAGGGTAACTGGCAAACCCTGTTGCAGCATGAGCGCCACGGGCTCGAGGAGAGCCCTCCCCATACGGACGGAGGCCAACCATGATGAAGTACGCGATCCCCACCCTCTTACTCGCCGGCGCGCTCCTACTGGGCAGCGCTACCACACAAGCCGCAACGCCGCCCCCAACGCAACCCGCCGCCATGCTGGTTGCTACGGACATGGAGCGGGCGGTAAGCCATACCCTGGCCCTCTCGGACGATCTGTGGGAGTGTATGCAGGTGAACAACGCCTACCGCTTTGCGTTTATGCAGCAGTTGATTGCCGACGGCAAGTCCAAAGGCGAAGCGGATGCGCTGCTAGCGGACACGGAGCGGTTTAGGGGCAACACTTGGTCCAACATCCAAGCAGGCGCGCTTACGCTCGAAGAGATCGAGGAGATCAACGCGGGCGCGACGGCGGCGCTCAACGTGTGCAGGGGCGGGGCGTAGGGCGGGCTAGCCGCCTTGCCCGGTTTCGAGCCGTAGCAGCTCGCCTTCGTATTCAAGCACAGCACCGGGCGGGTGCTGGTAGTAGCCGAATACCTCGACGATAAGATGGTCGGGGTATTGCGTGTCGGTCGCTACGATCACGCGCTGCCTCGCGTCTGGTACATCGTCAGCAAGGACGAGGAACTTGTGCAGCGATCCGCTCGCCATGTGAACCGATATGTCGTACAGCGACACGATCAACTCCTGTGGTTGCTCCCGGGGAGAAGCCCGACGTCCGGGACGGCGGGAGTCTGAGGGACGAACAATTTTTGCGGGAGTCTTGGAATTTTTCGTATCCCGAAGATTGACAGGCCTCGAAACCGCAAGGCACAATAGCCAAACCGCCGGGGGTTGCAGCCCCCGGCGGTCAAAACGGAGAGGTCGCACGTTGGCAAGTGCATCGGTCTCAAAAACCGTCGGCTCTTACAGGTCTCGCGGGTTCGAATCCCGTCCTCTCCGCCAATGGCGCAGGCACCTAATCGGCAATCTGCTAGGTGATACTATACAAACGGATAGCAGGGTGTCAATGCGTAGGGCTGGGCTGTAGGGCCTAAAACCCAGCCCTAACGAGGGGTGCATACAACGATCAGGGCGGCTATGCCGCCTACGCCCGCAAGCCAGAACGCGACGTAGAGGGCGGTATTCCAGTTCGCTATGATCCCCTCCCTCTTGATCATGGGCTTCTTCGCTAGCATCGCTTTCGGAATACCGCTGGCCGTATGGCTACGCCGTCCGCCGGCAGGGGAAACGAGCCAACAGGCCACCGCCGCTACGGGGTGCCTGGCCGTGATCCTCGGGGTGGGGCTGTACTGCTGCTTCCTCTTGATCGTCCTGGTCGTAGCGGCAATCGTCTAGCGGCGGGTCCGCCGCGCCCGGCATAGTGTCAGGCCCATTGCAAAGGGTTTGCAGGGCATGTTACATTTGGCCAAAGACCGCGACCGGACTCGAACCGGCATCCCCGTCCTTGCAAAGAGCGGTGCCTAACCATTCAGCCACGCGGTCTAAACGGGGCGGGGAGGTTACAACTCCCCGCCCCGCTGCCTATGGCATCAGGCAAAGATGCGCCGCTCAACCGTTCGGGCAAATGACCCGCGACATAGCGCAACGGCTACGGTATTCGTAAGGCGGCGACGATGTCGCGCTACTTACCGCCGGACTGTGCGTTTGATGTCGCGAATGTCAACAGAGCCTAGCATTCCTCCCCACCGTTGCTAGGCGGGTCGGTTTTTTCGGTAGCGGTACGCGTCGAAATTGAGGTCAGGGTCCAAGTGGACTCGGTCATTCTCGTTGATCCGGCCGTTGGATATTCCTGAGACAACGCTTCCAATGTTGATATTCCCGTGCTGAAGATCCCTGAATCGTTCGCGGTTACCCGATGGGACGGGCAATGAGAACATAGTGCCGTCGGGGAAGATGGGGCTGGGGCAGCCTCCGGAGCCGGAGTCGAACCCCTTGCGGCTGATGATCAGTTTTCATCGTTCTGCGTCCGGCTTTGGAATGGGCGCCAGACTAGCACCGCCGTAAACCGACATCTAGTCTGCTCCGGATCTGCGTGGTCCCCAGTTTCGGCCGGAAACGGCACCGGGGCGCGTTCTACCGCTGTTGGGCTGGAATTCCTGCACTGACACGGAAACGGCTCCGTTGGGGCGCAATCTGGGCCTGTAAAGAAAACGGCCGCCCCGATAGCTGCGGCGGCCGGCGTCGTCGTTGCTCGGCGACGGTTATGGGTTACAGGCGGTGGGCGGTTCCCCGTTACCAGCTGGTGACACTTCTGGCACGATTGCGGGAGCGTTCATGAGCCCCGCTGTTGAAGTCGCTGCTCCAGTTCGCGGACCCGGGCCTCGGCGGCTTCGGCCCGGGCTTCGGCAGCATCGGCACGAACGCGTTCGCTTTCAAAGGTGGCGATGTGCCGGATCGTGGCCGGGTTGTGGCAGCCCAGCTGGCCCTCTTGCCATCGCCAGTCCACGTTCAAAACCTGGCTGTGCCCTTGCAAGACTCCGCCGGCCAGCTCGGTAATACCTATTGGCTCGTACCGTCCGTCCACTAACCGGTCGCCGGCCAGCTTGGTGCCGTGAAACTCTCCGGTGGCGTCGAACCGCCAGTATTCCGGGATTAGCAGTCCTTGGTAGAAATCCCGCTTGTCGCCGATGTCAATGTGGCCCGTGATTGGGGAGGCTATCTCAAGCACCAGGTCCGGCGGCTTGTCCTGTTCCGAGATCACGTAGCCGTTGGTCTCACGGTAGGCCAAGGAGTTCACGTGGAAGGCTACCAGCAGGTCTGGTTCCTGCATCTCGGTGCCAGGCTTGGCGGTGATGTATTTCTCCCTGGACACGATGGTGGTCTCGGGATTGCCCAGGAACTGCTTCAAGTGGTGGTGCAGACCGGTTTCGCTGAGGTGCTCAGCGGAAGTCCTGTCGTCGGGTTCACGTTCAGGAGGATCGGGCAGCCGGAAGCGTCCTGGGGTTTTGGCGTCGGCGGTGGTCATGCTGAACCTCAGTGGGCTTAGCGTGGGTATGTTCGTCTTACCGGGCGGGCCTCTATCAGGATTATACCTATGCCGGCTTTGGTCTGGGTAGAACTCGAGCCGGCTCAGGGGTTTGTTGCCTAACGCGGTGTTTTTCTTGATTGTCGGTGATTCTCGGCGCAGTCGGGGCAACGGGTTTACCCGTCGATGGCAGTGTTGGGACAGTCCCTACAGAGGCCGAGTTTCTTGCGACGTTGGCGTTCCTCGGCGGCGCGACCCGCCTAAGTTCTCGCTTCTGCTCGTCTGTCAGCTTCGGCTTCAGAGCGCGAATGGCGCTCTTGCGCTTGGTGGCGCCAGAACGCTTCTTGACGGTCTGCTTGCTGGCTTTGCGAACGCTGGACTTGGTATCGCCAGCGTCGGCCGGCATGGGGAGGACGAAAACGTGGTGGAGGGTGCTGCCTATTGACCGCGTCTGCGGAGTGGCGGCGATTTGCGGAGGGAGAGGATAACCGTGCCGCGGTTTATCTCTGCCTGTGCTCGTCACTAAGCCTACGCGGAAGGAGGGCACCTGGGGTTTATCTGTGCTTGTGCGGAGTGACTGCCGTGGGATGCCTGAAAGCCACCGTTGATGTCGCCGCCACGGCCTTGGGCTGGTTGCCGGGCCAGCGGTGGTTACGGGGTGCTGTCGTCGCTTCCGGGTAGCATGGACTCCAATGCGTCGGCCAGGACTTCGATCTGGTTCAGGTGCCGGCGGACGGTCCGTGAGCTCAACGCATCCTCGTAGAAGTTCACGTGCAGACTGTTGGCTATGGCCAACCGATCGGTCAGGTCGTCATCGTTGGTTTCTGCTGCCAGGGTCTCGACTGCTTGGGTAGCAGCCCGTGGTAGCGATGTGACCAGCCACGGAACTCGGCAACGGCCTTGACCATCTGGGCGGCGGCTCCCCAGCCTTTTTCGGAGGCTTGACGCAAGTCGCCCAGTGCGAGTTCGGCGCGGGCTTGCTGCACCAGGTAGCGGCTGGCGGCATGGTATTTCTGCGTTGTCACGGTGTTCCTCATCTGCAAGTGTAGCATGTCCGAAACTGGGGCCGGTTGCGACGTTGGCGCGCAGTTCTTTCCCCCAGTGGTTGAGGGACTTGAGGACCGCGATGGTGGATCGGCCTTGCTGGCGGCATATCCTCGCGCGGGGCCAACGGAAGTTACTGCTCCAGGCGATTTCGCTACTTTTCAGGAAAGCTCCGCCATCGGTTCGCCCGAATTGGCCGGCAATCTGACCGGCGCCGTCAGCGTGAATTGTGCGCCAACGCCGAACTCCGACTCTATCGTCAGATCCCCACCGCCACGCTTCACCACACCCGCTGCCAACGGCAAGCCCAAGCCCGCCCCAAGTACGCCGTGCCGCGTCGTGAAGAACGGGTCGAAGATCCGGGGCATGATATCCTCTGGTATGCCAATTCCGTTGTCGGACACCACCACCGCCACCTGTTCGCCATCCTGTCGAGACAGCACTCGCAACCTCGGCACATAGCCCTCCTCGTTGGTGCATTCACGACGGGCGCGCAACGAATGGCAGGCGTTGGCAACCAGATTCACGACCGCCTCGCTGAAGTCCCGCGGCACAATGGCCACTTCACCCGCCTTTTCCGACAACTCGAACTCCGGCTCAATGGTGAAATCGCCCCACTCGGTCGCAAAGGCTTCGCAACCAATCCGCACGGCAGGGGTCAGCACCGAATGCAGGTGGTTTATCGAAGCGTCGCCACCCGCGATGCCGAGCGACTGCATCCGCCGCACGATGGTCAGCGCACGGGCCACGTTGCTCCCCACTCGATCAAGACTGCTCGCCAACTCTGCCTCGATGCCGTCCAGCAACTCGAGGTCGGGGTCCCCCAACTGCTCCCGATAACCGTCAAGCATCTCGGACAGTTCCTCGGTGAACTCCGCCGACACGTCGGAGAATTTCTTCACGAAACTCTGCGGGTTGCTCAGCTCATGAGGGAAACCCGACACAATCTCCGACAGCACGGCCAACTTCTCCTGCTCCGCCAGTCGCTCCTGCATCGCCCGCAACTGCTCGTTAGCATCCCTCAGCTCACTGTATAGCCGCTCCGCCAGGTTCAGCCGCTGTACCTCGATTGCCTGCCGGCGGAAGATCTCCAGCGCGTTCTCCAACTGGTCAATCTCATCGTCCCGGCCTATCGGCACCGGCGCGTTGAGGTCGCCACCCGCCATGGTCGTCATGCGGCTTGAGAGACGCATCAGGCGCCGCACAACCATGTTGCCCACCCAAAGCCAAGCCACAAGCGTGACCGATAGAGACGCCAGCCAGCAACACCCGGCCTTGGTCAAAGCTCGCCAGCGAGCCGTACAGAGCCGTTGACGAACGTGCTGACACCTCACCCAGCAGTTCGTCCGACGCCGTCTGCAAGGCACCGGAGTGCTCATCGAGTTTGCCGGACAAGTTCGCCACCAACGCCGATGTGGCCAACCAGGAGTACTGAACCGGGAACACGCCGTCGTTGCTTTGCGCCAGGTGGCGCACCATGTACGACAGGTCCCTGCCAGGTGCGAGCTCGACGTAGCGGCGCCAACTCTCGTTGACTTCCGCAAACGACGTAGCCGACAGAGCGGAATGCAACACGGCCACCGGCGCCACATCTTCCGGGCCGGTAGCAACTGAGTCCAACTCAATGCGCAACTCGTCTGAGCGCTCTCGCAACGACCACATAACGCCAGCCGCCTGATCAAGTGTCCACAAGGGCCCGGCTGTCTCCCATGCAAGGTTGAGAACCCGGTGCGACGCCTCAGACAGCCCGGGCAGACCGTCCGGCCGGGACAGCGCCAAGCGCAGTTCCTCAATCAGGAGCTCCGCCTGGTCGTATGACGAACGATCCGGATTGAGGGCGCCGGCCGCCCACAGCGCGAAGTCACGCTGACCCAGCGCCACAATCTGGCCCGCCAACTCCGACGCCCTCGAAGCGCCCTCGTATGCTGGGAACACCTCGTTCGCCAGACGGTGATTCAGATCCCCGCTACGCTCGAAGTAATACACCCCCACCCCGCTGGACAGCATCGTCAGCAACACCGCCAGCCCCAGCGCCGCGTAGAGCCTCGTTCCTATTCGTTTGAACATCAAACACCTCGGGCGGGACTGGGTGGCACTGGCGCCGCCGAACACATAATCGCCGCAACGACAAACGTCCGGCGCCGGCCGAGCAACTGCACCGCTGCGGCCCCTAGGAACCCCTCACCGCCGACAAGGTAGGAGATGGACCGAAACGACCCATTGGTAAACCAAGTGACGAAAGCGACGCTGGGCGTCCTCTCCGTGGGACCCACAACCAGCATTCTGAGGCGGGGCATGTGTGCGACCGCGGCAGACCGGGAGCTGCGCACTTAGACAGAGAGACGGCTGCACCGCGACCTGGCCGACCTGCTGAAAACGGAATACGGGATCACGCCGGAGAGCATCATGCCGATCGGCGAATGGAGCCAGACAGAATCGATGGCGGGGATGGCCGCGACTCTCCGCGAAGCGGCGAAAATACTCGGTGGGGTTGTGGCAGAACGGACCCGCCTGACGGATCTCGAATAACGCACTTTGCGGGCCATCAAGAGAACGGGCGGCCCAGAGAGACCGGAAACCGGAATTAGGGCCGCTGTGCGCGTGTGGTGGGGAAAGAAGGACATCGGAAAAGCCAAGCGACCCCCTCGAAAATCCGTACCATCGAGACAGAGCATGAATTGCGCCTGATTTGCCGCCGCGAGGGCAGATGACCGAATCATTTCGGCCGGTTCGGCGCCGTATTCGCTCTTCAGCCGTGCCAAGGCGTTCGACCCATCGGGCTTGATGCCGATGATGACTTGGTACTCGTGGAGCGTCTCATATTTGCGGCCTGACTCGAGTTGGGCATCGTGTTCACTGCCGCCAGCAACCGTTCGGGCTACATCCTGATTATGGTTGTCCTGGCGATGAGCACAGTTTCCCGAACCTCCCCGACAACCGGGGGAGGTTGAATCGCATGATTGCCGTCTACAGATAAGCGTGGGCGTGGCGCTTGCGCTGATCGCAGCAGGTTTCTGGCTCGCCCGGCGGGGCGGTGAAGGTGAACGAGTGGCGGCGACGTTTCTGGACTGCTGGCAGCGTTCGAATCCAGAGCAGCGAAATATCCTCTACTGCTCGAATGCTGCTTGACTGGAAGGTGAATCTCTGCTCGTGGCGGGGAAATCCTACTGCGCCGTGTCCAAAGCATTCTTGTCCAGGCATGTCTCTGCGTGTGCGGAGAGGCCGTCCATCTGCACATTGCCACCACGGTCAAGCCCGGTGTATCTCTGCGCGCGCGGAGAGGCCAGCAGCTCCGCTCCGAAGGGCTCGCTCTCGCCAGGAAACACATGTGCATCAATGCGCTGCATCTGCGCCAGGGTGTACGCCTGCTGACGGCGGGATGATCTTTTTCTGGCCTCCCTACCAGACTGAATATCCCTGCTCGCGCGGCGCCGGCTGTCAGGATTGCGGCGTGGCCCCGCTCGTCGACCCGTCTTCAAACAGGATGTCGTGCAGCATGGCGCTCTGGCAGCCCCCGTGGATCAGTAAGCTCTGGGCTCGTGTTCGTCTTCCTTGACCGTTGTCACGACGGCCACCACGCTGCCTTTCACTCGCCGACCGCAGGAAAGGCACGTGCTCCGCACCCGGTATTTGCTGATTGTCATGGTGATCTCTCCTTCGTTGGCACTATCGTCCTGGCCGGCGTCTGTGCTCTGGCTCGGACTGCTGAGATCCCGCTCTCGTCTGGCCCGAATAAAAGCCATAGAGATCGTTTATGGCTGTTGCCGCGTAATCGGTGCCTAAGTTCCCGAAACTCTCGTCAGTGTGGCGGAAACCGGCTGTTTCGGCCATTAAGTACGGGGTGTTCAACCGTCCCGGATAGGGTCAGAGTCCGATTGGACTTGGTGATGGCCCGCTTTCCTGCGATCTGGCTCGCTGGGTTTGGGTTCTCCCCCGGTTTCACGTCGTGCATTGGGCCGTCATGCCGGTTCTGGCCCGGCTGAGATTAATCTGGCGACCCTGCATTCGCTGATCTCGGACGGCAGCCACATCCCGGAAAACCGCTTCAGTAGGTCCGGCGACATACACGGAATCGCGCCCGGACTTGCCGGGCGCGATCATGGTGTCTGATGCTGTGGATTCCGGTGAGTTGCGGTACGTTGCTGGGAATTAGTCCAGCATTTGTCCAGCAAAATTGCCCAAATCCAGCCTTTGTGCCACTTATTGATACTTTCTCGGAGTTTAGTTTTTCTCCTTATTGAGATTTTGGTGCCGAGGGAGGGACTCGAACCCACACACCTCCGGGAGGTAGCGGATTTTAAGTCCGCCGCGTCTGCCGTTTCGCCACCTCGGCACGTTTCAAAATCAAAAGGCGCAACGCCTCATTAAGCCAAAGCGCTGCGCCGGTTGTCTCTGGCCTCGCGGGCCGTTCGGGTGATGACCGTTTGCTGATAGCTGAGAGTGTGGAGGCGACGGGCGGATTCGAACCGCCGAATAGAGGTTTTGCAGACCTCCGCCTTAACCACTTGGCTACGTCGCCTCGTTTCTGCGCTGCGCTGTCTTGATCAACGTCACGTTGTTTGGTCCGCGACGGTGATGGTGCCGAGGGCGGGACTTGAACCCACACGAGCGAAAGCCCACGGCCCCCTCAAGACCGCGTGTCTACCATTTCCACCACCTCGGCTAGCGCATAACGGAGTATAGCATATGGGCGGAAACCGCTGTCAAACGGCTCGGCACGCGGCAACTGTTCAGAGTTGAGGAGGTTGTCATTGCGAAGCGCCGGCGCCGTGGCAATCTCGACACGAAAAAGCGGGCCGGAGCATTGCTGCCGGCCCGCCTTGCTTCTGAGCCCAATAGCTAGTTGACCTGGTGTTCCTGATTTAGCAGTTCCTTGGCCGCGTCACCGATGTTGGCTTCCATGCAATCTCGCAGCGCGGAGTAGATGGAGCGCTTGATGGCGTCCATCATCCAACCTTCGAATTCAGGCGCCGTCTGGTATTCGTTCTTGACCTCGACCAACTGTCGCAACGTTTCCAGATAGTGCGACTGCAGCGGGGTCAACGCCTCGGTTTCGTATTCCTCTACCTCAGGACCTGCCTGCTGTTCCACGCCTATCGGCGCGGCGTTCACCACCGTTTGTTCGTTATCCAGATCCGTAACTTCTGTATTATCTCTTTGTGATGCGCTCATTGCACTTCTCCCATTGTCCGGCGGGGCGGCACCCGCGGCGGATGCTGAGCTCAACGTCATTATAGCACCTTCGCCAGCGCCCGAATACGACGTTCGTTTAGTTTACAAGGGATTTACGGTTTGGCAAGCCCTCGTGGTTTCGGCCCAGGTTCATTCAGTTGTGATCGCGCCCCCCGCACTTGATGCGGGGGCGTCAATCTCGTCGGGGCGACGGACGCCGCCGCGGGAACGAGATCGCCATATCGCTGCGCTCCTCGCAATGACAAAATTGGTATGCGTGAGAGATCGGAACCGCTACCGCACCTCTCGAATAGCCCTAAATACGCCTTAGCTATTCCGCCGGTTTCTTTGCCACCTGGTTTGCTCGGAATCGCACGGGGACGAGCATACCGCTCGTCCCCGTGGGTACACGTTTGGCGCGCCTATACTTCGCGGAACTCGCCTTCCACCGTGTCGTCGGGACCGGTGTCCGCGCCTCCGGGAGCGGCGGCCGGTCCGCCGGACCCGGGCTGGGAATACACGGCCTGGCCCACGCGTTGCAGCGCTTCGTTCAACTCGTTCATCGCCGTCTGCATCTGCGCCACGTTGTTGGCTGCGATTGCCGACCTCAACGCCTCCAGCTTCCCCTCGGCCTCGGCTTTAAGGTCGGCGGGAAGCGTCTCGGCGTTTTCGGTCAGCAGGCGTTCGGCGGAGTAGGCGAGGCTGTCGGCTTGGTTGCGAGTCTCGATTTCGGCGCGGCGCTGGCGGTCGCTCTCCTCGTTGGCCTCGGCTTCGCTCATCATGCGCTCGATGTCCTCGTCGGACAGGCCGCTGCTGGTCTGGATCACGATGCGCTGTTCCTTGCCGGTGCCCTTGTCCTGGGCGGACACGCTCAGGATGCCATTGGAGTCGATGTCGAAAGTGACGTCGATCTGGGGCACGCCCCGCGGCGCCGGCAGGATGCCGTCCAGCATGAAACGGCCGATGGTCTTGTTGTCGGCCGACATGGGCCGTTCGCCCTGCAGCACGTGGATGTCCACGCTGGATTGCCCGTCGGCCGCCGTGGTGAAGGTCTCCGTCTTCTTGGTCGGGATGGTGGTGTTGCGCGGGATCAGCGCGGTGGTCACGTTGCCTAGGGTTTCGATGCCTAGGGTCAGCGGGGTGACGTCCAGCAGGACGATGTCGCCCACTTCGCCGCCCAGCACGCCGGCCTGGATTGCCGCGCCCAGCGCCACCGCCTCGTCCGGGTTCACCGAACGCGAAGGCTCCTTGGCGAATATCTGCTGCACCTTGGCCTGCACGGCCGGCATGCGGGTCATGCCGCCCACCAGGATGACGTCGTTGATGCTGCCGGCGCTGACGCCGGCGTCGGAGATTGCTTGCCGGCACGGGCCTGCCGTCCGGTCAATGAGGTCGCCGACCAACTGCTCCAGGCGGGAGCGGCTGAGAGGCTTCACCAAGTGCTGCGGGCCACTGGCGTCGGCGGTGATGAACGGCAGGTTGATTTCCGTTTCCAGCGTGCTGGACAGTTCGATCTTGGCCCGCTCGGCCGCGTCGCGCAGACGCTGGAGAGCCATGCGGTCCTGAGACAGGTCGATCCCGGTTTCGGCGCGGAACTCCGTCACCAGCCAGTTCAAAATGGCTTCGTCGAAGTCATCGCCGCCCAGGTAAGTGTCCCCGTTGGTGGACAACACCTCGAATACGCCGGCGCCCAAGTCGAGGATGGTAATGTCAAAGGTGCCGCCGCCCAGGTCGAACACGGCGATCTTGGAATCGGTCTGCTGACGGTCGATGCCGTAGGCCAGCGCGGCGGCGGTGGGTTCGTTGATGATGCGCTTCACGTCCAAGCCGGCGACCTTTCCGGCGTCCACGGTGGCCTGGCGCTGGGAGTCGTTGAAGTAAGCCGGCACGGTGATGACGGCTTCAGTGATGCGCTCGCCCAGCTTCGCCTCGGCGTCCTGGCGGATTTTTTGCAGGATCATGCTGGAGATCTGGGGAGGGGCGTAGTTTTGCCCGGCCATCTCCACGTGGGCATCGCCGTTGTCTCCGGCGGCGATCTTGTAAGGCAGCCGCTTGGCGGCGTCCTGCACCTCAGGGTCCTGGAAACGCCTTCCCATCAGCCGCTTCACGGAGAAGATGGTGTTGTCCGGGTTGGTGACGGCCTGTCGCTTGGCCGTCTGACCCACGTACCGCTCGCCACTGCGGGCGTTGACCGCCACCACGGAGGGAGTGATGCGGCTCCCCTCGGCGCTCTCAACCACGTCAGCTTCGCCGGCTTCGATCACCGCAGCCACCGAATTGGTCGTGCCGAGGTCGATGCCTAGAATCCTTGCCATTGTCGTGTCTCCTCAAACTAGTCTTGTCAGCACAGTTGTCATTTAAGTTGGCTTTGTCAGCGCACTCGTCATTCCGGCGAGAGCAGGAATCCAGTTTCACGCGCCGGCGCGAATAATCATTCGCCTCTACTGATTTACCACCCTATTGATTTACCACGACCTGAGCCACCTGGACGACCCGGTCGTGAAGGCGGTAGCCCTGGCGCAGTACCTCGACGATGCTGCCCGATGCGGCGTCGTCGACCTGGGCCATTCCCACCGCCTCGTGCAACTCGGGGTTGAAGGGCTCACCCAGGCACTCGATGCGCGCCACTCCCTGGGATTCCAGAAAGGCGGCCAGCTTGCGCTGGATCAATCGTACTCCCTCAGTCCAGGAATCCGACGCGCCGTCCGTTGACACGGTGTCACCGCTTTGGAGGTGGTTCACCGCCAGGTCCAACTCGTCAACGATGGGCAGCAAACCGACCAGCAGCCGGCTATTGGCCTGCCGCTGGATCGTGAGGCGTTCCTCGTCGTGGCGGCGCCGGGCGTTGGCCAGGTCGGCGTGGCCCCGCTGGACGGCGTCGGACTGGCGGGCGATTTCCTCATTGGCCTCGGCCAGCGCCATGCGCAGCATAGCCGCCTCCTGTTCCGGCGTGAGGGGAGGCGCATCGTCTGCGCCGTCTCCACCCGAAGATGGCTCGGCCGCGTAGAAGTCCGACGCCAGCGTGCCCGATTCGAGATCGTTGGGCTGCCCGGCGTCGGGCGGTTGTGTTTCATCAATTGCCATTTATACGTTCCTGTATTGCATTTTCGGTTGTGATCCAGTGAGGCATCACTCCGGAGCCGGCAGGCTGAGGCTGCTGCACAACTGGGCGATCTCTTCGCGGATGTTCTCCACCAACGCGTCGTCATCGGTGGCGCGGGCCAGCCGGCGGGAAAACACGCTGAGGTTGTTAACGAGTTTCAGCGCGAACTCGACCCCGGCCAGGTTCAGCCCAAGGTTGTCCATCAGATGCCGGATGAGCATCACCTTGCGCAGGTCGTCCTGCGAGTAGAGCCGCAGCATGCCGACGGTTCGCACGGGCTGGATGAGTCCCAGCCGTTCGTACTTGCGCAGCGTCTGGGGATGCATTTCCAGTAAGCGGGCGGCCACCGAGATGATGTACACGCCTTCGAGCTCTCTGTTTGGGCTTGCGGTTTCCGGCGTTGGGGCGCCGGCCGGGCCGCGCGCCGCGGCGGGGGACATCCCCTCAGGCCAGGCCGCCGGCGCTTCCACATTCGGAGCGGGATAGGGCTCCAGGCGCGTGTGGCGAGTCTGGTTGCGGTTGGTCCATCGCTGTTGCATCTGGGTGACGCTCCGTGCGTGAATTATATCACATGCTACGATGTCAATATAAGGCCTTGACACGGTATGTATCAAGCCGTATTATCCGATTCAACAAAATCGCCGCCGTCTACGGCCTACGGAAAATCCCACGGACAGGCACTCCAAAATCGGGCATCCGACCAACCGTTTATCTCGTATAAGAGACGATCAAGTTCCCAAGGCGATACACCAAAATTTGCGGATAGCAAAATTTTCGGTCAGGAGGTAAATCATGAGACTGAAGTTCAACGCCTGTCCCAAATGCTCCGGCGATCTGGAATTTAGGCGCGACGTCTACGGGATGTTCGTCAGCTGCCTCCAGTGCGGATTGCAGAAGGATCTGGACGCGCCCAACCAGGCGATGGAATGGGTCAAGCCGGCGCAGTCCACCTCCACGGCGACCAAGCGAGCCGGGCAGAAGGAACTTCTCAAGGCCGCGTAGGCAACCTATCGACCCACAATCGAGGGGCGGGTTCAACACCCGCCCCTCTTTTTGTCGCTCTTTCGGTCCGCCTCTCAGCGCGTCAGCTCGGGCCAGAACCGCTCTTCCTGCCAAGGGTCGGCGTTGTTGTTGTAGCCCCGCTGCTCCCAGAATCCCGGCGCATCCTCCGCCATCAACTCGATCCCATTGACCCACTTGGCGGACTTCCAGCCGTACCGGCTGGGGATGATCAGTCGCAGGGGCCAGCCGTGGTCCTTGCCCAGCTCGGCGCCATTCTGCCGGTGGGCCAGCAGACCCTCAGCGAGGGCCAGGTCCAGCGGCACGTTGGTGGTGTAGTCGCCGAAGCAGTGGGCCATGATGTGTTTCGCACCCGGGGAGATGCCCGCCAATTCAAGCAGATCCGACACCAGGACCCCCTCCCAGGTCTGGTCCAGCGCGGACCACTGGGTCACGCAGTGGAAGTCGGCGTCCATGACCACCTGGGGCAGGGCGCAGAACTGGGCCCAGTCCAGCGTGATCTCCCGTTCAACGAGGCCCCAGACGCGAATGGTCCAGGTGGACAGTTCGACCTCCGGCGTATCGCCGTAGGTCAGCACCGGGAATGTCTTGGCCACGAACTGGCCCGGCGGGACCTTTTCGCCGCCGGGAGGCGCGATCTTGATCTGGTCGGGGCGCTTCAGTCCGAACTCCGGCTGCACGCTCGCCGATTGCTGCTGGTTGGAAGTGGTCATGGGAAGTCTCCCAGTAGGTTTTACCTGGTTGCGTGGATGGTACCGGCCGGGCCGTCGGTGACGCGGCCCACCACGGCGGCGCACGCTGCCCCTTCCTCACGTAGGGCAGCCACCAGCGCGTCGACACGCTGCGCCGGCACCGATATCAGCAGACCGCCGGAGGTCTGGGCGTCGCAAAGAAGCAGCCGGTCGTTGTCGGTCAGGGACTCGTCCCAGGTGACGACGTCCTCCACGCTGCTGAGGTTGCGGTGGGTGCCGCCGGGCGCGACGCCCTGGTCAAGGAGTTCCCGCGCGCCCGGAAGGACGGGCAACGCGCCCAGGTTCACCTCGGCGGCGACGCCGCTGCCCTTGACCATGCTCTTCAGGTGTCCCATCAGGCCAAACCCGGTGATGTCCGTCGCCGCGTTGACGCCGACCTTCTGCATGGCTTCGGACGCCGGGCGGTTCAGCGCCGCCATAGTCTGCACCGCGCCGGCCATGACGTCGGGGTCAACCACGCCCTGCTTGCCGGCGGTGGTGATGATGCCGGTGCCGATGGGCTTGCTCAGGACGAGAATGTCGCCGGGCCTGGCGCCGGCGTTGCTGACCTGCTTGCCGGGCTCGACGACGCCGATGACGGAGAGGCCGTACTTGGGCTCCGGGTCGTCCACGGTGTGCCCGCCGACGATGAGGCACTCGGCTTCGGCGGCCTTGGCGTAGCCGCCCTGGAGGGTCTTGCCCAGGATCTCCTTGTCCAGGGAGGCGGGGAAACCCACCACGTTCAGCGCGATCAGCGGCTTGCCGCCCATGGCATACACGTCGGACAGCGAGTTGGCCGCCGCGATGGCGCCGTACTCGTAGGGGTCGTCGGTGATGGGCGGGAAGAAGTCGACGGTGACGATCAGCGCCGTTTCGTTGTTGATACGGTAGACCGCCGCGTCGTCGCCGGTCTCGGCCCCCACCAGCAGGTCGGGGTGCGAGAGCAGCGGAACATAACTCAGGACCTGACCCAGGTCCTCAAGGCTCAGCTTGGCCGCTCAACCCGCGCAGTGGGACAGCTCGGTGAGGCGGATGGGTGCGTCGAGTTGGGTCATGTTATTCCTTTACAACTGGTACTCGGGGCGGCGCAGGAGCTGGCGGGCGATGACCAGGCGCATGATCTCGTTGGTGCCCTCGCCGATGATCATCAGGGGCGCGTCGCGGTAGTAGCGCTCCACGGGGAAGTCCTTGGTGTAGCCGTAGCCGCCGTGGATGCGCATAGCCTCCATGGACACCTCGCCGCAGACCTCGCTGGCGAAGAGCTTGGCCATGCCGGACTCCAGGTCGATGCGCTCGCCGCTGTCCTTCTTGGTGGCGGCGTCGTAGACCAGCAGGCGGGCCGCCTGGATCTTGGTGGCCATGTCGGCGATCTTGAGCTGGATGGCCTGGTGCTGGCTGATGGGGACGCCGAAGGTCTCGCGCTGCTGGATATAGCGCATGGAGGCGTCCAGGGCGGCTTGGGCGACACCGACGGCGCGGGCGCCCACGTTGATTCGGCCCGTCTCCAGGCCGCTCATGACCTGGCCGAAGCCGACGTTTTCCTCGCCGCCAATCAGGTTTTCGGCGGGTATGCGGAAGTCCTCGAAGAAGAGCTCGCAGGTGTCCAGCCCCCGGTAGCCCAGCTTGTCCAGGTGGCGGCCGACCTTGAAGCCGGGGCTGCCGTCTTTCTCGATGACGAAGGCGGAGAGGCCGCGGTGCTTCAGGGATGGGTCGGGATTGGTGCGGGCCAGCAGGCAGAAGGCGTCGCCGGACTCCGCGTTGGTGATGAACATCTTGGAGCCGTTGACCACGTACTCCTCGCCGTCCTTGACCGCGCGGGTTTCGAGGGCACCGACGTCGCTGCCGCCGCCGGGCTCGGTGAGGGCCAGGCCGCCGCGGATCTGGCCGCTGGCCAGGCGCGGCAGGAAGCGGTCCTGCTGCTCCTGGGTGCCGTAGTGAGTGAGCACGTAGGTCAGGATGTGGTGGGTGCCCAGCGCGCCGGTCAGGGCCATGTACCCCTTGCTGATCTCCTCGAAGATCATGGCGAAGGTCGTGTAGTCGAGGCCCATGCCGCCGTACTCTTCGGGCACGTTGATGCCGAAAAGTCCGAGCTCCTTCATCTGGTCGATGAGCTCGTAGGGGACGGTGTCGTTGGCGTCGTGATCGGCGGCGGCGGGCTCGACCTCGCGTCGGACGAAGTCGCGCACCATGCTGACGATCTGGTTGCGGGCCTCGTCGGGGGTACGGGTGATGGTGGTCACGGGGGCTCCTGTGCTTTCCCTATATATGATGCAAACCAGTCTATCCCAGCCCATAGGGTGGTGCAACTTGGCCGCGTCCTCACGCGTACCCAGTTTGTCATCGCGAAGAGCGCGACGACGTGGCGATCCCGTTGGTGAAAGAGGCCCGGTTGCCATCACGAGATTGCCACGCTGCGCTCGCAATGACCGGTGGGGGAAACTCGGTACGCATGAGGGCCGCGTCCTGACGCGTACCCAGTTTGTCATCGCGAGGAGCGCAACGACGTGGCGATCCCGTTGGTGAAAGAGGCCCGGTTGCCATCACGAGATTGCCACGCTGCGCTCGCAATGACTACTTCCTGAATTCTGAACAGTTGTCGTCTGGCAGCGTGCGCAGACGCCCGCCGACCGCACACCAAAAAGCCCGCCGGAGCGGGCGTCGAAGGCAAAACAGATGGCTGGGGATACAGGATTCGAACCTGTGATACCTGATCCAGAGTCAGGCGTCTTACCACTAGACTAATCCCCAGCGTTGCATTGATTTTAGCAGGGGATGGCCGCGCTTTTCAACGCGCGAACCGGCTCGTAATTGTGCAGGGTTGCGGGCAACGTGTCATTGCAAGCGAAGTGGGTGGGCGTGAGTTTTAGGCTGTGCCCCGGACGGGGATGGTGTCGGGGAGTTTGACGCGGAAGGTGAGTTCCAGGGCGCGTTTCCAGAGTGGGGATAGCTCGATGGCGGAAGGTTCGCGGCGCAGGTCCAGGTTTTCGGGGTGGCAGCCGCAGAGCGGGGGCGTGAGGCCCCGGGGATAGAAGCCGTGGGGGTCGGGGCGTCGCGCCAGGGGCGCGTTGACCAGATGGTGGGCCTCT
>JAJDTP010000017.1 GCA_022827095.1 Dehalococcoidia bacterium
GCAGAGGCGACTGCTCCGATTAGGATGGTCGGGGACAGTCTCCTGCGGATGCCGGTAGCGACTGGATGCTGATGGGGTTGGCCGTGTGTTCTCGGAACCTGGTCGAAGAGGGACAATCACCTGTGGACACATAATAGCACGGACGTTCTGGTTTGGGCAAGGGGTTGGTTGGGCTCACGCGTACCCGGTTTGTTATCGCGAGGAGCGGAGCGACGGGGCGATCCCATTGCGGAAAGAGGCCCTGTTGCCCTGACGAGATTGCCCCCCGCATTAAGCGCGGGGACTTTACTATACAGAGCGGTGCCCAAGTTCAGCAGTATGGCAGCCCGTCTAGACTGCTGGATGTCAGCTGGTCTTCCAGTACTGCTGGCACGCAGCCGGCCAACCGGTTGCCGCGGAGGTCAAGCGTTGTCAGGCTGGCCAGGTTCCCCAACTCCGGCGGTATCTCTCCGCTCAGTTGGTTCCTGCTGAGGTCAAGAACCGTCAGGTTGGCCAGGTTGCCCAGCTCCGGCGGTATTTCACCGCTCAACTGATTGCCGTAGAGAAGCAGGGCTCTCACATTGGCCAGGCCACCCAATTCCGACGGTATTTTGCCCGTCAACTCGTTGTCGGTGAGGTTCAACAGCTCCAGGTTAGCCAGGTTGCCCAGCTCCGGCGGTATTTCACCGCTCAACCGATTGCCGCTTCGGACCAGTACGGTGACCCGGCCTTCTTCGTCAGTGAGGACCCCATCCCAAAGTGTGAGAGGAGCATCGCTCAGCCAGTTTTGGTTTTCTTTCCATTCACTGCCTCCGGTGGCATTGTAGAAGGCGGTCAACGCCTCCCGGTCCGTCTCAACTTCGGAGTTTTGGGGTTTCTCCGCCCCGGACCGGGGCGTATCGCTGTCTTCCTCGGCCGACCCGCCACCGCTGCACGCTGTCGCCATCATCAAAATCACGATGAGCAGCACCGCGCCCAGCAGGGAAATCGCCCTGCCGGGCGACCACCACTCTTGATCCCTCGAGTTCATTGCCCGATTCCCTCAACGCTCCACAACCGAGTTTTGCGAGTTACGATCATGGCCATTGCTGCCTTGAATGTCAATGAGAATTCATCTCAAACCCAGGGCTATCGCATATGAAATTTCAAGACCGTCACTCCTGTGAAATCTGGGTCCAGAGCGTGCGATTGGCCCGAGTTGAGCAACGAAACTGCTGAACTGCTGATTTCGGACACTGGATTGCCGATTTCGCGGGGATGACGGTTGAGCAGCGTGCGTTTCGCCGGTCATTTTATCCATATGCGATAGCCCCGTGCTGGGCCTCGAATCTTATTGACAGGCCATATTGAATGTGATAATTTTCACCAGCCAAAAACGGGCTACGTAATTCTAGCCGCTTTACGTGGTCGATCCTTGGGCAGAGAGCCCAGCATCAAACGTTCGAGCGCAGGTTCACCAGCCACATGCCGCAAACCGACCCCAACGCGATGAACGCGGCTCTCTGGGCCGATGTCAGCCTCTGGCTGACGTACCTGTGGATTTATTTCCCCCTGATCATCATCTTTGCGTTCAGCATGCTGATCGCTCACGGCCTGATCCCTTCGGGGGTGCAAACCGGAACCTATCCGGCGTTCTTCTCTCGTTTACGATTACCCCTCACCGTGATCGGCCTTGCCGCGTTGGCGGGAGCTGTGGTCATGATGATTTTGACCATCATGCAGTCGCCGATAGCGCTGCAGCAAGTTTGGGAACGCCTCTTCGTGTAACACTCGGCGCGTTCGTCTGAGACGTTGCCGCACGCCCTGTCTGACGATCTGACGAAACCGCTCCCTGCCGCCAACAGACCTGCCGAATTCCATGCCGCCCCTCCCACCCACTCGACAGCTCATCCCGATGGCGATCGCCGGGCTGGTCGTGACGGCCATCGTTGCGTTCATCTTGGTGGTGCTGTTCATATCCTGGTTCTCCAACCCGCCCTTCGGCTGGGGCAACGCGCCGGCGCAGCCGATTGGCTTCCCGCACACGGTGCATGCAGGGTCCGTTGAAGAGGGCGGCCATGCCATCCAGTGCGAGTTCTGCCACCGTAACGTGACCTCGGGGGCCGCTGCCACCGTGCCCGCTGTGGAAGTCTGCGTGATCTGCCACAAGCAGGTGAACGGCAGCAACGTGACCACCGACGCCGTGGCGCCGGAAACGCTCATCAACATCCAGCGGGTGCTGGACAAGCACGCCGAAGAGCGGCCCATCGACTGGGAGCGGGTGCACCGCGTGCCGGACCACGTGCGGTTCGTGCACGAGGCCCACATCCGGTTCCTGACCCAGGGCGAAGAGCGCACCGTCACCCTGCCCATTGGGGACGAAAAGCCGATGAACCTGCCGGTGACGACCGCCGAAGCCTGTTCGGTATGCCACGGCGACGTGGCCCACATGGAAGAGGTACAGCCGCAGGATGGGCAGTCGCTGAAGATGGGCACCTGCTTGGACTGCCACCGGGAAAACAACGTCAGCACCGACTGTACAATTTGCCATAAGTAGGCTGCCACCAGTAGGCCGCACGCCGCTACCGGACTCTTGGAGCAATGAAACTAACTCGCCGCAACTTCCTCGCCTGGGCCGGCATCGCTGCAACGGGAGCGATCGCCTGCGACCTGTTTGACGACGAGTTGCGGGTGCAGAGCCCGGCGCTGATCCCTGAAGACCTGGTCAAGGGCCGGGACAACTGGTACGCCACCTACGACGGGTCGGCTCCCGGCGGCGAGGGCGTGCTGGTTCGAGTGATGGAAGGGCGCGCCAAGAAAGTGCGCGGCAACCCCCGGTTCCCGACGAACCAGGGCAAGCAGTCGGCCACCGCTGACACCCTGCTGCAATCCCTGTACCACCCCGACCGCATTGAAGGGCCGATGCTGCGGAACGGCCCCAGAGGCTCGGGACGCTACCGACCCATCAGCTGGGAAGAGGCGCTGAACCGGTTCAATGCGGCGGTTGACGACCGCGGCAACGGGATGCTGCTGATCACGGAAGACCGCAAGTGCAGTTTCGCCAGGATCTGCGGGGCCTTCGCCGACGCGTTCGGCGGGCGGCACGTGGCCTTCGGCGGCGCGGCGGACGACACGGCCTACCGGGCGGCGGTGAAGGATGTGATGGGCACCGACAGTCTGCCCTTCCACGACATCGCCAATGCATATTCGCTGGCCAGCTTTGGCTCGGACTTCCTTTCGACCTGGGGCAGCCCCACCGCTTACTCGGTGGCCTACGGCAAGTTCCGCTCGAGTCCGCATGTCGAAGACCGGGGCCGACATTACCATTTCGGTTCCCGCTACTCGATGACCGCGGCCAACGCCGACAAGTGGATACCGATCAATCCCGGCGCCGAGGGCTACGCTGCCCTGGCGCTGGCGTGGGCGGTGGCATCGACGCATCCGGAATCGTCGGCGGTGGCGCAGATCACGGGCGAAGCCGGACCGGGTCCGTTGCGCGATTTCAACCCCGACGCCCTGGTGGAAGTCCTGGGAATACCGGGCGAAGTCCTGGACGGGAAAAATCTGCGGGAGTTCTTTGAAGAACTGGCCCACGACTACATGGCGCACGGCGGCCTGGCCATCGGCGGCGGCGGCGAGGCCGGCGCCTACAGCAACGGCCAGTTCAACGCCGCGGCGGTCCTGATACTGAACTACATCATAGGCAACGTGGGACACAAGGGCGGCCTGCTGCCCGACCCCGGCAGCCCCATCTCCGACACCCCGACGGCGGCGCCCGTGGCTTCCCTGGCCGACTGGCAGCGGATCGCCGGCGACATCAGCAGCGGAGCCACGCCCCTGGTCATCATTCACAACGCCAACCCGGTGCACGGGCTGCCGGCCAGCATGGGCATGGAAGCCGCGCTGGCGAACGAAGGCGTGGTGGTGATCAGCGGCAGCCAGTTCTTGGACGAAACCTCGGCCATGGCCGACCTGCTGATACCGGACCGCGCCGCCCTGGAGGCCTGGGGCGACGACCTGCCCGACCCCATGCCTGGGTACCACGTGTACGCAGTGCAGCAGCCCGTGGTGAACCCCCTGGCCGACCTGGACCCGCGGAGCTTCCCGGACGTATTGCTGAACGCGGCGGCAACGCTGGGCCGTGGGGGCGACATGCCGGCCGAGAGCTACGAGGCAATGATCCGCGCCAACGTCGAGGACACGCTGGGCGCGGACTTCACCGACACGCTGATGTACGGCGGTTGGTGGGATGAGAGCGCCACCGGCCGCGTCGTGACGCCGCCGGAGGGCACGCTGGCCCGGATCGCCCGCAACGCCTCTCCGGCCAATCTGGTCGGCGGCGGCGACTTCCAGCTGCAACCCTACGAGCATCACACCCTGCGGGACGGGCGAAACGCTCACCTGCCCTGGGCGCAGAGCACGCCAGACCCCTTGACCACGGTAACTTGGCAGACCTGGGTTGACATAAACGAAACTCAAGGTCGGCAAATGGGCCTGCGTGAAGGTGACGTGGTCAATATCACCACCGGCGCCGGCAGCATCCAGGCGCTGGTGTACCTGAACCCGGGCGCTCCTCCCGGGATCGCGGCGGTGCCCATGGGCGGCGGCCGCACCCTGGGGTCCAGCTACGCCACGGATCGGGACGCGCGGGAGAGCAGTAATGTAGTATCCATTCTGGAGCTCGTCGTGGTCGACGGCTCCGGCGGACTGGCCTGGGGTTCCACCCGCTGTTCGATAACGCCCACCGGTGACAGCATGGCCGTTTCCAAGCTGGAGGGCGACTACACCAGCCGCGAGGTCGGCGAGCATCCGGCCGAGCAGGTTTACAAGAGCATCAGCGCGGAGGGAGGAGGTCACGGTCACTAGGACGGTCGACCCGCCCGCCTTGACCTGGGATAACTGAGAAATGCCGAACGCCGAACATCCGCACAAGTGGGGAATGGTCATCGACCTGGACAAGTGCACGGGCTGCCAGGCCTGTGTGGTGGCTTGCCAGGCCGAGAACAACATCCCCATTAACACCAAGGACTACTTCCTCCAGCGCCGCGCCTACGAGTGGATCCGCATCGAGCGCTACTGGGAAGGCGAGTACCCGAACATCAAGGCGCGCTTCATGCCGGTGCTGTGCCAGCACTGCGAGAACGCTCCCTGTGAGCCGGTGTGCCCGGTGTACGCCACCTACCACAACGAAGAGGGCCTGAACGTCCAGGTCTACAACCGCTGCGTCGGCACGCGGTACTGCATCAACAACTGCCCGTACCAGGTGCGGATGTTCAACTACTGGCATCCCAACTGGCCGGCCCGGCTGGAAAACCAGCTCAACCCGGACGTGACCGTGCGGACGCGCGGTATCACCGAGAAGTGTACCTTCTGCGTGCAGCGTATCCGCCGGGGCGAAATCGAGGTTGAAGCCCGGGGCGGGCAGCGGCTGAATGACGAGCGCATCGCCGGCGGCAACTACGACCCCGCCTGCGTGCAGGCCTGCCCCACCAACGCCCTGATGTTCGGCGACCTGGAGGATCAGGGAACGGCGATCAAGCCGTACTTCGACGACGTCAACGCCCACCCGGGCCACGGCGAGCACGACCGCGAGACCCGGGGCTACCGGCTGCTGGAAGAGATGAACACTCGCCCCAGCGTCATCTATCTGAAGAAAATCGACCAGTACCCCCTTAAGGGCGGACACTGATGGCTAGCGAAGCACAGGCCCATCCGGAACAGGGACACGACGCCCACGGGGTTGATACCGCGGGGCACGATGCCCACGATCACGGCCACTTCGGGCCGGAGATGTGGGTAATCCCCGAACGTTCGGGATTGGTGTCCGGCGTAGTCGAGCGGCAGCAAGCGGGTTCCGGCCTGCTGCGCTGGGTCTTTATCGTCGGCGGCCTGCTGACGATTCTGGGCATCGTGGGCTTTGTGCTCAAGCTGGTGACGGTCGGGTTCTCCGACCATCGCGACTGGGGCTTTTACGTCGCGGCGTTCGCTTTCGTTTTCACGCTGACCGCCTCGGCCCCGCTGGCGGCGTGCGCCTTCCGGTTCACCAAGAGCCACTGGCGGCGGCCGCTGACGCGCATCGCCGAGGTGTTCTCGGTGGTGAGCATCATCAACATCCTGCTGTTCATCCCGGCGCTGATCGCGTTGCCGGACATCGGGGTGATGACCGAAAGCGGCGAGCAGATGGTACGCCGGTCCATCTGGTTCCAGGAACTGAGCAACCCGTCGGGATGGCTCATGGCCTCGATGATCGGGCTGGTGTTCTGCTCGTTGTCTATCCTGTGGCTCTCGGCCATGCCGGACATGGCGCAGAGCCGTTCGCTGGTCACCGGATTCCGCGCCTCCCTGTACGCCAGGCTGGCCGGCGGCTGGTACGGCACCAAGCGGCAGTGGCAGGTCCAGAAGGGCGGCCTGGCCATCCTGGGCGGTCTCTACTTTATGCTGGTGGTCTTCGTCCAGTTCCTGATCGTCAGCGACTTCGCCATGGCGATGATCCCGGGCTGGAAAGACTCGATCCTGCCGCCCTTTTACACGGTGATCAGCTTCCAGGGCGGCCTGGCGGCGATCCTGCTGACGGCCTACGCCCTGCGACGCTGGGGCGGCTATCGCGATTACATCGGTCAGGCGCCGTTCTGGGCGGCCAGCAAGGTGTTGCTGGGCCTGACGCTGCTGCACACCTACCACCTTTTCGCGTTCTTCATCACCTACTGGTACGGCCGGCTGGAGGTCGAGCAGGCGATCCTGAACTATTTGATGTTCAAGTCGTACATCGGCATCTTCTGGGCGCAGCTGTTCTTCACTTTCTTCATACCGTTCCCGATCTTGGTGTCCAACCACGCCCGGCGGGAGGGCTGGGGTGCGCCTTTGGCAGCCGTCTTCATCCTGATCGGCCTGATGCTGTTCCACATCCGGATATTTGCCGCGGCTTTCGCGGCGGCGCCGGCCGACCTGCACGGGCTGTATTACCTGCCTTCGGACGCCTTCTCGTTCCCGGCGCTGCTGTTGCCGCCGCCCGGGGCGACCTTCCCCGACTTGTGGGACATCTTCATGATCCTGGGCGGCGTGGGCATAGTGCTCTTCCTGCTGCGCGTTGGCCTCGCTGTCCTTCCGCCGCTGTCCATGTGGGAGATGAAGGAAGGGTCGATGTACCAGCGGGTCGACACGCTGATCCGTGGCCGCTACCTTGTCCTCGCCAAGCCCGAATAGAGAAAACCGGCTTTCAACCGAGAACCAAACCCAGCGACCAACCGAGCCACCACAGGTAAGAGTAAGTCAAAATGCAGGAAGGCAAAGTCCTACCCGCAGCGCAAGTTAACCGGGACCTGCTGCGGTCCATACTGGAAACGCCCCGCTGGTTCTGGCCGGTGGTGTCGCTCCTCGGTATGGTCGTGCTGGCCGCTGCCGTGACCATCGGCATCATGGTCGACCGGGGTCTCGGTATCACCGGCCTGAACTACAAAGTGGTCTGGGGCTTCTTCATCACCAACTTCGTCTTCTGGATTGGTATCAGCCACGCCGGCGTGATGCTGTCCGCCATCCTGCGCCTGGCCAAGGCCGAGTGGCGCCGCCCGGCGACCCGCGCGGCCGAGGTTCTGACCATCTTCTCGCTGATGACGGCGATGATCATGCCGATCATCCACACCGGACGGCCGTGGCGCATCCTCTATTGGGCGTTCCCCTATGACTTCGCCCGTGGCGTTTGGCCCAACATCCGGACCCCGCTGGTCTGGGACCCCTCCGCGATCCTGACCTACCTGACCTCTTCGACCCTGTTCGTCATCATCGCGCTGGTGCCGGACTTCGCCGTGCTGCGCGACCGCACCACGGGCTGGCCGAAGATCGTGTACACGATGCTGGCCATGGGCTGGGAGGGCAACCCCCGCCAGTGGAAGCTGCAGATCATTGCCGGCGTGCTGCTTTCCGCGCTGATCCTGCCGGTGTTCGTGTCCGTGCACTCCATCGTGTCCTGGGACTTCGGCATGGCGGTGGCCATCAAGTCGTGGCACAGCACGGTGTTCGCGCCCTACTTCGTGGTCGGCGCGGTCCACTCCGGCGTCTCGGCGGTGGTGTTCGCCATGATCCTGCTGCGCTGGGCCTACGGCTGGCAGGACTACATCCGCCACGAGCACATCGACGCGCTGGGCCGTCTGCTGATCGTCGTTGCCACCGGGTGGTTCTACTTCCTGGTGATGGAGATCATCTTCGGCATCTACGGCCTGGAAGGTGACGAGCTTGCCGTCCGCGCCCTGCAATTCCTGCCCGGCGACCATGGAGTGGCCTACAACGTCTGGATGATTATTTTCGTCGGCATCACCTACTTCCTGCCGGTCATACTGTGGCTGCCCAAGGCGTGGCGGCGCAACCTGTGGATCATGTCCGCCGCGTGTATCTCGGTGAACGTGGGCATGTGGCTGGAGCGCTACCTGCTGTTCGTGCCTGGCCAGGCCAACAAGCAGTTCCAGACCTTCACGTGGAACGACTACCTGCCGCAATGGCCGGAGGCCCTGATCGTGGGAGCGACCTTCGCCTTCGTGTCGATGCTGATGCTGCTGTTCAGCCGGGTCTTCCCGCTGGTGCCGTTGTACGACATCAAGGAAGGCGACATACTGAAGACGGAAATGCAGGTGGGTCGCCGCACCGTTCCGGCGACGTTCCGAGAGGATTAACTTTGCATGGATGTACGGGATGGACGGGTCCGGATCAATCCGATTGCCACACTGGGCTCGCAATGACAAGGAACAAGGTTTAGAGTTATCGTCATGGCAATGCAAGGGATAATGGGGCTGTTGCGGAACGCGATGCCCGCAGCCAGAACGAAGCATACTGTTCTGGGACTGTTCTCGGACGCCGAGTCCGCAGCCACCGCTGGCGACGGGCTCAAGTCCGCCGGCATCCCCGACACCGACTACGACTTCCTGACCGACGCGCCCTACCCCATCGGGTCACTGGGTGAGCGCGATGAGCCGCACCGCATTTACCTGTATCCCTTCATCGGCGCGCTGCTGGGGTTGTCCTCCGGCATCATGATCACGGCGATGACGCAGGTAGCATATCCGCTGGTAACGGGCGGTAAGCCCGTGCTTTCCCTGCCGCCCATGGCCATCGTCTGCTACGAAGGGACCATGCTGGGCGCAATCCTGTTCACAGTGATCGGCATTGTCTTCGAATCGCGCCTGCCCAAGTTCGACCTGGGCCTCTACGACAACCGCATCACCCAGGGGTTCCTTGGCCTGCGCGTCAACGCGCAACCGGAGCAGAGCCGCGAGGTGGTGCAGATAATGAATGCCGCCGGCGCCGTAGACGTCAAGACGGACCAGTAGCGAGGACCGGAACGATCGCCATGGCAATGCAAGGAATACTGGGCCTGTTCGACGACGCTTCCGCGGCGGCGGATGCCGGCGATGCGCTGAAGGCGTCGGGCATCGCCGAATCGGACTACCATTTCCTCACCGACATTCCCTATCCGGAAGGCGCTTTCGGCGAACCGATGGAGCGGCATGCCCTGTTTGTGTGGCCGATTGTCGGCGGAATCCTTGGCCTTGTTCTGGCCCTGATAGTCGCCGGCATGACCCCGTTGGCAGTACCCATGACCACTGGCCCCAAACCCATCCTGGCGCTGCCGCCGCTGGCGGTGATCTGCTACGCCGGCGCGATGCTGGGTGCGATCCTGTTCACCGTGATCGGGATTGCCGTGTCGGTGCGGGCGCGGCTGGGCTCGCCGCACACGGACGACCGTATCGCCACCGGGTTGATCGGCGTTCTGGTCAACGCCGGCGCTGCACAGGCGCCCCAGGTTACTGAAATCCTGAACGATGCGGGCGCACTGGACGTTACGACCAACCGCGCCTAGACTGGCCCGACCGCTGCGATTACCGAAGCTGAAAGTTGCAATGAGAAAGTTGATGACACGGATTGGCTCGTTCCCCGGCACGCTCCGGCTCCCGCTGCTGTTTGCGGCGCTGGCGACGGTGGGGATCGTGGCGGCCGGCTGCTCGCAGGGGTCATACCCGCTGGACATCTTCTACGAAATGCACTACCAGCCGGCGTACAAGGTGCACGAGCCGCCGCGGCTCAGCGTGCCGGAGTCGGCAGTGCCCTGGTACGGTTCCACACCGCCGGAGTCCACCTCCTTCGCCGGTTCGGGCGCGCACATCTTTGCCACCAACTGCGCCATGTGCCACGGAGCCGAGGGTCTGGGCAATGGTCCGGTACTCGCGCGGATGATCGTGGACTACGGATACCAACCGCTGGACCTGGCCACGCAGAACCCCAACCTCAAGTCGGAAGCGGCCATGAGCCTGGACCGGGCCGGATTGCGCGGGGTTATCGAGGGCGGCGTGAACGTCATGCCCAGCTTCAAAAAGCTGCTGACCCCGAATGAGATCGATCTGGTGCTGGATTACGTGGAAGGCTGCATCCAGGATGGCAACTCCGCGGCGTGCCAGTAACGCCGACGGCCGGTTCAAATTCCCTGTGCGGCAGTGTCCCGCCGTGCTACCCTTGAGATAGCAGCCTATTTTGAGGAGCAGCGCGCCGATGAAGGACACCATAACCATAACGGTGCCGGTTGATTCCGGGGTGGCTGAGTATTACCGCTCGGCGTCAGATGTGGAGCGGCGCAAGATCGAACTGCTGGTGAACTTGCACCTGCGCGATATGATGGCGCTCGCCAAAAGGCGGCAAGAGGATGAGGCGGCGCGTGGCGAATGCTGGGAGGCAGACCTTGAGCGTCGGAGGGCGGATCTGCTAGTCAAGTTGGGCTTGGACAAAGTGCCGGAGAGCGGAAAGTCGTTGCAGGAGATTATGACCGAAATGAGCCGCAAAGCTCAGGAGCGAGGACTGACGCCCGAAATTTTGCAGTCCATACTTGACGAATGATGCCCCGGCCCCGGTTTGTATTCGATACGAACGCTATCATCAGCGCGGATTTGTTCAGAGATTCCGTACCGGGACGGGCATTGTGGCTGGCGCTTGATCTGGGCACGATCCTGATGTCTGAGGCGCTGATTGAAGAGTTGCGCGAGGTACTGAGCAGGCCCCGCTTTGACCGCTATGCCACCCGAGTCGAACGCGAAGAATTCTTGCGGCGCTTGATACGCGAAGCTGAGACCATAGAAATCATCGAAACAGTCCGCGCCTGCCGCGACCCCGAAGACGACAAAATTCTGGAACTGGCCGTCAACGGCAGGGCTAACTATATTGTGACGGGCGATGACGACTTGCTGGATCTGAACCCGTTTCGCGGCATTGCGATTGTCAGGCCCGCTGAATTCCTGGCATTCGTGGGCGCAGAGCAGGGATAACTCTGACACGCACTGGCTCCGCTTGTACCCGATTATCCTGATACCAGTAGATAGCTGGCGCCGCGCCCCCATTTGGGTTTGCATCGTTGCGGCGCTGACGTTGGCATCTGGTATGTCGTTCACCGGCGTCGTATCGGCCCAATCCGGCGAAACGGGCGCATCGTACGACGAGGCGAAGGCGCAGGAGATCGACCGGATGCTGATGTGCCCGGTGTGTCCGGCGCAGACCATCGACCAGACCGAGGTGCCGCTGGCAAAGCAGATGCGGGCGCAGGTGCGGGAACTCCTGGCGTCCGGCGCGACCCGCGAGGAGGTGCTGGCCTGGTTCTCCGCGCCGGAGCGGTACGGGCCCAGCGTGCTGGCCGAACCGCCGCGCTCCGGCTTCTACCTGATCGCGTGGGTCGTGCCGGGTGTCGTCGTGGTGGCGGCGCTGGCCGGCGGGCTGCTCACGTTGCGAGCGATGCGCGGGCGGCGCGGCGACGCTGCCGAGGAACCCGCGACAAGCGACGATGACGGGTTGCAGCCCTACCTGGCGGCAGTGGACCGAGACTTGGCGCTGGACACTCGGGATCCTGATGGAGAAGCCTGAGCATGGCTGATCTGGGAGCTGCCTGCCTCTGGATGGGGCTGGCGTTGGCGGCCTATTCCTTCTTCGCATCCGTTGGCGGGCAGCTGCGCGGCTCGGTCGCGCTGGTGGACAGCGGGCGCAAGGCGTCCTACGTGCTGGTGGTGGTCCTGCTGGTGTCCACGCTGTCGTTGGTGCAGTCGTTCATCACGCGGGACTTCTCTCTGCAATACGTGGCCGAGCACAGCAACCTGGCCATGCCCAACATCTTCACCTGGGTGGCCTTCTACGCCGGCAACGAGGGCTCGCTGCTCTACATCGCTTTCGTGTTGGCCGCGATGTCGGCGCTGGCCATTTGGCTGGCCCCGGCGTCCACGCGGCCCACCTTGGCGTGGACCACGGCCATCCTGATGCTGATCGAGGTGTTCTTCCTGGCGGTCATGGGATTCATGGCCAACCCTTTCGCCAAGCTGCCGTTCCCCGTTCCCGACGGGCAGGGCATCAACCCGCTGCTGACCCACTTCGGGATGTTCTTCCACCCGCCGGCGCTGATGGCCGGCCTGGTGGGCATCAGCATCCCCATGGCCTTCTCCCTGGGCAATCTCATCGGAGGCAAGGGCGGCGACGAGTGGATCGACGCCGGCAGGGCCTGGGGCGTGGGCATCTGGGCATTGCTGGCCGCCGGCCTGTTGCTGGGCTCCTGGTGGGCCTACACCATCCTGGGCTGGGGCGGGTTCTGGTTCTGGGACCCGGTGGAGAACGCCGCGTTCATGCCCTGGATCGCGCTGACGGCCTTCGTCCACTCGATCATGGTGCAGAAACGGCGCGGCATGTTCCGCATGTGGAACATCGTGCTCATCGACGTGGCCTTCGGGCTGGCGCTGTACGGGATGTTCATGAACCGGGGCGGGCCGGTGCCCTCGGTGCACTCCTTCGGTGCCTCCACCCTGGGCTGGGTGTTCCTGCTGTTCCTGGCCTTCGGCGTGATTGTGCCGCTGGCGATCTTTTTCTGGCGATATGAGCGGATGAAGAGCGCGCAGAGCCTGGACTCGATGCTGTCCCGGGAGTCGGCCTTCCTGGTGAACAACCTGTTGCTGTTGGGAATCGCCTTCGCCACGCTGTGGGGCACGGTGTACCCGCTGCTGTCGCGGCTGTTCGCCGAGCAGGAGATCACGGTGGCCCGGCCTTTCTATGACCAGGTGAATGGCCCGCTGATGCTTGGGCTGGTGCTGCTGATGGGCGTCGGCCCGCTGCTGCCGTGGCGTCGGGCGAACCTGAGATCGCTGCAACGCGCGTTGCTCGTTCCGGGAATCGCTGCGCTGGCGACCATTGCCGTACTGCTGGTCGTGGGCATCCGGCAGCCCTACGCGGTGGTCGGTTTCGGCCTGTGCGCGTTGGTGACGACGAGCATCGTCGCCGAGTGGGTCCGAGGAACCATGGCCCGGCGGCGCAGCGTGGGCGACAATCCAGCGGTTGGGTTCGTGCGGCTGGTGTTGGCCAACCGGCCCCGCTACGGCGGCTACGTCGTGCATCTGGCGGTGGTGATGGTTGCACTGGGCGTGGTCGGCCAGTCCTTCTACGGCGTGCAGCGCGACGTGGCCCTGATGCCCGGAGAATCGGTGACCGTGGAGGAATACACGCTGGAATACGTGGACACCACCGCGCTGGCCTTCGCCGACCGCACCGAGTTCCGCACCACGGTGGAGGTGTACCGCGACGGCGAGTTGCTGGAGACAATGCACCCGCAGCGGACGTTCCATCCGGCGTTCAACATGGCGTCGACGCGGGCGGCCATCCGCTCCACCCCGGTGGAAGACTTCTACGTGGTGCCCAGCGAGAACCGTGAGGACGGAGCGGTGGGTTTCCGCATCTTGGTGAACCCGCTGGTCTGGTGGATGTGGGTGGCCGGCCCGGTGATGGTGTTCGGCACGGTGATCGCGCTGTGGCCGACGCGGGCTCCGGCGAGGCGTCCGGTTACGGTCGCGTCGCCGGCCCCTGGCGCGGCCGACTAGCAGCCGGCGCGGGCAGAGCGGTTCGATGCAGCTGGGGCTGGCGATTGCGGTAGCGTTGCTCATCGTGGGGGCAGTGGCGTGGCCCTTCCTGGCCGGTCGATGGCGGGCATCCGGAAGCGTGTCGGGCCGGCAGGAAGCGGATGGCGGCATGATGACCAGCGGCGCCGCGCTGGAGGACGTGTACGAGGCGATACGCACCCTGCAAATGGAGCACAGCCTGGGCCGCATCGATGACGGGGATTTCCGCGAGCAGCTGGACCAGTACCGGCGTCAGGCGGCGGAGATCATGCGGGATCTGGACCGGCAGGGCGAGCATGGCCAGGCGCCGAATGGCTGATCGCTGGTCCCGGGGCTTGGCTTACGTGGTAGCCATGACGGTGGCCGCGTTGCTCACGGTCGGGCCCATGACTCTCCACGGGCAATCATCCGACGCCATCGCCGTGACCGGCACGGTGGTCAACGGTACGCCGGGAGTGGGCGCGCCGGCGGGGGTAACCGTGCTGCTGCACCGCTTCGGCGCGGCTTCGGGATCGGTGGACACCTACGAGGAGACCACCGATGATGACGGCGCGTTCCGGTTCGACGGTGTGCCCGCAGTGTCCGATGGCGACAGCATCGCGCTGGCCGTCGACTACGGGGAGACGCGCTACACCGAGGTGCTCTCTCAGTCCGAAGTGGCCGAACCGGTGGTTCTGACGGTCTACGAATTCACCCGCGACGTGGGCGTGGTGACCACCACGGAGCAGTCGATCATCGTCGCCGGGATTGACTCGGCGACCCGGCGCATGGCGGTGGTCCAGCTTTTCACGCTGGAAAACCGCAGCGACACCACGCTGGTGCCGGATCTATCTGCGCCGCCCATGATCGGGCAGTTCAGCTTCCTGCGGTTCTCCCTGCCGGCGGCGGCCACCGATTTGGACGTCTCCACCAACCTGGTGGGCGGAGAGGTGATACCGGTGGGCACCGGGTTTGCCATCACCGCGCCTGTGCCGCCGGGGAGGCACCAGGCGAGTTTCACGTTTACGGTGCCATACGAGGGCAACGGGGTATCGTGGCGGGACAACACCCTGCAGGGCGCAGAGTCGTTGAATCTGTTGATCCCGGCCGAGTTCGGCAACATCGGGGTCGGCGGACTGGCTCCCGCCGATGGCTTCTCTGTAGGCGAGGTCACCTACCGGGCCTGGGGGACGGAAAATCTGGCGCCCGGAGAAGGCGTAAATATCACGCTGTCCGGCTTGCCCGAGCCAACGTGGATCGACCGGGTGGGCAACCCTCTATCGGAGGCGCGGTTCTGGTTCACCGCGCTGCCCATCATGGTGGGCGTGGCGCTGGCAGGACTCTTGGCCTGGGGCATCTGGCGGCGTCCCACTGCGAGCGCGGGCTGATGAACCGGCGCGGTTGGATCATGCTGGGGACGGCGGTCGTGCTGATCCCACTGTTTGCCCTGCTGGCATGGGCGGCGGTGCGGCAGCAGGGAGCGCCGTCTGGAGCCGGGATCAACGCGCAGTTCGGCGAGGTGCGGGTGTCGGAGTCGCGCGCGGCCGATTTCGCGCTGGAGACGGCTGATGGCGGCGCGCTCCGGCTGTCCGACCTGCGGGGCAAGGTGGTGATGGTGGACTTCTGGGCATCCTGGTGCGGTCCGTGCCGACAGGAGGCGGCGACGCTGAACCGCATCTACGCCGCCTACGCCGGTGCGCCGGTGGAATTCGTCGGCGTCAACGTCTGGGACACTCCGGACGCAGCGGAGGTATTCCTGGTGGAGTTCGGCGTCGCCTATCCCACCGGCGTGGACGCCGACGGATCGATTGCTCTGGAGTATGGCGTGCGCGGCATACCCGAGAAGTTCTTCATCAACGCCGACGGCGTGGTACAGCGCAAGTACGTGGGACCGATGCCCGAGGACGTGCTGCGGGGCGCATTGGATGAGCTGTTGGCCCAGGCGTCGGCGCAGGGCGGCTAAGTCTCACGCGTACCCAGTTTGTCATCGCCAGGAGCGCAGCGACGTGGCGATCCCGTTGCTGAAAGGGGCCCCGTTGCCATCACGAGATTGCCGCGCTTCGCTCGCAATGACCGGTGGGCGAAACTGGGTACGCATGAGGCGGCTAAGCGTGTTGACTTCCAAGGGGGTGATACAATCCGGCGCACCGGAGGCCGGAGGATGACCACGCCCGAAAGCAACGTTCACGCTCAAGACGCGCCGGTAGCCCTGGCGATGGACTGGGGCGGAACCTGGGCCCGCGCCGCCGTAATCGACCGGCAGGGGACCATCCTGTGGCAGGACCGCCTCGCTAATGAGCCGGGCGCGCTCCAGGACCAGCTGGTCCACGCCGCTGGGGGATTGTTGCAAACGGCGAAAGCGTGGGCCGGTGACCGGACAGTCGCGGGGGCAGGTATCGCCCTTGCCGGTTCGATTGACGCGGCCAGCAACATGCTGCTGTCCTCGCCCAACCTGCCGGCCCTGAACGGGGTCATGTTGCCCGCGCTTTGGGAGCCACTGCTGGGCGCGCCGGTCTGGGTGGGCAACGACGCGAACCTAGCGGCCCTGGGCGAGTATTACTACGGGGCCGGACGGCCGGTGCGACCGCAGGACACGCCGTCACGCACGCTGGTTTTCATAACCTTCAGCACTGGTGTGGGCGCGGGGATCGTCGACCGGGGTGAAGTATTCACCGGCGCGGTGGGAGCGGCTGGCGAAGTTGGGCACATGACCATCGACCTGCGTGCCGACGCGCCGCCCTGTGCGTGCGGCAACAGCGGCTGCCTCGAAGCACTGGCGTCCGGCACCGCCATCGCACGGGCAGCCCAGGCCCGACTGGCCGACGCCACGCCGGGATCACCACTGCAGCGGGCCTACGAGGCCAACGCGGCGCTGACCGGAGAGGCGGTGTTCGCTGCCGCCGCGCGGGGCGACAACGTGGCCCTGGAGGTGATAGAAGCCGCGGTGGGCGCGATCATCGTCGGGTTGGGCAACGTGCTCAACATATTCAATCCCGACGTGGTGGTGATGGGCGGTGGCGTGACCCTGGGCCTGCAGGAGTTGGGCCTGCTGGGGCAGATCGAAGACGGCACGCGGCGGCGGGCGATGAGCTCCGGTCACCGGGCGTTCCGGCTGGCCCCGGCCACCTTCGGCGACAGTCAGGGGATGGTCGGCGCTGCCAGCCTGGTCTGGGCGGAAACGGCGAAGCGCTAGGTGGCCTCGCCACACGTGCGAGCGACTTCGCGGTGCTTGTACCGAACGTTGCGCCATTGGCGGGCCGTCGGCGCAAGAGTGACCGCCAATTGACGAACCGGGCGGCCTGCGCTACGCTTGCCCGTGCACTAAATCTCCACTGTTACGGAGCATTTCCCTATGACCCAACAAGCCCCTCCCACCGCGCTGACGCCGGAAGTGCAGGCCATGGTGGGCGTCAGCGGCGACGTCGTAGAATCCTGGGGCGTGGTGGACGGCGAGTACATGCGCCGGTTCACCCAGGCGCTGATGGACCCCGACCCGCGTTACTGGGACGACGAGTTCGCCAAGTCCACCCGCTACGGCGAGATCATTACACCCCCGATCATGGTGAGCTACCTGGCCAGCCGTATCCGGCCGGACCAGGGCGACCCCATTACCGCGGCCTTCGAGGAGAACCCCGAATCGGACGGCATCGGCTCCGTGGAGCGTCCCGGAGAGTTGCCGCCGGTGCCCACCAACCTGGTGCGGGTGCTCAACGCCGGCAACGAGATCGAACTGTACGCTTACCCCAGCATCGGCGACACGGTCTTCTTCCAGAACCGCTACTCCGACATCCGCGAACGCCTGGGTCGGGACGGCACGCCGTTCCTGATCATCACCCGCGAGACGCGCTTCTGGAACCAGAACGACGTGACGCTGTGCATCACCCGCGCTTCGACCATCCGCCGGTAGACTCCGCCGGCTCAGGACCCACTGGAGAAACGCCATGACCACCCTGCTGGACGACCTGCTCAACATGGAGGCCGAGGAGATCTGGAAGCTCAACGAGCGCCCGGATGCTGATGGCCTGCGTGACAAGGAGCAGATCTACTACGAGGACGTCAACGAGGGCGACGAACTGCCCAAGTACATATACAAGCCCACGCCCACTCACCTCTTCCGGTGGAGCGCGGCCATCGAGAACTTCCACCGGATCCATTACGATCTGGACTTCGGGCTGAACCACGACCGCAACCCCAGCATCCTGGTGCACGGCTCGTGGAAGCAGAGCGTGGTTCCGCAGTACCTAAAGGACTGGACGCTGCCCAACGGCTGGCCGTGGAAGGCGCGCTTTGAGCACCGGGCGATGCTGGTTCCCGGCGACGTGCTCATCATGTGGGGTCGGGTTACCAGCAAGTACGAAAAGGGCCAGATGGGCTTCATCGACTTGGAAATCGGGATGAAGACCCAGGACGGCATCGAAAGCATGCCGGGAACGGCGACGGTGGTTCTGCCGCTGCGAAATGGCCCGCCGATCCCGTATCCCTTCGTACCGCCCGCCGACTGACCACACCCGTCATTCCGGCGAAAGCCGGAATCCAGAACACGGAGTTAACACAATGGCACGTTTCATTGCCGTTCACAACGTCCCCGGCATCACCGAGGCCGATTTCCGGGACAAGCTGGACGCCGTCCGCAAGTGGCGGCCCGACCGGCGCACCACCATCGTCAAGGTTTACGGCGACCTGGAGAATGGCAAGCTCATCTCCGAGTGCGAGGCAGTGGAGCAGTCCCACTTCGAGGACTGGCTCAACTTGGTGGGCTGGCCCGCCGAGTCCATCAACAAGGTGGACATCGTCTGCCAGGTGGGGACTTTCTGGAAGCTGTAGGTTCAGTTCTGTCGCCATTGACAACATCCGGCCGGAGGTCACCCTCCGGCCTTTTTTCGGTATTGGCCAAGCCCGCCCATATCGGATGTGATAACCTTGCAACGAGGCCGACGGCCTATTTTTGACACTGAAATGAGGTACGCCAAGCCATGACTATTGCCACCCGAATGAGCCGCCTGGGAACCGAATCCGCCTTTGAGGTGCTGGCGAAGGCGCGGGCGCTGGAAGCGCAGGGACGCGAGATCGTTCACCTGGAGATCGGCGAGCCCGACTTCGAGACACCGGAGCACATCGTTCAGGCCGGCATCAAGGCGCTGCAGGACGGCTACACCCACTATGGCCCCACGCCGGGTCTGCCGGAACTCCGTCAGGCCGTGGCGCGCAACAGCCGGGAGGTGCGGGGCATCGACACCGACTGGGAGCAGGTGGTGGTGACCCCAGGCGCCAAGCCCATCATGTTCTACGTCCTGCTGGCGCTCGCCGAGGCCGGCGCGGAGGTTATTTACCCCAACCCCGGGTTCCCCATCTACGAGTCCATGATCGAGTTCAGCGGGGCCAAGTCCGTGCCGATGCAACTGCTGGAAGAAAAGGCGTATCACCCTGACCTGAGCCGCCTGCCCGACATGGTGAACGAGCGGACGAGGCTGCTGATCATCAACTCGCCGGAAAATCCCTGCGGATCCGCCTTCACCCTGGAGGAGTTGGAGACCATCGCCGACGTGGTGCGCAGCCACCCCGATATGTACGTCATGTCCGACGAGATTTACAAGGACATACTGTACTCCGGCGAGCACCACAGCATCGCCGCGCTGCCGGGCATGGCGGATCGCACCATCATCCTGGACGGCTTCTCCAAGAGCTACGCCATGACCGGCTGGCGGCTGGGCTACGGGATCATGCCCGAGGAACTGGTCCCGCATGTGTCCCGGCTGGCCACCAACAGCGTCTCCTGTGCCGCATCGTTCAGCCAGATGGCCGGCGTGGCCGCGCTGGACGGGCCGCAGGACGCCGTGCAGGAGATGGCTGCCGAGTTCGCGCGCCGTCGCCGTCTCATCGCCGACGGCTTGCAGTCCATCCCCGGCGTCAACTGCCCCGAGCCGGAGGGCGCGTTCTACGCCTTCCCCAGCATCAAGGACACCGGCCTAACCAGCGCCGAGTTCGAGGAACGGGCGATGCAGGAGGCCGGCGTCGCGCTGCTATCCGGCTCGGCCTTTGGCGAGTTCGGCGAGGGCTACGTGCGCCTGTCCTACGCCAACAGCCAGGAAAACATCAGCAAGGCCCTGGAGAGCTTGGACGCCATGGTTCGGGCGCTGTAGCAACGTCACCGTCAGATGAGGTAACTGCCATGGCTACTGCACAGACCAAGCCACCGCCGCCTTCCGCCGATGTGACTCAACTCCCGTTGCGCCGTTTCACCGTGGACGAATACTTCGCCATGGCTGAAGCGGGAATCCTGAAGGAAGAAGAGCGGGTTGAGTTGATTGACGGGGTGATAGTCGAAATGGCGCCGATCGGAAACAATCATCTTGGGACAACGGACCTGTACAATATGTCGTTCGCCCGAGAGGTAGGGGATCGGGCCATTGTGCGGGTTCAAGGCTCGATACTGTTGGCCGAGCGCAGTATGCCCGAACCGGATTTGGTACTGCTGCGAGCGCGTCAGGATTTCTACCGTTACCGGGCCGCGGTACCTGATGACGTCCTGCTGTTAATCGAAGTGGCCGAGAGTTCGGTGAACTACGACCGCTACCAGAAATTGCCGAGATATGCCCAAGCTGGAATTCCCGAGGTCTGGATAACCGTCCTGCCCGAACGCATCATTGAGGCCCACGCTGAGCCCGTCGCCGGCAGGTACACCCGCAATCGCATCTACTTACCCGGCGACACCATCTCCCCCAGCGCCTTACCCGACATAGAGCTTGTGGTCAGCGATATTCTGCCCGAATAGCCGGAGGACGGAACCATGACGACGCAGACCAAACCGCCGCCACAAACGTCAAGCGCGTTGAACCTCCCCGTGCGCCGGTTCACGGTGGCGGAATTCCTGGCGTTGGTAGAAGTGGGGGTCCTCACTTCAAATGACAGAGTAGAACTTCTGGATGGAGTGATAATTGAGATGGCCCCGATTGGCGACCCTCATGCGGGTACGGTCGACATATACACCGAGATGTTGCCATCGGGAGTTGATCGGGGGACGCTTCTGCGGGTGCAGGGGCCGCTGGCATTGGATGAACATTCCAGGCTTTATCCCGATCTGATGCTGCTACGCCGGCGGGCGGACTATTATCGGTCGAGGCCGCTCACTCCTGAGGATGTTCTCCTGCTCATCGAAGTGGCCGACAGTTCGGTGGATTACGACCGCAATGAAAAACTTCCCCGGTACGCGAACGCTGGCGTACCCGAGGTGTGGCTAACGATACTACCTGAGGATGTGGTTGAGGTGCATACAGAGCCGACCGGGAATGGTTACCGGGTAACCCGGCGGCTGCGGGCCGGCGACGTCCTGCAACCCGGGTGCTACGACGGTGTTGAGATACCGGTGGGTGAGATCATTCCCGGCTAGTAGCGTTCTACCGTTTTCTGCCGCACACGCCCGCTAGGCGAAGTGCGGCATCACCTTTTCCCCAAACATCCGCATGGACTTCTGCACCTTGTGCGTGTCCATTTCGCCGACGTTCAGCTTCAGCATCAGATTGCGCACACCGATGTCGCGCATGGCGGCGACCTGCTCCGCCACCTGGGACGGCGTGCCCATGATGAAGGAGTGCTCCAGGCTCTCTCCCGCGGGTATCGGTCGGTTGGGATCGGGAGGCGGGAACCCGCCGGGGTTGTAGAGTTCGCGGGCGCTGCGGAAGTGGGTCCGCTCCCTTTCGAAGCCGGCGGCTGCGATCTCGTGGGCTTCGTCGTAGCTTTCCGCTACAAAGAGGTCGCGGGAAGCCCAGCACTGATCCAGCGTACCCTCGGTCTGCTCTTCGGTGAAACCCGAATCCAGCATGGTGGCTCGGTAGCGCTCCAGCCTTGACTGCAGATTAGGCAGGGTCTGGATGCCGATCATCACCGGGCGGCCTATCTCGGCCATCCGGATCGTTGACCCCTCGCTGATGCAGGCGCGGATCAGCGGCGGATGGGGCTGCTGATACGGGCGGGGCCGCAGCAGCGGGAACTCAACGTCCCAATGCGCTCCTTCGTGCTGCAATGGGTCGCCGGTCCACGCCTTGACCAGTAGCTCTTCAGCTTCGTCCAGGCGGGCCAGACCGTCTTCCATGGTGATGCCGAAACCGATGTACTCATAGTGGTTGTAAGCGGACCCTCGGCCGGTGCCGACGATGAGGCGCCCGTGGCTCAGGTTGTCCAGCAGGGAGGTTTGCACGGCGAGGCGCACGGGATGGTGGAAAGCAAGTTCCACCACGGCGAAGCCGATCTTGAGATCAGTGGTTCTGGAGGCGACGGCGGCGCCCAGAACCAGAGGGTCGGCATGCGCGGCAGCGCCGTCAAAATGGTGCTCGGTTAACCAGACCGAGTGCATACCGATCTGCTCGGCCAGCACGATCTCGTCGAGTGTGCTGTCGATCACTGCCGAGTCGTTCTCGGGTTGGTGGCTGACGGGAAATACGAAGGATCCGAAGCGCATATCTGCCTCTGGTGGAAAATTTGGGATGGGGGTAGCAAGATTATAGACGAAAAATTCAGCTCTGCGCTTGGCCGCAAGAAGCCGGGAGTAAGGGCCGCCACAATCACTGATGGCCCGCTTCATCGTCGGTCGGAAGTGCGGAGCTCACGCCTAGCCTGCTTCGCGGAAACTGCCATTGCGAACGAGGCACGACAATCTCGTCAGGGCAACCGCCACCGCGAGAACGGGAGCGCCACGTTGCTGTGCTCCTCGCGATGACAATAATGGGTACGCGTGAGAAGTAAGGGGCTCACGCGTACCCATTTTCAAGAACAGGGGGACATTTTACCGGGATAAACAGGATGATTCCAGTTTGGGTTTGACCGGCGACGAGTTCAACCCCGCACCGGCTCATCATGAGATGAGCGGGCGCCCAGGTGACGAGATTTCCACGCTGCGCTCGCAATGACATAGGACTGATGCAGTTGGAAGCCTTTACGCTCGTCATTCCCGCGAAAGCAGGAATCCAGAGGTCGAAATCGTTAACAGTATTCCAGATTCGTTCATTATAAAGTCAATGGATTCCTGCTTTCGCAAGAATGATGGGTTTGCAATTTCAAGTGCGTAAGTCCTAAGACAGTTTCAGCGAAACTGGGTACGCGTGAGAAGCAAGGGGGCGTTGCGCTGCTGTGCGGCAGTCCCTATACTGCGCGGCCAGTTGACGCGCCTGCCCCTGATCGATTTTCAACTGCTGCCAGAGGGAATTCCGTCCAAGACTCTGGGTTCCGCTTCAAAAGCGGGTGGATTCCCAGCAATATAACGGACACTCGTTTTTGGACCAGTCCGGTCTCATGTATCGACACGTATATTGTTGGTATCCATTAAGAATTCACCAGCAGGTCGGAAGTCAGAAGGTTTGAATTGACCCCATCTTGCCCCAGCCTTATTGATGCCGCCCGGGAGTTGAAGACCGGTCGCCCGATGCCGCCGCGGAATCTGACGGCGGTACTCGTTCTGGCGTGGCTGGCGGCGCTGGCGTGCGCGCCGACGAATCCTGCGGACGATCCATTGTCCCAGCCTCCAGGGGGCCCACCGGTCAGCCTGGTAGTGAGCAACAGCGACCTCGCCGTGGGAGAAAATCGCGTGTCTTTCGGGTTGGTGGATCGCTACTATATGCCGGTTCGTCCGGACGCCGTAGCGTTGCGCGCGGTGTATTACGAGCCGGGAGCCGCGACGGGCCAGGTGCGATACCGGACCGAGGCAGAATTTCTGCCCTGGCCTCCGGAGGGCCGCCGAGGCGTGTTCGTCGCCAACGTGTCCTTCGATCAGGCCGGGACCGCCACGGGCGATACGCTGGGAATCTGGGAGTTGCACGCCACGTTTGACTACGCCCAGTCGTCTTCGGAAGCGACAGAGTCGCTGACCATAGGCTCGGTGGTGTCTGTGACTCAAAGGCACCGTGCGCCGTTCATCGGTGACGCGGCGCCCTTGTCCGACACCCCGACGGTGACGACGGTCACGGACCTGCGAACCATCAGCAGCAGCCCTGAACCGGACCCGGCTCTGTACCAGTTGTCGGTGGCGCAGGCAGTGAGGGCGGGAAAGCCCGCGGTGATCACCTTCGCCACACCGGCTTTTTGCGTGACGGCGACGTGCGGGCCGCAAGTGTCGGACCTTTCGGTGTTGGCCGACAGGTACGAAGACCAGGCCAGCTTCGTTCATGTTGAGGTGTACCGCGACCCGCACCGGATCAACCCCGCGGACCCGGCACGCCAGCTGGTTCCCGCCGTTGACGAATGGGGTCTCGTGTCTGAGCCCTGGACGTTCATCGTGGGAAGCAATGGCCGCATCACTGATCGATTTGAGCAATATGTACCGCCGCGAGTATTGGAAGCCGCGTTATTGGCCGCCATTAATCCGTCAAATTAATTTTGGTTATTGAGTGGTATGGTATATTGAGCAATACGTATGTTAGAGTATATAGAACACCGACAGCACAGGGTAAAATTCGGGCAACCAGGAGCAAAACTTTGGCGAATGTCACAATAACGATTGAGGGCGATGTGGAGGAAGTGGTGGCGACGCTGAGAGGGATGGCCGGCCGGGCTGTCGTCCCGGCTGCAGGCGCGTCGCCCCCAGCAGCGGGAGAAACGGCCGGTGAAGCAGCTGCCGTTACCATAATGTCGGAGGCCGGAACAGAAGAAGGAGAGCCAACCGAAACGGTGGCTGAAGCATCGGGGGCTGCCTGGAACGCAAGTTACGTCACAACGTTCTGGCGGAACCTGTCAGACACGGCTCGGCAGGCCATGCTGCGGGTCTCCCGGTCGCCCAACCACACGCAAAAGCGCGCGCAGCTGATGCACACGCTGCGGCTCACTCAGCGCGAACTGTCCGGCTCACTGTCGAGCCAGGGGCACAGCCTGAACCGTCTCAAGCGTCGCCGCGGAAACGTGGACCTGCCCCGACCGCTGATTTACGACCGAACCGAAGACGCGTACGTTCTCGATTCCAACTTTGCCAACGCGCTGCGTGAATTGGGGATGAACTGACCGTCCATCAGGCTGTGTCGCCGCAGGAGGTCCATCCGAGGCTCATCGGATGGGTCCGGTTGCGCCGGAGTTGAGCGGCTGGCGCGGCTAGAAGTGGACGCCCCGCCCGGCGCCGCCATCCACGGCTATGGTCTGCCCGGTGATGGCAGATGCCAGATCTGAGCAGAGGAACGCCGCGAGGTTGGCGATGTCGTCCGGTTCGATCATGCGGCCAATGGGGATCTCGGCAACTGATTCTTCCAGTTCCGCCTGAGATGTGGTGTTGTTCCGGGCGGCGCGCTCGGCGACCAGGCCCATGTAGCGCTCCGTTCGGGTGCTGCCCGGGTGGATGCAATTGACGAGGATGCCGTCCGCCGCCACGTCGTCCGACAGGGCCTTGGAATAGTTGGACATCGCTGAGTTGGTGACGCCGGATCCCGGGTTGGTCGGGCTGGAGTTCCGCGCCGCCATGCCGCCTATATTGATGATGCGCCCACCGCCGGACGCGATCATGTGCGGCACGCACTCGCGCGCGCACCGGATGTATCCCATCACCTTGGTGGTGATGTGGTTCAGTATCACGTCGTCAGGAATTTGGCTGGCGCGGTCGCTGGTGCTGTTCACCGCGTTGTTGATCAGGATGTCGAGCCGGCCCAGCCCGTTGACCGTTTCACCCACCAGGTTGACTATGTCATCGGGCACCGTCATATCGGCGCGGATGGCTATGACACGCGCGCCGGTGGCGTCACCGATTTCGGCGGCGGCCGCCCGCAGGTCATCCTCTCCCCGGGCGCAGATAGCGACGGAGCAACCGTCCCTGGCCAGCGCGTAAGCGATGGATTTGCCGATGCCCTTGCTCCCGCCGGTAACCAGCGCGGCCTTGCCTTCCAGTCCTGGCAGCATGATTCACTCCTGTAGTCGATCGTGTTGGTTGGCTCGTCGTGGCGCTGGCGGAATTATAGAGCCTGGCGGCGTTATGGCCCCGCCCCGGAAGTGATCTTTCATGCTCACCCGTGCCAAATTGTTTTTTACATCGATAAACAGGATGGACAGGATTTGATTGATTGCTGGAAACGCCCCGCACTCTGGACGGCGCCATAAGCAGAGCGGCGAGCCTTCGTTGTCGGCATCCTATTCATCCTGTTCAGCGATGTAAATTTGCTCCCCTCGTCGTCAAACTGGGTACGCATGAGATCTTTCATGGCGTGGCTGCGGCAATCAGATCGCTCACGTCGGCGGCGCCGGGGACGTCGCCCACCGCTGCGACCGTGGCCTCCAGCTTTTCGGCGGGCCAGGTGATCTGCGGGAACAGTGGCCGGAGCCGTTCCACCTCGGTGTCCAGGCCCCATTCCAGCTCGTTGCCCTGGTATTCGCCACGGTACACGTTTCCGCCGGCCATATCGATGGTGATGCGCGGAGCAAAGGCCGGCCGATCCTTGTGGCCGACGATCTGGACCTTGTGCATCAGGGAGAGCACGGCGTCGTGGTTTTCGGCAGAGGCGGTGTCGGAATCGTCGCCCGGATCGATGCGGGTGCGCAGCGGCGGATAGCTGCCGTTCACGGCCACGTAGGCGGCGAAGTAGTGGGTGCTGCCCACGATGGCCTGACCACGGGACGGGTTGGGGAAAGCCGGCGACGGGTAGAGCGTCTCGAGCCAGTTCATGTCGATTGTGATGCGCTCGATTTCGTCCAAAGCCAGCTGGTGGGAGCGCCTGATGTCTGTCATCAGGTCGATCACCGGGCAGTTGTAACCGGCCGTGGGATACATTTTGAGCACGGTGTGCAGCAGTTCCCAGCGAGCTCCCAACCCTGCGGCCACTGGCTCGAATGTCACCTGCTGGGGGCCGGTGAACACGTAGGAAAGCTCGCCCTGGTTGTTGCCCGTAAAGGCGTTGTAGAAGCCGGCCGGCCCTTCGAGGGCCTCTTCCGACCCTCGGACGTCCTCGCGGGCCAGCAGGGCGGCCATGATGCCGCTGCGGGTAGCCTGGGGCTCGTGGAACATCATCTCCCGGCCTCCGGAGCGAGGCCCTTCGTTGGTTCCCGCCGTGAAGGTGCAGGCCAGAGCGATGGCGGTGACCATCTGATCCTCGGTGAGCCCGAGCAGCTTGCCGGTAGCGACCGCGGCTCCGAGGGTTCCGTAGATGGGGCTGGATCGAAACCCCCGGGCCTGGGTGGAAGCGATGAAGTCGCCGGCGATGCGCGATTCGACCTCGTATCCGGCGGCCATGGCGGTGATGAGCTGCGCTCCGGTGGCGCTGCCCAGCTGGGCGGAGGCCAGCGCCGCAGGAATTATGCACGGGCCGGGGTGGGTTAGCATCCGGTAGGAATCTGCCTGGTTGGTAGCATGCATCAGCTTGCTGTTGGCGAAGGCTGCTCCGCAGCGGGTGGCGCGGCCGCCCGAGGCCAGGATGCTGGCGCCGTGGGCTGAGGCTTCTTCGGCCAAAGCCAGGTCCACCGCAGCCTTACCGTGATGGGTTTCGGCGCCGATGATGGCCACCACGGTGGCGTGGAGCAGGGAGGTCTGCATCTTGTCGACCACGGCCGGCGGCAGGTCGGCGGCGTCCAGGTTGACGGCCCAGCGGGCGAGCTGGCGGGAAAGGGAGTCGGGCATGGGTGAGTCTCCAGGACAGGTACGACACGTTAGCAATCGCTCAGGTGGCTTGGATGGGCACGATAGCGGTGATGCGCAACGTGTTACAAATCTCGCAGATGCGTGAAGTTGATTGCGCTTTCAGGATCTGCTGAAGCAGCTGCCAGATACAGGTCCAGATCCACCGTAACCAGCGGATGCTCGGCCGTTGCGACTTCCAATAGAGCCCCATCGGTCAATCCAAGCCGCGTGAAAGCCTGATTGTGCGAGGCCTCAGTGCTGGCAACTACGACTTCCTCCGTGTGTTCGATCAAGAATCTCAGGCCTTCGAAAAAGACAGAGCGTTCCGGTTCGCGGTGTTGGCCGAGAAGGTTTGACGTTTCTGTGAGCGTGTTCGGCGTGACCAGTACTCGCGGTACTTGACCAATCAGATCGAGAAGAATCTGGTAGTCATCTGCCGTGAATGCGCGAAGACGGCGGTGCCTGGAGATGGCCTCTCGATTGACGCTGCCCACAACGAGCAGGAGAAGAAGGTTGGCGTCAATGAAATAACCCAATGCAGGCATTCAGTCACTTCTTGCAGCCAGCAATCGGTCCTTGAGGGATATCACGCTGCCGTTCTGGTCGTTGACACGTACGATCTTGTAGCTGCGGTCCGGACGCACTCCGGCCAAAGCAGCAGGCAAGCCGGACTTCTGATCCCATGGACGCGAGAACCCTATCGTGATTTCCCAGCTGCCGGAAATCTCGTCGAAAACAACCTCTTCCAGGCCGATGTTGGAAATCTCCTCGTCGGCGAAAAGATCGACCAGATAAGCTTTGGCCGCGTTTGCGGCCTCCTTTACGTCCATGATTGTCTTCGTTGCCCTTGCACTGGCTTTCGCTGACCATACAGTTTATCAGGTCTTGCCGCTGGATTTGCCAGGCGTCATGGCATGATGCGTTTTGGAGGCCGGGGAATTGTCGCCGGCTACCGCTCAGTCCAGGTCGCGGATGTAGGCGCGGAAGATGACCTTGCTGACCGCCAGCGTAAGGACGGCGGCGATGAACAGCATCACCAGCGTGAATTCCAGGCTCTGCAGAGCGAAACCCAGGCCGGTGGCCGCCGCCGGAGGGTGCTCGGTGTCCGTGATCGACATCAGCAGGATCACCACGCCCAGGGTCATGGCCGCCGCGATGTCGGCGGCCCAGTGGTGTGCGCTATCGGGTACCGGGACCCAGCCGGCGTGGAACAACGCGAATGAGGTCAGCGCGCCCACCGTCAACCCGAGGACGTGCCCTCCCACCAGGTGCCGCAGCGCCGCGCTGCTGGAGTTGGGATGCACGAAAACGATAACTGCGCTGGAGCCCAGGCCGGCGGCCAGAACCGCGTCGGCCAGGGAATCCACCATCAGCATGACGATGAGCATTACCACCGCCGCCAGCGCCGACTGCCACAGGTAGCGGGTTTTGAGCCGGAAGAACTGTACATTGTACAGTTCAATGAAGAGGGGCAGGTGGTAGCGGCGGCTCACCCGCCGGGGCATCAACTGCAACTCGCCACGGGAAAGCAGGCGATCCAGGAACCCGGTCGAGTGGCGTTCGCGGCGCTCACGGGCGCGACGGCGCGCTTGAGCGTGCGCTCTTCTTCTCCGCCGTGACGCCTCACCCCTCGCGATGTCACCAGATCCCGACCTGGCGCGGTTTGCCATAGGGCGGCGGCGTTATGCGAGACTGCGGGCGAAGTCCAGCCAGACCCGGGCGCAGGGCACGGGCAGGATGTGTTGGACGAAGCCGGACACGCCCGGGAACACCACGGCGCGCCCGTTGGGGAAAACGTCGGCAGCGCCGCGGAAATCGCCGAGCACCTCCTCGCGAAGAGCGGCTGCTGCGATGATCAACACCGGCGTCTGCACGTCCTTCAGCAGTGGCCGCAGGTCGCCGGATGCCTGGGCCTGGAAACCCGCCACCACGTGGGGCGTGGTCGCCTTCATTTGCTCGGCGTACCAGCGGGTGTAGGCCGGATCCACGATCTGCGGATCCAACCGGCGGCCGATGCTGCCTTCCACCCACGCGCCGATACCCTCGTTTTCAATCTGCACTGCCGATTCGGCATGGTGGGCGTCGTTGAAACTGGTGGGGGAGGTGCAGGCGGTCAGGGAGAGGAGCCGCTCCTGGTGCATGGTGGCGTAGCGCATGGAGATGCTGCCGCCCACGGTCTCGCCGATGAGGTGGAACTTTTCCAACCCCAGCTTGTCAGCGAACTCAGCCAGGTCCTTGGCGAAGTTGTCCACCGACCACGGGTAGCCCGGCTCAGGCACGTCCGAATGGCCCATGCCCCGCATGTCGAACCGGATCACCCGGTAGTGTCGCGCCACGATGGGAACCCAGCCGAACCAAAGCTTGTGGTTCTTGGCCATGCCGTGGTGCATCACCACAGTTTCCGGTTCCGTCCACGGGTCGGTGAAGTCGTCGATGGTGTAGAACAGCTCACAGCCGTCGTCCAGGCGCAGTTTCATCTTATTCCTGCTGACCTCCGTGCTGGCGGGTACCGGTCCCTTTCCAACTGATGAGCGCGAGGGCGTCGCCTCGCGCTATCGATGATGTTTGTGCTCCTCGCGTTAGCCCGAGGCTACTCGATTTCGAGCTCGTTGAACACGGAGCGGGCGATCCGCATGGCGGTTCGCGCGTTGATGTAGCCGCCGTACATGGACAGGTGGATGAAGATTTCCATCAGCTCCGTGGGGGTCATTCCCACGCCGATTGCGCCACGAATGCGGCGTCTCATCTGGTTGTCGTACACGCCCATGCTGGTGAGCGCCGAGAGCGAGACAATGGCCCGGTCCTTGTCGTCCAACAACGACCGGCTGTAAATCGCGCCCCAGTTGTACTCGTCTACGATCCGCTCCAGTTGTCCTTCCGGAGAATCGGCTTCAAAACCAGTCGGAGTATTGCCCATGTGATGGCGGTGTAGTTCCTGGCCTAGGGCGTACAATTCATCCGGGTGCTGGTTGGTGTCATATTCCAGGGCCGGCGCGCATTCGATGCCCAATTCTTCGTAGATTTCCTTGGTCAATCGCAAAGCCGATTCCACCGCCGGCACGCCGATGTAGAAGGTAGACTGCACGAAGACTTCCACTACCTGTTGCGGCGTGAGGCCCACATTCAAGCCGCGCACGATGTGGCGACGCATCAGGTTCATTTCTCCCTGCGTCACCAGCGCCGCGATGGTGGCCATGCAGCGCTGCCTCAGATCCAGGCCGGGACGACGCCAGATGGTCCCGAAAAGGGCTTCGTCAATGATGCGCTTCAGGTCGGGCGCCAGTTGGTCGACGCCGGGCAAGGCATAGTGGGACACATCGCCGGCGGCCATTTGTCCACGCATGTCCTGGCCGGCTTCATAGCGGTCATTGAGGGAAGTCAAGGCTGTATTCCTCCTCGCGAAAAGCAGCTATCTTGAAGTGGAGGCAACGATGGAACTGCGGCGCAGGCGCAGACCGTCAAGCGGTGGAATTATAGCATAGGGGCGTTTTGCTCCCACCCCGTACGAGTCAGTCAACTTGCCGCATCACGTCGCCGGCAAACCAGTCCAACCGCTCCAGGGCCTGATTGAGGTCGCTGCCGCGGATATCAAAAATGATGTGGGAGACACCAACCTCGGAATAGGTATGGACATCCTCTAGGATGGCGTCGGTGGAACCGGAGAACCGTCGGCGCGGGCCCGTCTGCATCGTGCCCGGGTCGTACAGCGGGGCCTTCATGGACACCTGTATCTCAGAGGGGTCGCGGCCGGCCTGCTCGGCGAACCGGTTGAGAGTCACCAGGTCTCCCGCCAGTTCCTCCGGCTCCAGTGTTGCCGCCGGTATCGTGCCCACCGGATGCCAGCCGTCTCCGATGGTGGCGGCGCGACGGATTGCAGGACGGCTCTGGCCGCCTACCCATATGGGAGGATGGGGCTTTTGCACCGGCTTGGGCAGGAACTGTATGCCCGAGAACTGGACGTATTTTCCGTCGAACTCGGGATTCGGGCTAGTCCACAGCTCCTTGTAGGCGTTCAGGTACTCGTCGGTCACCGCGCCCCGCTCGGCGAAGGGCGGCGTGCCCAGAGCCTCGAATTCCTCTTCCATCCAGCCCACTCCGACGCCCAGGATGAGCCGGCCCTGGGAGAGTACGTCCAGCGTGGCCAGGATCTTGGCCGCCAGGATGGGCGGGCGGTAGGGGACGATCATCACGCTGGGCACCATCCGGATGTTTTCCGTGACGCCGGCTAGGAAGGTGAGCAGGGTCAGTTGCTCGAAATACTCTCCGCTCTCGCCGGTGGGGAACTCGCCGCCCACGGTGTAGGGATAAGGCGAGTCGATCCGGCTGGGAACCAGCACGTGGTCACCGGCCACCATGCAGTAGAACCCCAGACGGTCGCCGGTTTGGGCGATCTGGGCCAGCGGACCGGGCTGGGCGTTGGGGCCGTGATTGGGCAGGTAGAATCCGAACTGCATACTCTCTCCTGGGCGAAGCGATGCCGGGAAGGTTGGTTACAGGCCGTTGATCTCGCAATTGCCGAAGACCAGCCAGATGATAATCATGGCGATGACCAGGCCGGTCATCACGCCAAGGGCGCATCCGCAGCCCTTCTTGAAGGAGTCGAAGAAACCGAACATAGTGGAGCGTGTCCCGTGAACCGGCGGGGTGCCCACTTAGCGCGGTGGTTTGGCCGGCTGCCTTGCTATAATAGCGCAGCCCGTTGAATTCACTCAACTGGAGCCGTGCGGAGCGGAACCATAACACAACCTGATCGCAGCGTCGGACCCGGACCAAGGACGGGCCAAAGCAGAGAATCCATTTGGGCCATTCCGCCGCGCTGGAGGTTGCCCTACATCGCACTGTATTGGGTACAATGGTTCCTGGCAATGTACGGGGTTGTGGAGTTTCTCAGCTGGCTCCACCCCGATCACAGCGGAGGCGAAGTGGCGGAAGCGGCGTTGGCGCACATTCCTGCCGTCACGGCATTGGGAATTCCCGCTACGTTCACCCTGATGGAGGTCATTCAACGTCTTATGGTCACTTATGATTATCTGATGAACAAGTACGTCCGGCCGTTACAGGAGAAGCAGCGGGAGGAGGGCCGAGCTCAGGGACTGGCGGAAGGCCGTGCGGAGGGCCGCGAGGAAGGCCGGTCGGAGGGCCGCGAAGAAGGCCGGGCGGAAGCTGCGGCCGAATTCCGCCGGTTGGTCGGCGAGTGGAACCGGCGCCGGCTGGCCGCCGCCGCACGCAACGAACCATTTGACGAACCCCATCCGCTGCTCGAAAATGGCGATACGCAAAACGGCTAGCGATGGCTCGCAACCGTACAGCTCAGCACAAGACGATTCACTCACAAGGAGACTAGCAACCATGCCTAACATCACCCTCGACCAGGCGGAAGCAGTATTGGCTGGCGCGAAAACCGCCGCCCTGGAACTCGGTAAAGCGTTCAGTTTCTCGGTGGTGGACGCCCGCGGCGACCTGATTACGATGTGCAAGATGGACGGCTCCGCCTGGCGGACACCGTACGTGTCCCGCGGCAAGGCCCGGGCGTCGGCCTGCTTCGGAGAGCCCAGCGGAGACCTTACCGAGCGGTCCACCACGCCCATCATGCGGGCGGTAATGGAAGTGGAACGCGGCGAGTTCGTGCCCGGACAGGGCGCGCTCCCCATCTACATGAACGGTGAACTGATCGGAGCCGTCGGCGGCAGCGGCGGCACGGCCCAGGAGGACGAGGACTGCTCCCGGGCTGGGATCTCCCGCCTGTCCGGTGCCAGCGCCAGCCGTTAGCTTTTTCCTGCACGGCAGCCACAAAGCGATGCCCCGCTCCATTTGGAGCGGGGCATTCTGGTGAGCACTGCGTGCGATGCCGGGTCAGTCGGTGGACGCGACTTCGAAGTGCTTCACCCAGTACTCGCCCCGGTAGAGGTGTTCGACCTCGCGGGCGATGTTGGCTCGGAACTCGCTGGTCTCGTAGGCGCGCAGATCGCCCAGCGTGTCCCAAACGCTGACGCTGATCCCTTCGTCGGGATCTTCCGTGCTGCGGATCAATTGCCGCTCTTTCAATCCCTTGGGGAGCGTGCCGGTGGCAACGCGCTCGTGGTAGTGCCGCTCGAATTCCTCCCAGGTACCCGCGCGAAGCTTGCCCCAGACCATCCTGATGAACATGTCGGTGTATCCTCCTTGGCGTTGGGCCGGCCAATCAACGGCCGGCGTTATCAGCGTTGTTTAGTGCTCCAGGTCGCCGGCGGCGTGGGCAATGATCTTGGCGGCGGTGCCGTCGCTCATGTGACCCATGTCCAGCATCATGTGGTACAGGGTCGGGTCCAGGGGCGACACCTTGAAGAATTTCTGGAAGAATTTCACTCGCGCTTCCTCGAGGCCTTCCAGGTAGGAGCGGGCCTGGGCTTCATCGAGGTGCTCGCGTTCCATGATGGTTGTTACGCGTCGTGACATGGGAGCCAGCATGCCAACATGCAGCACGCCAGGCGTGTCGCCGAGAATGATGTTGGCGCCGCGGCCGATGATCACCACGTGACCCGCCTGGGCCAGGTTGCGCACGACTTCTCGGGTGGTGTCAATGAAGACCTGGTCGTTCACGCGCTGCATCCGCGAAGATGGTTCGCCGGCCAGTTCGTGGTAAGTCTCCGGCAGCGTCTCGATGCCGACTCCGAGGTCATAGTCCCCCGACACGGCGGCCCGTTCCAGTACCCGACCCAGCAGCGCCGTGACCCGGTCACCGAACCGCTCCACCCGTTGTTCCTTGGCGATCAGGTTGGAAACGGGAGAGCCGATGATGCGAGCGGCCTCGGCGAAGACCATCCGGTCCACGTAGTTGAGATGCAGGTCATGGGCAACCTGTTGCCCGACGGCGATGGAACCGGCCCCGATAGGGCCGTTGATGGTAATTACGGGCATTACATCGCCTCCCAATCCCCTAAAACAACAGGGCGTATTGTGCCTGCATCATACAGCACCAATTACAGGATAACATAGCCTCGGCGCGGGTCGCGGCGCCACCTACAACGGCCCGTCCCGGCAACATCCAACCCTGCGATACATGATGAGGGGCAGGTACGAAACCTGCCCCTGTTGCGCCTGATTATCCGCCTGCCTCCGGGTTAGCGGCGTGCGCCGCCGCCTCCCAGGAACCGGCGGTCGGACGGGTTGCGGCTTCCGCCTTGTGGGCGCCCGGGGTAGCGGCGCGGTCCCTGCCCGCGTTCGTTGGGTTCGCTGCCCAGCATGGAGCCGCGTTCCCGGCCACGGCTGGGGCCGCCGCGATCGCGGTCTCCTCCACCGCCACCGCCGCCATAGCCGCCGCGTCCGCCACGGTCACGATCTCCACCGGGACCGCCGCGTCCCGGCCCAGAACGGTCGCCGCCACGTCCACCGCCGCCGCCGTAGCCGCCGCGTCCGCCGCGGTCTCCACCGCCGCCGCCGTAGCCACCACGCCCGCCACGGTCTCCACCGCCGCCGCCGTAGCCGCCGCGCGGCCCGCGATCACGGTCCCCACGGTCGTCGAACCCTCCCCGTTCGGGTCGAGGGGCCGGTGGCTCGGTATCGCCCATCAGGGCGCGCCGCGACAGGTTGATGCGGCCCATGTGGTCGATCTCGTGGATCATCACGGTGATTTCCTGGCCGATGTCCACGTTCTCGTAGGCCAGGTCGCCCAGGTCTTCGTTGCGCACCAGGCCGTCCTTGCCGCCGGGGGTGAGCTCTACGAAGACGCCGAAGTTGGTGGTGCGGGTGATCTTGCCCGTGATGATGTCGCCGACCTCGGGGTCGCGAGTCAGGCCATCCACACGGCTCCGCGCCAGTTCGATCATGGTCTGGTCGTTGGAGGAGATGATGACGCCGCCGTCGTCGGAAACGTCGATGCCGCAGCCGGTCTCCTCCTGGATGGCGCGGATGACGCGTCCGCCGGGGCCGATGAGGGCGCCGATCTTCTCGACGGGAATCTGCATCTTGACCAGCTTGGGGGCGTACCGGCTCATCTGGGCCCTGGGCTCGGTGATGGCCTCGGACATGCGGTCGAGGATGTGCAGGCGGCCGACGCGGGCCTGTTCGAGGGCCTCGCTCAGGAGTTCCTGAGTCAGGCCGTCAATCTTGACGTCCATCTGCAGGGCGTTGATGCCCTTTTCGGTGCCGGCGACCTTGAAGTCCATATCTCCGAGGAAGTCCTCGATGCCCTGGATGTCGCTGAGGATGGCGTAGCGGTCGCTGTCGGCGTCGGTGATCAGGCCCATGGCGATGCCGGCCACGGGAGCCCGCAGCGGCACGCCGGCGTCCATCAGGGCCATGGACGAGCCGCAGACGCTGCCCATGGACGTGGAGCCGTTGGAAGCCAGCACCTCGCTGACCACGCGCACGGTGTAGGGGAAGTCCTCCTCGGAGGGCATGGCTGCCAGGATCGCCCGTTCGGCGAGGGCGCCGTGGCCGATTTCACGCCGGCCGGGGGAACCCACCCGCCGGGCCTCACCCACGCTGTAGGGCGGGAAGTTGTAATGGTGCATGAACTGCTTGGTGTTCTCCGGCCCCACGGTGTCCAGGGTCTGCTTCATGGACAGCGAAGCCAGGGTGGCTATCGAGAGCACCTGGGTCTGCCCCCGGGTGAACAGGCCGCTGCCGTGGGCGCGGGGCAGTTCCCCGACGCTGCAGGTGATGGGACGGATCTCGGTGGTCTGGCGCCCGTCCGGGCGGACGTTCTGGTTGAGGATGCGCCCGCGCACTTCTTTCTTCACCAGGTTCTTGAAGGCCTCGGCGACGTCGCCGCTGGAATAATCGTCGGCCAACTGCGCGGCAACATCCGACTCGACGGCGTCCAGGCTGGAGTCGCGTTCGCTCTTGAAGGAATTGCGCTCCAGCACCTCGGAGATGCGACCGTTGACCAGGGCGTCGACCTTCTTCTGGCGCTCCTCGGTGGCGGAGTAGTCGAAGTGGACCTCAGTCTTGTCGGCGCCACGTTCGGCCACCAGGCGGTCGATCAACTCGATGGTCTGGACGTTGCTTTCGTGGGCCAGCCGGATGCCCTCCAGGATGACCTCTTCGGAAACCTCAACCGAGCCGGACTCGACCATCATGATGGCGTCGCGGTTGCTGGCCACCACCATGTTCAGATCAGCGGAGTTGCTGCGCTGGAAGCTGGGGTTGATGGCGTAGTTGTTGCCGTCCCAGGTGACGCGGCAGGCGCCAATGGGTCCTTCGAACGGGATCTGGCTGAGGGACAGCGCAGCCGATGCGGCGACCATGCCCAGCGTTTCGGGTGGATGCTCTTCGTCCACCGACAGCACGGTGATGATCACCTGCACCTCGTTGTGCAGTCCCTTGGGGAACAGCGGACGGATGCTGCGGTCGGTCAGCCGGGCGGACAGGATGGCTTCGGTGCCGGGGCGCCCTTCGCGGCGGAAGAAGCTCCCTGGAATTTTGCCGACGGCGTACAGCCGCTCTTCGAACTCTACGGTCAACGGCAGGAAGTCAATTCCCTCCCGGGCCTGGTCGGACATCACGGCGGTGGCCAGCAGGATGGTCTCTCCGCAGGTGATGGTTACGGCGCCGTGGGCCTGCTGGGCCAGTCGACCGGTCTCCAGGGTTATGGGATGCCCGCCGATCTCGCCGTCAATGGAGAAGGGGTTCATCAATTCTTGGGCGGCGTCTATAGTTGTCATAACAGCAGTTCTCTCTACCTCTTCTTCCATCGTTGTTGCTACCAACCTGCTACGTGTGAATAGGGGCCGGTTTTCATCCTGGTTTTTGATGGCACATTCTGTCGCCGCAATTCGATGCTTCCCGCTCCTGCGCTCAAACCACGCTGCCCGGTGGCCAGGTGTATGGACAATGTCTGAAGCGTTCTGAAATTGTTACGTTGAGCGTGGGATCACGGCTTTGCTGGCGGGGAAAGGTTCCGGTTCGGGGGTGAACCCCCGGACGATTCTGTCCGGGCACTGGCATGGCGACCGGAGGAGCCGTCAATGGGACGGGAGTGCCGGCAGGTTTTTATCCCGGCCGGCAGTTGGGAGGGTGTGCGTGTGCCGGGTCTCGGCGTTTCGGGCCGAATTACCGACGTAATCCGAGCCGACCGATGAGGCTCTGGTAGCGGCCTACATCCTCGCGGCTGAGGTAATTGAGGAGCCGGCGCCGCTTGGAAACCATGGTTACCAGCCCCCGCCGTGAATGCACGTCCTTGCGATGGGTGCGGAGATGGTCGGTCACCTGCCGAATGCGCTCGGTGAGCATGGCGACCTGGAGTTCGGTTGAGCCGGTGTCCGACTCGTGTGATCGATATTCCTCGATGATCCTTTGCTTGACGTCAGCGTCCAACATTACGGGCTTCGTACCTTCTCGTTTTGGGTTTCTTCTGTCTTTCGTGTAACAGGCTAACACGTCACGCCGTAATAGGCAACAGAGGCGCACTTTCGATATTTGGCCAATTCCGATTCGTGCGTTCACGGATAAACAAAAGTGGCCTCAGCAACCTTCGTGACATTCTTATAGGCGAGTTATACGGAGTTGCGAACGGTTAGATGTTCCTATCGCGAACTGTGAGTGCAACGGCGGCACGTGAAATCCGAAAAGAAAAAGGGCGCAGATCAGACTGCGCCCCTGCGATTGCCTTGTATCTCCGGGCTGACGGTTACGCCAAAAAGCCTTCCACCAACTCGACGAACCGCTCCGTGGCCTCCAGTTCCGGGTGGTGGCCGCAGTTGTCGATGACCTCTAGGCGGCTGCCGGGAATGCGCCGCTGGTATTCCTCGCCGGCGCTCACGGGCACGATGCGGTCCTGCTGACCCCAGATGAGCAGCGTCGGCACCCGCTCCAGCCGGTACACCTGGTGCACCAGGCCGGGGTCGTGCATGTAGGGCCGCCACGACACGCGGCAGGTCCCCTCCATGGCGTTCTCCCACCGCTCCAGGATGTCTTCCTCAGGCTCGGCGGGACAGACGGTGCGGTACTCGGGAGTGCCGTCCGGGTCCAGCAGGGAGTCGCGGATGTACAGCGGAGGCGTGACTTCGAAGATATCGTAGATCTGGCCGCCGGGCGGGCGGATGCCGCCGGCGCCCACCAGGATGAGCTTGCCGAACTGCTGCGGGCACATGGTGGCCAACTCGGCGGCCAGCCAGCCGCCCAGGGAGAAACCCATCAGGTCCGCGCCCTCCAGGCCCAGCTTGTCAAAAGCGCCCAGGTACCAGATGGCCATGTCGTGCATCTTCATCGACCAGTCCAGCTGGTCGGACTGGCCGAAGCCGGGATGCGACGGGATGTGCAGGGTGTGGTTCTGGGCCAGGGCCTCGTGGTAGCGCAGCCAGCCGGGGTGCCCCAGCTCGTCGTGCAGAATGACCAGCGGGTTGCCGGACCCGCCGGTGACGACCTCCACGTTGGAGCCGGAAACTTCGGTGATGCTGGAAGTCCAGGATTGGGCGGTTGTGGTCATGGTCTGGCTAGTCCTCTCGGTGCGGGCTGCGGCGGACGGGCCACGAGGCAAGGCGCTTCGCAGCGGTAACGGCAATCTCCAAAGGAATGGAGCGGGCGATGGGATTCGAACCCACGACTTTTTGCTTGGGAAGCAAACACTCTACCACTGAGTTACGCCCGCCCGGCGCTCAGAAATGGCTTTTCCGGATGATAGCACAGCCGGAGGAGTCGGCTCAATCGCCGAAAGCGGGAGGTCTACGTTTATCGTGTACGGTAAACCACCAGGGTTATGAGTCCAGCAGGGGCTCCAGCTTGTCCAGGAGGAGCTCAACCCGGTCCAATCCTTCCGCGACGTCCGATTCGGAAAAGGTGTCTTCGTAGTAGTTCTCATGGAGCAGGTTCGCCCTCGCGAAGTGGTCCATGACATCGCCGTCGCCGGTGAGAGCCCTGAGATGGCTCGCCGCACGCGTCAGATGGCGGTGCCGCTCGTGGTCCCACCCGCGCTGTTCCGCGATGGCCTTCATCATCAGCGCCGCCGCGCCCCAGCCTTTCTCTGAAGCCTGACGGAGGTCTCCTTGAGTTAGCTCGCCGCGGGCCTGCTCCAACAGGCGACGGCTGTCTCTCTGATACTTCTGGGTAGCCACGGGGGTTCCTCAATTGCGAGTGTAGGGAATGGATGGCGCTGGCGGTTTGCAAAACCTGTCACCTGATGATAACGCAGCCGCGTTCAAGGGCTCAATCCAGAAAGCGAAGCGGACAGGCCAAAGATTGGATGGCCAGCTTGCCGAAACCAGCTCATTCACCTGCTGAGGGGTTCCGCACAATCACCACTGCTGCGCTCGGCGCTATTTCGCCCGCCTCGGCCATATCGGCCACATACACGGCCACGGCATCGCCAAGCGCCGCCAACGCCTCCGTCCGGGAATAGCCCCAAGCTGTACAGCCGGGAAGATCGTCGATCCACGAACTCCAGCGGCCATCCAGATCCTGTTCGAGCCGCGCTGGGTATGCCGCCATAACAGTTATAGCTTGATCGTTGAGCCGACGTGAACTCTGTTAGCGACTGGCACTGAAAGATTCGGTGGGCGTGCTGGTTTGGGGTTGTGCCGCCGGGTTGGTTGGCAAGCTGGATACAAGGCGCTGCTCCAAGAGTTTTTGAACCTGGCCCACAGATGTCGTCAATTGAGTTGTTTGGTGCGCCATCAACTCGTGCTCCAGTCTGCGACAGCGAGCGTCGTGTCGCTTGTCAGACTCTTGGACTACCAGCCTCCAAATGACGAATGCCAAACCAGTGACAGTAGTAACTAATGCTACCGCCGAGAAAAAGTCTTTCGATTGGTGCAGCTGCCACCCATCATAGTACCCCCATGCAGCGAACAATCCCGCGCCCGCCAAAAGGGGTAAGGCGTTAGCCACGGGCCAAGTCACGAAGTTGAAGCTGAACTGGCGCTCGACATGCGCCAATATCAGCTTCCCGACCAACAGGAAATACACTCCGCTATCCACGGGACCGGCCACGACGGCAGGAACAACTTCTGACTTACTCCCTTTTCGAATGCGGATAGCCGGATTATGGCGAATCATGTCAGGGGACACGGTCACTTGGGAAAAATCCAACTTAGCGTTGATGGTGTCGTTAGGAAGGCTGTTGAATTTCGGTCGCCATTTGAGGAAGTGACGTAGATCTTTCCACTGCACCTCAATCACCAACCATCCGGGGGCCTCTTGAGCAACAATGCAGTCATAGGTTGCATATTCCTTTCGGCTTCTCGCGAGCTGCCATCGGCGCCACAAACCTAGCGGACCGCTCACTATTTTCGATATAAACCTCATCTGGCCACCACTAGTGTGCGTACATTTGGCAAGTATGGTAACAGTAGTTGCCGATCAGTAGTCGGTCAAAATTTGGTCGATCCATGATTGATCCGCGCCATTTTGTTTATGCGTTAGATGCCCCCCGAGTCTCCCCCTGGAAGTCGCGCGTCAGCTGCGCCAGCAGGAAGAAGATGTTCTCCACGGCGTTGGTGGCTTCTACGATGATGCGCTGGCGGTCGTCGTCTTCCTCGGGGGCCATGGCCAGGTAGCGGGCGCGGACGTCCTGCATCATGCTGCGGCGGTCTCCCATCACCTGCCCGACGAACGCCCAGGAGTCGGGGTCGTCCTCTTCCAGCGCGTCCAGGAAGATGAGCAGGGCGGCGTCGGTGCCCTCGACCACGCTGATTTGGAAGGTCTCCAGCATGTCGTCCTCGGGCAGGTCGCGCAGCAGGCCGGGCAGCGTTGAGAACTGTTCCTCCAGCCAGGTGATGAGCTTCTGGCGGCCCAGCACGGCGTTGCGTCGTTCGCTGTCCTGTCCGGGGTTGCGCTGACCCAGCTGGGCCAGGAACTCGTCGATGCGACCGTTCACCTCCAGGGTGGACTGCCGGACGGCGCCCAGGGGCAGTCCCATGCGGGCCTGCTCCAGGTACTCAGAGAAGCGGCCCAGCACCCGCTTCTGTTCCAGATGGGCCAGGTCCAGGGCCGTGGTCACGTCGTCGATGGCCTGGTCGTGGATGAACTGGGGCCGGGACCGTTCCTCCTCAGCGCTGGCCGGCCAGACGCGGGCGAACAGCCGCATGGTCCATTCCGGCGCCGACAGCACCACGATCCGCGATGGCATGCCGAAGACGATCACCGCCAGCGCCATCTGCGGGCCCAGGTCGATGTCGGGCCAGGTCACCAGCGCCTTGACCAGCGGCACCTGCGCGTACACCTCTATATATAGGAGCATCACCAGGATGATCGCCGAGAAGAAGACCTGGAACGCCCAGAACATGCCCAGTTGCCGCGCGGTGCCGCTCAGACCCGAAGACACCACAATCACGCTGATGCCCAGCCCCACGTAGGAGCCGTAGATGTACATCAGCACCTGCTCCACGCCCACCAGCTGGGCGGCAGCCAGCCCGATGCCGAAGGCCACCACCGGCACCAGCGCCTGCACGATGAAGGTCAGCAGCGCGCCGATGATGAAGGACAGCAGGATGGACCCGGCGGAAAGCTCCAGGCCGGCGCGGAACCAGGGCTGCTCCGACAAAGGCGCCGCCGACTCCTTGATCAGCACCAGCCCGAAGAGCAGCGCCGCCACTCCAAAGAGCATGGCCCCGGCCTCACGGTAGTTGCCCCGGTTCAGACGGGTGATGATGACGCCGCCGATGCCGATACCGTAGAGCGCGGCGATACGTATGTCCACCGTCACAATGAACAGGATCAGGCCCACCCCCATCTGCGCGCCCAGGGCGATGGGATAGCCCTGCTTGGCCGAGATCAGCCCCGACCGCAGCATGCTGATGGTGATGAACGTGACGGCCGGCGAGGACTGGGTGATGGCGCCGGCCAGGGTGCCCCAGCCGAAGGCGGCGAAGCGGTTGTCGGCCAGGCGGCTGGCCAGCACCCGCAAGCGCGGCCCCACCACGGTTTTGAGGTTCTCGGAGAGGAGCCACATCCCGAAGAACAGCAGCCCAACGCCGCCGAGGATGCCGCCAAGCACTGCAATCATAAAAGTATCGAGCCCCCGTATAGCAAAGAATGAGACCCGGAGGCATTATCTTTGCGCGACGCGGTAGATTCAACCCGCCGGTGTACTTGTTGGCGCGGGCTGCCGGGCCCGTCGGCAGGGGTACATCGGGCAGGTTCCGTTCGAGGCCACACTCGGGCTCGGGTGTATTGCAGCGCCTGTTACTGGATCAGCCAGGATGTATAGGGAAATTAGCGAAGTTAGCGTTAAATTGTAATTTGCCTAATTTTGCTATATTTGGTCGCTATTCAACGGATTTGTAACCCGTATGCGCGTGAGGACGGCGTCTACTGCCGGACTGGTCCGCAATTGTCTAATCGCCGTTTTGGGAACCGGTTTGCCATTCCTGATCACTATGTCCGGCCGACTGAATTAGGAGTTACGCAGTTGAAATTCCACGCCCGTCACTCCGGCGAAGGCCGGAGTCCAGAAGTCGCAGTGTGAAAGGACCGGAACGATGATTAACGATTTCGGTCATTGGATTCCGGCGAAAGCCGGAATGACGGTCCCAACTGCGTAAGTCCTATAACAATCCGGGAGGTAAAGCGACTTCCTGATTGAACCAACTGTCCGGAGCGGTCGGGTTAGTCATCTTTCAACTGTGTCAACAGAGGCACCGCCCGCTTCGCCATGGCGTGATATTCGGTCGAAGACTCGATACCCATGGCGCGCAGACCGGCGGCGCGGGCAGCCGCGACGGTGGAGCCCGAACCCATGAACGGGTCCAGTATGGTTCCGGTGCCCATCGGCAGCGCGGCCCTCGTCAGTTGTCGCATCAGCCGCTGCGGCTTCAGTGACGGGTGCGGAGCGATCTCCCGCTCAACCTTTCCTGCCGGGGGGCAGACGATCACGTCCCAAAACGGCTGCTCTTCCGAGATGCGCCGCAGTCCACCAACTCCCCACCTGCGCAGGTTGTCCTGAACCCGGCCCTCCACGGGTTTGCGGAACAGACCCCACGGTTCCCAGCCCGAGCGTGGCATCACCGAGACATCGGGAAACTCCTCGTGAGCGCCCTTCGGGCGGTCTCCGCCGCGCAGGGTCTTGACGATGCGCACGATCTCCCCGCGCTTTTCAAAACCCGACGACATCATCGGACCGTAAACGTGATGCGAAAGGAGGGGATTGGTGGCGATGAACACGTGCGCGCCCGGAACCAGCGCCTTCATCAACAGCGGCGCCAATCGAGTGAAGAACCGTTCCAGCTCCTCTTCATCGCCGGGCGTCAGCACCGTGAAGCGCGGGACTGGGCTGCGTCGTGCGCCGTCGAAACTCGGCGGGATGCGCCACACGCCGCCGTTGCCGGTTTGCCGCTTGTGCAGTTGGTCGGACCGGTACTCGACCAGTCCGTAGGGAGGGTCCGTGACGACGGCGTGGATTGATGACGGCTCGGCCATTTCCAGCCAATCGAAAGCGTCGGCCAATACCAGGTCGGTGTCGATGTCCGCTTCGGAACCAGACAAACAATCGGTGGTCCGGTCCGTCGGCTTCAGGGTATCGGCGAAGTTATCCGGTTCCGGTTGGATGGCCATGAGCACCTCCCGGCGCGCCGCTAGAATATCCCAGGGGGTTGGGACTGTCTATCGCTCGGCCGGCCCGTCGCCCCACGGCACCTCCGCCAGGTTCCGCTCCCGGCGCACCTCGTTGATGGTGAGCACGCCCCGATCCAGCAGCGCCGACTCCCGCTGCACGCGGTTGTTCTCGTCCTCCTGCAGCGCCTCGATGGCCGACAGGTCGAACTCCACCGTCAGCTGCGGGTAGCCCAGCTTGGGCAGCAGCATCCGGTTCAGCTGTTCCTCCAGGAACCGCACCTCCGGCACGATGGTGTTGCGCCAGAACATGCGCTCCGACGCCTGCACGTTGGCGTAGGTGGCCCGCTCGAAGTCGCCCAGCAGCAGCTTGGGCACGCCATACGTTCGGCTGACCTCCTCCAGGCTCCAGCGCAGGCCCTGGATGAAGTCGATGTCCCGGTGGGACAGGCCCAGCGTCTTCACGTCCCGCACCGCCGACGCCACCGCCGGCCGGTTGGCGTTGGTCGAACCCTGGTGGCGCATCTCCCACCGGGTGTAGAACTCCTCCAGCTCCGTCTCGTTCATCTCCTCGTCGGTCAGCAGCAGGAAGTCGGGCCGCGCCGAGTTGCGCAGCAGGTGCCGGTTGAACCGCAGCCCCTCGTGCCCCATGTCCGCCGAGAGCCGCGCCGGCGCCAGCGGCGACAGGCCGGCCAGCTCCTCCAGCGGGTTGAAGTAGCGCAGCCACACGATCTCCTCGGTCGTGTAGGCCACCGGCTCAGCGACCCCGCGGTACACGAACCCCCGCACGTAGCGCCGCCGGTCCGGGATGACGACCATCCGGTCGGGACGCAGGGGCCACAGCTCCGCCTGCCCGCCCTCGTCCCGCTCGATGGCCCAGAAGGCCGCGCCCCACAGGCACAGGTGCGTCTCCGTCGCCCGCCACAGGTCGGCCCGCGTGTGCCACGGGTTCACCCGATCCAGCAGCCGCGCCGCCGGATGCGACGCCTCCACCGCCGTCCGGCGTCCGCCCGACTCGCCGGTGCGGTACACCCGCAGCGGCGGCCGGGTCAACGCGTCGGCCCTCAATTTGATCGCCGCGTACACCGACGGCGACGTCGCCATGTACCGTCCGTACTCCGGCCGAGCCCAGCCGCCGCCGGCGTCAGTCGCCAGGCCGGCCATCCGCTCCTCCGCCGGCAGCCGGTCCGCCCGCGCCGCCCTATTGGCCCGTTGCACTACCCTGGTATCCGTCGCCACGCGCCGGCCGACCCCAACGGAGCGCAGCATCTTGCCCAGTTTCACCATTTCCCTTCTTCTCCTGATAATCCGCTAATCCCGAAAATCCTGCTTCTGACCCACTCCTTATTAAAGGAACAGGTCCCGCAGCCACCGCGGCATCTCGGCCGGCTGCTCCGTGTCCAGGAAGGCCAGCATCAGCGCGTCGGCCTTGTCCGGCGACGGCAGCCCGCGCCGCTTCATGTCCTCCTTGCTCTCCATCAGCACCTTGCCCCGGCTGTTGTACCGATACCGCAGCGACGCCAGCTCGGCGATCAGCTCCGCGTCCCGGGGGATGCGGATGCTGTGCTCGCGGAACCGCCGCGCCAGCGTCCAGTAACCCTCCGCTCGCAGGTTCGCGCAGACCACCGCCTCCCGTATCGGCGAGTTGCTCCCGTTGATGCCCTGCACCGGCGCGCCCTCGTTCCGCAGCTTGTCCACCACGCCGGCGCCCATGCCCACTTCGTCCACGTTGACGCCCGACGCGTCCAGCGCCAGGGCGGTGTTCCGCACCCGGCCGGCCAGGTCCTCGGTGTCAATGCCGTGAAACACCCGCACGTCCACCACCACGTCCCCGCGCCGCGCCATGATCACGCTGCGGTCGACGCCGAACCGCGCCACGTCCACGCCCAGGATCACCGGCTCGTACCCGCCCGTCGCCGCCGGAACCTCTCCCAGCGGATACGTCGCGTCGTCGATGTCCGAGATGGCGATCAGGTTGTCCTCGCCCCGGTCCGGGAACTCCCCCATCACCCGCGCCTTGAACATCTCGCTGTTCTCGCCCCACATCGCCCGCCGCTCTTCCACCCACGCCGGCGTGGTCAGGCCGGGGATGACGATATCGCCCGCCGCCACGTTGGGCGACTCCAGCGCCGACATCGTGATCGTCTCGTAGATGCCCCGCTCCCGGTGAAAGGCCCGGTGGAACCCGCCCGACGTGGTCGTCGGGTTCCCGATCAGCAGCAGCGTCGGACGCGCCGACGTCATCACCGCCTCCACCGCCTCGTAGATCGGCTCGGCGACCCCCTCCGCCTCGTCCACCACCACCAGCATGTTCTCGCAGTGGAACCCCTGGAACTGGTCCGCCTCGCTGGCCGACAGTCCCATGGCGTAGCGGTCCTCCGCCACCTCCCACCGCGTGTCCAGCATCGTGCCGCCCAGCGTGTCCGACGCGTTACGGTACAGCCGGTGGATCTGCCGCCACAGCACGTGGCGCACCTGCCGGAACGTCGGCGCCGTGCTCAGCGCGATGGCCGGATCATGAGCGTGCACGTACCAGAGCACGGCCACGGCGGCGGTGAAGTCCTTGCCCAGCCCGTTGCCCGATTTCACCGCCACCCGACGCTCCCGCTCCACCGCCCGCAGCACCTCCTCCTGCTTGCTCCAAAGCCTCACGCCCAATGTGTCCGACGCGAACCGCACCGGACCATTGTCTGAAGCAGGATTTTCAGGATTATAGGATTTACCGGATGAGCGAAAATCCCGAAAATCCTCAAATCCGGCAAATCCTGCTTCAGACTGACCGGATTCACCGGATGAGCGGAAATCCCGAAAATCCCCAAATCCGGCAAATCCTGCATCAGACGATTTCGAGACGGCTACAACAACGTCCGTCCCATACCGCCCCACTTACCGCGCCGCACCCGTGCCGGAGCCGGACCCCGGCCGCCGGCGCACCGCGGCCACCGACGCCAGCCGGCGCCTCGCCTCCTCGGAGTTGATCGGCGCCGCCGCCGGCTGCACGTTCGTCCCTCCCGCCAAACCCGCAGGCGGGCTGAACAGGAAGCCGCAGTCCAGGCAGCGGTACACCGTGTGGTCTTCCCCGTCCAGTCGGGCCAGTTCCAGCAGTCGGTCGGAATTGCAACGACGACAGATCAACACTATTCACCTCTTTCCTGTGGCCGGAAATTGCGGATTGGCAGGCCACACCAGACCACTCTATAGAACTAACGTTCCATATGTCAACACCGTCGTGTCACCAAATAAAAAACCCCGCCGGGAAGCCGGCGGGGCGTCTCTGCGGCGGCGGCGGAACCGGACTAGCCCGGATTGTGCCGCTCGACGAACTCCACGATGCGCGCGTCCAGCGATCCCTTCTGGTCGTCCAGCGTGCCGGCGTCGGCGAACGCCACCGCCAGGTGCGCGTCCCGTTGGATGTCTTCCCAGTCGGTCTCCAGCTCGAACTCGTCCCGCAGTTCTTCAAAAAGCTGGTCCAGCGAAGCCTTGTCGAACATATCGGTTTTGTTACCTCCTCCGGTTGGTCGGCGACCCTGCGGTTGAGCCGCCCCGTGCCACTCCGCCGCACAGGTCTCCCCGTGCTGACCCAACCCGATCTCCGGCGCGCGTGGCAGCAGACGGTATATTACTCCCATTCATCGCCGGGGGCAAGCGGCCCCCATCGCCGGCGTACCCGGTTTGTCATTGCGAGCGCAGCGTGGCAATCTCGTTGCGGCTAGGATAGTCGCTGCACCAACGGGATTGCCACGTCGCTTCGCTCCTCGCAATGACAGGTTTGAGGAAACTGGGTACGCATGAAGCCGACTAGTCCGCCGCCGGGTCGGGTACCGGTTCGGTAGGCGTCAGGATGACGCCGCCCGTCTGTCCGTCGTGGCGGTGACGCATCACCAGGTCCACCCGCTCGTGCAGCGCCCGCAGCGAACCGCGGATTTCACCCACCTGCTCCCGCAGACCGGCGATTTGCGTTCGCAGGTCGATTACCTGTTCCTCCAGACGCTCCACGCGGACGGTAAGGGCGGCAATCGCTTCGCGCAGGCCGTTGATGTCGCCCTGAATCCGGCCCACCAGGAACATCAGCCGCAGCACCGCGCCCAGCAGCGCCAGCAGCAGCAGACTCTGAAAGGCCATGAAGGCGTACAGAATATAGGCGTTCGCGGTAACCTCGCTCATCGCTGCTTATCTCCCTGGATCTGCGCGCAGTTTAGCACACGGCCCCGTCACCCCAATCCTCGCCCGTTCCGCCGCGCCAGCCCAATCCCACCGGCAAACCCCAGCAGCGCCCCCACCGCCCCTTTCACCATCCAATCCGCCAGCGCGATGAGCTGCTTCTGCGCCGGCGTCAACTCCGGCCCGGACACCCAGGCCTGCCACGCCATGCCGACGCTGCCCAGCAGCACCAAGCCTACCATCGTAACCAATATCGCGAGAGGCAGCGCGTTGCCGCTCATTGCCGGCTTCCTTCCGACTCGCCGGGAGTGGCCGCGCTCTTCTTGCCCTGCTGCCAAAGGATGTACACCACGCCGCCGAAACCGCCCAGCAGCATCAGCAGTCCGATCACCGCCACCACCAGCAGGATTACTCCGATTGCCGTATCCACAGCGTCACCTCATTTCGTGGTTGGTTCGCCTCAATTATACCGCTTGCCTCCCCACGGGATTGCCGCGTCGCTGTCGCCCCTCGCGATGACGAAGTGGCGGAGCCTGTCATTGCGAGCGCAGCGCGACAATCCCGCATCCCCATCCTGTCCATCCTGTCCATCGATGTAAAACCTAAAAAATCGCCCAAATTGCCATCCTTTTGTAATACTCCCGTAATGTTGACGCCGCTAAAATGGCAAGCCAAGTCTGGAAATCTACCCAGCCGTCGCCCACGGCCGGCCAATGCCCGCCCCGCCGACGGCCTCACCACAAGGAGGTGTGAGCCCAAATACCTGCCAAAAGCCGCCCCACGCCCGCCCGCGGGCAATACCTACGAGCCCGCGCCACGCTGGGCCGAGGGCGCAACCAACAACTCAAAGTACCCAGAGGACAATCTCGAAAGGGAGATTTTGTCAAATGAGTAGAAAAACGAGAAAGCTGATATGGTCAGCGCCCCTGGTGGCGGTGTTAGCCGTCGCCGCCGCGCTGGCTATCTTTGCAGCCCATCCGCCGGGCGAGGCCCAGGCGGACCACGTGGACATCCCCGGCGCGCCGACCAATCTGGTAGCCAAGCCGGCCGACGGCAACGAGGGGCGAACCGCCGTGGTTCTCACCTGGCTCGCGCCGGAAAAAGGCCCGGTGACCGGCTACCGCATCGACTATTCGATGAATGGCTCCGTGTGGATGCAGCTGAAGGATAACACCGGCGACACCGAGTTGACGTACAAGCACGAGGGCCTAAAACCCGGCCTGACGTACATCTACCGGGTCTTCGCCATCAACTCCGCCGGCACCGGTCTGGTCTCCGAGACCTACTCCACTATGACCACCGGAGCAGCGGGACAGCCCGACAGGGTCATGAACGTGCGGGCCACCGTGCCCACCACCATACCCGAAAAGTGGCACCAGATTGACCTGACCTGGGACGCGCCCTACGGCGGCGGAAAGAAAATCACCAACTACTGCATCGAGATGTCTGATGAAGCCACCCCGTTCCAGGCTGATGATGCTGGGTGCCGGGTGACAACCGGGGCCACTCGCGCGACCGCTGCCGACTTTGCCACTGGCTCCACCGCGGGCCTCATCCTCACGGACAATGCGATGACCAAACACTCGGTCAAGGAACTGCCCGCGGCAGAAAGGCGGTTCTTCAAGGTCTATGCCATTACCGGCGCGGGCACGACTGCCGATCCTTACGGCGTATCCGAGATGCCCTCTGACGCGGTGAACGCCATGACGGAGGCGGCGGTGAATCCAAGCCCGCCAAGAAACCTGCGCCTGGCAGTAGAAGGAACCGCCGTTAACCTCTACTGGCACTGGCCTACCAGCGACGGCGGCGTGCCCATCGATAACTTCCGCATTGAAGTGACCTCCGACCGCAACAAGTGGCCACTGGCGAGCCATGAAAACGCCGATAATGGGTGGGATGGCTCCACTGTCACCGCTACCGGCAATGATGAAGCCGTGTTGACGGATGTTACGGCGGCGGGCGCTCAATCCTCGACGGCGGCGGAGCAAACGACCCATACTCATAGTGTCCCCGTAAACGTAAAGAGGACGCTGTACTATCGCGTCTTCACCAAGAGCGGTACGAAGAAGAGCGTCGCGAGCAATATCGCCTCCATTGTCGTGAACAGCGGCACGATCTCGCCGACGACGCCGACGTTTGCGGCCATGGGCGCGGTTCCGGCCGACGAAGACGCCGGCAGAACCAAGATCAATCTGGAGTGGGCAGCCGGGACTTACGACGATCCCAATGATGATCCCGATGCGGGCGCTACTGTTCCCTATCCCGCGTCTGGTTATCGGATTGACTACGCCATGGGCGCAGCGACCGGAACTGATCTGCTGAAATGGATGCCGCTGTGGGGACACACTGGTTTCACCGACACCAAGTTCAACCACGAAGGGATCAAGCCCAGCACGGAAATCTATTACCGCATCTTCACCATCGGCGCGAACCAGGTCATCAGCGCCGCGAGTGACCTGCAAAGCACCACCACCAAGGCGCCCGGCGCCTTAGCCAAGGCACGGAACGTGAATGCGCGGGCCGTCGACTCCACCAAGATCTCTGTCACCTGGGACCATCCCATGGGCCTCGGCGACAGCGACATCGACCACTACTCAGTCCAGATGGCCCAGCAGGGCGCTATCCCTGCTACCTTTGCTGATATTGTCACCGATCAGACGGATGGGCCGGCCTTGATGTACGAGCACACCGACCTGAGCCAGAATCAGGTTTGGCTCTATCGCGTCGCGGCCGTGGCTCCCAATCGTACCGGCGCCCTCGAGGAGAGCGAATACACCGGGTGGGAGACGGCGACTACTCCCGCGGCGGGCAAACCCGAAATGCCCATCGGCCTGGTGGCCGAAAACGCCCGGGACTCCAACCTGACCGGCCCGGGACAGCGGGGCGTCCTGCTCATCTGGGACAAGCCTAAGGGCCCTCCTGGCTCCACGGTCGTAAACTACAAGGTTGAGCGGTTGGTCGTGGGAGAGGACAGCACCTATAAGGCCCTTGGCACCACTACCAATATGCGTACCACCCTGACCGACTTCGACGAGCCGGCTGCCAACGAGGTGCGTATGTACCGCGTCGCCGCCATCGACGACGGTGACGTAACCGGCGAGTGGGCCGAAGTACGCTTCCCCGTGGACACTATGGTGGTCCCCAGCAAGCCCACCGTCATGGCCACGGTGTCCGCCGATATGCCTGGCTCCGAGATTAAGGTGTCCTGGACCGCGCCGGACATGAACGCCGACGACGTTACCGGATACATCATCGAGCGCAAGTACGCGGGCGACATGGTGGGTGCCATTCCGTCCGACGGCTACAACGACGACGCCATGGGGCGGATGCACGCCTTCATGGACTACAAGGAATGGTGGGAAACGCTGAACTGTAAGGGAATGCTGGCCGTCGCCATGGCGGAGGACACCACCGCCAACCGCGACATGTACTGCAAGCACTTCGCCAACACCGCGCCCACCAACATGGCCTTCGAGGGCAGTACGGTTTCCGACGAAACTGCCATGAAGATCAAAGAGCTCTTCATGAAGCGCTACGTCTCCGATGACATGGGCAAGACCATGACCACGTTCACGGGCATGATGTTCACCGACATGAACCTCATGGAGAACACGGAGTACACCTACCGCGTCCGCGCCATCCATGGCATGAAGGCCGGTATGTGGTCTGCAGAGGCCACGGCCGCGACGATGGCGGTGACGCCTTTGACCGCGCCGGACCTGACCGCGACTAAGGGCACCGGCTCGGTGACGCTGACGTGGGACGAGCAGGCCGCCGCGGTTAAATACACCGTCTGGGGCGTCCGTTCGGACGGCTCACCCGCGAGGGAGGGCAGTGCGGATATCATCTTGCGGATTGATGACATCACCGCCACTACCTACGAAGTGACGGGCCTGACAAGTGGGCAGGAGTACTGGTTTGTCGTTACCGCCTGCGCGGTGGCGGACTGTAATCCTGGCCGTGAGGTTCAGGGCAGTTCCATCTTCTCCAACCTCGTCATCGCGGTGCCCGACTAACCTCAGCGGAGCGAATCAACAAGAAGCTGCCGGGCGCCCGCCAGGCGCGGGTGTCCGGTGGCACGGAATAGCAGTCTCAAGTCAAAGAGGAGACTCAACACATGAGTAACAAAACCAGAAAAGGCGTTCGGCCAGCAATGCTGGCTGCGGCGCTGGGCGTGGTCGCTATGTTGGCCGTATTGGCGGCGCTGGCGCTGCCGTACGGACCGGCCTACGCGCAAACCCCCTTCGATCCGCCGGCGCCTACAGGCGTGAATGCCGCTGCGAACAGTGACGGCACCCAGGTCATGGTGACCTGGACGGCCGGCACCGGAGGCGCTCCGGCCACAGGTTACGAGGTCGAGCGCAAAGTGGGTACCGGTAACTACGAGAGTGCCGACCCGGCCCACTCCGGCACGACGCCCAGTTACACCGACCACAACGTGTCGGCCGGCATGACTTACACCTACCGGGTGCGAGCCACCAACAGCATAAGCGTGAGCGCTTGGGTCGCGTCAAATGAAGTGGCGGTGACCGCCCCAGCCAACAACCCCCCGGTGGCCCAAGACCCCCCTGAATTGGACCCCATCGTGGGTCTCATGATAACGGACGCCGATGGCAATTCCGTAAGCAACACCGAAGTTGTGGAGGATATTGCTCAGTACTTCAGCGATTCCGACGGTGACACGCTGACGCTCACCCCGGGTTCCTCGGATACTTCGACGGCCACGGCCGAGATCAATGCGGAAGGGGACCTGGTTATTACCGCAGTTGGCGCCGGGGATGCTGACATCACAGTTACCGCGGACGACGGCAACGGTGGCACTGTCAGGCTGATCATCCCGGTGACGGTGCAGCTGTCGGCGGCGGAGCGGTACCACCTGTGGCACACCGATGATGACGACATGCGCATCAACTCCGTCGTACTCGACGCGCCGGCCACGCAGGAGATCACCTTCACGGTATCCGCCGTGGACGCTGACGGCTCTAAACTGGACGAAGATGCCACGGTCAACTTTGTGATGCAGCAATTCCCTGAATCTGCGGCCAATTCGCCGCTGGTGACCCGCGTGATCGGCTGGGACTCCAGTACCGACAGCAACATCGAGGATGACGACATCATCCAGGGTCTGCTGACGGTTCGCGCCGTCGACCCGGACGGGGAGCGGGGCTTCACAGTCCATTTCCGGTGCGTGGAACCCGGCGACCGTGTTGAAATCGATATGCTGGACGAGGTGCCGGAACTGGTCGCCGAAGCTACCATCAGCTGCGGAGAACCGGAGCCCGATGTCACGCCCGGACCCGACGACACTACCTCCGACCATTTCACCGTAGCCAGCTACGGCGACTGGGAATACCATGACGTTACCGACGGCTTCATTCTCGATGTCGGCAATGGCAACCTTCACATGATCAACGATCACCCAATCGAAAAAAGGGGCTTGCTCCGCCGTGACGAGCCAGTGATCCACGCCGATTACACCCTGGGTGTGAGCAACATAGAGACGCTGGAGGACATGGACGACGGGTCGCCGCGCCGCGTCAAGACGGATGCCGATCTGACCCGTCAGGAAAAGAACGCCTACGTGGAAGAGGGACAGCGCACCATCGAGGTGCTGGCGGACCAGCCCAACGTGCAGTTGACCGTCACTTCCATGGAGCCAAGCCCGGCCTACATCCGGTTCCTGGACAAGTACATGCGACCCTTCGGCACCGACGTGGACGAAGAGCCCATGTGGCGGGGCGCCGACGTGGTGGGCCTGGACAGCCAGGGCCGCCTGGAGCTGAACAACCAGGTGACGCTGTCCGCGGCGAAAGCCCTGGCCTATGACCAGTACTCCATCAAGACTCCCGACATCACTGAGGGCCAGCCGGTCGGCAATTCGTACCTGGTCGGCGCGGCCGGCGACTACAATCAGGGCGCTTTCCGGTTCATGAACCCCTGCCCCGAGGTGGGACACCACTTCTACGTGCAGGTGTACGAATCCACCGGGAAGTACCTGGAGACCACGGAAAAGATCGTCTGCGTGCCGTCGCCGCGGCCCGGTCCCACCGGACTGGAGTTCACGGTCGATAGCCAGGAAGCCGGTAAAGGCGAGCTGACCTATCGGCACGCCCTGAACGCCGATGAGCACACCGTGTTGTTGGTCGACGCTCACAGCCGCACCATCGTGACCGGTGGTGAGATCACCGACGCGCCGGAGATGGTGGAGTTCGGCCCCAACGGTGTCGGACCCACGCTCAACGACGGCTGGCGCTACCACTTCATCGTGGTCGCCCACGGCGTGAATGACCAGTACACCGCTGACGCGATAACCGTCACGACGGAATGGATCGACCACGCCGACGCCGCGGACAGCACCCTGACCGCTGGCGCCCCGACACGCACCCACATCGTGTGTCAGACCGGCAATGCCGAAGTGATGGCGTTGCTGGCCGACTGCGACGAGGAGCCCGTGATACCGCCAATGCTGGGCAAACCCACCAATGTGATGGCGAGGATTGACGACAGCGACCCCGGTCTCGACGACATCGTGGTTACCTGGATGGATGGAGCCAACGCGGACGTTCACCACGTCTACCTGGTGCCCACCGACTTCAACTTCGCGAACATCCGCAACGAGCGGATCACGTCCGGAGGGACGCACACGTTCATGGACGTGGCGCCGGATACGTACATCGTCGCCGTGCAGTCCACGTCGCCGACGACAGAAGGCTACGAGTACGCCATCGCCCCCGCCCTCATCACGGTCGGAGGCCAGTAAGGCAGCGCAAGAAGGCTCTGAGCGTTCTCAAGGAACGGTCAAACCCTCCGGCGGAAAGCTCGGAGCCCTCCCCTGCATTACGGCAATCATGAAAGACAATCTCAAAGGAGATTTAGTCAAATGAGCAACAAAACGAGAAAGCGCCTCTGGCCGGCGTCGCTGGTGATGGCGGTTGCTATCATTGGCGTGGTGGCCGCATTCCTGATGGTGGCGTCTTCCCCGACCAACACGCAGGCGCACGACGGCGAGACCGGCGCGGCGCACTGCGAAGGATTAAACGAATTCCTCCAGGATCTCCATGACGCCTCCGCGGGCGATCACACCTGCGACAACCCGCCGCAGGCAACCATGGAGCCGACCGCGACGCGGGATCCGAGCGCCATGGACATGATCGACAACAGCAGCACCTCGGCCAGCGCCGGCGTGAAGCTCGTGTTGACCATTGGCAGCTTCCCCATGGACGCCAAGGCTGGCAGTTCCGTGGAGCTGTACCTGGAGGACGACTTCCAGGTCCCCGACTCCATCGACCGGGACACCGTGTACTTCACGGTCGATTCCAACGATCCCGACCAGAACAGCGGCGGTCGCGTGTATGCCACCGACCCCATCGAGATCGACGACGATGACCACTATGGCGGCGATGACGACTGGGCCATCCAGGTCTTCATTCCCGACATGAACGACGCCGAAGATAGCGGTTACGACGGGCCGTTGAAGAACCAGACTGTGACCCTGGTCTTCACCAAGGCCGCCGGCATCAAGAACCCCAGCGAAGAGGGCAGCCACAGCATCGACTACGTGGTGCTGGACACCAACGACGATCCCAACGACGGTCCTCCGGACCACGATCCCGACAAGCCCGGCAACCAGCCGCGCTGGGAAGTGCGGGTCGAGTCGAAGATCTCGCTGTCCGACGAGGATAACGATCGCGGCTACGAGCTGACCGTTACTGGTTCCGGATTCAACAACGGCACTTCCGCCGCCGTCCACGTCCTGAATGACGCCAGCGCCACCCCTAGCGACAAGACCACCTGGCCTTCGTGCGCCAAGGTCATCACCCAGGGCGCCCGCGCCGGCATCGCTACCGTGGGCAGCGACGACAAGGTGGCCGTAACCTTCGAGGTTACCGTGCCCACCTTCAAGGCCGGCAAGAACAACTACATCTGCATGGTGGACGGTGAAGGCCGCTCCTCCAGCACCGATGTGGAGCAGTTCGAGCTGCAAGACTCCCTGCGGGTGGTGCCTGCCACGGCCAACGCCGGCGACACCGTCAACGTGTTCGCCCAGGATTTCCCGCAACAGGGAAACAACAGCCTGACCTCGCTGAAGATAGCGGGTCAGGAAGTGTTTGACCGCACTATCGACGCCGACACCGGTCTGGCTAAGTGCGCTCCGAATTGTATGTCCGTCAACCACGACTCCATCGGCGCCGACGGTTCGGCGACAGTGTCCTTCGAGCTGCCGGGCAGCATATCCGGCAGCGCCCTGGAAGGCACGGTGCGGATCGACGCCAAGTGGGGGAGCGTGAGCGAAGACGCCAAGATCACCATCACCGGTTCCCAGCTGACTCTGAGCAAGAGCGAAGTGTCGGCCAACGAGAGCGTCACCATCCGGGGCAGTGGCTTCGGCGACGGCTCCGGCTGCCTGGTGTCCGCCACCCTCAGCGGTGCCAACCTGATGCTGGTCAGCGATGACGACCCCACCAAACCCAATACGCTGGGTGCCGACGAGAGTTGCATCGACGTTGAGGTTTCCTCGGCCGGTCAGTTCGCCGCCACCGTGGCCATCTGGGTCGACGACGACAACGCAACCAACCCGGCGCTGACCCCCGGCACACACACCATCGAGGTGGTGGACGACGAGGGTTTCACGGGCAACGCCACCATCATCATCAAGGAACCCACGCTGACGGTCACCCCCGACGTGGCCGGCCCCCGGGACTACGTCACCATCTCCGGTGAGAACTGGCCCGTGGAGAACGAAGACGGCGGGGACATCGACGAGGTGAAGATCGTCATCGACGAAAGCGGTGTGGACGACGACGAGGACGCCGACCCGGACGCCAGCGGGCGTTGGTCCGTGACCTACCGGGTGGACGGCGGGGTCACCATCCCCTCCACCGTCCCGGTCAAGGCTTCCTATGGCTCGGGCAGTGAAATCGTTCGCGTCGGCTCCTTCAGCGTGCCGGCCGCCAACCTGACGGTTGAGCCCATGAGCGCCGTCCCCGGCGACACGATCACGCTGTCCGCCACCGGCTTCTCCCTGTTTGAGTCGGACATCGAGGTCAAGATCGGCAGCCTGACGGTCAACGTGCCCGCCAGCGCCCACACCGACGGCGACGGCGCCATCGACGGACTGGAAGTTCTGGTCCCGTCCCTGGACCCGGCCCTGTACACCGTGCAGATGAATGTCGGTGATACGGTCACCATCGGCGAGCTGACGGTGATGGACGACGTGGCCGTGGGCGTCCCGCAGTCGCTGCCCGACGCGGTATCTGCGGTGGGCGACAACTTGGTTGCCGTCTTCTACTTCGACGACGTGGCCAAGGCCTGGTCCTTCTACGACCCGCGCCCCGAGTTCGCCGACCTCAACACCCTGTCCGAAATGGTCAGCGGCCAGGCCTACTGGATCCTGGTCAGTGAGACTGTGGAAGACGTGGTCCTGAACGGCCGGCTCCGCAGTCTCACCTGCCGCGGCGACGACTGCTGGAACCTGGAGGTCTGGTAGGCGGTCGTCCCCCAAGGGGAGCGACAGTCAACCGACTGAATGTCATTGCGAGGAGCGCAGCGACGCGGCAATCCGGTCAGCCTGATTGGATTGCCGCAGAGCAGCCTCCATGAGATTGCCACGCTGCGCTCGCAATGACAGATAGAAACCAGCAGAGACCACCCCAAGCAGGAGCGAATGAGATGAAGAGAATTGGAGCGATGGCGGCGGTGGCGTTGGTTGCCCTGCTGATCGCATTGCCCCTGGGCCTTGTTGCGGCTCAGGGAGATGCGCCGCGGGCCAACGTGCCCCCCGCCTTCATATTCGGCTACGCCATGGCCGACGGCCTGCCCGTGCCCGAAGGAACCATGGTCGTCGCCATGGCCGGCGACGAGAAGATCGGTTCCACCACGGCCATGATGGGCGGCCACTACGAGCTGCAGCTCATGCAGCCCATGGACGACGACGCCATGGTCACGTTCATGATCGGTGAGCGCATGGTGGACTACGAGTACACCTGGATGAGCGGCGACCGCATGATCATGGACCTGTCTGCTGACCTGGCCGCCCAGGGCGAGGGCTCCATGGGTCCTCCCGGAGCGCCCGGCGCGGCTGGGCCTCCGGGCGTCCCCGGTCCCGCCGGCGCTGACGGAGCCGACGGCCACGACGGCCACGACGGCCGTGACGGAGCCGCTGGCGCCGCCGGACCTCCGGGTCCCCAGGGCGAGCAGGGTATCGCCGGACCTCCGGGCCCTCCGGGTCCCCAGGGTCCCGCCGGTAACATCGGCCCGGCCGGTTCCGGTGGTTCCATGGGCATCATCGCGCTGATCGTGGCCATCGTGGCCGTGATAATCGCGATCGTGGCCATCATCATGGGACGCCGCACCACCGCGTAGTCCCCGGCCAACCCCCCGGATCAGGATCGCCCGCGCGGCGACCCACGATCCGAAAACCGGCCCCCGTCGGCAACGGCGGGGGCCTTTTTGTAATCAAAAAATTGTTCAAAATCGCGCGCCGTCGCCGATGTCGATTGCCCGCCGCGCCGGCTACCATTAGCCACCCTCCATACAATCTTGGTGAAGAGTCAATACACGGCTGATAACTGATGCTGACCAGCGGGAGCAAGGAAATGAAAGGCAACAACCCACTACGCCGCCGGTTCGCGTGGCGAACGATTCCGACCCTGGGCGCCGCGGCGCTGCTGCTGGCGTCCATGCTGGCCGCCCTGGGCGCGGGCCCCGACGACTCCGCCGGCGCCACCGCGTCCAACACCGGCGCGCAGTGGCAGGTATTCGAAGGGCACGCCTTCGCCGACAGCCGCATCGTTCCCACGGGCGTGTCGTTGGTCGCCTGCCTCGGCGGGTGCGAGGACGGTTACATCAGCGAGCCGGTGGCCATCGGCCAGGACGGACGTTACAGCAGCCTGATGGTCGAGCCCGGCGGCGCAGACCGCAGCGCCCTGCCCGACGCCGACGTCATCACCTTCTGGCTGGTGGGCCACGACGACCGCGTATCCGCCGTGCAGTCGTGGCTGTTCACGGGAGACGGCCGCACCCGCGAGCTGCACCTGAGCTTCCACAAGCTCCCCGTGCCCTCGCGCGGCGTCACGACGTCAGCCGGCTCTGCCGGCACGGTGACCACCGACCTGACGGTACCCGATGCGGGGGAGCTGGGCTTGGCTCCGGCGCGCACCCCGCGCAGCTACGTCAACTCCTGGTCCTACTCCGGCGTGCCGGTTCTGCCCGGCCTCACGATCCTGGTCGGGCTGCTGATCGCCATCATCGGCGTGGCGGTGCTGGTTCACCGCAACCGCCTCACCTGGCGGTGAGACGGCGCGACCTCTACTCGTCGTCCAGCCCGGGCACCGGGAACTGCCGGCTCAGGTGCCGCACCTCGTCGCCGATGACCGACATGGCCGCCTCATCCCCAATGCTGCCCAGCGTCCGCACGATGAGGCGAGCCACTCGGCGCGTGTCTTCCTCGCCCATGCCCCGGCTGGTGATAGCGGGAGTGCCCAGGCGCAGACCCGAGGCGGTGCGTGGCGGCAATTGGTCGTAGGGGATCGCGTTCTTGTTGGCGACGATGTTCACCGATTCCAAAGCCCGCTCCGCTTGCCGCCCGGTGATGCCCAGGGGCGTCAGGTCCACCAGCATGAGGTGATTGTCCGTTCCGCCGGCCACCAGCCGGACGCCGGCCTCGGATAGCTCCTGCGCCATTACTTGCGCGTTGGCCACCACCTGGTGAGCGTAGCGCGAGAAGTCCGGCTGCATCGCCTCGCCGAAACAGACCGCCTTGGCGGCGATGACGTGCATGAAGGGGCCACCCTGCATGAAGGGGAACACCGCGAAGTCGATCTTGCGGCCCAGGTCCTCCTCGGTCAGGATCATGCCGCCGCGCGGTCCGCGCAGGGTTTTCTGGGTGGTCGAAGTGACGATCTGCGCGTGGGGGAAAGGCGAAGGATGCGCGCCGCCGGCGATCAGGCCGGAGATGTGCGCCATGTCCACCATCAGCATCGCTCCCACCGAATCCGCAATCGCGCGGAACCGGGGGAAGTCCAGCACCCGTGAATAGCTGCTGCAACCGGCGACGATCAGCTTGGGACCGTGCTCCCGCGCCAGCCTCTCCACCTGGTCGTAGTCGATGGTCTCGGTCTCCCGGTCCACGCCGTAGGGTATGAAGTTGTACAGCTTGCCGGAAAAGTTGACGCCGGCGCCGTGGGTCAGGTGCCCGCCCATGTCCAGCTGCATCCCCAGCACCGTGTCCCCAGGCTCCAGGACAGCGAAGTAGGCGGCCATGTTGGCCTGCGCGCCGCTGTGGGCCTGCACGTTGGCGTGCTCCGCGCCGAACAGCTCCTTGGCCCGGTCGATGGCGAGGGTTTCCACCACGTCAACGAATTCGCAGCCGCCATAGTATCGCCGGCCGGGGTACCCCTCGGCGTACTTGTTGTTCATCAACTGCGCCTGTGCCTCCAGCACCGCCTTGCTCGCGTAGTTCTCCGACGCGATCAGCACGATGGAATCGCGCTGGCGGTGGTTTTCGCTCTCAATGGCGGCGGCGACGGCGGGGTCTAACCGGTCAAGCAGGGTAGTCATAAGTGGTTGTCTCCTGATAGATGTCGACGCTATCCGCGTCGAATTTCGTACCTACATAATAACAAATCGCAAACCGTCGGCAATTGTGCCCGTGACGCCGTCCCGGACGCCTCGACCCGCCGGGCACGTCCGGTATGGTTACGGGCGGGCCTGGATACCGACAAAGTTGTCCGTGAAATCGTCAGGATTATCGGGCGTGTTGGGGTACATCAAGAACGTTGGCATCACCTCGTGCTCGCGGAAGTTCTCGCAGGGGTACCGCTGTGGATATGCAGAATCCGCATCGAGGCAGACGTATTCGTCCGGGCTGTCCACGTGTTTTACCAGCCTGGCTTCGTAGCACATTCCCTGCTCCAGTGTAACCCTGGCGCCGGTATTGGTAATAATCTTGACGAACTTCAACTCCGAACCGTACCGGTTCGGATCCCAAACGTCCCACGAAGCCAGCCGGAACCTGCGGGCGGACGTCTGCGTGCCCAGGTAGCAGCCTTGCAGCAGGACATGGGTTCCGGGCGGCGAATTCGTGATTTTGGTTTGAGCCGGGTGCTGGATGAGCCACTGGTTCGGCGTTAGTGTAGCGGGCGGCACCGGCGTGGAAGTTGGGGGCGGAATGGGAGTAGGCGTAGGCGTAGGCGATGGCGTGTCGGTGGGTTCCGGCGTGTCAGTAGGGATTGGCGTCGGGCTGGGCTGCGACGTGGGAGCAGGTTCCGGCGTGGGCGTGTCAGTGGGCGCTGTAGTGGCCGTCGGCGGTAGGGCAGTGACCGTGGGTTCCGCGGTCCGCGTCGGCTCCGGCGTATCGGTGGGGACTACAACCGGAGCAATTCCACCGCCGGCGCTGGCATTGACCACGTTTCCGGCCGCTGACGCAACCGCGCCGCTGTCAGCGTTGGACGCATCGGCCGCCGCCGGCAAACTCCTTCTATAGCGCCAATCCTCCCATTCCCGGAAGACTGCTGAGCCCATGCCGACCAGGATGAAGAGGGCCAGCAGAGACACCCCGCCAACGGCAATCCAGCGCTGCATGGGGTTGGAGCTGCGCAGCGACCCGGACAGCCATCCTCTAGCCGGAACCAGAAAGACGAATGCACTGCCCATGCCCGCCGCCAGCCACAGCCACCACGGCCAGGTCATCATGGCGGCTTCGATCAATGCCAGCAACGTGGCGGCAGTGAAAATCGAGGCGACTGCAATCAGAACCCAGCGTGTTGGAGTGATTGGCCGGCTGAACAACAGGCGGACCGGAAGGTAAAGAAATGCCGCGGCCACCAGCATCAGAGCCAGCCACCACCAGGGCCGGAACTGCTGGAAGGTCATGAGAGGTATCAACGCCCCGTAGCCGGCGAACGCCAAGACCCAGTAGATCCAGGTGTCGCCCATAGAGACAGGAGGTCGGTAATAACGCTGGGGCCCCGGTCTGGCCGGCGCGGCGGCCGGCGTCCCGGCTGGGATGTTCGCCGCTGGCGACGGCGAAGGAGCCGGTCCGGTCGGCGCGGGCGATGGCGCGGGCGCCGCGCTTGGCATCTCCATCAGGGCTTCCACCCACTCTTCTGGCGTGGGCCGGGGCTGGCCCTGGTGAGCCCGGTCGAAACAGCGCAGGAACAGCTCTTTCTGCGTGTCGGTCAGCGTGTTCCAGGCTGCGTTATACGGATCCGGAGCGGTAACGCCCCGGCCGGCCGGCGCGAACAGCCAGTTGCTGATCCGCTCGCCGGGCAGCGCGTGATTGGGCTGGTTGTTGACGGTGTAAGGATGGTAGCCGGTGAGCAGGTGAAAGATGACCACGGCCAGCCCGAAGAGGTCCTGCTCCTGGGTGCGGTTGTTATAGTCGCTCTGGGCTTCCGGGGCCTGGAACTCGGGCCGGCCCATGCCGTTGGAGAAGGTGCGGCCGCTGGCGGCGTCGGTGAACCCATAGGAATCGCAGTCCACCATGGCGATGTCGTTCTGTCGGTTGACTTCAACGTTCTTCTCGTTCACGTCGCCGATGACGTAGCCGGCCTCGTGAACGGCGCGAAACCCCAGGGCCAGGTTCCGCGCCATGCGCACCCGGTCATCAATTTGGATCTCGCGGGCCTGGGCCGTGCCGGTGCTCTGGGCGGCTCGGCGATTGTAGTATTCGACGATGGGTTCCCATGACTCGTTGGGGTTCAGGATGGGCATGGTATAGCCGGCGATGCCCCCATTCTCCATGACCATGCGCTGGGGCCAGGTGATGTGCCAGGTGGCCCCCAGGTCGGGCGCTACCGGGTTGTTCACCAGATGCCGGATCTTCGCGTCGGCGTCCTGAGGCGTTCGCCCGGGATGCCAGATCTTCAGCACCGAGCCGGGATCGCCGCCCACCAGGTGCACCGCGCCCTCACCGCCCTCGCCCAGCTTGCGGCCCGCCACGATGGGGTTGCCGGCTTCGTCCACGAAGCGGCGTCCGGCGAGAGGATTGCCGGGGGAAGTCATCAGAACCAGGGCATCCGGCCGACTACGTAATCCCGCTCAAACCGGTTATCGCTCTTGCGTAAGTAGATGACGCCTTCAACCACGCCAATCGCGATGGAGGCGGCGATGGCAAGGTAGCCGACGAAGGAGAAAATGAAGTAGTACAAGGCCACTATGGCTGCGGCAATAGCCAGAGACAGCACTATGCCCAATACTAACACCACACACCCCATTGAAAGCCAACCGCCATCGTCGTCATTCCTCCGGCGTCCCCGCCGCCGGCGCCAATTCCGCTCCGCTCTCTCCTCCCCCATCATGTTGGCCCCCGCCCGGGTCATGCGAAAGGTGTACCGGATCAGTCGCCAGGGCCAGAGCAGTAACCGGCTGGGGCTGACTATCTCGGCCATGGTGTGACCATAATGAAACCGGCGGACGTAGCAGTAGCCGAAAATGATGACTACCCACGCCGCGACCTGGACGATGATGACGCTGCCGGAGTCGCCGGCGGTCAATTGGGCCAGAAATACCACCGGCCCCACCGCGGTCAGCGCAATGTGGATGCCTCCGACGTTCCGGTGGCCAAGATAGAATTTATGGAGTCCGGCCCAGCCCAGAAAAATGGCCAGACAAGCTGCCGTGGTTCTGCTTTTCGGGCCGGGCGAGAACATTGCCAGCATACGCTTATCTCCCCACCGGCGGCTCACGCGTACCGAGTTTTCCGCAAACCTGTCATTGTGAGGAGCGAAGCGACGTGGCAATCCCGTTGGTGTAGCGGTGATCCTGGCCGCAACGAGATTGCCACCCCCGCATCAAGTGCGGGGTCGTAGTGACAAACTGGGTACGCGTGCGGATGTAGCGCCCCTATCGCGCCTTTGCCGGCCCGGCCAGCCTAGAAGTGCCGGAAGTTCTGTTCGGGCAGGCGGAGGCCTTCGCCGGGCTGGGACTGGGAAACGGCGGTCACGGACCGGGACAGCCACTCAATGGAACCTTCCAGTTGCGCCATGTTGGTCAGTACCACCGGCTCTCTTGGCGATAGTTCCCGCAGCGCGTGCATGGCCGCTGAGTTCCAGCGCGAGTTCATCGCGTTCAGGTCTGACAAGTAGTTCGGGTTGTACGCGGCCAGTCCGTCCAGGTAATCCGAATCGTATTCATCCACCGAAAACGAGGCGCTGACCACGAAAGGAAAGAACGCGACGCTGCGGTTGCGCTCCGCTTCAGTCACGCGCTGCGCCACCGAGCGCAAGTCCCCCCTACCGTCTTTCGGCGCGCCGCCGGCCAGGAAAAATATCAGGCCGCGGTAATAGGCAATGCCGTTGTCGTTATAGAACTGCTTGCGGGCCTCAATCATGTCCAGCGCCAGGTTGATGGCCCCCGCGTAATACGCGAAGCAGTAACCCCTGACCCCGGGCGGTTCAAAGTCGCGCCCGTTGGTGAAATCCTGAACCACTCGGAAATCGTCATCGAAGGTCACCACCGCCAGATCCGCACGCAGCGAGGTAACCGGGTCTTCACGAATGCTGTCGCGAAACTTCACCAGCGCGCGCTGCAAAGTGGCGGCGCTGGGGCCGCCCATGTACATCGACGTGTCCAGCACCAGGACAATCGGACACCGCGCTTCCGGGTTGTCGGCGAACTCCGCGGCGTCGTACACGCCGACGCTGTTTCGAGTAAACATTGCTTTGTCCTCCTCCGGTTAAAAGTCCAGGTAGTCCGGCTCCGGAAGGCGGATGGCTTCGCCCGGCTGTGATTGGGAAACCGCGGCGACAGACCGGGACAACCACTGTATGGAGCCGTCCAGTTGCTCCATGTTGGTCAGCTCAATGGCCGCCCGGGGAGCCAGGTTGTTAAGCGCCGACATGTCGACCGGCAGGTCCGGCGACCCGATGCCGAAACAGAAGAAGGCGATACCGCGGTCATCCTCCGCCGCTTTCAGGCGGTCCGCCGCTCTGGCCAGTTCGCCGTCATTGTCGTGCTCGGGGTAGCCGTCGCTGAGGAAGTAGGCCAGGCTGCGGTAGTAGGCGATGCCGCCGTCCCGGTAGCTCTGCTTGCGAGTCTCGATAATTTCCAGCGCCAGGTTCACGGCATTGGAGTAATTGGTGCCGCCTTTGGCAGAGAGAACCGGCGGCTCGAAGTCCGTGCCGTTGGTGAAGTCCAGAACTACCCGGGCTTCGTGGTCAAACTCGATGACGGCCACGTCGGCCCGCAGGGCGGTAACGGAGTCCTCCTTGATGATCTCGCCGAACTTGACCATGGCCTGGTTCACGGTGTGGATCTTGAGGCCGCCCATGGAGCCGGACACGTCCAGAATCAGCACGATGGAACACCGCGCTTCCGGATTGTCGGCGAATTCCGCGGTGTCGTACACGCCAACCGAGTCCTGCATGCTCATTGCTCGTCCTCCTTGGAATTCGGGCTGTATCGCGTGGCGATGGCGATGGTCACGTCGTCGCTGGTGCGGGACTGCACTCGCTCGCCGCTGATGAAAGCGTGCAGCCTCCCCGCGACGGCGTCCGGTTCCTCGCTGTGGGCCAGGTCGTTCAGCATCGGGTTCCAGAACCCCATGAATGCCTCGCGTTCCGGCATCTGCAACGCCAGGTTCTGCAGCCCGTCGGTGATCAGCGCCACGGCATCGAAGTCGGATCCGGCGGCATGGCCCACCGACGCAATGCGATGCGGACGGGTCCGCGACGTGATGAACGTCGTTTCGTTGGCGTATTCGCCGGTGTGCGCGGCGCAAAGTGTTTTAGCTGTACCGTCGCCGAGGTTGAATGCGACCACCGCGCCGTCGCCCACCTGCGCTGCGGTCAACAGCCGGTCACTGGCGATGGCAACGATCAACGTGGACGCCAGTTCCCGGGGTTCGACGCTTTGCCTCCGGGCGTGGCGGATCACCTCGTTCTTGGCCCGCTTGACGGCGTCACGCACCAGGGACGTTGCCAGGTGTTCCCGCATGGCGGCGGCCGGTTTCCTCTCGATGCCTCGAACGACAGTATCCACGGCGGTGGCGACCGCTATGCCGGAACCCTCGTCAGAGCGAGAGGCTGAACCGGCTCCGTCGGCAACGGCGGCGACGACTACCTGACCGTGCCTCACCCCAACCAGCCGGTGCGCGACCGCGTCCTGGTTGGGGGTATCGTCTCTGAGGTGGGAAGCTCCTGCGGCGGTGGCCGCTGCGATGCGCCAGTGTTGTTTGCCGGACATCTCGCCTCCCGGCCAGGATAGTTTGGCGCGCTTACGTGCCCCCGCTCACAGTATATGCCCCTTGTCCATAGACGATAGGACGTATCAAGCCAGCGCCGGGCGCGCTAACCGGAAACCGGAGCCGTCTGATCTCGTGGCGTGAGGGCTTGCCGGACACTCTCCAGGCTTACCTCCGGCGCGATGGCGATGGTCTCCTCCACGCCGCTCGTAGTGGCAATGGTAACGGAGTGGCCGCCGTCGTCCTGCTCGTGGAACACGACGCTAGCGATTTCAGCCACGCCTTTGGAGCGGGCGATGCAGTCCAGCAGAGCGCCGAAGACGTTCGGGTCAAAATCCTCGAACGATGCCTCAAGAAAAAAGATTGCATCCTCGCCGGTTTCGATGCCGTCCGCCGGATCCCACGGATAGGTTTTGACTTTCCCCATATTTGCCCCCTTGAGCTACATTTCACGCGCCAAGCGGCGTGCCCTGACTATATCCAGTTCTTGACTGTCCTTGTCGCCGCCGGCCAGCAGGATAATCAGCCGCCGCCCGCGGCTCACAAAATACACTCGGTAGCCCGGCCCGTAGTTGATACGTAGCTCGGATATGCCTCCGCCTACTGGACGAACGTCGCCCGGATTACCCTCCGCCAGCCGCAAAACCCGGTTAGCAATGCGCGTTCGCGCCCTTGGGTCACGCAGTCGCCTGAACCACCGGGCATACGTGTCGGTTACGCGGATTTCCACCGGCTTACAGCACGTGGTACAGCAGCAGGTGGTCCCGCAGCACGTCGGCCGCGAAGTCGTTGTTCACGTCCCGCAGCACCGAGTGGATGTGGTTCGCGCCGTCCTGCCGGTTGTCGTACTCCACCACGAAGTCGCCGCCGTGCAGCCGGTAATAGTGCGGCTGCGTGCGGTCGACGGGGCCGCCCCAGGCCAGGTGGACCTTATCCAGACCGCCCTCGCGCAGGGCGGTCAGCTTCTCCTCGGCCAGGTCGGAGCGGATCCGGTTCACGTACTCGCTGGCCAGCGACATCAGCATCTCGCGTTGGGTGCCCGACATGGCGGTGGCGGCCAACCCTTCCTCCTTGGGCAATGACGCCTTGGATGAGTTGAAGGTGATGATGTCCGCCGGCGCCTCGTCATAGATGATCGCCTTGCTCTTCTGGCCGGCGTCCAGGCTCTCCATCAGTTCCAGGGCGATGTCCTGGCTGGCGCCCAGGATGCGCAGGCCCTCCTTGGGTCCCTTGCGCACCTCGGCCGGGTTGGCGCCGAAGAAGAACGGCGTGACGGACAGCACCCGGTCGCCCCAGATGCTGTAGTGCAGCGAAACGTGGTGTCCCTCCACCCTCCAGCCCCACGGCTCGGCGTCGCTGGCGGGATCGCCGAAGATGGTCCAGGCGTACCACAGCGTGTCCCGCAGGAACGTCACGCGCCCCGCTTCCTGCTCCAGCGGACCCAGCACGTCCTCGTGCTCGATGATCAACTGGGCCTGCCGGTTGGAATCCTCGGTGAGGCCGGTGGCCATCAGCGCGTAGGCCAGTCCCCTCTGCTCCTCGGTCATGTCCCGCAGCATCAAGCCATGCCGGTTCAGCGGCGGGTAATACCAGAAGATCCGCTCGCCGTCGTGGTAGCTGTAGGTGATGGCCGCTTTCTGCGCGGCGTCCAGGCTGTTCAGCAACGCCAGCGCCGCCCCGCGCATCTCCGATGCCGCCTGCGGGTGCGTGTGGGGATGATCGTGGGTGTGTGCAGTGGTCATGCGGGCATATCCTCCGTGCAACGTCGCAGCCGGATGTTTACCGGTCGAATGGTCAGAAGTGTATGCGCCCCCGATTTGGAGTGTCAAACCGGACAGAGGGCTCAGGCGTACCCGGTTTGCGGCGGGGAAACGTCAGAAGCAGGATTTACAGGATTTTATGATTTTGCAGGATTAGGAGATCTCGATCGCCAAACGGTCCCAATCCTGATAATCCCCAAATCTTGAAAATCCTGCTTCTGACGATTTACGAAAGCGGGTACGTCCAAGAGCCGATACGCGCTTGACACCGGATCATCAGCCCAACTATTTTCACTGTTATGACGACTGAACGTTATACAACCCCGCGCTTGTTTTCGGACTTGGCGATACCTTCGGGCGAAGTCCTGGCGGAAGAGCTCGAAGTCCGCGGCATGACGCAAGAGGAACTGGCGGACAGGATGGGTTGCTCGCCTCAGGTGATAGATGAGATTGTCCGAGCGGAGAGGGCCATCACGCCCGAGATAGCAAGCGGTCTGGGGAAAGCGTTGGGCGGGTCCTCGCAGTTCTGGACCAATCTTGAAGAGCATTACCGGATGACGCTGGAGCATATCCGCGCGAAGGCTGCGGCGGAGCGACAAACCAGTTAGCCTTTCACCAAATCAAGGCGACACAGCACTGCCGGCCGGCTTAGCAGAGGCCTCACAACAAAAAGCGAGGCCAACCGCGCCGGTCTCGCTAACCCTGCCACCGAAGCGAACAGGAAAAGGTGCGTGGGTATTGTGCCAGCCAACTACCCTTCAGGACTGCTCCTGCGACGGCGCTTTGGCTTCTGGTGATAGCCGCGATGGCAGCTCGCCGCCGGGCGGTTTGCCGGGCGCCCAAGCTTTGACGGTAGTGGTCAATTTGGGATCGGCTCCACCATAGACTACTTCGCCTTCCATTATAGGCAGAACGCCATCAACGCTGGCTGGCTTTGGAATCCCTTCGCCGTCAGGTTTGTTTGTATTTGTCATTAGAATGTCTCCTCTTTATTTTCGTTTTCCGGTTTGGCTATATGGGTCAGATCGCCGCCGGGTGGCTTGCCGGGCGGCCAAGGCTTCGGTGAAGCCGCACGTGGCGCCGTGCCTTCAACCAACCTTCGCATAGGCATACTATTGGCATTTTTGGGGCCAGAAGGCATCATTCACCTCCGTCGCTAGTTTGTTTTACTATATCATAGACTATGGTCGCTGTCCATCCTTGGGCAGATTGAGAATGTTCCGAGTGTTTGGGATTGTAAAAGTACGAATATATCAATATCGTTTCAACGTTCTTTGATACAATGAACTCGAAAGGCTCGTGATGATATTCGCCTGGCTCTATAACCCTTTCACTTGGACCAAACCGTTGGGAGACGTTTTCCAGTACCGGCCAGTCAATATCCGAGTACCTTTCAGAGCTGAACGCCTGAGAGTAACGATATTCTACGTCTTCATCACTCAATGGTCGCACTTGGTGCATACGGAAGAAGAACTCGCGGATTTCCACCTTGACCTTTGAGCTGTTGTGCAGCGTGGCCGTCACCGCGATATGCGTGTACTGATTGCCGATAGGGCGGTGCGTAACAGCTTGCGTGATCGTGAGGTGCGGCTCAAAATCCCGGAACAATTGTAGCTTGCGGTAAGCGAAAATGCCGCCGGCTACGATGAGAAACGCCCAAACGAACGCTTGGACGATGCCGACCACGTCCCTGACCCTGCTGATGTCAGTGGGGTCGGTTGCGCTTCGGCTGGCGTCGGTCAACCAGAAATTCAGCGCCAGCACTGCTCCGGCCAAGATTGCCAATACCCCGATAACAATCGCAGCCTCAATCACCACCCCGCGGCGATGAGAACGCAACTTAGCTAATATCCTACGCATATCAATATCCTAACTCGCTCCCCCGCCCAGCAACTGTGCTACTGCGCCCTCCACCGCCGCGCCTTCCGCCGACCCACGCAGCCATTTCCGCAGCTCCCGCCGCGCGATGGTCACCGTGAGCCGCTCGCCGTACTCCCGACGCAACTCGGCCAGGCGGTCGCTCGATGCTGTCGCCGCCCGGGCGCCGGCCTCGGCCACTGCCTGGTGTCGGGAATCCCCGGCGTCAAACTGCGGGATGGGCAACTTCCAAACATGCTTGTGTAAGTGACGAGTGTTGCCGGCCCAATTCGGAACGGTGTACTTGTTCACACTGGTTGCCACGACATCGCTGTTGATAATCGCCATCAGATAGTTGGCTTCATTAATGTCCTTGCAAGCCACCCAGAACAATACATTTTCTACCAATGCTGTGTCACTTTTCAGAACAGCGGCCGCGGGTTGGCCGGAACTTGTATAGACTAATCTAACCGGTCGGTCGTCATGGTTGCTCTGCCATTCGAGTTGCGACGATAGCTTGCTCATGTAGTCAAGTTGCGCCAGCAGGTTCAGCCTATTGGCTGCCGCTCGGTTGTCCTCCCACAGTCGGCTCACCGTCCGCCAGCGTTCCCGCATCCGTCGTTCCAAGCCGCCCTGCCGGATCCCTCCCGGCCCGTGCTCATCGGCGGGAATGGCATGGTCGCCTTGTTTCAACGGCAGCACCGCCTTCAGCGGTTCCAGGGTCACGTAGGGGGCGACGGTCTCGCCCAGGTGCACGTCGAACAGGTGCCGGCGTTCCACGGTCTGCCCCGTGATTGCAGTCAGGTCCAGGTCCTTCCACGGCGCTTTGTCCTGAGAGCCACGGCGGGGATTGACGGTGACCGTCCGCGCCGCCTGCACGATGGCCGTGTTCTCCGTCTCGTTGACGAAGAACAACACCCGCGGGAATATGGTTGCGCCGTTGCGAGATCGCGCCGCGTAGGGAGAATCACCCACAACGCCGGTGTCGGTAATGCCCGAGGACACCCTCGCCACGTCATCGGCCCCCGCCCGGCCCCGCCACTGTTCCACCGCGCCGGCCAGGGGCCTGCCCGCGGCGTCCGCCGCGCACTTGCGGGCGAACACCACGGAGGCCGGCACCGGGAAGAAGGTGTTGGGTTCCAGCCGTTCCAGGTCCCACGCCGGCTTGTGGGTGAAGTCCACGTTGATGGCCGGCCCCCTCCGGCCGGCCCGCCAGACGCCGCTCCGCCACTTGGAATGCTGTCCGGCTTGCAGCGCGCTGTGGGGCAGCACGAACCCGATGACGCCGCCGTCCTTGAGATACAGGTCCACGCTGCGGGCGAAGAACAGCCCCGCCACGTCCTGGTGGGTGGCGTAACGCCCGCCCGCCCAGATGCCGTAGCGGTTCCGGCTCAGGTTCTGCAACTCGTCCCGCAGGATGTCCGCCGTCTGGTTGTAGTTGATCCACGGCGGGTTGCCGATCACCACGTCCACCTTGGCCCGGGACAGCGCCACCGGACGCACCATGTTCCGCGTGTAGTAGGCCCAGATGTGGTCGCGCCCCTCGTCGTGGAGCCGCTGCATGGTCTTGATGGTCTCGCCGATCATCTGCCGCTCGGCCAGATCATTGACGTGGTTGTCGTCCAGGGCCAGCAGGGCGTCCTCGCCCGTCTCGATGTATGCCGATACGTCCCCCATCAGCGCGTCGAAGTTCTCGGCCCGTTCCACTAGGCTGACCGGGAAGAACAGTTCCGTGTTCGCCTCGTCCCGCACCTCGATGGCGATTTCGTTCTCGGCGAACAGGTCCCCGGTGCGAAAGCGCAGCTGCAAGGCGTCGCCCAGGTACACCGGTATGGATAGCGATGCGTCGAACCCCGCCTCGTGCGCCGCGCTGATCGCCGGACGCGCCGCCAGGGTCCAGGCGGCCCGCGCCAGATGCACCGCCACCGGATGCACGTCGATCCCCGTCACCGCGCTGCGCAGCCGGTCCAGCAACTCCTTGGGATCAAGGTTCACCGAGCTGTCAGAAGCAGGATTTACAGGATTGTCGGGATGTCCAGGATTGAGTTGGCGAGGACTGCCAGCGTGCCCAATCCTGCTAATCCCGGAATCCCGAAAATCCTGCTTCTGACGATCCCCCGCCGCCTCCAGGAAATGCCGCACCGCCTCGGCCACGAAGGTGCCGGAGCCGCAGGCCGGGTCCAGCACCCGCTGGCGCAGGGGGTCGTCCACCAACTCCCGTACCATGACCCGCGCCAGCCAGGCCGGCGTGTAGTATTCGCCCAACTGCCGGCGCTCGTCGGGCGGGATCACCGTCTCGTACAGGACGGCGGCGGTGTCCGGCGGAGCGTCGGCCCACTGGAAACGGGCCACCCGACGGGCCAGCGTTTGCAGCAGCGGATTGCCGCCCACCTCAACCGGCCAGGCGAAGAAGTCCGATTCCAGCACCCCCTGCAAGCCGGTGGCCCGGTACAGCTCGCGGCCCTGCAGCAGGTCGGCAGGGTCGGTCTCGGCCAGCCGCCGGATGTCGATGCCGAAGGACGCCTGCACCACCATACCGATCACGGCGCCCAGGTAGGTGTGCCGGACGAACAGGTCGTCCATCTCTTCCGTGCATTCGCGCCCCGCCTGGGTCATTCGCGGTTGGGTCGTCTCCCCGCGTTCCATTCCCTCCGTGCTGAAGGCCAGTTCGCCCAGGGCGGTGCGCAGCAGGTCGTACCACAGCCGCCGCTTGACCCGTATGGTCTCCAGATGCGCGTTCTCTGCGTAGAGCGCTTTCAGGGCGGCGATGTCGCGCTGGTACGCGGGACTATCGGGACCGAAGTGCTCGGCGATGCCCTCCCGGTCCGGTACGACGTCTTCCAGCGACACCAGCGCGGAATCCCGCAGCCATTCGTACAGCGGCAGCCAACCCTGCGGCTCGTCCAGGGTGAAGGCGTAGGGCCGCGTCGAACGCACGTCGCCGGCCCCGGGCCAGCGCAACACCCAGCGCCGGCCGTCGGTGAGGATGCCCATGCGCACCCGTCCCTGCGCCGCCGACTGCGCCAGGTAGTCGTCCAGTTGCCGCACGTTATCGGGGTCGGGTTCGCCGCTGGCGGCGGTGCCAATCCGCCGCTTGAACTCGATGAAGGTGTCCAGCGCGGTCAGGTCAACGGCGCGCCGGCTGCCGTCCGAGGGCGGGTTTTCCTCTACCATCTGCTCGGCATTGGCCAGGCCGGTGAGGATCAGGAAATCGCGAACGGCGGAGGTGATGTTGGCCTCCGGCTCGTTGCGCTCGTGCCGTTCCAGGATGGCGGCGGCAGCGCGGGCAAACCGTGGGTCGTTGACGTCCAGGTGCGCAGTCATGGCCCCGATTCTAGCAGTGGCAAGACGTTGGCGTCAGAGGGGTTGTCAGAAGCAGGATTTGCCGGATTATGGGATTGACATGATTGAGACCATTTGGAGTAGAGTCCTCCTAATCCTGATAATCCATAAATCCCATAAATCCTGCTTCTGACGATTGATTGCTGCCCCTGCGCTTTACCTTGACATCCCTTTACCCCTGTAACAGAATAACGCCATCCTCACCCCGCACAGGAACGAGAGTATGACAACAGTTCAGAGTGGTTCCCGCACTACCGTAAATGTCAACGGTACTGCCGTCGAAATGTACTCCGGCGGCAGTGGTCCGCCGCTGGTTTTCTTCCATGGCGCCGGCGGCTCCAACGGCTGGCAGGCCTGGCACGAGGACCTGTCCGCCGAGTACACCGTGTACGTCCCCAGCCAGCCCGGTTTCAACGGCACCGAGGCCCCTGACTGGGTCAAGACCATCCATGACGTGGCCCACTTCAACCACATGTTCGTCGAGGCCCTGGGCCTGCAGGACATCATCCTGATGGGCTCTTCGATGGGCGGCTGGGTTTCAGCTGAAATGGCGGCCATGGACGACCACAATATCGATGCTCTGGTCCTGGTGGATCCGGCTGGCATCAAGCCTCGAGAGGGCGAGATAGCGGAGATTTTCATGGTGTCCGCCGACACGCGCCTCCAGCAGCGCTTCCACGATCCCAGCCAGGTCGAGAACTACGAGAACTACAGCCGCGAACTGTCTCCCGAAGAGCAGTTGGTCGTTCACTCCAACGCCATCATGGCATCCCAGTTGTGCTGGAAGCCCTACCTCCACAACCCCAGCCTTCCCCATACGCTGTCCCGCGTCGGCACGCCCACTCTGATCGTCTGGGGCAACCAGGACGCCATCATTCCGGTCGAGTGCGGGCACCTGTTCCAGCAGGCCATCCAGGGCAGCCAGCTGCGCATCATCGACAACTGCGGGCACTCGCCGGCCGTGGAAAAGCGCAGCGAATTCGTCGCCGCCGTAACCGGATTCCTCAACAGCCTCTGACCTCTGCCAACGTCCCGCAATACCGTCCGTCATTCCGGCGAAAGCCGGAATTCAGTGAGAAGGAGCGAACATCATGGCGCACGAACTCGAAGTATTCTGGTTCTCCGAACAGCCCTACGGCCACGTCACCGAGGATGACCTGGAAGGTTGGGAATCGGGGCGGATGCACTTCCCCAACACCTATTTCGACCCCGAAAAGGCCCATGTCCTCTACTCCAACTATCATGACCAGTACCAGCTGGCCGATGAGGTCAATTTCGACGGCATCATGTCCAACGAGCACCACAGCTCCTACTGGTGCATGAAGCCCTCCGTCAACGTGGACGCCGCCGTCATCACCCAGCGCACTAAGAAAGCGAAGATCGCCATGCTGGGCAACGTCATCGCCGTCAACGACCCGGTGAAGATGGCCGAAGAGATCGCCATGCTGGACTGCATCAGCGGCGGCCGCGTCATCTCCGGCTTCGTCCGCGGCACCGCCGTGGAGACCCTCCACGCCGGATACCCTCCCACCGAGAACCGCCCGCGCTTCGAGGAGGCCCACGACCTCATCGTCAAGTGCTGGACCCAGCCCGGCCCTTTCCGCTGGGAGGGCGAGTACTGGCCCCACCGCATGGTCAACCCCTGGGTCGTGCCCATCCAGAAGCCGCACCCGCCGGTCTGGTTCCCCGGCACCGGCAGCCCTGAGTCCGTGATCTGGGCCGCCAAGCACCGCTATCCGTACATGAACCTGGGCTCCCTGCTCGACCTCACCAAGCAGCTCAAGGGCATCTACCACGAGACCGCCGCCGAGGAAGGCTACGAGGCTGGCCCCGAGCACTTCGGCTATCTGATCCGCTGCCTCGTCGCTGACACCGACGAGAAGGCCCAGGAGATCGGCCGCACCTTCCTGTGGACCGAGAACCACCGCAACCGTGGGCCCATGGAATTCAACGACCCGCCCGGCTACCAGTCCCGCGAGGCCCTGCGCATCAAGATGTCGCGCCCGCTCATCGGCACCGGCACCATGGGTCGCCGCATGACCTACGAGGACCTGCAGGACGCCTACAACATCATCGTCGGCAGCCCCGAGACCGTGACCGAGAAGCTGCGCCACATCCGCAAGGACCTCGATCCCGGCTACATCCTCATCTACGGCAACGAGGGCCACATGGCCCACGAGGACGTGATGCGCTCCGTCGAACTCCTCGGCACCAAGGTGATACCGGCGCTGAAGGAAGGCTAGGTACCTGCTCAAAGAAAGGGCAATGAAACGCCCCGGCAGGTTCATCCTGTCGGGGCGTTTCTCTTTCAGATATTGGCAAGGCTAGCGCGTCACTCAATCCCTGCCAGTATCTGCTCCACCAACCGGCGGATACGTGCGCGATGCTCATCCAGGTCATCAAACTCCATCCAATCGTATTGGAAATTGGCGTGGCAATGGCGTGCTATGAGGAAGCCGAGTTTGATGGTCTCATCGTCCTTTTCTGCGGCGAGACATTTCACGAAATCCAGGAGTTGGACATAGGCATTGTCGCCCGCATACTCCCATCCCCGGATAGCGCAGAGTGCTTTGACCGCGTGCAGAGTGGCCTGCCACAGCTTTTCGCCGGTCAGCGGCAAGTCTTGCGTCATCAGCGTGTGATCGGCCTCTGCCAACAATCTCCAGGCTGTGCCAGCGTGCATTTGGGTTTCGGTTTCACTGGTCGTCATAGTTCTGCCCCTCTAGGACAGTCGCAATAAGCCTGTGAATGGATTCGCGGTTCTCTTCCAACTCTTCAGCAGTTAGCCAATCGTTGTAAAAGTTGGCGTGGCAGGCTTCGGCTATTCGAAATGCGTCAAGAATGGCGGGTCTATCCCGTTCCACCGCCAGCCGCTTGACGGCATGCTCACGCTGTGCGTACTTGCCGTGCCGCCAGCCTCTACTCTCGCAAAACGCCTTCAGCGCATGGCTGGTTGCTCCCCACAGCTTCTCCGAGGATTGCAGCAGGTCGCCTGCCATCATCTCGTGGTCGGCCTGATCGAGCAGTTGCCGAGCCAAACGGGCGTGCTTCTGCTGGTGGGTTTCGTGTTCCGCTGAAGTCATACGCCTATTGTCTCATGTGGTTGAGGCCCATGGTAGCCGTAGGGGCGAATAATCATTCGCCCCTACATTGTGCCCGTATGCGCCGTTGCTTTTACTTCGTCCCGTTCCGCGACTGCGACCCGTCCGGATACAGGTCGTCCCATAGCGCGTCGCGCCAGTCCACTCCCACCGGCAGGATCGCCTGCGACGGCCTAAGCATGTAGTAGTTGTCCCCGACGCCGGGCGGCGTCCCGCCCTCGGCCACCGAGCGCGCCGCCTGCAGAAGCTGTCGCCGGGCGTAGATGATGGCCATGTCCGTGCGCGAGAGGTTCTCTCGCGAGCGATCTACGATGTGGCCCATGCTCTCCTGCACGGCGACGTCCTGCGCGTTCACCCCGTCGATGCCGCTGAAGGTCTCGGTCTTCTGCACCGACCGGTTAATCATCCAGTTGTTGTCCCGGTTCACGCGGGTGCGGAAGTCGGTCAGCATGTGCTCCGGCCCACGGCCATAGCCGCGGTCCATGTCGACACGTTCCTGCTCCTCGATGGGCTCATCGTAGGAGAGGTCCCAGTTCCACACCATCACGTTGTGGTCGTCCATGGGTACCCACATGTGACCGGAGGCGAGGAACCCTACCGGCCCCGCCTGTCCGCGATAGCCGCGCTGGCTGGCGCGGATCTGGTGGAAGGGCATCACGAAGTGGTACGCCCGCACATGGTTGCCCTCATCGCCCAGCGACCGGATGCCGGCGTAGCGGTAGCCGTAGTCCGTGATGTCCACCTCCAGTTCCGGCGGCTTGCCCTGCACGTGCGGCGAGTCGACCCGCAAGCCGGCGTGGGGCGTGTCCACCCGCAGCGTCCGGTGCAGTATCGTGGCGTGCGCCGAGTCGATCCCGCCCTCCAGCGCCTGCAGCCAGTTGCACTCCTGGATGTTCTTGGTGACGTGACGATGGGTAGCCGGCACGGCGGCCCATTCGAACTTCGGCGGCGGCGGCATGTGTTCCTTCGGACCCATGTAGGCCCAGATGACGCCACCCAACTCGATAGTCGGATAGGAAGTGGTCGTCATCTTGGACGGAAAGTCGCTGTCCTCCGGCTCGTTCATCATGTCCACGCACTGCCCGTCCACGTCGAACTTCCAGCCGTGGTACACGCAGCGCAGGCCGCAGTCTTCGTTGCGGCCCAGCCACAGCGACACCAGGCGGTGCGGGCAGAACTCGTCAAGCAGGCCGATGCGCCCGTCGGTGTCGCGGAAGGCCACCAGTTCCTCGCCCAGCAGCTTGACCCGAACCGGCTCTCCGTCCGGCTCCGCCAACTCCCAGGACAGCAGGGCGGGCATCCAGTAGCGGCGCATCAGTTCGCCCATGGGCGTGCCTGCCCCGACTTGCGTGAGCGTCACATTTTCTGCTTGCGAAATCATAGTGCATACCTCCTCTGGATGGCTGTCAGAGTAGCAGCAAATGTGCCGATTTGCTATGCTCTGCAACCGCTACGCGCGCCTTCGATCGGGCGCTTTCCCATCACCCGAATCCTGGGGGATGCAACCATGACCATCGTCGATACCCACGTCCACATCGGCCGCGACCACTACGAGCCGGTGGAGATGCTGCTGGCCCAGATGGAACTGAACGGCGTCGCCAAAACGGTGCTGGTTCAGTCCACCGCCACCCTGGATAACTCCTACGTGCTGGAGTGCCGCCAGCGTTTCCCCGGACGCTTGGCCGTGGTCTGCCGCGTGGACGTGGATGACCCGGCGGCCCCCGACACCTTGGAAGGCCTGCGCGACGCCGGCGCCGAGACCCTGCGCATCCGCAACTTCCACCGCTCGCCGGGAAACGACCCCTTGGCCATCTGGCGCACCGCCGCCCGGTTGGGCGTGTCCGTCAGCGTTGGCGGTCCAGCCGAGGGCTTTGCGTCCGACGAATTCGCCAGGCTGGTGGAAGAGTTGCCCGATCTCACCGTCATCATTGAGCACCTGGCCGGCATGGGCATCCACGCCATCGGTGCGCCGGAAATGCCGCCCGACGACGTGTTTCGGCAGTCCCTGACCCTGGCCCGCTTCCCCAACACCGTCATGAAGATCCACGGCATGGGCGAGATCAGCGATCCGCCCTTCCCCTACCGGAACACGCCGCCCTACGTGCGCATGGCCTACGATGCCTTCGGCCCGGATCGCATGATCTGGGGCTCGGACTGGCCCCGCGTCACCAACCGAGAAGGCTATCGCAACTCCCTGCGTTACACCCGGCGGCAGATGGAAGAATGGTGTCCTAAAGCTGACCTGGCCAAGATATTCGGCGCCGCCGCCCTCTCATTGTGGTCGTTTGCATAGCGGGCTCGCATATCCATTCATTTGCGCTGTCATTATGATTGTCAAAATGGAGTGCGCTGTCCTATCATGGGTATGAATTTTGCGCCACTGAAGTGCGCCATAGAAAACCCAGGAGGAAACCGGTAATGAAGCGATATTTTAAGTACGTCGCCGGCGCGATGGTGATGGCCGGCATCATGGCCATGATGGCCTGCACCGGAGACGAGCCCACCGCGCCCGCTCCCGTCGCGGAACCCACGGCTCCCCCCGCCGCCGCAACCGCCATGCCCGAGCCCCCCACCGCCGAAGCCGTTCCCACGCCCACTGAATCCCAGGACGTCCAGGTTGGCAACCGCCTCCAGACCGTGATGGACCGCGGTCACGTCATCTGCGCCAGCCGCAACGACGTCCCCGGCTACGGATTCCTCGACGCCTCCGGCAACAACGTCGGCTTCGACATCGACCTGTGCCGCGCCCTTGCTACCGCAGTGGTGGGCGATCCGAACGCCATTGAGATCCGTTTGATCACCGCCGCCGAGCGCGGGCCCACCATCCAGTCCGGCGAGGTCGACATGCTGGTCCGCACCGTTACCTGGACCACCTCCCGCGACGCCCAGTGGGGCAACTACGCCCAGACCATGTTCTACGACGGCCAGGGCTTCATGGTTAACAAGTCCCTGGGCATCAGCAGCGCGCTGGAACTCCATGATGCCTCGGTCTGCGTGACTCAGGGCACCACCACCGAGTTGAACCTGGCTGACTTCTCCAACCAGAACGATCTGCACATCGAAGCGCTGACCTTTGAAGATACCGCCGCCGTGGTCGCCGCCTACGAGAGCGGCCAGTGCGACGCCTTCACCAACGACCGCTCGCAGCTGGCGGCGCTGGGCACCTCCCTCGCCAATCGCGACGACCATGTCATCCTGCCTGAAACCATCTCCGAGGAACCGCTGGGACCGGTGGTGCCCCACGGCGACGACCAGTGGTTCGACATCGTGAAGACCGTTATGGCCATCCTGATCTACGCCGAGGCCTACGGTGTTACATCCGATAACGTCCCGAGCGCTGCCACCGGCGACACCAAGGTGGACCGTCTGCTCGGTACGGAAGGTTCCTGGGGGCAGGAACCGCTGGGATTGAGCCAGACCGCCGCCCAGGACGTGATCAAAGCCGTCGGAAACTACGGCGAGATCTATGATCGGAACCTGGGACCCAACGGCATCAACCTGCCTCGGGAGAACGGCCGCAACGCATTGTGGGCCAACGCTCCCTGCCAGGATTGCCCCAAGGGCGGCCAGATTTACGCGGCTCCCTTGCGCTAACCACACATTCCTGCGTGACCGACGCAATTCACGGGGTGACCGGTCCAAACCGGTCACCCTCGATTTTTGCCCGTCAATACCGCCGGCGTGCCCGCGCGATTTGCGCTAAAATCTGGCCCACCTGAAAACACGGCAAAGAAGAACTAATTCCTTTTTCGATGGCCGCCATACTGCAAAACCTCACCTATCAGGGCATCCCCATCTGGCGGCATGCCTTGGTCATCCAATGGACCGCGCAGATCCTGTCCGGATTCCTGGTGGTCTTTCTGGTCGCCTGGTTCTTCTTCAACATCGCCAACGCCATTGACGAGCGGGAAATTCCCTACGGGTTCAGCTTCCTGGAGCGCGCTTACCAGACGCCCATCGGCCAGCACTTTCTCCCCTACGAGACGTCGGACACGTTCCTTTACGCCTTCGTCGTCGCAGCGGTCAATACCATCGTGGTCTCCATCGTTGGCGTCATCCTGGCCACGCTGCTCGGAATCTTCGTCGGCGTGTGCCGATTATCAGGAAACTGGCTGGTGGCCAAGGTGGCCCTGGTCTATATCGAGTTCTTCCGCAACGTTCCCCTGCTCATTCAGCTTTACTTCTGGTTCTACATCGTGCTGGCATTGCCCCAGGTCCGCGAAGGGTACGTCATCGCTGACCGCCTGTACATCAACAACGCCGGCGTTTCGATACCTTTCCCATTCCCCGATGGAGCGGCCGCGGCCCTTTTCTGGATCGCTCTTGCGGTGGCCGGCATAATCGCCGGGACCGCCGTCCATCGCGCCCTGACCCAGCGCGAGATCACCACCGGCCAGTCGTCCTATCCTCTGATCGGCGGGTTCGCCACCGCCATCGTCGTCGGGGCTGTGGCGTGGCTGGTTATCAGCTTTGTCGCCGGCGCCCCCTTTGTCGTGTCTCAGCCTGCGCCCCAGGGTACTTTCGGCCGAATCGCCGGCGGCTTTACGATCTCAGGAGGCCTGATGGCTCTGCTGATCGGACTGGTGATGTACACCTCGTCGTTCATCGCCGAGATCGTCCGCGCCGGCATCCAGTCCGTGGGCCGGGGACAGATCGAGGCGGCCCGCGCCCTGGGGCTGTCCCCCATGAGCACCCTGCGCCAGGTCACCTTCCCCCAGGCCCTGCGGATCATCATTCCTCCGTTGATCAGCCAGTGTCTCAATCTCACCAAGAACAGCAGCCTGGCCGGCGCCATCGGCTTTGCCGACCTCACCAACGTCGCCAAGACAATGACGCAGACCGCACCCGCCATCTCCATTTTCATCCTCATTATGGCGGCCTATCTCGCCATGAGCCTGGCCTACTCGCTGATCGGCAACCTGTACAACCGCCACATCCGCATCGCGTGAGTTTGACCGGTGTCCACCGTTACCGAACCCGTGACCACCCAGCTGCCGCCGCCGCGTTCCGAGATCGGCCTGGTGGGGTGGCTCCGCGCCAACCTGTTCAGCACCTGGTACAACTCAGCTCTCACGGTTGTGGTCGGAGCGCTGGCGGCCTGGGCCCTGTGGTACGGCCTGCGTTGGCTTTTCATCGACGCCGACTTTACGGTGGTTTCGACCCTGGGTGGCCTGCTGATCATCGGCCAGTACAATACCGATCAGGCATGTGCCGGGCAGAATTGCTTCTGGAGGCCCCAGGCCGCCCTGCTGCTGGTGACCCTGCTGTTGGGAATGTCGTGGGGAGTGGCCGGCGAGGGCTTGACCAGGCGTATCGCTATCATCGTCGCCACGGTGGTCGCGCTGTTTGCGTTCCTGCCCTACAGCCTGGAACGCATGGGGTGGGACGTGCGCCTGCTCCTCCTGGCCAATGTGCCGTCTCTGCTGCTGGGTTGGGCGCTGGCCCGTTACACTCGATTGGGCACTTGGCGTTGGGTCGCCATCCTCAGCGTGGCCGCGTTCTTGCTGACCCTGGTGCTCCTGCGCGGCCTTCCCGGAGTTCCCGGCCTGCAGCCGGTCTCCGTGTTGTACTGGGGCGGGTTGATGCTGAACCTCCTGCTGGCGGTGGCCGGCATCGTCGTCAGCTTCCCCATCGGGATCGCGCTGGCCCTGGGACGGCGCAGTCGGCTGCCCGTGGTCAAGTTGCTGTGCGTGGTCTTCATCGAGGTCTTCCGGGGCGTACCCCTGATAACCCTGCTCTTCATGTCGCAGGTACTGGTTCCGCTGGCGTTCCCGGAAAACTTCCCGCTCAACGCCCTGCTGCGCGCTGCCATCATCATTACGCTCTTCAGCGCCGCCTACATGGCGGAAAACATTCGCGGAGGATTGCAGGCGCTCCATCCCGGGCAGGCCGAAGCCGCCCGCGCCCTGGGCCTGCCCGGCTGGCAGACCACCTTGCTGATATCCCTGCCGCAGGCCATCCGCAACGTCATCCCAGCCATCGTGGGCCAGTTTATCGCGCTATTCAAGGACACCAGTCTCGTTTATATCATCGGGATGCTGGACATCGTAGAACTCAGCCGCAAGTTTGCCACTACCTACGTCGAAAACAACATGCTCCCGTACCTGGACGACGTGCAGGAGGTGTTCATCTTCCTGGCCCTGGTGTTCTGGATATTCTGCTTCGGCATGTCCCACATCAGCGGCCGTATCGAGCGTCACCTGGGGGTGGGAGAGCGGTAGCGAATGATGCGTTGAAGACACACCGAGTTGCAGCAACAGATGGCTGATCACGCGCGAACCCAGGCCCGCCGGCCTCGCCGCCGACTCCGCAACAATGCCCAGTAGCGCCCGCCGCACCGGAGGCCACCATGACTACCAACGGAACCACGGATCCCGTCGAAGACATCATCGTGTGCCGCGACGTGCACAAGTGGTACGGCAACTTCCACGCCTTGCGGGGCGTTAGCACCACTGTCCAGAAGGGCGAGGTCGTGGTGATCATCGGCCCTTCCGGCTCTGGCAAGTCCACTTTTATCCGCACCATCAACCGCCTGGAGCAGCACCAGCGCGGGGACATCATCGTCGATGGCATCGAGCTGACCAACGACGTGCGCAACATCGACGCCATCCGCCGCGACGTGGGCATGGTCTTCCAGTCCTTCAACCTGTTCCCCCACCTGACGGTGCTGCGCAACATCACCCTGGCGCCCACAAAAGTTCGCCATATGCCTTCCCACGAGGCCGAGGGCGTCGCCATGGAGCTCCTGGAGCGCGTCGGCATCCCCGAGCAGGCCGACAAGTATCCCGCTCAACTCTCCGGAGGCCAGCAGCAGCGCGTTGCCATCGCCCGCGCCCTGGCCATGCAGCCCAACATCATGCTCTTTGACGAGCCCACCTCTGCCCTTGACCCCGAGATGATCAAGGAAGTGCTCGAGGTCATGCGCGAACTGGCCGAGTCTCAGATGACCATCCTGGCCGTCTCCCACGAGCTTGGTTTCGCGCGGGAAGTGGCCGACCGCATCGTGATGTTCGATGAGGGTCAGATCGTCGAGGACCTGCCGCCCGACGAGTTTTTCAACAACCCACGCCACGAGCGGGTGAAGCACTTCCTGTCGCAGATCCTTTAGTTGGGTTGTCGTTGCAGACGCAGCGCGGCAAATAGTTTGGTTGTCATTGCGAGCGTAGCGCGGCAATCGCGTCGAGAACTAAGGCTTTCACAATGGAACTGGCGAGGAAATTCGGGCACTGGATCTGGGCCGGCGGCAGCGACGATGCCCATTGGGCTCGCGAAAGGCGCCTGCCCTTCTGGGAACACCCGTGGTTCACCCGCATCTATCGGATCGCGTTCGTCACCGGCTGGGTGGCCGTCATCGTGTTCTTCCTGATCTGGAACCTGGTGTGGGCCACGCCTTGAGGTCATGAGCCTGGGCTCAGATCCCACATTGGCGGCAATGTTATACACCGACGCCGTGCTCCTTATACGTGCCCAGTTTGACGACCGTGGAAACAAACTTACATCAATGAACAGGATGCATAGGATGCCGGAAACGACGGCTGTCTGCTCTGCTTATGACACCGTCCAGAGTGCGGGGCGTTTCCAGCAATCAATCAAATCCTGTCCATCCTGTTTATCGATGTAAAAGACAAGTGGGTACGCGTGAGCGCCGTGCTCCGATTGCCCGGCCGACACCCCACACGATAAAATCGCCCGGTCCAACCCGTCCCCCGTTAACAGGAGCGTAGTCATGCCTGATCGACCGATGCAGATCGGAGTCGTTTTTCCCCAGACCGAAATCGGTTCCGACCCCGTCGCCGTGCGCGATTACGTGCAGGCGGCCGAGGAACTCGGTTACGCCCACATCATCGCTTACGACCACGTATTGGGCGCGGACACCGCCTACCACCAGCCGTGGATGGGCAGTTACACCAAGGACAGCATGTTCCACGAGATCTTCGTGGCCTTCGGGTACATGGCCGCCCTGACCACCACTGTCGAGTTGGTCTCGGCAATCGTAATTCTTGGCCAGCGTCAGACGGCGTTGGTCGCCAAGCAGGCGGCGGAAGTCGATGTGCTCAGCGGTGGCCGCTTGCGTCTCGGCGTCGGCATCGGCTGGAACCCCGTGGAGTACGAGGCCCTTGGCGAGGACTTCTCCACCCGCGGCCGCCGCGCCGAGGAGCAGATGGAACTGTTGCGCCGCCTCTGGACGGAAGAAGTCGTCGATTTCCACGGCCGTTACCACAACGTCACCAATGCCGGCATCAACCCCCTGCCGGTGCAGCGGCCGATCCCGCTGTGGATGGGCGCCGGCAGCCGCGCCCGTGGGCCGATCCCCACCGACCCCGTGCTCAGCAGGGTGGGACGTTGCGCCGATGGATGGTTCCCCCAGTTCCAGTCCGACGATCCCCAGGCCGCCACCGCCATAGCCAAGGTGCGCGAGGCTGCCGCTTCCGTCGGCCGCGATCCCGACGCCATCGGCATGGAGCCGCGGGTCAATTACTCCGACGGCGACCCGGAGTTCTGGCAGGCCCGGGCTGAAGAGTGGCGCGGCATGGGCGCATCACACTTTTCCGTGAACACCATGTCGGCTAACCTGACCGGGGCCGATGCCCATATCAACGCCATACGCGAGTTCAAGGAAGTCATCACCGGGTAAGCATTTCTCCGTCATTCACGCGAAAGCGGGAATCCAGAACGTGATAGTCATAGAGGTTTGAGAAATGGTTACGAGCACGCCGAAAGGCCCAACCGTCGAGGCGCCCGATGCTCCCCATTACGAACCCGACATGCCCATGGCCTTCGGCAGCGAACTGCGCCTGAACTTGAAGGCCCTGGGCGTGGACGGAAGCGCGCCGGATTTCGGCGAGCGCCTGTGCCAACTCTCTCGGGACAACGAACCCTATGACTTCCAATTTTCCGCCCAGGGAGAGCTGATCGTAATGGCTCCGTCAGGCCCTTTGAGCAACCGCGACGAGACGGTAATCAACGCAGACCTGGAGATGTATAACCGGCAGCATCCCGGAATGTGCTTTTCCCAAACCATCGCGTTCCGGCTCCCCAGCGGCGCACAGTACATGCCTGACGCCGCTTGGATCACCCAGGGACGGTTCGACAATCTGACCGAGCTGGAGTTGCGCAGCACCATCAACGGCGCGCCCGACTTTGTCGTGGAAGTCCGCTCCCGCAGCGACCGGCTGACCCCGTTGCTGGACAAAATGGCCGAGTGGATGGAAGCCGGCTCCCGCCTGGGCTGGATGCTGGACGCTATTGATCGTCGCGTCTATATCTTTCGCCCCGGTCGTGAGACGGAAATATTGGAGGATCCGGCGGTGCTGGATGGAGAGGACGTTCTGCCGGGGTTCGTTTTTGACGTGGGTCGGCTGATGTTCGGGCATGAGTAACCGCCACCGGGCGACTTCGTCAAAATCAGCATTTGCTGGACACCAGAATTTTCGGGATTACGTTTCCCTTATCCTGTCAGTCTAATAATCTTGAAAGTAACTGTTCAGACTTGCGGGTGTCATTGCGAGCGAAGCGCGGCAATCTCGGTGGCGTAGGGAAATCCTTTGAGGCGGACATTGCCGCTACGGTGTCGGGATTGCCACGGCACAAGCGCCCCGCAATGACAACCTCCTGGATTCTGAACACTTACTCTTGAAAATCCAGATTCTGACGGGTGACCGCAACCATTTTCATTTTGCATAAGGAGACAAACTATGGGCAGGCTCGACGGTAAGGTTGCTCTCATCAGCGGCGGCGCGCGCGGTCAGGGTGCGGTGGAGGCCAGGATGTTCGCCGCCGAGGGTGCGTCCGTGGTCTTCGGCGACATCCTCGACGACGAGGGTCGCCGGGTGGAGGCCGAAATCAAGGAACTGGGCGGCCAGGCCACCTACGTCCATCTGGACGTCATCAGCGAATCCGACTGGCAGGCCGCGGTGGACGCCGCGGTTTCCGAGTATGGCAAACTCAACGTGCTGGTGAACAACGCCGGAATAGTCCTCGGCCGCAGTATCGAGGAGATGACCGTCGAAGAATGGGACCGCCTCTTCGACGTCAACGCCAAGGGGGTGTTCCTGGGTACCAAGGCGTCCCTGCCCGCCCTGCGCGAGGCCGGCGGCGGCAGCATCGTGAACATATCCTCCACCGCTGGCCTGGTCGGGAACGACTACAACCTGGCGGGATACAGCAGCACCAAGGGCGCCGTGCGGCTTTTCACCAAGTCCACCGCCATCCAGCACGCCGGCGAGGGCATCCGGTGCAACTCAGTGCATCCCGGCCCCATCGACACCCCCATGTTGCAGGAGTCCCGCGCCAATCGCGGCAGTGGGCTCAGCGATGAGGAGCAACGCCGACGCGTGCCTCTGGGTCGTATCGGTCGTCCTGAGGACATCGCCTACGCCGTGGTCTACCTGGCCTCCGACGAAGCGTCCTTTGTCACCGGGAGCGAGGTGGTCGTGGACGGCGGGCGCACCGCCATGTGAAGCGAAAAGGCGCCCCGAAGGACGCCTCTGCATTCAAGTACCGGTTAAGATGGTCGGGGCGGCCAGATTCGAACTGGCGACCCCCTGCACCCCATGCAGGTGCGCTACCGGGCTGCGCTACGCCCCGCCCCGACACTTTCAGGGTATCATCCGCGCTGACAATTGGCAAACTCGCTGGTATCACCAGTGATTATTCCTAGTATTACCTGCTAGGATTATGGCACATCGCAGCAGCATCATGAACGGCGATTGCTACAGCATCCTAGGCGTCCCGGCGGCAGCCACGACGGAAGAAATCCGCGCCGCCTACCGCCGGCTGGCCCGGCAGTACCATCCGGACCTCAACGCCGGGCCCGAAGCTGAAGCCCGCATGAAAGAGATCAATCAGGCGTACGCCACCCTGTCTGATCCCCAGCGCCGCCGCCACTACGACGTCTATGGGGAGAGCGAACCGCCCACCGCGCCGCGCCGCCGTAGTCAGCAGAATGGTACCCGCCCCGGCTCAACCCGCCCCTCGCGTCCTCGCGCCTATTCTCCGTCGTCACCCCAGCGTGGTGAGGACATTGAAGCCGCCCTGTTGATAACGCGCCGGGAGGCAAGACAGGGAATGCGCAAGGTGTTCCCGGTTACGCGTACGGAGACCTGTCAGCGTTGCCGGGGGACCGGATTCGAGCCGGAGGAGACCCTGGAGGCCAGTCAGTGCTGGCGATGCGCCGGAGAGCAGCGGTTTCGGCGGGAGCTGTGGCTCAGCGCCACCATACCTGCCGGCGTCGCTGACGGCCGCCGCCTCCGTCTTCGCGGCCAGGGCAACGCCGGACTGGACGGCGGAGCCAGCGGGCACATCTACATCACTGTCCGCGTGGCCCAGCACACCAAATTGCGCCAGGCCGTTTCCTTCGTGCTGCGTCACCTCTTCCGCTAGCGCCGAGGCTTGGCGCGACCGTCAGGTTCGGAATTCACCAATGATGGTCAGCTCAACTCCCGCGCGCGGTATTGCAGCGCCTCGGCAAGATGCGCCGGTCCTATCCGTTCGGCTCCGGCGAGATCAGCGACCGTGCGCGCCACCTTGACCACCCTATGCAGCGCCCGCGCCGAGAGGTCCAGTTGCTGGGATGCCCGCTGCAACAGCGCCTGCGTGTCATCCTGCAGATTGCAGTGGTCCCAAATCGCGGATCCGGACATTTCAGCGTTCGAGTTCCCGGCAGCCTCCGGTGCCTGCGAGAACCGCGATTCCTGAATGGCTCGCGCGGCGATCACGCGTTCCCGCACCGCGGTTGAACTCTCTGCCTCCGCTCGACCCAGCAGGCTGTCGTATTCCACCGGCGGAACCTCCACGAAGATGTCGATGCGTTCCAGCAGCGGTCCGCTGATGCGCCTTTGATACCGCGCTAAAGCTGACGGGCTGCATACGCACTCCTTGCGAGGGTGCGAGGCATAACCGCACGGACACGGGTTCATCGCTCCCACCAGCATGAAACTCGCCGGATAGGTCACCGTGCCGCTGACCCGCGTGATGGTTACCGTTTTATCCTCCAGGGGCTGCCGTAGCGATTCCAGTGCGGCGTGCCCGAACTCGGGCAGTTCGTCCAGGAACAGCACTCCCCGGTGGCTCAGCGTGATCTCCCCGGGACGGAGCATGCGTCCGCCGCCCACCAGGCCGGCGTTGGATATCGTGTAGTGCGGAGCCCGAAACGGCCGCTGGGCGATCAGCGGGCTGTCCGGCGGTAGGTTGCCGCTCACGCTGTAGATCTTGGTGACGTCCAAGGCTTCGTCGGCGGTCAGGTACGGCAGTATGCCGGGGAGCGCCCGGGCCAGCAGGGTCTTGCCCGAACCCGGCGGCCCGCTCAGCAGGATATTGTGGAATCCCGCGGCGGCCACTTCCAGCGCCCGCTTGGCGTGGTCCTGCCCCCGAATGTGGCAGAGATCCGTGTTGCCGGGCTGCTCACGGTTCCCATTGAGGTGGACGCCGTTCTGCGGGAATGGTGATATCGCCGTCTCGCCCTGCAGGTGGGAAAGCAGCTGTGCCAGCGTGTCGACGGGGTAAACCCGTACTCCGTCCACTAGGGCCGCTTCGGCCGCGTCGACCGCCGGCACGTAGACCGAGCCTATGCCCTGGTCCCGCGCCACGGAAACCATCGGCAGGATGCCTGCCGTGTGTCGCAGCCCACCGTCCAGCGACAACTCGCCGAGGAATATCGCTGGATCCGTAGTGGGCGGCGCCTGTCCGGTGCTGAACAATATGCCCACCGCGATGGGCAGGTCATAAGCCGGCCCGGCTTTCTTCAAATCCGCGGGCGCCAGGTTTACGGTGATACGTCGCATGGGGAATTCGCAGCCGCTGTTGCGCAGCGCCGCCCGCACCCGCTCTTTGGCCTCTTGCACCGCCGTGTCCGGCAGGCCAACGATGTGGAACGCCGGCAGTCCCGGCGATATATCAGTCTCCGCCTGAATTATCTGGCCGTCTAATCCGATGACAGCGCACGTCTGAGCAGTTGCCAACATACCGAGTCCTCCGTGGTTGATATAATCACCGCTCCGCTGGCGGTTCGCCGGTACGCTATCATTGGAGAACGCGCGTTCGCAATGGCAGACTGTCATCAAATTTTCCGCGCGTCCTCGCCTTTGCTATCGCCGCAACCCTAATCTATACTTGCGCCAATGGACCTGCAGTTTGAAATCGGCGATCCGCAGCGACCGCGTGGCCACGCGATCCTGTATTTTCGCGTGGACACCGAGCCCGACAACGTTTACGGCACCTACATTATCACCCTGCCCATCACTGCCGATCTGACCAAGTACGTCCCGCCCTTCCTGGCCGCGCATTTGGGCAGCGCCGGTTCCGGCCCCCTGGCCAACTTCTCGGCCTTCGCCATGCCGCCAATGTCCGAGTTGGTGGAAGGCGGCTACGAACAACTGGTCCGCCTCGCCAACGTCCGGAACGACGACCTGGTTTACGGCGGCAGCATGTTCTCCTACGACCTGGCCCGCATGATGGAATCGGTGGCCCAGGCCGTCCAGGAATACGCCGACTCCTGGTTCCGCACCGGCGGCGAGGAGAGCGTCTCCACCCTGCCCGCCGAGGACGCCGCCATTCCCCTGGGCGGTTCCTCTCCCCTCGTCGGAGCGGCGGATGGCGACGCGGGCGACAGCCTCGGCGTCAACGAGGTGCTCTGGAGCTTCATGAGCGAGGGCGACCGCCTGGCCGAGATGGGCCGCCTCCTTGGCCGCTTGCGTTTTGCCCAGGAAGGTAACGATTCCTCCGCCATTGCCGACATCATCGCCGAGATGACCGCCCTCGGCCGGCACCTGCCCGATGAGTTTGGCATCGGCTTGCTGGTCGACGCCGCCAACGACACCACTCCTAACGGCGTGCAATTGGCCCAACTGTATCTCGACCGCTGCTACCGCCTTTCGTCCGGAGACACCGAGCAGGTGCGCCGCATCGACGAGGCCATCAAGAATCTGCAACGGCGAGGGTGACCGGATAGGGTTTTCCAAAGTCCCCGTCTGGCGGCCTCTCGCCCTGAACCGTCATTCCGGCGAAAGCCGGAATCCAGAACGTTCCGAACACAACGATCTGCTGGTTTTCCGCAGAAGCGGGAATGACGGATTAACTTTGGAAAGGCGCGGGTGACCAGACCCGCGCCGTTGCCATTTGCCCCAATATTCGAGGCTGCTCCAACCCCTTCCGCTTTTGCGCTACGCCCGAGGGTGGCTCCGCTCGTATTCTGCGCGGACGTGCGAGTCCGTCAGGTGCGTGTACACCTGCGTCGTGGAGATGCTGGAGTGCCCCAGCAACTCCTGCACGTGGCGCAGGGATGCCCCGTTCTGCAAAAGATGCGTGGCGAAGCTGTGCCGCAGCGTATGCGGCGTGATCTTCGGATCCACGTCGGCGGCCTTTGCCGCCGTTTTCAGGATGTTCCACACCCATTGCCGGGTGAGCCGCTCGCCGCGCTGATTCAGGTACAGCGCCGTCTCGCCGCGCTTGTCGCCCAACAACTCAACCCGGGCCCCGCCTATGTACTCCCGGAGGCTCGACAGGGCATCCGGGTACAGGTAGACGATCCGCTCCTTGGAACCCTTCCCCCAGGTGCGGATGAAACCCTCTTCAAAATCGATGTCCTGCACGTTCAGCGCCACCAGTTCGCTCACCCGCAGGCCGGTGGCATACAGCAGTTCCAGGATGCTGGCGTCCCGGCGCCCTTCCGGCGTTCCGGTATCCGCTGCCGTGGTCAGCAGACGCCTCACGTCCTCCTCGGAGATGTACTTGGGAACCGTCCGTCCCACCCGGGGCGAGCCCAGGTTCTCCGTGGGGTCTTCGGTGATCAGCCCGTTGGCGCTCAGGTAGCCGAAGAAAGACCGCACCGCCGCCACCTTGCGGGCGGTGGTGGTGTCCCGGTACTTGCGGTTGTCCCGCAACTCGCTGATGTAGGCGTTGAGCAGGTTGATGTCAACCAGGCGCCAGACCTCCTGGTCCTCGGAGTTGAGGCTGTCCGCGACGAATTCGCGGAACTGGTTCAGGTCGTTGCTGTACGCGTCCAGTGTGTTCTGGGAAAAGCCTCGCTCAACGATGAGGTGTTGCAGGAACGAATTTACCGTTTGCCTCATGATCTCCGCCAGTGGGCTCGTCTATCGCCCGGCTCCGCCTTGGTCACCCGTCTGACGGGGGTGTGGCGGGCGTCTGCCGTGATTCTGGTACATCCAAACCGCAGACGTCATTCGGCGAACGATGCGGGATTCGGCGAATTCCGGTCACACGAGGCTGAAAACTCCCACCGACGCCAGCGTGACCACCGCCGCGTGGACAATCAGGCTTGCGGCGATCGATGCCAACAACCGGCTCCGGCGCATCCCGGCCACCTCCAGGGTCAGCGTGGTAACATACACCCCGGCCCACGGCGTGACCACCAGAACGCCCCACACGCCCCAGCGGTCCAGCGCCTGCAACAGCCGTTGGCTGCGCCTCCGCAGCATCCACCTCACCGCCGATCGAACCGGCTCGGGGCGCATGCGAAGCATCACTCTCAGTGCGCCCGTCCCTCGCTCCGCCCTCCGGAACATCACGGAAATCACAACGGCCGGCAGTAAGTTGAACACCACGGACACCACCGCGACCAGAACCGGGTCCAGTCCCAGTCCGACACCCAGCGGTATGGATACCAGTTCCTCGCCTATGGGTGACGCGGCGGTCAGTGCCACCGCTGCATACTTGGCCCACAAACTCTCGGCCTCCCTGACCGGTCGGCTGGCCGGCCGGCGGCGGGTTCCTTATCTCACGCGTACCCATTTTGTCATAGGACTTACGCGCTTGAAGCCACACACCCGTCACTCCTGCGAAAGCAGGAGTCCAGCGATGCTATGGCGACGGAAACATAATAGTGTTTAAGGATTTCGTGCACTGGATTCCGGCTTCCACCGGAATGACGGTCCCAACTGCGTAAGTCCTATGTCATCGCAAGGAGCGCAGCGACGTGGCGATCTCGTTCCCGCGGCGGCGTCCGTCGCCCTGACGAGATTGCCGCGCTACGCTCGCAATGACGGTTCCGGCAAAACTGTGTACGCGTGAGGTTCCTTACGACTGTCCGCAACGACTGCAAAAGATTTGAGCATGAATGCGTTAATTGTACTTGCCGTGGCCCTGCAGGCCGGCGGAGGCTCGACCGACCTGTCTTTCCTGGCCTATCTGGATATATGGATTATTGGCGGTCTGGTGTTGCTGGCAGTGGTCGTGGTGACCGGCAAATGGCTCTATGGCCGCCTCCGTCGGCGCGATGATGACGACCGTCACTACGACGAGAGGTACGACGGCTACGACTATGAGTGCTGATGTCATTGCGAGCGCAGCGTGCCGATCTTGTTGCTGCGCAATTCCAGATCCTCGGACACGGTCGAACACCATCCGCAGGTAGATCAACTTACTGTTGGACAGTTTCACGGCTTGGTTGTTTCATGTTGTCCATCCGCTCCTAGATCGACGCGCCATGATGCTTCTCTTTTCGCTAACCGCCACCATGGCCCTGGTCAGGATTCCGGTGTCGGTGTGTCCCGGCGGCTGGCCCGGTAGCGGCAGTACCGATAAATTATCACTGGCCCCGCGATTGCGACCAGCGGCGGCACGACGCCCAAGAACCAAATCATGCCCGGTAGATAGGCCCAGGGTGTTACGATAGCAGCCAGACCTATTGCGGTCAGGAAACCGTACAGTAGGCCCAATCGTGCTGATATTCCGAGCATCCGTTTTCCGAGGCGCCATCCGGCGATGACAGAGGGCACGAGTGGCAGTACAGCGAAGTAGATGATGACGCCGGCACCGACCCAATACGTCAAAAAATCGAAGTTTGTGCTGGTTCCGAAGACCTGTGCGTTCATTTTACAACTCTGTTCCTCCCGACAGTGGAGATGCGCCGGCGGGATTCTGGTGAGCCCTGTCGTCCCAGACGATGTTTCACTCCTTTCCGAATACCCCATTTCAAAAGCGGTCGCTACCCGTTGCGCCTACTCGAGCGTACCCATTTTCTCTAGAACTGGCATAGGACTTACGCAGTTGGGACTGGCATTCCGGCGAAAGAACGTCACTCCGTACTCGATACGGGGCCGGAATCCAAGTATCCTTCGCATCCGAAAATCCTGTCCATCCATGTTAATCCATGCAAATTACTCTTGCCGCCCCAATGTGGGCACGCGTGAGCCAGAGCTAACGTTTGACAGGATTCTGCGGATTTTATAACCTCCGCAACCAACGTCGGCTTCAGGAGGACGCGCACATGGTCACCCGAGGATTCTTCGGACGGCGCCGCGAAACGCCCCCTCGCCCCATCCCGCCCGGGCAATACCTGGAACGCGGGTTCCCGGTTCTGACCGCAGGTCCCACCCAGCGCGTCCCGCTGGACCAGTGGAGCTTCGTCCTGGTCGGCGCGGAGGGCGAGCCCCTGGGTGAGTGGAATTGGGAGCAGTTTCGCTCGCTGCCCGAGACCGAAATCCACACCGACATCCACTGCGTCACCAAGTGGAGCAAGCTGGACACCACCTGGAAGGGCGTCACCATCGACGACCTGCTCACCGCCGCCGGCGTTTCGGATCCGTCGCCGTACCTCATGGCCTTTTCCTACGGTGGCTACACCACCAACCTGCCCACGTGGGACGTCCTCGAGGGCCGCGGCATGGTGGCCTTCGAGTTCGACGGCCAGCCCATCGCCGCTGAGCACGGCGGGCCGGCTCGCCTGGTGGTGCCGCACCTGTACTTCTGGAAGTCTGCCAAGTGGCTGCGCGGCATCCGGTTCATGCCCCAGGACCAGCCCGGGTTCTGGGAGCAGTACGGCTACCACATGTACGGCGACCCCTGGAAGGAACAAAGGTATTGGGGCGATTAGTGCCGGACCCGACGGCAGCGCCCGCCACAACCTGGCAATCCGCCACCGTAGAGCGGGTTGCTGTCGAGACCTACCGCGCCAAGACCTTCACCTTGCGCCTTGCTGAGCCTAGCCCATTCCGGGCCGGCCAGCACTACGACGTCCGACTCACCGCGCCCGACGGGTATCAGGCCCAGCGTTCCTATTCGATAGCATCGGCCCCCGATGATTTCGGGCGCATCGATCTGACCGTGGAGCTCATCCCGGACGGCGAGGTGTCCCCATATTTCCACGAGGTTGTCGAACCGGGCGACCTGCTGGAGGTGCGCGGCCCCATCGGCGGCCCCTTCACCTGGACGCCCGATCTGGCCGGCCCTCTGCTGCTGCTCGCCGGAGGTTCGGGGATCGTTCCCCTGAAGTCCATCCTGATGCACCGCGGCTTGGCGTCTCCCGACACGCCCGCCCTGCTGCTTTATTCTGCCCGTGGCCCCGAGGACATCATCTATCGCAAATTCCTCGACAGCGCGGGCCGGCGCAACCCGTCCGTGGCCGTGCGGTGCGCGCTTACCAGGCGGCAGCCGCCCGGCTGGATCGGATACGACCGCCGGGTTGACCCGGCCATGTTGCGGGAATGCATCGACGAACTCATGACGATGCACGGCAACGACTCGGTACCGCTGTCCTACGCCTGCGGGCCCACCGGTTTCGTAGAGGCGGCCGCCGACGCGCTGCTGTCCATAGGGGTCGACGAGGCAACCATCCGCACCGAGCGGTTCGGCCCGACTCAGTAGCCTCGCGGCCGGCCCATTTTCGCTTGAACTGTCATAGGAGTTCGCACTTGAAATTGCAAACCCGTCATTCCTGCGAAAGCAGGAATCCATTAACTTAATAGTGAACGAATCTGGAATACTGTTAACGATTTCTGCCACTGGATTTCCGCTTTCGCGGGAATGACGGTCCCAACTGCGTAAGTCCTATGTCATTGCGAGCGAAGCGCGGCAATCTCGTCCCGGGAGGAGTCATCGCTCAGGCAGCGAGATCACCACGTCGCTGCGCTCCCTGCGATGACTAAAACCGAGCGCGCGTGAGCCCTCACCCGTAATTCCTGCGCAAGCAGGAATCCACTACTCCGCCCCGCCCCGTCATTGCGACCCTGCACTCGATGTGAGGGCAGCGAACTTGCTGGCGCTTGATTCGCTGTCCCGGCCGCAGGGGCGTTTCCAGCAATCAATCAAATCCCGCTCATCCTGTGCATCCATGCCAATTAGCCCGTCGCTGCGCTCCCTGCGATGACTAAAACCGAGCGCGCGTGATCTCAGTAGCCGGTGGCCAATCCCGCCAGCCAGTTGATCACCGGTAGCATGGTCGACCAAAGGATCCCCGGTCGCAGCACGAAATCCGACGCCACCAGCGCTACCAACAGCAGCGGTGCGAAACGCTGAAACCTTTGGTGCGCCTCTCCCGCCGAGGCGGGAAGCAGCGCTCCCAGCGCCCGGTAGCCGGCCAGCGGCGCCAGAGGCAGCGCCTGAAACGCGGCTTGCATCAGGTTGTAAATGATCAACAGCCCGACCACGTCTGAGATGCCGGAGCGCAGGCCGCCGGTCATCACCAGGTTCAGGCTGTCCGGCGACGGGTAGGTCCATCCCAGCAGACCGGCCTTTACCGGCGACGCCAGCAGGAACGCGACCGTGACGTTCCCCAGCGGTCCGGCGGCCGACACCACGACCGATGGCCATCGCCCCTGCCGTCCCGGTGATCCCGGCAATTGCCGACCCCAGCCGAAGCCGGAGACGGTCGCCAGGATCATCCCGGCTATATCCAGATGCCGCAGCGGATTGCCGAAGAGCCGTCCCTGCGCTCGTGGGGCGGGGTCGCCCAAAGCGGTGGCCACCAGTGCCTGGAACCATCCGTTGACCCAGATGGCGACGGTGCCGGAGAAAGCACACAGCACCGCCAGACGGACGAAAGCACCGATGTCATCGGGCAGCAGGTTCGCGGACGATATAAGCATCAGCGGCGGCTATTTTACGCCATAGCCGCCGCAACGCCCGCAGTCTCGGATGCGGGTTGTAGGATCATTCAACCTGGATTAACCCGGCTCAACCCACTGCCCGAAGGAAACGCCGCCCGTATATCGCTCCGGCAGCAGCTCCCAAAGAACATCCAGCAGCGGGCGAACATCCACCAGGGCATTTCGGGCGCGTTCCAGGTTCATATAGACTTCGTAGAAGTTGCCGTGCAAACCCTCCGCGGCGCGAAGGCCCCGGTCAATGGTTAGGGCTTGTTCGGGCAGCTCTGCCATCAACTCTGTGATCGCGTCCCGGATAGCCTCGTGATCATAATGCTCCCAGTTCCGCAGCGTTGCTACTGCCTTGGTCAACTGGGCAACCGTTCCCCAGCCTTTTTCGCCGGCCTGGCAGTAATCACCCTCGGCCAGATGGGCGGGCCACTTGGACCAGTAATCGCGCGCCTGGTCTAAATGCTTGGCAATGCGGGCATCGCGCCGGGCCGGTGTTTCCGGGCGTCGTATTCGCGGCGGCATGGTCGGCTCGCCTAATGCAACACCGCAGCCAGGTCCGGATGCAGTCCGCTCTCCTGCTTCTGGATGCCCACGTACTGCAATCGGGCGAGATACTGGCGCACGTAGTCCGCGCGCAGCCGGTTGACCGCTTCCATTCCCTTTGCCATCTCGGCAACCGAGCCTCCGGCGATTATCGCCATCGCTTCCCACAGCACCGGGTCCCGCATCTCCCCTGCCATGTCCTTCTCGATGGACCCCAGAATCCGCCGCAGCGACACGCCGAACTCAACTCCCTTTACCGCCACCGTCAGTTTCAGCATCGCCATCCCGTAGGCCATGTGTCGAGCCTTGTCCTGCAGGCACAGGCTGAACAGCTTGCGGTCCACCGGGTTGGTGGCGAAATGCGCGCCGAAGCGGTACAGCAGCATCGTGAGCGTGCCCCGGGCGATGTACAGCGAAACGGAAACCTCCGGCCAACCGGCCCTGGTTTCCACCATGCGCCGGCTCACCATGCCGGGAGTCTCCAGCCCCAACGCCCCACCGTTGCACAACGCCCGGTGCCGCATCGCCTCGAAGTGTCGCGCCGAGTCGAACTCCTGGGTTGCCAGGAACATCTTGGGCTCGATGTAGGCGTAGTTCATCCGGTGCAGCCACAGCCCGATCGTGTCGATCTCGGCGGTGGCGTGCTGGCCCAGTTCGGTGCACAGCTGGCACCAGGCCAGTTCCAGGGTCTCCGCCTGGTCCGGCATCTCGTCCCATGGAATATCCTGCATCGCGTTCCAGCGGCGCTGGATGGCCTCCTCATACAGCCAGACCGAGTTGTCCGACCACAACTCGTCCTTGCGGTTCACCGAGTAGTTGTCCAGGCGGGGCATTCCCGGCGTGGCAAAGGACCCGCGCGGCATGCGGGTCATCTCGCGGCTCTCCTCCGGTATCTCCCCGTAGAGGCCAACGTTGATCCCATCTATCGTCAACCCGTGAGCGGTAGGGGTGGCACGAGTGCCCCACTGCCGGGTGTCCTTCATCCAGGGGAACCGCTCGGTCGGAGACGGTGGAGCCTCGGGCTCGGCGGTCGCCTCTGCGGTCTCGGCGACCTCGGGCTCAGCGGCCGTGTTTTCGGCGACGTTCTGCTGGACGCGCTCGGCGGCCGACGACCGGTAGTTCCCGGTGGGGTTACTCTCGTCGACGGGCTCGGCCGGGTTGCTGCCGTTCTGCGGATCATTCTGCGTGGTCATAGTCCCTCACCTTGTGCCAGGAGATGGCCGGCCCGATTGTGCCGTTGCCAGTTCGGGTGCCTCGTCCTCTTCTCTGTGTTGCCGGATGATTCGGCCGTAGCACCACTGCGTCCAGTCTTCTTTTCTGCCGCCGGTTTTCTTCCATTGCCGTGCCAGTGTAGTCCGGTATCTGGCTTCGAGGTTGAGCCAGAGCTGGGCGGGTGTACCAATGGCGGCTTCCAAGGCGACGGCGATGTCAGGGGTAACGGCGCGGTCTCCCACGATAAGCTCGTTCACGGCTTCAACCGGCAAGGCCAGTGCTGTTGCCAATTCTGTCAGTGTAATACCGAGGAACTCAATATTTTCGGCAATGCTTTCACCCGGAGGTATGGCCAAATTGGAATAGAGAGGTTCGTTGCTAGTCTCCATAGTGGTTGCTGACCTCCTCAATGATGACGCTTTGCGGCGTGTCTCCTCTGGTTATGATAAGACGCCACCGCCCGGTCAAATAAATGGACAATTCGCCAGCTCGGGAGCCGCGCAGAGGATGGAGGCGCAAGGCAGGGGTCCTGTACAGTTGGTCAACGTCTTGGGCGTCGAGGATTTCGGAAATGCGTTGAACGTACCGCAGACCAACGTCATGCCCCCAGTCCGCAATAGCGCGAGTTGCGTCTTCGTAATTCCTCTGTAGCCGCCGGGTGCGAAAGAACACTTGCATCAGATGTGCGGGTGTCGCTTAGGATCGTTGTCGGTGGCTGTATGGGGCCGATTTGGTGCGATACAACGAGACGGCCCGCCGACCTCAGGACGACGGGCCGTCGGCATCACAGCGCCGATTGTCGAGCAGGTTACGCCGCCGCCTGGTAAACCTCCAGCAGCGCCGGGTTCACCCGCCCGTTCTCGATGCGGTCGTCGAAGCCGCAGGACTTCAGCCGCTGGAAGTATTCCTTCACCTGCCGCTGGCGGATGGCGGCCAGTATCTTCTGACCCTCGTCGGCCTTGTCTGCGCCGCCGCCCAGCAGTATGGCCAGCGACTCGGCGGTCAGGTTGGCGCTGCGGGCCGCCGGATTCTCGCCGCCGTTGCCCGTGGCCTGCCGGTCCTCCGCCTCGTCCAGGTAGGCATGGACCTCTTCCCGCCGTTCCGGCACGCACTCGTTCATGTAGCGGGCGTGCAGCACGCCGAAGGCCACGTGACGCGCCTCGTCCTGGGCCGCCCGACGGTAGATGGCCTTCTCGGCGTCGTTGTACGCCATCAGCTCGCCCAGGCGGAACAGGGTCAGCACGTTGCCCTCGCCGACGATGTGCAGCCGGCTGGAAAGCTCGGTGAACTCGCGGGCGTTGTCGGTGCTGCCGCCGGTGACGTCGCTCACCGAGTCGATCATCCGCATCAGGCCGCCGCCGTTGGCCAGCGCCCGCTTGCGGAACACCTCCATGTGGCGCGACTCGTCCATCACCTGGGTGAGCAGGAACATCCGCACCTCGTGGTAGTCCGGCGACATCTGCGCGATGAACCGGCCCGGCACGTCGGCGGCGACGAACTCGACTTGGGCAAAGAAGGTGGCCAGCTGGCACTGCGCGGCCTCGACGTCATCGGGCAGCGGGCGCAGCGTCTCCCACGGAATGTCGGTGGCCGAAGACCACTGCCGCGAGACGGCTTCCTGGTACAGCTTGGTCAGGTTGAAGCCCCACACTTCCTTCTTGTCGCGGAAGGTGTAGGCCGAGTACTGCGGCACTCCCTCCCGCGGAATCGCCCCGCGGGTCCGCTGGGTCTGGTTGGGCGACTCGTCCAGCAGATCGGCAGTGTACTGCGCCAGCGTGGGGTCGTGCGCCAACTCCTCGTCGGCGCCGGGGACCTGGTCCTTGATCTGCTGGAGCCACGACAGGCTGAAGCCGTTCTGCAGCGCCTGTTCCATCTCGACAGTGGTGCGGTCTTGCAAAGTAGCCATAGGTAGTCCTTCTTCGCCGACGATGACGGAATTATGCTCGCAATGTACCCGACGGCGCGGCAAACCGTCAAGCGCGAATTAGCCGCCCCCCGCAAAGCTGCATCGCCGGCAATCTTGTCATTTAGATTATGTGTGCTATTATGGCCAGCACGACATAGTGCGCCGTAAATTGGGTTTGCCAAATCGTGGACAGGACAGAAACTATAAACAATGGAATACTGATTGAAAGTCTATACAACTGCTTGGATAGATCGCATTTTCAATAGTTCCCGTTGATGCGCAGGCCTGCACTCGGAATGTTGGGTTGCGTAAAATCGAAGCGGAGCGACAAATACTTGTGGAGTTTAGGTTGATGAGCACTCGAGCAAGGGGGCAGGGTTTCGTCACCGCATCGGATGGGCTTCCGGCATTGGAAGTAGCCGCCCACGCCAAAGAAAAGGAGTTCGTAATTGAGCGGATTGACGGGATCTTCAACGCAGGAATGGGTAACAAGTGGAATCGCCGATACTACGTTGACCCGTTCGCCGGACCAGGGGTGTGCCGCATCAGGGAGACGATCACAGAGATTGATGGGTCGCCAATGCTTGCAGCCAAGTCAAAGTTCACAGACTATTTCTTTGGCGACCAAAATGCCGATTGCCTTACCGCGTTAGAACAGCGCATCACCAGCCTGACATTGCCAGAGGAAACCAACGTCCACTATTACCAATACGATGCCGATACCGCAGTGAGCAGGATGTTGCGGGAATTGCCACCAGCAAGGAGATCACTGGGGTTGGCCGTTTTTGACCCTTGGGGGTGGGATTTTTCTTTTGAAACGATAGCCAAACTCGCCGAGGAGCGGCGTATCGACCTGGTTGTCAACTTCCCGATCGGCTACATCAAGAGGAATTGGGAAAAGGAACTGCCCCAGCTGGACAAGTTCATGAATGGCATCGGTTACAAAGAGCCATTTCTCGCCGCCATGAGGGGCGACACGCCAGGCGAGAAGCCTGCTCGAGTTCTGCTGGACGCATATGCCCATGAACTCCATCAAATCGGTTACCGTTACGTGAAGGATAACGTTATGGTCGACAACTCAAAGCACACGACGTTGTATTGTCTGCTGTTCGCCAGCAAACACGAGCGAGGCGCAGATTTTTGGGACAAAGTGACGCAGAGGCAGGCGAGTGGCCAGTTCAGGATGTTGGGCTAATAGCTTCGGCTAAGTAGGTATCATGGCCGCATCAAAAATCGAGTGGACCGACGCAACCTGGAACCCGGTCACCGGCTGCAACAAGATCAGCCCGGGTTGCAAGCACTGCTATGCCGAGCGCCTGTCCAAGCGTCTCAAGGCCACTGGTATGGAGAAGTACCGGAACGGCTTTGCCGTGACGCTGCACCCTGACACGTTGGATATACCGCTGCGCTGGCGCAAGCCCCGCTCCATCTTCGTCAACTCCATGAGCGATCTCTTCCACGCCGACGTGTCTGATGAGTTCATCGCCCAGGTTTTCGACGTGATGACCCGCGCCCACTGGCACCGCTACCAGGTGCTCACCAAGCGCCCGGAACGAGTGGCCAGCCTGAACTCGGTGCTGCCGTGGCCCAGCCAGGTCTGGATGGGTGCCAGCGTTGAATCAATGGACTACATCCACCGTATCGACCTGCTGCGCGAGACCGACGCGGCGGTAAAGTTCCTGTCCCTGGAACCGCTCTTGGGTCCCTTGCCCGACATGGACTTGTCAGGCATCGGTTGGGTCATCGTCGGCGGGGAATCCGGCCCGGGCGCCCGTCCCATGCCGGCCGATTGGGCTCGCGACATCCGCGACCAGTGCCAGGCCGCCGGCGTGCCCTTCCACTTCAAGCAATGGGGCGGGGTGTTCAAGAAGCGCAACGGTCGCGTTCTGGACGGGAGAACGTGGGACGAAATGCCTCTTGATTGTGCAGTCACACCATAGGCAACGCCCCTCGCCGGATGGCGGGGGCGTGCATTTTTGTGGTGAGGATCCGGGGGCCTATTCCCGCGCCGTCCCGTGAGAACGATCTACGCAGGCGGGCCAATCCTGCTCAGAGGTTCCAAGGCTTGCGCCCGATCCCAAGCGGCGCGTAGCTCCGTTTGCCGATTTCTCGCCCAATCAATCACATCGTGCAGGCGGCGCGCCGGTAAATTCCCGTGCAACACCTCGAGAGTATCGATTTCGATTTGTGCCTCCGACTCGCCATACACAGCGTGGAAGTGTGGCGGGCCGTGTTCTCTGAAATATATGCGGATTGTGATGCCGTCGAACCGGCAGATTTCAGGCATCCCGCGTCGCCAATGGCGTGGTCGCTCCGTCAGCTTTGCCGGCTAATTCCCAGTGGAGAGTATCAGGACACAGCTCAACGTCATCGTCCCAGGCGATGGCCCGGTGAGGTGCTATGTGCACCTTCTCAAAGTAACCCGGCTCGTCCCAAATCTTGAAAACCCCACTGCCAGCCACGTCTGAGAGGTCAATTTCCCCACTCACTCCGTCGTCGAATTCCAGCCAGATGCGGTATTTCGCCAGAGCTTGCACGTTGGTTGGACGTATCATCAAGGTTCCTCATCTATTCGCTGCGCTTCGATTGTCGATTTAAAAAGCCGAGATGCTCACTCAAGTAGCGCTATCGCGTTGGACGCGGCAGGGTTTGCTGTCACGGCATCTGGTTTGTAGCGCAATTATACCGCGAGCAGGTGTTCGTGGCTCGCGCCTGTCGGTGCATAGCCCACGGCCGCGTCTTGGACGGCCGGACATGGGACTAAACGCCTGTGGTGGATGAAGTCCAACCATAGCAGGACGCCCCTCTCAGCACTGAGAGGGGCGTCGGTTTTGCCTTGGTCGCTTGCCCGGCTGGATGTCTAGTCCGGCGTCGTCCCCACCGCCGGCAGCTCTGCCTCTTCGTCGGCGGCCAGCATCCGGTTCATCGCGCTCAGGTAGGCGTGCGCGCTGGCGACTATGATGTCGGTGTTCGCGCCGCGCCCGGAGAACATGCGGCCGTTGTTTTCGACCCGAATCGACACCGAGCCAACCGAATCACGGCCTTCCGAGACGGCCTGAACCTGGAAGTCGGAGATCCGGGCGGTGGTTCCAATGACCCGGTCGATGGCCCGGCACACCGCGTCCACCGGACCGTTGCCCGTGGAGGCGTCGGTCTTGGCGTTGCCGTCCGGCCCGATGAGGCGCACCGTGGCGGTCGGGATGTCCTTGTCGCCGCTGGTGAAGTGGACCGTCTCCAGCGAGTAGCTGATCGGCTCCGACGCCGTCCGGTTCTCCTCGTCCATGAGGATTTCCAGGTCCCGGTCGGTTACCTCGTTTTTCTTGTCGGCCAGCTCGACGAACCGCTCGTACACGCTGGTCACTTCCTCGCGGGTCAGCGAGTAGCCCAACGCTTCCAGCCTGGCCTGCAGGCCGGCGCGGCCGCTGAGTTTGCCCAGCACCAGCTGCACGTCGGGTGGCAGGCCCACGCGCTCCGGCTTCATCACCTCGTAGGTGGAGCGGTCCTTCAGCACGCCGTCCTGGTGGATGCCCGAGGCGTGGCGGAAGGCGTTCTCGCCCACGATGGCCTTGTTGGCCTGCACGTTCATGCCGGTGATGCGGCTCACCAGGCGGCTGCTGGGGTAGAGCTGCGTGGTGTCCACGCCCAGCTCAACACCGAACAGGTCCTTGCGGGTGTCCAGCGCCATGATGATCTCTTCCAGCGAGGCGTTGCCGGCCCGTTCGCCGATGCCGTTGATGCAGCCCTCAACCTGCCGCGCGCCCACTTCGATGGCGGCCAGGCTGTTGGATACGGCCAGGCCCAGGTCGTTGTGGCAGTGCACGGACAAGGTGACGTTTTCAATGCCGGCCACGTTGCGCTGGATATCCTTCAAGAGGGTCTGGAAGTCTGACGGGATGGCATAGCCAACAGTGTCGGCGATGTTGATGGTGGTTGCTCCGACCTTGATGACCTCTTCCAGCATCCGGTACAGGTAGTCGGGGTTGGTGCGGGTGGCGTCCATGGGGGAGAACTCGACGTCCTCGCAGTACCCCCTGGCCCGGGCAACCATGTCCACCGCCATGGTCATCACGTCTTCCCGGTCCTTCCGCAGCTGGTGCATCTGGTGGATCTCGGATGATGACAGGAATACGTGGATGCGGGGCTTCTCCGCGCTCTTGATGGCGCCCCAGGCGGCGTCCACGTCGCCCGCGACGGCGCGGGACAGCGAGCAGATGATGGGCCCCTGCACGTCCTCGGCGATGCGCTGGACGGCCTGGAAGTCACCGGGCGAGCTGGCGGCAAAGCCGGCCTCGATGATGTCGACCTTGAGACGGCCGAGCTGCCGCGCAATCTGCAACTTCTCGTCCACCGTCATGCCGATGCCGGCCGACTGCTCGCCATCGCGCAGCGTCGTGTCCAGGAATTTTACTTGTGCAGCCATTGGTTCCTTTCCCTCCGTGGGGTTGGCGCCCGTCGTGTCCCGGCGTGGGATTGGGCGCGTCAGCGTTGATCGTTACGTCGTGCTAGATGGGGAAAGGCTGGGCAGGCACACGCAGTCCACCACAGCCAGCCCAGCCAGGACCAGTCTGCGATGGTGAACTGCTCTGCACAGTACCTCCATGCCCATGTGTCACCTCCTAGATCTTGCTCCCTCTCCCTCGATGCGAGAGGAGCGGGGTGAGGGTGGTTTTACTCCGGCGAATTTGCCCCTTCACCCTGGGCCTCTCCCGCCAGGCTGATCGGGGTATGCAACTCATACTGGCGCGGTTCACTTCTGGGTGTTGGGGCCCTGCTGTTGTAGCCGGGCTTCCAGCTCGCGGACGCGAGCTTCGGCGGCGTCGGCCCGGGCTTCGGCCATGTCGGCCCGGGCCCGTTCCGCGCTGCGCTGGGCCTCCGCCACATCGGCCCGGGCGCGTTCGTCCTCCAGTGTGGCGATGGGCCGGTCCGTGGCCGGGTCGCAAAAGGCCAACTGCCCCTGCTCCCAGCGCAGGCTCACCCCCAGCGCCGCGCTATACCCCTGCACCCGCTCTTCCGTGTCCACGCCCATCTCAATGGCGTGGTAACGGCCGTCATCCCCCAGGCGATACCCGGCCAGCCGCGTGCCGTGGTGCTCCCCCGTCTTGTCAAACAGCCAGTATTCCATTACCCCCAGCGCCGTGTAGTCATCGCGCTTGGGACCGGTGTCTTCGCTGGCCGTGCTGGGGGAAGCCACCTCCAGCACGAAGTCTGGCGGCTTGCCCTGTTCAGAGACGATGTAGCCGTTGCTGGCCTCATACAACTCCGGGTCCGCGTCGAAGGCCACCAGCAGGTCGGGATAGCGCGCCAGATCCCGGAAAGTGCCCGGCTCCGCGATGAGCCAGCGGTCAGCCTCTACCAGGGTGGTTTCAGGGTTCCCCAGATGGATGGCCAGGGAATAGGAACGTCCGGTCTTGAACAGTTGGTCGAACTGGGTCACTTCGTCGGGCTCGCGTTCTGGGATGTCGGGCAGACGGAAGCGACCCGGGACCGGGGGCGTCTTCACGATGATATTGGGTTTGGCGGTGGTCATATCGCACCTGATGACGGTAGGTTCTGATCTCCGGGGACCTATCGATCACTCAATCTCCCGCGGGTTCATCCACGGCATCATCTCGCGCAGGCCCCGGCCCACCTCGTGGATCCGGCTGGTGCGCGCTTCCTGGCGCAGGCGCAGGAAGTTGTGTCGTCCCTCGTCGCACTCCGCCATCCATTCCTGGGCGAAGGACCCGCTCTGGATGTCGTCCAGCACCCGGTGCATGTTCTCGCGGACGTGGTCGTCCACCACCCGCGTGCCCCGGGTCAGGTCGCCGTACTCGGCGGTGTCGCTGACGGAGTAGCGCATGTAGTTGAACCCGCCCTGCTGGATCAGGTCAACGATCATCTTGAGCTCGTGCAGGCACTCGAAGTACGCGATTTCGGGCGGATATCCCCGCTCGACCAGCGTTTCGAAGGCCAGGTTGATCAGGGCGGTGACGCCGCCGCAGAGCACGGACTGTTCGCCGAACAGGTCGCTTTCGGTTTCGTCCTTGAAGGTGGTTTCCAGCACGCCGGCGCGGGCGCACCCGATGCCCGACGCATAGGCCAGTCCGATGTTCTTGGCGTTCCCCGTTGCGTCCTGGTGGATCGCCAGCAGGCACGGCACGCCGATGCCCTGCTCCACGAAGTGCTCCCGCATCCGGTGGCCCGGCGCCTTGGGCGCGACCATCATCACGTCCACCGAAGGCGGCGGCACCACGAACTGGTAGTGGATGGTGAAGCCGTGGGCGAACATCAGGGCCTTGCCCGGGCCCAGGTTGGGTTCGATCTCGTCCCGGTACACGTCCTTCTGCACGTGGTCGGGGATGGCCACCATCATTACGTCGGCCTCTTTGGCGACCTCGGCCACGCTGCCGACCGCCAGGCCGGCGTCCCGCGCAACCTGGCGGCTGGCGCTGCCCTCGTACAGGCCGACCATCACTTTGACCCCGCTGTCGTGCAGGTTCAATGCGTGGGCGTGCCCCTGGCTGCCGTAGCCGATCATCCCAACCGTCTTGCCCTCCAGGAAGGACATATCGGCGTCTTTGTCGGTATAAATGTTCACTGCCATGCTGTACTGTCCTTGTGGTTTTTCGTCATTGCCATGAAACCGGGTCAAATTTGTCAAAATCAGGATTTTCAAGATTATAGGATTAGCAGGATTGAACTGAGGTAATCCTGGAAATCCATAAATCCGGCAAATCCTGCTTCTGACGATTAGACTCCCTCGTAGTGCCCCGGCGCCGAGCCGACCGCCCGTTCCGCCGAAAACCCGTTTCTTCCCATGATGACGGCGTCGGCGCCCACGTCGTCGCTGACCCGCCCGCCGGACTTGCCGCGCACCATGGCCACCCGGCCGGTGCGCATCAGTTCCAGGATGCCGAAGGGCTGCAGCAGGTCGTACAACGCGTCGACCTTGTCCTCCTCGCCGGTGGTCTCCACCACCAGAGATCGCGCGCCCACGTCCACCACCTTGGCCCGGAACAGGTTCACCATCTCGAGAATTTCGCTGCGGTTGGATGGGGTCGCCCGCACCTTGATCAGGGCCAGCTCCCGCGCCACCACGTCCTCCTCGGAGATGTTGGACACCTTCACTACGTCGATCAGCTTCTCCAGGTGTCGGGTGGCCTGCTCTACGGTGTACTGGTCGCCGGTGACTACGAAGGTCAGGCGCGACAGTCCCTTCCGCTCGCTGGCGCCTACGGCCAGGCTGGCGATGTTGAACCCGCGCCGCCGGAACAGGCCGGCCACCCGGGTCAGGACACCCGGCCGGTCCTGCACCAGCGCGATGATGGTGTGTTGTTCGGCGTTAGATGCGCTCAAAGCCCACCCCCTCAGCCTCCGGCTCTTCCAGCATCTCGTGCACCGACTCCCCGGCGGGGATCATCGGGTACACGAATTCATCCTCTTTCACCACGAAGTCCACGACCACTGGCCCCGGCGTCTCCATGGCTTCCTGGATCGCGCCGGCCACCTCTTCTTCCCTGGTGACCCGGATGCCCCGGATGCCGTAGGCCTCGGCCAGCTTCACGAAGTCGGGGTTGCCGCTGTAGATGGTGGCGAAGAAGTCCTTGTCGTAGAAGAAGTCCTGCCACTGCCGCACCATGCCCAGCGACCCGTTATTAAGGATGGCGTACTTGACGTCGATCTTGTTCTCCACCGCCGTGGCCAGGTCGCACAGCGTCATCTGGAACCCGCCGTCGCCGGCGATGGACCACACGGTCTTCTCCGGCCGGCCCACCTTGGCGCCCAGGGCCGCCGGCACCTCGTACCCCATGGCTCCGCTGCCGCCCGACGTGATCAGCGAGTTCGGCTCCTTGTAGCCGTAGTGCTGCGCCGCCCACATCTGGTGCTGGCCCACGCCGGTCACGATGATGGCCTCGCCGTTGGTCTCGTCCGAAATCTGCTTCATCACCTGCTGGGGCAGTAGCTCTGGCGACTTGCGGATGAACAGCGACGGATGTTCCGCCCGCAGCGTGTCCGTTTCCTTGATCCAGTCCAGATGCACGTTGGACTCCACCATGGGTATCAGCGCGCGCAGGCTGGCCTTGAGGTCGCCCAACACCGGGGCGTCGGCCACCACGTTCTTGTTGAACTCGGTGGGGTCGACGTCAACATGGACGATCTTTGCTCCGGGCGCGAAATCGCTGAGCCGTCCCGTCACCCGGTCGTCGAACCGCGCCCCCAGGCAGATGACCAGGTCCGACCGGTCGATGGCCAAACTCGCGTAGGCCATGCCGTGCATCCCGGGCATGCCCAGGTTCAGCACGTGCTCGGTGGACATCGCGCCGATGCCCAGCAGCGTGGTGATCACCGGGATCTGCGCCTTCTCGGCCAGATCCCGCAACTCGTCCCACGCCCGCGAGATCAGCACGCCGTGTCCGGCCAGGATCACCGGCCGCTCCGCACGGTTGATCAGGTCGGCGGCGGTCCGCACCTGTCGCGGATCCGGGTCGCCCGGCGGCACGTAGCCGGGCAGATCAACCTCGTCCGGCCACTGGAACTCGATCTTCTCGCCGGCCAGTACGTCCTTCGGCACGTCGATGAGGACGGGGCCAGGGCGGCCGGTGCGCGCGATGTAAAACGCTTCCTTGATGGCCGGCGCGATGTCGCGCACGTCCATCACCAGGTAGTTGTGCTTGGTGACCGGCAGGGTGATGCCGGTGATGTCGGTTTCCTGGAAGGCGTCGCGCCCGATGGCGGCCCGGGGCACCTGTCCGGTGATGCAGACGATTGGGATAGAGTCCATCTGCGCGGCCATCAGCCCGGTTACCAGGTTGGTGGCGCCCGGTCCCGAAGTGGCGGAGCATACGCCGACCTTGCCCGTGGCGCGGGCGTAGCCGTCGGCGGCCATGGCGGCGGCCTGCTCGTGCCGTACCAGGATGTGGCGCAGCTTGGGATAGCCGGACAGCGCGCCGTAGAACGGCAGTACAGCGCCGCCGGGCAGCCCGAATATCGTGTCCACGCCTTCGCGCAGCAGGCTTTCGCAAATGATCTCTGCGCCTGTCATTTCCATAGTACGGCTACTCCTGTGATCTCTGCGGTTTCCGACATTGGTCAGGGCATAAAAAATCCCGACCCCGAAGGGACGGGTTGTAATTCCCGCGGTACCACCCTTCTTTTCCGCGCCCCGCACACTGCCCGGAGTATCTCCGGCGAGCGCCCAACGCGAAACTCTTTGTACACAGCCGTTATCGGAGCCGACCCGCTGTCCCTACCCACGCTCTCGCGCTTCAGGCCAGTCGCTCAGGGACGAGTTCGGAGTTTCCGGCCGCCGACTTCCACCAACCGTCGGCTCTCTATGCGGCCTTCCGCGCCTACTACTCCCCATCACCGCGATAAAACTGCCGGATATGCTATCACCCGCCCAATCACAGTGTCAACGAAATGCATCGCTCACGCGTACCCGTTTTAGAGGAGATTTCGCTACTCCCTAATTCAGTGGACGCACCCATGCCGGCGATCCTGATTTTCCGGAGCAGCCAAATCCCCTGCAACCACCACAAATGCAATCCACGTAGCCCGTGCTAGCAGCCCGTCCGAGAATTAGGTCAGCGAGATGGAGAAGGTATGATGAAGGCAGTCCAGTCTTGGGGAGCCGGTGATGAGCAAGACCTATCTGCCCTATGATCCTGACCAGCAGTTGCTGCTGCCCGGGGCGCTGCGGGAGTGGCTGCCCGAGGACCACTTGTCCTACTTCATCTCCGATGTGGTGGACCAGTTGGACCTGGCCGAGATCACCGCCCGCTACGAAGGTGAGCGGCGCGGCGGCCCGCCCTACCATCCCAAGATGATGGTGAAGGTGCTGCTGTACGCCTACTGCGTCGGGGCGCCGTCATCACGGCGCATCGCCGCCAGGCTGCATGAGGACACCGCCTTCCGGGTGCTGGCGGCGAACAACACCCCCGATTTCCGCACCATCTCGGACTTTCGCAAGGACCACCTGGCGGCGCTGTCGGGACTGTTTCTGCGGGTGTTGGTGTTTTGCCAGCGGGCCGGGCTGGTGAAGCTGGTCCACGTGGCGCTGGACGGCACCAAGGTCCGGGCCAATGCGTCGAAGCACAAGGCCATGAGTTACCAGCGCATGAAGGAGAAGGAAGCGCAGTTGCAGGGTGAGGTGGACGAGTTGCTGCGCCGGGCCCAGGAGGTGGATGAGGAAGAAGACCGCCGCTACGGCAAGGACCGACGCGGTGATGAGTTGCCGGCGGAGTTGGCCTTTCGGGAGGGACGGTTGGAGAGGATAAGGGCGGCCATGGCGGCGCTGGAAGCCGAGGCTCGGGCCGCTGCCGAGCAGGCTGAGGCCGAAGGCAAGGATCATCCCGGAGTGCCCGAGGACCAGGCCCAGCGCAATTTCACCGATGCCCAGTCGCGCATCATGCCCGGGCCTGGTGGGCGAGACTTCCGGCAGGCCTACAACTGTCAGGCAGTGGTGGACAGCCAGCATCAGGTGATCGTAGCTGCCCAGGCCACCAACCAAGCCTCGGACAAGCAGCAGGCGGTGGTGATGATCGAGGAGACCATCGCCAATGTGGGAGTGGCGCCCCGGGAGGTGTCCGCCGACGCCGGTTACTACTCGGCAAAGGCCGTGGCCGAACTATCGGCCCTGGGCACCGACCCCTTCATCGCACCGGACAAGACCCGCCACGGTCGCCAACCGCCGCCCGCTCCCAGAGGACGCATCCCCAAGGCGCTCTCTCCCAGAGACCGGATGCGCCGCAAGCTGCAGACCAAACGGGGTCGTCAGAGGTACGCGCTGCGCATGGCGACGGTGGAGCCGGTATTCGGTCAGATCAAGCAGGGCAGAGGCTTCCGGCAGTTCCTGCTGCGGGGATTGGCAAAGGTCCAGGGGGAGTGGTCGCTGATCTGCACCGGCCACAACCTGCTCAAGCTCTTCCGCCACTGCCGCCCGTTGGGCAATACCACATCGCCAAGCCCGCTAACCGTGTGAACCGTGCCTACCACATGGCCTCATCAGCAATCACCCGCCAATCCTCAGACGGGCTGCTAGGCTGCCTGCGTGGAACGATCAAGCCGGGCACCGGAGGGAGCGCGCTATGACCAAAACAGTGAAGGCCCGATTCTCCAACGGGGTGCTCACGCCGCTGGAAACCATTGACCTGCCGGAAGGCGCGTTGGTTTCACTGGACATCGGAGAAATCTCCACCACAGAGCCAGATGATCCGGCCACCGAGACGGAACTTTCGCCCGTGGCCAGCCGTGCGAGCATTACGGGCCGCAACGAACCGGTCAATTACAACCGGCTGAACGATGAACTTATGGATCAGGAATTCTTCGAGAAGGAACGGAGAATCAGGGAACGCAGCGCATGATCGTACCGGACATCAACATGCTGATCTACGCTCACAAACCCGACGCCCCGGAGCATGACGTGGCCCAACGCTGGTGGCAGGACCTGGTTGGTGGGACCGAAAACGTCGGCATCCCCTGGGCAGTGGCAACAGGGTTTGTGCGCGTGATCAGCATTCCCGGAGTCCTAAGTCCTCCGGTGTCGCCGGCCAATGCCGCGGATTCCGTAGCAGACTGGTTCCGACACGGCCATATCACTCCGATCAACCCGGGCGATGGCCACATGAGCATCTTCCAGGAAAACCTCGCCGTCGCCGGCAGCGGCGCCAAGCTGGTGACAGACGCACACATAGCCGCATTGGCCATGGAACACGACGCGGATCTCCACACCAACGATTCGGATTTCGCCCGCTTCCCCGGCTTACGCTGGCTAAACCCGCTCGCATGACCAATCCCAAGCCAGTTGCCGACCGTGCCAGAGTAGCGAAATCGCCTCCGTTTTAAACAGCCACCGGGGTAATTTAACATCGATGCACAGGATGAATAGGATGCTGGCGATACCGTCGTGGCGTTCCGAATCACAGTTGCGTCCCAGATGCCGGGACGCAGAACAATAATCAATCAAATCCTGTCCATCCTGTGCATCGATGTAAAAGACAGACTGGCTACGCGTGAGAATGCATCGCTCACCAGGGCTTTCCCAAAGTGATTGCCCACGGCGATCAATCGCCAGAAGCAGGATTCACCGGATTTTCAGGATTGTGGTCATACTTAGCGCCAACCAACCCAATCCTGATAATCCCCAAATCCCGTAAATCCTGTTTCTGACATCCCCCTTGCCCAAACCAGAACTTACGTGCTATTATGTGTCCACAGGTGATTGTCCCTCTTCGACCAGGTTCCGAGAACACACGGCCAACCCCATCAGCATCCAGTCGCTACCGGCATCCGCAGGAGACTGTCCCCGACCATCCTAATCGGAGCAGTCGCCTCTGC
>JAJDTP010000032.1 GCA_022827095.1 Dehalococcoidia bacterium
TGCGGAGTGTGGTGGAGACGGCGGAGGCGATAAGGCGGGGGGAGGAGACGGGGGTTTTGCCGACGGGGGTGAGGTATGGCGGGGGTTGGTGAGTCTCGGTGCGTTGGTTGCGCGGAAGATCCTCGTGCGGAAGGGAGGAGGGGAGAGAGCAGAGGAGTGAGAGGGGGAAGGGAAGAGAGGATGCGAACGGTGGGCTAGAGGCCGCAGAAGGAGTGGGCGGGGGATTCGAGGGTGAGGGCGAGGGTTTGGTGGTTGGGGGAACGGATGCGCCGACTGGGGCCGCGACGGCGTGCGAGTATTCACCCCGACCGCAGCGATCACGTTAGCCGCCACTTGCACGAATCCGTTGGGTGTTGGGATGGGCGCCATGGCTCGTTCCGCGTCCTCAGTCCTCCGAAGGTCGACGACGCGAATAGCGGGCTTCCGCCGCGCCCTTCGCTCGGGCCGCGTTTCGCCAACGGAGGTTCGGCTCGTTGAGCGTCGACTTTTCCGTGGTCCCCGGTCTGCTGGTGCTGGCGCTGGAGCTCCTGGCGCTGGGCGGAGTTGGCTACGGGGTCGCGCGGACATGGCTGCGGCAGGACGACCACCTGGCGGCCCTGGCCCAGGGCATGGTGATTGGCCCGGCGCTGTGGGGCCTGACGGCCAACTTCGTCCTGTTTCTGCTGCCGGGTGGGGCCGGGACCGTAGCGGCCTGGGTCCTGACACTGGGACTCGGGGCCTGGGCGGTCTGGCGGAGACCAGCGAAGCTGCGGATGCCGCCGCGCAGGGTCGCGGGTTTTGCGGTCGTGACGTTGGCACTCTTCTGGGTCGCACTGGCGAGCCGGCAACTGCTCACGAATCCCGATCCGATACACCTTGCGCTGGCGGCCTCCATTCAGGCGGGCAACTGGCCGCCGACCTTGCCGTGGAATCCGGATATGGCGGCGCCGTACCACTACGCCGCCGCCCTGCTGATTGGTTTGCTGGCGCCGCCGACCGGGCCGGACCTTCCGTTTACGAGCGAATTGGTGGGCGCTTACGCCTATACCAGCTTTGTCTTGATCGTCGGGACCGCGCTGGCGAGATACGGGGGCCGGACAAGCGTGCTGGTGCTGACGCCGTTGCTATTGACCGCCGGCGCGTGGGGGCTGGTGATCAACACGGAGGTGCCGAGCCTGCTCAGGGTGGTTCTCCCAGCCGGCCTGCCAACCGCCGGGTTGCGGGCGTCACTGGCGGACGTGTACCTCCCGGCTGTCAACCTGCCGTGGTCGTCGGAGGTCGAGGCGTCGCCGGCGAACATCTGGCGGCCGAATTTCATTTTGGCCTACGCGCTGGCATTCATCACACTCGAGCGGATAGTCGCAGCATGTGGCCACGGCTGGTCAGTCAGGCTGACGCTTGCGCCGCTGGTGGGATTTCTCGGTCTGGTCGACGAAGCCGTGGCGCTGGTGACGCTCGGGCTGTGGGTGGTGCTTGAAGCCGGTTGGCTCGTACAGGCGCAAGGCGCCTCCATGGCACTGGGCCGGCGGGTGCTGCGTGCAGCCGCGGGGCCGACGCTGGCCGCACTGGCGCTGAGTATTGGCGGCGGGGTGATCAGCGGCGTGCTGACGGGTTCGGCGGGTGGAGGGCTTTCGCTTGGATGGATTGCCGATCCCAATAGTCGAAAGCCCATCGGCTCGATTGAGGCACTCGGCGGCGGTGTCGGAATCCTGGGACTCGGGCCCGCCGTCGCCGCAGCGACTGCGGCGGTGCTGGCTTGGCGGAACCGCTTCCCCCTGGCGCTGGCGGGCGCGAGCGCTGGCTTCCTGCTGGCCGCGTTCACCATCCAATACGACTTCGCGGAGCACGATGTCGTGCGCTTTGACGGACATGCGCGCAACTTCGCATTGCTGGCGCTGTTGGTTGCGCTCGGGACGCGGCTGCCTCTCGTGAGACTGCGGTGGCGCATGGTAACCGCCGCGTTGCTCACCCTCGTCGTAACGTGGCCAACCGTAGCCACGCCGTTACGTGGTGTTGGCTCTGCCGTGGGTCAGGGCGTGCAACTAGGCAATGCCCGGGAATGGAACACGCCGCGTGCGCCGGCTGGCTGGCACCTGGCCGGACGACAAGTGTTGAACCCGTTCGGCTCGCGGGAGGTAACCGCCTGGATCAGGCAGCACACGGAATCCGACGCACGCATTCTCTCGCCCCATCCAAATGAGATGTCGGCGATTACGGGACGCCCCAATGCGTCGGGATTCACGGGTTTCGTACATCTCTTTTCACAGACGGGACCCGAGTACGAGGACGCTATAACCCACCTTGATCCCGCGGCGCTGCGGTGTTTGGGCATCACGCATGTTCATGCGCCGACTGCGTGGTCCGCGAGCCTGCCCGAGCGCGCAGCGAATTGGCTAGGGGACTCGGTGTACTTTGAGCTGGTGGCCCGCGGCGATTCCGACGCGCTGTACCGAGTGCTGCCAGCCTTCCTTCTGTTGAATTCTCGTCCGGCGCCCGGGTCCTTTGAGGCCCTGCGTCAAGCTGTTCCCGGCGGGAGCACGGTGTACCTGGCTCGCGACAGCGATCCGCTCAGCGCTATACAAGTGGCATCGGCGCTGCCTCAAGCGAATCTCCTCGGTAGTTTGCGAACAGAGATTCTCCATCCTCTGACCAGGATCCAGGTCAGGCCGATCGGAGACGAGACACCCGACTTCATCGTGACCTCGATGCAGTTGACGCGAGCAATCGGGGCGTCGGACTGGTCTGAGCCCTTCTGGTGGAATGACAAGGTCTTGGTCTTTGCCACGGACCAATCGCTTGACGCGCTGACGGGGATGCCAACGACGCCGAAACCTACAGTCGCAGTATTGAATCTGCAGGAATCGGAGCAAGGCGTTGAATTCACAGCGACGTTTACAAACCCAACCGAGGACTGGTGGACTGGCCAAGA
>JAJDTP010000018.1 GCA_022827095.1 Dehalococcoidia bacterium
CACAATGGTTCCGCCAGCGAACTCAGATTGCGCAGCGAGGTGGATCGCGTCGGGGTTGGCGTTGATCAGTTTGGTCAACTGCGTTCGGAAGTCTGTTACATCAGACGCGTAACGCTCTTCGGCGACAATCATGCCGCCTCGATTCTCGAATTGTGCGACTGAAGTGCGGCGAACGCCCTCGGCATAGTCGGTAGATTCGGTAATCGTCGCTAGGTGCCGGATGCCGTCAGCCCATAATAGGTTTCCGGTATCGACGCCCAACTGGGCATCGCTCATCGACGTTCTGAAGATGTAATCACCAGCGGTTGCGATGTCAGGGTTTGTCGCCAGGCCAGAGAACAATATCGTTCCGTCCTCTTCCGCCAACGGTGCCGCACCCAGCATTGCGCCGCTGCAGGAAGTGCCCAATATGATCTTGACTTCGTCGACGTCAGTCAGCTTGTTGTACGCGGTGATGGCGTCCTGGGCGGAGCACTTCGAGTCCTCCACGATGAGTTCCAGCATCCGGCCGTTGATACCACCGGCGGCGTTGATTTCCTCGACGGCCATCTGCTTGGCCTGCACGGATACGGTCCCGTAGGTTTCGCCGGGGCCCGTGAGCGATTCCATGACCCCCACGCGGAAGGGTTCGTCGGTCATAGCAGGCGCCTGGGTGGGCTGCTCCGCAGCGCCTCCGGACGGCTGCTGCGCCGGCGCGGCGGTCTGCTCTGGAGCGGTGGGTTGCGCTGGAGCAGCAGGCGCCGCCGGAGTGCCTCCGTTGCCTCCGCCACACGCTGCGACAATGGCGAACAGTGTCGCGATCGCGACCAAAACAGCACATTTGTTGATTATGGCGTGCATATTATGCCTCCAAACTTTCGGATCGGTACGAACATTTAAATGTTACATATATCGGAGCATCCCAGCAACCGAAACAAAACAGGGACGTCACGAACACGGTTCCCCCGCTGCCGCTTTTCTCCGGACCAGCAGCGCCGCCCGCAGGCATGAAATGGCTCCCCCGGTAGGATTCGAACCTACGACCTAGCGGTTAACAGCCGCCCGCTCTACCGCTGAGCTACAGGGGAGCATAGCGCTGGGACAGGTCAACCAGCGTGACACAATTTTAGCATCGGTCGTCGGATGCGGCAAGGCGGGCTGTTCGTTGAAACCATCGTTCGCAGACCGCCGCCAGGATCGCGCCCGACCAACGCTTCCCCTTCCTTTCGTCTTAGTCCGTTGTTATCATGGCGCAACTGGCACAGAATCCATCGATGTACAGGGAGGTCATTATGGGTTACACGCCGAGAAACCTGGGACACGTCAACATTTTCGTACGGAATGCGGAACGGGCAAGGGACTGGTACGAAGACCTCTTGGGCCTGCACACCTACGGCTTCACACCCGGTCGGGCCGCCTTCATGTCTGCCGACTTGGGGAACTCCCACGAAATCGCGCTGACCGAGGTCGGCGAAAATGCGATGGGTCCGCAGGGCGGGCAGGTGGGCCTCAACCACATGGCCTGGTACATGGAGAGCTTGGACGATCTCAAGGAACTGTACTACCGGGTCAAGGAGAAGAACATTCCCATCGAGCGCGTGTCGGACCACGGCCATGCCATCGGCATCTACATCCGCGACCCGGACGGCAACGGCATCGAGCTGTCCTACGAGATGCCGAGCGAGCAGTGGGGCCACGACGAGAGCGGCTACATGATCGGCGGCACGGAAAAGGGCCGGATGCCGGGCCCGTGGGACGAGGAACTGGCTGCCCAGGCCGCGTTGGCCGGCGCCGCGCATTAGTTTCCCGCACAGAAACAGGCACTGAACGTCAATAATCCCGCCAATAGGGTAAATGTTCAGGGGCGAATAGTTATTCGCCCCTAATTTTTTGGTTCGCGACGTCGGGCGCTACTTGAAGTGCGGCATGACTTCGTCGCTGATCAGGCGGAGAGAATTCTGCACCCGATCGTAAGGGATACGCCCGCCGTAGTTGACCTCCATCACGACGCCGGTCGCTCCGAAGTCTGCCTGGTATCCCTTGAATCGCTCCACGATTTCCGCCGGCGTGCCGAAAACCACCCGTTGCTTCAACACGTCGGCGTAGGGAGTGTTGGCGGTGCGCCGGATACGCTCGGCGGTCTCCTCACTGGCCGCCGTTTTTACGAGTTCGCTGGCGGCGTAATGGATGGCCGACATGGCGCTGCCTTCCGGTTCGGAGTGCGCCTGCTCAGTGGTCTCGGCGGCATAGACCGGAATACGCACCGCGATGTCAGCGGGCCCGGCGTGTCCGGCGGCAACCCGCGCTGCCTCGTACGATGCAATGCGCTCCCGCAACTGCTCCCGGCCGGTGTTCGCGCTGACGAAGATCGGATGTCCCATCTTTCCGATCAGTGGGAAAGTGTCCTCTCCGGCTACAGCCACCCGTACCGGTGGGTAGGGTTGCTGATAGGGCTTGGGCACCACGGCAACATCCTGGTATGAATGGAACTGTCCGTCATAGGAAAACTCGTCGTTTTTCCAAGCCTGCATGATGATGTCCAGGGCTTCCAGGAACCGCGGCCGGCTCTCGGCGTAGGGGATGTTGTAGCCCTGGTAGTACTTGGTGAGGCCGCTACGACCGATGCCGAACTCGAAGCGGCCCTTGCTGATATGGTCGACGGTAGCGGCTTCCTCAGCCACCCGCAGCGGGTTGGTCAGCGGCAGCACCTGCACGGCCAGACCGGTGCGGATCCGCTGGGTGCGCGCGGCAATGGCGCTGGCAATGACCATAGGGGATGCCAGGACGGCCCGCTCCGGGCTGAAATGATGCTCGGCCAGCCATACGGTGTCGAAACCCATCGCTTCCGCGTCGGCGATCTGCGCGAAAGACTCGTCGAAAGCCTCGGCCTGAGTCCTGTTTTCGCCGATGTGGAAATCGGTGAACATTCCAAAATTCATGGGTTCCTCCCCGGCGCAGCGTGGTGGCGCATGACCGTAGTGTAGTACTTAACGGCATTTCAACGCGGCCTAGAGAACGTCTGGGCGCTTAGTCACGGAACGACCGCGACAAGCATTTCCTCGAGCCGCTGCCTATTTTCCCAAAGAATCGCGAATTCGTTAATGGGTGCCTGTGCCGCGTGTGTCCAAACGTTGCGTCGATTATTGCGGTCGTCCAAGACGACCACAGGTTTCAAGGCTGAGTCGTCTTGAGTGACGTCAATCGCGCGATACGCCCACCGTTCCGCCGCCGCGTGCGCTGCTGATTCAGTGGCAGCGGATAGAGGCTGGATCAGCAAGTTTGATCCCGAGTTGACGTGAAATTTGAACGTGTGTCGCTCGCGCGCGCCTTGGACGATGAAATCCGAATCGTAGGTCGCCCCGGTCTGGATTATGAAGGATTCGACCTCATCGTCGAATATGACCCTTGAAGCTGTGCGTCGACCATGGATCAGCGAGGCTACTGCGAGCGCCGCCTGGATCAGTCGGTGGATGTCCTCGCCGTTGATCTCTGGGCTTCCGGCTGCGACAAGCGCGTTGCGTTCTAGTGTTACGCCATACCCTCGCGCTACGTCTCTTGCCCTGTCGAGCACCGTACGCGTTAGCGTGAGCCCGTTTACGTACAAATACGCAAGGGTATCGCCCATGTCGGATATCCGCGTTTGCCCGTTGGGTAGTGAAGTAAATTCTAACTCGATCACTTCGCCATCGGGTCGTGCGAACGGGGATGCGACGTAGCAAATGCCATCGACGCTCGAAACTTCGAAATCGTTCGACAGTTGCGCCAAGTACGCATCCACTAGGCCACTGCATGGGTAGACGGCTGTCATAACAAGTCCCCTTGACGTACTCGGGAGAATGTTTCCGGCGTGTATGAGCCGCGCACGGTGATGTTGCACTCGTGCAAGAAGTCAATCAGTTCATCGTTAGGATCCCCGATACGAATGTCATCGGGTAGGTAGATCTTTCGGTCCTGGTTGATTTCATCCCAAGTATGCTTGTGAGGGTCAGTGGTTCGCTCTCCAGTTTGATGGTCCACGTGAAGCCTGTGGACGGTGTATTTCCTGATCGGCGTGTTCCGGTACAACAAAGCGAAACTGCGGTTAGTACGCCCTACATATCCCCGAAGTTTCAGCATTTCGCGGGTGTCCTCAGCCAAAACCGAAGCTTCCAAACGATAACCTCTGCGGTCGAAACGCCAGACAAGATTGGCGGCTATGATCTTCGGTCCAGCCAAGATGCCATCGGCTTGATCTTTAGTCACCATGATCAGAACGAAGGGTCCTTACGCGGTTGGATGGAATGATACCAGAGCGCTATGCAAGGCAGGCGTTTACAACGTCATACCAGAACCAGCACTAGATCGACAGCGCCGACCTACTTTTCAATTCGTCCCCCATTCCTTTATGCTGGCGCGGTAGTGACCCGGCAGCGCAAACGAGACAAACGCAGGTGGGACCATGAAATACGACGTCATAGTGATCGGGGCAGGATCCGGAGGCTGCGTGGTAGCCTCCCGTTTGGCCGATGATCCCAACCGCTCCATCCTGCTGTTGGAGGCGGGGCCGGACTACCCCGAGTACGAGCATTACCCGGATGATCTCAAATATGGGTACAAGCCGGATGCTTCGACCCAGGGCGCACCCCACAACTGGACCTGGTGGGCCCAAGGCTCGGCGGAACAAACCGAGATGCTGCCGGCGCCCCGCGGCAAGGTTGTGGGCGGCACCAGCGCCATCAATGGCCAGGTGCTGTTGCGCGGCGTGCCGGAGGACTACGACGGCTGGGCGTCCGAGGGCAACGACGAGTGGTCGTTCATCAACGTCCTGCCCTATTTCCGCAAGATGGAAACGGACATGGACATCAGCGATGACTTCCACGGCTCCGAGGGGCCAATTCCGGTACGCCGATTCCCGCGCCAGGAATGGCTGCCATTCCAGCAGGCTTTCGTCCAGTCCTGCATCGAGGCTGGCTACCCTGAGGACGCGGATATGAACAGTCCCGATTCGGGCGGCATCGGCCCGGTTCCGATGAACAACCCCGAGGGCGTTCGCATGAGCACTGCGCTCACCTTCCTGAGGGAAGTGCGCCATCGGCTCAACCTGACCGTGCGCGCCAACGTGGTCGTGCGGCGCATCCTTTTCGAGCATGGTTCGACAGGCTCACCACGAGCGGTTGGCGTGGAGGTGGAAAGCGGTGGCGAGGTGTACCAGGTGGATGCGGACCAGATTGTGCTGTCCGCCGGCGCGATGGCCTCGCCGCAATTGCTCATGCTGTCCGGCGTGGGGCCGGCGGACCACCTGCGGGAAATGGGCATCCCCGTGGTTCACGAACTCCCCGGCGTCGGTCAGAACCTGCGCGATCACCCGATCGTCGCCGTCATCTGCCAGGTGCGGGACGACCACGAACAGGATCCCCTGGCGCCACGCACCCAGACCGCCTTGCGATACACGGCCACCGGTTCACCTGACCGCAACGATATGCAGATCATGGCGTCGTCTTTCTCAACTCCCATCGGCGGGGCCGATCCCTTCGAGGCCGGCGGCGTGCGCATCCAGTGCATCCTGGAGTTGGCCGATGGCGCGGGAGAGGTTCGCCTTTCGGCAAACGATCCCCACGTGCAGCCGTCGTTGAACTACCGTTACCTGGAGCCGGAGCGCGACCGCGAGCGGCTGCGGGAGGCGGTGCGGATCAGCGTGGACCTGCTGAGACACAACGCTTTCGGCTCCATCGTCGATCATATTATCCAGCCTTCCGAGGAAGACCTGGCGTCGGACGATGCGCTGGATCGCTGGATGCGGCAGACCGTGTTCAACACCACCCACGCTTCGGGCACTTGCAAGATGGGGCCGTCCAGCGATCCCATGGCGGTGGTCGACCAGCATCTGAACGTCCACGGTCTGGAGGGCATCAAGGTCGCGGACGCGTCGGTGATGCCCAACGTGATCCGCGCCAACACCAACTGCACCACCATCATGATCGGCGAACGCTGCGCCGACTGGGTCAAGATGGAGCAGTAGCCGCAGATCGTGACGCGCTTGCCGGACGCCCGCCCGTGGTCTGACGAGGCGGGCGTCTCGTTTCACCTCAGTCAAGGGAGACGCCAAAACCATGAAGTGGGAATACTGGGTTGACAAGATGCCCATCAGGTCGGGAGGGTTTTATGGAAACGGGCCGATGAACGTGGACGCCGTTGACGAGGCGTTCCTCAACGAACGCGGCGCCGCAGGATGGGAACTGGTGTCTGCGATGCCGCTGTTCATCCCCCAAAATCCCACCGACTGTTTCGTCTATTACTACTGGAAACGGCCGTTGGCGAGTGATTGACCGCACAGCCTTTTGCGTGGCGTTGCGTCAACCGTCGCCGCTGGGCTTGATCGAAGCATTTTCCTTGACATCAAACAGGGCGATACGTAGTATTACGAATATAGTTAACCGGATCGTTTAGTTCTTTCGTGAGTGATTGAACCGTCCTTTTCGGGAGGGACAAACATGACGAATCGCGAAGAAATCGCTTTGATGGGCCACCTGATGCGGCGAGCCGGGTTTGGTGGCACCCACGATGAATTGGTGGACAAAGCTGGGCGAGGCTATGAAGCCACGGTGGAAGACCTGCTGAACCCGGAGCAGTTCGAGCCCGTGGACGAGGAGTTGCTCTACCGGTTCATGCCTGGCTACGAGGGAGCCCTGGGTCCGCCGCTGAACCAGGCGGACTGGGTGTACCGCATGATCAACACCGAGCGGCCGCTGGAAGAGAAGATGGCCCTGTTCTGGCACCAGCTCTTTGCAACCGGTAATTCCAAGGTGGACAACCCGCCCGAGTTGACCCAGCAGATCGCCATGTTCCGCCGTGTCGGGTTAGGCAAGTTCCGCGACATCCTGATTGAACTGGCCCAGAACCCGGCAATGATCTTCTGGCTGGACAACAACGGCAACCACCGGGGGGCGATCAACGAGAACTGGGGTCGGGAGTTGCTCGAGCTGTTCTCCATGGGCGTCGGCAACTACTCCGAGGACGACATCAAGGAGGCCAGCCGCGCCTTTACGGGCTGGACCATCGGCCCCAAGATCCCCCGCAATCCGCTGGGTCGCTTCTACTGGAACTTCGAGTACCGTGCGGAGGACCACGACGACGGGGAGAAGACTTTCCTGGGGCACCGGGGAAACTTCAACGGGCAGGACATCATCAACCTCGTTGTCGATCAGCCGGCCACGGCCCGCTTCCTGTCCCGGCACCTCTACAATTTCTTCGTGGCGGACGAACCCCAGGTTCCCAGCTGGAACATCACGCCGCCCAACGACCCTGACGCCATCGACCAGTTGGTGGCGGCCTACAATGAGTCCGACGGCGATATTCGCTTCATGCTGCGCGTGCTGTTCAACTCGGACTTCTTCAAGCAGGCCCGCTTCAGCCGGGTGAAGAGCCCCGCGGAGCTGGTGATCAGCACGGCGCGAATGGCGGGCAACTTCAGCCAGCCGCGCCCTGGGTTCAACTCCCTGGCGTTCGAGTGCGCCTACCAGGGCCAGGAGTTGCTGAACCCGCCCAGCGTCGAGAGCTGGCACACCGGCAGCGAGTGGATCGACGGAGGAGCGCTGGTGCGTCGCGTCAACTTCGCCGCCGGCCTGCTGGGCGACGTGTCGCTCCCGGGCGTCCGCTCCATGGTGGACACCCTGCGGGAGCGTGGGAATTTGGGGCCCGACGGGCTCGTCGAAGCCTGTCTCGAACTCGTGGGTCCGCTGGAAGTCAGCGAGGGCACACGGGAAGAATTGCTGGAACAAGCCCGCAGCGATGGCGGAATTCGCTGGGATACCGCCGAGGACTGCGCCGCATCGGAAAAACGGATTGGCGTGATGCTGGCCCTCATCGCCGCGTCGCGTGATTTCCAGTTCGCATAGACCACTACCATCGGCAATTGGCCGGGGCGGGCGCCTGACCTGCCGCCCCGCGACACACGGAGGCAAGACATGACGACTACGACGAAAGATCCGGTGGTGGTGGTTCTGCAGATGACCGGAGCCAACGACTATCTGAACACGGTCATCCCCTTTACCAACGGTCACTACCACGACGCCCGCCCCAAGGTTGGCATTGCGGCGGACAAGGTCATTCCCATCAATGATGAGCTGGGATTCAATCCGCAGATGGGACGCATCAAGACGCTGTGGGATGAGGGCAAGGTGGCCATCATCCACGGTATCGGTTACGAGAACTCCCCGCGGTCCCATTTCCGCTCCATGGACATCTGGCACACCTGCGAGCCGGATATCGTCGGAACCGAAGGCTGGGCGGGTCGCGTCATCCGCGACCTGGACCCCCGCGGCGAAAACGTGCTCAAGGGCGTCAACTTCGGCCAGGGTCTGCCCCGGGCGCTGGCGCTGCGCGGAACGCCGGTAACGTCGGTGTCGAGCCTGGAGTCCTACGGCGTGCTGTCCAGCGTGCCGGTCGAAGCGGAGCGCGATCAGCTTCTGGACCGGTTCGCCCGGATGTACTCTCCCACCGTCGGGACCGGCCCCGTGATGGACTACCTGGGGCAGACCGGACGTGACGCTCTCAAGGGAGCCGACATCATCCGGTCCGCGCCGGAGCAGTACTCGTCCACCGTCGAGTATGCGGATACCCCCATCGCCAAATACCTGCGGGACATTGCCCAGGTCTATCTGGCCGACCTTGGCACCCAGTTGTTCTACACGCAGCACGGCAGCTTCGACTCCCACTTCAACCAGCCGCCGATGCACACGAAGCTGTGGACCGACATCTCCAGCGCCATTGGTGACTTCTTCGACGACCTGGCCGAGCACGACACCGGTGACAACCTCATCATGGTGCTGTTCACCGAGTTCGGCCGTCGCGTCAAGGACAACGGGACCGGCACCGACCACGGCGCCGGCGGCGCGGCCTTCGTGATTGGCAACCAGGTTAAGGGTGGCCATTACAGCGCCTATCCGTCGCTGCGTCCGGATGATCTGACCCAGGGCGACCTTGAGCCCAACTATGACTTCCGCGGGCTCTACGCCACCGTCATCGAGAAGTGGCTGGGACTGGATTCGGTGCCGATCGTGGGCGGCAACTTCGAGCAGTTGGACTTCGTATAGAAGCAGGCGGTTCGGAGCAAGGAGGTTTTACCATGCTAACCACAGTGGCCGCCGGGCGGGTTTTCGACTACAGCTACTGCATTGGCATGTACGGCATGTCGGGGCAGGGCTTCTGGTCGCCGCAGGACTTTGCCCTGGCGGGCGACACGATGTACGTGCTCAGTCGGGGCGCCGAGGAGTTGGGCCAACGCGTCAGCCGCGTGACTTTGGATCACCAGTTCCTCGGGCAGTTCGGCGCTTTCGGACGGGGAGACGGACAGTTCGTCTGGCCTCGCTCCATCGCCCTGGATGGCGATGGCAACGTTTATGCGTCCGACGACTTCCTCAATCGCGTGTCGGTATTCGATCCCGAGGGGACGTTCCTGTCCTGTTGGGGCGAAAGCGGGGACGACAAGGGGCAGTTGAACGGGCCGTGCGGCATTGCGTTCGATGGTGACGGCAACGTTCTGATAGTCGACAGCATGAACAACCGCGTCCAGAGATTTACCTCGGACGGCAAGTTCCTGGGCAAGTTCGGCCATCAGGGTGATGGCGAGGGCGAGTTCAATCTGCCCTGGGGCATCTGCCTGGACGACGCCGGCAGCGTCTACGTCGCGGATTGGAAGAACAACCGGGTGCAGAAGTTCGACGCCGACGGCAACTTCCTGCTGTCGTTCGAGGCGTCGCCAACATCCGGAGTGGGCGACCTGCACGGCCCCACGGGCGTTGCGGTCGACTCCGAGGGCGACGTGTACGTCACCGACTGGGGCAACCACCGCCTCCAGGTGTACGCGCCCGACGGCCGATTTATTGCCACACTGGTCGGCGATGCGCAGCAGCCTTCCCCGTGGACGCAGACCTACATCGACGCCAACCCCGACATCATCAAGGCCCGACGCCGGGTTGACCTGGAGCCCGAGTGGCGGTTCCGTCGGCCCGTATCGGTGCGGGTGGACGAGAATGACCGCATCTTCGTACTGGAAGCCAACCGGCATCGTGTCCAGGTTTACGACAAGGTCAAGGACTATGAGGAGCACCCGCTGAACCTGTAGTCGATTCTGACTGGCCGGTTTCTACACAGGGGCGAACCATCATTCGCCCCTGCTGTTTTCTTCGCGCCCGTTGGCACGGTTGATAGCGATTTCGCTCAACTCCATGACGCGAGCAGTTAGTTCGGCGCTGCGCTGTTGCTCCGCACGCAACATGGCCATGATTTCCTCACGTTCCGCTTGCTGCGTTTTCCGCTCCTCTTCCCGCTCTTGGTTGCGCGCCTTTTCCGCCTCCTGATTGCGGAGGAATTGCCAGATCGTGAAAATCATATCGAACCCTCCGAAAAATCCCATTGCCGCTACGGCTGCAGCCGTGTTGATGATTGCCGCCGTAACCAGGTCGGAAAGCATCCGGTCATCCACATTATATGCCCAAACCGTGACGGTCAGCGCTCCGACTGCCGCGGTTAGACTCGCAGTAACGTAGATGGAGGCGGCGAGCAAGAAAAGACTGTTCATACCGGCATTTTCGCGTTATCTGAACTGATCCGCGCTTCTCTGGGCGATGGAATGAGTATAAGGGGGCGGCACGTTCAGCGCCGTACAACGGTGTCAGCAGTTGTACAACCTCCAGCCGGCCTTTCGTTAACTGCTCTGCGATATAATGCCGCCGGTAAGGTTCCACTGGCGACGCCACAGGCGGAGGTTCTCCATGACACAGCAAGCAACCAGGATCGATGTTGACCGCACGGCCGTTTTGATCATGGACTTCCAGCAGCGCATCATCTCGAACGTCGCCACCGAGCCCGTGGCCGTGGTGGAAAACGCGGCGAAAGCTCTGGCTGGCGCCCGCGCGGCCGGCATCCCGGTGATCTACGTCGTGCATCGCGGCGGTCCCTTTGCCGAATACGCCCCTGATGTGGAGCTCCACGAGGGAGTCGCGCCCGCTGAAGGGGAATTGGTGATCACCAAGGTCCGCCCGGGTCCTTTCTCCACGACCGCGCTGGACGTGACCCTGCGCGAGATGGGACGCGACAACCTGGTGATAATGGGTGTGGCCACCAGCGGGTGCGTGCTGTCGTCGGTGCGCTGGGCGGTGGACATAAACTACAGCTTCATCGTGCTGTCCGACGCCTGTTCCGATGGGGATCCCGAGGTGCATCGCGTGCTCACCGAGAAGGTCTACCCGCGTCAGGGCAGGGTGATGACCACCGACGAGTTTCTGGCTGCGTTGTAGGGATCTAGGACAATGCAGAACCCGAAACTACCCATACACAATATGGCACAGCGGCACCATGGCCTTATACAGGAGGTTGCGGAATACTGGACCCAGGGCGCGCGCGTGTGCCTTGACCGCCATCACCAACCGCCCGCGGTGTTTCAAATCGTCTGGGCTGAACGGTACACGGATGCGATCGTCGAATGGGAACCGACGGATGAACGCACCAAGTATTCTTGGGCGAATGAGATCGATACCACCGAGGCCGGCGCGTATGCGTTCGTTATAGCCGCAGTGGAATTGCTCGAAGGATTGGTAGCCGTCAGACGTGCCGACGTCAAAACAGGAGCCGACTATTACGTCGCTCCACCAGGTACTCGGCCCAGCGACTTGGAGAATTGCATCCGCCTTGAAATCTCTGGGGTTGATCATGGCAATGCCGCCACTGTTGCCCGCAGACTCGATGATAAATTAGAACAGACAGCGTCGGGAAATAGCAACCTGCCGGCGATTGCCGGCGTGGTAGGTTTCCGTGCCCAACTGATAAAGTTGGCGGATTTGGAAGAATAATGACTTGGCTTGAGCACCACAGCCGCAGCGAGCGATTCGCGTCTGAAGCGGAGGCAGCCAGTAACCGCGGCAATCGTGCTTTGGCTCGGGAACTTTACGCCAAAGCCGCAGAGGCCGAGGAACGAGCGCTCAGAGAAATTGACCCTGCCAAATCGCGCACCTATGGCATAACCGCCGTAAGCGCGGTTGCGCTGTATTGCAAAGCCGGACAGGCTACGGCAGCGCGTACTCTGTCTCAACGCTGCCTGGTGTCCGACGCGCTGCCCGGTTTTGCTCGCCGGCAATTGGATGATTTGCTTGACACCGTAAACCAAGAAATAAGGAGTGTCAGAATGAAATACGACGTCATCGTGATCGGAGCCGGTTCTGCCGGCGGCACCATGGCAACCCGCCTGTCGGAGGACCCCTCCCGCTCCGTGCTGCTGCTGGAGGCGGGGCCAGATTATCCCGACCTGGAGCAGACGCCGGACGACCTGAAGTTTGGATACGCTCCCCGGGCTTCTGAGATGGGCGCGCCGCATAACTGGTCCTTTGTCGGCACCGGTACCCCTCTGCAAACCGAGCCGGTGAACGTCCCGCGGGGTCGCGTGGTCGGCGGCACCAGCGCCATCAACGGCCAGGTCTTCCTGCGCGGAGTGCCCGAGGACTATGACCGCTGGGCTTCCTGGGGCAACGACGAGTGGAGCTACATCAACGTGCTCCCCTACTTCCGCAGGCAGGAAACCGATACAGACATCACCGACGACTTCCACGGCTTCGACGGTCCCATTCCCGTGCGACGCCACCGCCGGGAGAACTGGTTGCCCCTTCAGGAAGCCTTTGTACAGGCGTGCACCGACGTCGGATACGCCGAGGTCTACGACCACAACCATCCCGACTCCACGGGCGTTGGTCCGTTCCCGATGAACAACCCCAACGGAGTGCGCATGAGCACGGCGCTAACCTACGTGAACCCCAACCGCCATCGCCTCAACCTGACCATCCGCGCCAACGTCCGCGTGCACCGGATCCTCTTTGAAGGGCAACGGGCCGTTGGCGTTCAGGTTGAAAGCGGCGGCGAGACATTCCAGATCGAGGGCGAGCAGATCGTCCTGTGCGCCGGGGCCATCGCGTCGCCGCAGCTATTGATGCTGTCCGGAGTCGGGCCGGCGGAAGAACTGCGCAGCCTTGGCCTACCGGTGGTCAAGGATTTGCCGGGGGTCGGCAAGAACCTCCGCGACCATCCCCTGGTGCCGGTGCGGGTCAAGGTGAAGGACGACTTTCCGCTGGATCCCGACGCGCCGCGCATCCAGACGGTGCTGCGTTACACCGCCAGCGGTTCCGATGCGCGGAACGACATGCAGATTTTTCCTTCGTCGTTCTCCACGCCGCTGGGCGGCGATCCCTACGACAATGAGGGCATCCGCGTGACCTGCATGATGGAACTGGCCGAAAGCGCCGGCGAGCTGACCTTGCAATCCACCGACCCCGACGTGCAGCCCCACATCGACTGCCGCTATCTAGAGGCGGACTGGGACCGGGAGCGCATGCGGGAGGCCGTCCGCATTGTCCTGCAGCTCATGGATCATGAGCAGTTCCGGGACATCTACGACGGGCTCATATCGCCTACGGAAGGCGACCTGGTGTCAGATGACGCGCTGGACAACTGGATGTTGCGCGAGGTTTGCATCGGTCAGCATTTGTCCGGCACCTGCAAGATGGGACCCGACGCTGATCCGATGGCAGTCGTGGACCAGCACTGCCGCGTCCACGGGATCGAGTCCCTGCGGGTTGCTGACGCTTCGGTGATGCCCGATGTCATACGAGCCAACACCAACTGCACCACGATCATGATCGGAGAACGCGTCGCCGAGTGGATCAGGTCCGGTCGATAGAGGATTCGACCTAAATCAGCCGACGGCGTCCGTTGTTGAGCACTAGACGATTTCCGGTTCGACTGGCCTATAGCCCACGAGCCCTATCGGGAGACCTGTTCGGCGGGGTGACCACCGCGGCGACGGTGCTCCCGATGGCCTTGGCTTATGGGGTGGCCACGGGGCTGGGGCCGGTAGCCGGCATGTACGGCGCGATCGCCGTTGGGTTCTGCGCGTCCGTGTTCGGCGGAACGCCGGCCCGCATCGCATACTCGACTGCCGCCATGACGGTGGCGATGATGATCGTGCTCACGCAGCACGCAGAGACTCCGTCAGAGGCGTTCACCATCGTCATGCTGGCCGGCGTAATCCAGATTGCGTTGGGGTTGCTGCGGGTCGGCCGGTTTATCAACTACACGCCGTATTCCATGATCGCCGGATTCACCTCCGGCATCGGCCTCATCATCATAATCATCCAGACGCTGCCTTTTCTGGGCGCGGCTCCTGCGCCTGGTGGTTTGATTGGCATCATCCGCGCCTGGCCGGAGGCGGTGGTTGGTCTGAATTTGCACGCCGTCATTGTGGGAGCGGTATGTCTGGCGATCTGCGTGTTCTGGCCGCGACGGTTGGGACGGTTCGTGCCGGGGCCGCTGTTGGCCCTGATCGTCGGAACTGCCATGGCGGCACTGTGGCTGCGGGACGCGCCCACTATCGGGAGACTGCCGCAGGGCTTGCCGGAACTCTACCTGCCGAACCTGGCACCGGATCTTCTGCTGTCGGCCTTGCAACCTGCGCTGACGCTGGCCCTGATCAGTTCCGTAAACAGCCTGGTGGCTTCTCTGCTGGCCGACACTCTCACACGCACCCGCCACAAACCCAATCGAGAGTTGTTCGGGCAGGGTATAGCCAACGTGTCGGCGGGAGTGCTGGGCGCGTTGCCCGGCGCCGGCGCGCCGTCCGGTACCACCGTGAACGTACGGGCAGGCGGAACCACTCCGGTCTCCGGCATCACGTGCGCGGCGGTGCTGTTGGCCCTGGTGCTGGGCTTGGGATGGATTGCGGAGCCGATACCGGTAGCCGCCTTGTCCGGCATCCTGATCAAGGTCGGTTGGGACATCATTGATTGGAGGCTCATCACCCGCATTCGTCACGTCCAGCGCGAGTACCTGTTGGTCATGCTGCTCACGCTGGTCATCACGGTGTTCGTTGACCTGATTACGGCCATCGCGATAGGCCTGATTGTGGCGGGATTCGCCCGCGCCCGGGCCAGGGAACAGCGTGAATTGGGTCAGGTGATCTCGGTACCCTTGCTGGAACGCGGGTTTTTCGCTGATGGTTCGAGTGATGAGGACGTTGACCAATTCCAGGCGCGGGTAGGACTGGTAGACTTGCGCGGGGAGTTTTCCTTCGCCTCGGCCAACGAACTGGCCTGGATGGTCGGAGCGGATATCAGGCAGCACGAGGTCGTGATCTTCGATTTCTCCAATACCGTGCACATGGACGACAGCGCGGCCCTGATAATCGAAAGGCTGGTGGATGCGGCCGCGGCCGCAAAGACTGAGTGTATAGTGCTCAACCTTTCCGGCTCCGTGGACCAAACCCTGCGGTCGCTGAACGTGTTCCGGCGGCTTCCCGAAGGGCGGTTCGTTGACGATTTGGACTCCGCCAGGGAACTCGCCGGGGAGTTGCTCGGCGATAGAGCTCGGTAAGCGGGGGACTATCTCGAATCGCGCTCCCACCGCCGGCTCGTTCTGATAAACTCCGACACACCAACGGTGCTGATCTTTGAGATCGTTCGCAGCGCTGCCGCAAAGGAGCAAGGTAATGTCCGTAGGAATAATCGTCCCCCTGCCCGCCTATACCCTTGACCCGGCATTCATCGCCAAGAAGGCGGAGGAGTTGGGCTTCGAGTCCATCTGGTATCACGAGCATCCCATTCTGCCGGTGCAGAGCGAGAGTCCTTTCCCGGCCACCGGCGGCGAGATACCGTGGACCTACCGCCACTTCTCCGATCCGTACATGTCCCTGGCCATGGCCGCGGCGGTGACCGACAGGATCAAGCTGTGCACCGGAATTACCCTGGTTCCAGAGCGTAACCCTTTGATCCTCGCCAAGCAGATCTCGGTGCTGGACCGCCACAGCAACGGCCGTTTCGTCTTCGGCATCGGCGCCGGCTGGAACCGCGAGGAGACCGAGATGATGGGCGGCGACTTCGACCACCGCTGGACCCAGACCGAAGAGGCGGTTGGCGCCCTGAAGGCCCTGTGGACCGAGGACCAGGCGGAGTTCCACGGGCGCTACTACAACTTCCCGCCGGTGTATATGTATCCCAAGCCGGCCCAGGAACCCCACCCGCCCATCCTGCTGGGCGGGAACGCCCGCAACGTGCTGCGGCGGGTGGTACGCTATGGCGACGGTTGGCTGCCCAACCGGGCAAATCCCGGCCAGATTGAAGACAGCCGCAAGCAATTGGACACTCTGGCCGCCGAGCGGGGGCGGGATCCGGAGGCGATTACCATCTCCGTTTTCGGACAGGCTCCGGATACCACCCGACAGACCGTGGACGACTTCCTGAACGCCGGCGCGCTGCGAGTCTGCGTGTGGCCAAACCATTCCGATTCCGAAGAGGAGATGGGACAGCAACTGGAGAGCATGGCGGAAACCCTGCTGCGGTAGTCTGCCTATCGTGTTGAGTTGAACAGTACATGCACGTGAACAGGAGGCAGTGACAATGGCGACTTATGTGTATGTTGCAGCGCAGGATGACAACAAGGTGTCCATCTTCACCATGGACGAAGCCAGCGGAGCCTTGACCATCGCCGGCGAGGAGGAAGTAACGGGAGGGCCGTCCCTGCTGGCGATCAGCCCCGACCGGCAGACCCTGTATGCCGGCCATCGCGAGGTACCGGAGATCACCAGCCATCGCATTGATCAACAAACCGGTGAGCTGACCCAGACCGGTTCGGTGACACCGCCCGGTCAGCCGGCGTTTCTTTCCACCGACCGCACCGGCCGGTTCCTGCTGTCGTCCTATTACGCCGACGGCAAGGCGGCGGTGCACCCGCTGGGCGAGGATGGCAGCTTGGGCGGGGCGGCAACCTCGGTGGTGGACACCGACACCGGCGCCCATGCCATGATGACCGACCGGTCCAACCGCTTCGCGTATGTTCCGCACATCGCTCGCGTGCAGGACAACGTCCTGGAACCGCCGAAGAACATCCCGGGGCCTAACGTGATCCACCAGTTCCGGTTCGACGAGTCCAATGGCGCATTGACGGCCAATGATCCCGCGACGCTGGGCCAGGCCGACATGATCGGTCCTCGGCACCTCACCTACCATCCCAGCCTGGACCTGGTGTACTTCTCCAACGAGCAAGGGTGCAGCGTGTCCTCATACCAGATTGACGGTGAGGGCCGGCTGAGCCTGTTCGAAACGGTATCAACTTTGCCGGCCGGTGTCACCGAACGAAACACCTGCTCGCAGATCCAGTTCTCGCCGGACGGGAGCCTGCTGTTTGTGCCCAACCGCGGCCACAACAGCATCGCCAGCTTTACGGTTGACGCGGAAGGTCGCCTGACGCCGGCGGACCACGCCGCTACCGAGGCTGTGCCCAGCGCCTTCAGCCTGGACCCGTCGGGTCGGTTCGTGTTCGCCGCCGGGTCGGCGACGGGCCAACTGGCCTCGTACAGCGTTGATGGAAGCAACGGACAATTGACTCCCCTTGGAACGTACTCCGTGGGCGAACGGCCGATGTGGGTGCTTGCCACCACGCTGGGGGATTAGCCACCTGCCCGGATAACCGCCGCCGTTAGCTTCCTCGCAGGCGGCGGTTTTCTTCCAGCAGTCGTGCGATTTCCTGTTCGGCTGCGAGGTGGCTTTCCCGCAGGCGGGAGCTTGCCTGCTCCGGGTGTTCGTACTCTCGTCCGGTCTCGGGGTCGTGGATGGTGAACAACTCGTTCCCCTGGTAGCGGAAGTTCAGGTTGAGCAGGGGGCTGGTGGAGCCCACGACGTCCCCATCGTAGCGCAGCAGGGGAAGGCGTTGATACTGCCCGCCTACAAGCTGTTCGCCGATAACCGCCTGTCTGAACATATCGCCGCCGGTGGGGTCAAAGCGCCAGTACTCGGGGACGCCCAGCATCCGGTAAATGTCGCGCTTGCGGCCGGCATCGTTGCGGTAGGTAGAGGACGACGCGATTTCCACCGCCACATCCGGGGGCTTGTCGTTTTGTATCGGGTCGTAACCGACGCGGCGCCAAATGGAGTCGGTATCCACGTTGAGGGCGATGAGGATGTCAGGACGCACGTTGGGAAACCGGCGGGTAACCGGGTCCCGCTCGCCGTAGTAAATCGGGATTTCGCTGCCGATCAGGATGCGGGGATGGCGAGGATAGTGGTAGCCGGGAGTGAGTGCGGAGCGCAACTTGACTCTCAGGTCTTCCTCGGGAAAGCCTTGCTGCATATCCTTCTCTTCTTTTTCGAGATGAGGGTATGGTTCCCACTGTTCCGTGGTTGACCCGGTTTTGGCTTGTGGCATGGTCATCCGGCGTTCCTCCCGACGTCCTGCGCTGCGGTTGCGTTGATTATACTCGACCATCGGACTGACCTACTGCCGGGTTGCAGCCCATTGGGTTACTATGAGCGGCAAGACATACGTCACATCACAGGAGGTTCGACATGCGACTGGAAGGAAGAGTTGCCCTGATCAGCGGCGGCGCTCGAGGGCAGGGCGCGGCTGAGGCCAGGCTGTTTGCGCAGGAAGGGGCCGCCGTGGTCATCGGCGATATTCTCGACGACGATGGGATGAAGCTGGAGGCCGAGATCCGAGAACTGGGGGGCCGGGCAACCTACGTGCACCTGGATGTTACGGACGCGGACCAGTGGGCCGATGCGGTAACTGAAGCGGTGAACCGCTACGGCAAGCTGGACATCCTGGTCAACAACGCCGGCGTGGGTGGCACCAGTATCGGCGGGGTCAACGCGCCTCGAATCCACGAAGCGCCAACGGAAGTTTGGGACCAGATAATGGACGTAAACGGCAAGGGCGTCTTCCTGGGCACCCGCGCCGCGATACCGGCAATGCGCACCGCCGGAGGCGGGTCCATTATCAACATCTCGTCCATAGCGGGCATCATTGCCACCAGGCCAGGCTCTGGGGCGGGGTCGGCGTACGCCAGTTCCAAGGGCGCCGTGCGCCTGCTGACCAAGTCCACGGCCGTGCAATACGCTGGCGAAAACATCCGGTGTAACTCGGTCCACCCGGGTTTTATCGACACGGCCATGACCGCGCGTACCATGTCGGACCCGGAGCAGCGGCAGATGCGAGTGGATGCCACGCCCATTGGGCGCATCGGCACCGTGGACGACATTGCTTTGGGAGTGCTGTTCCTGGCCTCGGAGGAGTCGTCTTTCATGACCGGCAGCGAGCTGGTGATTGATGGGGGCTATACGGCCCAATAGCCTCGATTACCGGCAGCAGATGAAACTGTGCACGAAAACTCCCTCTCCCATGGCAGGAGAGGGAGTTTTCATTTTCCTTCTGAAACGCAGGGGCGGGAGACCGCACGTAGTCTCCCGCCCCAAAACTGTACTCGCGGCGAGTTGCCGCGTTGGGTCAGCGGAGCATTTGGGCCAACTGGTCGGCGTTGGCGCGCATCATGTCGATGTATTGGGGGTAGGTATTGTCGGGCAGGGAGCGGATGATGCCGACCGCGATGCCGGTGTCGCGGGCGACCTGCTCCAGGGCGTCGGCGGAGAATTGGGGTTCGGCGAAGACGGCGGGGAGGCCGCGGTGTTCCACCAGTTCCAGGACGTTGGCGATGTCATCGGGGGAGACGTCTCCGCCGTGGCCGCCGACGAAGGCCTGGACCTCCACGTCGTAGCGGGAGCCGAAGTAGCCGAAGGCGTCGTGGAAGGTGACCATGACGCGGTGGTCTGCGGGTATGGAACCCACGGCGTCGGCGATGTAGGCGTCCAGGGCC
>JAJDTP010000025.1 GCA_022827095.1 Dehalococcoidia bacterium
GAGCCAGATGAGAGCGCCAGCGAAGTGGAGGAAGGCCAAGTATCTGGCGTCCAGTTTCTCAAACCGGGAGAAGATCCGGCGAAACTGCTTCATCTTGTTGATGAAACACTCCACCAGATGCCGTTCCCGGTATAAATGGGCATCATATTCGTGCGGCGCCTTCCGGTTGGAACGGGGCGGGATTACCGGGGTCATCCCCCGCTCCAGAATGGACTGGCGGAACGGTTGAGCGTCATACCCTTGGTCCGCGATCACGTACGCGCTCTGATAACCGGCGATTGGATCATGGGCCTGAGTAATGTCATGGTCTTGTCCTCCGGTCAGGATGAACCGCAAAGGGTTGCCCAGCGCGTCCACGCTCACGCGGACTTTGGCGCTGAAACCGCTGCGGCTCCGGCCCAGGGCCTGAGCTCCCTGCCCCCCTTGCTTTGGGGCGCGCCAGCGGCGCAGCGGTGAGCCCGCACCACCGTGCTGTCAATGATGAGATGCTCCAGGTCTGGGTCCCCAGCGAAGCGGTGATGCATTTGTTCCCAGATGCCCTGGTCAGCCCAGCGGGAAAACCGTTTGTACACGCTGTTCCAATTCCCATACTCGGCGGGCAGCAGACGCCACTGGGCGCTGGAACGGGCGATCCACAGCACCGCCTCGATGACAGGCTTGTGAGTGCCTCTTTGTCGTGCTGGGTGGCCCATACGGTTGCCTCGATGCCTAGCTGACGGCGCAGGAAGCGTTCGGCGTAATTGCAGACGTGGGACTCGTAGCCCTCTCCTGCCAAGCGGCTCACTGTGCCGCTGACGGTGTCCACCCGGCCGGTGAGGGTGCTGACGTTCTTCGCGAGACGTCCACTCTCTCGGAGAGACCTCCGATGTTTTCCTTCAGTTCGGTCTCGTCGCTGACCAGCCCGTCCACTGTCTCCTGCGGGCGGTTGACCTGTTCTTGGAGTTCGACAAACCGCGCCGGCAGCGTGAGCAGTTCTTACGCCAGGACGTGGGCGCGCATGGCTGCCTGAAGCTGAGGGTTCTGCTCCATCGCGGTGAGGATGTCCTCGAAGGTTGCTATGGGTGTGGGTGTGGTCATGACGTTGCTCAGCGTCTCGCTTTCAATTTTAGATGGCGGAGGCGCGTTTAGCCACCAACTGGCTGCTGCTGATTATCGCGCATTGTCGCCCCGCCCAGAAGTCGTACGTCGAGGTCTCGGGCGTCTCGTGTGTCCCTTCCAGTCGTTCCGGACAGTCCGTGTCCGTTATGACGCAGAAACGGCACTCAGTGACGTTTGGGATAGTCCTCGGTTGCCTTCCCGCGGCACGTGCCGGATCATTGCGTTCTGGCTGTCGATCGACCCAATCGTCCATTCTTCGTCGCCTCTACGAGGCCACCGTAATCGTAATGATGCCCGCCAATCTCGATGAGGCGCCATCCTCGGTATATCCCGGGACCGATTGGCAAGAAACTTTTTCAGATGATAGGAGCGGAACATCCCCGTATGTACGGGGGAGATTTCGCTATTGGGATTTAGAACCCCTAACGGAAAGAGGTGAAGCGCCGGAAGCAGATGATTGAGCAGCCCAGGGACAGGAAGGCTTCATGGATGTCAGCGCGGCGCTCGTAGCGTACCCGCAGCCGGCGGAACTGGTGCAGCCAACCCAGGGTTCGCTCGGCCACCCAGCGGTGTACTCCCAACCCGCTGCCGTGACCTGCGCCCCGTCGGGCCAGGGCCGGCGCAATGTGGCGCGTCCGCAATTCCTGGCGATGCCGCCGCGAGTTATAGGCCCGGTCGGCGTACAGCCGCTGCGGCCAGCGACGGGGTCGGCCCCGTTGACCGCGCACCGGCGGCACGGCGTCCACCAAGGGCAGCAGCTGGGTTACGTCGTGGCGATTGGCCCCGGTCAGGATGGCCGACAGCGGCGTTCCGTTGGCCTCGGTAAGCACATGATGCTTGCTCCCGGGCTTGCCCCGGTCCGTAGGATTGGGGCCGGTCTTTTTCCCTGCCGCCCACGGCCCGCACTGACGCGCTGTCCACGCAAGCCCGAGACGAGTCCAGACCTTCCGCTCCGTGCAACCTGGACAGCAGCGTTTCGTGGAGCTTTTGCCACACTCCCGCTTGCTGCCAGTCCCGCAACCGGCGCCAGCAGGTCATCCCAGAACCGCATCCCATTTCCTGGGGCAGCATTTCCCAGGGAATGCCGCTCTTCAATACGAACAGAATGCCGGTCAGGGTTTTCCGGTCATCAAGGCGCTTACGGCCCGGATTGCGGAACCGTCGGGGATTGGAGGCGGCAGCAGTCCGCCACAGGCGGATACGTCTCCCATAGTTCGTCGCTGACCATCGGCGGGTCAGTAGCCGTCCTGACCCCATCGGTAATGGACTGGCGAGGGACGATTGGCTACGATGGAATTCATCTGATTTGGTGGCTTCCTTTTGCCGTTCACCTCCACCGCAATTCGGTCAACTGAACGGATATGACACCAGAACAGAAATCCCGCGTCCAAATTGACGCCCTGCTTGAGAAAGCCGGGTGGACGGTTCAGGATCCCGACGCCATGAACCTCTACGCGGGCCGCGGTGTAGCCGTGCGGGAGTTCGGTCTGAAACCCGGCCACGGCGCCGCCGACTATCTGCTGTACGTCGACCAGAAGGCCGCCGGCGTGGTTGAAGCCAAGCCGTTGGGTCACACCCTCACTGGCGTGGAAACTCAATCTGGCAAGTATAGCGACGGCTTGCCGGACAACCTGGCCTCCCACCTCAAGCCGCTGCCCTTCCTCTACGAGACCACCGGCTCGGAAACGCGCTTCACCAACCTGCTCGACCCGGAACCGCGCAGCCGGAACGTTTTCGCCTTCCATACACCTGGAGTACTTGCGGATTGGATAGGGTCCGGTGCGGCGACGGGCCAAGCCGTGCCGGCCGGCATCGCTGAGCCCAGCGCCGCCTACGCAGCTGCGCCAAACCTGCGCCAGAAGCTCACCGAAATGCCGCCCCTGCACGCGGGGAACCTCTGGCCGGTGCAGCAGCGGGCCATCGTCAACCTGGAGGACTCGCTGGCGCAGGCGAAGCCTCGGGCGCTGATCCAGATGGCCACCGGCAGCGGCAAGACCTTCACCGCCTGCAACCTGGTGTATCGCCTGATTAAGCACGCCGGCGCCAAACGCGTTCTGTTCCTGGTGGACCGCAACAACCTGGGGCGGCAGACCAAGACGGAGTTCGACGGGTTCCAACCGCCAAACGAGGTGCACAAGTTCAGCGATCTCTACGTCGTTCAGCACATGCAATCGGGAAGAATTGACCCGGTGAGCCGGGTGTGCATATCCACCATCCAGAGAGTGTATTCCATGCTGCGCGGCGAGGATCTGGACCCGGCGCAGGAGGAAATCTCGGGTTTCGACTACGGCCAGGTCAACCCCCAGCCGGGCACGGTGGAGTACAACCCCGCCATTCCCATCAGCGAGTTTGACTTCATCATCACCGACGAGTGCCACCGCTCCATCTATAACCTGTGGCGGCAGGTGCTGGAGTACTTCGATGCCTTCCTGATCGGCCTGACGGCGACCCCGTCGGCGCAGACTTTCGGGTTCTTCCAGCAGAACCTGGTCATGGAGTACACCCACGAGGAGGCGGTGGCCGACGGCGTGAACGTGGACTCGGATATCTACCGCATCCGCACCCAGATCACCCAGGAGGGTTCCACCGTCGAGGCTGGGCAATATGTCGACCGCAGGGATCGGCAGACCCGCAAGGTACATTGGGAACAACTGGACGAGGACCTGACGTTCACCGCCAATCAGTTGGATCGGGACGTGGTCGCCGTGGACCAGATCCGCACCGTCATCCGGACCTTCCGCGACCGGCTGTTCACCGAGATATTCCCCGGGCGCACCGAGGCACCCAAGACCATCATCTTCGCCAAGGACGACAGCCACGCCGACGACATCGTCCGCATCGTCCGGGAGGAGTTCGGCAAGGGCAACGACTTCTGCCGGAAGATCACCTACCGAACCACCGGTGTGCCGCCCGAACAGCTCATCGCCGCCTTCCGCAACAGCTACAACCCGCGCGTCGTGGTCACCGTGGACATGATTGCCACGGGGACGGACATCAAGCCCGTTGAGATCGTGTTCTTCATGCGCAACGTGCAGAGCCGCAACTTCTTCGAGCAGATGAAGGGCCGCGGCGTGCGCGTCATCTCTCCCACGGAGTTCAACGCGGTCACGCCGGACGCGGCGAACAAGGACCGCTTCGTCATCGTGGACGCCGTGGGCGTCACCGAGACGGAGATGTCCGACTCCTACTCGCTGGAACGGGAACCCACGGTATCCTTCGGCAGGCTGCTGGACCTGATCGCCATGGGCAGCCGCGAGCCGGACCATCTCTCATCGCTGGCGAGCCGGCTGGCGCGGTTGTCCCACAAGATTTCGCCCGTGGAGCGTGAGCTCATCGAAACCGCGGCCAAAGGCGTGCCGCTGCAAACCCTCATCACCAACCTGGTTCGGGCCACCGACCCCGATGCGGCCATCGAGGCGGCCAAGGATGCCACCGGCCTGGACGAGCCGCCGCCGGAGGCCATCGCCCATGCGGAGGCGCAACTGCGGGAAGCGGCTGCCGTGCCCTTCGCTTCTAACCCTGAACTTCGTCAACGACTGGAGGCCATCCACCAGTCCCACGAGCAGACCATCGACACTGTCAGCAAGGACGTGGTGTTGGAGGCCGGGTTCACCGCGGACGCCGCCCGCGACGATGCCCGGTCGTTCCGCCAATTCATCGAGGACAACCGGGACGAGATCACCGCGCTGCAGGTGCTGTACGAACGGCCCTACCGGCAGCGGTTGCGCTACGACGATATACGCGCGCTGGCCGACACGCTGCAGGCGCCGCCCCGGTCGTGGACGACGGAGCGGCTGTGGCAGGCGTACCAACGGCTGGACGAGGATCGGGTGCGCGGCTCTGGCCAGCGTCAGTTGGCGGACATCGTCGCGCTGGTGCGCTACGCCATCGGCGACGCCGAGGAACTGGCCCCCTTCGCCGACCACGTGAACCACAGTTTCGAAGGCTGGTTGGCCATGCAGGAAACCGCCGGCCGCCAGTTCTCCGCCGAGCAACGGCAATGGCTGGAGGCCATCCGCGACCACATCGCCGGCAGCGTCAGCATCGAGCCGGGCGACTTTCAGTACGCGCCCTTCAACCAGTGGGGCGGCATCATGGGAGCCTATACCGTGTTCGGCGAGCAGTTGCAGCCCATCATCGACGAGCTAAACCTGGAGCTGGTGCGGTAGGCGGACGGCCTTGACCCGCCACAGGGTCACCCGCAGAATGGTATGACGCTGATGCGGGAGACAGTCTGATGGCAACCATTGGCAAGGAACAATTCACCGGTCGCGCCGCGCCCGAACTGCTGGCGACAATGAGGCAGGTTGCCCGCGCCGATGGAATGAGCTTTGACGACGCGCTGGAAGATGCAATGCGTGAACACATCGCCGCATGGGAATGTCGGCATCCTGATGTGCGGCCAGAGATCATGGCCCACTACCGGGACAGCTTGGAGCGCAATCGAAGGCTCTATGAACTCCTGGCGGAAGCGGAGCGCGAACGGTGTCCACCCTCGCGGAAATAAAGCAGGCCATTCCGGAACTGCCGTATGCCGCCCAAGGTCAGGGAAGCAATCCGCATCGTTGAACGGGATGGCTGGTACCACGTAAGAACCAACGGCAGTCACCGCCACTTTCATCACCCCGAAAAGCCGGGAACGGTTACCATTGCGGGGCATCTTGGGTCCGACGTTCCACCGGGCACTTGGGCCAGCATTCTGCGTCAAGCGGGGCTGGCGGGAGGTCAAAACAGATGAAGTACCTGGCGATAATTGAGCAAGGGCCTACCAGCTTCGGGGCTTATCTGCCTGACCTGCCCGGCTGCGTGGCCGTGGGGGATACTCGCGAGGAAGCGATAGCCCTGATCACCGACGCCGTGCAGCATCACCTCGATCTCATGGCTGAGCACGGCGAGGAAATCCCTGAGCCTGCCTCTGCCGCTATTGAGGTGGAAGTCCCGGCGCCGGCTGTGTCCTAACCACCCACAGTCGGATCCGATCTAATGGAAATAGAACCGCATTATGCCTCCCAGAGTGCGGGAAGCAATCCACATCGTTGAACGGGATGGCTGGTACCACGTAAGAACCAACGGCAGTCACCGCCACTTTCATCACCCCGAAAAGCCGGGAACGGTTACCATTTCCGGCAACCTCGGAAATGAACTGGATACACGGAGATGGTACAGTATTTTGCATCAAGCGGGGCTGGATAGGAGAGATTACCGATGAAATACGTAGCGATAATCGCCAAGACCGGCAATGGCTATGCGGCGGACTTGCCGGATTTACCTGGTTGCATCGCCGCCGCCGATACCTTTGAGGAAACATGGCAGTTGATCCAGGAGGCGGCCAATTACCACGTCGAGATAATGGCTGAGCACGGCGAGACCATCCCCGAGCCGCTGAACGTGGCCGTGGAGGTGGAAATCCCGGTGCCGGCGCATCCCTGATGAGGAGCATAACCATGACCAGCGTTGCAGAAATAAAACAGGCCATCCTGGAACTGAACGAAGAAGAGTACGCCGAAATGGTGGACTGGTTCTATAGCCTGGAAGAAGCGGAGTGGGACCGACAGATCGAAGAGGATTCGGCCAGCGGAAAGCTGGATTTCTTGAAGGATGCGGCTGAAGAAGCGAAACGCAATGGTACGCTGGGCTACCTTTAGTGCATCGGACTGCGCTGGAATTCTGGACTGCTTTCGCGGCTCTTCCCGAATCGGTGCAGAGGACCGCAAGACGAAATTTCGAGATGCTCAAAGAGGACCCTCGGTATCCGTCCCTCAGGTTCAAAAAAGTCGGCGATTTTTGGGCCGTTCGTGTCGGGCCTTCTTATCGTGCGCTGGCGCGGGAAAGCGGCGACGATTTTATCTGGGTTTGGATCGGACATCACGACGAGTATGAAAGGTGGATTGCAGGACGAGGGTAGCCGCGCCAAACGGTTTGGTCTGCCCGCAGGGTGGGAGGTCGCCGTGTTGGGCGATATTCTTCCCATAAAATACGGTAAGGGGCTTGCCAGCAAAAACCGGGTCGAATCTGGATCGGTTCCAGTTTATGGGTCCAGCGGAATCGTCGGAATGCATGACGAGAGCCTAATACCAGGCCCGTCGTTGATAGTCGGGCGCAAGGGTACAGTTGGTGCGGTTCATTTTAGTAGTGGGCCATCATGGCCAATAGATACTACTTACTACGTCACATCCACACCAGACACCAACCTGCGCTTCTTTGATTACCTTCTGAGTTCACTCGATTTACGGAATTTGGACAGATCCACGGCTATACCCGGCTTAAGTCGGCCTGATTACGAAGGGATCCACGTTCCCATCCCTCCCTTCCCCGAGCAGCGGCGCATCGTTGCCGAAATCGAAAAGCAGTTCACGCGGCTGGACGCCTCGGTGGCGGCGCTGCGGCGGGCCCAGGCGAACCTGAAACGCTACCGGGCCAGCGTACTGCGGGCCGCCTGCTCCGGCGAACTGGCGCCCACGGAGGCAGAACTGGCCCGCGCCGAGGGCCGGGAATACGAGCCGGCCGACGTCCTGCTGGAGCGCATCCTGGCGCAGCGTCGGGCGCGCTGGGAGTCCCTGGAGAAACGGCGGGGCAAGTACAAGGAGCCGGCCGCGCCCGATACGTCCAACTTGCCGCCGCTGCCCGAGGGGTGGGTGTGGGTGACGGTCGACTCTCTGATCATTGAATCTCTTGCCAACGGCAGATCGGTCAAGACCGCATCAGGAGGATTCCCGGTACTGCGGCTAACGGCATTACAGGACGGGCAAATCAACCAGAATGAGTTCAAGACTGGTGCATGGACCGCAGAAGAAGCGAAGCCATTTCTAATACAGGAAGGCGACTTTTTTGTTTCACGCGGCAATGGGTCGATCAACTTGGTCGGATTAGGAGGCATCGTCGGGCCTGTGGAAATGCCAGTGGCATACCCAGATACGTTGATCCGGTTGCGATTACACCCCGAAGTCGTGCTCAATTTCTTCGGGCAAGTGTGGAACTCAGCGACGATCCGGCATCAGGTGGAATCGACGGCGAGGACCACCGCAGGAATTCATAAGGTCAATCAGCAAGATATATCGATGTGTGTTGTTCCCCTCCCTCCCCTCGCCGAGCAGCAGCGCATCGTGGCCGAGGTGGAGCGGCGGCTGTCGGTCATCCAGCAGGCGGAGGCGGTGGTGGAGGCCAGCCTGCAACGGGCCGAGCGGCTGCGCCAGAGCATCCTCAAACGTGCCTTCGCCGGCGAACTGGCGCCGCAGGACCCCGACGACGAGCCGGCGTCCGTTCTGCTGGAACGCATCCGCGCCCAGCGCGAGGCGGAGCAGACGGCGGCGTCCGCCGGCAAGAAACGGCCGGCACGGCGGCGGCGCACGAAAACATCCGCATAGCGAGTGTCATTGCGAGGAGCGCAGCGACGCGGCAATCTCGCCGCCATCACCACAGTCCTTGCCTTTACGGGATTGCCACGCTGCGCTCGCAATGACAGGATTAGGGCGCTCGCCATGACGGAGTGAGAAGACCATGACCACCGCCGCCAGCATCAGCCAGAAACTGTGGAACTATTGCGACGTGCTGCGCAACGCCGGCCTGTCCTACGGCGACTATCTGGAGCAGCTTACCTACCTCATCTTCCTCAAGATGATGCACGAGCGCACCCAGCCGCTCTTCACTTGGCTGGATGACCACCAGCCGCCGCCCATGCCCGTGGGCTGCGACTGGCCCAGCCTGCTGGCCCGGGACGGCGCGGACCTGGACATCCACTACCGCTACATCCTGGAAACCCTGTCCTACCAGCCGGGCACGCTGGGCGTGATGAACCTGTATCTCCACGGCATCGGCGGCGACCGCGCCAACATCGTGGTGGACGACAGCCTGCGCTCGCCGCCCGGCGTCAACTACGACATGGTGCTGACCAACCCGCCCTTCGGCCGCACGTCCACGCTGACCTTCGTCAACGAGGAGGGCCGGACCGAGCGGCAGAGCCTGACGGTGGAGCGTCCCGATTTCTGGGCCACCACCAGCAACCGGCAGCTCAGCTTTCCTGCAGCACGTCCGCACGCTGCTGCACACCACCGGCCGCGCGGCCATCGTGCTGCCCGACAACGTGCTGTTCGAGGGCGGCGCCGGCGAAACCATCCGCCGCAAGCTGCTCCACGAGTGCGACGCCCACACCCTGCTGCGGCTGCCCACCGGCGTGTTCTACGCCCAGGGGGTCAAGGCCAACGTGCTGTTCTTCGACCGCCGGCCGGCCAGCGAGACGCCATGGACGCGCCACCTCTGGATCTACGACCTGCGCACCAACCAGCGCTTCACGCTGAAAACCAACCCGCTGACCCGGGCGCACCTGGACGATTTCGTGTCCTGCTACCGCCCCGACGACCGGACGCAGCGGGAGGAGTCCGAGCGGTTCCGACGTTTCACCTACGACGAGCTGACCCAGCGGGACAAGGCCAACCTGGGCATCTTCTGGCTCCGAGACGAAAGCCTGGAGGACTCCGAAAACCTGCCGCCGCCCGACCAGATCGCCGCGGAAATCATGGAAGACCTGCGCGCGGCGCTGGAACAACTGGAGGACATTGCGGCGGATTTGGGGGCGGGGAAATAACGACTGCCGACCTTCTTGGCTAGCTGACAGTCGGTGGTCCCGCCAACGCTAAGGTCCGACGTACGAAGCCCAAGAGCTCAGTTGGGGTGATGTGTTCAGTCTGCCATGCAGGATTGGTGTCATGGTGAAAACGGTTGGCGTATTCAAGGATATTCTCAATCTCTTCGATCGTTTTTTCGTTGATAACTTCATCTGGACCGCCGATCCGTTGGCGGCACTCTTGAGCGAACGGACCAAGTAGCTTGCCCGGTGGAAATTGTTTGGGGCATGCGACTCGGAAATACCCCTCCAGATAAAAGCGAATCGCCTCCGCCACGTTCCGGTCAACGCCCGATTGGTCGGTGGCGAATCCGGCGAGAAGGAAATACCGTTGGTCGTGCTCCGTCATGGAGTCTTGAGACGCCTCCCATTCCCGTATGGTCGATTCATCCCCGTTCGGAGCAATCGCCAACGTAGTGCACTCCTGATGCCGGTTGATGCCATTCAGAATGCCACAGAGGAACCGCTTGTTGTGCGACAGCACTATGGTCTGTTTCGCCCGCCGTGATAATGCTCTCACCTGTTGAACCGTGGCCAACGAACGATGGTCGTCCAAACTAGACATGGGATCATCGATCACGACCACAGTATCCGCAAGATCGGGGCGGCTATCCAAGGACGAAAAGAAAAGTGCAAGAGCTAACGTGTTTCTGTCGCCGGCGCTGAGTGAGTTTCGAAATGACGGTTCACCAGGCGTGTGGGTATTGCCCCTCACCGCGATCGGAGCGTTATTGATCAGCACATTGTACGTACATGTGGAGCCCGTACCCCGACCTAAATTGACCGGAGCCAGAGCCCCGATACGAAAACCCGCATTGAAGCGGTCAAGGTAATCGTTTACGCGATCCTGCAGTTGCGGGAAAACATTGGTGCGGTACTCCTCCAGTGCGTTTCTTGCTTGATCTCTTGCAGTTTCAGTGACCCCCTTGGCGGCTACCTCAGCCAAATAAACGTCGCATAGTGGAGCAATATCATCGCGGAAGCGCGATTTCGTGGCTTTCAACTTGTTCAACGCCGAGAAAATTTGGTTCGTATCGGCTGTCTGCGCTTGCTGCTTTACCTGTTGGATTATCGAGTTTGTCGCTTGCAACATTTGGTTGGCGGCTGCCAGTGCCTGTCGGTGACCGTTATAAGCCTCGAGCGAATCAACGGAGGTCTGATTTAGGCTCTGTGGTTCGAGAGGCGCAGCACTCTTGGCCTGCAGTTGCTCAGCGACGGCTGTTCGCGCTGCGTTCCAGGCATCCACAATTGCGGCTGAATCGATCTCTACGGTCGGGACATTACAATAATTAGACCAAAACTGCATCGACTGCGTTAGAGTGCTAACTGCGCTCACGAACTCCACTTGGTTACCGACTGCATGGTTGCGGTTGACGTCGCTGATCAGCAAAGAAACGGTCTGTTTCAAGTTTGCGTATTCTTGGCTGAAATACGCCCGATAGTGCGTGATCAGGTCAATACCCTGCATATCCTGGCCACAGAAAGGGCATATGCTATCGTCTCGTTGCGCTGCCATCTGCACTCCATCAGCAACCCACAACTCTCCCCCTTCTCCTAGCGTCTGGATGTGAACCCGCACCTGAGCCTCGGCCGATTTATCCAATTGTGCTAGGTCTTTTGTCAGCGTTTCTCTAATGGTCTCGATGTCGAACTCTGGTAGCTCGATACTGGCAATAGTCGACGCAGATAGCACCGATTCTTGGTCTTCGGCAGCCAATAAAGCGCGCTCCGCTTCGGCAATCTTTTCATCTACATCCGCCACTTCGGAAAGAGCGCAGAACGCGTCTACCGACAGCCCAAATCGTTCGTGCTCCGGTATGGCTGCAGCATGCGTAGATATAGCCGTATTGTGATCAGCAACGCGGGAGACATGAGCCTGCAACGTGCGGTTGAGCGCAACGCCCCGGTCTCCGAGAATCAATTCGTGCAGATTCTGCCGATGGCTTGAAGCTACATCCAACCCAGAACAGACATTCTCATCTACGAAATGGTCGTCGAACACACTCAAATTTCCGAATGTGTGATTCCACGTACCATTCTGAAATATCACATCCGTTGGGATATCAGGCCAACTCAGAACGGCTTTCGGAGGGTACTGAGAACCGAGTCGACGTCTTTCTGTGATCGGCTCCGGATCACCGCTAGCCAAAGAACGTAGGACCGCCGTCAGGGTGGTTTTCCCTTGCGCGTTGTCCGCGTAGATTAATGTGAGTTTGCTGAACTCATACGCTGCTCCGGCAGCATCCGAGTTGAACCTACCGATGTTTTGGAGCAATTTGATCTTTTCAATCATTGAAGCCCTGCTTGATTGGTTTGTCTGTAAAGAATGATTCTTTCCTCTACTACACCCTCGGACGAAGCCGCGTTGAACGACGTTCCCGGCGTCAGGGCGATGAGGTTCACCGGGTTGTCCAGCGTACGCAACCGATGAGGGAGCAGCGTGATCCGGGACGCGAGCGGTTCCGTCTCGATGCCCAACAGATTCTTGATGCGATTCACGTTCTGCCGCGCGATGGCCTGATTCGAGCAGATATAGATCACGTCCACTCTTGGAGTATTGAGGGCGCGGAGATGTTCCACTGCCAGCGAGATCACGCCAGCCGCGACCAGTGTTTTCCCGAGCCCCACCTCGTCCGCGATCAGGAAACGGCGTGTGCTGTCTTGGATCTTGTACAGTCTTTCGAATGCGTACTCAGCGGTCTGCCTCTGGAAGTCCTTCAGGCCGGTCAAGACTGATTGAGCCGGATTCATCTTGACTGTCGTCATCGCATATTCTCCCTCACCTTCCAGAGCGGTTCCCAGATGGCATCGAACTCGGGTCCCAGGAGTTCGGCGCCGGCATCAGTTTTGCGCAAGTCGTCAACCAGCGACTTCACGGCATCCAACCGGTCGGGCCCACTGTGTAAGGTTTCCAGCATCCGCTCCGTCAATCCGGGCAATGAGATACCAGCCGCGAAATTTCCGTTGTCCGTCCCAAAGAAGTGCTCAAATTCGGTAAATGCCAGATCGTCGTCAGGCGACAGGAGCAACCACAGCAGTTGCAGCAACCGGGCCCGGTTGCTGAGCATGCTGGCCAACAGCCTGGGCAGACGATCTTCGGGAATCCCGTCCACTTCGATGGGCCTCACGAAACGCTTGCGGGATGACTTGCCGTTCAGGGACGCCCGTATCTCGACCGCCCAAAAACATGCGAGTTCTGTGACCGACAATCCTACGAATCTCGAACCATCCGCGAAGGGTTGTGCATGAGCATCCGGCAGAGAAACGGGCCAACAGGTTACGCCCCCGACATGCGTTGGCAGATCGACAGGTTCGCCTAACATCAACCGCATGGTGTATTGTTCCTCCGACGGCTCGACCACAGCTTTTAAGTCCGCCCTCGCGAGGGTTGCAGCAGCGTTTTACAGGAGGAGTTCGAGGTTGGTGGCGTCCACGTCCTCTGGCACGGTGCCCAGGTCCGCCTTGTCAAACGATTCGATCAGGCTACGAAAAGTTCCTGCATTGCTTCCGTCGCCTGGTTTGAGCAGGGCGTCAATCCCAATTCTGGACTTCCTGCCCGACAGCTCCACCATGAATTCCACGTTCCGTGGGGAACTGCCCAGGGCTGCCGAGGTCGAGTTGCCCGAACCTACCACGAGCCGCGCGTTCCATCCGTCGTCGATGACGAATACCTTCGCGTGCAACCCCGCCAGGGGAGGCAGGTCCACGTCGGGATCCTCGGGTTCCAGTTCCAGCGCCGGCTTGAACGCGTAAATCTCGGTGAAAGCCGACAGGGCATCACGTGGCGCCGTCAGAAGGGACTCACGGCGGCTGATCAGCACCGATCGTGAACGGCGCGTCGCCACCGATCGCAAAAACCCTCCATCCAGAAAGGGAGAGATCACCAGGATAGGCCGGCGCTTTGGCTCGAGGAAATCGGGATTGGCACGGCCGAGACCGAATGAGAGAAACTTCTCCAGTCCGAGCCCATCCGGAGGTTGGAACCGTACCCGCCGCAACTCATCAGCGCATCGGTTCACGATGTCCTGTTGCGACTCGGACACGGGCTGGCAGGCCAATCCAGGCAACGACCCGAAGAAGTCGGCCAGCACTCGGTTCTCGCCGAACCCTCTGACCCTGTGCTCCATCAGCTCGCCGTCCAGGACCAACGATGTGTCCCAGGACGCATCGAAAGTCAGGTTGCGCGACTGGCAAACGAGCCGGTATCGCGTCGGTGCGTCGGGCGCGACATAGCGCAATGCCCATACCTTGGGATGGAACACGGCCTGGGTCTCGTCCACCCTGGGCGGCAGGCCCGTCACCACGGATTGTTCGAGAAATGCCAGTGCTGGCTGACGTGATCGCGGCACCGATGTTCCGCCGCCATGGCAGAACAGAACGATGTTCCCCGCATGGCGGCGGGCGCTTTCTAGGAGCGCCAACGGATCGGTAGCCAGGCGCCCATCTCGATCCTGCGCATCGCGAAACGTAAACGCCAGGGGCACCGCCAGCAGCGCCATCAAATCCAGTGTGTAGGTCGTACCGACTGCCAGGTCGAAGGAATAGCCCTCCGGAGGACGAAGGGCGTCCAGGAAAAGCCGTCGGTGGCCCGGTTCAAGCATCAGGGCGCCTTCAAGGGTTCAAGTATGTCGGCAACGATCCGCTGCACCTGGGGCCAGCGGAACGTAAGTCGGCCTGATGAGGGGTAGCCGGGTTTGGCCTTGAGGGCATCCGGATACGTCAATCGTGCGCGCAGTCCCTTGAGCGCCAGCTCTCTTTCACGGATGCGGAAACGCGCCTCCGCATTCGCGCCTGGGTCCGTCGGCGGTTGCGCCATCGATATCACCAGGGAGTACCAACGGTCCGCGAAAGCGATCGTGGCTTGGCGAAGCCGTGGGTTCGCGGTCCGGAGGCGTTGCCACATCGCGACTCGGTCCCATTCCTCTAAATTACGCCGAACGTCCTGAATATCGGCGAACCATCCGGCAAGGTCAGTCGAGATACTGCCGCAACGCTCGTCGTCCTCCAATGCCTCAGCCTGCATCAAGTTGTACAAGTGCGCGGCCCCTTGATGAACCAGTGAGAACAACTCTGCATCATGCAGCCATGCCGCCAGAGCAGGAGGCGTCGCCATAGCGGAGGCGTGAGTCCACGGGTAATCAGCATCGCAAATATCATTTGCATCGGCTTCACGTAGGACGTGAGCCAAATAGGTTTGGGGATGTTTGAGTTCGATGCTGTCCTGAAGGAATCTCCCCTCCTCGGGGCTCAAATTGAAAGTGGCGTTGTCTGGGAAACCCTCCGGAGGCGGTGGTAGTTTCGCCCAGCGGCTTGGGGCTCCGTCGGCGGATTCGTAGCGTCGTTCCTCAACTGGGTCGTCCGGCGTCGACATCGCGCGCAACAATGTTGATGGCCTACGACGGGCGTCTTGGTGAGAAGGGATGGAACCCGGCTCCCGCCGGATACCCCAGCGTTCGAGCCCCACCCAATAAATTGAACTCGGCCAGCGCTGTAGGGATTCCCTCGCTTCACGACCTATCACGCCTTCGCCGGCGCCGTGCGCCTTGGACAAGGCGTCGCAGAGCTGCAGTTCCAGCTGACGCGCCAGTTGGTCGGAATTCGCTCTGGGCCTGGCTTCCACCATCTGCGAAATCCATGGGATGAAAAGAAAGTAACGAGCGCGCGTCTGGATCGTGCTGGTTCCCGGGAACAGCACGTCGGCGATGGTGTCGCGGATGCTGCCTATTCCGAGTTCATCGAGCGTGCCGGGTTCGTTGAGAGCGGAAACCAGTTCCATGACCGCTTTGCGTTCGCTCTCGCTGCTGTCCAGCCAGCTAAACGTTGATATGAAATCGGTAGTCATCTCTGTTCTGCCAGTATTCGCTGATGTCCCTGTTGTCACAGCCAATTGGCTTCGCGTGCGTCGATTGCAGGGTGTACGTCGCAGTGGGCGGCTAATGTAATTTGCCTCAACATCAGCGTCAAGCAATTGCCCGCCATCGGCGGACCTGATCGCACGAACTTGATTGAGGCAGCGCAATCTTCCTCGTCGAGAATGTGCGGGGCCTTATGGGTATCTAGCTGGATCCGCAGGACTGCACCCGTCCACTGTTGCCTATGCTTCCTGGACAGGTGGGCCGGTTACGTAATCGGTTGCCGCCACCGATGCCACCGGGCGGTATAGCTGTGCAAATTCGTTGATGGCATTGAAACCGCGGTGCCCGCCGACTTGGATGCCCACCCTTTGAAAGAAAATCATCTGGGTAAACTGCCAAATGACACTGTGCGCCCCGCAACGTCATTGATCTGCCTTCACCATGGGACGCTCTATACGTCGCGCTGTTCAGCAAGCCTTGACCTAACTTCGCAGTCGACACCACAATGGAACGACGCTGAAGCGGGAGTGAGCTCGATGGTCACCGCAAAGGAGCAGCTCACGGGACAGGCGCCCCCTGAACTGCTGGCCTCGATACGGGAGATAGCCCGCGCAGAATGCTGTGGTTTCGAGGCGACGCTGGAAGATGCGATGCCACTGTACGTCGAATGCAAGACCGCCAATGAGGTACAACCCGACGCGATCTCTAATTTCCGGATCAGTTTGGAGCGCAGCTATCGCCTCTACGAGTTGCTGGCCTAATGACCCGCCAGTTCATCCCAGTAGAAACCGTTTACGGGACACGCGGGGTTTTTGGGCGGCACTCATCGGGCTGCATCCACGCATTGCACCTGACGGGACCAATCCAGAATGCGACGGTCGGCGGTGACCAACACGTGGCCGCTCATGGCGGTAGCGACGATGATACGGTCGGCCGGGTCGGCGTGGAAATCGGGGGCTCGTTGGCGCGGATGCCGATCTCGCCGTCTACGGGGATCTCGATCAAGCCCTGTTTCAACTGCTCCAGCCGCCACCGGCTCACGTCGTCGGGGTATTAGATACGCCCCTTCTCACTGAGCATTGCCATCTCCCAGAATACGTGGCCGACATGGCAATTTCCGCGGCCTGCCAGGCCCGCTCAATTTCAGCTCGAGCTACCGGACCCAGCCTGGCGTCGCCGGCCCTCAGCCAGAGTGCGGCGCGGGTGTCCAGCAGGATCACGGGTTGAGCACCCGATCAGGGTCGGACTGTGCTTCCCATTCAACGCCTATGGGCGAGATGATGTCGCCGGTGATTTTCAGCCGACTCTTGTCGATGCCGAATAGTGACTTGGGCCGCTCGTGAAAGGCGGTCAGATTGGCGACGGGCTTGCTGTTCTTGGTGATGACGATCTCGCCGCCGTGCTCGGCCACTTCGTCCATCAACCCCAGGCACTTGGCCTTGAACTCCGATGCCTTCATGGTCCAGTTCTGGTCGGTGCCGCCGCTGTGGATGGTCATGGTCGTCGCTCCTGTGGGGCGGGTGTGGCTATAGCTACTCCATTACACCGTGGTCATGACCATGGTCACCCATTTACGGCCAGGATCGGATTGCCAACGTGACCATATCTTCGTGACCGACACGAGGTATATGTTGGGATTCGCTGTGCAGATCAGCGATATGATGGACAGCGCGCTCCTCGCGGTTCGGCGTCAACTGGATTGCCGACTTGCCCCCCATGCGCACGCTACAAATGATTGCGAAGCTTGTTCCCATTTTCGATGGGATGCAATGCAAAATCTGTTTGAAAACCGGTGGCCGCGACGGCATCGGGTACGCGGTATCCCGCGAACTGGCCCGTCTGGGCGCCAGGGTGGTCATCGTGGGCCGCAACGCCGCCAAGACCGAAGTCGCAGTTCGGCAGATCATCGCCGATACGGGCAACCCGGCGGTGGAGTGCCTGTTGGCCGACCTTTCGTCCCAACGTGAGGTGCGTCGCGTCGCCGCCGAGGCGATGGAACTGGCGCCCCATCTGGATGTGCTGCTGAACAATGCCGGCGCCATCTTCCTGTCCGACCGGCGCAGCGCCGATGGTATCGAGATGACCTTCGCACTGAACCACCTCAGCTACTTCCTGCTGACCGGCCTGCTGCTGGAACATCTGCGGAAAGCATCACGGGCTCGGATTATCAACGTATCCTCTTGCGCCCATGAATCGCCGGGCAGGTTCCGGCTGGAAGATTTGCCCAAGCCTGCCGGCAATGGGGGATATTCAGCCTACAAACGCTCCAAGCTCTGCAACATCCTGTTCACCTACGAGTTGGCGCGGCGTCTGAAAGGCGAGAACATCACGGTGAATGCACTGCATCCCGGTCTGGTGCGGACCAACATCGCCCGCAACAATGGGTTGCTGGGCCGCGTGGTCAACTTCTTTATCGGAGTTCGCGGCATTAGCCCGGATAAGGGAGCGGAGACGCCGGTGTACCTGGCCGCGGCGCCCGAAGTGGAGGGTGTGAGCGGCAAGTATTTCGTCGACTGCCGGCCGGCGCCGTCTTCCAGCATGAGCTACGATGCGGACCTGGCCGCCCGGCTGTAGGATATAAGCGCGTCCCTTACTGCCGCTGGCGATTCGCCGGCCCGCTGAACCGACGCCCCAGGCTCGACCCGTAGTGTGGATGACGCCTGAGTTCTCCGGCCATTGTCCGTCGTTAGCGGTCAAGAAGGCCCGTTGGTTGGTGCTTGAGCGGGCAGGACGCGGAGCCTATCACGACGTCAGACCGTGCCAGGGTTACTGCGGCTGCAGATCCCGCGACTGGAGCTGGAACCACTGGACGCGTCCGTCCTCTACCAGTTGCTGTACGGCGTGGTCGTTCTCGAGGCTTGCGACCACGGGCACGGCGGTCATGCCCGTGAACCGGTTGATGAGTTCGGCGTTCCGGACAGCCCGCTGGGTGTCGCGTTCGTCGGCGGTGTAAGACGCCTCGAGGGCCATGAACAGTTGGCTGCCGCCCGCGTCTTGAACCTTCGCGACCAGGTCGGCCACGTAGAAGCTGCGCCGGACGCCGGCCGGAATGTCATTAGCCGTGGAGCCGCGCAGCATGTCTCGCAGGTCGTTACCGTTGAGCTGCTGGGTGATTTCGTAGCCCAACTGCTCGGCGATATCGTCAGCCATCTCGCGGGCGATGCGGCCGGCCACGTGGCCCTTGAGGTCGCCCAGGTCGTCGGTGATGCGTTGCAGGCGGGCCTCCACGCTGGCGTTGGTGTCCGCCTGCCGCGCGTTGAACTCTTCCTGCCGTACGGCGAATTCTTCCAGGCGTGCGATGGACTGATCCTGCCGTGCGATGGATTCTTCCAGGCGTGAGATGGATCCGTCGGTGCGCGTGTTGAACTCTTCCTGACGCGCGTTGAATTCTAGCTGCCGCGCATTGAACTTTTCCTGCCGCGCGTTGAACTCTTCCTGACGCTCGATGAAGGCTGTCACGTAGGTGGCGAATTGGGCGAAGCGTTCCGGCAGCTGCACCAGTTCGGCGGGGAGGATCAGACTGCGGACTTGGGCGAGGAATATGGGGTCGTCCTGCAGCGTCCGGAGCAGGCGTTCTTTATCCTGTTGGTTCATCGTCATGGTTGTGCTTCGCTCCCGGCTTTGATTTTATCACTCTGCCCGGCCGGGCAGGGAGAGCGGCGGCGCGGTGTCATGCCGTTGTTCATTTTTGCGTCCCGTCGGTCTCGTCTGCAACGACTTCTTCTGAGGCCACGCTGGGGCGGTTCCAAGGTGCTAAACTGCGCGTGTCACGGTCCTGGCTCAATCTGTGCCATGGTATTCAAACAGAAAGGAGTGAGCAGTGCCTTACGCCAACATAGACGGAGTCAACCTGTATTACGAGGAGTATGGCGCCGGCCCCACGGTCATGCTGACGCCGGGCGGACGGGTGGACCACAACGGATTGCGTCCCATGGCTGCCCTGCTGTCTACTCATTGTCGCGTCATCATCCACGACCGCCGCAACTGCGGCAAGTCCGACGTGGTGATCGGCGGCGAGCTTTCCGAGCAGCATCTTTGGGCGGAGGAGATGGCGGCTCTGCTGAAATACCTGGGCGCTGACCCGGCTTATCTGGCCGGAGGGTCGGCCGGTTCGCGCACTTCCCTGACGGTGGCGGTTCGGCACCCGGAGGTTGTCAAGGGTGTATTCGTCTGGGAAGTGTCCGGCGGGCCGAGGAGCGCGGAGCTGATGTCCCCCGGCTACTACGGACAGTACATCGAGGCCGCCGAGCGGGGCGGGATGGCCGCCGTGGCCGCTACCGAGTTTTTCGAGCAGCGCATCCGGGACAACGCTGACAACCGGGAACGGATCCTTGCCATGGATCCCGAGGAGTTCTGTTCCGTCATGCGCCGCTGGCGGGACCAGTTCTCCCAACCCAACCCGGTGGGAGACCTGACTGAGGAGCAGTTGGCGTCCATCACCTGCCCGGTGCTGGCTTTCGAAGGCAACACGCCGGACGACGTTCACCACAAGTCGGCGGCGGAGAACGTGAAGCGACTGGTGCCCCACGCGGAGTTGCTCCCGTCGGCGTGGACCCACGAGGAATGGGCAGTCATCGGTCAGCATGACAACACCTTCCCGGGCATCGCCGCCACCAACCGCTACCATATGAAGTCCACTTTCTACGCCGCGCAACTGCTGGAGTTCATCGCCAGGGTCGAAGCCCGGCAGACTTCAGCCGCGGCCTGACCGCGTCCCGTACAGACCAAAACGGAGGAACAGCATGGGAACCTTCAGACTTTACTCTGGCGATGACGGCCAGTCCCACATCGAGACCATCGACCTGGACCAGACGCCTGATTGGAAGAGCGCCCAGGCGACCACCACCATCAGCTTCAGTGAAGCCCCGGCCGGTCGCTTCTCCGACTGGCACACGGCGCCGCGCCGCCAGTTTGTCATAGTCCTGTCCGGGCAGTTGGAGATCGGCCTAGGCGACGGCTCTAAGCACGTCTTCGGCCCTGGCGACGCCCGCCTGGTGGAGGACGTCACCGGCCAGGGCCACACCACCGCCACCCACGGCGACCAGGTCTGCGTTACCTGTACCATCCCCTTGGCCAACCAGTAACCAACGCTGCGCTAGGCAGCAATCCTGAAGGGCTAACCCTGTCCGCGTGGCATTGGGCACTGCCGCCCGACCTCGTTGCTCCGGTGGCCGGGATGTCGGGATGGCCGACCGACGGAATCGCGGCGGCCCATCGCCGATTGCCCCGGATTGGTTCCCGTACTGACGGACGCTTCGGAATGGGAACCAGCGCCCCTCATTAGCTGACGATGTCAACCGATGGGCGGCGCCTGGTTCAACCCGGCAATCCGCTCGCACCACTGAGCCGCGCCCAGCACCCGGCCCTCCTGTGCCCACGGCCCGCCGAACTGCACCGCCATGGGCATGCCCAGCTCGCTCAGGCCCGTCGATACCACCACCGTGGGCAACCCTGCTGCCGACCACGGCGCCTGGAACGCCGCATCGCCGGTGGTGTTCAGGTCCCGGGGGGCCGGCGCCGGCATGGCCGGCGTCATCACCACGTCGACCTTGGCGACCATCTCGCTCAGGTCGGCGCGGAATTGTCGCCGCAGCCGCTGGGCCTTCAGGTACGCCGATGTCGGCATGATCATGCCCATCTCCATGCCGGCGCGGATGCGCGGCCCGTAATCGGCGGCCCGCACGCGGTGATTGGCTCCGTGGATTGCCGCGCACTCGACGTTGGACACGATGCGCTGGGCGCTGTGGATTACGGCGAAGCTGTCGGGCAACGGGATTTCCTCAACCTCGGCGCCGGCCTCCGCCAGCCGGTTCGCGATTTCCTCTGTGTGCGCCCACATCTCCGGCGTGGCGTAGTCCTGGAAGTACTGCCGCACCAGCCCGATGCGCGGGGGCCGGTCGTGCTCGACCATCTGCGCGCTGAAGTCGGGCACCGATTCTCGCAAGCTGCCCGGGTCATTGTCGTCCGCGCCGCTGAGGACGGTCAGCATCAAGGCGGCGTCGGCCACCGTGCGGGTCAGGATGCCCACGTGGTCCAGCGACCAGCTTAACGGGGCCACGCCGTACCGTGAGATGCGTCCGTAGGTGGGCTTCACGCCGACGATGCCGTTGTAGGCCGCTGGCCGGCACGTGGACCCGCCGGTCTGCGAGCCCAACGCCGCCGGAACCATCCGCGCCGCCACCGCCGCTGACGACCCGCTGCTGGAGCCGCCGGGAGTGTGCTCCAGGTTCCAAGGGTTGCGCGTCGGTGAGGGGTCGGAGGAGGCGAACTCGGTGGTGACCGCCTTGCCCAGGATGATCCCGCCGGCCGCCTTGATATTGGCCACCGAGGTCGCGTCGAAGTCGGGCACGAAGTCGGGGTACACTTTCGACCCGCAGGCGGTGAGCATACCCTCGGTGAAGAAGATGTCCTTCAAGCCGACGGGAACGCCGTGAATCAGTCCGAGCGGATCGCCTTGTTGGACCTCAGCCTCCCGCTGCCGGGCCGCCGAAATCACAGCGTCCCGGTCGATGGTGACCCAAGCCTGCAGGTCGCCGTCCAGCGCGTCGATGCGCGCCAGCAGCGACTCCGCCAGCGCCACCGGAGACAGGGTTCCCTCGCGAATCTGTGCGGCGGCTTCCACCACCGAAAGCTCGTGGAGTTCAGGCATGATTCAACCTCGTGGACGGCGGCGCTAGCCGAATTGGGCGACCGCTCTCAGGCGCAGCTCTGCTATATCCGATCCAAGTCGTTGCTCTGGGTCGTGTTGCTGAAATCTCAGCACGGGGGTACCGAGCCGCAAGATACTCCGCCGACGCGTGGCCGTCCAGAGCCGGGCACGTCTCACGCGTATTCGCTTTGTCATTGTCAGCGAAGCGCCGCAATCGGGTTGCTGTTGGGTGCCGTGTTTCAGGTAGCGTGAACACTACGGCGCAGCGTTCTACGCGATAACAAATGGGTACGTGTGAGGTCAACTGCCGTTCGGTGCTTTTGCTGGGCCGCCCGGTCAGGATATAAAGGATGCCATCAGATATGTAGGTCTGTCCGTCTCCGGGAGCTTGGACGGATCGGCAATAGCGACCCCGGTTCCCATCAACACCGACGCGATCCCCACGTGATTGGCTCCTCAGATGTCGGTGCCCGGCGTATCTCCGATCATCACCGCGTCTCGGGTACCGGAGCGGCGGAACGCCTCTTCGAACATGGCGGGATGGGGCTTGCCCAACCGACTGAACACAAGGTCGTTCCGGGCGGGATACCGGAGCGCCATGGCGGCCTCAAACATCAACGCCACCGCGCCGCTGGCGAAGCCGAAGCCTTCTCCTTCCGGATATGTCACGTCCGGGTTCGGCAGCACGAGGTGGGGCGTCTCGCCCCGGTCTAAACCGAAGACAAGGTGAAAACTACATTGGCCGCGCGGAGACGGTCGGATTGTGCGACGCTGGTCAGTTCTGTGGTGCGAGCCTGAAGCACGGTACCGCAGCGGCGCTTGACTTCCTCCCTACGATGGGACAGATCGGTGAAAAAGCCCCCCACTCTCCCGGACCGCGGCACGGGTTCCCAAGCACAGGTTGGCCCTCACTTCCTGACGCGCCCAGCCCCAGATGGCTTCGTCGGGGTTGAAATCTGGACTGTAACTGGGCAGGTTCACTAGGCGGAGGTTCAGGCCGGGCTCGCAGTTGCCGCATTTATGGTGTTTCCGGCCGGTCTCTGGGTAGAAGTGGTGCCGGTTTTCGAGGCACTGTCTGCCGGTGCCGGAAGCTGGTCGATGTCGCTCTCGTCTGGTGTTCGAGCGATATCGCGCCGGTTTTCCGATAATGGCCTGAAGCGACGTACGTTGCGCCGAGGCCCCTGACAGAGGAGCGAAAGAGGATTGACAAGCAACGAAGACCGGCAATAATCTCCAACTACCCTGTTCGGAACCTGCTGGTCGGCCGATATGGAGAATGCCGGTTTATAATCGGCAAAATCCCAGAACGTCCATCCTCAGCGGAATCAGTTAAAACTGGGAAATCCTGGGTTAGAAGACGAAGCGTTTAAGGGGGACCCATGAAATATGACGTTGTTATCGTTGGTGGGGGAGCGGCCGGATCGGTGTTGGCCAGCAGATTGGCTGAAAACGCGAATACCTCCGTTCTGTTGCTGGAAGCCGGGCCGGATTACCCGGATCCAGACTATCTTCCGGACGAGATAAAGTTCGGACACACAAGTTATGCAGAATCCCCGGAATCGGAGCATAACTGGGCCCTGCGGGGAACGATCACCGAAGAGCAAGGCGAGATCCATGTAGCGCAGGGCAAGGTGATCGGAGGAGGGTCCTCCATCAACGGTCAGGCAATGCAAAGGGGGTTACCTGAGGATTTCGACTCGTGGTCTGCTATGGGCAACGATGAATGGTCTTACGACAAGGTTCTGCCCTTCTTCAGAAAATCCGAGCACGACCTCGACATTCGCGATGATTTTCATGGCTCCGACGGACCGATGCCAGTAAGGCGTCGTCAATCCGGGCCCTGGGCAGACATTCAAACGGCTTTCCACGCAGCCTGTTTGGAGACGGGTTACGGGACAGTCGAGGATACCAATGGCCCGAACCCCTCGGGCGTTGGCGTGTGGCCCTCGAACAACCTGGACGGCTGGAGGATGAGCGCTGCCATCACTCACCTGAATCCCATGCGCCACCGTCTTAACCTTACGGTGAGGGGAGGGGTTTTCGTCAGGAAGGTATTGATCGAGGATCTGAAAGCCGTCGGTGTGGAAGTGGAAAGCGGCGGCGAGATTTTCAACGTTGAAGCAGACCGGGTTGTGTTGAGCGCAGGGGCTCTCAAGTCGCCCCACCTGCTCATGCTATCGGGAATCGGCCCCAAAGACCAACTTGAACAATTCGGGATACCTCTCGTTCACGAGCTTCCCGGAGTGGGGCAGAACCTGTTTAACCACCTGAGCGCCCAGATTACATTCAAAGTCAAGGACGGAATGACCCTGACGTCTGATGCCGACGCGGCACGCTTTTGTTTGCACTACACCTCCCACGGGTCCAACGAAGTCAATGATATGTTGCTGCGGACCACCCCGATGGTTGACGAACGGCCGGAGCGCGTCCCCGGTCTACGGACCAAGTTCCTCAACGATGATGTTCCTGCGGACCGGGTGGCGCGAATCTCGTGCACGCTTGGACTACCTGACGGCGCAGGATACGTCAGGCTTGCGTCTGCCGACCCCTCAGTGCAGCCGGAGTTCAACTACCGCTATCTTCAGCATCCGAACGACATCCGTCGGGTGCGGGAAGGCATCCGAATGGCCATCGGTTTCCTTGAATCCGATGCGTATAAAGACGTGGCCGATTACCGGCTCCACCCAACGGATGACATTCTGGCCGACGACAACGCTTTGGACGTCTATATACGCCAAACCGTGGGAACAGCCAGGCACGTGTCCGGCACGTGCAAGATGGGCCCGGACTCAGACCCAATGGCGGTTGTTGATCAATACTGCAGCGTCAAGGGTGTAACGGGGTTGTCGGTGGTCGATGCATCGGTGATGCCGCGGGTTACAAGGTCAGGTGGCAGCCATGCAACGGTTGTCATGATAGGCGAACGCGCCGCCGACTTGATTGCGTCGGCCTAACCCCGCCTTACCGCTGTCTGAAATCTATGGTCTAAAGCGGAGGGTTCGTAACGACGGCTTCGTCATGTTAAGCTTGCCCGCCGCTTCTCAGCTGGACTTCGTGCAATTCCAGCGGCGTAAGCGCGGGAATCCACCATTCGGTGGTACCGGGTGGTGGGGAGTTCCTGAGTGTCGGTGCCGGCCGCGGACAGTGAAAAACCCTCTGAGGCCAGCCGCAGGTGCCGCCGCGCCAGGGCGATGGCGTCCACAAAAATCGGCGACGGTTTGGCGTACCAGGCGGCGGTGCGCTGGGTGATAGGATGATGCTTTTGCAAGGCGTGGGTGGCCAGGGCGGTCCAGGAGAAGAGACCCAGCAGGATAGGCGTGGTGCGGGCGATGGTCAGGTCGGACCACCGACGTTGGGTTTCCACGCCCAGATGGGTTCGCACCTCCTGGAACGTGAATTCCAGTTGCCAGCGCAGGACAAACCACTCCAGGATCTCGGTCGGGTCTGCCGCTGAGTGGGTGCGGAGCAGGGCCTGGGGATGGAAGGCGCCCTGGGGACCGCGGATCAACACCCAGCGGATGGTCACCGGTGGCTTGCCGGAGCGGTACCAGACGGCGGTATGGGAGGTGAGTTCCACGATGCGGGTGGCGCCGTGATTAATGACAATACGGAATGCCTCCCCGTTGCCTCACCAGAGAATGTTACCGAAACTTTAGCACCGGGGGTCCGTTCCCACCAGTGCCATTTCCGGCAGTCCGTTGGTTGCCGTTGATGCTGCAGCAGTCCCGGCGTAAACCAGCTCCTTGGCCATGATGCCGCGCCACTCTTTCAGGCGGCGCTGCATGGTTCGCAACTGAGCCGTGCTGAACCGGTCCGGGTGTTCTGACTGCAACCGTCCCATCAGTGCCTTGCCCGTGGCATCCGGCTCGGCCTGCAACCAAGCCAGCACGTCTTCCCACACCCCGTCGAAGGGGTCCTTGCGGGTTCGCCAGTGCCGCGGCGCCCGCACTTTCACCACGTGAGTGGAGCGGACCTCGCCCTGCTGCCACCAGAGCGGACTAGGCTTCGCGAATGGTATGCAGCAGCAGAACCGGGTCCAGACCAGAGCGATACTCGTTCAACCCAGCTTGCAACTCAGCCCCGGTTGCGTCGTGGCTGATCAGCCGGTCGCAGGGTGTGGTGGGCGGACTGTACCGCTTGATGGTGGTGGCGCCGTCTCTGACCTTCTCGATCAGCTTGAACGATGACTGGAAGAAGTTCACGTACAGGCGCACCGCCTCGTAGAGATAAGCCATGGCCTGACCGGACACCTGGCCTGATAGCGGTCATGGCCGACGAAACGCGGTACCACGGAGCCGTTCTTCTGCTCGATCCAAGCCTGGTCGTTCTTACGGTAGGGCCGCGACCGGGTGAACTCGATGCCACGGTGGGCACAGTACGCGATCAACGTTTCGTTGATGAACGCGCCGTCGTTGTCGGAGTCGATGCCCAGGACCGGGAAGGGCAACTGTTGCGAGATGGCTTCCAGTCCCTCCACCACCAGGGACTGCTCACGGGCCAGTAGGGGTACCGTCTCAGTCCAGCCGGTGCAGATGTCGGTGGCCACCAGGCTGTGGATGAATGATCCGGACACGGAACCTCCGCAATGGGCCACCAGGTCGATTTCCAGGAAACCCGGTGGCGGTTCGTTCCAGTCGATGTAGGTCCGCACCGGAACCCGCCTCCCCATGGACCGCCCGCGGCGAGGTCGGCGCCGGCTCCCTGCCGCAGGACGAATGGGTTTCAGCAGTCGATCCAGCGTGGCCCCGCTGGCCGATAGCAACCGGCCTCGCACCTCCGGGTCCAGCTCCAGATGGCTATGGCGCTCCATGGACTCCACCAGGTGGGGCATCGCCGCCTTCAACCGTTTCCCGCAGATGCGGTCGGCGGCTTCCCAGATCACGATCACCGCCTCTCTGACCGCCTCATCGTAGATACGCTGGCCCCGTGCCTGACGCGGAACCTCGTCGTCTTCGTCAATCTGGCTGAGCAACCTGATGCCGTGTTTGCGATGGTGTCCGGTGATCGCGATGAACTCGTCCAGGATACGGCTCTTCTCCTTCTTGGAAGAACTCCGGTAACGGTATCTCAGCGTGACCAACAATTCCTGCTTTGCCATCCTGCTTATGCCTCCACCCACGTGGCTGCCTCCGCATTTTCGGTAACATTTTATTTGAGGCAACCACCGTCGTTGGGTAACGTTTTAGGTGAGGCAATGCGGCACGTAGAATGCTACCGAAAAATCGGGAGGCGTTCGTGTGGCAGGAGGCATGAGCAGGATGGCGAAACAAGAGCTGCTGGCATCGATACGGGACCGCTACCGGGAGTCGTCCCGCAAGGACAAGAGCAAGATCCTGAACGAGTTCATCGCCGTAACCGGCCACCACCGCAAACACGGCATCAGGCTGTTGGCCCAGTCCGCAGAGGGCAGCGTCGGGACTGGTGCAGTCAAAGGGCGGCGCATCTACGACGACGCGGTCAGGGAGGTGGTGATCCTGATCTGGGAAGCCTCGGACCGGATCTGCGGGAAACGTCTGAAGGCGGCGATGCCTCACCTGGTGGAGTCCATGGAGCGCCACGGCCATCTTGATCTGGACCCAGAGGTGAAAACGCGAGTGCTGTCGGCCAGCGCGGCCACTCTGGACCGGTTGCTGAAACCGGTGCGGGCTACGGTGGCGGGTCGGCGCAAACGCCGGCGGCGGTTATCTCCCGGTCGCAACATTCCGGTGCGCACCTTTGCCGACTGGAACCGGCCGCCGCCCGGGTTCCTGGAGATTGACCTGGTGGCCCACTGCGGCGACAGCATGTGGGGATCTTTCATCTACAGCCTGGTGGCCACCGACGTATGCACCGGCTGGACCGAGGCGGTGCCCATGCTGGCCCGAGAGCAAAACCTGGTGGTGGCCGGACTGGAAGCCATTGCCAAACAGCTGCCCTTTCCCGTCCTCGGCATCGACTCCGACAACGACAGCGTGTTCATCAACGACATGCTCACCCGGTACTGCGTCGACCGGGGCATCGAGTTCACCCGTTCCCGGGCGTACCGCAAGAACGATCAGGCCTGGGTGGAGCAGAAGAACGGCGCGGTGATCCGGCGGTTCCTGGGCCATGAAGCGATACAGCCCGCCGGCCACGCCCTGCGACCGGGTGATCCAGCACGAAGCGGCCAGCGCCGAGGCGAAGATGAAGCTCGCTGAACACCGGGCGACCTTGGCCCAGTGGCATTGTTGCACACCATCAGGGAAGCCCAGTCGGCGCTGGCGGCCATCGTATCCCCCGAACTCAGGCCCACCCCGAGAGGTGAGAGTCTGGAGCGGTTCCTGGCCAAGCTGCCCGACCGGTGGCGTGAGGAGCAGGAGCCAAAGGATCGGGAGCCCAGGGTGAAACCACCGCGCCACTGGCGAACGCGGAAGGACCCTTTCGAGGGCGTGTGGTGCGACGTTTTGGAATGGTTGCAGGAAGACCCCGACGCCAGTGCGATGGCGCTGCTGGGCCGGCTGCAAGAGAATCACCCGGACCGGTTCGGCCGGGCGAACCTGCGCACGTTACAGCGCAGGGTGCAGCAGTGGCGAGGCATTATGGCCAACAAGCTGGTCTACGCCGCGTCGGAAGCTACGCTGCCCAGCCCAGCCGGACTGCCGGAAATGTCGCTGGCGGCGGGCGACCCAAAGTGCTGAGTTTTCGGTAACATTCTTCGGTGAGGCAACAGGATTCGGCAAATCTGGTTGACGCGGGACACCTGGTGCGGTACCGCACCAATGGCTACTCAGCGCCGGTGGAGTTTGGACACCGTGACGTGCTGGTGCGGGGCTACGTGGACCAGGTGGTGATCAGCTGCGGCACTGAGGTCATCGCCAATCATCCCCGTTCTTACGAGAAGGACGATTTCATCTTCGATCCCATCCACTACCTGCCACTGCTGGAGCAGAAGACGGCGGCGTTGGACTAGGCCGCGCCGTTGCAGGGGTGGGAACTGCCCGAGGAGTTTCGGACACTGCGCCGCCTGTTGGAGGGTCGGATGGGCAAGGGCGGCAAGCGCGAATTCGTGCAGGTCCTCCGCCTCCTGGAACACTTCTCTAATCAGGAGGTCCACCACGCCGTCAAGGACGCCCTGCGGCTGGGCACCATCAGTTTCGACGCCGTGAAGCACCTGCTGCTGTGTCGCATTGATGGCCGGCCGCCACGCCTCGATCTGGACCTCTATCCCTACCTGCCCCGGGTCAGCGTGAAGACCACTCGCGCCCAGGACTACATGACCCTGCTGTCGGGCAGGGCGGCATGAGCAACAGATCCACACTGCTCCTCGAGCACCACCTCAAGGAGCTGAAACTGCCCACCTTCCTCAGGGAATACCGCAAGCTGGCTGCCCAGTGCGCTGCCGAAGGCACTGACCATAGGGCTAATGCACAGCGCGCTGGTCGACCGGCTGCTGGACGGGAACCTGCGCATCAGAGTTGAGGCAGGAGCGGCCAAGTCCACCGAGGACGCTCAGGAAAGCCAGCCCGCCGTCCTGAACGTCAGGCTGGACGCTCCGGACACGATAGTGCCGGCGGGAACGCAGATCTGGTCGGCTGAAATGACCGTGGGCGAATTCCCCGGCAACGCCGTCGGCTACATCGACCACCAGCTAACCCAGTGGACCCTCAACCGGAACATCGGCAGCCTGTCAGGAGACGACGGAAACCAGTTCATCTACTCCGGAACCAATTACCGAGTGGGAGAAGTGAGCTACGTCCGGGCCTGGAACGTGATGATCTTCATTGTCTGTCCGGGCCTCGACGGGGCGGACGCGAGGTTCGACCTGTACCTGGACGACACGGTTGACGGACGAACGGACCTGAGCCTCAACTTCGACCCCGAAAAGACGGACACAGCCCGATTCACCAAGACCGTGGCCGGCAACAGCGTTTCCTGCGCAGAATACCGCTGGGATCCCCACCAGGTGGGCTGGCAGGAGAACGGCACGGTGAACGTGAAGCTGATCAGGTAGAGGCTGGGCCCGCCGATGGGGCGTCGGGTTCCGATGGTCGGCAGGGAGACCGAAGCCGACCGGCAGCAGTGCAAGCAGGATCGGGAAGACGCCTGGGCGAAGTCGCCCTACCGGTACCTGACCGGCGCCGGCGTGAAGGTGGTGGTGCGGGACGACGATTAGACTCGTCAGGTGCGCCTGCGGTTCGCGGATGGACGGAAAACCGCGGTGACCACCATGCAGTCGCTGGATGCCATGCCTGACCGTATGGCCGGCTGTTGCGGGGTCACTCAGTTGACCACGACGATGATGGCGTACCGGCGTAAAAATGGTCGACTATATTAGCGCAACCACCGTCAACCTTTCCTGAAGATCCGCCATAGGTGGACCACCGCCCCCTCTGTCCAAGGCGGCTCCGCCCCGGAATCTCACCAGGGAACACCGAACGGGTACCCACTCAAGCCACCCCACGGGTAGGCTGAACCGGATTGGCTATGCGTCTCCGCTTCCCCATCCGATGACCGGGGAGGGGTATGTGGCCCGAAGGACGTTTCGATGGGGGCGCCGGACATCACTGCGCAACTACGAGGAGGAGGAAGACATCCAGCCGCGGGTGCGACGCGGACCGGTCACGCTTCACTGCGGAGAAATCCGATCTAACCGGCAGTCATGTCCAACCGGCAGTCATGAGTTTCTCATCGGCTTCCCATCAGCGGCCTCTCTCCAGCATCTCTTTGAAATGACGGGCCTGTTCTTCCCTGGGCCGGAGGATGCAGTTGGAGCAATACGCGTTGTTCCCTCTGGTACGCCAGACTAGGCAACATCCGGCCCGCCTGGCGAAGAACCCGGCCTTTCCTTCATGCTCAATGACTTCCATACTGACCTGGCGGTAGATCAAGGATGACGGGTCTTCGAAGAAGGTCTCGGCATCTCTGACTACCAAGTTTTTCTCTTCCACGTGGTTATAGAGCCTGTGCAGGGCCTGGCTGCAGGAAGCGGCTACCGCGTTTTGGGAGACCTTGACGCTGGCGGGGACGGATCGACGCAGGGCCTCAATCACTATTTCCACGTTGGACTTGAAGGCCCAGTCCTTGAGCCGTTCGTACAAGTCGGTCTCGCTGTCCAGGACTTCAGCGTCCGGGTGGCCGGCCGCTGGGTCATCGGGAAGAACGGCGAACCGCGGTTGCATCAGTCCGGTAGCGTCGATACGGCCACCGGTACGATGAAATGCCAGGTTTTCCAGGGTCACCCTGGGGACCCTCCTTCTCAGCACATACTGGCCGACCATTGGGTAGATAAATCGTGTGAGGTAGGCGATGATGAAGGCCGACGCCGCAACATGGTTGTTGGTAGCCCCCCATCTCGCGTACCCATAGCCCATCACCAGCTCACGCAGACTGGTATCCCCAGCCCCGAACAGGGCCGTAGCTGGGCTCCATCCGGTCTCGTCAACGTTGGATACCGGCATGTTGAAGTAGGGGTCCAGCTCTCCAGCTTCCTGAAGACTGCGGACCAAAGGATGTTCGGCCGTGGCCATTACTTTTCACCTCGCAACAGAAAAGCCCGACCTCTGCAGTCGGGCTTTTATCAGGCTTGGCTACCTACGCCCTTCCGCGAAGCGTATTCAAGGTACATCCGAAGGCAGGTCTCCTGGCTCCTGGCTATTTGTCATCCGCTCCGACCTTCCCAGTCCGTAACGGACCAGTGGCTCCGCAATGGTGCGGAAAGAGCGGCCTACCAGTTACAGTGGCGCGACCACGCCGGATTTTCACCGGCTTCCCTCTTCGGCCCACCTGGGGCGGGCCACCTTCGGGCGATGTTTAGTTGTTAATTTGTGCCGCCCATAATTCCGTTGCGACAATGGGAATATATACAGGCCATTGGGCGCCGTCAACTGGTCGTACCCTCTGGTGGTGAATCAGTTTGAAGGGGGATACAGGCTAAAACTGATGCGCTACCTGCCACGCGTGCCATCGCTCCCGCTCCCCAGGTGTCGGCGCTCGGTACATTCGCCGCAGTGCCCCAGCTTCGTCCGGGGGCCACTGCTCCGGCAACCCGCCCATCTCCGTCATAGCCGACTACCCCTCAGATGTCCAAAACGACTGTCCCTTTGCCGCCTAATTCTGCCCAACACTACTGCGGGTTAAACCTTGGATTTGGTTTAGCGTCGAGACGATGGCCTATGGATTTGAGGTAATATTCCCCGGCGCCAACCGCGGCTGGAACCTGTGCGTTCCAATGCCCGCACCGTATGAACCAAGCGACAGCTGCACATGGACTGAACCCGTACCGCTGGGTAATGGCCGCCTTGACGCTGGCGGCGCACCTGGTGTTGGGGTTCGGTCTTTTCGGTATCGCGCCGGTACTGCCACTGGCTGTTGCGGAGTATGGACTCAGCAGCACGGCGGCCGGTCTGCTGGTTTCCCTGCCCATGCTGCTGGCAGCAGCCTTTGGCATTCCAGGCGGTATGCTGGTGGCCCGCATCGGGGTCAAGCGCTCGCAGTTGATCGGCTGGATTGCCATGGCAGTCCTGGCGCTGTCGTTCCTCGCTCCGAACTTTGCCATCATGCTCTCGTTGCGTCTGGCCTACGGGCTGGGACTGGCATTGATTGTGACCTCCACCGGCCCTTTGCTCATGGCGTGGTTCTCCCAGAGAGAAGTGCTGGTGATGAACTCCCTGAATACGGCTACGGTCAGCTTGGGAGTGGCCCTGGCCGTGGCCGGCGCTGCTCCGCTGGCCGAACTCACGGACTGGAAAACCGCCATGTCCCTGTTCGGGGCGGTCGGACTGGTCGGCGCCGTCCTGTGGCTGGTGGCGGGTCGGGATGCCCCACTGCCTGACGCCCGGCCGGCACGCATCTCCCTGCGAGAGACCGGGCGCGTGCTTCGTGCCCGCACCGTAATCCTCCTGGTGCTCACCGACGCCGGCGTGCTGGTCCAGTACACGGCGTTGACCGGCTGGCTGCCCACCTTTTACAACGAGCATCGGGATATGTCGCTGGCGGCGGCGGGTTTGGTCACCGGGATGCTGCCCTTCATCGGCGTGTTCGCCGTGCTGGCCGGCGGCGTTCTCCCGTTGCGTTTCGGCTCGGTCCGGTGGGTGTTCGTCGTCTCCGGCGTGGCAGCGGGCTTGGGCGGGCTGGGCGTCTATCTGGTGCCGGGTTTGACCGGCATCTACGTTGCGACGGCGGTGCTGGGTTTTGGCTCCTGGTTCTACGTGCCGATGCTGCTCACCCTGCCTCTGCGGTTGGCCAGCATCACGCCTCAGGGGCTGGCGGTCATCTACGGGTTGATGATTACCACATCCGGCATCGCGATGTTCGCCGCGCCAATCCTGGTGGGCGCTGCGAGAGACGCGACCGGGTCGCTTCTGCCGGGGTTCCTGATTTGCACGGCGATGAGCGCAACGGCGCTGCTGGCCGGATTCTTTCTGCCGGCCGAGGTTTCGCGCAACGGTGAGGCAGGCTGAATCTCTAATCTACCCAACACCAATGCGGGTTTCACCTTGACCTCGGTTCAGACTTTCGGAGTACGGACTAATCCTATGGCTCCAGCAACTCGCCATAGGTGTCGGGGCGGCGGTCCCGGTAAAACTGCCAAGTGGTGCGGACTTGGCGTATTTCACCCAGGTCCAAGTCGGCGATGATGACTTCATCCCGGTCACGGGACCCCTGGGCGACGATTTGACCCCTGGGGTCGCAGAAGTAGCTCTTGCCGTAGAACTCCCCTATCTCCCAAGGCTGTTCCCAGCCCACTCGGTTGATGGCGCCGACGAAGTACCCGTTGGCTACGGCATGGGCGGGCTGTTCCAACTCCCAGAGGTACTCCGACAGGCCCGCCACGGTGGCGGAAGGTTTGAACACCAGCTCTGCACCGTTGAGTCCCAGCGCCCTCGCGCCTTCTGGGAAGTGGCGGTCGTAGCAGATGTACACGCCGACTTTGCCGACGCTGGTGTCGAAGACAGGGTAACCGGTGTTGCCGGGCTTGAAGTAGAACTTCTCCCAGAAACCCGGTTCCAGGTGGGGTATGTGGGTCTTGCGGTACTTGCCCAGGTAGGTTCCGTCCCGCTCCAGCACGGCCGCAGTGTTGTAGTAGACCCCTGGCATCTCCTCCTCGTAGACGGGAACGATCAGCACCATGCCGTGCTTTTTGGCGAGTTCCTGCATCAACCGGACTGTCGGCCCCTCGGGTACCTTTTCCACCATCGCGTACCAGCGGGCGTTCTGCTCGGCGGGAAAGTATGGGCCATAGAACAACTCCTGGAGACACAGAACCTGCACCTGCCGGGCCGCCGCCTGCTCGATCAGCGAGACATGTTTGTCGATCATGTATTGTTTCAGACGGCCCAGGTCCTGGAGCGATTGGCCGTCGACGCTGGCCTGAATCAACCCGGCGCGGATGGTCCGTGGCATTGCAACCTCCTGTGAATGCTATGGTTTCACCCGTCTATTGCGGGCTGCGCTTGAGGAAGCGGCCGCCGGCTGAAATGCCGGTGTACTTTCCGCCCTCCACCAGCACACGCCCATTGGCGATTACGGCCTCGGGCACGCCTTTGACCGTCATGCCCTCGTAAAGATTGTAGTCTATGTTCATGTGGTGGGTCTGGGCGCTGATCACGGTCTCGGCATCCGGGTCGAACACGACTATGTCAGCGTCGCTTTCCACGGCGATGGTCCCCTTGCGAGGGAAAAGGCCGAACAGCTTGGCGGGCGTGGTGGCGAATACTTCCACCAGCCGGTTCATGTCCATCAGACCGGATACGACGCCGTTGGTGTAAATCAGGCTCAAGCGGTTTTCGATACCGGGCCCGCCGTTGGGAATCTTGGAAAAGTCATTTACGCCCAAGGTCTTCTGGTCGCTGAACCGGAAAGCGCAGTGATCTGTGGAGACCACTTGGAGGTCGTTGCGGCGCAACCCCTGCCACAGCTCTTCCTGGTGCCATTTGTCACGCAAGGGCGGCGTCAGCACATACTTGGCCCCCTCGAAACCTTCCTGGTCGTACATGCTGTTGTCCAAAGTCAGGTAGTGGGGGCAGGTCTCAGCGTAGACGTAATTCCGCCGGGAGCGGGCCGCCTGCACCTCTTCCAACGCCTCGGTGCAACTGAGGTGGACGAAGTAAACTGGCGCGCCGGCGACCTCGGCCATGCGGATCGCCCGGTGGGTGGCTTCGGCCTCGGTTATCGGAGGACGGGTGCTGGCGTGGAACCTGGGTGCCGTGTCACCCTTGGCCAGGGCCTCCTGCACCAGCACGTCGATCATGTGGCCGTGCTCGGCGTGGAGGCAGATCATCGCTCCGTTGTCCGCCGCCCTAACCATGGCTTTGAAGATCGTGTCGTCGTCTACCATCACCGCGCCGCGGTAAGCCATGAACATCTTGAAGCTGGTGACGCCCTGCCGTACCATCTCGTCCATCTCGGGCAAGCGAGAGTCGGGCAGGTCACGGATGATCATGTGGAAGCCGTAGTCGACCGCGGCTTGGCCTCCGGCTTTCTGGTGCCATATTTCCAGTGCTTCCGTCAGCGACTGGCCCGGCTGTTGCACCACGAAGTCCACAATGGTGGTGGTGCCGCCGACCGCTGCAGCGATGGTGCCGGTGCTGAAGTCGTCGGAAGAGACGGTACCGCCGAAAGGAAAGTCCAAGTGCGTATGAGGGTCGATGCCGCCGGGAATAACGTACTTGCCGGTTGCGTCTATGGTCTTGGCGTCGTCCGCAGACAAGTCAATACCTATCGTGCGGATTTTGCCGTCGTCCACCAGGATGTCCGCCACGTAGTTGTCACTGCGGTGAAGATGTGCCCGTTCTTGATCAATACACTCATGACGTCCTCCCTGCGGCTGACTGAGGAAACCTAATTTTAGGACGAATCGACAATTACTGCCCCCAGCGCGCTGAACCCACCGGGCAAAAGGCGACCGACAGCGGACCCTACTAGCGGGCTAAGACGCTCCAGAACTCGCCATGTTGTTTGTCGTAGGACTGATCGCTCTCGCGTTGCTGTTCCTGATTCCAGTCGGCGTCTCCTTGCGTAGCAGGGGGCGCTCCCGCCGACATTCGGACAGCTTGCTCGTCGGCTTGTTTGCAGGTTCGGCCACCGTCGGCCTGGTCAGCGTCTGGATTGCCGTAATCGCATTTTTCATCCCCGAAATATTGACTACCGGCGTGGGGCTCTTGGCCGCATTCGTCGTCGCCATCGCCGCACCGGCAGCCATGATTTGGCTCACTCGTGGTTGGCTGCGTACTGACCATCGATAACGCTGCCATTCCCCGAGACTACTCAATTTGAGCGACGCGCAGCGCGAGGTATTCGGTTTTAGGCGCTATACGCACGCTATGCCCACGACGGTTGCCAATGCTCATCCCGCGGCACCAGCAATCCACTCTGGCAACACGACCGACACCCCGACCCCTAAAGGTTCAGGGGAGAAAGTCGCAGCGGAGCGCATCAGCCGGCACCCTGACCCTGCGCCGTTCGTCTATGTACACGCCCTCATGCACCACAGGTGTCAATAGTTGGGCGGCGCCTGGTTCAACCCAGCAATCCGCTCGCACCACTGCGCCGCGCCCAGCACCCTGCCCTCTTGGGCCCACGGACCCCCGAACTGCACCGCCATGGGCATCCCCAGCTCGCTCAGGCCCGTTGAGACCACCACCGTGGGCAACCCGGCTACCGACCATGGCACCTGGAACGCCGCATCGCCGGTGGTGTTCAGGTCCCGGGGAGCCGGCGCAGGCATCGCTGGCGTCATGACGACATCAACCTTGCCGACCATCTCGCTCATGTCGGCGCGGAACCGACGTCGCAGCCGCTGGGCATTCAGGTACGCCGACGTAGGCATGATCATGCCCATCTCCATTCTGGCGCGGACGCGCGGGCCGTAGTCGGCAGCGCGGGTGCGGTGATTGACCTCGTGGACTGCCGCGCACTCGACGCCCGACACGATGCCATGGTAGCTGTGCGCCAACGCGAAGCTGTCGGGCAACGAAATCTCCTCGACCTCGGCTCCGGCCTCCGCCAGTTGATTGGCAACGGCCTCGGTGTGCGCCCACATCTCGGGCGTGGCGTAGTCCTGGTAGTACTGCCGCACCAGGCCGATGCGCGGCGGCCGGTCGTGCTCCCCCATCTGCGCCATGAAGTCGGGCACCGGTTCGCGCAGGCTGCCGGGATCGTTGTCGTCCGCGCCGCTGAGCACCGTCAGCATCAGAGCGCCGTCGGCGACCGTGCGGGTCAGGATACCCACGTGGTCCAGCGACCAGCTCACCGGAGCCACCCCGTACCGTGAGATGCGTCCATAGGTGGGCTTCACGCCGACGATGCCGTTGTAGGCTGCTGGCCGGCACGTTGAACCGCCGGTCTGCGATCCCAGTGCCGCCGGAACCATCCGCGCTGCCACCGCCGCGGACGACCCGCTGCTGGAGCCGCCAGGGGTGTGCTCCAGGTTCCAGGGGTTCCGCGTCGGCGAGGGATCGGAGGAGGCGAACTCGGTGGTGACTGCCTTGCCCAGGATTATCCCGCCGGCGGCCTTGATCTTGGCCACCGATGTCGCGTCGAAGTCCGGCACAAAATCGGCGTTCACCTTGGAGCCGCAGGCGGTGAGCATACCCTCGGTGTAGAAGATGTCCTTCAGGCCCACCGGCACGCCGTGGATCAGACCGAGCGGATCACCCCGCTGCACCTCCGCCTCGCGTTGTCGGGCAGTGGACAGCACGGCGTCACGGTCGATGGTGACCCAAGCCTGCAGGTCGCCGTTCAGCGCGTCGATGCGCGCCAGCAGCGACTCCGCCAAGGTGACCGGCGACAGGGTCCCTTCGCGAATCTGCGCGGCGGCTTCTGCCACCGAAAGCTCGTGGAGTTCAGGCATGGTTCAACCTCGCTGAAGGCGGCATGCCCGCCGCGGTCGGTTCGCGACGCACCCGTGCGGGCCTGGGTTCGTTCCCCTGCTCATCTCGATTCATGACGGTGTTCCATTGTTCAACAGCGGCGTAAGTCAACGCTAGTCCGCGAGGGGGTTAAGGGGATTGTGCCCATGAAGTTCCGCAAGCGCAAGGTTCTCCCGCGATACGAGTACCACAGGACCGGCAACGGAGTGTCTGTTCTGGAGGCCAGTGGGCGCGTCGGGGCGCCGTTCATAGCGGGACGGGGACAGCCACTGCGACTCCGGTCTCGCGCCGTGGTCTTTCCAACGGTATGTCCTCCGTAGTAAAACCGATAGAGAGAAAGCCGCCATGATCATCATCCACGCCGCACAACTGGCCGCACAACTGACCCTCTGGGCAGAGGACTCCGAGCAACCCTCGCAGTCCGGCCACGCGCTCGACGGACGCCATCCCCGTAGCGTCGACGTCAGGAATTTGACGGATGCCGTCGGCGTCTCGCTCGATGAGCCCACCGGCGCCGAGATGGAAGCCACCATCTGGCTGCCCAGCCGAGGCAACAGCCCACTGCCGTCGGAAGCATTGGCCGGGCCCGCGCCCAGGTCGAGGGCCAAACCCCGCATCAAACCTTGGCGCGTGCCCGTGATCAGCCTTTCCAGCACTCAAGCCATCGACCTGCTACAACGTTGTCAGAACGGTCGCGTGCTGACGCCCGGCACGGCGCTGGGCCCCGACGTGGCCTACTGGCGACACGTCATGCTCTTCGCCGCCGGACTTACCGTTCGGCAGCAGTTCCTGCCCAACGTTATCCCACACAGCGACAGTACCAAGGCCGTGTGGACGCCGCTCTACGTCGGTGACGACGCCCACCGGTTGGCTGAACTCGCCAGAGCGATGCCGCCGTCGGCCCGAGCCATGACCATCGCCTCGGCGGACCGGCCGCCAAGTACTCCGCCGCAGGCCGTACTCAAGGAGTTCATCTCCAGCCTCGTGAACCACATCGTTCGTCAGGACGCCCAGGAAGGCACTCGGGAGTTCGACTCGGCGCACGACGCCTGGCTTCACGCCTTAACGACGACGGACGGCGCGATACACGCCGCCAACGCCCAACTGCAACAACTGCGTCGGCAGGTGGCGGAATGGCATCGGCCCATCGCCGTAGCGGCTAACTCCCCCTACCGGCTGTGCCTCAGGCTGGAAGAGCCGCCGGAACCTGACGAGGACGACCCACCAGCCGCTCTGCGCGAACAGGACTGGTACCTGCGCTACCTGCTCCAGCCCCACGACGACCATAGCCTCCTCCTGCCCGTCAACGACGTACAGGAGTGGCTGTCGCCGGATTTCAACCCGACTGAGTTCCTGATCGCCTCCCTGGCCCAAGCCGGATCCGTATGCCCGCCCATCTCCGACACCCTGAACAAGCGAAGCCCGTCCGGCGCGCCGCTCGATGCTGAACAGGCTCACCAGTTCCTGACCCAACAAGCGGCTGCGTTACAGCAGGCCGGCTTCGGCGTGATGCTGCCCTCGTGGTGGACCCGCCGGGGCACAAAGAACCGTCCCACCATCCGGGCCCAAGTCCGCACTCCGCCGATGCAGGGCGGCGCCAACATGACGATGGCGTCGCTCATCGATCTGAACGTGCAGGTCGCCATGGGCGACGAGGTAATCGAAGCCGAGGAACTGTTCGAACTGGCTGACCTGAAGGTGCCGCTGGTCCGCTTCCGCGGCCAGTGGGTCGAAATCGACGCCGACGAGATCCGAGCCGCCGCCGACTTCTGGCGCAACCGCGACCAGCTCACCCTGCGGGAAGCGGTCCGCATCGGGTTGGGCGCCGACCAACAGGCGGAAGCCGACAACGTCTCCCTGGCGACCACGGGCTGGCTCAGCGAGCTGCTGGAATCCCTCCAGCAGAAGAGCCAGATACGGCTGCTGGACACGCCGGCCGCATTCCACGGCGAACTCCGCCCCTACCAGCAGATGGGTTACTCGTGGCTCGATTTTCTCCGCTGGTGGGGACTGGGCGCCTGCCTGGCCGACGACATGGGCCTCGGCAAGACCATACAGACCCTGGCCGCCATCCTGCGGGACCACCAGGAGGGCAACGAGAAGCCCAATCTGCTGGTCTGCCCCACCTCGGTGATCAACAACTGGCAGCGCGAAACGCAGAAGTTCACGCCCAGCCTGACGGTGATGCCGCACCACGGACCTGGCCGCGAGCGTGGCGAAAGGTTTACCCAGCAGGCCGCCAAGCACCAGATCGTCATCACCAGCTACGGCACCATGACGCGGGACCGGGAACTGCTGGCTTCCGTCGATTGGCGGTCCGTCACCGTCGATGAGGCGCAAAACATCAAGAACCCCGTCACCCGACAGGCCCAGGCGGCACGCTCCCTGCCCGCAGACTACCGCATCGCCCTCACGGGCACGCCGGTCGAAAACCACGTCGGCGACCTGTGGGCCATCATGCAGTTCCTGAACCCCGGCCTGCTTGGCTCCCAGGCGGAGTTCAAGCGCCGGTACTTCACCCCCATCCAGGCCAAGCGGGATGACGAAGCGACCGCGCGGTTGCAGAAGGCGACCGGCCCGTTCATCCTGCGCCGCCTGAAGACGGATCCCACCATCATCGACGATCTGCCCGACAAGCGCGAGACCAAGCAGTATTGCAACCTCACCCGCGAGCAGGTCACCCTGTACGAAGCCGTGCTGCGCGACGTTGAAACACGGCTGGAGGGCGCCGAAGGCATGGCGCGACGCGGCTCCATCCTCGACACGCTGGTCAGGCTGAAGCAGGTCTGCAACCACCCCCGCCAGCTTTTGGGCGACAACTCCGCCATCGCCGGCCGCTCCGGCAAGCTGGCCCGCCTGGAAGAACTACTGGACGAGATCATCCCCGCCGGCGACCGGGTGCTGATTTTCAGCCAGTTCGCCGAGATGGGAGCCATACTACAGAAGCACGTCCAGGAAACCTACGGCATCGAAACGCCCATGCTCCACGGCGGCGTGTCACGGAAGAACCGAGACCTCATGGTGGACCGCTTCCAGAACGACCCCAACGGCCCGCAGGTGTTCGTCTTGTCGCTGAAGGCCGGCGGTTCCGGCCTGAACCTCCCTCGGGCCAACCACGTCATCCACTATGACCGCTGGTGGAACCCGGCCGTCGAAAACCAAGCCACCGACCGGGCCTTCCGCATCGGTCAGACGAAGGATGTCCAGGTCCACAAGATGATCTGCGCCGGCACGCTTGAAGACCGCATCGACCTGATGATCGAGACCAAGCAGCAGACCGCCGACCAGGTGGTGGGAGCCACCTCAGAACGCTGGCTCACCGAGCTCTCGAACACCGAATTGCGGGAGGTGCTGGCACTCAGCACCAAGCCGGAAGACTGAAGACGCCGCCCGCTCAACCCACTGAGCCAGGAAAGGTTTCCTCGATGAACTACTACGACTACGAATACACTCGCCCCATTGAGGCGAAGGGCGGCATCAGGGCCGCGTCCCGCCGTGGCGAGTTCGGCTCCAACTGGTGGGCCAAACGCTGGATGCAGACCCTCGAGCAGTTCCGCATCGGCGCCCGTCTCAGCCGGGGCCGTTCCTACGCCCGTCGGGGACAGGTGCTTAAGATTGACATCCGGAACGGCCTCGTGGAAGCGCAGGTGCAGGGCAGCCGCAAACGCCCCTACGACGTGGAGATTAGCGTCAGAACCATCGGCCCCAATGACTGGGGGCGGCTGCGTCAGGCGTTGGTCGAACAACCGGTGATTGCCGCCAGCCTGCTCTCCGGCCGGATGCCGGAAAACGTCGAGGACGCGTTCGAAGCTGTCGGCCTTTCGATGTTTCCCGAAAGGAGGGACGACCTCGAAACCGATTGCTCGTGTCCCGACTGGTCGAACCCGTGCAAGCACATCGCAGCCGTGTACCTGCTCCTGGGCGAGGAGTTCGACCGCGACCCGTTCCTCATCTTTCGTATGCGGGGCATGGACCGTGAGGACCTGCTGGGCGAGGAGTTCCGCCAGTCGGCCCAGACCATCGAAGGGCCACCGCTTGCGCCCGAGCCACTGCCGGATAACCCAGAGACATTCTGGACCAACCCGTTGCCGGCGTTGGCCGCTGCGGACCTCGGCGCGGCCACGGTGCCCGAGATGCACGCCGCTCTGCCCCGGCAGTTGGGTCGATTCCCTTTCTGGCAGGGAGAACAAGACCTGGTGGCTACCCTGGAGAAAATCTACGCAGCCGCGTCCCAGCAGGCCGCAGGCGTGTACCTCAACCAGGCCGAACCGTAGCCTGACGGAAGGGAAAGAATTGCCAAGCAAAGGAGGCGCATAGACCTTCCACGAGGCGCCGCGTCAGGAACTCTGAAACTTGAACGGTTGCCCTACCCACTACGACCTGATGGCCTGCAACCTGGTGTTGGCTGCCATCGCAGCCCTGTTGATGGCCGCCCTGCTGTCCGTTATCCGCGGTGCGGTCGCATTCTGCGCTGGATGTCATCGGTAAAGGAACTTGTCCCGAAACCGTTCCCGGTTGTCTTCCGTTGCGCGTTCGCCGGTTGGTGAGCAATGCGCAGTACGTGTCGGTCACGGTCGCACATTCACTGGATGTAGACCGGCGCCGAAAGAGGGTCGGTTGTGTCCTGACGGTGAGCTACCGTACCATTGAGAGCATGCTGCTCACCATTACGACCACCCACCGCCCGGCAACTGACCTCGGTTATCTGCTGCACAAGAACCCCGCCAGGCTCCAATCCTTCGAACTCCCCTTTGGGCGAGCCGAGGTGTTTTACCCTGAAGCGGAACCGGATCGCTGTACCGCGGCGCTGCTCCTGGACGTGGACCCGGTGGGCTTGGCACGGCCCGTGGCCAGCCGGTCCAGTGCGGACGCCTGGCTGGGGCAATACGTCAACGACCGACCCTATGTCGCGTCGTCGCACCTGAGCGTCGCCATCGCCTCAGTGTACGGCAGCGCGCTGGCCGGCAGGAGCCGCGAGCGGCCGCAACTGGCGGACCAGCCCATCCCGCTGGAGGCGAGTTTGCCTACTCTGCCCAGCCGAGAAGGGCCGGACGTCATCAGGCAGCTGTTTGAGCCCCTGGGCTATACCGTGAAGCTGCAGGACCACCCCCTGGACACGCTCTTTCCGGATTGGGGCCCAGCGCCGTACTTCAGTGTCGGGCTCGAGGGATGTGTTCGACTGCAGGATTTGCTGTCCCATCTCTACGTGCTGCTGCCCGTGTTGGACGACGCCAAGCACTACTGGGTGGGAGACGATGAAGTGGACAAGCTACTGCGGTTCGGCGCCGGCTGGCTGGGCGGGCATCCGCACCAGCGAGCTGATCTCCAACCGCTACCTGAAACACCAACGGGGACTGGTGCGCCGAGCGTTGACCCAACTGAACGACGACAACCACGCTGACCCCGACGAACTGACCGCCAGACGCCAGGAGGACGAAGAGCACCTGGAAGCTCCGATCCGGTTGGGCGAGCAGCGAATGCACGCGGTACTGGCCACGCTGCGGGGCCTCGGTGCGACCTCCGTACTGGACCTGGGTTGCGGAGAGGGCAACCTGCTGGGCTCGCTGCTCAGCGATCCCGCCTTTCGGACCATAACGGGTGTGGACGTTTCGCATCGAGCGTTAGAGATGGCTCGTCAGCGACTGCGGCTGGACACGATGCCTACGGCGCAGCGAGAGCGCATCACTCTCTTCCAGGGCTCGTTGACCTACCGCGACCGCAGGTTATCCGGTTTCGACGCCGCCGTCGCCATGGAAGTCATCGAGCACGTGGACCCTTCCCGGCTGGAGGCGTTTGAAGAGGTAGTACTTGGCCAAGCTCGACCCAAGGCGGTGATCATCACCACTCCCAACGTTGAGTACAACTGCCTGTTCGAGAATCTGCCCCTGGGCGAGTTTCGGCACCGGGACCATCGTTTCGAGTGTCGCGGGCCGAGTTCCGTTCGTGGGCCCACCAGACGGCCGGACGCAGGGGGTACGAAGTGCGTTTCCGCGATATCGGCACTGAGCACGCCGACCACGGCTCGCCCACCCAGATGGGAGTCTTCACCCGATGAGATTGACCATACCCGAACTGTGCCTGGTAGCGCTGGTGGGGCCGTCGGGATCAGGCAAGTCCACCTTCGCGGCTCGGCACTTCAAATCCACCGAGGTGGTCTCCTCGGACGCCTGCCGTGCCATGGTGGCAGACGATCCCAACGACCAGTCTGCCACGCAGGATGCCTTCAGCCTGCTGAACTTCATTGCGTCCACCCGGCTGCGCGCAGGACGTCTCACCGTGATTGATGCCACCAGCGTGCAGCCCCAGGCCCGCAGGTCCCTAGTGCAACTGGCGAGGGACCACGACTGCCTGCCGGCGGCTATCGTGCTGAACCTGCCGGTGGCGGTCTGCCAGGAGCGTAACCAGACTCGCACCGACCGGCAATTCGGATCCCACGTCGTGCGCCGGCAGGCGGAGCAACTGCGCCGCTCCATACGAGGCCTCAAGCGCGAAGGGTTTCGCTACGTGTATGTCCTCAACTCCGCCGAGGAGGTGGACGCGGCTGTCATCGAGCGGACCCAGTCCTGGACCGACCGCAAGGATGAAATCGGCCCGTTCGACATCATCGGAGACGTACACGGTTGTTACGATGAGTTGGCCACGCTGCTGGGACGCTTGGGATACCAGGTGTCGTCCACGGGAAACGCTCCCGCCGGCGAACCGGACATTCGCGTCACCCATCCGCAGGGGCGTAAGGCGGTGTTCGTAGGCGACCTGGTGGACCGCGGACCGGGCGTTGTAAACGTGCTCAAGCTGGTGATGTCCATGGTGGGAGACGGCAACGCGCTGTGCGTCGCCGGGAACCACGAGTCCAAGCTGGTGCGCAAGCTGAAAGGCCGCTGTGTAGGTGTCCCACGGGCTGGCGGAATCGCTGGAGCAGTTGGCGCAGGAACCCGATGCGTTTCAGCGTCAAGCCACCGACTTTCTGGACGGCCTGATCAGCCACTACGTCCTCGACGGCGGGAACCTGGTGGTGGCCCACGCGGGCATGAAGGAAGAGTACCAGGGGAGAGCCTCGTCCCGAGTTCGCGACTTCTGCCTGTACGGCGAGACCACTGGCGAGACGGACGAGTGGGGCCTGCCGGTGCGGGCCGACTGGGCCGCCAACTACCTCGGAAAGGCCACGGTGGTCTATGGGCACACGCCAGTGACGGAACCCGCCTGGCTCAACCGGACCATCAACGTGGACACGGGCTGCGTGTTCGGTGGTCGGCTCACCGCCCTGCGTTATCCGGAAAATGAGCTGGTGTCGGTGCCGGCCGACCGCGTTCATTACGAGCCGGCAAGGCCCCTGGACTCTGCTTCCGGAGGTGACGCCCGAGTACAGGCGGCGAGCGACAGGGTCGCCAACCTGCTAGACATCGACGACGTGCTGGGGAAGCGTGTGGTGGAGACCCGACTGCGGGGCAACGTTACCGTGGGTGAGGAGCACTCGGCAGCGGCCCTTGAAGTGATGAGCCGCTTTGCGCTGGACCCGCGCTGGCTGGTTTACCTGCCGCCCACGATTTCCCCGTGCGAAACCTCAAAACCCCCCGGCATGCTGGAGCACCCGACTGACGTTTTCCGCTACTACCGCAACAGCGGCATCGCTAGCGTGATCTGCGAAGAGAAGCACATGGGGTCGCGAGCGGTTGTGGTCGTGGGTCGGGACGAGGCGGCCTTACAGCAGCGTTTCGGCATCGCTAACGAGTGCGCCGGCACCTGCTACACCCGTACGGGACGACGGTTCTTTGAGGACGACGCCCACGAAGCGCAGTTCATCGCGCGCGTCCGCGGAGCGCTGTCGACCGCCGGCATCTGGGATGAGCTCGAGACTGACTGGGCGGTTTTGGACTGCGAGCTGATGCCGTGGTCGATGAAGGCACAAGAGTTGGTGCAAGAGCAGTACGCTGCTGTGGGAGCAGCAGCGACAATCGGGCTGTCAGCAGCAGAAAACCTGCTGCGGCAGGCAACCGGTCGTGGCATGGACGTCGGTGACGTCCTGGAGAGAGCGCAAGAGCGGATGCGGTCGGCTAGCCACTATCGTGATGCCTATGCCGGCTACTGCTGGCCGGTAACGTCGCTCGACGACATCAGCCTCGCTCCTTTCCACCTGCTGGCCAGCGAAGGCGCGGTCCATGCGGACCGTGACCACGCCTGGCACATGGCCATGGCCGACCGCCTCGTTCAGGCCGACGCTAAGTTGTTCAAGGAAACTCAGCACAGGATCGTGGCCCTCGACTCGCGCGAAGAGGACGAAGCCACCCAATGGTGGGAAGAACTCACCGGCGCTGGTGGAGAGGGAATGGTGGTCAAGCCGATGGATTTCGTCGCCACCGGCAGGCGTGGCCTAGTTCAGCCCGCGATGAAGTGCCGGGGCCGGGAGTACCTGCGCATCATCTACGGCCCCGAGTACACCCTATCCAGCAACCTGGAACGGTTGCGCAGTCGTGGCCTGTCCACCAAGCGATCCCTGGCTTTGCGTCAGTTCGCGCTGGGACTGGAAGGACTGCGCCGTTTTGTCGACTGTGAGCCGCTGTTTCGCGTCCACGAGTGCGTATTCGCGGTTCTGGCCCTCGAGAGTGAGCCGGTTGACCCGCGGTTGTGACCCCCACTTTTTTCAGTCGGTTCAATCCGAACGTGGCGGTCCCATCGCTGGCAACCCCAACTACGACTACCGGGGCCCGGCCGAAACGGTGGCCCTGATGTTCGGCCTCGGTTACACCGTGCCGGAATTCGCCACCAACTTTTCTGTATGTCCGACAGGATCATCCAACGTGACCTGGCGGATGTCAGGAAAGGTCGTTGAACGACCCCGAAGATGGACCCCAACACCCGCAGTACGGTAGGGGTGACACCCCGCAATGGGATAAATGCGCCCGGAAATCCGGAATCAGTAGGGCCAGCCCAAGGCAATCGCGTTTCATTGTGATAGGACCTTGGTCAGGTAATCGAAGTCCCAGCCGGCCTTTTTGCGTTTGGCTTTGATGCCTACTTTGGCGGTGCGTTCTTGTTTGTGTTAAACGCCGCGGACATTGCTCCAGTGATCGCCAAGGAGTATGTACCACCCTGGGCGCGTGGCGATTCTTATTTCTATCAGGTTGAGTTAGGTCGGTCAATCACCTCCTGTCGCGCCAAGCAAGGTTCGGTGTGGGGACAGCCGTTCCCGGTAGCTGGCGCCTTCGATGACGATCTGGCAGCTGGCGTTGGCCAGGCGGTCCAAAGCGCTGTTGCCGAGCATGGGGTCGTCGAAGAGGCTGAGCCATTCGTCCACGGCCCGGTTGCTGGTGATGATGAAACTGGACGCCCGATGGCGATTGAGGACCAGTTCGTAGAGATCTGCCGATTGCTGTGGGGTTAGCCGGTTCAGTCCCAGGTCGTCGAGGATGAGGAGGTCGGGAGACAGAAAGGACCGGAAGGTACGATCCACCGAGTTGTCGACCCGGGCTTGGGCCATGGCCTTGAAGAATCGTCGGCGTGGATGAAGCGGACGGTGTGTCCGGCGCGGATGGCGGAGTAGCCCAGGGCCTGAGCGAGAAAGCTCAGGCCCACGCCGGCGGGTCCGACCAGCAGAACGTGCTCGTGCTTGTCCAGAAACTCCAACGAGAAGACAGCGTCCAGCAGCCGGCGGTCCAGGGTAATTGACGCCGACCAGTCGAAGTCCTCCGGCCGACAGGTCTCCTCGAAACCCGCGCCACTGAGCCGGAGTTCGATGCGGCGTTGAGCACGACGGTTCACCTCGTCGCTGCGGATGATCTCCAGGAATGATGCGTAGTCCAACTGTTCACGTCGGGCCAGGGCGATGCGCTCGGGCGGCGTGGCAGCCATTGGCCCCAGCTGCAGGCGCTTGAGCAGTGGTGTGAGTTCAGTGATGCGGGTCATGATCGACCTCCGGCAGCCAGGGCGAAGACGGAGCCGGGACGGGCGAAACGGCCGGCTGGCATTGGCTTTGGAAGCTGGGGCATGGCCTCCTGTTCCAAAGCCGGCACCAGGATGCGTTCCACCCGGTTCACGTCGATGAGGTCTACAGCCAGGGCACGCTGGCAAGCGGCATCGAGACGCTGGGGTGTGTAGCGTTCGCCCAGCCTGACCAGCTTGTGCCCCTGCCTGATCTTCGACCTCGGACCGATTATCTCGGTCGTCGTTGACAATTGTGGAACCGGTTCTGTTAGATAGACTGGCAGTGGAACATCATTGAAATGGCGGTTAGTCGAGGTTAGCCTGATTGCAGAGGAATATTCGGGAATCGCTACTCTCCCATCAGCCTGCCAATTACTCAACCATCAATTCAAAGCTGTTGGTTTACCAGCCCGAGACTACCAGGGAGAGGCCACAGCCCGATTCGTGCCCCGCCCACCGCCGATAACCACCACCATTCCTTGCGGCGGCAGGTGTTTGGCCAAGACAGGAGGGCCGTACATGAGCACCTTGAAGGACAAATGCGCCATCGTTGGCGTGGGAGAGACGGTCTACAACCGGGACTCCGGCCGGACCGAGTTGAACATGGCAGTGGAGGCGGCCAACCGCGCCATCGCCGACGCGGGTCTTGTTCCCCAGGATATTGACGGCATCGTGAAGTTCACCGCTGATTCCACACCCCAAGGGGAATTGGCCGCCTGCCTGGGTATTCCCTACCTGCGGTACTACGGCGAATTGGGGCCGCTGGGCGGGGCCGCCTGCGGCCTGGTCATACAGTCGGCGATGGCCGTTGCTCAGGGCGTGGTCAACAACGTGCTGGTGTATCGTTCAGTCAACGGCCGCTCCGGGCAGCGCTACGGCTCCGGCACCGTCACCACCCGCCGGGGCCTGGGCAGTTCCGCATTCACCGAGCCTTACGGCCTGTTGGTGCCGGGGCAATCCAGCGCACTGCGGGCGCGTCGCCACATGCACGAGTTCGGCACCAAGATGGAGCATTTTGGCGCGGTGGCGGTGGCCTTCCGAAATAACGCCTGTCTCAATCCCAGGGCCATCATGCACGGGCGGCCCATCACCATGGAGGACTACCTGACCTCCAGAATGTTCTTCGACCCCCTGCACATACTGGACTGCGCGCTGGAGGCCGACGGGGCCAACGCTTTCGTCATCACCTCGGCGGAAAGGGCGGCGAACCTGAAACAGCCGCCGGTGTACATCACCAGCGCTGCCCAGACCCTGCTGGCCGGTATGAACGGGCACGGGCGTTCCTGGGACGAAAGCGGCGGTGCCCTGCTGGCGCCCGAGTTGTTCGGTGAGGCCGGGGTCACTCCTCAGGACATTGACGTGGTCGGCTTCTACGACCACTTCAGCCCGGTGATTATCACCAAGCTGGAGGACTACGGTTTCTGCCAGCGCGGCGAGGGCGGGCCCTTCGTCGAGGGAGGCAGGATTGAAGTGGGCGGTGAACTGCCGGTCAACACTTCCGGCGGGCATCTATCCGAGGCCTACCTTCAGGGCATGAATCAGATCATCGAAGTGGTGCGTCAGTTGCGGGGACAGTCGCCGGCCCAGGTAGAGGGCGCGGAGTTGGGCCTGGTTGACAGTGGCGACGGCTCGGGCGCCCTTATACTGAGGAGGTGAGGCACTGTGACTACCGCTAATTTTCCCCTGCCGGTGCCCAACCTGGACAACCAGGAATTCTGGGACCAGTGCCGGCAGCACCGGCTGGTGCTGCGGCGTTGCCTGGACTGCCGTTCCTTCCACCATCCGCCAAGGCCCAACTGCCCGGAGTGCGCTTCGTCCAACCTGGAGTGGGTGGAGTCGCCGGGGAAGGGCAAGGTCTACACCTACGTCATAACCCGCCAGCCGGTGAACCCGGCCTTCCGGGAGCGTCTCCCCTGGGGCGTGGTGGAAGTTGAGCTGGAGGAGGGGGTCCACGTTATCAGCAATCTGGTGGAGTGTGACGCGGACGACATCGAGATCGGCATGGAAGTGGAGGTGGTCTTTGAGGCGGTCAACGACGAGATAACCCTGCCCAAGTTCAGGAGAGTCGGACAGTAACCATATCCCCGTAACGAACGCGTTTCCAGTGCAAAAAGCCGAGAACCCGACGGCAGGACCACCCAGCGTCAGATGTCCTGACATCAAGACCGATGTCGGAGCGACTTCTTCACCCGGACTACCCGTCCGTACCCTCGATCACTACCGTAAGTTTCCCATCCAACTCTTTGCCTGCTTGCGTGCATACGGCGCCATCCTGATCGCATGGACGGTCACCTATGATGGTTACCGCGAGGTCCCTGCGTGACCCCGGTTTGATGGCTATATCCCCAAGGCCGTTTCTCCCGTCAACGCGCTTGGCGCTGGTGACCGCGCCGCCTGACACCCTGAAAGAATGGTCCCCGAATGTCTTGTAGCTGATGCTGATCGGTTCGCTGAGGCTGATCCGCATTTTGAAGGGAGAGGCGCTGCCAGTGTGGGTCCGTGGCGGATCAAGGAATGTGACGTTGAGCGGCGCTTCAGCGATGGGCGTTGCCGTCGGCTCCCGTCCGCTGTCCCCCGGTGTGGATGGCGACAAAGATACCGGCGCGGTGGACGGGAGTTAGTTCCGGCTCGGGAGTTGGCGCCGCCTCCCGAGCGGTATAGCTGTTTTCCGATGCCGGTTCAGAGGTCTGCCCAATTTCACTGGGCACTTTGGGTTGAACCGGGCTTGATGTTGTACGAGCATCCCCGCCTGTGCGGGGCTTGCTCCTCTTGAGACTCCTCTGGAGGTTCCTGTACAGCCTCCGCTCGATATCCGGACTGCGCAGGCGTTGGAGTTGCGTCGCGTCCGTGACGAGCATGCTAGGCTCATCGCTTCGATCCCTACGCCTACTCCCATCCCAACCATCGCCGCCGCTGAGATCGCCAGCCGTTATCTTCTGGATGGCGAAGTTCCCGACCCGTTGCCGGGTCTCGCGGCTGACCCTGCGCTCGGCGTCTGGTGGTACCGCGCCTCCGCGGGTGATTGGACTCCGTCTCGGATGCGGGAGGCCAACCCTTACGCTCCGCTGTTCGATACCGACGGTCTGGCGCCGCAGCACGCCAACTTCGCCAACGGCGGTTTGCAGGAGACGATCTCTCAGTTGCTTGCCGATGAGCTGGTAAAGATCGACCCTGAGTTCGAGTACACCGTTACTCGTCTGGTACTCCCGATGCGCGATCGTCTCGGCTGGGAGTTCGTGTCGCCGGATCTTCCGGTTGTACGACTCTGGACGTCGTTTACCTACATCGGTCCGCAGGACGTGGTTCCTGTGGAGTACCGCATGGGCGGCGTGTTGGCCTTCGGGGTCGCCGAGCACCGGGATCCCGCTACTGGGGACGTGCTCTATCAGTATCCGGTGGTGTCGCACTGGATCGGGCCGGTGCTCTTGGAAAATGCCGGGCCGGCCTCGTAACTGGAGTGGCTACATTTGCTCGAATCCCGCGCGTAGAAGGCCTTTCCTATCTCTGTCTGCATACCGCTTCTTGGCCTTCCTTCGCTCTCAGCGCGCTTCTTCGCGTCCCCACTTTTGGCCGTCGGTATGACCGCCCTCCGCTGGCGCCGTTTGTTTCAACCTGCCGCCCGTTGGCAGGCCGGCTGCATCTTGCGGTCTCCCATTGGATTGGTCCAGTGTCATTGGCTTCAATCCTCAGCTCGCTCAGTCGCTCGCTGCTATCCTCGCCGAGGCCCATCTCTTGTGTTCGGCTGCCGTCGGTGTCCGTTCTTTTCGGTGCCTGTTTTGGGTACTCAGATCCCTGCATCAGCCGAGCAGAGTGTGTCTTGCTTTGTACTCGGCTTTACATTTGGCTTCTTCTTTGGTCAGCGCTTCTCCCCTGAACGACGCCCCTGTGAACAGTCTTCCGTTTTGGTCCTCCCGGTCTGGCAGCGACGCTGTCCACTCCCAGTAACTTCCGTCATGGGCAGGTACTACGCTTAGCTCCCACAAGTCGAACATCTATGCCTCTGGCCGCCCTGTCGGTAATGGAGCGCTCAATGAGTTTCCCGCCTTTTCTCGGTTGTCTGCTGTCGTGGGATTCCTGGGTGGTTGCCACGGTTTGCGTTTGCCAGACGGTGTCCGTGGTTTGGCCTGTCCGACGCCTCTTCCTTCTATGAAGGTGGCGTTGCTCTTTGGTTTTTCGTTGTTCCTGTCTGCCATGGCGTCAAGACTCCCCTTTGATGTGTGGTGTCCTTCGGTACCAGCCCGCGGTTGTTTGGGGATCCGAGGCATTTGAGACCCAGGCGGACGTCACGACCGCGTCAATCTCCTGCGGAATTAGGCAGTCGTGCGTCATTTGCTCTGTTTCGCCGGGCTCGATGCTGATCGCGTGGCTGGTTACATCTGTTTCCAGCTGGTGCCACGGGAACTCAGTCTCTTGGTTCCTGTCTTGCCGCTCGGTGAATTCCTGTCGCATCCCGTCCTCGGTTTCGTCGTCGTAGTTGGAAAGCGCGTGCACTGCCCAATGGATCTCGTTGACAGTGCAGAGACCTGAGCCAGTATTCGTCGCTTCGAGCGTGACGATGATGGCGTCGTATTGTCCGCTTACCTCGATCCGAGCTACGTGCAGACGCATGGTCAGGTGGGGGATGTGCTCCCGGCCTCTGCGATAATTGCGCTCTGCGACGTACAGGGTTACGAGGAACGCTGAAGCGGTTCCCGCTGTTCCTATAACCATGCCCAACCGACCGGTGTCAATAGCTGCTATACCGGCGGGTGGGGTCTTCCCCGACCACGAGTACGCGTTTTGCATGATTGCAACGGCTGCTACGCCTGTAAGGCATATGGCGAACAGTCCGAGTACGGTCTTCGGTATCCAGCTGTTGGCGACCGCTCGGAAAGCTGCTCTGATCTCGTTATCCATGCGCTGCGCTCGACTTTGCTCGGTGTGCCGTGATCTTGGCGGTGGCATGTAATGAGTGTCCTCCGTGGCCGGTGGTGGCCCATGTTATAGCCGCTGGCTCTCGTGCGCACGTGGTTCGCCGCGTCCGTTGCCGCTCGCCTCGCGACGCTGCTTCCTTCAGCCGCTCGCTCTCGCCGGTCCACGGATCGCAGAGCGACCTGTCTGATCTGGTGCTCGCCCGCAAATCCCCGTACCCACGGGGGAACCAGTACATGCGTGCCGTCTGGATCGATCCGGGCCGGGACATCCCCGTACCTGCGGGGAGCCCACCACGACCACTGGGCAGGTAACCCGCGTTCATCCGCTATCCCCGAGCGTGCGGCGTTTAACGGGCACTGCCAGCCTTCGTCGTTGCGGTAGCGGCATTGGACCTTCGGCTTCTCGAGGGTTGCCGGCATGATGAGTTTGCTCCTCTCGTTGGTTACATTCAGCTTTGCGGAACACGCGTCAGCCATACGGGGAGGCCCTCGGATGCTCTGGCGGGAATGGTGGTATTGCCCATCGGAGGTGTTGGAGCCTGCTCCGGGCCTCCAGGTGCGGAAATTTGGGGCGTCCTCCCTCCTATGTGACTGCCACGTTCACCTGGTGGAGTTCCATCGGTCGCACGCTCGGGGCCCGATAACCCCGCCATGGGATTTCCTTCTCCTGGAAGTTGGAAGTACAGACAGCAGTCTTTCGGCCGCGATGTTGCCCTGCTTGAGGTATTTCAGTACCATCTGCGAGCCGAGAAGCCATGCTACCAGCAAGCGCGAGGCTCCCACATTTGTAGAGAGATCTTCGCAGTGGTGAGGCGATGACGCCACAAATCGGAGGTGGTGCATGACTACGTTGCTATCCCGAGTGGTTCCGAAGTTCACTTCAAGGTTGGAGGACGTTGCGGTCGAATCGCTGGGACACATTTTGACTGAGTCGGAGGCAGCCAAGGGAGCACTGCGACAGATGCTGGCCTTCGGGGGCGTTGAGGTTGGGCCGTTGGGTAAAGTCAGGACCCAAGCCAGTGGGGAAAGAGGTGAGCGCCCCGACTTATCGGTGGAAGACGCGCACGGTGCAGAGCGTGTGTTGATAGAAGCGAAGTTCTGGGCCGAGCTCACGCACAACCAGCCGGTCAGCTACTTGGACCGTTTGAATGGGCAGGAGCCCTCGGCGTTGCTGTTCGTCGTTCCGATGTTGCGCATGGAGACGCTGTGGCCGGCGGTGTGCCGGTTGTCTCGCAAGGCTGACTACGGCGTGTCGCCGGAACTGGACGAAGGAGACCTGAGGAGCGCGGTGGTCGGTGGGAATAGTTGTCGTTTGATGCTCACCAGTTGGGCTGCGCTTCTCAATGCGATGTCTGCTCAGTCGAGCGGGCATCCCGCGGTACTGGCGGACATTGAACAGTTGCGCGGGTTGACTGAACAGATGGACTCCGAGGCCTTTTTGCCGCTGCGGCCCGAGGAGTTTGCGCCTTCGTTCGCACGCCGGATGCGGCAATTGCCAGGCCTGATTGATGACGCCACCGAACGCGTTCGGGAGTTGGGTTGGGTGAGCACTGAGCGCCTGGCGCGGACACCGTGGCAGCAGGGCTACGGGCGCTACATTCAGCTTGCTGGTGTGTACGCCAAGTTTGACATCAACTTTGATTATTGGGCCGAGCGCGGTGACACTCCACTGTGGCTATGGCTCTACAACACCAACGACCTTGACGAGGAAGCCATAGGGAGCAGACTTGCGACCTACGCTGTGGAGAAAACGGGATCTGAGCTCAGCGACGATTGGGTGTTGCCTGTGATTCTCCCGACGGGCGTGGAGTACGAAACGGTGTTGGGCACCGTGGTGGATACCCTAATCGATGTAGGCAAGGCGATCAACCCGGACGGTCCGTGATGCGTGGCTCCATTGTCGCTCGAGACGGGACGACAACGGTGCTTCCAGGCTTCAACCTAGGGTGCTAAGAACGTCCTGACCTACCGTACGGCCTGGGGTTCGCCGGCCACCGCTAAGAACCAGTTGGACTACGCGTTCGCGTCGCGTGAGGTTCACCGGGATGTGAGAGCGTGGACGAGTGGAGATCCGCCTACCATTGCCGCATGGAGACAGGCTTGAATACCGAAAGAGACATGGGGTCTCAGAGGCAGGACTACCCCCTCCAGCCGTTGCTGCTGCTGGGCATTGCTGTGGCGTTGGGAACGCCGACCATCGTGCTGGTGGCCTGGCAACTGCCTGACATCGTGGCTATTTACACGGACTGGCGTGTTTTTCTGCCGGATCTGGCCAGGTTCATGGATGCTGTTGCCCTTCCCTTCCTGTTGCTGTACGCGGCCTGGGCAATACTGGTGGGGACGCTCTGGAGTTGGATCAAAAACGGCGTCGAACCTTGGCAACTGGTGATGCTAGGCGGCAACGTTGGCGCGTTGCTATGCGCATTTTTGATTGCGGAAGAGAAATTGCCGATTGACGAAATGACCGTGTTGCTTTCTGTGGCCGCGGCAGTTCCGGTAATGGGAGCGGCATATCTGTGCAACAAAGGACATGAAAAGGCGGTCGCCGCCGGACGAACTTCCACCAACCCGAATGATCAGATGCCGGACTTGGATTGGTATGGATAGAATCTTGCACTACTGACCCGCTCGGCGATGCCAACAAAAGGAATGGACCCGACTATGGTTAGCGTATCGAGTTCGGGTCGGCGCCGTGTCTCATGGGTGGCAGTTTGTTGGTCATTCCGTGTCCGCCTTCGGTTGGGTGTGTCTTGATGGCAATTCACAAGGGCTGGCTGGGTCAAAAAGCGTTTGGGGTTGCCGGCATTTCGGACACGTTGAGGAGGGTATGCCTCGGCGCCCCTCGCCCGATGCGCACGGTCCTGACCTGCGCACGGACCCGTCGGTTGGTATGGTCAATGCCGATTTGGTATGCGTCGCCAGCCTCGGGGCCGATCCTGCCGTGGATGGATTCTCCCTCGGTCGGGTCGAGTTGGAACAGCAAGATGTCGGGAACTACTCCGATTAGCGTTCCGACGACCTCGCGGGTCTGGCGTTCTACGTTGGCAAGGTTGAGGCGCCGTGCTGCATCTTCGATTTCGGTGGTGCTGTCGAACCGTACCTCGTTGTCCTGGTAGCTGATGGCGAAGTGGGCCCGCTTCTTTCGCATGAAATCAAGGAGTTCCATCACCTTGATGACGGCCCTGGGGTGGAGGTCGGCGGTTGCCTGCGACAGGTCGTCGTCTGCACCCTCTTTGGCAAGGCGCAGTAGTTCCTGCACTTGGTTGACGGCCTGTTCCGGATGGTTGACGCCTTGCCGGCTTGGTGGCTCCGGCAGTTCCATGACGAAACCGAATGAGCCGAGGGCGACGCCGGTGATGATGGGCTGGCTCATTGCGGTGCATGGGATCCCGCCCGTGGCCTTGAGTTCGCCGGTGGATGCGGCGGTGGTCAGCCGGATGGTGTCGCTGAAGATGGTGACTGCCTCGGCACCGAAGTTGGCGTCAATGCCGTGGTTGTCGATGACGGGCTCTCCGCCAAAGGTGGCGGCGACTCTTCTGGGGCGGGGCGGCACTGAGACACCCTCGATCTTCTGGCGGACGAGTTCGAGCCGGTCCTGAAAGCCGATGCGCTGGATCGTCCGGTGTTCGGGAGTGCGTTCCAGCAGGCGTTCGAGGGTGCCGATCTCGGACGCGTAGGACATGTACTCATCGTAGGTCATGTCGGTGGTCATGGGTTTTTCGCGTTTAGCGCCTCCCTGGCGACGGGGTCGTATTGAGGGTCAAGGTCGATTTGGAGAAGCCCTTGGGTTGTTGGTCCTGTCGGCGGAGCGACCACATCCCGTGCCAGTAAGAGATGGCTTCGACCAGTTCCTGGTCGAGCGGCTCGCCCAATGGTACCCCGTAGCTATCTATGGAGTATTGTTCCCTGGTGGACGTCAGCTTGAAGAGTTCAGGCGGTTCCGGTCGGCCGTCGGCAGGTGGATGGTAAAACGTTACGACGTCAATGTCGTAGGGCCTGGGCTCTTTGCCGGGACGTGGTCTGGCTTCGACGTTTTCGACGAAGCTGCCGTCCAGCCATTGGAAACCCTGCGTGATGCCAGCGTCGTACAGAGCCCTTCTGTAGTCCAATAGGCCATGGAGCAATTGAACGCGGCTCGACGTGGTTGCGAAGCGGTCGATGACGTCGTTGATGGTGGTCAGGTAGGGAGAGCGGTACTCGATCTCGCTTTGCCGTTCAGGTGGCACGTCGTCGCGCACGGGTGGGATGACGGCCTGATTGTTCCAGTCCGGTATCTTCACGGCTCAGAGCTCGCTTGTCGGAGCCGCCTGGTTCGGGCCGGGCGGCGCGTGAGTTTGCGCCAATGGGCGAAGTGTGGCGAGTGTATGCTGGCGGTGATGAGCGGGCAATAGGGAAGGCAAGGTGAAACCTCGCAGGTTCTGCGTCACTGCGGCCTTCGGCGCTTCTCGGCGCAGTCAGGGCAGAGGGTTTTCCCAGGGACCGTGAGGTTCTTGCAGTCCCGGCAGATGCCGAGTTCCTTGCGTCGCTCGCGTCGGGCGACGAGGTTGGCGCGCGCGTTCCTTGCGCTCTTCAGGCGTTAGCTTGGCGCCCTTGGATTTTCGGGTGGTGGCACGCTTCGGCTTTGGGGCCGGTTCGATTTCAGCTGGCCGGCTGGCCGAAGACGTCTGCCGTTTCTTGGATTGGTCGGGCTTGGCCGAGCCGTAGCGCTTGTTCGTGATGACCTGGAAGTTGAACTCGTACTCGAAGGTACTGCCTACCGCCCACGTGTGGGGGGAACCGAATACTCTCTCATAGACCAACCTTGCCAGCTCACACACCTCGTGAGGATCCTGGCTCCGCATAGCGACGCCATAAGCTACCGCGTACACCCGCTCCGTGACGTAAGGGTCGTCAGCATTAGCGAATCTCTCCACCAATCGTACAGCGGAGTGAATTCGGCCCGTGAGCAACGACACCAGCGCTTTGGTTGCATTGTCGCGAAGGAACCGGTTGGGGGTGGTCAGCATCCAAGCCAAACTGGTCGCAGTAAGGTCGACCACCGCCGGTTCCAGAGCATCGTCCGACGAAACGCCAAGGGCCCAATCCACCAGTCGTTCAACCGGCCCGTTATCTCCCCACGCACGGTGCAGGTACGTACTCCACCACATATCCCGATCAGGCATGGTATCTTGACGCAGCCTGCGGTCCAGAAACTCCGCATTGAACGGGTGTCCAGCGATGGTTGACACGGTCAGCCAAGTATCGACCGGCTCTTCACTTATGGCCCCACTAACCATCAGCCGCTTCAACACTTCCGTGGCGTCGTCGGAGAATGCATCCAGGCGTCGCCAGACCACGCTCTCCAAAAATAGCTCGCCAATATCGAGGTAGTCGACAAGTTCTGGCGCTACCTCCAATAATTCTCTACCGGTCCGCTCCGGTACCTGGATGCACAATGCTTCGACCAGCCCGAGGTGTTTGCCACACCAGTCTTCTTTCAGGAACGCCAACTGGCCGCCGGCTCCGAACGCGTTCTCAAGGGCACGATCAGTCGGCAGGTCCCTCAAAAGAGAATCAGCGACGATGTGGTCCGCAAAGCGCTCGTATCCGATGAAGACAACCTCATCATCAGGATCGTCGGACATTTGGTCCAAGTCCGCGACCAAAGCTCCGGATGTGATCAGTCCAAAGTACAGGGATCTGCTGTAATCTCGTCCGGGAAGCAGTTCGTTCGCCAGCTGCACCGCTCCCGCCCGGGGCAGCCACCTCTGCCTGGTTTCCAGAAATTGTCGGGCGATGCTGTTCAGAGCCCCGCGAACCAAGTTGTCCTGGGGATTGTAATCAAGCGTCTCCGCCAACTGCTTGTTCACGGCATCCAGATACAGGTCGAATGCCGACGTGATCCCGTGAAAGCCCCTTGGAAGCCTCGTGTGCCCGTTGCGACTCAATCCTTCGCAGATTGTCTTCAGGTAGAGGGGGTTGCGATATTCGGGGTGCAGCACTGGCGCTGACGGGAACTCGAGACCGTAGTGGGCAAAGAAAGTCCGGGTCGCATCGTATTCGTAGCCCTCAAAACCGAGGTGGGTTACGGACGTCGCCCGTTCCCTGATCCGCTCGGTGAGAACCACTTTCTCGTAGGCGGTACGGACCGAGAGCACGACCCCGATCCACTCCGATTTTTCCAGGGGGGCCAGAAATGCCTCCAGGTGATTCCACCAGACGTCCCGGCCTCGCCCTTCGTTCAAGGCGTCAATTATCACCAATGCCCGCGAGTTGGCGGCCTGCGCGGCGGCTTCCAACGCGCCCACGAATTGTTCGGCCTGATCGCCGTGCATATCCACCTGTCGTAGGACTTGTCCCCATGGTTCAGCGGCTTCGGTGAAACGTTGCCCCATGAGCAGAATGCATGGGACACCGCCCTCCACACGACTGCTGGCAAAATCGCACAGCAGGTGAGTCTTGCCGGTTCCGGCTGCTCCATTCACAATCAACAGCCGGCTGTTTACGAATTCGGACGCTTCGACCAGACGATACCGCGCTTCGGCAAGTCCACGTCCGAGACTGGAAAAGGAACGCGCCAGCTGGACCTGTGGACTTTCCCCGTATCGGGGATTCCACCCATCCCGCCGCCGCCGCGCGTCATATTCGCGCCCCATCTCATATAGACCACTCACAATTTCATCAACCATCGATTCCGCAGTCGCGAGTTGGTCCGCGATCACCGACAGGAGAATTGCCCCCTCTGGGGCTGCCTCCAGCGCAGCAAACCGACCCAAGACATCGTCAGTTGCCGAGACAGCCGCGTCCAGAGCAAAACCCCTCAGCAACTCCCGTTCTGAGCCGCCCGGGCGGCGCAGAGACTGCAGCCTCCGCCTGATCTCTACGGCATGGGATTTCAGGCGGTCAATGGCAACTTGGGTCCGTCCAAATTGTTCCAGATGTTGGCCAACGTCCAACTCGACGTGAAGCTCTGGTGTGTACCTGGGGCCGGCAGTGCGAATTGCCTCATCGAGACGGTTTTCAAGCCACAACCGGTCGAAACCCTTTTTGCCGAACCAGAAATACAGGCGACCCATGTGCTGTGGACGAGACAGCCGCTCCCTCAGCTCGGATGATCCCCACCAGACGAATTCAACGTCCATGCCGCGCTCTTGCGTCCAGGCTTTCCATTTCACCACATGCTGGTCCCACCGTTCCAAGGCCGAAGTCCGCCCTTCCAGGCGAGCGTCGGCACGGTCGATGGGTAGACAGACGAAGTAACGGATCAGCTTGGGATGCTTGTCGAGGGCAGTGCGGACGGACTCGTCGATCTGCGACCAGCTCGAGTTGCGTAGTTCGCGGAAGTACTTGGCCTGCCAACCCCATTCGCTCCCGTCCGGCAATATGCAAAAGCATTCAACCCCGGCATCGGGGGCTCCCTTCCTCACGAATCTGGCATTGATTGGACTTTCCGACCGCGCCAGTTGCGCGCACAACTCTTCGAAACCCGCAGACTGGGACCCGTCCAATGATCGTATGCCCGCCCAATCAACGCTTGTCATCACCTCTCCTTAGCAGCCCTCCAAAGTCGCGGCACCTTACGATGGAAAGATGCTGGCAATCGTTTCTGGGGCATGAAACTCGTCGGTGTGGAGAGACCTTCGTGGATAGGGTTCTCCGAGGGTGTAGCTCAGCACCTGACTCAGAGCACCGATGCCTCGATCCCTATGCGACATCCGTAGTCGCAATCATCATACACCGACCAGATACGCTAGCCAGCCCTGCGCGCCCGGCCACAATCAACCGGCTATTCGTGACACACGTTGATATAATGGCAACGTGCCGATTGAAAGCCACCACTATGCGCTGCACCTCCCGTGAAAACCATGGTCGCCGAACGTGACAATTCCACCCCTCTCGGTACCTCCAAAGGGATGCTTGCAGACGGACTAGGCTACGTTTCCGTAAAGGGCTTCAAGAGCCTCCGGTCAATCGAGAACATCGAGATTGGGCCAGTAACTGCCATCGTCGGCGCCAACGGCTCGGGAAAGTCGAACTTCATCGAGGTTTTCTCCTTCCTGGAAGCCCTACGGGAAGGCCGAATGATGGAATACGTCGTCACCGCCGGACGCGCCACCCGATTGCTGCACCATGGCCCTTGGATAACACAATCTCTACAGTTGGAGATCGGTTTAGCCAGTGGTCTGTTTTTCTACCGAATTGAACTGGCGCCCACGTCCGACGATTTGTTAGTGATCAGATCGGAGGAGTTTAGAGCCGGCGAAGCAAGGGAGTGGAGTAGCGCGAAGACGCAAGGACTAGAGGCTGCAATACGCCGGGAGGTGCACTGGCGTCAAGAATTCCACGAACAGATGGTGAAGCTGTTCGACGGGCACCGGATATACCATTTTTCGGACACTGGGCCGCACTCGCCCATGAAAACAACGCCGGCTTTGCACGACAATCGCCATCTGCGATCAGATGGCGCCAATGTTGCGGCATTTCTTTACCTACTACAACAGCGTCGTCCAGATTCGTATCGCGGCATCGTCAATGCCATCCGGCTAGTGGCGCCGTTCTTTGTTGACTTTGACCTGGAACCCGATCGGCTGAACCCCAACCAAATTCGCCTGCGCTGGAAGCACGTCGGCGGAGACAACTACTTTGATGTTTCCTCGCTATCCGACGGAACGCTTCGCTTCATAGCTCTTGCAACGTTGCTTTTGCAACCCGTTGAGTACCGGCCAGCTACGGTCATAGTGGACGAGCCGGAACTTGGGCTACATCCCCACGCCATTGCGGTGCTGGGCGCGTTAATCCGCCAGGCGTCGGTGGAGACCAGGGTGATCGTCGCCACACAATCCTCACTGCTGGTGGACCAATTCGAGCCGGTGGACATACTAGTAGCAGAGCGGACGGAAGGCGCCACGGAGCTCCGACGTTTGGACGTATCCGAACTGGCCGTGTGGCTGGAAGACTACAGCCTAGGCCAATTGTGGGAAAAGAACATACTGGGCGGACGGCCAGTCCCTGAGTAGCCGCATGACACGGCTGATAATTTTGGCGGAAGGTCCCACCGAGGTGAGTTTCGTCGACCGTGTGCTGGGACCTCATTTGTATGGTGCTGGCCACATCGAGGTTCGTCCCGTTCTCATGGGAGAACGCGGCGGCGTTTCCAAGTGGGCCCCAGTCCGACGGGAGATTCTGAACTACCTGAAGCAGAGTCCGGACATTTACGTGACCACCATGGTCGACTATTCCGGAATGCCGCAATCATGGCCCGGCCGACGGGAAGTCGCCGGGACACGAACCGTCGCCGAAAAAGCCAACCAAGTGAAGCAGGCCATGCTGACTTGTATCGTCAGGGCGCTGGAAAACTTCCATCCCGTCCGCTTCATCCCCAATGTGATTATGCACGAGTTCGAGGGATTGCTCTTCAGCAACCCGGACGCTCTCGCTGGTGCTATCGGCCGTCCCGATCTAGCACAACGGCTTCAGAGTATCGTAGACGAATGTGGATCCCCCGAGGAGATCAACTCCTCCTACGATACTTTCCCTTCTCGGCGACTGAAAGGAGTAGACCCACGATACCAGAAGGTGCTCCACGGCACTGAAGCCGCTCGGCAAATCGGCCTGGCGACAATGCGTTCCCAATGTCCTTTGTTCGACCAGTGGGTCAGCAAACTCGAACGTGCGGCGTGATTCCACCCGCTGGATCCCATCGGAACCTCACTCCGCAAATCGGCCGTCGGCCGCTGCTTCGGATGACGACATTAACAAGCCTCATACCGGCTGACGATGCTGGTCACATGGGGATAGAGCGGCAGGCGCTCCCGGCCGTCCCACCAACGGAATGATTCCAGCTCCCGGTCGTTGATCCTGGCGTTCCCACCCGCATGAACCAGCACCACCTTGTGGTCGTTGAAACTCCCCTCGTTGGTGTAGTCAAAGAGCCGCTCCGCTTTATAGGCCTTCAACCCCAGCTCCTCGCCAACTTCCCGACACGCCGCAGTCAACGCCGCCTCGCCTCGTTCCATACCCCCTCCCGGCAGGGAGTATTTGTCGTGACCCTTATCACGCACCAGCAAGTACCTGCCGTCCCTGATCACCAGCGCCGTGGCCTTCTGCCGCTTCCGAGAACTTGGCGACCTGCCGCTGTCACCCCTCGACGAGTAATCCTTCTCCGGCCTGGCCCGGCCATTCTTGATGTCCGCCCAGAGCCGCAGCGCCTTCCTGTCGCCTCCGAAAGCCAGGTCCTCCGGCCGGATCCGGTCCGGATCACGCCAGCGCACGTCCAGGCATTCCTTGCGCTGGAACCGGAGCTTGCCTCCCACCCTCTGACCGACGAACACCTTGATGGGCCGGGCGTTGCCAGTGTAAAGCCTATGGGTGACCTTAACGACGATGCCTGTCTCCTCTCTGGTCTCCCGGTAGGCGGCGTGGCGACTGCTTTCACCGCGATCAACCAGGCCTCCCGGCAACGACCACTTGCCCTTGCGATTGCCGTAGGCCCGCTGGACGAAGAGAATCTCTCCCCTGTCGTTCTCCACCAAACAGAATGCCACGTCTCTCATATCAATAGACCCCGCCTTCTCCGATTATTCCAAATGCCACATAAGCACGAAGAGGCGCCGCCGAATCATAAATGTCAATTTTCACCGACTTTGATCATCTAAATCGCGAAATGTTCACGGTCTTTGACCGAGATTTTCATGGTCATTGACCACCTTGGGAGCCAGATCGGCGACCATTGCCGCACTTCGATGTTGAGGTGCAGCGATGGCGTACCGGGAGGTTTCCAGGATGGAGATAAAAGAGATCATCCGCCGCTGGCAGGCGGGGGATGCCCCAGGGCGGATTGCCTTTGGGACCGGGCTGTCTCGCAACACGGTACGGAAGTACTTGGCGGCGGGCGCAGGCTGAGGGCATCGCCCAGGAAGGACCGCCGCCAAGCGAGGAGCAGTTAGTCCGGCTGGCGACGATCAGCCTGTCGGGACTGCGGCAGGCGGCGACGCCACGGCAGGACCAGTTGGAGCCGTGGGCTGACCAGATCTACCAGTGGCTCACCAAAGACCGGCTGCAGATGACCCGCATCCACGAGTTGCTGGCCATGCGGGGCTGCCAGTTGTCGTACCCGTCGCTGCGGCGTTTCATCGTGAACCGCAACTGGCGGCGACGCAGCAAGACCACAGTGCGGATGGCGGACACGCCGCCCGGTGAAGTGGCCGAGGCCGACTTCGGCCGATTGGGCATGATCACCGACCCAGCCACCGGGAAGCGCAAGGCGGTGTGGGCCATGGTCATCGTGATGTGCCACTCTCGCCACTGCTTCGTCTGGCCCATGATGCAACAGAAGCTGGCGGACGTGATCGCCGGCTTGGAGGCAGCGTGGGCTTTCTTCGACGGCATGCCCAAATACCTGGTCATCGATAATTTCCCCGCCGCAGTGGTGGGCACGGATCCGCTCAATCCCATTCTCACCAGGGGCTTCCTGGAATATGCCCAGCACCGGGGTTTCATACCCGATCCCGCCCGCAAGGGACATCCTCAGGACAAGCCCAAAGTCGAACGCAAGGTGCCCTACGCTCGGGAACGCTTCTTCAAGGGCGCCGATTTCGACGACTTCACCCACGTCCGCGCCGCCGCGCCCAAATGGTGCCTGGAGGTGGCCGGTATGCGCATTCACGGTACCACGCGGAAGAAACCGCTGGTGGTCTTCCAGGATGAGGAGCGTCACGCCTTGATCCCCTGGGACGGCATCCCCTACGAGATCGCCAACTGGCGCACTAACACCGTCCATCAGGACTTTCACATCAAGTGCCTGGATGCACTCTACTCGGTGCCATCCCACCTCTGCCGGCCAGGCCGGAAGGTGGAAGTCAGAGTCGACAGCAAGCTGGTCCGCATCTACCACCGCGGCCAGCTGATCAAGACCCATGAGCGCCAGCCCAAAGGCGGCCGCTCCACCGACGTCGCCGACTATCCCCCCAAGGTCGCCCCCTACACCACCAGGGCTCCGGATGGGCTCAAGCGTGAGGCCGCCAAGCTGGGAACCGCAGTCGGCGAATTCGCCGAACGCCTCTTCGAAGGCAACCATCCCTGGTCCAAGATCAGGCAGGGACATAAGCTGCTGCGCCTGGGCGAGCGCTACACCGCCCAGCGCCTGGACGCCGCCTGTCAGCGGGCCCTGGACGTCGACCTCATCGACGTCTACCGCGTGGAGAACATCCTGGTCCAAGCTTTGGAAGAGGAAACCACGCCCCAACTGCCTCTGCCCCTGCTAACCGGTCGCTTCGCTCGGCCCGGGTCCGTCTTCGCCCAAAGCGACCCGTACCGCCGGAAGTCAGCCTGAGGAGATTATACCCATGACACGCGTATCTGAACTCACTCCTCTGCTCAAGAACCTCAAGCTGGGCGCCATGGCTACCACTCTGCCCGAGCGCATTGCCCTGGCCCGTCGTGAACAGCTGGACTATGCCTCCTTCCTGGAGATCATTCTCAGCGACGAGGTCAACCGCCGCGCCCACCGGCGCATCGAAGTGCGGCTCAATGGCGCCGGTTTCGAGGAGACCTGCCGGCTGGAGGACTTCGACTGGTCGGCGTCGATCACCCTGGACCGCCGCCTGCTGGACGCCGTCTTCTCCCTGGAATTTCTCGACAAGCACGAGCACGTGCTGCTGGTGGGACCGGCTGGCGTCGGGAAAAGCTTTCTCGCCCAGGCCCTGGGCTACTCCGCCATCCGCGCCGGACACACCGTACGCTTCAGCCATGCCGACGGCTTTTTCAGGGCCATGGCACAGGCCAGAGTGGACAACTCCGTCGACCGCGCCTTTCGATCCTTCATCACCCCTGACTTGCTCATCCTCGATGACCTGGGGCTCCACCGGCTCACCGCCCAACAGTCCGCCGATCTTTACGAACTCATCCTCAACCGGCACCGGTCCTCCAGCTTCGTCATCACCAGCAACCGAGCCGTCGAAGAATGGCTCAGCCTCTTCGATGATCCCATTCTCGGCAACAGCGCCCTGGACCGCCTGGCCAACGCCAGCTACCAGATCGTCATCGAGGGCACCAGCTACCGGGAACGGCTGTCCCCACACCGCGCTCTACTCAGCAACCAGGGAGGTGATTGACCGGCCAACGACAACCTGATATTTGTCTAATCGCTCTGCTCCCAAGGTGGTCAATGACCGTGAAAATCTCGGTCAATGACGATGAAAATTCACATAAACCCCGTTCTCAAAACGGATCAATTTGAAGCCATAGGCGCTTCTTGCGATGGATAGCAGCAGGACCACAATCCACCGCGCATTGGCCGGATGATCGAAAAGGAGCCTCCGGAGCGCGCATCTCAGGTTTTCGCGGCTGTCCGTGACTCCGACTATCATGAACCACACACGAGACTTCCAATCCGGGTGTATCGAACCATGCGATCCCAACCGTGATTCGTGCAACAGCCGTTACGTGAACCTGCTCACACCGGGATTCTCCAAGATGCCCGGGGAACGCCGAGCTCGCAGCCTTGCCGCTTCCCCGCCAACGCCGCCTGGCTGGCGGTCCGGTTCATCGCCCATAACCTGGCTCGCTGGACCACGCGCCTCGGTATGGGAGAGCCGGTGGCAACCACCAAGACTCTCCGACGACGCTTCTTCTCCCTGGCCGGACGACTCACCCGCAAAGCCCGTCGTCTCACCCTGCATCTTCCCTAGGGCTGGCCCTGGCAGGACCAGTTCGCCGGTGCCCTGACGAGACTGCGTGTCCTGCTCCTTCCTTCCTGACGACGCCCTCGGCGTTTGACCTGTTCACCATGCCATCACACGCCTGGCCGATCAGCGCCCAGGTTGGGCACCTGACCGCCTCCCCCAGCGATTCGCACTGATGATCGCTCCCAACGCCGCTGCCACGGGCCGTCAACATCCCCCTGGCGTGGCGTCCACATCCCGCATCGTCCATTTCATCGGCATCAGGTCCTCTCCAGCCCGTTCACTGACCCTTCATCCCTCGTCCGATTACCGCCGACGTTTCCCTTCGGTGGATTCGAGCTTGGGCGCCAGTGTTTTTCAGCGGGACCGTGGACCCGGCAAATTCTCCTCATCAGCTCCGACCAGTTACCTGTTACGGCTTACGGCTTTTTGTTGACATTCGACTTGCCCAATCCTAATATGTTGCGAAACGGCGCCTGGCTTAGTGTTCTGGGTTCGATAAACGGAGAGGCGGTAATGCCCCACCAGGAAGACATTCGCTTGATGGCCCATTTAATGAGACGGGCCGGCTTCGGTGATGCCCGTGAGGAACTGGAGGAGCGTGTCTCCCAAGGCTACGAAGCCGTGGTCGAGGAGCTTCTGTATCCAGAGCGGCAGCCGGCCATAGACGACGAACTGCTGTACCGGATATTCCCGGGTTATGAGGGGGCCGGGGCGCTGCCAATAAATCAGGCCGATTGGGTGTTCCGGATGATCAACACCAAACGGCCTCTGGAAGAGAAGATGGCCCTCTTCTGGCATCAGTTGTTCGCCACCAGCAACTCCAAGGTGGACAATCCACTGGAGCTGACTCACCAGATTGCCATCTTCCGTGAATACGGATTGGGTACCTACAGCGACCTGCTGGTAGAGGTTGCAAAGTCGCCAGCCATGATCTTCTGGTTGGACAACCAGGGAAATCGTGACGGTGCCATAAATGAAAACTGGGGGCGGGAACTGTTGGAGCTTTTCTCCCTCGGTGTCGGAAACTATTCAGAGGATGATATTAGGGAAGCAGCCAGGGCCTTTACCGGATGGACGATTGCCCCAAAGATTCCCCGTAATCCTTACGGTCGTTTCCACTGGCTATTCGACTACAAACCTGAGGACCACGACGATCGGGAGAAGACCTTCCTGGGGCATACCGGGAACTTCAATGGCGAAGACATCGTGGACATTATTGCGGATCAACCGGCTACGGCCCGGTTTCTGGCCCGTCACCTCTACAGATTCTTCGTCGCCGACGAGCCCCATGTCGCCAGTTGGAACATTACACCGCCAGTTGACCCTGAAGCCATCGAGTTGTTGGCGGATGCCTACAATGAATCCAGTGGCGACATCCGGTCTATTTTACGGACGTTGTTCAACTCAGAGTTCTTCAAGAATGCCCGCTTCGCCCGGGTGAAAAGCCCGGCTGAATTGATCGTTGGCACTGTGCGCATGGCGGGCAACTATGAAGGCTTCAAGCCAGGACTCAACAATCTGGCGTTGGAGTGCGGTTGGCAGGGACAGGGTCTGCTCAATCCTCCCAGCGTGGAGGGTTGGCACACAGGCTCAGAATGGATCGACCCCGGCGTTTTGATGCGCCGGGTGAACTTTGCCGCTAGGATATTTGGAGACGTCTCACTACCCGGCGTGCAGGCTATCGTCAAACGGGTGTTGGTGAATGTGCATGTGCATGGGGATCATTCCCCCCAGGCGATAGTGGCAGCTTGTCTCGATGCGATGGGACCGTTGGAAGTCAGTAAGACGACCCACTCTGAATTGATTGCCCATGCCGAAAAATGTGGCGATCTAGCCTGGAGCACCCCCGAAGAATTCAGGGCCACATTGCGCAATGTGAGCAGGATCTTGACCTTGATTGCCGCCTCACGAGAATATCAGTTTGCCTAGGCCAGCGCCTGCAACTGATGTAGAAGGATCTGAAAATGGCATCAACCCATAAAGACCCCGTGCTGGTCGTGCTGGAGCTGACTGGGGCCAACGACTATCTCAATACGATTGTTCCTTATAGCGATCCCCTGTATTGGGATAACCGGCCCAAGGTCCATATCCCTGAAGACCAATTGCTGCCCATAAATGACCAACTGGCATTCCGGGCTGACTCGGAGCCGTTGAAAGAATTCTACGACCAGGGCAACTTGGCAATCATTCACGGAATCGGGTTTGAAAATTCACCCCGTTCGCACTTTCGTGCAATGGACATCTGGCATACCTGCGAGCCGGATTCCATCGGTATTGACGGCTGGCTCGCCAAGGTCGTCCGGGACTTGGACCCTGCCGGCGAGAACGTGCTGAAGGGAGTTAACTTGGGCCAGGGCCTGCCTCGGGCACTGGCCATGAAAGGGGTTCCTGTTACTTCTGTTAACCACCTTCCTTCGTACGGCGTACTCTCATCAAATCCGGGGATCTCCTCCGAGCAAGATCGGATCCAATTGTTGGAGACCTTTGCCCGCATGTACTCTCCCACCATCGGCGCCGGACCGACCATGGACTATCTGGGACAGGCAGGACGGGATGCGTTGCGAGGAGCCGACATCATCCGGGTTGCTCCCGAAACCTATTCTTCAAACGTAGAGTACGCCAATAATGCCATCGCTAGGCGACTCAGAGACGTCGCCCAGGTGCATCTGGCCGGCCTGGGCACCCAGGTCTTTTACACCTCCCACGGGCCCTTCGACACCCATTATGACCAGCTGGGACCACATGAAAAGCTGTGGACGGAGATTTCCGTTGCCATCCGCGACTTCTTCGCCGACCTGCGTGAGCACGACGCCTCAGACGAGGTGGTTATCATGTTGTTCAGCGAGTTTGGGCGCCGCGTCCGCGATAATGGCACTGGCACCGACCACGGAGCGGCCGGGGTAGCGTTCGCCATTGGCGACCGGGTGAATGGTGGAATGTACGGGACCTATCCGTCGCTGAAACCAGGGGACCTCACTCAGGGAGACCTGGCGCCCAACTATGATTTCCGTGGCTTCTACTCCACTTTGGCGGAAAAATGGCTGGGACTCGACCCGGTACCTATCGTCGGTGGACACTTCGAGCAAATGTCCTTCGTGTAGCTTTGGGACCCCAAAATAGTTCGCGGGAGAGGGGATATGCTGACCACCGTCGCTGCCGGCAGGGTGTATGACTACAGCTACTGCATAGGCATGTACAGTCAGGCCGGCTGGGGATTTTGGGCTCCCCAGGATTTCGTCCTGGGATCGAACGGTCGAATTTATGTGTTGAGCCGCGGTGTGGAACAATTGGGGCAGCGTGTCACCAAGATCAACTTTGATCACGATTTTCAAGGACAGTTCGGCTCCGTCGGCGAGGAAGACGGGCGCTTCATTTGGCCCCGGTCGATTGATTTGGACCGTACCGGCCGAGTGTTCGTTTCGGACGAGTATCTCAACCGGGTAACCATTTACAGTGAAGAGGGTAGTTATCGATATCACTGGGGCAGATCCGGCAGCGGAGACGGGCAGCTAAACGGTCCGTCAGGAATTGCTTTCGACTCCCGGGGAACCGTTTGGGTGGTGGACAGCCTGAATCACCGGGTGCAGAGTTTCAACCAGATCGGTGAGTTTCAGTCCAAATTCGGGAAGCAAGGTGGCAGTGACGGAGATCTGGAGATGCCATGGGGCATCTGCATCGACCGTGAGGACAACATCTACGTCGCGGATTGGGGAAATAACCGGGTGCAAAAATTCGCCCCTACTGGAGAGTTGCTCGTTAAGTTCGAAGGCTCCAGCACCGGGATGGGTTCGCTCAAAGGGCCATCCGGTGTAGCTGTGGACTCAGATGGAGATGTATACGTAACTGACTGGGGGAACCACCGAGTCCAGATCTACGCCGCCGACGGCCAATATATCACGGCGCTGGTCGGTGACGCCCAAGAGCCTTCGCCATGGGCCCAGACCTACATCGATGCCAATCCGGATATCATCAAAGCCAGGCGGCGGACAGATCTGGAGCCTGAATGGCGGTTCCGGCGACCGGTGGCTGTCAACGTTGACGCAGACGACCGGATCATAGTTTTGGAGTCCTACCATCACCGGCTTCAAATCTACAACAAGCTAAAGGATTACGAGGAACCCTCAATAAACTTGTAGGCGCCTGACCGTCTCCACATATTTACCCGTTGCCGGTCACTTTCCCGGTCCAGCCCACCTAAGAGGGTGTGTGACAAATAGGCTCAGGTGGGTTGGAGCATCAGGTTAACCATGGCGACATGGCCCCAGGCTTCGCTGCTCTCGGTCCGTTCCTCTTGGCTGTCAATGATCGCGGCGCTGGGGGTGGCCTCTCGTCCCGCCGCTTCCTTGACCCGGGCCCGCAGGGCTTCCTCCACCCGTTCCCACGTCCCGTCATCCCGCCACTTTCGAAAGTACCACCAGACCGTGCCCCAGGGCGGCAGGTTCATGGGGCATCATCCGCCAGGGTATCCCGCCACGCAGTACGTACAGGACACCGTTGACCACCGCACGCAGGTCCGTGGTCCGGGGATGGCCCCGAACGGTGTCCGGCGGCAACAGGGAAGACAGTTCCTCCCACTGGGCATCGCTCAAATCGCTTGGGCGGCATGCTTCGAGTTGGACCAGGTCGGTTGCCGCATGTCGATTACTGTTGCGGCCGCTTCGGCAAATGTCGGCGTCGGTGGTCTCTGGCGAGCCGCGATCGCTGCGCTCTTCCCTGCCAAAGGGTCCCGGCCCTCTCGGATCATCCGGGTATTGAGCAAAGCTGCCTTGCGGGCTTCCGCCAACGAAACAATGGGATAGTCACCGAGGCCCAGATTGCGCCGCTTCCGGTCTATGGTAACCCGTTGAAACCAATACTTGGCCCCGGATTTCGTGGGACTTCACTGGAAATGAAAATGGACGTTTTCCACTCAAATCAAGCAGGAAACGGCCGGTTCTGCCGGGGTTTTACGATGTTAATATGGCGGAGAGAGCGGGATTCGAACCCGCGATACCCCAGAGGGGTATACCGGTTTTCGAGACCGGCGCCTTCAACCACTCGGCCACCTCTCCGTATCGCGCGGGGCGTGCCGAAACACCTGTGGTCGAACACCATCGGCGAGGCCCGTCAAGCAGCGTTGGTTGATGCTCATTTATTGTATCAGACATCTCTCTCGCTCCACCCCGGGCTCCGGGCGGTCGCGTTGTCATGCGTTCAGATGACTTTCTTCCGGGCGGCCCATATAATGCAGCCACATCTTTAGTTGAAACCGTCACCCCCCTCAGGAGGCCCAGCATGGCAACCGCAACCAGGTTCGAACGCATCACCCAGCCCCTGGTCAAAATCACGGAAATGGACCACATCGTCCTGCGCACCAGGGACGTGGAGGAATCCCTCCGCTTTTACACCGAGGTCCTCGGGCTCCAGGCCGAACGCGTCGAGCAGTGGCGCGCCGGTGAGGTGCGCTTCCCCTCGGCCCGGATCAACGCCGACACCATCATCGACTTCTTCGCGTCCGATGAGATGCCCAACGGCCGCGATGATGTCCGCAACCAGGACCACTTCTGCATGGTCATCGACGAAACCGACATGGATGCCCTCAAGACTCGCTTCGAAGACGCTGGCATCGACATCCAGGCTGGTCCCGGCAAGCGCTGGGGTTCCCACGGTGACGGCATCTCCCTCTACATCTACGATCCGGACGACAACGTCGTCGAACTGCGCCACTACTGATCGTCCATGTCGCTCCAGCCCAGTTTCTCTGAAACCACGCCGGCCCGTCATGATGGGCCGGCGTCGTCTCCTTATTGGGAGGAACCGGCGTCGTCGCCGTACTGGGATGCGCCGGAACTGGCCGACCTGGACGTCGGAACAACCCAACCACAACCTCCGGCCGGTGTCGCTCCGGTCATCCTTCAGGGTCTGAACGAACCGCAACAGCAGGCTGTCATTACCACGGACGGCCCGCTCTTGATCGTAGCCGGTCCCGGTTCGGGTAAAACGCGGGTCATTACTCATCGCATTGCGTATCTGGTCGGGGAGTGTGGTGTCCACCCTTGGCAGATCCTGGCGGTGACCTTCACCAACAAGGCCGCCCGCGAGATGCGCGAACGCCTCGACCGACTGCTACTCAGCCGAAGCGCGGACGTGACCATGGGCACCTTCCACGCCGTTTGCGCGCGTATCCTGCGGCGTCATGGCGAGCGGGTGGGTCTGGACCGAAATTTCACCATCTACGACCAGGACGACCAGATCGACGCGCTCAAATCGGCCATGCAACTGGCCGACGTGGACAGCAAGCGGTACAACCCACGGGCCGTGCTGTCGCGCATCTCGGCGGCGAAGAGTGTCCTGCAGGACTCGCACGCCATGGCCCGCGCCGCTCACGACAGTGATAACGAGTACGGCGCGCACTGGATAGACACCTGCGCCCGCGTCTATCGCTACTACGAGGAGGCGTTGACCCGGCAGAATGCCCTGGATTTCGACGACCTGCTGGTGCGAACCACGCACCTTTTGCATCAGGACCCGGAGGTGCAGGAGCAATACCACCGGCGCTACCGTTATCTCCTGATCGACGAGTTCCAGGACACCAACGTCGCCCAATATCGCCTGGTGCAACTCCTGACCGGGCCACATCAGAATTTGTGTGTCGTTGGTGACCCTGACCAGAGCATCTACGCCTGGCGCAACGCCGACATCGGCAACATCCTCAGCTTCCAGAGCGATTTCCCCAGCGCTACGGTTATCAGCCTGGGTGAAAACTATCGCTCCACCAAGAACATTCTGCGGGCTGCGGACGGCGTCATCGCCAACAACGCCGAGCGGATCGATCGCGAACTGTTCACCAGCAATCCCACTGGCGACCCCGTCACGCTCCACGAGGCTTTCAGCGAAGAGGACGAGGCCCTGTGGGCCGTGGACGAGGTGTCCCGGCTCAGCCGCACCGGCCGATACCGCAATGGCGACTGTGCCATCATGTACCGCATCAACGCCCAGAGCCGCGCCTTCGAGGACCAGTGCATGCGGCAGGGCGTTCCCTACCGGCTGGTCGGCGGCGTGCGCTTCTACCACCGCAAGGAGATCAAGGACACCGTCTGCTACCTGCGCGTCATCTTCAACCCCGATGACGAGGTCAGCCTACAGCGCGTGATCAACCAGCCACCCCGGGGTCTGGGCGCGAAGTCCGTCCAGCAACTCACCGCCTTCGCCGCCCAGCGGGGCCTGACCAGTCGCCAAGCCATGCGCGAGGTCGCTGCCGCCCGCGCTGAAAGGCTGCCGTGCCCCATCGACGTCACCGCCCGCGCCGCCCGCGCCATGGCCGACCTGTCCGTCACATTGGACCGGCTCACCGAGGCATCCCGCGAGCTTGGCGTCGCTGATCTGCTCGACCGCACCCTGGACATGTCCGGCCTGGCCAAGCACATCCATGCCCAGGACGATGGCGATGAGCGTTGGGAGAACATCCTCGAGCTCCGCGGTCTTGCCGAAGATTACGGTCCTTCGGGCAACGACACGCCCGACGGCCTCGGCGCATTCCTGGAACGGGTCTCGCTGGTATCCGATGTCGATGCCTACGAACAGTCAGACGACTCGCTCACCCTGATCACCCTTCACCAGGCCAAAGGTCTCGAGTTCCCGGTCGTAATGATGGCCGGCATGGAGGAGGGCCTGCTGCCCCACAGCCGGTCCATGGACACGCTGGCCGAGATCGAAGAGGAGCGTCGCCTGTGCTACGTGGGCATGACCAGGGCCAAGGAACGCCTTTATCTCCTCCGTGCCTTCCGCCGGCGCTACCCGTCGTCGGGCGGTGTATCCCTGCCCTCACGTTTTCTTGAAGAACTGCCCGACGAGGTCATGGCGACCCCGGCCAACGACCGGCCGCCCGGCACTCGCGCCGAGGCCCACGGGCTCAACCCCTCCCGCTCGTCGCGCAGCGGCGATGTCGTCATCGGCGGCTCCTACGCACAGGAGCGGCGCGCTTCCCGCACCCGGATTGGAGATGGTTCCGGAACCGGCGGAGAGGCCACGCGGGGACGACTGCGCGGCAACATCGACGGGCGTCTTACCGAGTGGACTTCCAGCCGCCGCCCGCAGTCCGAATCGGGACCGGAGCGCGTGCCCCTGGCGGTGGGCGAAATCGTCCGCCATCCCACCTTCGGCGAGGGGGTCGTCCAAGAAGTGGACGGCAGCGGCGACACGGAACAGGCCACTGTCAACTTCCCGGGCGCCGGCATGAAGCGCCTCCTGGTGAACCTCGCCCGCTTGGAACGCGGCTAGTCTTTACTGGCTCAGCGACCTTTTTTCTTTGCGTTCGCCCTTTTGGGCAACGCTTTTGCGTGCCCGTTTGTCCATGTCGTTCCTGTGGCCGGCATAAAATTGCGGATACGGTCATTACGTATTTCGTGATAATAATGCGATGGTATTATCAAAATCGTTGCAGCTGTCCCGAGCACGTACTATTCGATCAGATCGTAGTGCAATCGCCAATCCATTCGAATATAATGCGGCACTGTGTCCCGCCCGGACAGGCACGCGGAAACCGTAGGCCGCAACACGCACTGTGGCGGGTAGCACTCCTCAGGAGGGATTATGGTGCTGAAACCAACGATTGCTCTGACCGTCGCTGCCTCGCTTCTCCTGATAGTGGGCATAGCCTGCGGCGGCGCTGCCGAGGAACCCGCTCCCGCCGCGCCGGCCGCTCCTGCTGCCACCACCGCTCCGGCCTCACAGCAACAGGGCGCCGCTCCTGCTGCCACGACGGCCCCGGCCGCGCAACCGCAACAACAGGCTGCCGCCGCGACCGCTGTTCCCACCATCGTAGCCACCGCCACGCCGCGGCCGACCAACACGCCGTCTGCCGCTCAGCAGTCCCAAACTGTCGGTGGACGCCTCAAGATTGCGGTGACCCCACCGGTCCAGGAACTGGTCCGAGGATGGCTGGGTACCACCACGTCAGCCAACGCTCAGGTGCGCCATTTTGCCGAACCGCTGGTGCATACCGACCGCTTCGACGGCTCCCTGCAGCCTGGCCTGGCCACGGAATGGGAAATCTCCAAGGCCGACGGCACCCAGTGGGTGTTCCGCCTCCGGGAGGGGATACCATTCCACGGTGATTGGGGCGAGTTCACCGCGAACGACGTTCCCCACTCCGCCGCCTTGATTATCGGTGAAGAGGCGATTGCCACCGACACCGGGCTGTTCCGCGGATTGTTCGGGCAGACCGCTGACGAACTTTTCGAGAACATCAAGGTTATCGATGACTACACGGTGGAGTTCAACCTGCTGCGCCCCGAAGCTGCAATGGATTTCGTCGTCTCTGCACAACAGGGCAACTACTTCATATATAGCAAGGACCAATGGGACGCGGAAGGCGAGCCCGGATACATCGAGGGTGCGGTTGGCACCGGTCCCTGGCGGTACGAAAGCCGTCAGCTTGGTGTTGGCGGAAATCTCCTGTACTCCCGAGTAGAGGATCACTGGCGCCAGACCCCGCACTGGTCCGAAATGGAGCAGATCAACACGCCGGAGCCGGCCACCCGCCTGGCCAATCTGCTGACCGGTCAGGTACAGATCGCCGAGGTAAACCGGGACCTCCATCCGGAGGCCAAGGAAGGCGGAATGATCATCGTGGAGAGCGAACTGCCCTCCATCCAGGTCGCTTTCGTCATGGGCGGTATCTACTCCCCGCACAGCCCCTATCATGACCCGTCGGACCCGCACCTGGACATCCGGGTTCGAGAGGCAATCAACCGAGCCATCAATCGTGAGGAGATCAACGAGACGCTGTTCAGCGGATTCGGGTCCCCTCATCCCGTATGGGGCTTCCACCCCAGCCTGCCCGGTTGGAATGACCGCTGGTCCCGGGAGTTCGATGAGAAGTATGGCTTCGATCCCGACCGCGCCCGCGAGCTCATCAAGGAATCGGGACACGAGGGCTACCCGCTGAAGCTCATCATCACCCAGCTTTCCGGCGTGCCCGAAATGATCCCCATGGCCGAGGCCGCCTTCACCTACCTCGCCGATATCGGGATCGAAGTGGAAGCGGAGGAGATGGAGTGGGCCCGCTTCCGCGCCGATTTCTACCGCCCCGGCAAGACCCATGGCACCATCGCGCCCATCCGCGGCACGATGCGCCCCGCCGAGGTGACCCTGCGCTTCTACAACGTGAGCGGACCTGAAGGGTTCCAGCGGATCGTACCGGACCCTGCGCTTGACGCGCTGTACGCCGAAGCGATTACCGCGGTCAATCCTGAGGTCAAGGCGAACGCCCTGCGCGCCGCTGGCGACATCAAGTTCGACCTGTACGCCGAGGTGCCCATCGTCTGGATCCCCAGCCAGATCGCCATCAACCCCAACGAGGTCGGCGAGTTCATCTGGCCCGGCAACATCAACACCGCCATCACCCACATGGAGTACATCACCACCGCCCAGTAGCGCACCGCCATATCTTCCGCGCATCCCGAGGGGCGAATTTGCATTCGCCCCTGACCACCCATAAGGCGACCGATCGTGCAACGCTACATCCTGATACGCATCGTCCAGTCCATACTCGCCCTGCTGGTGCTGACCGTGATCGTGTTCAGCCTCGCCCGCATCGCCGGGGATCCGCTGGACGTCCTGCTTCCGCTGGAAGCCACGGTGGAGGACGCCGAGCGCGTCCGGGCCGCCTGGGGCCTGGACAAGCCGGTCTACGTCCAGTATTTCAAATTCCTGGGCAACGCCTTGAAGGGAGACTTTGGCGAATCCATCAAGCACCGTGACCAGCAGGCCATCAACCTGGTGTTTGATCGCTTGCCGGCCACGGCCCAACTGGCCGGTCTGGCGTTGTTGGTGGCCACGCTCATCGCCGTGCCGGTGGGCGTCCTATCGGCGGTCAAGAAGGACACCATCTTCGACTATGCCGGGAAAGTCCTGGCCCTTACCGGCCAATCCCTACCGGCTTTTTGGTTGGGATTGGTCCTGATGTGGATTTTCGCGGTCAACTTTGAGCTGGTGCCCACGTCGGGCAAATCGGGCATCAGGTCTTTCATCCTGCCGGCTATCGCCATCGGCTGGTTCCAGGTAGCTGCCCTGATGCGCCTGGTGCGATCGTCGATGCTGGACGTGCTTGACACCGAGTACGTCAAGCTGGCCCGCATCAAAGGTGTCTCGGAGCGGAAGGTGGTCTGGAAGCACTGCCTGCGCAATGCGGCCATCGCCCCTTTCACCTACTTCGCGCTGATCCTGGGCTCCCTGATGGTGGGCAGCGTCAGCATCGAGTTCGTGTTCGCCTGGCCCGGCGTCGGATTGCTGGCTGTGGACAGCACCATCGCCCGCGACTTCCCGGTGATCCAGGCGGTGGTCATAGTTTTCTGTCTGGTCTACATCACGGCGAACCTGCTGGTAGACATCGCCTACGCCTACGTCGACCCGCGCATCCGCTATAGCTAGCTCGGCTCGAGGCTGTTCCCTTTTCATCGCCGGCCGCCGGCATCACTTGAGGAGTCCGTTCCCTTATGGCCGCTGAAGAACGTGCCAGCACGACCCCGGCCGCCTCCGACGAAGTTGTCGAGGGCGCGAGGACCGAGGGCCGCTCCCGCGTCACCGGTTACCTCGCGGAAGTCCGGCGTCTCCCCCTGTTCCCTATCGCCATCCTTCTGGTGGTGTTGGTCATTCCGGCCATCTTCGCCAATCAGATCGCCCCACACGACCCCACCCGGGGCAGCCTGGGCAACCGTCTGGCGCCTCCCGTCTGGCAGGAAGGCGGCAGCGCCGAGCACATCCTCGGCACCGACAAGGTTGGCCGTGACATCCTGAGCCGCATCCTTTACGGCAGTCGTATCTCCGTGGTCATCGCCATGATCGCCATTGTGGTCAGCGGCATCATCGGCACCGCTCTGGGGATCACGGCTGGATACTGGGGCGGATGGGTTGACGCGCTGATCATGCGCCTGGTGGACATTTCGTTATCCATCCCGATCATTCTCCTTGGGTTGGTGCTGGTGGCGGCGCTGGGCCCCAGGACCAGTACCGTTATCGGAGTCATCGTCGTGCTCCTGTGGTCTCGCTACGCCCGACTGGCTCGAGGCGAGACCCTGGCCGTGCGCGTGCAGGACTTCGTCTCCCGCGCCCAGGTGGCCGGCTCCAGCCATGTGCGCATCATGTCCAAGCACATCCTGCCCAACGTGTTCAACAGCCTGGTGGTGCTGGCGACGCTACAAGTGGGGTTCGTCATCATCCTCGAAAGCACCCTGAGCTTCCTGGGAGCCGGCGTCCCGCGACCCAATCCGGCGTGGGGCCTGATGGTGGCCGATGGCCGTGAGCTGGTGGCATCCGAAAAAGGCTGGTGGGTCTCGCTGCTGCCGGGCCTGGCCATCATGTTGGTTGTGCTCAGCATGAACCTGCTGGGCGACTGGCTCCGCGACCGCCTCGACCCCAAGCAGCGGCAGGTTTAGCCCTCGCCGTCCGTCGCAAGATTTTCCTTCGTCCGGGCCATTCCCAAGGCTTGGGCGATTTCGGTTGTCGGCCCTGCTTGGGGGTCGTCGAACCGTGCGGTCGTGTTCCTCGGCCGCTCAAACTGTCCGGGTCTGCTCCCGGATTTAGACTGCCCATTCACAATTTGCGGGGTTTTGCCGGAATTGTCGTCGTCTAGTCGTTAAACCCAGACGGCGTTAAACCGTGCCCTATGATCTTGGTTCGCGTATTTTGACTGCCTTACGGTTTACGAATAACGTAACAACCACGGTCAATATTACCGTTTATCATACTTTTGACCTGATGGTATTCGATCCATATACTTGCCACCCGCCGCTGCATCGGCAGCGTCAATACGAATATTGTCTCTCGGAGGGAATAAATTGGTTAGACCCAAGATCGTTTTCGCCGTCGCGGCAGCAATGCTGCTCGTAATCGGCATCGCCTGCGGCGCCAGCGAGACCCCGGCGGCCCCCGCCGCTCCGGCTTCTCAGCCGTCATCCGAGCAGCAGCAGACGCAACCGGGCCAACCGCAGGCCCCCGCCGCTGAACAACCCACGGCCTCCGAGCCGCCGACAGCGATACCTACGGTTGTCGCTACGGCTACGCCCAGTCCGACCAATACGCCTACCGCGGCCCAGGAAACCACGACCCTGGGCGGCCGCCTGCGCATCGCCACCATCCCACCGGTGCAACAGCTCACGGGCAGCTGGCTGGGCACCACGACCTCGGCCAACACCCAGGTTCGGCCTTTCACCGACCCGCTGGTTCATACTGACCGTTTCGACGGCTCCCTGGTGCCCGGCCTGGCCACCAGCTGGGAGGCCAACGAGGATGGCACGCAGTGGACCTTCCAATTGCGTGACGACGTGAACTTCCACGGCGATTGGGGGGCTTTCACTGCCCACGACGTTCCGGTCAGCGCCGGGTTCATCGTCCGTGAGGATGCCATCGCCACCGACACGGGCCTCTTCCGTGGCCTCTTCGGCGACAATGAAGAGGAACTTGCGACCAACATCGTGGCCCTGGACGACAACACCATCCAGTTCAACCTCAAAACCCCCAACTCCCTGATGGACTTCTTCGCCGGAGCCCAGCAGGGCAACCTCTTCGTTTACTCCAAGGCCCAATACGAGGCGGAGGGCATCGAGCAATTGCAACTCAAGCCCGCCGGCGTCGGCCCCTGGGTTTTCGAGGAACGCACCGTCGACGTCAACATCCTCTACTCCCGCAATGGCGACCACTACCGTCGGTCCCCCTTCTTTGAGGAGATGGAGTACGTCCTGATCCCCGAGGAAACCACCCGCCTGGCCCAGCTCCAGACCGGACAGGTCCAGATTGGCGAGATCAGCCGCGAGCTGCACCTGGACGCGCAGGGCTCCGGCCTGGAAGTGCTCCAGAGCGAGTTGCCTTCCATCCAGGTCGCCTTCATCATCGGCGGCGTTTACAACCCTGAGGAAGCCGGGCCCTGCCTTACCGAAGGGTTCGAAAACTGTTTCTACCAGGCCGATGAGCCTCACCTCGACCCCAAGGTCCGCGAGGCCATCAATCGCGCCATCAACCGCGAGGAGATCAACCGCGAGCTGTTCGGCGGCATCGGCCGCCAGCACACCGTGTGGGGATACCACCCCGCTCTGCCGGGCTACAACCCGCGCTGGACCGAGGAGTTTGACGACAAGTACGGCTACGATCCCGAACTGGCCGCTCAGCTCCTGGAGGAGTCCGGCCACAAAGATTACAAGCTTACGCTGCTTCTCACCGAGCTTCCCGGCGTTCCCGAAATGATCCCCATGGGCGAGGCTGCCTTCACTTACCTCACGCAGATCGGCATCGACGTGGAAACCGAGGCCATCAAGTGGTCCGACTATCGCGCCAAGTACTACCGCCCCGGCAAGACCCATGGCACTCTCGCCGCCACCCGTGGCACCTATCGCCCGGCTGACATCACACTCCGCTTCTACAACCGCAGCGGCAACGCCGGCTTCTGGCGCACGTCCGTGGATCCCATGACCGACGTCCTCTACGACACGGCCACCCAGAGCGTCGATCCCGAGGTCAAGGCACAGGCCCTCCGCGACCTTGGCGACCTCAAGTTCGACCTCTACTCCGAAGTGCCCATCGTGTGGCTGCCTGCGCAGATCGTGGTCAACCCGGCCGAAATTGGCGAGATGGTGTGGCCCGGCAACATCAACGCCAGCTTCACGCACACCGAGTACATTACTCCGGCCTCCAACTAGGCCGTTCGCAACTGCTGGTACAATTTTGTAGGGGCTGCTCGCGGTAGCCCCTACGTCCGGTAACAAGGTATCCGACCGTGCAGCGTTATATTCTGTTCCGCATCGGCCAGTCGATCCTCACCCTTCTGGTGTTGACCGTCATCGTGTTCTCGCTGGCCCGTCTTTCCGGTGACCCGCTGGATGTGCTGCTTCCGTTGGAAGCCACCAACGAGGACGCTGAGCGCCTGCGCGCCGCCTGGGGTCTCGACAAGCCGGTACACATCCAGTACTTCACCTTCCTCGGAAACGCCCTCACCGGCGATTTCGGCGACTCCCTTCGCGTCCGCGGCCGCACGGCCATGAGCCTCGTCCTGGAGCGGCTGCCCAATACCGCCGCTCTGGCCGGCGTCGCGATCATCGTGGCCATCGTAATCGCCGTGCCCATCGGAGTGCTGTCCGCCGTCAAAAAGGACACTCCTTTTGACTACGTGGGCAAGGTGATCGCCCTGTTCGGGCAGTCCCTCCCGGCGTTCTGGCTCGGCCTCATGCTGATGTGGGTGTTTGCGGCCCAATTGGGCTGGTTCCCGGTGTCCGGCAAGGACCAGGGAGCCTTGTCGTACATCCTGCCCGCCGTTGCCATCGGCTGGTTCCAGGTTGCGGCCCTGATGCGCCTGGTGCGCTCATCCATGCTCGATGTGCTGGACACTGAATACGTCAAGCTGGCCCGTATCAAGGGCGTCGTCGAGTGGAAGGTGATCTGGAAGCACTGCCTGCGGAACGCCGCCATCGCTCCCTTCACCTATTTCGCCCTGATCATCGGGTCATTGATGGTCGGCTCCGTTTCCATCGAGTTCGTATTCGCATGGCCCGGCGTGGGCCGGTTGGCGGTTGACGCCGCGGTGACCAAGGACTTCCCCGTGGTGCAGGCGGTGGTAATCACCTTCTGCATGGTTTACATCGTGGCCAACCTGCTGGTGGACATCGCCTACGCCTACGTTGACCCCAGGATCCGCTTCAGCTAGGAGAAGTTCCGTATGGCTGCCGAAAACCCCGTCGCCAGCCCACAAATCGCCGATTCGCCCGACTACGGCGCGGTCTCGCAGCCCGGACGTCTGGGCAGGATCTTGCGCGAGGCCCGGCGCTACCCACTGTTCCCCATCGCCCTGCTCCTAATCGTCATGGTGATCCCGGCCATCGGCGCCGACTGGATCGCTCCCCACGACCCCAAGCTGGGCAGCCTGTCCTCCAAGCTGCAACCGCCGGCGTGGATGGAAGGGGGTTCCGCGGAGCATCTGCTCGGAACCGATCGCGTTGGCCGTGACATCCTGTCGCGCATCATGCACGGCGCCAGAGTATCCGTGGTCATCGCCGCCATTGCCATATGCATCGCCGGCGTCCTGGGCACGTCGCTGGGCATCGCCGCCGGATACTGGGGAGGTTGGGTTGACGCCGTGGTGATGCGCCTGGTGGATATATCGTTGTCCATCCCCATCATCCTGCTGGCGCTCGTCATTGTTGCTGCGACCAAGCCCAGCATGGCCACGGTGATAACCGTGCTCGTGCTGTTGATGTGGTCCCGCTATGCCCGCCTCGTCCGCGGCGAGACCCTGGCCGTTCGTGTCCAGGACTTCATCGCCCGTGCCCGAGTCTCCGGCGCTTCCCACCGGCGGATAATGTTCCGTCATGTGTTTCCCAACGTCTTCAACAGTGTCATCGTGCTGGCGACTCTGAACGTGGGCTTCGTCATCATCCTCGAAGCCACCCTGAGCTTTCTCGGCGCCGGCATCCCGCCGCCACAGCCCGCCTGGGGTCTGATGGTCGCCGACGGTCGCGTGCTCATCGCCTCGGCCCAGGGCTGGTGGGTCTCCCTCTTCCCCGGCCTCGCCATAATGCTGGTGGTGCTCAGCATGAACCTGCTGGGCGACTGGCTCCGGGACCGCCTGGACCCGAAGCAAAGGCAGGTGTAGCGCAGACCTGGCCAGTCCGTGTCGCCGCTGTCGATGATGATGTGGGGCGAGGTGTACTACCTCGCCCCACAGTGCGGTTACCATATCCTAGAAATCCCGGTCCACTGGACCGACGTCCCCGACTTCCGAGTCTGCATCATCCACGCCGCGTGGGAGTACTTGTATGGGCCTGCGCGCCGGCAACGGAAGGGCCTCGGAAAGTTCCAGGGGCGCGAATTTCTATACGGCGTCCCGGGCTAGACTATGGCCCCCAGCTTGTTGCCGAGATCACGCCCGGACGTGGGCGGTGGCAGTGCTTTGCCGTCTGTCCGGTATAGCTCAATCGCCTCATCAACGACCTGGCAAAGTTCTTCGAATACTTGGAGTTCGTCGGCGCCGTGGCAACCTCCGTATATCAGACCCGGCGCGCTCCCCACGTAACACCGGTCCTCCTCGGACCACTCGACGATCTTGACGTAACGGGCGCTGTCCTTCATTGCCTGGATTCCTCAATCGCATTTCTCACGGCGCGAACTTGGTAGACTTTAGCGTCATCGCCCAGATTGCCCGATATGGTAACAGGCCTAGTAACGCTTGGATGTACGAAGTTCCGGTGGTTTCCCCGGCCTCCGCGGTTAACAAACCCGGCCCGAACCAAATCAGCAACCAATTCACGGATTTTCGGCATACGCTAGGGCGTGGCAGTTGGATGGCACAGCCGCAAATGCATGGTAACCATCGACAACAAATTTGGCTACTGTACTCCGAATATCCAGCCCTCATATCCAAGCCAGGCATCTTACTACTGGACTAATCCCAAGCGTTAGTCCATTCTATCGGGGTACGCGACCAAGGAACCGCGACTAACTTAAGGAGCCATCACCATGCAACTCGGAGCCATCTTCCCTCAGACCGAAATCGGCGCCGACCCCATCGCCGTAAAGGACTTCGCCCAGGCCGCCGAGGCCCTGGGCTATGAGCATCTGCTGGTCTTCGACCACGTCCTGGGCGCAGATCATACCCAGCGCGCCGAGTGGAACCGTCCCTACAACAAGGACGATATGTTCCACGAACCCTTCGTGATGTTCGGGTACCTGGCCGCCTTGACCGAAAAGATCGAGTTCTGCACCGGCATCATCATCCTGCCGCAGCGGCAGACCGCGCTGGTCGCCAAACAGACGGCGGAGGTCGACGTCCTCACCAACGGCCGCTTGCGGCTGGGCATCGGCGTGGGCTGGAACGAGGTAGAGTTCGAAGCCCTGGGCGAGAATTGGGAGAACCGCGGCCGCCGCTCCGCCGAGCAGGTCGAAGTCATGCGAATGCTCTGGACGCAGGAAGTGGTGAACTACGAGGGCCGCTACCACAAGATCACCCACGCCGGAATCAACCCCCTGCCGGTGCAGCAGCCCATCCCGGTCTGGTTCGGCGGCGGCGCGCCCCAAGTAGTGAGACGCATCGCCCGCATGGGCGACGGCTGGTTCCCGCAGTTCCAGCCCGACGGCGCGGGCCGCGAACGTCTGGAGGAGATGCGCGAGTTGGCCCGTGGCTACGGTCGGGATCCGTCCCAGATCGGCGTCGAGGGCCGGGCTTCCCTGGCCGACAGCAACAACCCCGACGACTGGAACCGGTTGGCATCCGACTGGAGCGACGCTGGCGCCACCCACTTCTCGGTCAACACCATGAGGGCCGGCCTCAAGGGCCCGGACCAGCACATCGAGGCGATACGGCGGTTCAAGGAAGCGATGGGCTGACCCAGCGTCGTACCAGCGCTCCCGCCCTCTCACTCGTACCCAGTTTGTCACCGCGAGACGCGCAGCGACGTGGTGATCTCGTTCCCGCGGCGGCGTCGGTCGCCCTGACGGGATTGCCGCCCCCGTATCAAGTGCGGGGGCGCAATGACGGTTCCAGCGAAACCGGGTACGCGTGAGCTCCCGCCCTGCTCCGAGGAGGTATCCGTCCATGACCACCACAGCGCGGCAACCGGCCGGCGTCCCCTTGTTGCCCGGCGAAGACCCGAACGTGGTCTATCCCGAAGAGGAAAAGGTGCCCGAATCCGAACTACAGGGCAACGCCCGCCGTTACGTGCAAAGCGCACTGTCGATACGCTACCAGGACCAGCCCGGCGTCTATGTTGCCGGCGACTTGTTCGTGTTCTACCGGATGAATGACGCCGAAGCGCGGCTGGCTCCGGATATTATGGTTGTGTTCGGCGCGGCGGAAAGTCCACCCCGGCCGTCCTGGCGAGTGTGGCGAGAAGGAGGACTAACGCCGGACTTTGTGCTGGAAATCGCTTCGGAGGGAACCGTTGCGGATGACGCGGGATGGAAGCGGGACCGCTATGCCGCCATGGCGGTGAAAGAATACTGGCGGTTTGATCCGCAGGGCGGGGAGCTGATACCCGAGTTGTTGGTGGGCGAAGTCCTGGACGCGACAGGAGAATACCAGCCGTTGCCGGTGGCCCGGGACGCCGCTGGCATACTGCGGGGCCACAGCGAGTTGCTGGGGCTGGATCTGTGCGTGGTGGGCAGCGAACTGCGGCTGTATGATCCGGTAGCGGGTGAATGGCTGCGCAGCCATGCCGAATCCGAGGCCGCCAGATCTGCCGCTGAAGCCCGTGTCGCACAACTGGAGGCCCGCCTGCGCGCCGCCGGCATTGACCCGGCTTGACGATATGGCCTCTCACCCGTCCTTCAGTGCCATGTGTGCGGGACTGAGGGAGCCGGACCTGCGCATTGAGGCGATACGGCGGTTCAGGGAGGCGGTGGGCTAGTCTCTTTACCTGCGGACGCTGCCGGCGATCATTGAGGCCATGCGCCGAAGGTCAATCCGCCGGCATCGTGAACGTCGCCGCTCCATCGCTGTCGTGGCGGTGATTCGCCAGGGCAGTTACGACCTGCGTAAGCCGACCAACCCGGTTGTTCAGGTCATCAACGCGACGTATCAGCATTATCATCGGCGGCATGAATACTGCGATGAGCGTCGCCCCGACGCCGATGATTGCGATGGTTTGAGCGTTCATGCCGGGCCTTTCCGTGGCGGTTCTACCCACATTTTAGCAAGGGCCGACGCAGGGCAGCAGACTACACTCTACCCACCAAATCTTTCAGCGCAGCGTAGGTGCGAAGGCCGGTCTCGCTGTCGCCTTCGCCCGCGAAGATGTTGGCCATGAAGTCCGTGGCGCCGCCGGCGGCGAAATCCTCCAGTTGGCGGCGCAGCGAGTCCTCGTTGCCTATTACGCACACCTCGGATGGGCCTTCCACGCCCTCGATGTCCAGCACGCGGCGGTAGTTCACCAGTTGGCCGTACCGCTCGTAGGCCTCGGCTGCCTGCCGCCGGCCCGCGCCTTCTTCGTCGCACACCGACGTCGGCAGGCCGACGCAGACCCGCGGAGCCTCCCGTCCGCTGGCCTCGGCAGACCGCGCAATCCTCGGCGTGATGTGTTCCCGGATTGTCTTGGGCCCAGCCATCCACGTAATGGTCCCATCGGCCAACTCGCCGGCCAGCCGCAGCATACGGGGCGCCAGCGCCGAGATCAGCACCGGGCATTTGGGACGGTCCAGCACGTCCAACTCCGCGTTGACGTTGTAGAACTCACCCGAGAACTGCACGCGCCCCTCGTTCATCAGCGGGCGCAGTACCGACAGATATTCCCGCGTGTGCAGCGCCGGCCGGTCGTAAGACAGCCCGAAACTCCCCTCGATGCCCGGCCGGTGGGACGGGCCGAGCCCCAGCAGAAACCGTTCGCTGGTCGCCGCTGCGGTGGTCAACGCGTGTTGCGCCATCGCCACCGGGTGTCTCGGGTAAGTGGGCACGACGCCCACGCCAAGCTCGATGCGGTTGGTTTGCGCCCCTGCCAGCGCCAACACCGTCAGTGCGTCGTATCCACGCGCCGAGATGTGCGGCACCCAGAAGCTGTCGAACCCGTCCTCTTCCGCCTGCTTGATTCGCCCGATCAGTTCGTCCAGGCTCATCAGGTCGGCCGTCGACGCCCCAACAAATACTCCGATACGCATTGTCGTCCTCCATGTACCGGTCGGCGAGGCGAGCCAACCTTGGTGCTTTGGTCACGCGGCCAGTATCTTCTCCGCGACTTCGCGCGCCTCATCCCGGTTACTGACAAAACGGTCTGCCGGCACCCGGTGCAGCGTGTTCAGCGCCCGCAGGTTACGCTCCACGGGTCCCGAAAGCCCCATGACGATGGGTTCCGTATCCTCGTCCAGTGCCACGTCGATCATCTGCTCCACCACCATGGCCGCGCTGTCGTCCATGTAGGCGGTCTCTGTGAAGTCGAATATCACCACCTCGTGCTCCTGGATGTCCTGGCCAATGGTGCTCACCAGGTTGCTGGACGAGGCCACCGAGAAACGACCCCGCATCGACACCAGACCGACCCGGGCGGAGAACGCGTCATCTTTGTCGGCGTCCAATTCCGGAGACAGGAAGGTCTGGTCAAGCAACGGCACGGACACCACGCTGTCCAGTTCCTGGCGCTCCAGGAGACGGGCGCTGGCCATGCCCGCCGCGATCAGCCCGATGGCGATGGCGGTCACCAGGTCGAGGAACACCGTCAGCACGAAGGTCATCAGCATGACCACAAGGTGCTCGCGCGGCATCTGGTGGAGGCGCGTCACGAACCGCCAGTCCATGATGTCCCAGCCCACCTTCATGAGGATGCCGGCCAGGACGGCGTGGGGTATCGCCTCTACATACCGGCCGAGGCCGAGAACCAGCGCGAGCAGCACGCCGGCGCGGATCGCTCCGGAAAGTTGCGTGTTCCCACCGGACCGGATGTTCACCACAGTCCCCAGCGTCGCGCCGGCGCCCGGGAGGCCGCCGATGAAACCGGCGATCATGTTGCCGATGCCCTGCCCGATCAGCTCGCGGTTGGGATTGTGCCGGGTCCGCGTCAGCGAGTCCGCGATGAGCGAGGTCAGCAGGCTGTCGATGGAACCGAGCAGCGCCAGCACCAGCGCCGGCTCCAGGGCGCCCAGGATGAACCCCACGGAGAACACCGGGATCTGCAGGTCCGGCAGACCGGTGGGCACGTCGCCGATGATCGGGAGGTCGTTCAGCCACAGGATGCCCAGCGCGCAGCCGACGATCATTGCCGCCAGGGGCGCCGGCAGGTACCTGCGGAAGGGCCGGGGCCACAGGATACCCACCACGAGCGTGACGGCGGCCACCGCCAGGGCGTGTAAGTTCACGCTGGTGAACGTTTCCTGCAGGGAGTTAACCGCGCCGATGACTCCGCCCACCGCTACTGGAGATCCCAGGAAGGGCGCGATCTGCACGATCATGATGATCACGCCGATCCCGGTCATGAATCCCGAAATCACCGAGTACGGCGTGTAGGCTACGAAACGCCCGATCCGCGCCAGTCCCAGCGCTGCCTGGATGAACCCGGCTAGCACTACTATGGTGAACGCTTCCGCCAGGGTGTTGGCGTGGGCGGTCACGATCACCGCCATGGCGATGGACATCGGCCCCGTTGGGCCCGATATCTGCGAGCGTGTCCCGCCGAACACCGCCGCGAAGAACCCGACGGCGATGGCGCCGTACATGCCGGCAGTCGGACCCAGGCCAGAGGCTACGCCGAATGCCAAAGCCACCGGCAGGCCCACCACCGAACAGGTCAGGCCGCCGAAGATGTCGCCGCGGAGTTGGCTGAGGCTGTAGTCGAACTTCACGGTCTTAGCAGCGTCGCAACGCGGTCCAGTATCCTGTGGCCCACCTCGTACTTGGTGAGCAGTGGCAGCCTTTCGACCTCCAGCTCGCGGTCAATCAGCACCACCCGGTTCGTGTCCACGCCAAATCCGCTGCCTTCTTCCGTAATATCGTTGGCCACTATGAGGTCCAACTCTTTGCGCCGCACTTTATCCGCGGCGTTCGCCTCCAGGTTCTCGCTTTCGGCCGAGAACCCAACGCGCACGAAACTCCCTCTCGCGGTCGCCAGGATGTCCGTTGTCTTCTCCAGGTCTATGGACATCTCGTCCGCGGCCGTTTTCTTGATCTTCTGCTCTGCCATTACCGCTGGCCGGTAGTCCGCTACTGCCGCCGCCATGATGAGCGCATCCGACGTAACCATCTCGGCCAACACCGCGTCGCACATACCCTGCGCCGACATGACGCGCACCGTCCGCACCAGCGCCGGGTCCGCCAACGCGGTCGGGGCCGTGACCAGCACCACCTCCGCCCCCCGGTCCCGGGCTGCTTCGGCAACTGCATAGCCCATCCGACCCGACGAGTGGTTCGTAATCACCCGCACCGGGTCGATGGCCTCCTGCGTTCCGCCCGCGCTTACCACCACCTTGCGACCCGCGAAGTCGCCGTCATTCCCCAGCGCCGCTGCTATATGCCCCAGGAGGTCGGCCGGCTCCACCAGGCGACCCATGCCCATCAGCCCAGACGCCAGCCGGCCTGGCGCGGGGCCGGCCAGGAACACGCCCCGGTTGCGCAGTCGGGCGATGTTCTCCTGTGTCGCCGGATGGTCGAACATGTTGGCGTCCATGGCCGGCGCCACCAGCAGTGGGGCCTCTGTCGCGACCACTGTCGTCGTCAGCGGGTCGTCGGCGAGACCCCCGGCCAGCTTGGCAATGCAATGCACCGTTGCCGGCGCAATCACCACGATGTCGGCCCACCGCGCCAGCGCGACATGCTCCACGCTGTGCTCGGAATCTGCGTCGAAGGTGTCGGTGACCACCGCCCGGTGGGTCAGGCTGCGGAAAGCCAGTGGGGTGACGAACTGGGTCGCACCGTAGCTGAGGATAGTTTCGACGTTCGCGCCGGCCTGGACCAGCTTGCTGGCGAGGTCCAACGCTTTGTAGCAGGCGATGCTCCCCGTGACACCCAGCACGATATTCTTGCCGGCCAGCGCGGATTCCATTTCAACTCACCCGGCTCCGTCTTTCGGCGCTGCTCGACCCGGGAGCCCCGGCGGCATTCTTTCGATAGATGATGTCCAGCCCGACGAGCGTCAGTTCCTGGTTGATGTCATCGAACACTGGGGCGTGGTCCGCGATAATGGTCACCAGCCCGCCAGTGCCCACGACCTTGGAGTCCTCGCCGATCTCCGCTTTAAACCGCTCCACCATTGCCGTGACCAGTCCGGCGTAGCCCAGGACAATACCGGACTGCAATGATGTGGTCGTGTTCCGTCCCACCGCTTCTGACGGCGCAACCAGCTCCACGCGCCGCAACTGGGAGGTGTTGTAGTAGAGTGCGTCGGCAGACAGGTTAATCCCCGGCGCGATGGCCCCGCCCAAGTATTCCCGGTCACGTGACACCGCATCGAACACCGTCGCTGTGCCCAGGTCCACCACGATCATTGGCGCGCCGTACAACTCCACCGCTGCCACCGCGTCTACGACTCGGTCCGCGCCAACGTCCCGGGGGTTGTCGTACCGCACGGGCATCCCCAGATCGATTTGGGACGTTACCTGCAAAGGCGTTACCCCGAAGAACCGGCGGCACAGGTCCTCGAACATGCCGGTCAGGGGCGGCACTACGGAGCAGATGCAAGCGGCGGTGATGTCCGCCGTCGTGATCCCCCGAAACTCCAGGAGGTTTTTCAGGAGGATGCCGTATTCGTCAGCCAGGCGACGGGAGTCGGTGGCCACGCGCAGGGTTGTCACCAGCCGCTCCACCGGATTGGCTCCGTTTCCTGTCCCCTCGGTGGCGCTCCCGTCCCGAAACACCCCGATGGTTACGGCCGTGTTGCCGATGTCGATTGTCAGCAGCATGTCAACCTAGTTATCCAATGAGATGCGATAATTTATCCCATCTGCGGCATTATAAGTGTCAACACGATTCGCCGCAAACCATTTTCAGCTCCAGTTCCCACTCCCAGGTGGATCGTTGGGAACGAATTGTCGCATTCGCCGGATCGGCGCGTTTGATTATTGCTCTGGTCCGGAGATGCCCACCTGAACGATACGTGCCTTATCGACGCCGGCTACGCCAACATACTGGAACGACTTGCCGTCGGCCTCGCGGGGTTGCATGCCCTGGGTCACCACCTGCTGGTTTCCCAGCAGCAGGTCCGCGAAGGGCGCTGCCTGGGTGCCGGCGTCCGGGTCAGTGGGGAAGGTGAAGTCCAGGCCTGACACGTTGGTGAACTCGACTCGACCGGTCTCGTCGCTGACCCAGAACTCCGTGATGATGCTGGTGTCGGCGATTTCCTTCAGCGTGGCGTTGATTTCATCCGGAGACTGTCCTGCCTCCAGCGCGGCCGCGATGTAATGGGCGGTCAATTTCGCCTGGGCGACCAAGTGCGCGGTTTCGTTTGCGTTAGTTGGCTCGGCCTCGTGATCGGACGCGCATCCCGCCGCCAGAACCATTGCCATCGCTGCTATCGCCAGTGCGTAAAATGCTCGCATTTCACTCTTCTCCATCGCTGGTGACACCTCGATCCAGGGCCTTATGCGGTGCAATTTTATGCTAAAATCGCCGCTGAATCCCTCACGGAGACGTGTAAAAATGGCCGACATCGCACTGGTTCAGATCGTCAAGCAGGGGCGCGACGCCGTTGCCGCCTGGCGCGAAGAGCACTCCAACCAAACCATGGACCTCAACGCCTGCTACATGAGCCACGCCCGGATCCCCATGGTCAATTTGCGGGGCGCCGACATGCGCGGCGGCGATTTCATGGGCGCGATGGTCCGCCGCGCTGACCTTTCGAACAGCTACCTGAACGACGCGCATTTCTACCGCGCGGACCTCCGCGAGACCAACCTCAGCCGCGCGATCGCCCCGGGAGCCAACTTGCGGGGAGCCGACCTGCGCAACGCGAACCTGTCGGGCGCCAACTTCGACCGCGCCACGCTCTCCGAGGCAAACCTGTCCGGTGCCGACCTCACCAACGTCAACCTGGACCGGGCCAACCTGGACCGCGCCAATTTCACCGGCGCCAACCTCACCGGAGCCAGCTTCAACGGTGCCAACCTGTCCCGCACCAACCTGTCGTCCTGCAACCTCAACGAGGCCGACTTCTACGAAGCCGTGCTCAACGACGTGGTCACCGGCGAGGCCGATTTCAGCAACTGTATTATCGGCTACACCGTGTTCCAGAACTGCGCCCTGGATAACGCTGTCGGGCTGGAGGAGGTTCGCCACGATGCCCCCAGCACCATCGGGCTGGACACCCTGCTGCGCTCCCGCGGAGCGCTGCCGCAGTCCTTTATCCTGGGATCCGGAGTGCCGGTGGCAGTGGCCGGATTGCAGGACAGCGTTGCCGACGCCCCAGTAACCACCCTGGAAGTCCACATATCCTGCGCTAACGGCGACGTGCCGTTTGCCCGGCAGCTTGAAGCGAACCTTCGCGCCAAGGGCGTGCGCACTTGGGTCTTCGCCGAGGGTTTCCGGGGCAATCCATTGGTTGACCGGCGCGCCACCTCCGGCGAGGAGGAAATCGAGCGCTGGGTACGCCACTACGACCGGCTGATTGTGGTGTGCACCGCGGCGGGCCTGGACAGCGAAACCGTCCGCAACGACATCACCGCCGCGCAGGAAGCGCAGCGAACGACGGATAGCTGGACCATGTTCCTTGTTGACGCCGATGGCGTCATGGGCGGCGGCCGCAACCGCGCCGCCCGCCTCATGACTGAGGAATACCGGTTCTTTGATCTCACCGGTCAGTCCGACAACTCCGACGAGTACCAGGCAGCGTTGGATGACCTGATCACCAACCTCAGAGAGGAGCATCCCGCCAGCGCGGCCGCTCCCCCGCGCCGGGAGATCGATCCCCGCACGCTCCAGCTGTAGCCGCCCTAGCCGTCAGTCAACCCAGAGAGGGGCGACCAACCGGTCGCCCCTCCTGCTATTTCTGCCCCACGGGCATGCGACACCGTCCGGTCGCTTACCGGAATGGTGGTGCGTAGATCTGTCCGCCTTTTGGACAGTTCTGGCACGGCGCGTCGGCCCACAGCGCGTTGCGGCTGCCCGACGGGCGCGGCACGCCCAGCCCGCCAGATCCGAAATGGCGGTCATAGACCTCTCCGTAGTTGCCCAGTTCGCGGACCACATCCTGCGCCACGGTCTGGCTGAGACCCAGGGTGTCCTGGCCCCAGGAGCCCTCCAGGCCGAAGAGACGATCAACCGAGGTGCTGCCGGTGCTGGCGGTGGGCACGTTGCCGGAGTTGATGTCGTTGGCCTCGGCGTGGATCAGGATGCCGATAACTGACTTGACGATGTCGAACCACTGGTCATCGCCGTGAGGCACGGCCAGGCTGATCGGCTCCTCGGAGATTGTCTCCGGGAGGATTATGTGCTCGTCCTCGGCTCCGCCGGCGGCGACGATTTCATCCTTCAGGAAGGTGCGGTCGGTGGTGTACGAGTCACACTGGCCGGCCACGTAGGCAGCGATGGACGCCTCGAACGTCTCGAAGGTGACCACGTTCATGTCCAGTTGGTACTGACGGTTGAAGTCCTCGAGGTTCAACTCGCTTGTGGTCCCCTGAGCCACGCATACCGACGCGCCTTTCAGGTCGTACGCGCTGCCGATGCCCAGGGCGGTCGGCACGGCGAATCCCTGGCCATCGTAGAGCGTGGTATGGACGAAGTTGCCGCCCCACGTGGCGTCGCGGCTGCTGCTCCAGGTGTTTACCCAGGCCAGGATATCGAGTTCTCCAGATGCCAACGAGGGACCACGCTCTGCAGCCGACCCGATGATGTGGAACTCCACCGCGTTGCGATCGCCGAGCACGGCTACTGCGACTGCCCGGCACAGGTCGATCTCGAACCCGTCGTTGCCTCCGTCGTTGTCAAGATAGCCGTACCCCACCACGTCATTGGTGGTCCCGCAGACGACATGTCCTTGGTTCCTGACCTGGCCGAGCCGTCCTCCGTCCTGGTTGGCAACGCTGGTGTTCTCGGTATGGATTCCGGGAACTGCTGCGCTCTCGCTGAGCGCCTGTCCTGGGGTGGAGTTCACCGGCGCTGCGGGACTGCAAGCCGCAACGGCCAGGATAGCTGCCGATACAATGACTATTGCAGGTAGATTGAGGATAGATGTCATGTTGGTTCCCCGATTAGCATTTTGCTGGCGACAAGTTAGATTGTGGGGACGCGCTACACACGTAAACGGGGGGAGGGCAATCGCCCTCCCCCCTGTTTGGACCGTTCCGAAGAACCGACCTATTTGGATGGCTACATCGAATTAGATGTAGTCTTCCTCCTCGTACATCATGTCGACGTTGTCGGTGCTCTGGTTGAGGCCGCGGATCACCTGGTTCCGGAACTCGTTGAGCATATCATCGGTGATCTCGTTGCCGTTGGCGCGGGCGGCGTCCTTCAACGAGTCGAAGGCCCATTCGCCGGTGTCGCCGTGAGGCATGTCGAAGAAGCCGGGCTCGAAGACCGGAAGCTCGCCGGGGCCGAAGTAGCCCTTGCCCTCGATGTTGTAACCTTCGAGGTCGTGGGTGCCCTTGCCGAGGACCTGACCGGTGGCAGCGTAGTGCTCCATGGTGGCCTTCATGCCGTACTTCTGGATCGGGCAGACCTTCATGCACACGCCACAGCCGAGGTAGCGAGCCATGACCGGGCGACAGCGCTTGAAGTAGAGCTTGTTCTTCTCGATTCCACGCCACCAGATCTTGTCGCGCATGAGGGCGCGGCCGGGGCAGCGGTTCACGCAGACCTGGCACACCTGGCAGAAGGCGTGGATGCCGTAGTCGACGGGCGCGTCATAGGTGACGTTGGCGTCGGTGGTGATCATCATGATGCGGCAGCGGGAGCCGACGTGGGGGGTCAGCAGGTAGCCGCAAGCGCCCAGCTGGCCGAGGCCGGCGGCGACGAACATCGGGATGTAGGGGCCGGTGTTGTCGTTGGGGCTGTGGACCTGGGCGCGATAGCCGAGGCCGCGGATGAAGTTGCCGAGTTCCAGCCCGGCAGCGCCTTCCGTCCGGTACGTGCTGGAGTGCACGATCTCGGCGTCGATGCTGGGGATGGTCTGGGTGGGCTCGAAGTCCTGCTCGTAGGCCAGGCAGATGACATGGGGGAACTGGACCCAAGCCTTCTTGCTCTGGTACACGTAACGGATGTCAAAGGCGGTGATACCGACTTCGACGAAACCGAGTTCGCGGGCCTTCTGCTTGATGGCTTCAGTTACGTCCTCGCCGGTGGCGTCGGACGTGGGCTCGAGTTCACCAGTCAGGCGGGCGGCCATGACCAGGTTGCGATTGAGCTTGTCGTGCTCCTTGCGGATCTCACGCATCTCGGCGTGCTGGTCGCGCAGGGTGTTGGCCCAGTCGCGGGAGGCGCGCTCGGTGATGTTCATGGTCTCGACGGGGTATTCCCGGGAGTACCAGTCGACCTCGCGCTGGTTCATGGGGATGCCGGGAGTGGTCTCCAGCTCCTCGGGCACCGGGATTGTTACAGGAGCGTCGCCCAGATACTTACCGGGTCGGCGAACCTCGTGACCGATCGTTAGCATATCCTCCTCCTTGGTTGGACTGCGTAGATACGCCTAATTTGCCGGGAAGGGTACTTGCCCGGTTCAATAATGTCAATACTCGGGCCTCAAAATCATCATATTCCGTTGCTTGATGATAATTATTTTCAGCAGCCCGTACCTTTTCCAAATAGTTGACCAAATCATCGCGCCGAAGGTTCAGCCACGAGGAATTGCGGTTTATTTCACCGGCTGTAAGCGACGGTGATACACCGTGCTCTGACCCGAACAATAGGAACTGCCTGGAGGCCAATGAGCCGGCGCTAATCCGCCACTCCAACCTGCGCATCGGCGCCCAGAGAGTCCCGCAAGTATCGGCCGGTGTGGCTCCGCTCGACCTGAGCCAGGGCCTCGGGCGTGCCGCACGCCAGCAGGTTGCCGCCCAGGTGACCTGCCCCGGGGCCCAGGTCGATGACCCAGTCGGCGTTTTTGATGAGGTCCAGGTTGTGTTCGATGAGGAGCACCGAGTTGCCCTGGTCGACCAGCCGGTGCAATACGCGCAGCAGGGCGGCACAGTCCTCGAAGGAGAGACCGGTGGTAGGTTCGTCCAGGAGGTACAGCGTGCGGCCGGTGGCGCGGCGGGATAGTTCCGTCGCCAGCTTGACCCGTTGGGCTTCTCCGCCCGATAGCGTGGTGGCCGGCTGGCCGAGGCGAATGTAACCCAGGCCGACGTCCCGCAGAGTTTGCAGCCTGCTGCGGATGCGAGAGTAGTTCCAGAAGAAGTCCAGCGCCGTCTCGACGGTCATGGCGAGCACGTCGGCGATGGACTGGTCGCGCAGCGTTACCTCAAGGGCCTCTCGGTTGTAACGGCGGCCCTGGCAGATTTCGCAGGGCACGGTGACGTCCGGCAGGAATTGCATTTCGATTTGGATGTAGCCTTCGCCCTGGCAGGCCTCGCAACGGCCTCCTTTCACGTTGAAGGAGAAGCGGCCCGGCTTGTAACCGCGGATGCGGGCCTCGGGCAGGGTGGCGAACAACTCACGGATGGGGGTGAACGCGCCGGTGTAGGTGGCCGGGTTGCTGCGCGGGGTGCGCCCGATGGGGGACTGGTCGATGTTCACGACCTTGTCGATGTGCTCGATGCCGGTGACGTCGTCGTGGTCGCCGGGACGGTCACGGCCCTGGGCGACGGCCTGGGCCAGACGTTTGTAGAGGATGTCGTACACCAGGGTGCTCTTGCCGCTGCCGGACACGCCGGTGACGCACCCCAACAGCCCCAGCGGGAACTCCACGTCGATGCCCTTGAGATTGTTCTCCCGCGCCCCCACGACGGCGATGGATTTGCCGTTGCCCTCGCGCCGCTCTTCAGGGATGGGTATCCGCTTGCGGCCGCTGAGGTAGGCGCCGGTCAGCGACGCTTCGTTGGCCATCACCTCGGCCACGTCGCCGGTGGCCACGATGTGGCCGCCGTGCTCGCCCGCGCCGGGCCCCAGGTCGACGATGTGGTCGGCGGCGCGCATCATGGCGTCGTCGTGCTCGACCACGATCACCGTGTTGCCCATGTCGCGCAGGCGGGTCAGCGTCCCGATGAGACGGTGGTCATCGTGGGGATGCAGGCCGACCGTGGGCTCGTCGCACACGTACAGTACGCCGGTGAGCCCGCTGCCGATCTGGGTGGCCAACCTGACCCGCTGGGCCTCTCCACCCGAAAGCGTGCGGGCAGTGCGGCCCATCGTCACGTAGTCCAGCCCGATACTGTCCAGGAAGTGCAGACGGCCCTCGATCTCCTTGAGGATCTGATCGGCGATGACCATTTCGCGTGGAGTCAGGTGGCTCGGCGCGTCGGGAACCGGGGAACGGCGGCCGTTGCGACGAGTGCGCCGGCCCTTCCCGTTGGCACCGTTGCCAGAGGGTTGGGCCTCACTATCGCCGAGCGTTTCCAGAGCGTGATGACCGTTGTTGCTACCGTTGACGGGGGATTGGTCCGGCGAGTCTGCCACCGGCTTGATGCTGCGAACCCAGTTCAGCCCCTCTCCGATGGTCAGGCCGGTGACCTCAATGATGTTTCGACCGCAGATCAGCACGCCCAGGGCCTCCGGGCGCAGGCGCGCGCCGCTGCAGGACCGACAGGCCCGCTGGGCCATGTATCGTTCGATCTCACCTCGGGTGTGGTCGGACTCGGTGTCCCGGTAGCGGCGTTGCAGGTTGGGGATCACGCCTTCGTAGGTGGTGTTCCACGAGTAAGTCCGGCCTCGGCCGGTGCGGTGACGCACCTGCACCTGCTTCTTCCCGGCGCCGTAGAGCACGATGTTGAGGTGTTCTTCGGTAAGCTCGCGCACCGGAGCATTGGGCGAGAAGTCGAACTCGCGGGCCACCGCCTCCATCATGCTGGCGTACCAGGCGTTGGCGGCCCCGGAGCGGGCCCAGGGCACGATGGCGCCTTCCAGCAGGGATAGCGAACGGTTCTGGATCACCAACGACGGATCAACCTCGAGCTGATAGCCCAACCCGGTACAGGTTGAGCAGGCGCCGTGGGGACTGTTGAAGCTGAAGGTACGCGGTTCGATTTCGGGCAGGCTGATGCCGCAGGCGACGCAGGCGAACTGCTCGCTGAACACCAGGTCGTCACCGTCCTCGCGGCCCACGGTGAGCACGCCTTCGCCCTCGCGCAGGGCGGTTTCTACCGACTCGGTGACGCGGCTGGATTCCGTGTCGCTGCGGATGATGAGGCGGTCAACCACGATGTCGATGTAGTGCCACTTCTGCTTGTCCAGCGCCAGTGCGTCGGTGTCCTCCACCAGCATGACCTCGCCGTTGACGCGGACCCGGACGAACCCGCCCCGGCGAGCGGCCTCGAACACCTCCCGGTGCTCGCCCTTCTTGCGGCGTATTTTGGGCGCCAGCAGGGTGATGCGGGACGCCTCGGGCAACCCCAGGATGGCATCGACGATCTGCTGGACCGTCTGGCGGGCTACCGGGTTGCCGCACTTGGGGCAGTGGGGTTTGCCCACCCGGGCAAACAGGAGACGCAGGTAGTCGTAAATCTCCGTGACGGTTCCCACCGTGGAGCGGGGGTTGTGGGACACGCCCTTCTGGTCGATTGAAATGGCCGGGGACAGGCCCTCGATGTAATCGACGTCGGGCTTGTCCATGCGCCCCAGGAACTGGCGGGCGTAGGCGGAAAGCGACTCCACGTAGCGGCGTTGGCCCTCGGCGTAGATGGTGTCGAAAGCCAGGCTGCTCTTGCCGGACCCGGACACGCCGGTGATCACGACGAGCCGGTCCCGGGGGATCGTCACGTCCACGTTCTTCAGGTTGTGCTCGCGAGCGCCCTTGATGAAGATGACTTCCTGCGGCATAAAAGCTTTCTCACATAAGAATGGTGAACCCAGCCTGTGTGAAGTGGTGGTCGTTGGTCAAGGCTTCCCGGATGTTCCGTCTAGCCATCAGCTGGAAACTGGCACAATCTACGAGGCCCCATTCTTGGTCAGGGCGGGAGTGGTAGAAAATCGACAGTATCCCAGAATCGTACGTCCGATAAGATGACAACTTCCACGTCAGGGCTATCGTGAAGTTCTCGGGCCAATGCAACGGCGGCACGTCGTTTGTGCGGACCCAACTCTGCGAAGAAATTCAGAACCTCGCCAAGCACGAGTTCACTCGTCACGATGCGACCGGGATCGACAGTTTCCGAAAGTAGCAAAGCTATCTCATGGAGAGCATCCCGTTTGTTCAACCGCGCGATCCAGAAGCAGGCGTCGGCAAAGACGTCCGCCATCAATCGTCCACCTTGGCGCGCCCGTACAGGTAATGATGAAAATTCTTTGCACCGTCAGTGGGCACGTCCGACCAATCCACGGACTTGCCGATTTCCGAAATTCTGTGCCATAGCGTGGGCATCTCGGGATCCTGCGGAGGAACCACACGACGCGTCTTGGTGAGGTCAATGCTGACGATCTTTCGCAGTTGCCCGTCGGCATAATCGCCCTCCCCGACTATCTTCACGCTGTACTTTCCATGGTTGTGCATACTCTCAACGTATGACCATTGGGAAGATGTGAAGTCGGCAAGGATCGTTGAACCGTCCTCCAGTTGCAGCTTGTATGAGCCGTTGTGGTCAAGGTCCAGCTCCATGGACTTGACCTCGGCGATTACTTCGACGGGATGGCGGCCGTTTTTCTCAGTCATGGCGGGCCGTCCTGGGGGGCTAAAGGTCATTCCAATTCTACCAAAGGGTCGTTGGCGTTGACGGAATCGAGGGGTTGAACGAACACGGTTTTAACCACGCCATCGCGGTGGGCGAGGATGCTCTGCTCCATCTTCATCGCCTCGACCACGCATACCTCGTCGCCGGCGCTGACCGTGTCGCCGGGACGAACCATGACCGACATCACCCGGCCGGGCATGGGTGAGCGCAGCACGTCATCGTCGACAGGCGCGCCGGATGACGCCGCCGGCCCGGCGGGAGCGTCCGGCACCGACAGGCCGCCGGCGGGTCGTCCCCGGCGCGGCGGCGAAGGAGCAGCGGCGAGGTCGATGTCGACGTCGAAGGTCTCTCCGTCAACGGTGACCTGAACGGGAGACCGGGTCAGGTCGCCAACCTCTACGGTGTACCAATGGTCACCGACGCGTACTCTGATGGTGGTCAATCTACCAGGATCCACTGCCGAGCCGAGAACGGAAGAGCTCCCGGCGGCCCTGGGTGCGCCAACGGGAGCCGCCGTCGCCGGCCGACGCTCCCGGTCCCTGAGCCGCGTACACCGCAGCGACGCCAATGGCCGCCGCCAACGCGCGGGGATCCATGTCCGACGTCGACGTTTCAGGGGTCATGCCGTTGGTTCCCGTGCTCACGTTGCGGTGCCCGTTGGATTTGGTGCCTTGATTTCGCAGCCGCCGCTCAAGAATGGTTGCGAGGGTTCCGGTATGGTATCCGCCCGAATTGAACTCCGGGCTGGCCAGCACGTCCCGCAGCAGCGGGATGTTGGTTTTGACGCCTTCCAGCCGGAAATCCGCCAGGGCCCAGTCCAGGGTCGCGATTGCCGCGTCCCGGTCGGGCCCCCAAGCCATCACCTTGGCGAGCAGCGGTTCGTAGTGTAGCGAAACCTCGTACCCAACGTAAAGCGCGGTATCCACGCGAACGTTGTCGCCTTGCGGCAGATGCACGTCGGTCACCACTCCGACGTTGGGCAGGCAGGTGTCGGGGTCCTCGGGGTACACGCGCGCCTCTATGGCGTGGCCGGTGGCGTGGATGTCGCGTTGACTCAGAGCAAACGGTACGCCGGCTGCGGATTGTAACTGGAGCTCGACGATGTCCCGCCCGGTCAGGAGCTCGGATACTCCATGCTCCACCTGCAACCTCGGGTTCATTTCCAGGAAGTAGAAGTGGCCGTCCGGGGTGACGAGGAATTCCACGGTTCCGGCGTTGGTGTAACCGACCTCTCGGCCCAGTTGGCGGGACAAACGGCCGATCTGCTGCCGGACCTCTCCGGGTAGCTTGGCCGACGCCGGCGTTTCCTCAATCAGCTTCTGGTTGCGGCGCTGGATGGAACAGTCTCGTTCGTGCAGGTGAAGCACATTGCCGTACTGATCGGCAATCAACTGTACCTCGATGTGGGATGCTCCCTCCAGGTACCGCTCGTAAAACAGGCTGGAGTCGGCGAAGGCTGCTTGGGCTGTTTTGCGGGTCCGATCGATGATCGGTTCCAGCTCGGCCATCGAATGGACAACATGGATGCCGATGCCGCCGCCGCCCGCGGTGGCCTTCACCATCATTGGGAACCCCAGTTCCCACGCCTTCGAAATGGCCTCGTCATCGCTGACGGGCTCCTCGGTGCCTGGCATGATCGGCAGGCCGGATTTGCGGGCAACACGACGGGCGGAGAGCTTGTCACCCATCTGGTTGAGGACTTCTTCGCCAGGGCCGATGAAGATCACGTCCTCTGTTTTGCACCGCCGGGACAGCTCACTGTTTTCGGAAAGGAACCCATAGCCTGGGTGGATCGCCTGGGCGCCGGTGCTGTGGCAGGCATCCAGCACCGCATCGACGTTCAGGTACGAATCCCTTGCCGCGGCACCCCCGATGCACACCGATTGGTCGGCCATGCGGGTGTGCATGGCGCCAGTGTCGGCTTCGGAATATACCGCCACGGTCGCGATGCCCATGCGCTGGCACGTGCGGATGATGCGAGCGGCTATCTCGCCGCGATTTGCCACCAATACCTTGTCAAACATATATGCACCCCTGAAACACTCCCATCGCGCCTTGCCGGCGCACGAAGCCCGTCATCGCGAGCATTGATGATTATTTTCGGTCGACCCAATTTTGGGCTGATGACCAAAGAAACAGGTTCAAACAGACGCCGCCTGAATTTCAGCGGCTGCTGGTTTATGCGACCGTTCTATAAGAGTAACGATTTTGATAGCCTGTATGTGTCGGTCTTTTACGCCATTGTCCATTATCAGGTCAATACCAGACTGAAACAAATTCAGGCGAATTTTGCAATTTCTAAGAATTCCTGGGATCGCACCCTACGGTCAAGCCAATACTGCAAGGTTACGTTCAGCGTCTCCCGCACCTCGCGTTCCAGCGGCGGCGGAACCGCCAATTCGGGCAAGGCTCCAACAGTTTCAGTACGATGCAGCAGCCGCAGCAGTTTCAGCGCCGGCAATGACAGGGGCCGCACCATCACGTCAGGCGGGCCGCAATCGGGGCAAAGCGCGCCGCCGGCTCCTACCGCGAACCGGTGGCGATCGGGCTCCAGATCAACACCGCACTCCACGCAGTTGTATAGTTCCGGCATGAAACCGGATAGCCGGAGCAACTGCAGGTCGAAGTAGCGCAGGGTGAGATCGGCACTCCTGGCGGTGCCCAGCGCTTCCAGAGTCTCAACCGCGAGACTGAACAATTCTGCGTTGGCGACGGACAGCGCGCTGAAACCATCGACGAGTTCGGCGACATACAAGCCGCGGGCGGAGTTCTCGTAGCCGTTCTTTACGGCGGGAAAGGCGTCGACCACCTCGGCCTCGGTGACCTGATCCATGGAACGGCCTCGGGCCACGGACACGCGCACTAGGGTCAGCGGTTCAAGGTGGCCCATCAGCTTGCTGGTCAGGCGCTGTGCGCCACGGGCCAGCAGTTCCAATTTGCCGTGCTCGCGGGTGTATATCACGGAGAGCAGGTCGGCCTCACGCGCGGGCGCACGGCGCAGGGTCAGGCCCAGGGCGCGGTAGGTTCGGGTCGAGGTCATTGCTCGGTCCGCCGCGCTAATCCAGGGCGCTGCGGCCGGCCAGGGCGCGGCTCAGCGTGGTCTCGTCGGCGAACTCCAGCGAGCCGCCGACGGGTAGCCCGCGGGCGAGCCGGGTGATCCGTATGCCGGAACCGGCCAGCCTGCGGTTGATGAAGTCGGCGGTGGCATCGCCTTCCAGGGTCGGGTTTGTGGCGACAATCAGCTCCTGGAAGGGGCTGTCGGAGTCACGCAGGCGGTCGAACAGCTGCGGCAGGTGGATGTCCTCGGGGCCGACACCATTGAGTGGCGAAAGCACGCCGTGGAGCACATGATAGAGGCCCCGGTAGGAGCGGGTCCGCTCCAGTGCCACCAGGTCGCGACGCTCTTCGACCACGCAGATCTGGTCCTGGTTGCGCTGAGGGTTGGAGCAGATATCGCAGGGAGAGGCATCGGTGAGGTTACGGCACGGGTCGCAAAACACGAGGCTGTCCCGGGCTTCCAGGATTGCGTCGGCCAGCGACCGGGCCTCTTCGCCGGGCAGGCGGATGACGTGGTCGGCGATGCGTTGCGCGCTCTTGGGGCCGATGCCGGGCAGCCGGTTGAGCTCGTCAATGAGCCGGCTGAGGGACCTGGCAGTGCCGGGATTGTATTCGCTGACCATGATGAGGGCGATTGCCGCGACTGACTCCCAACTACCTGCGAGATTCCTCACACCATGCCATTCTGAGCGAGGCGGGACGATCCGCTCTGCTCCGGTGCAGATCGTCGTCACGCGAGCGAGATTGCCGAGTCGCTGCGCTCCTCGCAATGACAGGAGCGTTGAACAGGCCGGTCAATGACAGGAGCGTTAGAACAGGCCGGGGATGTTCAGTCCGCCGGTGACCGCTCCCATCTTTTGGGCGGCGAGTTCCTGGGTCCGGTTGAAGGCGTCGTTGACTGCGGCGACCACGAGGTCCTGCAACAGGTCGATGTCTTCCGCCGCTTCGGGTTCGATGACCACCTCGGTGACTTCCTGCTTGCCGGTCATGGTGATGCGTACCACCCCCCCGCCGGCGGAGCCTTCGACGGTCATCTCTTCCAGTTCCTGCTGGGCCTTGGCCAACCGGTTCTGCAGTTGCTGGGCCTGGCGCATCATCTTGCGGTTCATCATGATATGTACGGAGCCTCCTGCTAGTTTTCCTCGATTGGACGCGCTCCCAAGCCGATGGCGGTGCGATATAGAGGGCTATCCTGCATGGGGTTGCGTGCCGGGCGGTCGCCCTCACCGTTGGCGCCGGCCAGGGTGACCGTGAACGGGTGGCGTTCCCCGAAGAACTGTTCTATAGCCTGCTCAATGGTATCACGAACCCTGGGATCGTTGAGTTCTTCCTGCATTCGGTCCAGGTTGGCGGAGTTGGTGAAGGGCAACACCAGTGTCGTGGCGTCATCCGACAGGTGAACGCTGTTCGGGCGGCAATCGCGCAGCAGGGCGCCGAGATTGTACTTGCTGCCTTTGACGCGACCCAGCTGCCGGACCGCCTGTTCCCAGCGCCCCTGGAGGCTGTCGGCGGACGCGGCTGGCGCATTCGACCGGGCCGGAGTCTCGGGACTGGCCGAAGGCGACGGCCGCGCTGGTGTCGCGGGAGCGGGTCGGGAATCACGTGCCGGTGGGCTGGAAGGCGGAGCGTCGCGTCGCGGCGTGCGTGGAGCTGGCGGCGTCGGTGGGGCGGGTGCAGTAGGTGGCGGCGTTGCGATGCTGACGTCTTTCCGGCAGATCTCCGCCGCGGCGATTTCAAGGGGCAGCGTGGACGGAGCGTCATAGCGCAGGTTGGCTTCGCCCCAGACCCGGACGGCGCGCAATATGGTCGGAGCGTCGTGTTTCTGGGCCTCGGCCCGGAGACTGGCCAATAGGTCCGGCGGGAGGTCCAGGGTCTCGCCTGCGTCCCACGACAAAAGCAGTATGGAGCGTAGGATGTCCAGGGTCTGGCGGTGCAGTTGGCGTGGCTCTCCGCCTTCCCACACCACGTCGTTGATGGTCTCCAGCGAGCCGGACGTGTCGCCGGCCAGCATCTTCTGCGCCAGGATGAGGTAGGCGTCGCTGCGCACCAGGCCCAGGGCCTCTTCGACGTCGCGGAGGGTGATTTCCTGGTCGGCGGATACGGCCAGTTGCTCCAGCATATTCAGCGCGTCGCGCATGGAGCCGCCGGCGTTGCGCGCTACCATGCGGAGCGCGTCGGGCTGGATGGCCACGCCTTCCTGGTCAGTGATGTAGGCCAGGCGGTCGTAGATGGTCTGGCCGGGCAGGCGACGGAAATCGTACCGTTGGCAGCGCGAGAGGATGGTGGGCAGGATGCGGTCGGCTTCGGTGGTGCAGAGGATGAAAATGACGTGGGCGGGAGGTTCTTCCAGGGTCTTGAGGAAGGCGTTGGAAGCCTCACGGGTGAGCATGTGGGCTTCGTCGATGATGTAGACTTTGCGCCGGTTCTGGGCCGGCTGGAAATGGACCTTGTCGCGGATCTCGCGGATCTCCTCCACGCCGCGATTGCTGGCGGCATCCAGCTCGATGATGTCCAGGTTGCGGCCCTCGTTGATGGACACGCAGATGGCGCACTGATCGCAGGGGTCGCCGTCCTGCGGGTCCAGGCAGTTGACGGCTTTGGACAGTACCCGGGCGGTGGTGGTCTTGCCGCTGCCGCGGGTGCCGCAGAATAGGTAGCTATGGCTGACTCGGCCCTGCATCACAGCTTGGCGGAGCGTGTTGCCCACGTGCTCCTGGCCGGCCAGGTCGGAGAAAGTGCCTGGCCGCCACTTGCGGTAATAGACTTGGGTTGAGGTCGTCATAGTTGCCGCCGGCAGCATCCGCAGACAGGCGCGCCAGGTGGGTCCGGGCGTAGGTTAAATATAACGTCAACGGCCTCGCCGATGCCATAGCGGGGTCGTTGTCAATTGGGGTGGCTTTTGAGCGTCGGCCGGTTGACCTAATCGGCGGCGGGAGTTTCTGTCTCGGTGGATCGAGTTAATTCCTCCGGCGGCGTCCGTTACCCTGACGGGATTGCCACGCTTCGCTTGCAATGACAGGTTCCGGTAGGCGGGTACGCGTGAGTGAATGACCTGGATTGACACCCGCCGGCCCCCTGCATACACTCACGGCGATGCGCCAGGAGCCCTCGAAGGGGCATGGCGAGGAGGAACCGGCGATGCCCGACCTAACTGACCTTTTCCGCCAGGTTGACCAAGCCGAAAACGACATCGTCGCCCTCGAACAGGCGCTGGTGCGCATCCCATCGGTGAACACGGGTTTCATGCCCACCGGGGATGAGACGCCGGTCTGCGAGTTGGCCCGCGACTTCCTGGCCGAGGATGGGATCGAGTCCGAGATTTTGGAGTCGGCGCCCAACCGGGGCAACCTCATAGCACGCCTGGAGGGACGGTCGGGCGACGCCGGGCTGATGTTCATGTCGCACACCGACGTCGTCCCGGTGGAGGACGAGTCGAAATGGCGGTTCCCGCCCTTCAGCGCGACGATAGCGGAAGGGCGCATATTCGGCCGCGGCGCGACGGACTGCAAGGGGCTGCTCACGGCGCAGCTGATGGCCGTCCGCATCCTGAAACGCAACGGCATCGAGCTGGAGGATGGGCTGATCCTGGCGGCCGGGGCGGACGAGGAACACGGCGGCCGCTACGGGTTCGGCTGGCTGGCCGACAACTATCCGGAAAAGCTGGCGGCGCCCTTTGCCGTCAACGAGGGCGGAGGTACCCCCATCGAGGCGGCGGGCGCGCTGACCTACGTGCTGGGCGTGGGCGAAAAAGGCCGCCTGCAGGTGGAGATCGATGTCAAGGGGACCAGTTCCCACGCCTCGGTGCCGTGGCAGGGGACCAACGCGCTGTACCGGCTGAGCCGGGCGCTGTCCTCCATCGAGGGCTTTGAGGCGGATCGGGACACTTCCGGCGCAATTTTCGACCACCTCTCAACCTTTGCCATTGAGCACAAGCCGTCGGCTGAGAACGTGGACGACATCATCGCGGAGATTGAGACTGACAACCCGCGCTTCGCGTCCATGCTACGGGCCCTGTCGCGCATGACGCTGACGCCCACCATGGTGCGGGGCGGCATCAAGTCCAACAGCGTGCCGGAATCGATCCGCCTGACCTGCGACGTGCGCACGTTGCCCCACCAGGACGACGATTACGTGAGGCAGCAGTTGGACGAAGTGCTGGCAGACGTCCCGGGGGTTTCATACGAGATCGACTACATGGCGAGGCCAAACTCTTCGCCCTTCGAGTCGCCGCTTTCTGACAGCATTCGACGCGTCACTGGTCAGGCCCTGCAGCGGGACAACATCCAGTGGGTGCCGGCGATCAGCAACGGGTTTACCGATTCGCGGTTCACCCGGCCCCTGGGCACAGTGACCTACGGTTTCTCCGGTTCCCACCCGGACGACGACCCGATGCTTAACTACACCCACGGGACCAACGAATCGGCGGGTATCAAGAGCCTGGTGAGCGGCACCAAGATCATGCTGGGCCTGGCGTGCGACATGCTGGCGGTGAAATAGCATGGGGTACGACAACCTGCGTGTCGACCATGACGGCCAGATCGCGCTGGTTACGCTGAACCGGCCCGAAAAGCTCAACGCCATCGACCGGAACCTGCACCACGATATGATGGCGGCGTGTGAGGAACTGCGGGACGACGACGGTGTGCGGGTTGTCGTCTTCACTGGGGAGGGTCGCGGGTTCTGCTCCGGCGCCGATCTGACGGGGACCCGTCCCAGCGACGAAGATGCTGGTCGTGGCGAGCGGCTGGACGAGTACAACTGGGTCGGCCGGCAGGCCCTAATGGTCTACCGGGACCTGAATAAGCCGACCATCGCCGCGGTGAACGGGGTTGCCGCCGGGGCGGGCATGGGCTTGGCACTGGCCTGCGACATGCGGGTGGGCTGCGAGAACACCCGGTTCAAGACGGTGTTCATCGAGCGCAGCCTGAGCCCCGATTCCGGCCTGTCCTACTTCCTGCCCCGCATCGTGGGGTCGAGCCGGGCGTTCGACCTGGTGTTCACCAGCCGCACGGTGGACGCGCAAGAGTCATACCGGCTTGGGTTGCTGGACCGGCTGACCACATCGGAGAACCTGTTGGGCGAAGCTATGGGGCTAGCGAAACAGATCGCGATGTGGCCGCCGGTCGCCATGCAGATGTCGAAAAGGGCCATGCAGCGCAGCCTGGACACTACGCTGGACGACCAACTCCAGTACGAAACGCACAGCATCGTGTTCGCGCGCCGCGCGCCGAACGACGTGGCCGAGGCGGCGGCATCGTTCCGCGAACGGAGGCCGCCGGTTTTCACGGGCGAATAACGATGACCACTCCCATTGTCGATATAACGCAAGCCGCACCCGGCCACGCGGGGCCGGACGCCAGGGCATTGCGCGTCGCCCAGGCCCTCCGTGACGCCATCGACGCCGAGTGCGTTATCCTGTTTGGCTCGCGGGCGCGGGCTGACTGGACTGACCGCTCCGACATCGACCTGATGATTATTGAGCCGGAGTTTCTCGACCTGGACCGGCAGATGAGGGACATTCAGCAGACTGCCAGGGAACTGGCTCGCCTGGCCTATCAGGACGATGTTGGCATTGACTTCGTTTATCTGTCGCGGGCCGAATACGAGCGGAAAAGCCGACACGCCCTGAACCACGTCGCGCGGTTTGCCCGGCGGGAAGGCATCGCAATGCCCCGTAACCCGGACGATTTCCCCGGCGACGACGCGCCCGACGACCCCGACCACTGTGACGAACCTATGGAACGCCAACTCCGCATCGCCGACGCCAACACGTACTACCGCGCCATGCACGTCATGCTGGATGCCGGGGTGACCGACAGAGTTACCGCGTACAACGGGCATCAGGCGTTGGAACACGCGATGAAGGCCCTGATTTCGGCGCAGGGGTACGAATACCTCCACGTTCACGAACTTGACCGGCTGCTGGCGCAGATACGCGCCAACGACGCCAACTTACGATGGCAGCCCGTCAGCGACCTGGGCCAGCTTAACAACTTCGCCGGGGGCACACGTTACGGCCCGCTGCTCACTCCCATCTCCGACTATACTGACATGGCCAACCGGGTCACCGACGACTTGAACCGCATTTACGGAGAAATAGCGCGGCTGACCGGCGAAGACCCCTGGACCGTGCCGCCGGAAGGCAGCGACGACCCAATCGAGCCACGCCACCGATAGGATGATACCGCCAAAAGGAGCCCAACCATGACCACCGTCGATTGGGGAAACATCTACAAGGAACTGGGAGCGGTGCCGGTGATCAACGCCACCGGCAGTGTCACCATGCTGGGCGGTTCCACACCGATCCCGGAGGTGCGGGAGGCCATGGCGCAGGCCGACGGGGCGTACATCCCGCTCATGGAGTTGCAGGAGGCGGCGGGCGCGGCCATAGCGCGCATGACCAACGTGCCGGCGGCTTACATAACGTCGGGCGCGGGTTCGGCCCTGATGCTGGCCACCGCTGCGGCCATGGCCGGCGACGACGATGATCGTATCCAGCAGTTGCCCAACACCGACGGGATGAAGAACGAGATCCTCATCCAGACGCGGCAACGGTACTGGTACGACCGGTGCCTCGAGTTGGCCGGCGCCAGGCTGGTCATGTTCGGCTCGGAAGAGCAGACCACCGCCGAAGACCTGGAAAAGGCCATCGGGCCCAACACGGCGGCGGTGCACTACTACGCCGTGGAGCAGGAGTACGATCCCGACGCGCTGTCCCTGGAAGACACCATCGCCATCGCCCACGCCCACGACGTGCTGGTCACGGTGGACGCGGCGGGCCAGATCTATCCCCTGGAGAATTTCGGCAAGTACGTGCGGATGGGCGCGGATTTCCAGTGCATCGCGGCCAAGTACATGGGCGCGCCGCAATCGACCGGTCTGGCGCTGGGTTCCGAGGAGATGATACGGAAGATCGGGCTCCAGGCCTTCGCCAGCTACGAAGGCCGGCGGGTGCGCGGCGTGGGACGGCCCCAGAAGGTCGACCGGCAGGAGATGATGGGCGCGGTGGCGGCGGTGCAGGTCTGGATGACCATGAACCACGAGGACCGGCTGGCCGACGCGGAACGGCGGACCCGGGTCATTTTCAGCGCTATCGACGGCGTAGCGGGATTGAACGCCGAGATGATAGACAATGTCATCGGCCACCAACCCTATGGGCTGAACATCCGGGTGGACGCGGATGTGGCCGGCTTCGACATTTACGATCTGCGGGACCGGCTCAAGGAGGGCGACCCGCCGATCTGGACGCGGGTGCGGGACGGAGAGGACTGCATCACCATCCACATGTTCGGGCTGAACGAGGGAGAGGACCATATCGTTGGGGAGCGGATCGCGGCCCTGTTTGCCAAGTAAGCGGGCGGCGAGAGGATCATGCCTTCGTATTCGGTAGCAGTCGATGTCGGTGGGACTTTCACCGACATCGTTCTTTGTGACACGGCCTCCAACGCCCAGTGGGTCCATAAAACCCCGTCAACGCCCGGCGACCCGTCGGTCGGGTTCATGACGGGGATCAGCGAAATCCTGGCGGCCCACGGCGTGAGCGCCGGTGATGTGGATCACATCTTCCACGGCACGACCATCGCCACCAATTCTGTGCTGGAGAACCGGGGCGCGCCGGTGGGACTGCTGGTCACCGAGGGCTTCAGGTACGTGCTGGAAATAGCGCGGCACGGGACGCCCCGACTGGCCAACCCGAACTCCTGGGTGAAACCCGAGCGACCGGTTCGCCCTCGGGATTGTATTGAGGTGAACGAAAGAACCGCTTTTGACGGCGAAATCCTGGAGCCATTGGACGAGGACGGAGTGCGGCAGGCGGCCAGGCATTTCCAGCGCGAAGACGTGGCAGCCGTCGCGGTGGCGTTCCTCCATTCCTATGCCAACCCGGCCCACGAACGACGGGCGCGGGAAATCCTCCGGGAAGAACTGCCGGGTTTGGCGGTCTCGCTGTCTTCTGAAGTCCTGCCGGTTTACCGGGAGTACGAGCGCGCCATCACCACGGTGCTGAACGCCTACGTCACTCCGCGGGTGAGCACCTACATCGAAAACCTGCAGGGTTCGCTGCGGGCGTTCGGCAGCGCGGCGTCGCTGTCGATCATGAAGTCCAACGGGGGCATAATCGGAGCGGACACGGCGGTTCAGCAGCCGGTGTACACGGCGCTGTCGGGGCCGGCGGCCGGCGTGATGGCTACGTTGCAGATTGCCGAGGCGACCGGGGTCGCTAACTGCATATCCTTCGACATGGGCGGCACCAGCACCGACGTCTCCCTGATGCAGGACCGGCAGCCGGGCCTGACCCTGAACGGCCGGCTGGGGAACTGGCCGGTGCAGTTGCCCATGCTGGACATCGCGACCATCGGTTGCGGCGGCGGCAGCATCGCCGAGGTTTCGCCCTACGGGAGCCTGACGGTGGGGCCGGCCAGCGCCGGAGCGGACCCCGGGCCGGCCTGCTACGGCCGAGGCTCGAACCTGCCCACCGTGACCGACGCCAATCTGGTCCTGGGGCGAGTCAGTCCCAGCATCGCCGGTGGTCAACTCACGCTGGATGCTGAAGCCGCGGCCAGCGCCATCGGGGATGCGGTAGCCGCGCGGTTGGGGATGGATGTGGCCGGCGCGGCCAGCGGCATCCTGCAGATCGCCAACAACGCCATGGTCGGGGCAATCCGCAACATCAGCGTGGAGCGCGGCTACGATCCGAGGGAATTCGCGCTGGTAGCCTACGGTGGGGCCGGGCCGATGCACGCCATCGAGGTGGCGAATCTTTTGGGCGTGACGACGGTGGTGGTGCCGCCACACCCGGGGATTGCGTCCGCGTACGGGTTGCTGGTGGCGGAGTTCAAGAACGACTACGCCCGGACGTCGTTGCAACAGCCGCCGGACTACGATTTGCAGGCTATGGCCGAGATTTTCGGCGGGTTGGAGCGGGAAGGGCAACAGTGGCTGGAAACGGAAGGCGTCGCCAGTTCAGGCCGGCTGCTGTCATGGTCGGCCGACCTGCGCTACGAGCACCAGGGTTCGGAGCTGACCATCCCCTACGAAGGCACACGGATTGACCGGCCCGGGTTGGACGGGTTGATCGAAGAGTTTCATCGCCGTCATTCCCAGCTCTACGGATTTTCGCTGGACCAATCGGTGGAGATCGTGACGCTGCGGGTGACGGCGTCGGGCCACCTGGGTGACGTCGCCATGCCCATGCTGCCGGCGGCGGGAAGCGATCCAGCGGATGCCGTTGTCGATCGGCGGCAGGTGTACTTCGAAGAGTCCCGGGATTTCGTCGAGTGCCCCATCTACCGCAGGGAGCGATTGTCCCCGGAGTCCAGCATCGTCGGGCCGGCCATCCTGGAAGGGATGGACTCCACGGTGGTGATCAACCCGGGATGGGAAACCCGTATCGACCGATACGGGAACTGCATTATGCGCGCCACCGGAGAGTGACATGACTATCACCGAACGCCCCACCGACGTTCTCTCGAATCAATCCGACAAGGCCCAGCCGGTCAACCCGGTGACCCGGCAGTTGATTCGCGGTTCGCTGCGGGCCGCGCGGTTGGAGTGCGAGCTGATCATCGAGCGCACCGCCATGTCGGCCTTCATCAGAGAGAAGAAGGACTACACCGTCAGCTTCCTGGACGCTGGTGGACGTGAAATCTACGGCGACACCATGGGCAGCGACATTTTGGGCTGCGTGTGGGACTACTATCCGGTGGAGCAGATGAAGCCCGGCGACCTGTACTGGTACAACGACCCGTACCTGTCCCAGGGCAGCATCACGCACACGCCGGACATGGTGTTCATCGCGCCGGTGTTCTTCCACGGAGAGGTGGTGGCCTACTGTCATTCCTTCGCCCATTTCTGGGACCTGGGCGGTTCTCGGCCCGGGAGCATCGGGCCGGCGAACACGGAGATCTTCCACGACGGGACGCTGGTGCCGCCGATCAAGATCATCGACGCCGGCAGGTTGAACGAAGAGGCCTACCGCATTATCCTGCGCAACTCCAGGTACCCTGACCTGCTGGAGGGCGACTCGCGGGCGCTGATGTCGGCGGCCAACCGCGCGCAGGAACGGCTGCTGGAGATGTTCGAGCGTTACGGGCGGGACACAATGGTGGCGGCGATTGCGGAGGACCAGGCCGACACGGGCCGGCTGGTGCGGGACAAGACGCTGGAGATGATCCCGGAGGGCGAGTATTCGGTGCGCGACTACATGGACCACGGCGGGGTCGGCGAGCACTGGCACTCCTTCCACATCAAGCTGATCCGGCGCGGTGATGAGATACTGCTGGACGCCACCGACAGCGATGACCAGGCGGACGGTTCCATCAATTTGATCGCCAGCGACGGGGCGCTGAAGGCCTATTTCGGCCAGTATTTCCACCAGTTCGACACCTCGCTCATGGCCAACCACGGGCTGCTGGCGGGGATTGACGACGTGCAGTTGAGACAGGGCAGCATCCTGCGGCCGGAATGGCCGGCGGCGTTGGGGTGTCGCGCGCATACATTCACCAAGCTGAAGAGCGCGGTGCGGGCGGTGGTGGCGCAGGCCACGGAGGGCAGGGTCATGGCGGCGGCGGCGGTGTACGTGATTGCCTACTGGCGGATGAAGGAGAGCGGGTCCGGGAACTGGCTGCTGTGTACCGACGGGATCGCGGTGGGACACGGGGCGCGTCCCTTTGGCGACGGGCTGGACGCGATTTACCAGCGGCACAACGAAAACTATCCCGGCGAGTTCATGGAGATGGAGTACCCGTTGCGGTTGGAACGGTACGCCATCGCCACCGATTCGGGCGGGCCGGGAAAGTACCGGGGCGGCTGCGGAGTAATCCGGGACGTGCGACTGCTGGCGGACGAAGGTACCTTCGGGCTGCGTGTGGAGAACAACCGGTTCCCGGCCTGGGGCGTGGCCGGCGGCAAGGGCGGCGGACTGTCAAGGGTGATCCTCAATCCGGGGACACCCGAAGAACGCGAGATTCGTGCCTTTTCCGACGACAACCACTGGAAGTGCGGCGACCTGGTGCGGATCTGCACGGCCGGCGGTGGTGGGTGGGGTGACCCCTTGGAGCGTGAGCCCGAGTTGGTGCTGGACGACGTGAAGGACGGTTTCGTTTCGCTCGCATCGGCGCTGGACGATTACGGCGTCGTGATTGACACGGGCGCGATGACCGTGAACGCGGCGGCAACCGACGCCAAGCGGGCAGAAATACGCAGCGCCAGGGGCAAGACCGGACTGTTCCACCGCTTCGGTTACTTCGACTCGGAGGCGGAGGAACTGGAGTGGGTCAACCGGAATATTCCGCGCTGACCCAACTGCTGCAATAGCGATGTCCTCTGCGACCTAGCGCCGGCGGTCGCGGGGCGGGTCCTCGGAGTAGTCCCACGAACGGATGCGGACCGGGGTGACCCTGATGTACGCCGCGCCCGGCCGGGGCTCGGTGGGCAGGTCGGTTTCGGGGACACCGCGACGCTTGGCTGCTTCTCGGGAGTAGTGCAGTATCTCGTCGGGTTCGGTGTGGACTGTGGCCGTGCCCTGCACCATCAGCCCCTTGATGTCCTGCATGGTGCTTCCGGTTTCCAGCAGCAGGCTGACGTTGGGGTTGTGCTGAATGTTGTGCTGCTTGTGCGTGTTGGCGCGCACACCCATCAATATCTCGTCTCCCAGGCGAAAGTAGCCGAGAGGAACGGAGTGCGGGAAGCCGTCGGGGTCCAGGCTGGTCAGTACGATCCAGCCGGGTTTGCTGTCCAGAAATTCGTGGGCTTCCTGGGTGGTCAATGGGCGGGGCATGGCAGTTACTCCTGGACGGTGGAACGAGCTGCGGCTAGGCTGACGGGGAGAGGGCATTCATGCCTGTGATCGTTCGCCGCGCAGTTGGTGGAGCTGGCTTTCGAGTTCCTCGACCCTGGATTCGGCCCGGATGCGGGCTTCGCGTTCGGAGGACAGAGTGGTGATGTGCTGGCCGGTGGCAGGATCATGCCAACCCAGTAGTCCGTTTGTCCACCTCAGGTACAGGTTGAGCACGGTGCTCCGGCCCTGAAGACTGCCGTCTGGCAATTCGTCAATCGGGACGGGCACATATTCGCCTTCCACCAGACGGTCCCCGGCCAGGCGGGCCCCGTGGGATCTCCCAGTTTCGTCAAACCGCCAGTACTCCGGTATGCCCAGCTGGGCGTAGATGATGCGCTTATCGATGGTGTCCCGCCGTCCGGTGGAGCGAGAGGCTACCTCCAGCACAAAGTCCGGAGGCTTCCCCTGCTCCGATATTACGTATCCGTTGCGGGCCACGTACGCGGTGGGGTCAGCGTCGAAGGCCACCATAAGATCAGGGTAGGGCACGTCGGTCATGTCTGCCAGTTCAGCAGGTGCAACCGACGTAATGTACAAGTCGCCGCCGATGATGGTGGTTTCGGGATTGCCCAAGTGTTGAGCCAGGAAGTGAGCGCTGCCGGTGATGGACAGGTGGCGGGAGGCGGTCATTCTTTCGTCCGGAGTCTTGGGCGGTTCCGGTAGCTGGTATGCAGATGGGGATTTTGGCGTTTTGGCGGTGGTCATGCTGAACCTCGCCGGGGCGGGCCGGCGTCGTATCTCGGGGCGCGGATGTAGATCTGCTGGATTATACCTGTTGCGGGTCCGGCCGCGTGAGATGTTCATGACGACCAATCGGATGTCGGTGGTGAAGCGCCACAGTGCATGGACCAACATGGATGTCCGCAGCAATTTGCCTGGGCTTGTTATCGTGACGGCGAGTTCGCCGCCCGCTGGCCCGCTAGTGGTATATTCGTGCTCACGGAAAGGAGCGATTTCCCGCGCAAGGAGGACTGACATGGCCGGAACCAAGAGAATCTACGTGGGAATGCACGACGGAGTATGCACCGTGTCCAGCGACGACGGTGGCAAGACCTGGAAACAGGGACCAGTGACGGCTTTGGAGCACGCGGCGGCGCGCCTCAGCGCCAGCCCGGTGGCGCCGTCGCGGGCGTACCTGGCCGCCTACGAGGCGGGGGTGTACCGGACGGACGACGGCGGAATGACGTGGGAACACCTGGGTGCGTACCCGACCGATTACGCGCACAGTGTGCTGGCCCATCCCGATGACGCCGACTCCGTGTATGTCGGCAGCGAGCCGGCGGAGATCTGGCGTTCGGCCGACTGTGGGGCGACCTGGGACGAGTTCGACGCATTCCGCGCGGTGCCTGAGGCAACCCAATGGGGGTTCCATGCGCCGACACGTGATTCGCATGTGCGCGACCTGCGGGCGGCGCCGGGTTCGGTGAACGACCTTTACGCCGGTATCGAGGTGGGAGGAATGGTGCGTTCGGGGGACGGCGGCTCCAGCTGGAAGCAGTTGTCCGGCCTGAACGATGACATCCACTGCGTCAACCTGAGCGCGGACCGGGCCGACCGGCTCTACGTGGCGACGGCGGTGGCGCCCTATCGCTCGGATGACGGGGGCGAGACCTGGGAGATGATCAATGACGGTCTGGACCGGCGGTACACTTTGCACATCTCGGCCGCGCCCGACGACGCGGACCTGGTGCTGGTGACCGTTTCCGAGAACGCGCGGCGCGGGAGTCCCAAGTTCTACCGATCGACCGACGCTGGGCGTAGCTGGGAACTGGTCCAGGGGGTCGGCGAGGGTGACGAGCCGACTGACATGATGGTGGCTTTTGAGTGGGACCCGCAGGAGCCGAACACGGTTTACGGCGGGACCGACGGCGGAAAGCTGTACCGCAGCGGCGACCGGGGCGTCACCTGGGAGCCGTTGCCCATTGAGGTGGGCACCGTGGCCGTCGGCGCGCTGGCGGTGGCGAACGCATAATCCGGAGGCGGACACGGGCCGTGTTATCATCGGCCCGATAACCCCCGAACGAGTAACGGTTTAGAGTTGCGGGAAGTGTCATTGCGAGCGAAGCGCGGCAATCCCGTTGGCGCAAGGGAGTCCTTTAGGGCAGACGTTGCTGCTACGGTGGCGAGATTGCCACGGCGCAAGCGCCTCGCAATGACAGCCTCCTGAATTGTGAACAGTTACCCGAACGACACCGGAGCCGGAGGTAAGATCATGCCGCCGAGTGGCAACGAATGGCTGGCCCTGACGACGGAACCCATACTGGAACCCGAACTCCCAATCTGCGACCCGCACCATCATTTCTGGGTGCAGCGTCCAGAGCCGGTGGACTACCAGCAATATCTGCTGCCGGACCTGGCAGCCGACATCAACAGCGGACACAACGTGCGGTCCACGGTGTTCGTGGAGGCGCGCTCCGAGTACCGGACCGACGGGCCTGAAGAGATGCGCCCCGTGGGCGAGGTGGAATTCGTCCAGGCTATTGCCGACGAGAGTGCGACCGGTGCCCACGGTGAAGGCCGGGCGGCCGCGGCGATCATCGGGCGGGCCGACCTGAAGATGGGCGAGGGTGTCCGGCCGGTACTGGAAGCGCTACAGGCGGCGAGCCCGAACCGCTTCCGCGGTATCAGGCACTCGGTGGGTTGGGATCCCCATCCGGACGTGGAGAACCGGGAGGTGGAGGGTCTGCTGCACCGCGACGACTATCTGGCCGGCGCGCGGGTCCTGCAGGACATGGGACTGATCCTCGAGACCTCGGTCTACTTCCCTCAATTGCCGGAACTGGCCGACTTTGCTCGCCGCGTCCCTGAGCTGACCATCGTGCTCAACCACATCGGCGGCATGATGCGCACCGGGCCCTTCGCCAACCGGGACTACGAGGTCATCCCCCAATGGCGCAGCGGCATCGAAGCGGTGGGCGCGGAACCCAACATCATCATGAAGCTGGGCGGGATCGGGATGCCGCGCATCGGCTTTGACTGGCACACCCGGGAGACGCCCGTGGGTTCCGAAGAAATCGCGGATTCCGTGGGTGACTGGATGCGACACTGCCTGGACAGTTTCGGACCGGATCGCTGCATGTTCGAGAGCAATTTCCCGGTGGACAAGGTGTCGTTCTCGTACCACGTGATGTACAACGGCTTCAAGCGGCTGTCCGAAGGATATTCGGCCTCGGAGCGCGCGGCGGCGTTCCACGACACCGCGGTGCGGGTCTACCGGATCGAGGCGTAGGCGCGACTTCCGCGATCGATCATTGTCAAACAGGGGCGTCCACCATGGGCGCCCCAACTCAAAACCGAAAGGAGGCTTGCCATGGAGCCCTTTGAAATTGCGATCAGCGACGAGGTGCTGGAGGATCTGCGCCGGCGCCTGCAACACACCAGGTGGCCGGACGAGATGCCCGGCTCGGGGTGGGAGTACGGCTCCAATCTGGATTACATCAAGGAACTGGTGGAGTATTGGCGCACGGATTTCGACTGGCGCGCCCAGGAGAAGAAGCTCAACGAGTTCCACCACTACAAGTCGGAAGTGGACGGACTGAGCATCCACTTCATCAAGGAGAACGGCACCGGGCCGAACCCGATGCCGCTGGTGATCACCCACGGCTGGCCGAGCACGTTTTTCGAGATGACGAAGATCATCCCCTTGCTGGCGGACCCGGGCGGACACGGCGGCGATCCGGCCGACTCCTTTGACGTGGTGGCGCCGTCGCTGCCGGGGTTCGGGTTCTCGCAGGCGTCCCAGGAACCGGGGATGCAGGTGCAGAAGGTAGCCGACCTGTGGGCCAAGCTGATGACGGAGAACCTGGGCTACCCGAAGTTCGCCGCGCAGGGCGGGGACATCGGCGCGGGCGTCACGTCGCGGCTGGGATACGCCCACTCGGACAAGATGATCGGCGTGCACCTGACCTCCATCACGCGGCCGACGCCGTATCTCGGGCCGGGGTCCGCGCCGCTGACCGAGGCCGAGCAGGCGCACTCGGACCAGCGAGAGCGATGGCAGCAAAGCGAGGGCGGGTACAGCCACATCCAGGGCACCAAGCCGCAGACGTTGTCCTACGGACTCAACGACTCCCCGGCCGGCCTGGCCGCCTGGATCGTGGAGAAGTACCGGACGTGGAGCGACTGCAACGGCGACGTGGAAAGCACTTACACCAAGGACGAGTTGCTGACCACGGTGACCATCTACTGGGTGACCAACACCATTGGGTCGTCGGTGCGGATGTACAAGGAAAACCAGAGTTCAGTGTGGGAGATGGCGGAAGGGGAGATAGTACCCACGCCGGCGGGGATGGCGATGTTCCCGCAGGAGATCGCCAGGCCGCCCCGGGAGTGGGCTGAGCGATCATGGGACCTGCGCCGCTGGGTGGAGATGCCCCGGGGCGGCCACTTTGCCGCATTGGAGGAGCCGGAACTGCTGGCCCACGAGGTGCGGGAGTTCTTCCGCCCTTTCCGAGGCTAGCCACGGAGCAGAATATCTGGTGACAAAGTGGGGGCGGATGTTCATCCGCCCCAAGGAATTCGCACCGACGGGCTTTGGAGTCTCTACGTTGGCGGCGAGATTGCCACGCTGTGCTCGCAATGACAGACGCTGTGCGGTGGCGGTTCCAGCGGCGGGATTGCCGCACCCGCATCAAGTGCTGGGTCGCAATGACAGGTGGCTGGGCCGGATTCAGCGGGTCAGGAACCTGATGATCTTGGGGTTGACCTCTTCGGGCCGTTCCTGGTGCATGAAGTGTCCGGTGCCGGGAATGATCACCTTTTCCAGACCGGCGGAGAAGTAGGAGTACATGCCGGAGCTGAGGAAGGACTCCAGCCGCCTGGGTCGGTCGCGAGTGCCGTGGAGAGCCAGGGTAGGAACGCGGATGGGGCCGGCCGAGATGACCGCCTGGTCGGCGCGCACCTGATCGTCCACCTGGGAGGCGTCGTAGCGGGCGCGATAGTAGCCCAGGGCGGCCTGGACGACGCCGGGCTTGCGGAAGGTCGCCCGGATGCTCTCCAAAGACTCGGCGGGAATGTCCCACTCTGGCGATGCCCAGCGCCACCACTCTTCCACGAAGGCGTAGTCGTTATGGGCAACGGCCTCCTCAGCATCGGGCCTCTGGAAGAAGAACCCGTGCCACGTGCCCTGGAGATACTGGAAATCCAGGCTGAGTTCGCGGTCCACGCGACCGGAGGCGATGGTCACCAGCTTGATGACTTTTTCGGGCGCGAGGGCGGTTGCTCCGACTACGGCGCCGGCTCCCCAGTCGTTGCCGATCAGGTAGGCGCGATCGGCTCCCAGCGCACCGATAAGCTCGACGGCATCGCGGGCCATCAGGGCGGAATGGTAGCGGCCGTCGGCTGGGGCCTCGGTGGGAGCATAGCCGCGCATGAACGGGGCCACGGCGCGGAACCCGGCGGCCGCCAGGTCGGGCAGGAGGTGGCGGAAGGAGTAGGCGTGGTCGGGGAACCCGTGGAGGCAGATGGCCAGGGGGCCGTCGCCCATCTCAAGGTAGTGGAAGTTGATGCCGTTGGCGCGTACGCTGCCAGTGTTGAAGTCAGCCATGATGCCTCATCGTTGGATAAAAATTCGTGCTGGTCAGAATTCGTGGATGCGGGGCAGGACCTCGCGGCCGAAGAGTTCGATTTCGGCCATCACGTCCTGGTGGTTGAGACCGGGTTGCTGGAAGGCGAGATCGACGACGCCTACGCCGCACCGTTCGTGGTAGGCGCGGAGTTGTTCCGCGACGGTGTCGGGGCTGCCGATGAAGTTGAGCTGGGTCCGTGGGGCGCCGCCGGACGGCGGGGCAAACGCCGGCGCGTCGGGCGTCGGTGATAATCGTCCGGAGCGGGCGGCTTGCACCGCCTGGGCGAGGGAGCGGCCGATGTTCATCCCGCGGCCGCCGCCGGCGGCGTGCACCCGGTCGCGCAGGGCGTGGGCTTGTTCGTCGGTCTCGGCCAGGCAGATGCCGCCGCGATAGACGACGTCATCGGAGGTGGGCTGCCAGCCGGCTTCGTTGGACCAATGCCGGTAATCATCGACGACGCTGGCCATATCGTCGGGGCGCTCGTATGAGATGCCCAGCCCGAGGCGGCGGGACGCGGCAAACTGGACGGTGTCGGCGCTGCGGGTGGCCACGAGCAGCGGCGGCAGCGGGCGTTGCACCGGCCACGGCCAGACGGACACAGTGCGGTACTGGTAGTAGCGGCCCTCCCAGGAGAAGGGCTCCGGCTCGGTGAGGGCCTTGAGGACGAGGTCCATGGCCTCGGTCAGACGTTCCCGGCCCTCCGATGGGTTGAGATCGTAAACCTGGTCCTCGCTGGGGGTGCCGCGCATGAACGCTGCCACCAGGCGGCCACCGGTGAGATTGTCCAGCATTCCGATTTCCTCGGCGACGCGGACGGGGTTGTTGATGGGGAGCAGCTGGCCCAGCAGGGCGATCTTCGCAGTGCGGCAATGCTCGGCGACGGCGGCGGCCATCACCGCTGGATTTGGCGTGGTTCGGTTTCCAGAGTAGTGGTGCTCCGACAGGCTGATCCAGTCAAAGCCGAGGTCTTCAGCGAGTTCGCATTCTTCCATGCCTTCCTGGTAGGAACGCAGGGAAACTTCGGGGTCGTGGAAGGCCGGGGGCACCGGCCAACCGGCCGGAAACCGGTCCCGCTCGGCGTAGCCCATGCAGCCGAAATACGAAGCTTTCACGTCGTTCCTGGAGTAGACGGGGAGTGTCTGGTGTCCGATTGCGGCGATGGTAGGCGGACGCACTGGGGTTGTCAACGCAGGGGGCTCATGCGTATCCACTTGAAACGGCGACCGGAGTGATTTTACATCGATGCACAGGATGTACAGGATTTGATTTTATTGTCAGCGTGCCGGATGCCCTCACGCCTACCCATTTTGTCATCGCGAGAAGCGCAGCGACGCGGCGATCTCGTTCAAGCGGGGGCATCCTTCGCCCTGACGGGATTGCCACGCTTCGCTCGCAATGACAAATCGGGCGAAACTGGGTACGCGTGAGCCTATTGACTGTGGTGGCGGGGTTCGCTTGACCGGGGTTTCTTCGGGGCTATACTGTCGCCAATCCGTCAGGCGAGATGGCAGGCGGTAGCAACAGGGACACGGATTGATGACCCTGACGCGTCCCAGGGAATCGTGTGAGCAGGGCAGGAATATCGGACGGCTTTACCGGTGTGAGCACCGGCAACCAGGAGAGGCATTATGCAGACCAGAGAGATGACCGCCAGCGCGTCGCGCCTGATGGTCGAACAGATGGTGGCGTCGGGTGTCAAGTACGTTTTCAACAACTCGGGGTCGCGGGAAGCGCTGTTCTTCAATGAACTGCACGCGCGGTCGGACATCCACGGCATCCTCGGCCTGCACGAGGGCGCGGTGACGGCGATGGCTGGCGGATACACCCAGGCGAACCTGGCTCCCGGCGTGATGGTGGTCCACCTGGGCGCGGGGCTGGCGCAGGCGATGGGTCAGCTGATAAACGTGTGGACGGGCAGCCTGCCGGTGGTGGTGATCACCTTCGCAGGGGACACCGGCAGCTTCGCCGGCAAGATCAGCCTGGACGTGAGCCACAACGCCGGTCCGACCGCAATCGCGGCGCCGATGATGAAGGCGAACTGGACGGTCATCGAGCCGGAGGGACTGCCGGCCGCCCTGGAACGGGCGTTGCGGGTGGCGATGACGCCGCCGGTGGGTCCGGTGCACCTGGCGGTGTACGACCGGCTGCTGGGGCCGGCCGAGCACACGGCGAACATAATCGACGGGCAGCTCCCCGAGATCCACGCCGGCTATCCGTCGGATGGCGACATTGAAGCGGTGGCGCGAGCGCTGCGGGACGCCCAGCGTCCGCTGCTGTACGTGGGCGACGGGGTATGGAAGAGCGGAGCTATCGCGGAGGTGACCGCATTGGCCGAGCGTTTCGGGGTGCCGGTGGTGGGCGACCCCAGGGCGGTCTCAATCAAGCACCCGCTGCACGCCGGCGGCCGTCGGTTGGAGCAGGCCCCGGACATCGACCCGGACCTGATCCTGTGCATTGGCGTGACACACAACGGCGCCGGCAACGCCAGCGACTACACCGCGTTCTTCGACGCCGAGCGGACCATCGCCATCGGCGCGGACGCCGAGAACCTGGAGAACATCCCTGGTCTGGACCTGGCAGTGCTCGCCGACGAGAAGCGGGCGGCGCAAGCCTTGCTGGATGCCACTGACGGTTCGTCCGACGATTTGTCCGACCGACGGAGCAGAGCCCGGGAAGAGGTGGCGGCGCTGCGGGCGCAGCGTCGGGACGCCGCGTGGCGGGTGCCGGCGGAGCAGGGCAAGGTGAGAGCCGTTGCCCTGGGTGATGCGCTGGACCAGGCCTTGGAGAGCCGCGGCGGCGGGCTGGTGACCATTGAGCAGTTTGCCGTGGCGCAGGATATTTTGGCAAACAACGACGAAGCGGGCCGGAACCAATACATCCGTCCGGCCGGCGGGTCGGAAGGATACGGCGTGGGCATGGCGATCGGGGCCAAGCTGGGCGCTCCGGACACGCCGGTGGTCGGCCTGGTGGGCGACGGATCGCTGTACTACTCCGATCATGCGCTGTGGACGGCGGCCAGCCACGGGGTACCGGTGCTTTACGTAATCTCCAACAACGGCGCTTACGGCATCGTCGCCAGCTCGTTTGCCAATGCCAACGCAAACATGCGCGAGACCGGAGAGTACCGGGGCGTGGTGCTGGACGGCATAGACCCGGTGAAACTGGCGGAGGGCTTTGGCGTCGAGGCGATGGACGCGACGGACGAGGCCAACATCGGCGACGCCATCGAGCACGGGCTGGGAGTCGTGGAGCGGGAGAAGCGGCCGTTCCTGCTGAACGTTCACCTGCCGCTGGGCCTGCCGGAGGGCGGGCGTCCCGGGGAGATTTACAACATGAGCGCGGGGCTTGGTTAGTCTGGAAAGACGGGCGGGACATCTCCCGCCCGTCGCCTTTTGAACCGGAGCCGCGCCGTGGGCCGCGTGCGCTAAAATAGGCGCAATTTCAGGCTGAATTGATACGGCCAGAGCAGGTCGGGGTTATGCCACACAATTTCTGGATGATCAATTGCAACGAGGAAAACTATAACGTTACGCGACGGCTGGGGTTCACCGGACAGGGGTTGAAGGCAGAGTATCGGCGCAAGGTGCAGCGGGTCGAGCCGGGGGATCGGGTCATCTACTACGTGACCGGGTCGCGCGTGTTCACGGCGACGGCCACCGTCACGCAGGGGTACGAAGAGGTCGGTTCAGGCCCCTGGATCAAAGAGGGCAAGGCGACGTGGCCCTATCGCATCGGCATCAAACCGGACGTGGTACTGGAGAACGATCAATACATCAGCGCCGGTCTCATCGCCTACCGGTTGGAATACGTGCGGAAGTGGGCGCCGGAAGACTGGTACATGGCGTTCCAGGGCAATTTGCACCTGCTTTCCAAGAGCGACTTTTTCCTGCTGGAAGGGGAGATGCTGAAGCTCCGGGACGGGAGGGAAAAGGCGTTGGAGCAGATCGACGCTGCGCTGGCCGCGGAGGAGGAACGCGTGAGCGCACAACGCGAGCGGCGGCGGCGAAATGCGACCCGGAACAACGCCCGCCCGCAGCCGCCTCGTGTTCCGGCAGCGGCAGATGATCAGCCCGCTATGATCCAGTCTCCCGAACCGATTGTTGAAACGGATGCTGAACCGACGGAATCGGAAACCTCTACTGACATGGGCCGCAATAACGGACGCGCGCGACGGAATCCGCGGAATCGCGGCAACAACCGACGGTCGGGTCCCAGGCAATCGCCGCGCTATGACAACGAATAGGGGGCGTCGACGGCGTCCAGGGCCTGCCTGATTTCAGAGCGCACTTCGGCGTTCGTTTCGTGGACCCACGCGCCGGCGAGGGAGCATCGGGCGTCGGCCCCGCCGATGCGGCCCAAAGCCCAGGCCGCGTGTGCTCGTACCAGGGGCGGCGCGGTCGTCAGTGCACGAGTCAAACCGGGGACGGCGGAAGGGTCGCCGGAATTGCCCAAGGCGACGCAGGCGTTACGTTGCATACCCACATGCTTGGCGCGCATGATGGGGGTGCCGGCGAAACGCTGGCGGAATTGCTCTTCGGTCATGTCGAGGAGTTCCACCAGGTCGATTGAGGAAAGATCGGTGCGTCCGAAATTGGGATCCCCGGTGGACATCGCCTTGCGGTTCACGGGGCACACCTCCTGGCAGATGTCGCAACCGAAGACCCAGTTGCCCATGGACGCGCGCAACTCGGTGGGGATGGCTCCTTTGTGCTCGATGGTCAGGTAGCTGATGCAACGGCGATTGTCGACGACGTAGGGGGCGACGATGGCGTCGGTGGGACACACTGGGATGCAGCGGGCGCACTGCCCGCAGGTCTTGGCGAGTGGCGGGTCGGCGACCAGCGGCAAGTCGGTGATTATCTGGCCGAGCAGGAGCCATGAGCCGTAGGTCGGGTTGAGGATGTTGCCGTTCTTGCCGAACCAGCCGAGGCCGGCGCGGGCGGCGGCGGCGCGGTCGAGCATCGGACCATCGTCGACGTACCAGCGGGCGGCAAACCGGTCGCCCAGCCGCTCGGTCAGCTCCAGCACCACGCGGCGCATGCGGCGTTTCATCATGCGATGGTAGTCGCGGCCGCGGGCATACCGCGCGATCAGGCCGTCGCGATCATTTGCCGGCGGGTTTTCGGGCGGGTAGTAGTTCCAGCCCAGGGAGATGATCGAGCGGGCGCCGGTCAGGAGGGCTTCGGGGTCAGCGCCGCGTCGCACGCGTTGGGCGTTGAACCAGGGCAATCCGTCCATCAGGCCGTCGTCAATGCGGCGGAGGGCTTCCTCACGGTCGGAGGCAAACGTATCGGCGGAGGTGACGGCGACCAGGTCGAAACCCGCATCGCGCGCCGCCTGGTTGACCCATTGGCGCAGTTGCGCGGGTTCCACGGCAATTTCTGGGCCGGAGTTCACAGGTTTTCACGCTGGTAGCGTCCCTCGTATCCGCGATTATCGGGAGCGCTCAGAGGGAAGAAGACGAGTTGGGCGATGCGGGCGTCCCGCTGCAGGCGGAACCCGCCGGTGTTGTGTACAACGAGCAGCACCTGGGAGCGCCCGCTGTAGCCGGCGTCCCACACGGCGGTGTGCAGGGTGATGCCCATGCGCAGCAGGCTCGACCGCGGACGACCCAGCGCCATGAGCCAATGCGGCAGGTTGACCACTTCGTTGAAGGTGACCAGGTAGTGTCCGGGATGCAAAAGTAGCCAACCGTCGCATCCGAAGTCGAGCTCGGTGGAACCGGGCAGCACGCGGTCAGCATCGGAGACGCCGATGGCACCGGCGCCCGTGTCCGGAGAATACGACGCGACTGAACGCACGGTGACGTCGAACCCGTTGGGTTGGAGTTGCCGGCATGGGTCGGGGCATTCTTCCAGCAGGGGAGGGTGATCCGCCAACAGCGACGCGATGGCGTCCCTATTGAGCGCGCCCGGTGCGGGTGTTTCGTTGCCGGTCATGACACAGAAAAGAGTTCACCCGCCGGCGTCGTTGCACAGCACGCACGGCGGGTGAATTTGCGTCGTCGGTGCGGGTTAGTCGTGCATGAAGTCCTGGATGTCGGCGGGCAGGGGCTCGTACTTGGGGATCTCGGTAACCACCGCCTGGGTGGTCAGGAGCATGCCGGCGACGGAACCCGCGTTCTGGAGGGCCGAGCGTGTGACCTTGGCGGGGTCGATGATGCCGCGGGCCACCATTCCAGTGTAGTCGCCGCGGTCTGCGTCGAACCCGTAGTCGTTGTCGCCGTTGCGGACGTTTTCGACGATCACAGCGCCCTTGTAGCCGGCGTTATCGGCGATGGTGGTAAGAGGCGCCTCCAACGCTTCGCGGACGAGGCGGATGCCGACGGCCACGTCGCCGGACGCTGCGCCCACGATGCCGTCCAGGGCTGCCTGGGCGCGTAGCAGGGTGACGCCGCCGCCAGGGATGACGCCCTCCTCCACAGCGGCGCGAGTGGCGGCCAGCGCGTCCTCGGTCCGGCTCTTGCGCTCGTTGAGCTCGGGCTCGGTGGCCGCGCCGACCTTGATGACGGCGACGCCGCCGGCGAGGTTGGCGAGGCGTTCCTGGAGTTTCTCGCGGTCGTAGTCCGAGGTGGTTTCCTCGATCTGCACGCGGAGTTCGGAGACGCGGCCGGTGATGTCGTCCTCGTGGCCGCGGCCCTCAACGATGGTGGTCTCGTCCTTGGAGGCGACCACGCGGCGGGCGGAGCCCAGTTGTTCAATGGAAACCGCGTCCAGGCGCATGCCAGTGTCGCTGGTGACCACGGTGCCGCCGGTCATTATTGCCAAGTCTTCCAGCAGGGCCTTGCGCCGCTCGCCGAATCCGGGAGCCTTGACGGCGAGGCTGGTGATGGTGCCGCGCAGCTTGTTGACCACCAACGTGGCCAGTGCTTCGCCTTCGATGTCCTCGGCGATGATGACCAGGGGACGACGGCCGCCCTGGGCGACTGCCTCGAGGGTGGGCACCACGTCGGCGGCGGAGGACAGCTTCTGGTCGGTGAGCAGGAACAGAGGCTCGTCGATGGAGCACTCCATGCGGTCGGTGTCGGTGACGAAGTGAGGCGACAGGTAGCCGCGATCCAGGCGCATGCCTTCCACTACATCAAGCTCGTCGCTAAGGCTGCGGCTCTCCTCCACGGTGATGATCCCTTCGCGTCCGACCTTATCCATGGCGTCGGCGATCAGGTCGGCGATGGCCTCTTCGTGGGCGGACAGGGCAGCGACGCGGGCGACCTGTTCGCGACTCTCCACGGCGGCGGCCTGGTCGCTGATCACGCTGCAGACGGCGGACACGGCCTGGTCGATGCCGGATTTGAGAGCCAAGGGATTGGCGCCGGCCGCGACGTTCATAAAGCCGCCCTGGATGATGGAGCGGGCCAGCACGATGGAGGTGGTGGTGCCGTCGCCGACCACGTCGTTGGTCTTGGACGCGGCTTCCTTCACCACCTGGGCGCCCATGTTCTCATAGGGGTCGGGCAGTTCGATTTCCTTGGCGATGGTAACGCCGTCGCTACACACCACGGGAAGGGTCCAGACGCGGCCCAGGATGACGTTGCGGCCGCTGGGGCCGAGGGTCAGGGCGACCGCGCGCCCGAGCTGGTCAACGCCGCTCATCAGGCTCTGTCGAGCGTTCTCATCGAAAATCAACTGCTTCTCGGGCATGGCGGGGATCCTCCGCTAATGGGGTCAATGTAGTGGCAAACAGGAACAACGATACTGAAAAACGCGCCATGAATCCGTTTCCGGGTGTGGCTTTCAGCACGACAATTTTCGGGCAACAGGGCCGAAATTGTCAACCTGAAGCGATGGGCGGTGGTTGGCGTGCTGAAACCTGGCAGACCAGGCGATGTCACTACTCGACCGGCCAGAGTGTCTGAGACTACGTCCGGTCCAGTAAGGGTAGAAGCTTGTTCAGCAGGGCCTCGACGTCGTCCAGGCTTTCCGCGACCTCGAACGCCGGCATCGTGTTTTCGTAAAAGTTCTCGTGAAGGGCGCTGGCGGTATTGAACAACCGGCGGATGTCGCCGTCGCCGGTTTCAGCCCTAAGCCGGCTGACTGTAACGAGGTGGAGCCGATGGCGGCTGTGTTCCCAGCCGCGGTGGTCGGCGACGGCTTTCAGAATCTGGGCGGCGGCGGCCCAGCCTTTCTCAGAAGCTTGCGGCAGATCGCCGTCTGCCAGTTCCCGTCTGGCCTGCGCCAGGAAATGCTCGCTGGCTTGTTGATACTGCTGAGTGGTCATTAACGGCTTCTCCCATTGTTCTGGCATGTTAGCGTCTCAAATCTGGTCGGGCAATGGAGCGGACGTAGCCGTAAGTGTTCGGGCTTGCGAGGAAAGTGTCATTGGGAGCGAAGCGCGGCAATCTCGTTGGCGCACGCGAGTCCTTTAGGACAGACGTTGCTGCTGGGTTGTCGAGATTGCCACGGCGCAAACGCCTCGCAATGACAACCCCCTGGATTCTGGACACTTACACGCGGCCTTCCTGAGGTTCACTGGTTCGGAACAGCAAAAATTCCCCTGTGGGACGGCGGATGACAAACGGGGAAGGGGTTTGGTAACATCGTTGCGCTGAAAAACACACCTTGGGAGTAAGAACATTGCCGGCTCAGAAAGCCCACCGCCAATCCGTCAAGCGAAACGCGCGCAACATGAGCGCGCGCCGTGCCACCCGCACTGCCGTGAACCGCGCCCGACGCGCCGTGGCGGCCGCCGATCCTGATTCCGAGGAAGCGGTGCGCAATGCCATGAGCATGCTCGACGTGGCTGTGCGCAAGGGGATACTGCACAAGAACAACGCATCCCGTCGGAAGGGCCGCCTGGCGGCGGCGCTTAACCGGTCCCGCGCCGGCTAGCTCCCGGGTTTGCCGGTGTAGCGGCTCGCGCGGTAGGGTCGTTCGTGCCCTCCGGCGCCAATGCCGGAGTACGTGATTGCTCAGTCGAGCATCGGTCTCCGACGCCGGGGGAAACTCCATGAAAGACGCGTGTTGACAACCCGTTGCGGATTCATTAGCATATCGGTGCCGAACATTAGTTTGCGATGCGGAGAGTACACAAGGTGTGGAGGTAGCCCGTATGCCACCGAAAAAGAATCTGAGGCCACGACAACAGCAAATCCTGGATTTCATCGGGCAGTTCCTGGACGACAACGGCATCCCGCCGACGGTGCGGGACATACAGCGAGGTTGCGACATCAGCAGCACTTCGGTGGTGGATTACAACCTGCGGCTGATGGAACGGGACGGGTATCTGAAGCGACGCTCGGAAGTGGCACGCGGGATCGAGTTGCTGGACGAGACCGGCCTGCCGGTGGCCAATGGCGCCGCGCGGGTCCAGATAGTCGGCAGCATCGCCGCGGGCGAACCGATACCGGCATTCTCTTCGGAAGGGGTCGGCTCGGCTGCGGAATTCGACATCGTGGAAGTGCGCCCGGACCTCAAGAAGCGGCATGGCACGCTGTACGCCCTGTCGGTCAAGGGCACGTCGATGATCGACGCTTTGATCGACGATGGCGACGTAGTGGTTATCAAACCGACCACCACGGCCCGCAACGGGGAAATGGTGGTAGCCTGGCTGAAGGAAGAGGAGGAGGCGACCCTCAAGAAGTTTTTCCGCGAGGGCGACCAAGTCCGGCTGCAGCCGGCCAACAGCACCATGGCCCCGATCTACGTCTCGGCCGACAACGTGGAGGTGAAAGGTCGTGTGGTGGAAGTGTTGCGGCAGTTCTAGGACGCGCGGCGCTTTCAGTTGCGACTGTTGGCCAGGGCTCCGTAGGTGGCTACCAGAAAGGGAACGCAGTAGGTCAGCGGAATTTTCCACGCCAGCGCGCCGGCCAGATTGCCGGCGACGATGGCGTCACCCTGATTCAGCGCCGTGAGGGCCGTGCCCACCACGGCGCTGGCGATTAACGACCGGCGCACCATAGGCCAGTGACGCAAGGCACAGCGAAGGCACTTGGTTATCCCGGCTGCCGCGCCGCGGGGACGGAAGGTGAAACTGGCGTTGGCGGCCGTGGGTCGTGCGCATCGTTGGCACGATATTTCGGCGACTGTCATAGCGCGCAGGGTTCACAGGAGAACGGCGTTGGGCGCGTAGGGGGAAGGTTCGAGAAGGTCGAACACCCGGGTCGGCGCCAAGCGACCCTCAGGCTCAGAACGCGCGAGGGCGAGGAATACTCCATCGGGGCCGTAGATGCGCCACAACCCTGGTTCCGATTGGTCAATTGGTGCGGGTCCGACGGCGATGGTCTGGCCGTTGCGCACTGCCCAGGCGCGGCTGGCGTCGACCTGAGTGGCCGGCAGTTCCCGCAATGCCCAATCTATGGGATGCAGGTGGTGCGTCCAATCCCCCGAGGCGGCGGCCTGCTCCAGAGCGTCCGGGGTGATGCCTTCTGAGCCCTCAAACCGGCCGCAGGAAAGACGGGTCAACTCGGTCACGTATGCGCCGCATCCGAGGGTTTGGCCAAGGTCGTGGGCGATGGAACGGAGATATGTTCCCTTACCGCACTCAACGGTAAAGGTGGCGAAAGGCAGTTCGATGTCGTCGATGTCAATCGAGCGGACAGACACGCGGCGCGGGGAGCGCTCAATCTGACGACCGGCGCGGGCGAGGTCGTACAGCCGGCGGCCGTCAACCTTGACGGCGCTGTACATGGGAGGCAGTTGGTCGATTTCGCCGACGAAATTGCGGAGTGACGCGGCAATGTCCCCGCGGGTCAAGGAGGACGGGTCGGCGATTTCGGTGATCTCGCCTTCGGCATCATAGGTGTTGCTGACGGCGCCCAACCGGACCGTCATGCGATACTGCTTCCAACCGGCGACCACCATCTCCATGAGGCGAGTGGCCTGGCCGAAACAGATGGGCAGCACCCCCTCCGCCAGGGGATCCAGGGTACCGGCGTGACCGACTTTGCGACGCTGCCCGGTGACGCGCTTCACGCGGCGGACGGCGTCCATGGAGGTGATGCCGACCGGTTTGTGGAGGTTCAGGAATCCGTTGATAGCCGGACGCCGATGTTCACCAGCAGGCATTGTCTCACGCGCGACCGGCCCGGGCCTGGGCGTCGTCCGCCGATTCGTCCGGAACCTCGAGATCGTCGATAAGCTGCATCAGGCGATCGGCCTCAAGCATGGCGTCGTCCAGCTGGAAGGTGAGGAACGGCACGTGGCGTAGAGTGACGCGGCTGCGCAACTCCCGCCTCAAGTAGGAGGCGGAGGACTGGATTCCGGCCAAGGCTTCCTGGCGGATGGCTTCAGCGCCCATCACGCTGACGTAGACCCGGGCGCTGCGGAGGTCCGACGCGGTGCGCACCTGGGTGATGGTAATGATGCCTTGCAGGCGAGGGTCGTTGACCTGTGAAGCCAGCAGGCCGGCGATTTCTTCGCGGAGGAGGCCATTGACCCGCTCCATTCGTCTGCGGTCCGCCATGGGTAAACCTCGCAGTGTCCGCGGAGCGCTAGTTGGATCGCTCCATGCGGTAGGCCACGATCAGGTCGCCTTCCTCGAAATCGTTGAAACCGTCCAGGACGATGCCGCAGTCGGTTCCCGCGGTGGCCTGGTTGACCTCGTCGCGGAAGTGGCGAAGGCTGCCGATCTGGGTTTCCGTAACGACATCGTCATCACGCGTAACCCGGATGTTGCCCTGCCTGACAATGCGGCCGTCGAGGACGCGGCAACCAGCGATGCGGACGCCGCGACGGCCGGGGAAGATTTCCCGGATTTCGGCTCGGCCCACGACCACCTCTTCGTACTCGGGCTCCAGCAACCCCTGGAGCGCGGACTCGACGTCTTCCAGCAGGCGGTAGATGATCCGGTATTCGCGGACCTCGACACCCAGACGCTCGGCGGTTCGCTCGGCTCCGACTTCGAAGCCCACGTTGAAAGCCAGGACGATGCCGCCGGACGCGGCGGCCAACTGCACGTCCGAATCGCTCACGGAACCTGAACCCGAGTGAATCACGCGGGCTTTGACATCACCCTCGGACAACTGCTCGATGGAATGCACGGCGGCTTCGACGCTGCCCTGGACGTCGGCCTTGAGGACCAGCACGAGTTCCTTGACGTCGCCGGCGTCGATCTGCTTTACGACGCTGTCCAGGGTGAGCACCGTTTCGAGGTTGCCGGTGCTGGAGCGCTGCTCGCGGCGTCCCGCCATCTGGCGAGCGGCGCGTTCGCCGGTGACTACCGTCAGGATGTCACCGGCTTCGGGCACTGCGTTGAGCCCCATCACCACACCGGGTGACCCAGGAGTGATGGTGTCGATGCTCTGCCCCTGTTCATTGGCGATGGCGCGGACGCGTCCCCAGGCGGTCCCGGCGACGATATAGTCGCCAACGCGCAGGGTGCCGGCCTGGATCAGGACGGTGGCGGACGGTCCCCGGCGGCGGTCAAGGGTGGCCTCGACGATGACGCCGGCAGCGGAGCGGTCGGGGTTGGCGCGGAGCTCAAGGATTTCCGACAGCACCGAGAGGTTCTCCAAGAGGTCATCGACCCCGTCGCCCGTCTGTGCGGAAACCGGGACCGCGATCACGTCGCCGCCCCAGTCTTCCACCAGCAGGTTGCGTTCGCTGAGCTGACGCTTGACCACATCGGGCTGCGCCGTGGGGAGGTCCATCTTGTTGATGGCGACGACAATGGGCACGTCGGCGGCGCGGGCGTGGTCGATTGCCTCGTCGGTCTGTGGCATGATGCCATCGTCGGCGGCGACCACCAGAACGGCGATGTCGGTAACCCGGGCGCCCCGGGAACGGATCGCGGTGAAGGCGGCATGCCCCGGAGTGTCCAGGAAGGTGATAGGCTGCCCGTCCTGGACGACCTGGTAGGCGCCGATATGTTGGGTGATTCCTCCTGCTTCCTTGTCAACCACCGCGGTATTGCGGATGTAGTCGAGCAGGCTGGTCTTGCCGTGATCAACGTGGCCGAGGATGGTCACCACCGGCGGGCGAGGCTGGAGCGTTTCGTCCGCTCCCTGCGACGCGGCCTTGATGGATGCGGTGTCCGCACTTTGCTCGGCCAGCCGGGTGCGGACTCCGTAGGCAGCCGCAGCTACGGCGGCGACCTGGTGATCAATCACCTGGTTGACGTTGACCATGATCCCGTGACGCATCAGCTGTTTGATGACGTCGATGGGCGACTGGTCTAGGAGTTCCGCCAAGTCCTTGACGGTCAGGGAATCGGGCAGGACCAATGGGCGCGATGAGCTGCGACGGGGCTCGCCGCGACGAGGGCGGCGGGCGCCGGAGCGTTGTTCGGTTGTCGTAGTCATGGGTAGCACCTCCTCCAGCGGAATTGCCGTCCACGCGAGGTCGTCCCCCGCGCAGGATCAGCCTTCCGTTTCCCGAACCGCACCGTTGGCGGTCCCGGGCCCGGCGTGGTAGGCGCCGGGCGCGACAGTTTCAATGAAATACCGTTTGAGAGCGTCAAGGTCCGTGTTGGAAACCGGGTTACGCAGCCCGCGCTCCAGCGAACGGCGAACCAGACCTTTTTCCCAGCACGTTGCCTGGTGGCACAGATAGACGCCCCGGCCGTTGGCGCGTCCAGTGGTATCGGGCCGCACTTCACCGTCAGGCGTGCGGACGAGCCTGATCAAATCGCCTTTCGGTTTCTTGTGACCGCAGGCGATACAACTGCGTTCGGGGATGTGGCGCTGTTTCGGAATTTGCGATTACCTGGCCAATGCATAGCGTAGGGAAAAGGTTGGATTGGGAGATCGCCGCGGCCTACCGGCGCCGAGGTCCGGGTCCGCGAGCGCCCGGAACGTTGCCACCGCGACGGTTGCCGCCACCGCGCCGGCGACGGTTGCCGCCGCCCCGGAAGTCTCCGACAATGTCTTCCGCGAATCTGATCTTGCCGGCATCCGGCGCGAGATTGGGGAGACCGGCGAGAAGTTCGGCCATTTCGGGATCTGCTTCTTCTTCCTCGTCCTCGAATTCTTCCTCGTCTTCGTCGAACTTTTCCACAACGTCGTCGATGGTCAGGCTATCCAGGGCGTCGACGCTGAGACCCACCGATTCGTCGTCTGCAGCGGCGAGTTCAGCCGCCGCCGCTTCCTCTTCGGCCATCAGCGCCTCCAGCAATGCGTCCTCGTCAATGTCGACATCCGGAACCTGGTCCGGCTCGGTCGAGGTTTGGGCGACGATTTCCTGGGGTTCGGCAGCGACGGGCTCCACCACGGGTTCCGGTTCGGCTTCCGCGGGAGCAACGACTTCCTCGGTGATAAGACTTTCGATTTCTGCCTGAACGGTTTCGGACACGGGCGCGGCTTCGAGCAGGGCTTCGGCTTCGGCGACGACGTCTGCCACAGGTGCCAGTTCCACAGTTTCCGGCTCCGGATCCACCGGCGCTGCTACCTCAGTGGCCGCGGCCTCGGCTTCAGCGGCCGCGATGCGGGCGGCTTCCTCGGCAGCTTCGGCCTGGGCCGCGGCGATGCGGGCCGCCTCGGCAGCGCGAGCCGACCGCAGGGCCTCCCATTGCTCCACATTCTTGATATCCAACCGCCAACCCGAAAGCCGCGCGGCCAAACGCGCGTTTTGGCCGTCTCGCCCGATGGCCAACGACATCTGGCTTTCCGGCACCACCACGTAGGCGGTGTTCTCGTCCGGGTCAAGGTCGACGCCGCCAACGTCGGCGGGGCTCAGGGCACGGGAGATCAGCACCCGGGGGTTCGGGTCCCACTCGATCACGTCGATCTTTTCGCCCTGGAGTTCGTTGACCACGCTCTGGATGCGGTTACCCCGCAAGCCGATGCAGGAGCCGACGGGGTCGACGCCGTCCTGGTGGGAGGATACGGCGACCTTGCTGCGGACGCCGGGGTCGCGGGCTATGGCCCTGATTTCCACGGTGCCGTTGCCGATTTCGGGGACCTCGGCCTCCATGAGGCGGCGGAGCAGATCGCGATGGGCGCGGCTGACCACAACCTCGGGGCCGCGGGTGGTTTGCTGAACCTCCACCAGGAGGACTTTCAGCGACTGGTTCTTGCGATACCTTTCGCTGCCGACCTGGTTGTCCGGACGCATGACGCCGCGGGCGCGGTTCTGGCTCTGGGCCTGGTGAGGGTTGAGGTTGATGAATACGGTCGGGCCTTTCTCGATGCTTTCCACGCTGCCGCTGATGATTTCGCCCTGGTACGCGGAGTATTCCTCGAAGATCTTTTCGCGCTCCGCTTCGCGGAGGCCCTGCATGAGGACTTGTCGGGCAGTCTGGGCGGAGATGCGGCTCGTGTCGTAGGAGACCTCCTCGTCTTCGGATATCTCGCTCCCGATCTCAGCCGACGGCTGTATCCGCAACGCGTCCGCGAGGGCGATCTCGGTCTCGGGATCCTCGATTTCTTCGACGACGCTGCGCAGCGGGAAGATGCTGATGTCGCCGGTATTGGGGTTCAGCTTGACGGTCAGGTTCTGGGAGCCGGCCACCCGGTCGCGGCGGAAAGCCGTGGCCAGCGCGACCTCCACCTTATCCAGGACCAGTTCCTTGCGCAGGCCCCGCTCGGCGGACAGTTGATTCAACGCCATCATGAAATCGCTTTTCATCGTTATCCTCCGCCGGGCGCGCCGCCGACAGTGATCTGACGTGCATCCTATTCACAGCAATAAAGCGGGTATCCGCCCCGCTTTTTAATTCCGTGAACCGCTCGCTGCCAAGTTGGTGAGGGTCTCTCACTTTGCCCGGCAGCGGGGCGTGATGTGGGCGCATTATAGCATCGGCGCAGGGTCGGGGCAAGGGCGATAATCGTGATCCACCGGGCCGGCAAAGTCGGTTCGACCTGCGGCTACCACCAGATCTTGCCCTGAGCCTCCTGGGCGAGGGTTTCGTAATCGCGGGTCCACAGCTGACTGCTCAGGTACTTCCACCCGCCGTCGGCGAGGAGACACACCACATGTCCGCTCTCCATGCGTTCGGCGTGTTTCAGAGCGCCGGCGATGACGGACCCGGACGAAATGCCGGCGAAAATTCCTTCCTTGTCCATCAACTCCTTGGTCATGTAGAAGGAGTCGAAGCTGTTGACCAGGAGGCGGTTGTCCAGCAGGTTGATGTCCAGGATCGGCGGGATGAACCCGTCCTCCAGCCGACGGAGGCCGGAGATGAAATCGTCCGGCTCCGGGGCGACGGCGATGATCTTGATGTCGCTGCGATGCTCCTTGAGACGGCGCGCGTTGCCCATGAGCGTGCCGCCGGTACCCAAGCCAGCCACGAACACGTCGACTTCGGGCAGCGCCTCGACGATTTCCTGGCCGGTGCCCTCGTAATGGGCGTCCGGGTTGCCGTCGTTACCGTACTGGTAAAGCATCAGGTAATCGTGGGGGGTTTTCTCCACCATTTCCTGCGCCATCACGACGCTGCCATTGGTGCCCAGGGTGCCGTCCGAATAGACGATCTCCGCGCCGTAGGCTTCCAGGAGTTGGGTGCGCTCCACGGAGACGTTCTCCGGCATCACCACCTTGACCTTGTAGCCCTTGAGCCGGCCGATCATCGCCAGCGAAATGCCGGTGTTGCCCGAGGTGGGTTCCAGGATGGTGCGGCTGGGCGAGATCTCGCCGTCAGCCTCGGCCCGCTCGATCATCTTGAGGCCGATGCGGTCCTTGACGCTGCCGGTAGGGTTTTGACCCTCCAGCTTGGCGTAGATGCGGACCTCAGGGTTCGGGCTGAGGTTTTGCAACTCCACCAAGGGAGTATCGCCGATGGTGGCAATGAGCCCTTTGTACGTGGACTTGTACGTCATTAGTTCCGGGCTCCGCGTCGCCTCGGGAAACTGGTTGCGATGACTAGAGTGCGCCGGCGCCGACGGCGACCGGTTCCGGCGCTTCGGCAACGCCGCAGAACACTTCGTAGTCGATGAGCTTCCTGACGGTGGGGTTGTCGCCACAGAGTGGGCAGCTCGGATTGCGCCGCAACCGGACCTCGCGGAACTGCATGCTCAGCGCGTCGATGACCATGAGGCGGGAGGCGAGGCTTTCGCCGATGCCCAGGATGTGCTTGAGAGCCTCGGTTGCCTGTATCGAACCGACCAATCCGGTGAGGGCGCCCAGCACGCCGGCCTCGGCGCAGTTGGGGACCATGCCGGGAGGCGGCGGGGCCGGGAAGAGGCAGCGGTAGCAGCCCTGGCCGGGCAGGAAAACGGTGGCCTGGCCGTCGAATATCAGGATGCTGCCGTCGATGAGGGGCTTGTTCAGCAGGTAGCAGGCATCGTTGACCAGGTAACGGGTGGCGAAATTGTCGGCGCCGTTGATGACGATGTCGTACTGGCTGATGATTTCGAAAGCGTTTTCCGAAGTGAGCCAGGTCTCATGGAGGACCACTTCGACCTCGGGGTTGTAGGACAGGATGTTGTCCTTGGCGGACTGGACCTTGGGCCGGCCGACGTCCGGGGTGTGGTGCAGGATTTGCCGTTGCAGGTTGGAAAGTTCAACCACGTCGAAGTCGACGATGCCGATCTTGCCCACGCCGGCCAAGGACAGGTAGACAGCGGAAGGAGAGCCAAGGCCGCCGGCCCCGATGATCAGCGCGCTCGATTCCATCATCTTGCGCTGACCGGCGCTACCCACGTCCTGCATGATGATGTGGCGACTGTAGCGTTTGACCTGGTCTGGGGTCAAGCGTAGGGGCTGGACCATTTTGAGTTCCTCCGGTTGCCGGTTGAATTGATTTAACTGAAAACCTGCGCCCCGAACCGTTTCACGGTGAATTCGGCGGACGCAGGCTCGAATTGGATGTAAGTCGGCCGGCCCCCTATGTGCGGGGACAGGCGCAAGCGACCAGCGCAATTTCGGCGGATAACATCGTGATCGAAGTGTATTGTCGGGCCCAAAAAATTGTCAAGCAACCGAGCTAGCGGTCAAACCGAAACCGCGGGCTCCGGTTCCGAGACCGGTTTGGCGCTGTCCGCTGCGCAAATGAGCGCGCTCTGACGGTCTGCCAGATGCGCCAACGTGGTCGACTGAAGCACCTGCTGGATGGACTCCTCGACGGTTTGCCAAATTTCTTTCTGGGCACAGCAGTCGGCGAACATGCAGTCGGTGGGCAAGGTCAGGCAATCCAGGGGAGATGCGTTGCCGTCCAACTCCTGCATGATGTCATACAGGTTGACATCGTGTGGGTCCCTGGCAAGCAGGTGGCCGCCCTGCGGCCCACGCCGGCTTTGAACGAAGCCGCTCCGATTGAGGGTGGACATCAGCCGCTCGAGGTACGGCTCCGGTATGCCCTGGCGGTAAGCGATGGCGGCGGTCTGTACCGGCCCGTCACCGTGGCGCATGGCGAGCTCCACCAGCGCGCGCACGCCGTAGTCAACTTTCATCGGGATGCGCAAAACGACACCTCCCTCCTGGGGCGATTATACCCAAAGGCGGCGGCAAATGCCAACCGCGTCAGGCATTGGCAAATTGCGCTGCCAGAGGTAGCCGGATCTTCTTGCCGCAATTCGGCGGGAGGACTACGCTTTACGCCATAGTGTTGTTGACCGATTTCCAAAGTTCCCACGAAACCGGATCATCGAGTAGGGCGAGCGATGCAACCAATGGACGGTTCAAAGCGAACGAAGGCTGCAATCCTGGCGGCGCTTTTTACAGTCGTCGTCGGTATCTCAGCGTGCTACAAGATTGCGCCGCATTCATCGCTCCCACCGCTTCCGGCACCCTTGTCGTCATCCGAATTTGAGGGGATTGAGTTGGACGCCCATGGCCTCCTGACCGATATATACGGTGACAATGCTGTTGGAACACATGATGACGGAGAGCTGTGGCTCACGAACATCCGCACCGGCGAAGCCCGGCAGATCACCGATGATGGTCGCTACAAGTGGGGTGCGGTGTTGTCCGCCACTCACGTTGCATGGGTCGCGAGGGGTGAAGAGATCCAGTTGCCCGGCGACGGCGGCTCGAAGAACACCACCAACGTGTTCGTCATGGACCTATTCACAGGCGAGAGACGCCGCATCACCGATGTGCCGGCCAACCGGAATCATCTCCGCATCTCCGGCTCTCGGCTGGTCTGGCAGGACAACCGCAACGAGTTGCAAGAACGCAAGGAGCGTTACGACATCTACGCTTATGATCTGAGCGAAGACCGCGAAATCCCGATAGCGGTCGCTGCCGGTCACCAAAAGGAGCCGGATATTCATGGCGATATCGTCGTATGGTCCGATAATCGGAACAGTCCCCGGATTGGAACCCGCGCCGAAGGTTGCCACAACCTGCCCGACAGACACTGCGACATCTACTCCTACAATCTCGCCACCGGCGAAGAGAAACTGCTGGCACAAACGGGCACCAACAATGGTTTGCCCTCCATACACGGTAATCTGGTCGTTTGGCAGCAGTACCTGGAAACCGGCTCGTCGCTTATCGTCCTGCTCGACATGAGCAGCGGGGAACGGCGCGACGTGGGCTCCGGCGGGCGCTCCAATACACGACCTTTAGTATCCTCCACCCATGTGGTCTGGGCAGTGAAAGAACCTTGCGACGTCGGCGGTCTTCCACGATTACTCGGCAATAAATCCGCAACAGGGGCATTCGCTTATCGCCTGGACAACGGCGAGGTCCACAGCTTATCCAACTACGTGGAGGCGAGTGCCCTGCTCCATGACAACATGGCGGTGATCACTGAGGGTTGCCAAATTCCATCCCGGCGTTACGCTGTGTTCCTCGACTGAATATGTGGGCGGTTCGACAGACAAGGAGACGTTGCGAGGCGGTTGCGCCGTAGCAATCTCGACGCCACGGTAGCAATGTCGGTTCGGAAAGACTCCCTTGCGCCGACGAGATTGCCGCGCTTCGCTCGCAGTGACATCTTCCGCACAACTCTGAACAATAACAGGCATTCGCCTCGAGAGAATTTCGCTACTGCGAAACCAGTCAGCACTCACCTAATCACCAAGCCTGCCTCAGACATTGGCGACGATGCGTCGCACACCCGCAAAGAAAGGACCGGAAGCAAAGCCGTGACATAGAAACGTCACGACGACTGGCACTACTTTGCGTGCTCGTCCAGACCCGACAGACCCGAATCCACGCGCTGCACCGAATAGGCCTTAAAGTAGGGTCCCTCACATTCCCCTGAATACGGGTTCCACGATGTGTTGTAGCTACCGCCCAGCAATACCTCCTCGCCCACCGCCGCAATCACGTTGCCTCCACCGTTGACAACCGTAACATCAGCACCTGACCGTTCAACCCGAAAACCCGGCGGCCAGATCACCAGATACGCCTCTTGATAGTGAGGATCCTCAACAACGAGACATCGACTCTGGACTCCAAGCCTTCCGCCCAAACCCGCCAAGGGCGACACAATCGGACCACTCTGCTCCCCTGAACGCGCGAACAAAACTCCGTTGTAGGACTCGAGACCCGAAGTGTCGCCCGCCACCGCCGTGACCTCATCGCCCACCAGCCAATAAGGACCAGGGCAACGCCCGTCGGCTTCACCCCAATCCCACTCGCCGACCTCCGACACCCGCCGCCCCGACATCCGAAGCGTCTGACCCACCGCAGCAACCGCAAAACCGTCAGGGTCAAACACCTCCACCAGTCCATCCTGAACACGCGCCTCGAAACCCGCCGGCCAGACGACCAACAGACCGTCCCGAGTACCGACCCGATCAGCCTGGTCAACGTAGGACACCCGAAGGCAGTCCCCCAAGCGCCAGAGTTCGCCGTACACGTAACTGTCGCCGCGGTTTACGAGTAGAGGCCCCCCATGACGGGGCAACACGAGCGGCTCATCCTTGGCGACTGCCAGACTCGGTGCAATCGGCGCCGGAGCACCTTCTTCCTCCGGACCGCCGCGGGAAGGAACGGGCAGTTCAACAACTATGGCAGGCGTAGGAGTGGGGGGGGGGGGGGAGCCGGGAAGGCCCCCCCCAGAAAACAAGG
>JAJDTP010000015.1 GCA_022827095.1 Dehalococcoidia bacterium
CCTGCGCCCTTCCGGTGGCGTTGAGGGGCGGATCGAGATGGCCCTGAATGCGTCTCGATTGGTTCCAGTCGGTAAGCCCGTGCCGCATCACGTACAGGAGACGCTCACAGGGCATGCTCACATCCGCTTGAGTCGAGGGCCTTGCGGGGTGTCTTCAATGACGTAGCCGAGATCCCGGATGGCGTCGCGCAGCGCGTCCGCACGATCATAGTCGCGGTTCTTGCGCGCCTCCTGGCGCTGCGCCAGCAATCCTTCCACATCCGTATCATGCGCAGCTTCGTCTACGTCGAGGACACCGAGAACGATGTCGAAATGGGACATCAGGTCCTGCACCGCTCGGGCATCAGCCGAACTGAGCTGGCCGTCGGCGCGGAGGCGATTGACGTCACGCACCATCTGGAAAATGGCGCCGAGGGCGCCCGAGATGTTGAGGTCGTCGTCGAGGGACGTTTCAAAACCCTCTCGCGTCTGCTGCAGCAAGGGCTGCACGTCGGCCCCATTACCGCTGGCCGATGGCAGGTTATCCATGAAGTCGAGCAGCCGCTGCACCCCGGTTTCGGCGCCGCGCAGGTTGTCCAGCGTGAAGTTCATCGGCTGCCGATAGTGCGTGGCCAGCAAGGCGTAGCGGATGCCCTTGGGCTTGAAGCCCTTGTCGAGGAGGTCGCGCAGGGTGAAAAAATTGCCCAGGGATTTGGACATCTTCATGTTGTCGACCAGCAGATGCCGGCAGTGCAGCCAGTAGTTCACAAAGGTTTCGCCGGTGGCGCCCTCGGATTGGGCGATCTCGTTTTCGTGGTGGGGGAAGATGTTGTCCTCGCCGCCGGTGTGAATGTCGAAGTGGGTGCCAAGGTATTTCATCGACATGGCCGAGCACTCGATGTGCCAGCCGGGTCGTCCCTTGCCCAACTCGGTCTCCCAGAATACGTCGCCGTCTTCGGGGGACCAGGCTTTCCACAGGGCGAAGTCGCGCACGTCGTCCTTGGCGTATTCATCGCGGTCCACCCTGCCGCTGGCGCCGTTTTGCAGGGTTTCGGCGTCGAGGTGAGCAAGCCTGCCGTAGGCTGGGAAGCGGTCCAGACGGAAATAAATGGAGCCATCCACGTCATACGTGTAGCCGCGCTCCCGGAGTTTCCGGATCATGGCGACCATGTCGGGGATGTGGTCCGTGGCGGCGGGATAGACTTCGGCGGATTCGATATTCAACGTCTGGAGGTCTTCAAAAAAGGCATTCTTGTGAATGGCCGTGAAGTCCTGCAGGCTCATCTCGGCGCGGCGCGAATCGCGGATCGTCTTGTCGTCAACGTCGGTCAAATTCATCACCTGGTTGACGTCATAGCCGCGGTACTTGAGATACCTGCGCAAAAGGTCCTCGAACACATAAGCACGGTAATTGCCGATGTGAGGGCTGTTGTAAACCGTGGGTCCGCAGGTGTACATCCGGACTTTCCCCGATTCGAGCGGCCGGAAGTCGTCTTTTTCTCGTGTCAGGGTATTGTAGAACCGCAACATGTATTGGTGAGCTTTCTGCAGAGGAATCAAGACAAGCAAGGCGTGTTTCTGGCGAACGGGCGATTTTAGTTGCGTGCCACAGGGGTTGTCAACCGCTGGGGGGCCACCCGTCAGGGCGAGCGCATATGGCAGTTCCGCCCCCTGGGAGCGCTTCCCCCTCTCCCTAACCCTCCCCCACGGCGGGAGGAGGGGATCTGGGATGGCTAATCGGCCTCCACAAAGGGTTTTACTCCCTCTCCCCTGGTGGGAGTGGGCTGGGGTGAGGGGGAAAGTCAACCATATGTGCTTATCTTGGGGCACCCGTCACGGTAAGCGCACTTGGATCCAAATCGCCTGTCCGTCACTCCCCTCGAAGAGCCTGACCCTTCGACAGGCTCAGGGCAGACACCGTACTCGATACGGGGCGGGAGTCCAGGTTTTTCGGGGTCACCGGGATCAGTGGATCCCCGACCCCGTTCAAGCCAGGGGCAGGCTCTTCGCGGGAAAGACGCTTTTGTGGCAGAATTGCCCACCAACCAACCCCCATATACCGCCGTCATTTGGCAACCCGTTTTCAGGAGAACAGCGATGCAGCTCGGTGTCATTTTTCCGCAGACCGAGATCGGCGCCGACCCGAAAGCCGTGCGCGATTTCGCTCAGGCCGCTGAGGAATTGGGCTACGCCCACGTGATCGTCTTCGACCATGTTCTGGGCGCCGACCCCACACACTACAAGAACTGGCAAGGCCCCTATGCCCAGCACGACATGTTTCACGAGCCCTTCGTGCTCTACGGCTATCTCGCCGCCGTGACCCAGAAGCTGGAGTTGGTAACGGCGGTCATCATTCTGGGGCAGCGGCAGACGGCCCTGGTGGCCAAACAGGCGGCGGCCGTGGACGTGCTCAGCAACGGGCGGTTGCGTCTGGGCATCGGCATCGGCTGGAACGCCGTGGAATACGAGGCGCTGAACGAGAATTTTCACGACCGCGGCAAACGCAGCGAGGAGCAAATCGCGGTGCTGCGGGCGCTGTGGACGCAGGAGGTGGTGGATTTTCACGGCCGCTGGCACAGCATCACGCACGCTGGCATCAACCCGTTGCCCGTGCAGCGGCCCATTCCCCTGTGGTTGGGCGGGCGCGTGGAAGCGGTGGTCGAACGGGTCGGACGGCTGGCAGACGGCTGGTTCCCGCAGTTTGCGCCGGACGATGACGGACGCGCCACCATCGAACGCATGCACGGCTACGCCCGTGCCGCCGGGCGCGACCCGTCGGCCATCGGCATCGAGGGGCGCATCAGTCTGGCCGACAGCGGCCCGGACGCCTGGGGCGGGCTGGCCGAAGCGTGGCGGGGGCTGGACGCCACCCACCTCTCCGTCAACACCATGCGAGCCGGTCTGTCCACACCGGACGCCCATATCACTGCCATACGACAGTTTCGTGACGCCATGACCTAAGGTGAAGGAGATCTTCGCATGAAAACGACCCGATTGACGCTGACGGGCCTTCTGGCCGCCCTGCTTCTGGTTTCTGGCGCCGTGTGGACCTTGGCACAAGATGAAGACCGCGACATCGAACGGATTGCCGGTGAGGTGTACCGCTTCCGCAACAAGTTCCATTACTCGGTCTTCGCGGTGACCCCCGAGGGGATTATCGCCACCGACCCCATCAATGCCGAGGCGGCGGAGTGGTTGAAGGCGGCCTTGCAGCGACGCTTCAACCAGCCCGTCAAGTACCTCATCTATAGCCACGAGCATCCCGATCACATCTCCGGCGGCGAGGTGTTCGCCGACACCGCTATCGTGGTGGCGCACGAGCGGGCCAAGGCCAAAATCGTCGGCGAGCAACGCCGCACGGCAATCCCGCATCTTACCTTCACCGACCGCATGACCCTCGAATTGGGCGGCACGACCGTGGAACTGTCCTACGTGGGCCGCAACCACTCGGACAACTCCATCGTCATGCGCTTCCCGAAGGAGCGCGTCCTCTTTGCCGTCGACTTCATCCCGGTTCAGGCGGTGGCGTTCCGCGATTTCCATGACGCCTACATCGAGGAATGGATCGACTCCCTGGCGCGCGTCGAGCGCCTGGACTTCGACATTCTGGCGCCGGGGCACGGCCGGTTGGGCACCAAGGATCACGTGCGGCAGTTTCGGGAGTACATGCAGGACCTGTATGGAGAGGTGTTGAAACAGGCCAGAGCCGGCATGTCGTTGGAGGACATGCAGGAAACGATCCGGCTGCCCAAATACGAAAAGTGGTTCGGGTATCAATCCGACAACCCACGGCTCAACTGGTTCCCGATGAACATCGCCGGCATGTATCGCTACATCCAAAACCACCGCCGCCCGAATTGACGGGGGCTTGCAGGGAGGCCGCCGGAATGCCGCGTTTTTCCGCCAACATCGGTTTCATGTTCAACGAGGTGCCGTTCGTGGACCGCTACGCCGCCGCTGCCGAGGCCGGCTTTCGCGGCATCGAGTGCCCGTTTCCCTACGAGGTGCCGCCGGACGACCTAGCGCAGTTGTTGCCGCGCCACGGCGTTCAGCAGGTCCTCTGCAATCTGCCGCCCGACGGCATGGCGGCCATCCCCGGACAGGAGGAGGCGTTCGCCGCCGGTCTGGAACGCGCCTTGACATACGCCCGCGCGTTGAATTGCCCGCGCTTGCACGCCATGGCCGGGGCGCCGCCAGCAGAGATGGACCGCGCCGACTGCGAGGCCGTGTACGTGCGAAATCTGAAATGGGCGGCAGAAACCCTGCAGCCCCACGGCGTCCGCCTGCTGATCGAGCCGATCAACACCACCGGCATGCCGGGCTATTTTCTGCACACCGCCGCGCAAGCGCGCCGCATCATGGATCAGGTGGGCCACGACAACCTGTTCCTGCAGCTCGACCTCTACCACTGCCAGATCATGACGGGCAACTTGTCCGAGACCATCAAGACCCACCTGGAGGTGATCAACCATTTCCAGATCGCCGGCCATCCCGGCCGCCACGAACCCGACGTGGGCGAGATCAACTACCCGTATCTGTTCGACCTGATCGACGACCTCGGATACGCCGGCTGGATCGGCTGCGAGTACCGGCCGTGCGCCGACACCACAGCGGGGCTGGCGTGGCTCCGTCCCTTTCTCGACGGGGCGACCGCGGAGGGGTGTTGAAGCTAAGAGGGTGTTTGTGAACAGCGATGCTCCCCTGGGAGCGCGGGCATCTTGCCCGCCTGGTTCGTCCTGGCGGCCTGGAAGTCTGCACTCCCAGGCATATCGTGGTACTGAACGGGGCTTGGCGAGTGCGCGGCGATGCTACCGCACGCTGGGAAGCAGTCTGCGATCAGATTTGGGTGACCTGGAAGCGTTGGAACCGCCGCACGGTTTCGGGCATGACTGAGAGGAGAAAGAAGCTGTGGACTGGAAGACAATCGGCAACTACGTCCTGTTGGTGGGCCTGTTCGTGGCCATGGTGACCATGTTCAACCAAGTCAACGGACGACTCGACGCCATGCAGGGGGAGATGAACCGAATGCAGGCGGAGAACAATCGACGCTTCGACGAGATGCAGGCGGAGATGAACCGAATGCAGGCAGAGAACAATCGGCGTTTCGACGAGATGCAGGCGGAGAACAGTCGGCGCTTCGACGCCATGCAGGCGGAGATGAACCGAGCGCAGGCGGAGAACAATCGGCGCTTCGACGAGATGCAAGCGGAGATGAACCGCCGCTTCGACCGAGTCGACCAACGGTTGGACCAAGTGTATGAGGTGCTGCGCGTCTTTGAGGGACGCATTACGCGCCTCGAAGAAAAAGTCGGTATCGGTCCTGAAAACGCCGAGTAAGCATGCGGTCCTACTCGTGGTGGAATGGCGGCCCAAGCTTGTGGCCGATCGGGAATCCCCACCTGGACGGCAAAACGGTGTCGATTCTGTGGATGGCTCCCCACAAATCCGGGCAAAATCGCGGGATCTCCGGGTGGCCGGTGGGGCGTGCTGGAGGTCTCCGGCGCCAATTCGCGCAAGTTCAGTATCTACGCGGGTTTGCGCTCCCGGCAAAATTGACGTAATGAGAGATTATCGGGTGCGCCGTGGTAAGGCGCCATTCCACAGCGGGTGCGAATCCCGTCCGGCAACTGTCGCTCCAGCCGGTAGCAGTCGGAGCGGATGATGGAGGTAACGCCATCGTTTGAAGCACTCCGACGTAACGGGCCGCCACG
>JAJDTP010000016.1 GCA_022827095.1 Dehalococcoidia bacterium
TGTTGGCGTACCACGACGCCGGTTTCACCACGTGGGACCTGGCCGACCACTACGGTCCGGCTGAGGACTTCATCGGGGAGTTTCGACGGCGACTTGCGAATGCGCGGGGAGCGGATGCGCTTGCGGATATGCAGGCGTTCACCAAGTGGGTGCCGCGCCCGGGGCCGATGACGCGGCAGATCGTCGAGAACAACGTGGACATATCGCTGCGGCGCATGGGCGTCGAGCGTCTCGACCTGCTGCAATTCCACTGGTGGGAGTACCGTGACAAGCGCTACCTCGATGCGCTGGAACAGCTGGCGACCTTGCGCGATGAGGGCAAGATCCACCGCGTCGCCCTGACCAACTTCGACACCGAACGCCTGCGGGAGATCGCCGACCACGGCATCCGCGTGGTGTCCAACCAGGTGCAGTACTCGTTGATCGACCGCCGGCCGGAAGTGCAGATGTCAGCAGTATGCGACGAGCAGCGGGTCTGGCTGCTGCCCTACGGCGTCCTCTGCGGCGGCCTGCTCTCGGATCGCTATCTGGGCCAGCCCGAGCCTGGCCCGGCCCAATTGAACACCGCCAGCCTGCGCAAGTACAAGCAGATGATCGACGCCTGGGGCGGCTGGCCGCTTTTCCAGAAGCTTCTTTCGGTGTTGCGAAGCATCGCCGACAAGCATGGCGTGAGCATCGCCAACGTTGCCGAGCGTTACATCCTGGAGAAGCCGGCCGTCGCGGGGGTGATCATCGGCGCCCGTCTCGGCGTCGCCGAGCACATCGCCGAAAACGCTCGGCTGTTCAGCTTCCAGTTGGATGCCGATGACAATCAGGCCATCGAAGCCGTGCTGGCCGATGCCCGCGACTTGTACCGGATCATCGGCGACTGCGGCGGCGAGTACCGCCGCTAGTCAAATCCTGCCCATCCATGTAAAACTCATAGAGGTTCCAATGCAAATCGGCGCAATCTTCCCCCAGACCGAAATCGGCCCCGACCCGACTGCCATCCGTGACTACGTCGAGGCCGTGGAGGGCATGGAGTTCGACTACCTGTTCATCGCCGACCACGTGCTGGGCGCGGACCCTGACCATCACGACCACGTGCGGGGCAGCTATTACACCCACCACAGCGTGATCCACGAGTCGCTCACCACGCTGGCGTTCATCGCGGCCCTGACGACCAAGATACGCCTGATCACCGGCATCCTGATCCTGCCCCAGCGCCAGACCGCGTTGGTGGCCAAGCAGGCCGCCGAGATCGACGTGCTCAGCGGCGGACGGCTCACCCTGGGCATCGGCGTAGGCTGGAACCACGTGGAGTTCGAGGCTCTGGGCGAGGACTTCACCAACCGGGGCATTCGTTCCGAGGAGCAGATCGACCTGATGCGCGCCCTGTGGACGCAGGAAGTGGTCGACTTCGACGGCCGCTGGCACTCGGTGCGCGCCGCCGGAATCAAGCCGCTTCCGGTGCAGCGACCCATACCCGTTTGGTTCGGCGCGGGAGGCTCGGCCGGACCTGTGCCTCGGGACGTGGTAGTGCGTCGCATCGCCCGCATGGGCGACGGATGGTTCCCCAGCTTCCCGCCCGGCGACACCGCGAAAGCGGTGCTGGACAAGATGCAGACCTACATCGCCGAGGCGGGCCGGCAACCCGCCGATGTGGGCCTCTCCGGACGCATCCGCATGCCCGACAAGTCTCCCGACGAATGGCTGGCCGAGGTGGAAGGCTGGCAATCGCTGGGCGGGACCCACGTCATGGCCGAAGCCCGACGCGGCCCACTGAGTTCGGTCGACCAGCACATCGAGGCGATGCGCCAGTTCCGCGAGGTAGTGCCGGTGGGTTGGGGAAAGGAGCAGGACAATTAGCCGGCTTCACCGGCTATACAAGGCGATCCCCAAACCGCCTCTGCGCGCTAAAGACTTGCCCCGTTCAGCGATCTATTGCTCGGGCTGGTTCATCGGCTCTTGCAACAGGACCTCGGCGGGAATTCCCCAATGCTTGTGCAACGCACGGGCCATCGGCATGGTGATGTCCATTTTGCCAGATAGCACTGCCACTGCCGCCTTTTGGCTCCCAACCAACGGGGCCAGATCGCCCGGCGTAAGCCCAAGCCTCTCCATGTGGGACTTTATGGCCCCGTGAACGCTCGGCAAGCCAACGTCGTCGCTTGGTTCCTCGTAGGCTTCCAGCAGATCGATCAGGTGGTCGCGCTCGTCACGCTCCGGCGTCCCGACGGCGGCTCGAAGAATCTCCCCCAAACGTGCCAAAGCACGGTTGTAATCGTCTTCACTGTCGATACTGGAAATAAGAGCCACGATTACACCTTCGAGGCATTGGTACGGTCATGTCCTGCATGCGTTCGTGTAACGCGAACGCGCATTGTTCCAGGCTACAAGTTTTCCGTCTCCAATGCACTGCTGCGCCGCGCCAAACCCACTCCGCCTACGAAGCCAAGCAAGGCACCTACCGCAGCCTTAACCGTCCAGTCTGCCAAAGCTGTCAACGTCTCTTGGACCGGAGTTGACTGGTGTCCACCCACCGCGGCCAACCATACAAGGGCGCTGCCAACCAAGATTATCAAGGCAAACAGCGCCGCTATCACCAGACCCACGACGACAGCGCGGTCACTCATGCGCCGCCACGTCCAGACGGGTTGTTCGTGGCGACGTGGGTACCGGGCGAGGCCCCATGGGAACCCCTGCCACGGAAGAAAACCACGTACAGCAGCGCCCCGACACTGCCCAGCAACATGAGCGCTCCCACCACCATCCCTATCGCCGCAAAGTACAGGATGAATGTTTCCATCATTTTGCCTTGTGCACGGTCGTCTTCAGGCCGTCGTAACCTACGACTATTAAAGACGTGTGGAAAGCTACATTCTCGGGTCCGTCGCCGCTTCGTGCTGCTCGTCGGCGTGATATGAGGAGCGCACCAGCGGGCCGGAGGCAACGTGCTTGAAGCCCATGGCCTCCCCGGCTTCCCGCAGTTCCTCGAACTCGGCGGGGGTGTAGAAACGGTCGATGCGGATGTGCTTGATCGACGGGCGGAGGTATTGACCGATGGTGAGCAGGTCGCAGTTCACGTCGCGCAGGTCGGCCATGGTCTGCTTCACTTCGTCTACTGTCTCCCCCATGCCGACGATGATGCCCGACTTGGTGGGCATCTCGGGATCCAGGTCCTTGACGCGGCGCAATAGCTCCAGCGACTGCCTGTAGTCCCCCTTGGGGCGCACCCGCCGGAACACGCGCTCCACCGACTCGATGTTGTGGTTCAAGACCTGCGGCTGCGCGGCAACTACCTTGGCCAGGGCATCGTCATTGCCGTCGAAATCGGGGATCAGCACTTCCACCCGGCAGTCGGGTACGGCGGCGCGGACCTGCTTGATGCAGGCCGAGAAGATGCCGGCCCCGCCGTCGGCAAGGTCGTCGCGGTTGACCGAGGTGATCACGCAGTACTTCAGGCCCATGCGCTTGACGGTGGATGCCAACCGGAAGGGTTCGCCCAGGTCCAGTGTGCCGGGCCGACCGGTGGTGACGGCGCAGTAAGCGCAGGCCCGGGTGCAGATATCGCCCAGGATCATGAAGGTGGCAGCCGACCGCTCCCAGCACTCGCCGATGTTCGGGCAGTGGGCTTCCTCGCACACCGTGTGCAACTGGCTGTCCCGCATGAGCTGTTTCAGCTCGATGTAGCGCGGACCGCCAGGCATTCGCACCTTCAGCCAGTCGGGCAAGCGCGGACGCAATGGTGTTTCGGTCTGTGTCGTCATTCTGTTCTCCGGCCTATAGGAACTGAACCAGACGTGGATTAACCCGGCACTTTTCGGCGGCAATGATGGCATCCACTTCCCGCACCGTCGTGTCGAGCTGCCCGTTGCGGTTTACCACGCGGTAGTCAAATTCGCCAATGCGCCCCAACTCGGTGGTGGCTTCATCCAGGCGCCGACGCATTTCGGCTTCATCCTCGGTACCCCGACCGGATAGGCGGTTCCCCAGTTCTTCCAGGCTGGCGGGCATGACAAAGATAGAGAGAGCCTCAGGTGCGATCTGGCGGATGGTGGCGGCGCCTTGCACGTCTATTCCCAGTATAACGTCTTTGCCGGCTATCAGCGGGTCGCGCACCTGCTGGCGGGGCACGCCGTACCAGCGGTCATAGACCTGGGCTGATTCGAGCAGCTCGTCCCGCTCGCGCATTCGGAGAAACGTTTCCACGTCCAGAAAGATATAGTCCTTGCCGTCCACCTCACCCGAGCGCCTGGGACGGGTAGTAGCCGTTACGGCGAAATGCCAGGGTCGTTCCAGTTGGCGCAGGCCCGACACCACCGAACTCTTGCCCGACGCCGACGGGCCGGATATCACCACCAGCATCGGCGGAGCCGGGCTGGCCTGGGGCAGCTCGGACGAGCCAACCATCGCCGGTCTATTCGCCGTCGCCAACCAGACTGGCGAGATGCTCCCAGAATACGGGGTAGGATACCGAGGCGTCCTCTGCCCCGTGGACGGTCGTCTCGCCTGATGCCGCCAGGCCGGCTACTGCCATGGCCATCGCCAAGCGATGGTCACCGTGACTCTCGACTTCGGCCCCGGTGAGGCGGCCTACCCCGCGGATGACCATGCCGTCTTCCCGCGGATCCAGGCTGCCACCCAGGCGGGTTAGCTCCGACACCGTGGTGGCGATCCGATCCGACTCCTTGACCCTAAGCTCGGCGGCATCTCGTATGATCGTATCGCCCTCGGCGAAGCAGGCGGCCACGGCCAGCACCGGCAACTCGTCGATCATGATGGGGATGATCTCGCCGCCCAGGTCGATGCCCTTGAGGGTTGCCGAAGACGCCACCACGTCGGCGACGGGTTCCCCGCCCTCAATCCGCTCGTTCTCCAAACGCAGGGAGTCGCCCGCGCCCATCATCTGCAGGGCGTCGATGATGCCGGCGCGGCTGGGGTTGAGGCCCACGCTGGTGATGGTCACCCGGGCGTTGGGGTGGATCAGGCCGGCCACCATCCAAAAGGCTGCGGACGAGATGTCGCCGGGAACCGCCACATCCACAGCCCGCAACTCGGCGGGATGCAGGGTCAGCGCCAGTCCATCGGTCTCGACCCTGGCGCCCATGGCGGACATCATGCGCTCAGTGTGATCCCGGGACAGCGCCGGCTGATGCAGCACGGTAGGACCAGACGCCGCGAGTCCGGCCAGCATCAGGCACGACTTGACCTGTGCGCTGGCCACGGGCATTTCGTACTCGATGGAGCGCAGGCTTCCGCCCCTTATGGCCAGCGGAGCCAGGGTGTTCCCATTGCGGCCCATGATGGACGCGCCCATCTGCTGCAGGGGTTGGACGATGCGGCCCATGGGGCGGGTGCGCAGCGATCCGTCTCCCGATAGCACCGAGAGGAAGTCCTGGCTGGCCAGCAGGCCGGAAAGCAGCCGCATGGAGGTGCCGCTGTTGCCGGCGTCCAGCAGGTCGGCCGGCTCGTCCAGGTTGGCGCCGGGACCAGAGACGCGAAAACTGCCGGGTTCGCCGAGTGCGTCGATAGACACGCCCATGGCGCGGAGGCATGCTGCGGTGGAACGCACGTCTGCGCCATCGGAAATACCGGTGACGGTCGCAGTCCCGTTGGCGATGGCGTTGAGGATCAACGAACGGTGGGACACTGACTTGTCGCCGGGCACGGCCAGGGAGCCGGCCAGGCGTTCGGGGCTGCGAATGATCTGTTCCACCTGCGTTCCTCCGGTTTTTCTGACATCGATGGACAGGATTTATAGGATGTTGCCGACCCGGTGACCGTCGGTTCCGGCGAGAGCAGGAATACGGCCGGACGAAACAGGGTTCGAAACGCTACCTGGTCAGCGACGGTTGCCGGAGTCGCGGTCGTTGCCGCGGCGGTCATTAGGCGGCCCCCCCGTCATCATGCGGCGGGCGCGGTCAGCGAAACCGCCCAGGAACATCTGGCCCATGGACTGGCTGAACGTCGGGTATTCGGGGGTGTTTTCCAGCTCGCGGGCGCGAGGATTGACCTCCCCGGCCATCCACTTGTTGCGAGCCAGACGCGCGTCCTCAAAAAGAGTACCGACGGCGTCGGTGTCGGGTGGTTCGCCGTCGGTATCCAGGATCTTACGGTATTCGTAGAGCTCCCGTATAAACGCGTCGATCCAGGCGACGATGGGCTGGGCGTTGCTGACGCAGATGTCCCGGTGCATCACCGGGTCGCCCGAGGCGAGTCGGGTGATGTCACGGTAGCCGGAGGAGGCGAGCTGGCCGATATCGGACCAGTTGGCCGACTTGCTGGTGCAGCCAACCAGGGCGGTGGACAGGACAAAGGGCAGGTGGCTCACCGCGGCGACAAAGCTGTCGTGCTCGTCCACGCTGATGAAGTAGGGCACACCGCCCACGGCCTCGGCCAGGGTGGATATCTCGCCGACGGCGCGCTCGCTGGCCCGGGGGCTGGGTATGACGCAGTAGGGCTTGCCGGCGAAAAGGGTGCCGTCGGCGTTCTCGGGACCGGGCGTTTCCCGGCCGGCCATGGGGTGACCGCCCACGAAGTCCACCGAGTCGGGCAGAAATTCGTCGGCCCATTCGAGGACTTGGGTCTTGGTGCTGCCCACGTCGGTGACGACGCAGCCCTCGGGCAGGTAGTCGGCCATGCCTTCCAGGAGATCACGCATGGCCAGCACCGGCGTTGCCAGGACGATGATGTCGGCTTCGGCGATGGCGTTGCCCAGCCGGCCTTCCACACGGTCGAACGCATCGCGTTTTTGAGCGCCGGAGCGGACCGCGCTATCGGCGTCGGTCCCAACCACCGTGAGGTTGCGCAGGCTGGATGCGCGAAGGGCCAGGCCCAGGGATGTGCCGATGAGTCCGGTGCCGATTACGGTAACTTGCGCCACGAGCACGTCCGCCTAAGGAAGGTTGGGGTAAGTGTACAACATCCATAGTGGCTGGTAAAACGCTGCGCCGGGCGCGGCAAACCCGTGAACAAACCGGTCGCCCGCGCGATTGGGGAACGCGAACGGGCGGGTGTATCATTCGGGGCCTGTGAAAGCATGTGGAACTGGGCTGCATCCCTCCGCACCAAGGACTTTCGCCTGCTCTGGGCATCGACGGCCTTCTACTCGTTGGCCACAGGGATGGAGCAGGTCTCCGTGGGCTGGCTCATCTACGAGCTCACCGGCTCTGAGTTCATGGTGGGCGTCGCAGCGGCCGCCCGGATGCTGCCCTTTTTCGTTCTGGGCATGTTGTCCGGAGCCATCGCGGACCGGTGGTCGCGACGGGCCCTGCTGCGGGTCGGGACTCTGGCGGCTTCGGCGGTCGCCCTGCTGATGGGGTTGATGCTGCTCCAGGGCTTTGTCAACGTCTGGGCATTGATTGCCCTGGTGACCGCCCTCGGCAGCATGCTGGCGTTCACCATCACCATCCGGCAGGCATTCACCTACGACATCGTGGGATCCGGCCTGGCGCTCAACGGACTGGCCCTGGCCGCCATGGCGATGCAGGGCGGCGGTATCATCGGGTCCCTGGTGTCTGGCGCCATGATCGACCTGGTTGGCCCGGGTTGGCAATTCATCGCGTCCGCCGCTTTCTACGCGGCCTCTGCCGGCGCCACCCTGCTGATCGACAACGAGGGGCGTTCACTGCGCGCGTCGTCGGAATCGGTCCTGGCCAACTTGACGAGTTACGCCCGGCTGGTGCGCGAGTATCCCATTCTGTTGATGCTCATGTTCCTCACCGCAACCACCGAGGTGTTGGGCTTCACCCACATGACCCTGTTTCCGGTATTCGCCAAGGACGTGCTGCACGTGGGGCCGACGGGGCTGGGCGTAATGACCGCCGGGCGCCAGGCGGGAGGGCTGCTGGGACTGTGGATCCTGGCCGGCCTGGGCACCACCAGGAAAAAGGGGTGGCTGACGCTGGCGACGGCCCTGGGGTTCGGCGTCGGTCTGATGGCCTTCTCGCTGTCGGTGAACATCTACACCTTCATGGCGGTACTGCTGTTCGTCAACGCGTGCGCCATGGCCGTGGACACGCTGTACAAGACCTTGATGCAGGACCTGGTGCCCGACGAGGAGCGGGGCCGCGCCATGGGTTCCTGGGTTCTCAGTGTTGGCTTTGCTCCGGTGGGTCACGTTGGCATTGGCGCGTTGGCCGGGTTCGTCGGCGCTCCGAGGGCGCTGCTCATCAACGGCGCGGCCCTCGTGGCCATCAACGTCGCCGCCATGCTGGGCGCACCTCGCATACGGCGCATGGAGTGACAGTAAAGGGCGCCAGATCCCTCGCCCGTACCCATTTTGTCATCGCGAGGAGCGCAGCGACGTGGCGATCTCGTTCCCGCAGCGGCGTCCGTTTCCCTGACGAGATTGCCGCGCTGCGCTCGCAATGACAAAAGCCACTATGAAAGGTACTGAGACTTTATCCTTTGAGGGTTGACAGCGGCGTTATCGCTGATTATGATAACGAAAATTCCAGTTTGCAATGTGGAAGCGACACCGATACAGGAGGCTAGGAGCGATGGTTACCCTCAACGAACGTCTAGTCACCGTGGATCAAGAGAAAGTCACCGGGTTGTTGACCGAGCAAGTGGAACGGGATCTGGCTGAAGCATTGACCGAGTTTGGGGCCCACAAGGAAGAAATCGCGCCGGAGCGCGCCTGCCGCATCTCCCCGCCGACCCTGGTGTACGGCGTGCCTATGGCCGGAGTGCGGTACTACAGCTTCGCGCCGGAGACGTGAAGCGGCAGGGCGAGAAAGCGCGGTGATGCGCTCGGGGCGGCCAACCGGTCGCCCCTCGACTTTTAACCCTCATCGCAGTGAGTGTTCATAATCCAGGAGGTTGTCATTGCGAGGCGCCTGCGCCGCGGCAATCTCGACACCGTAGCGGCAATGCCTGCCCCAAAGGAATCCCCTACGCCAACGAGATTGCCGCGCTTCGCTCGCAATGCCACCCTCAAGTCTGAACAGTTACGCATCGCAATATCATTTGACAATCTCCGATTAATCATATATGATACGTCTCGTATCAAGTGATGTGCAGATAGCATGAACCAAGGAGGTACGCAACGATGGTTGTCACCAACGAAAAGCTCCTCACCAACGACGAAACCCAGGCTCAGACTGGGTTGCTGGTGGACCGGGTGGAACGGGACATGGCCGACGTGCTGAATGAGCACGGATCCACCAGGTCGGAGGACAAGCGAGAGGCCCGGGTCTTCAGCTTCGGCTACGGTATCCCGATGGCCGGCGTTCGCTACTACTCCTTCACGGAGGAGCAGCGGTAAAGCGCGGGGCTAACTCCCCAAAGCCAAACACCGGGGCGACCGAACGGTCGCCCCTCGTCGTTTCATCTTTCCGGGACGGGGGCTCACCTCGTCCCTTTCAGTTGTCTCCCCTGTACCCGCGGTTGCGGATCTCCTCTTCCATGTGGGCCCGGATGCCGATCAGGGCGGCCGCCCCTTCTCCCACCGCAGCGGCAACCTGCTTGGTGCTGCCGGCCCGGGCGTCGCCCGCGGCAAAAACCCCGTGACGACTGGTCTCCATGCCCGTATCCGTCACAATGAACCCCCGCTGGTCCAGTTCTACGGTGTCCGACAGGAAACCCGTGTTGGGATCGAGCCCGATAAAGACGAACACGCCGGCCGGATGCAGCTCCTCCTGCTGACCGGTGGTCAGGTCTTCAACCAGCACTGAGGCAAGCTTGCCATTTCCCCGAAACTCCCGGACCGCAGTGTTCAGACGGATATCCATCTGCGGGTGGGCCGCTGCCTTGTCCTGCAGGATCTGGCTGGCCCGCAGCCGCTCGCCCCTTTCCAGAACGGTAACGTGGGAGGCGAACCGGGTGAGGAACAGGCCCTCCTCGACGCCGCTGTTGCCACCGCCTACCACCAGCGTTTCCATGTCGCGGTAGAACGGCCCGTCGCAGGTCGCGCAGAAGTGGACGCCGGCCCCGATGAAGTCCTCCTCGCCCGGCACGCTCAGCCGGCGATACCGGGTTCCCGGGGTAAGCAGCAGAGCCGATGCGCGGTACTCCTGGCCGGAGTCGGTGGTGACGGTGCGCACTCCACCATCTTCGGCGTCGGAATCCACCGACGCCACGGTTTGGGCGACCAGGATTTCCACGCCGAAACGCTCGGCCTGCCCGCGCATGCGGTCGGCTAGCTCAGCGCCCGTAATCCCCTCAGCGAACCCAGGATAGTTGTCGATACGCTCCGTCGAACCGGCCTGGCCGCCGACTCCGCCACGCTCGATGATCAGGGTATCCATGCCCTCACGGGCCGCGTAGATGGCGGCGGTCAGACCGGCCGGGCCGCCACCGACGATGATCAGGTCGTAGTAGGAGCGGCTGGCCTGCGGGTTGATGCCAAGACGCGCCGCCAGCTCGGCGTTGGACGGCTCGACCAGGATCGGCCCGCCGTCATCGAAAACGATGGTGGGAATGATCTGACGGCCATCGTTCAGCTGGCGAACGGTTTCCTGGGCTTCAGGCTCATGCTCGATGTCCACCCAGCGATAGGGTATGCGGTGCTCCGCAAGGAACTGCTTGGAGCGACGGCAGTCGGGGCACCACAGGGCGCCGTACACGGTCATGCCGGGGGATTGCGTCATATGCGCACCTCGCTTCGTATCGCCAGAGGACTATCGCCAATGGCGCGCGTTGAGGAAATTATGGTAGCCGGAGCGGGACCGTGGCTCTCTCTCAAAGGCGCACGGACGGGTGTTGGATTAGCGGAAACTACTCAGGGTTATCTTCAGTATATGACGTGCCTTCAGGTTGGTCCTGTGGATGGTCCATACCTCGGCCAGGCCCTGCCGGCTTGATGCGCCACAGGTCATCGGAAGACTTCAGGGTTTTGCGGAACTCATCCCAACCCGTCGGGTCGGAGTAAGGTGTGGGAGCTTCGCCACACCAGTAGGCAAGCAGGCCGGGGGGCAATTTTTTCCTCAGTTCTTCGGTTATGCGCCCCGGATGCTCGCTGGTTAGGGTACGACGGGCCGTTTCCTCGGCGCGCTTCTTTTTTTCTTCAAAGTTGGGATCTGGGAGAATATTGTAGCCCTCCAGGGATTCCGAAAACTCCCGCTCGTATTCATCCAGGTCGTCCGGGAAAGGCCAGTAGTCATCGGGGTCAGGGAGGTTGGATTTGTCATTATTATCGCCGTCCATCGTCGCCTCCGTTCAGCGCAAGTATTGTCGTGTGTACTTCCGACTGGGGTACACGGTCATCAGGGTTTCAACGTCATCCATGCGGTAAAAAGGAACTTCATACGCATATCCCCCGATGCCGATGATGTACAGGCGCTCTTCAGGATGCTGCACCTGGTTGGGGTGAAGTATGTCGGCCAGAAACCCGCCATGTTGCAAATGATACACCACGTCGTTGAAGGACAGCCCTCTGTTGCGTCGCAGCCATTCGTTCTTCGCGTCGTCCCAAACGTACTCTGGCATAAACGGACTACAGCACCCCCTCCCGGCGCCACTGTTCGATTTCATCCGACCCGAAGCCCAACTCCGCCAGCACCTCCTCGGTATGCTCGCCCAGCGCGGGAAGGTCACCCGGCTCCAGGGGCGTTGCGGTGAAGGTGGCCGGAGGGCCGGCCATGCGCACGGTGCCCAGGTCGCGGTGGTGCACGTCGATGGCCAGGTTGTTGGCCTCCACCTGGGGGTGTTCGAACAGATCTTCGACGAAGCGCACCGGACCCGCGGGGACCCCGGCGGCATCCAGCAGGTCCAGCCATTCGCCGTTGGTTTTGGCGCGGAAAATCTCCTCGGCGTCGGCCATGAGTTGGGCTCCGAAATCGGCAGCCTCCTGCGAGCGCTGATCGTAGCCATCCTCGAAGCGGATATCGCGGAGTCCGACCACGTCCAGCATCTTGCGACGCAGGCCGTCGTTCAGGCATCCCACCACGATCATGCCGTCCGCCGTTTGGTAGAACCGGTAGTAGATATTGCCCGGAGATTGGAAATGCTGGGCCTCGTAGACTTTCAGCAGGTCGGGGTACGGAGTTCCCGCGGCCCACATGGCGTTCACCGACTCCATGATCTCCGCATGCGGCGCCTTGTCGATGCCGTCGATGCGGACGAAGCGCATACCCAGCATCAGCAGGCCGGTGCCGAGCAGCGATGCCTCCAGCTTTTGTCCCCGACCCTGCTCACCTGCAGGAGCGCCGCGCTCACGGGCGAACAACGCCCCGCAAACGGCCCAGGCCTGGGCGAGTCCGCAGGCGGTATCCACCAGCGGGCTGGCCACGATCTGCTGCGGCACGCCGTTTACGACCTTGCCCTCAGCCGTGGCGATGCCTGACATGCCCTGGATGATGATGTCGTAGCCGGGCCGGTAGGAGTCGGGCCCCTCGTGTCCAAAAGCCGATCCCTCGCAGTAGATGATGGACGGGTTGATGGCGGCCAGGGTCTCGTAGTCGATGCCAAATCGACCGGCCACGTCGGGCCGGTTGTTGGCCAGGATCACGTCGGCCTGCTCGGTCAGGCGGCGCACCACGTCGGCGGCCTCGGGCCTGGTCAGGTTCAGCGTCATGGAACGCTTGCCCCGGTTGTAGGCCATGAAGGGCCGGCCGTCGGTGGGCAGCACGGCCTGGGCGTAGCGCCACAGGTCGCCCCAGGGCGGCTCCACCTTGATCACGTTGGCGCCCATGTCGGCCAGCAACATGCCGGCTGTGGGCGTGGCAATCATGGTGGAGAACTCGACAACGTTGATGCCTTCAAGAGGGCCGGCCATGGCGTCGCTCCGGGCGGTGCAAAGTCGTCGGGCGATTATAGCAAAGCGGGGCCGGCCAGCCGGAACCGCTCCGGACCCAGCGCCAGCGCGTCGGCGGGAATCATGGCAGCCAACTGCGATGGCCTGTAATCTCCGGACGTACCCTCTTCGTCCAACCACGAAAGTGACGCCACTGCACGTTCGGCAGCAACTCCCTTGGCCTGCACCAGGACGCGGAAATCGCCCAATCCGCCCGGTCGAACCAGGTGAGTCAGCCCGGTCAGCCAATCGCGGGAGGCGTCGGGCTGGGGCGCAAACGGTTCGGCCAGCGCGTCAGGCAGCGTCCCTTCAGTGTCGACCGGGATTGTGATCCAGCCGCTGCCCGTTCCCGCGGGCGGTGCGGCGTTGCGCCGTATGGTCTGCACGCCGAGACGCGTCAGAAGCCCCCCTTGGGATAACTCCCCCACGGTGCTCAGCCCGGCCCGCTCCCCGGCGAGACGAACCGACGTGAAGTCGACCTGGGCCGTGATGTCCTGCCGCCCCGTATCCACCAGGGGCGTATCGGTTTGCCGGTGGGAACGGTAGGTGACCAGCGTGCCGTGGGGTCGTTGCGCCGGGTCGTAGAGATCCACCGCGCTGCGGCCGTAGTCGATAGTGATGACGAACCCCGTATCCAGCGTCGACGCCACCGACGCGGCCCAGTCGTCGAGCAGCAGGCAGATTTCGGCGGTCTGCCCGTCCGCAAGGGTAACTCCTAAGTCGGCCAGGCGCTGCTCCAGCTCCGGAGTTGAAGCGTCGCCGGCGACTTCCATCAACTGCCCCTCGTAGCCGTCCGCGACGTCGGACTCGATGGCAACGTAGAGCTCGCGGAGCGTGCCGCGCTCCTTGCGCACCCGGTGCACCGGCAGGGCGTCCAGCAGCTCGTTGGAGATCACGCAGCCCGTGACTTTACGGAACGGCAGTTGCAGAGCGTCGCCTGCAACTCGGTCCGATGCCAAGCCACGGTCGTTGGCGCTGCCCAGGGCACGGTCAACCGCAACGTACCGCAGCGATCCGGGAAAACCTTCGGGAAGATGGCTGGCGGCGTTGCATATGTCGCGCCCCAGCAGGCTGTTACCGGCCCCGGGTTCGATCACGAAGAACGGGTCAGGCTGATCCAGAAGGCGCCAGAACCGGAACAGCTGCACGGCCAGCAGCGCGCCGAAGGCAGGATGCACCTGCGGGCTCGTGTAGTAATCGCTGCCGGCGCCGTTGCGGGTGTAGTACCCGCCGGTTCCGTACAGGGACCGCGCCATGTATTCGGCGAAGGTGATGGGGCCGTGGCGGGCAATGCGGCGGCGAATGGCCCGTTCTGCGACGGTGGGGACGCTCATGGGATCGAAACCAGACAAGACACGCATAAGGGCGAATGATCATTCGCCCTCGCACAGGTCAGGTGTTCCAGGTGTTAACGGTACATCGGCTTGAAGAAACTGTGCAGGAAGTTGTTGCGGTGGGCCCACGAATGAGCCCGCTTGAGCACGGAATCAGGTATCGGCTCGGACCGGCGATGGGTGATGCGCAGGGTTTCGTAGTCGGACAACTCCGGCGGCGCGTCGGCGGTATAGAGCAGTTCGCACCCCTCACCTTCAGCGAAAAGTTTCAGACTGTCGAAGCCCTTCACCCGCCGGCCTGGGGTCTGATAGACGTAGAACTCGACACTCCCGACCAATTCGTCGAAGTGGTCGTTGCCGTTGCCGCGTCCGCCGCCCTGGCGAAGCTGATCGCGGCCGATTCCATAACTGCTCAAGCGTCTGCGTTGCATGTAGACACCACCGGGTTGGTTGCTTAACGTACACCCCGAAAGTGCGATCAGCCTTCCCGCAGCAGGGCCGGCTTGATGATGCCGTTCCAGGGGTCGTCAGGGTCGCGGCGGCGCACGGCATCCACCAAGTCGGCGGCCGCATTGCCGTGAAGCAGCCTGAGGTCTTCGATAGTCTGGCGTCCGGCAAGCTTGATTATCGCTTCGCGCAGGGCCTCCACGTAGGGAACGACGTCACGAGAGGCGGACAGGCTTTCGTGGCGTATCCTGACGTTTTCCAACTGCTCGACCCAGTCGATTTGGCGTTCCACCTGATCGAAGGGGTCATCCTCCGGATCCGGAGTTGGGGACATGGTCGTGGTCATGACCGGGACCTCCCTGTTATCGGAGTTGCGGTTCTGTCGTTATGGATAGATGGCCCAGCCGACCCGGTCGGTGCTGGCGTGGAAGAAATGGCCATCGGTTGAGGTTACAAAGATGTCGGTGAGATCCGGTCCACCGAAGCACACGTTGGTGGGACGGGTCGCCGCGACGGGATGGGTCTCGATCACCCGCCCGGTGGGCGAAAAGACGTACAGCATCGGACCGGGCCCCCCCGTAGGCCAGCCGGCGGTGGCGATGATGTTGCCGTCGGCGTCAAGGCACATGCCGTCGATTCCCCGGTGCACCCGGTTGGCGTCGCGTCCGAAAGTGTGCAGTGTGGTGTAGGTTCCCAGGGTGCCGTCGGCGTTGATGGGGTAGGCGCGAAGCTCACGGTCGATATCGATCCGGTCGCTGTTGCTTTCCGCCACATACAGGGTGTTGCCGTCGGGTGATACCAGGATGCCGTTGGGCATGGTGGTGTCGTAGGTGGATCGGACGGTCCGGTAGGAACCGTCGGCCTGGGGCACGGCGCACAGCACGGAGCGGTTGTCCAGTTGCTCGACCTCGTGAGGATCGATGTTGCCGGTGTTCCAGGGGTTGGTGAACCAGATGCGGCCCTGGACGTCGATGGCTAAGTCGTTGGGAGTGTTCAGCGGTACCCCGTCAAGATTATCCGCGACGGTGACCATACTGCCATCAGGATCGAAGCGGACGATCGCCCGACCATTCTGGCAGCAGCCAAAAAGCCGGCCCTGGGCATCGAAAGCCAGCCCGTTGGTGCGATTGGTGTTTTCACGGTAAACGGAGAAATCTCCTGACTTTGGGTTATAGGCATATATTCTGCTGGCATGAATGTGTGTGAAAAGTATTACTTCTCCGTTCCATGCCGGCCCTTCGGTGATGCCACCCGGGGGGTCTTCAAAGCGATTGAGGAGGCTGAAACGCCAAGACATAATGGACAACTCCTTGAATCCGTCGCGAAAGGAATTGTGAATGGACCGCGACGGCGCTGCCGCTGGCCGATTGTAGCAGGCGACCCCCGGCCCGGCAACGGCGGGTCGGCCTCGCGCGTACCCGCTTTTGACGAGGATGGGGGTAGTTTACATCGATGCATAGGATGGACAGGATTTGATTGATTATTCGGAACGTCCCTCCGCCTGGGACAGATCCACAAATGGAGTGGCGTGCCGGCGTTGCCGGCATCCTATTCATCCTGTTCATCGATGTAAAACATAAAGCGGGAGCGCCGTTGCGGTCGCGCAAGGTTGACGCGCATATTCGGCGGACTGCATACTCACTCGCGCCGGCTCGCTCGGGCTGCGAACTCAACAATCACCGGCTGCGGCTCTCCTGCCGACCCGCTGGGACTCCAGTTGTGTACAACGTGACGGGCCGTAATCTTGGCACATCGTAAACCATTCGGCCGAACCGGGAGGTGAATCGTGGCTGGACCATGCACAGGCCTGACCGTCCTGGACTTCTCGCTGGGGATGCCAGGAGCCCTCTGCACCCTGGTGTTGGCTGACTACGGGGCTGAGGTGATCAAAGTCGAGCCTCCCGGCGGCGACCCGTTCCGCTATCAGCCGGCCTGGATTTCGTGGAACCGCGGCAAGAAGGGCGTCGTGCTCGATCTCAGTACCGAGGAGGGCCGCGAGCAGGCCGTCCGGTTGGTCGCCGAGGCCGATGTCCTCGTCGAGTCGTTCCGTCCTGGAGACATGGCGGACTGGGGCCTGGATTATGATGCGCTGTCCCAGCGCCATCCTGGGCTGGTGTACTGCTCCATCACCGGCTTCGGACAAAAGGGCCCCCTCCGCCGGGTGAAAGGATACGAGGGGGTCGTCGCGGCCAAGGCCGGCCGCATGCTCAATCTTGAGGGCCAGCCCAACCGCGACGGCCCGGTTTACTCGGCGGTACATACCGGCAGTTGGCACGCCAGCCAGGCGGCGGTGCGCGGCATCCTGGGCGCCCTGCGCGTGCGGGACCTGTCCGGGCGCGGGCAGTGGGTCCAGACCAGCATCGTCCAGGCCCTGGCCTCGCCCCACGACAACAACGTCGGCGACGGTGGGCTGGTGAACATGCAGCTCCGGCGGCTGGACCCGGAGCGGTTTCCCGCCAGACCCCGCGGCCGCGGCCTCTCGTCCATCGGATACGTTCCCGTCCGCACCAGCGAGGGCGCATGGCTCCAGCACGCCAACCAGCGAGTGCCGCACATCCAGGGGCATCTCCGGGCCATTGGCCTGGGCGACCTGCTTGAAGACGAACGCTTCGCCCGGGTTCCCGCCCTCAATTTTGAGAACCAGGAACTCCTGCGTCGGGAGATACTGGAGAAGCAGGCTGAGAAGACCGCCGACGAATGGATGGAGATTTATCTCGAGGACGGCAACATCGCCGCCGAGCCCTATCGCACCAGCGTCCAGGCGATGGATCACCCCGCCGTGGTCGCCAACGGCACGGTGGTCACCATCGATGATCCCCGCGTGGGCCCCATGCGAACTCTGGCCCCGCTGGTCGACCTGAAAGAGACTCCCGGCGAACCCAGCGGGCCCGCCCCCGACGTGGGTCAGCACAACGCCGCAGTGCTGGAACGCCTCGGGAACTCCGCGTCCGGCGCGGACGCTTCGTCCGGCGCAAACGGCGCCGCCGCTCCTGACCACCCGCTGGCGGGGATCACCGTCCTCGATCTGGCGACCATCCAGGCCGGACCTTACGGCGCGGCGCTCCTGGCTGATCTGGGCGCAAGGGTCATCAAGGTCGACGCCACCGACCGTCGGTTGGACGAGGGCCGGCGTTCCACCTCGGTGGCAATCGCCGACGCCCGCACCTACGCCGGCAAGGAAGGCATCCAGATCGACCTTCAAACCCCCGAGGGCAAGGAGATCATCCACAAGCTCATTGCCCAGGCCGACGTCCTATCGCACAACTTCCGCCTCGGCGTTCCCGAGCGTCTCACTATCGACTGGGAAACCTGCCGGAAGATCAACCCCCGCCTGATCCACGTGTGGATGGCTTCCTACGGTGAGCACGGGCCCCACGCGCGCCGGCCGGGGGCCCACCCTATCCCGGGGGCAATCATGGGCGGAGCCATGCGGCAGATGGGCCGGGGCATGCCCCCACCACCGGAACAGGTCATGGATGTTGAGGAGACGGTTGAGGCCACTCGCTGGCTCATGAAATCCAACTGGGGCCCGGACCAGAACACCTCGCCGGCGGTGGCCACGGCGGTGCTGCTGGCCCTGCGGGCGCGAGAAACCACCGGCATGGGCCAGCCCGTCGAACTCACCATGCTCAACGCCAACGCCTGGACCAACGCCGACGAGTATTACGACCACAAAAACCGTCCTCCCATCGCCATGCCCGACGAGGATATCCACGGGCTTCATGCCCTCTACCGTCTCTACCGATGCCGGGAAGGCTGGGTTTTCCTGGGCTGCCTGTTCCAGGACGAATGGGAGGCTTTCTGCCGGGCCGTGGATCGAGAGGAGCTCCTCGCGGATGGCCGCTTCTCCACCGGGGAGGCGCGCCAAGCCAACGACGATACCCTGGTTGCCGAGATTTCGGCGATCTTCGCCCGGCGCGCCGCCGCCGAGTGGGAGGAGCTACTGACCGCTGCGGACGTTGGCTGCGTCCAGGCTGACGAAGCCGTGGAGGGAGATTTTTACGCCGACCATCCCCACGCCCGGGCGAATGATCTCAGCGTCGAGGTCGAGCACCCGCACGTCGGCAAGTATCGCCGCTACGGCGGGTTGGTCGAGTTTTCCCTCACCCCCGGTGTCTACCGGACCTCCATTCAGGTCGGGCAGCACACCAGGCCCCTGCTGCGGGAACTCGGGTATGACGACCCGGAGATCGAAGACCTCGGCGCACGCGGCGTAGTCCAGTGGGCGGACACTTCCGTGGGCGGGGAACCGTAGGAAATAGCGCAAAGGAAGGCAACTGTTCAAAGTTGGAGAAGTGTCATTGCGAGCGCAGCGCGGCAATCTCGTTGGCGCAGGAGAGACCTTCAGTGCAGGCGTTGCTGCTACAGCGACGAGATTGCCACGGCGCAAGCGCCTCGCAATGACAACCCCGGGGTGCTGAACACTTACGAAGGAAGGCAATACTTGGCAGTACTGGTAAGTTTCGACATCGATGGAACGCTGGAAGCCGGGGACCCGCCCGGGCCGGTAACCATGAGCATGGTCCGCAAGGCCCAGGCCCACGGATGCATCATCGGCAGTTCATCGGACCGCCCGCTGCCGGTCCAGCAGTCCATCTGGGATCGGCACCGTATCGAGGTGAGTTTTATCTCGCACAAGCAGGACCTTCCCGACGTCAAGTCGCGCTTTCCGGCCGATGAGTACTACCATATCGGCGATACCGAGATGGATCAGCAAATGGCGCGAGAAGCGGGCTTCCATTTCATCTGGATGGATGCCGGCCATACCGAACCGTGGATCAACAACGGGACCGGCCAGGGTTAGGCGCACGATATCGACTCGCAAATATCTATGGTCAAATGGGTCGCTTTGCATATAATCCGCGCAGACGATGCCGCCAACGGCAATGCGCGGGGCGCGCGACCCGCAGGAGGGGAGAACCATGTCGACGATTCCAGGGCTGGAGAGACCCGGTCCGGTGCCCAATGATCTGACCGGGCCCTTCTGGGATGCCTGCAACGAGCGGCGTCTGGTCTTGCAGAATTGCACCGTCTGCCAGCGGATGCACTATCCGCCGACCCAGAGGTGCGACCAGTGCGGCTCGGCCGACAACTTCGAGTGGAAAGAGGTTGAAGGCAAAGGTCACATCGACGTTTACATGGTGATCCGCGACTCCCGCATCCGCGGCTTCCGGTCGGCGCAGCCCATCAACTTCGCGGTGATCACCCTGGACGAGGACCCGGGCATCAACTTCCTGTCCAATCTGCCGGGCACGCCGCCGGGCGAGGTGCCCGTTGGCGCTCCGGTGGAGTTGATATTCGAGGAAACGAGTACCGGCCAGTTGGTCCACGAGTGGCGGGTGGTCACCTAGACCGGTCGGGTCTCGACGGAATACCGATACCAGTGCGCAAGGCGCAAGGGGGGCTGATATGGTTAGCGACAGGAGTTGGATGCGACTTCAGGAAGGGACGGGGCTCTGGGAGCACCGCGGCAAAGTTGCCGTGGTCGGTTGGGGACAGTCCCACATCGACCGGCGCTGGGACGGCGTGACGCTGGACCGGAGCTGCGGCGGCCTGACCAAAGAGGCCTGCCTGAAGGCAATCGCCGATGCCGGTCTGTCTCTGGATGACATCGACGGTCTGATCACCAGCCCGGAGACCCGAGCCGAGCAGACCTGGGCGCCGCGCCCGTACTTTGATCCGCCCTACGACACCGAGGACGGCCTGACCTACGCGTCGGCGGAATGGATCGAGCGGGAGTTGGGGCTTAAGAACATACAGTATCGGGTGTCCGATGCGCCCTACATCGGCCCGATGATGGGCCAGGCTGCCCAGGCGGTGGGCGACGGCCGGTGCGAGACCGCCCTGGTTTGGTACCCGATGGTCAACCTCGCCGGCCGGTACGGGCACAACAATCCCGCGAACAACAGCGAGGAGGCGCCCGGGCCCAGCGCGTTCACCCTGCCGTGGGGTTACCAGAGCGGCGCCATGTTCAACAACCTGGTGATCTTCCAGCAGTACTGCAAGAAGTACGGTACATCCCACGACGGGCTGGCCGATCTCTGCCTGAACCTGCGCCGCAACGGCCTGATGACTCCCTGGAGCTACTACGCGCTGCACGAGCCCTACCAGCTCACCCGAGAGGACTACCTGAACGGCCGCGTGATCGAGGAACCGCTGGTGATCTACGACTGCGACCGGCCGGTCAACACCTGCGCCGCCTTCATCTTCACCACCGCCGAACGCGCCAAGGACCTGAGGCAGAAGCCCATTTACGTCCTGAACCACGCCCAGACCGGCGGCCGGGGCCGGAGCACCATGTCGACTCTGGAGGAGCACCAGGAGGCGGTGGCCAGCCTGGCCCGGAGGATGTGGGAGGGTTCGGGTCTCGGACCCGATGACGTCGACGTCTTCAACCCCTACGACGGCTACCTCACGTTCACGCAACAGTTCCTGGAGGGATTCCAGTGGCACGGCGTCAAGTTGGGCGAGGCGCACGACTTCTACGCCGACGACATAAGGGTCGAGGGTCCGCACCCCTTCATGTCCAGCGGCGGTAACAACGGAACTGGCCGGACTCGCGCCTGTCTCTTCTCGGACAGTCTCGAGCAACTCCGCGGGACGGCGGGCCCACGGCAGGTGACGGTGCGAGCCGAGACCGCCCTGGCCGGTTGCAACACGCCCGACAGCAACGGCTTCATCATGTTCAGCAAGTCGCCGGACTAGAACTCGTCCGAGCGTAGCAAATTCATCGCCCGGCGGCTTGTATCTGAACTACGACAAATCGCCGGGCTTTTTCATGCCTGCTCGCCAATGGGCGGACAGTGAACGATGCCCCACGCGCAAGCGGGTCGTTTGATCTGCGGCTCAGCTGTGCGCGCCACGAAACCCCGTTAGCTCAACACCGGGCTCAACCCCCTTGGCCTGCGCCAGCACTTTGAAGTCGCCGTATTCGTCCGGGTCCACCAGCGTCATCATTGCGATGCGGCTCAGTTCGGCGCGGGCGGCGGACAGGCCCGGCGTCTCCATGCCGTCCAGAAACTCGTTGAAGCCAATGTTCGCCAGGAACCGGCGCTGCAGGGAGTAGCCCACGGTTTCCAGTCCGTCCCGCTCACCCAGCCGCATGAGCGACGTGAAATCCACCTGGCAGGTGATGTCCTGCTGCCCGATATCCTGGTATGGGTCGTCGCTGATGGCGTGTCGGTTGAAACACACCAGCGTACCCCGCGCGTTCTGAGGCGAATACAGATCGGCAGCCAGTTCGCCGTAGTCAATGGTGAGAACAAACCCGCGTTCCAGGGCTTCGCAGACCTGGTCGATCCAGTCCTCCATCGCCAGGTTCACCTCGCCCCGATATCCTTCCGGCAGTGACAGGCCCAGGCCGCCCAGCCGGGCTTCAAGGCGTGGCGTTGATGGTTCATCCAGGACTTCGACGAATTTTGCCCCAGCCGTGGTGACGAAGATCTCTTTGACTTGCCCGTTCTCGATGGCGAACCGGTGCACCGGAAAGTTGTCGATCAGCTCGTTGCAGAGGATGCAACCCAAAATGTTTCGGAACGCCCCAACTCCTTCAGCCCTGACGCGCCGGATTGCCGGCGCCGGGTCGTGACCGCTCGGAGATACCGGATCCGCCGGCCCGTCTGGCCAATCGAAGGCATGGTTGGTCGATTGAACCAATCCGGGCTCGTAGTCCGCCGCCACGTAGCGGATCGACTTGGAGAACCGGGGCGTCGTGCGCCGGCACGCGTCCATGATGGATCTGGCCAGCGATCCGTCACCGGAACCGACCTCGATCACGTAGAAAACCGCCGGCTCGCCCAGGATCTGCCACATCTGCTCCAGTTGCCGCACGATCAGGGCGCCGAAAAGCGGGTGGGTCGTGGCGGAAGTCCCGAAATGTGCGCTGATCCGGTCGCCCCGCGCTGAGTATAACCCTCCTCGCGGCGAGTACAGGCAGGTTTCCATGAACCGGGCGAATGTGATCCGCCCGTCCCTGCGGATCAGGTCCCTGATCTGCTGCTCAACCGCTGATTCCAACGTCATCTCCCCGAACGGCTAACTTTCCTGGACCTTTTGGCACAAGTGTCCCCTCGACACGCCTCGGTGCGCAAGGGGATAATCGCCCCTTGGCGGGCATCCGTCGGGACGATGAAGCAACAGGACCAGCCAGGGGGTGCAGACCCTGAGCGGGAGGTGCGACGATGACGACCAGCGAAACGCGGCAGGCCCAGGCCCAGGCCCCCTACGTCCCCCAGGAGCTACTCGGCGCCGTACGCTGGCGCTGCATCGGCCCGCCCCGGGGCGGCCGGGTGGTGGCGGTGGCCGGCGATCCGGTCAACCCCATGGTCTTCTACTTCGGCGCGTGCGCCGGCGGGGTGTGGAAGACCACCGACGGCGGCACCTACTGGGACAACGTGTCCGACGGTTTCTTCAACACCGCAGCGGTGGGCGCCATCGCCGTCGCGCCCTCCGACCCCAACGTGATCTACGCCGGCATGGGCGAGGCGTGCATCCGCGGCGACGTGACCTACGGCGACGGGGTGTACCGGTCCACGGACGGCGGGCAGACCTGGACCAACGTTGGCTTGTCCGACACCCGGCACATCGGCCGGGTGCGGGTGCATCCCACCAACCCCGACCTGGTGTACGTGGCGGCGCTGGGACACGCCTACGGCCCCAACGACGAGCGGGGCGTGTTTCGTTCCAAGGACGGTGGGAATACCTGGGAGAACGTGCTGTTCCGCAGCGAGGACGCCGGCGCAATCGATCTGTCAATGGACCCCAACAACCCGCGCATCCTCTACACCTCCATCTGGGAGACCCGGCGGACGCCCTGGAGCCTCATCAGTGGCGGGCCGGGGAGCGGCATCTTCAAGTCCGTTGACGGGGGCGACACCTGGACGGAGATCACCGATAACCCCGGCCTGCCCGGCGGCCTCAAGGGACGCATCGGCGTCGCCGTTTCCCCCGCCAAATCGGGCCGGGTCTGGGCCACCATCGAGGCCGAAGACTGCGGAGTGTACCGTTCCGACGACGGGGGCGACACCTGGGAACTGGTCAGCGACGAACGCGACTTGCAGGGCCGTCCCTGGTACTACCAGCACATCTTCGCCGACCCCCAGGACGCGGACACCGTATGGATCCTCAACTACCAGTGCTGGAAGTCCGTGGACGGCGGGCGCAACTTCAGCCGCGTCACCACGCCCCACGGCGACGATCACGACCTCTGGATCGACCCCAACAACCCCCTGCGGATGATCGAGGGCAACGATGGGGGCGCGTGTGTCAGCTTCAACGGCGGCGAGACCTGGTCCAGCATCTATAACCAGCTCACCGCACAGTTCTACCACCTGACCACGGACAACCGCTTTCCTCATCGGGTGTACGGAACCCAGCAGGACAACACCGCCATCAGCGTGCCGTCCCGCACCCACAAGGGCGCCATCCCCTGGGGCGACTGCTATGTTGTAGGCAACTCCGAAAGCGGCTACATCGCCCTGCATCCGTATGATCCCGACACGGTGATCTCCGGCGCCATCGGAAGTTCCGCCGGCGGCGGCGGAAACATGTTGCACTACGACCACGCCACCGGACAGGTGCGGATCATCACGGTATGGCCGGAGCTCTACACCGGCTGGGGCGCAAAGGACATGCGGTACCGCTTCCAGTGGACCTACCCCATCATGTTCTCGCCCCACGACCCGCAGACCCTGTACGTGGCCGGCAACGTGGCGTTCCGCAGCACGGATCTGGGCAGCAGCTGGGAAGCCATCAGCCCGGACCTGACCCGTCATGACCCTTCCACACTGGAACCCTCCGGCGGCCCCATCACCAAGGACACCTCCGGCGCCGAGGTCTACGCGACCATCTTCGCTTTTGTGGAATCTCCCCACCAGCAGGGTGTCTTCTGGGCTGGCTCCGATGACGGGCTGGTGCATATTTCCCGCGACGGCGGCGTTACGTGGGACGCGATCACGCCGGATGGCATGCTGGAGTGGACGCTCATCTGCATGATCGAGGTTTCTCCTCACGACCCGGCCACGGCTTACATTGCGGCCACCCGCTACAAGCTCGACGACACCCGCCCGATGCTCTACCGGACCACCGATTACGGCCAGACCTGGACATCGATAACCGCCGGCCTGCCCGAGGATGACTACACCCGCGTGGTGCGGGAAGACCCCACCCGCCCGGGCCTGCTCTACGCCGGCACCGAGACGGGAGCTTACGTGTCATTCAACCAGGGGGATTCCTGGCAGCCCTTGCGGGCCAACCTGCCCGTGGTTCCGGTGTACGACCTGACGATCAAGGACGACAACCTGATCGCCGCCACCCACGGGCGCTCCTTCTGGATCCTGGACGACCTGACCCAATTGCGCCAACTCGCGCCAGCCCTGGCCGACCAGCCTATCGTCCTGTTGCAACCCCGTGACACCTACCGGGTCCGGTCGCCCTTCCGAGACCGGAAGCCGAGCCCCGGCAAGATGTACCGCGCCGGCCTGGGCGCCGACGTGACCTATAGCGAGTCGCTGGGGCCGGCGGGCCAGACCGTTCGCAAGATGTGGGACGCCGGGGAAAACCCGCCCGACGGCGCGATGATCCACTACTGCCTGCAGGAAGCGCCCGACGAGCTGACCATCACCATCCTCGACGAGGCCGGGGAGGTCATCCAGAGCTTCTCCAGCAAACCACCGGAAGCCGGCGCGGATACCGCGGAACCTCGGCCGCCGGCCCAGCCCGGCATGAACCGCTTCGTGTGGAACCTGCGCTACCCGGACGCCCGCAAGGTGCCCGAGGACAAGACCACCGAGGACGCGGTTATCGGCCCCTTGGCGTCGCCCGGCGAGTACCAGGTGTCGTTGCGGGTCGGCGACGATGTCCAGAACCAGACCTTCCGCATAGTCAAGGACCCCCGCGTGGGGGCCACTCAGGAAGATTTCGACGCCCAGTTCAAGTTCCTGATCGAGATCCGCGACAAGGTGTCGGAGACCCACGACGGCATCAACCAACTGCGCCGGGTCCGCCAGCAGGTGGACCAGTGGGTCAATCGCGCCGAGGGGCATCCCTCAGCGGAAGCGGTGGGAGATGCGGCCGCGTCGGTGAAGGAGAAATTGGGTCAGATCGAAGAGCAGCTTATCCAGTCAGCGTACCGGGGCGCCCGGGACCGGCTGAACCTGCCGGCGCGACTCAACCGCAAGCTGGCGGAAGTCACCGCCGTGGTGGCCGCTGCCGATTTCGCGCCACCGCAACAGGCGTACCAGGTCTTCGACTACCTCTGCGGCGAGATTGACCAACAGTTGACGTCGCTGCAGCAGGTCATCGATGAAGACGTGACCCAGTTCGCCAACCTGGTGCGTGACCTGGACATACCGACCATCGCAACGTAAGCGGGCGGACCGTTCCGCCCGCGGCTGGTGCTCACGCCGCCCGTTGCCGGAAAGGCGACGAGTGGCGTGGACAATCAGTCCTCCAGCAGGATGTAGACTGCGCCCGACGGGGACAGGTCGTGGTGCGAGTGTCCTTTGCCGGTGACATCCTCCATCAGCCGGATATCCCCGGCTCGGAGTACCCGTTTGGAACCGTCGCTGGCCCCGATCTCGACCTCGCCGGAAAGGTGAATGATCAGACGGCGTTCCGGCAGGGGATGAAAGTCCATCTGCCGCGACCCGTCAAATTCCTGGACACGCACTTCGGAAACGTTGATCAGCGCCCCCAATTCGGGGTGTTCCTCCAGGTTCAGGTCCTCGATGTGGCTCTCGCCGTCGGCGTCCGAGAATACCCTGTAAATCGCCATTTTGCCCCCTGAGTGATCGTCGATGTTTCGTTCCTCGCACTCGCCAGTCTAGCATTGCTGAAGTCGTCGCCGCGCGGACGTCTGACCTCACGCTACCCGGTTTGCGGCTAGGAAACGTCAGAAGCAGGATTTACCGGATTTCCGGATTTTATGATTGGTCAGGATTGGGAGATCTCCATCACCGAACGGTCCCAATCCTGACAATCCCTAAATCTTGAAAATCCTGCTTCTGACGATTTACGAAAGGGGGTATTTTGACAATCCCAACGCGGATAGTTAGCATCGCATCCACAATGCCGGAATTCTTCAACGTGTTGCCTCCTCAGGAGGCGTTGGCGTTGCTCCTGGATCTCCTTCCGGAGCGACCAGCGACAGGGGCCGGCGTGGTGGAAACCGTCGACGCGTTGGGAAGGGTCGTTGCCGCGGAGATTCCGGCAACGGAATCACTCCCCGCCTTTCCCCGCTCCACCATGGACGGCTACAGCGTGCGCGCGGCCGACACCTACGGAGCCAGCGATGGGTTGCCGGCTTGGTTCACGCTGGTGGGCGAGGTGCCCATGGGATGCGCACCTGACGTCAGCCTGGAAGTTGGCGAGGCGGTGGTGGCCTACACCGGCGGGATGCTGGCCGGAAACGCCGATGCCGTGGTCATGGTGGAGCATACCCAGGCCATTGACGCCCACACCATCGAGGTGATGCGGCCGGTGGCTCCCGGCGAGAACGTGGCCCAGCCGGGCGAGGATGTCGGGGCGGACGAAATGGTGTTGCCGGCCGGACACGTGATCCGACCCCAGGACGTCGGCGCGCTGCTCGCGTTGGGCATTGAACAGATCAAGGTGTCCGCGCGCCCTCGTGTCGGCATCCTGTCCATGGGCGATGAGGTGGTTCATCCCGGCGCGACTCCCGGCCCGGGACAGGTGCGGGACATCAACACGTACACGGTCGCGGGGCAGGTTGCCGCCGCCGGCGGGACTGCGGTTCCCCTGGGTCTGGTGGGCGACGATTACGAGGAGCAACTGGTTGCCGCGCGGCAGGGATTGGCTCAATCCGACATGCTGGTGCTGTCGGCGGGCAGTTCGGTAAGCGCCCGCGACCGGACGGTGGATATCGTCGCCGAGCTTGGCGAACCCGGGCCCTTGGTGCACGGATTGGCGCTGCGGCCCGGAAAGCCGGCCATCGTGGGCCTGTGTGACGGCAAGCCGGTAATCGGGTTGCCCGGCAACCCGGTGTCTGCCATGGTGGTAAGCAGCCTCCTGTTGCGGCCGACGGTGTACCGCCTCATGGGCTGCGTCCATCCGCCCCCGCCGGTGGAACGGGCGGCAATTCTGGCGCAGGACATCCCATCGGCCGCCGGGCGCGAAGACTACGTGCCGGTGCGCTTGGTGGGCGGCCGCAACGGGATGGTGAAAGCCCATCCGGTGTGGGGCAAGAGCGGCTTTATCTTCACGTTGGTCCGGGCGGACGGGTTGGTGAGGGTGCCGGCGGACGCGGGCGGCATCTATGCCGGTGAGTCGGTTCAGGTACGGGAGTTGTGATCCGATGGAGGACCTGACACCGCACCGGTCACACCGTCGCTACTTCCTGCAGGACATACCCCTGGAAGAAGCGACGGCCCGCTGGTTCGACGCCCTGAGCGAGGTAAGCGCTCTGGTCCCAATGCCCGGCGAGGATGAGCCGCTGACTGCCCCCGACATCGTAGGCCGGGTCACCGCCTGGCCGGTGTGGGCCGTTGCGTCGTCGCCGCACTACGATGCTGCGGCCATGGACGGCATTGCCGTGCGTGCGGCCGACACCGTCGGAGCCACCGAGACACGGCCGACGGCTTTGGCGGTAGGCAGCCAGGCCGTGTGGGTCGATACCGGCGACCCCATGCCGGTGGGAACGGATGCCGTGGTGATGATCGAGCACGTGCAGCGCGACAATGGCGATCCCGCTACGGTGCGGGTGTCCGATCCCGTCGCCCCGTGGCAGCACGTCCGGCCGTTGGGCGAAGACATCGTGGCCACCGAGCTGGTCCTGCCGGAAAACCATCGCATCACCCCAGCCGACCTGGGAGCCTGCGCTGCCGCCGGCCTCACCATGGTTCCGGTGCGTCGCCGTCCCCGGGTGACGATAATTCCCACCGGGGATGAACTGGCTCCCATCGGCGCGCCGCGAAAGCCGGGCGACATACCGGAGTTCAACTCACTGATCCTCGCCGCCCTGGTCCGTCAATGGGGTGGCGAGCCCATGGTGTGCGACCCGGTGCCGGACGACTTCGAGGCCATCCGAGAGGCCGTTTCCTCGGGCCTGGCATCGTCGGACGTGGTTGCCATCAACGCCGGTTCCTCCGCCGGCGACGCCGACCACACCGCCTCGGTGATCGAATCGCTGGGCAGCCTGCAGGTGCATGGCATCGCCGTTCGGCCCGGGCATCCGGTGGCGCTGGGCGTGGCAAACGACAAGCCGGTTATGGGGTTGCCCGGCTACCCCGTATCGGCGGCCCTGACCGCGGAACTGCTGTTGATGCCGCTGCTGGAACGGTTGCTGGGGTCGTCTATGCCCGCGCGCCGCCGGATCCGCGCGAACATCACCCGCAAGGTCGCGTCGCCCACCGGCGAGGACGAGTTCCTGCGTGTTGCGGTGGGACGGGTTGGCAGCAAGATGATCGCGACCCCGGTGCAGCGGGGCGCCGGCGTGGTCATGTCCCTGGTCCGCGCCGACGGAATCGTGCGGATCCCCAGGCACGCCGAGGGAATGGACGCCGGCGCCGAGGTGGAGGTGGAACTGCTCCGCCCGCTGGAGGAGGTGCAGAACACCATCGTCGCCATCGGCAGCCACGACCTGGCGCTGGACCTCATGCGCAGCTTCCTGCGGCGTGGTCATCCCTCGGTCAACCTGGCGTCGGCCCACGTGGGCAGCCTCGGCGGGCTGCTGGCGTTGCGGCGAGGGGAGGCCCACGTCTCCGGTTGCCACTTGCTGGACACCGAGACCGGTGAGTACAACACGTCCTACGTCCGCCGCTACCTGCCGGATACGCCCGTCGCCATCGTTCGCCTGGTGGGACGCACCCAGGGCCTGATGACCGCGCCCGGGAACCCGTTGCACATCGCGAGCCTTGAAGACCTGCTGCGACCCGAGGTCAGGTTTGTCAACCGCCAGCGGGGTTCGGGCACCCGGGTGCTACTGGATTACCGTCTCCAGCAGATGGGTGCGGCGCCCGACGCTATTACCGGCTACCAGCGCGAGGAATACAGCCACCTTGCGGTGGCGGCGGCGGTGTCCGGTGGATCGGCCGACGCCGGTTTGGGCGTCCTTTCCGCAGCCCGCGCCCTGGAACTGGAATTCGTTCCCCTGTTGAATGAGGAGTACGATTTGGTCATCCCCGTGGAACACTACGAAAGCGGTCACCTCCAACCCATGCTCGATTTGCTCAATGCTCCCGATTTCAGGCAGGCGGTTGATGCCCTGGGCGGTTACGATGTCTCGCGCATGGGCGAACTTCGGACGATGCAGCCATGACCGGCCCTCATAACCAGCGCATAGCCCGTCGCGTTGCCGAGCTGGACGCTCAACTCGGGGCCAGCGGCGGCGACCATCCGGAAACCCTGCGCGCTCAGCACCGCCTGGCCCACGCCTACCGCGCCGCCCGTCGGTTCGACGAGGCGCTGCGCTGGTTTGACCTGGCCGCCGAGGGCGGCGCGCGGGTGCACGGGCCGGATCACCTCGAAACGCTGCGCTACCGGAGCAGCCTGGCCAATTGTCACTACGCCGCCGGGCACACCGACCTGGCCATCGAGATGTTCGCTGCGTTGTTTGAGGCCCGCCGCGCTGCGTTGGGCGAGAACCACGCCGATACCCTGCGCAGCCGGGGGAGCTTGGCCAACGCGCTGCAAGCGGTCGGTCGGCACGACGAAGCTGCCACGCTGCACCTGCGAAACGCCGGCGACCGCGCCGAGACCCTGGGTCGCCAGCACCCGTCCACCGAGGCCAGCCTCCGCAATCTCGCCCGGGCCACGCGGGACGCCGGCGCGGATACGGCCTGACCTTGGCCGCCAGGGAAGCAGCCAGCGGATTATCCGATCCCCAGCGACCGGGTTCCGAAGCCACCACGTCGCCGCGGGCGTGGTCCGTGCTCCTCCTGAACCGGACCCACCAAAGCACGGTGGTGCTGTCCTCCTACGGCCTCGGGTTGTTTCTCCCCTTTGTGCAGGCGGACCTGGATCTCAGCTACCTGGAGATAGGTATTTTGCAAGCCGTCTGGTGGGGCACGCCGGCAGTACTGCTGGTGCCCTTCAGCCTGCTTTTCGCCCGGTTCAACCCCAACCGCCGGGTGTTGGCTGCGTTGGCGCTCATAACGCCCTGCCTGCTCAGCCAGGGCCTGGCCACCGGCTTCTGGACCCTGTTGGCGTCCCGTTTCCTGACAGTGCTGGTCCACGCTTCGATGTCCCCGGCGCGGCCGCTGCTTTTGCGCTGGTGGGCCGCGCCTCGTCAGTACTCCCAGGTGTCGTCCATCGGCCTGTCCATGCACTCCACCTTCATGGCGGCGGCACTGACCTTCGGGCCAATCATCATCGTGGTGCTGGACAGCTGGCGCCTGGCCTACTTCGTTCAGGGCGCCATCATGGCTGCGCACCTGTTGGTATGGGCCGCGCTCACCTGGGGTGCGAGGGAGTCCGCCCAGGGCCCGGAGGATGCGGTTGGACCCGCGTCACCGCAGGACGGTCCTGAAGAGACCGCCGTGGAAGAGCCAAACACCAGGCCGCCGCTGATCCGCTCGTTGGTCTCCTATCCGCACGCCTGGCTGCTGGGAGTGGTCATGCTGTGGCTGTCGGCGTCGTGGACGACGATCCTGACTTTCCTGCCCACCATCCTGGAGCAGCACCGGGGCATCGCGATCACATCGGGCAGCGTGCTGTTCGGGTTCCTGTACTACGTCCTGATACCGGGGGCGTTGGCGGGAAGCTGGATTTTCAATCACATCACCAACCGGCGGTTGATGGTGCTGCTGCCGGCTGCGCTTAACTTGGTCGCCACGGTGGGCGCGGTTTTGTCTGGCAACGTGGTGATCGCTGCGCTGGCCCTGACTGGGTTGGGGATTGCCTGGGTGTTCGTCCCGGCCATGGAAATACTGCCCTTCGAGTTTCGAAACATCCGGACGCGAGAGGTGTCGGTGCTATCTGGGTTGGTGCAGACCTTCGGCGCGGTGGGTTTCGGCGCCGGCCCGGTGATCGCCGGAGCGTTGGCCCAGATGTCCGGGTCCCTGGTCAACGGAGTGCTGGCCGTGGCCCTGATGACCGCCCTGGCCGTGGTCGCGGCGGCGCTGCTGCCCCGCAGCTTTGGCAGTGAGACGCCGCCCCGCAGCAACCGAGCTTGAGATGTTTGTGATGATATACGATTGGAGGCAGAGAAATGACCACGCCCTTCACGGACGACGAAATTGACCCACTTGGCGAACGGTTACGGCGGGGCATTACCGATACCGACCGGACGAGATTCGGCGGATACAGAAGGGTATTAAACCGGCTCAGGTTCGATCTGGAGACGGAGTTGCGAGCTTTGTTTCCGAATGCCGAAACAGGTTCCCGCACCAAGCGAGTTGAAACAGTAGCGGCAAAGTTGCAGCGGCGTCCTGACCTGACCCTGTCTCAAGTGACCGACTTGGCGGGCTGCCGCATCATCGTATCCGGCAGGGCTGAGCAGCAGGCTGTGGTTGCACGGTTACTGACAACCTACGATGTCCAGCAAGTTGACGACAAGAGCGACAGCCCCAAGTTCGGGTATCGAGCGGTCCACTTCGACATTCGCTATCGGGGCCAGCTTATGGAAATCCAGGTACAGACGCGCAACCAGAACCTCTGGCAGATGGTTTCCGAGTTGGCGGCGGGGTACGATATTCCCATCAAGTACGGCGGTGGTCTGCCGGAAGTCAACAGCGCGTTGCAAGACTTGTCGGAACTAGCCTGGCGGTGTGATTTGGAAGGTACTGAATTGCCCGAAACTGACATCGACCAAGCGAGGGATGTGATAATATCGGCCCATTCGGGGTAACCGGGATTGGCCAGAAGCAGGAGGATAATGATGAGCCTGAATTTTCTGGTTGAGCACGACCGGCACGGTAAGGTTCCTACCAGGATCACGGTGTACGAAAACATTGATGATGCTGAAGAGCGCCTCTACAAGCTGGACATTGATCAGTTGGACGAGCTCAACGCCTGCCTGAAAGCAGGCAAGCCGGTCCGCATGGAGTATGTCGTCTTGGGCGGCGCATCCGTGGAATCCATCAAACAGACCCACGCCCGCTATTTCTGGGGCGACTATGAAGTGCTGACCCCCACGGAAATTTGTTACGGTGCCAGTTGGCGAGACAATCTTCCTCAGACTACGATACAAAACGTTGACCGTACCGAGGCCTCCCCGGTTACCGGTGCATGACCACCGGCGTCAGCGTCAACCTGCACACCGCGCCGGCCGACGCTGGCGACGGGACGATCCTGTCCAACCTCCTGATGTTCGGCGAGGTGCTCCGCCGCCTGGGGTTGGACGTGGGTTCCGGCAACATGCTCGACCTGGTGCGCGCCACCGAGTTCGTGCCCATCGGCGGCAACCGCAACGACTTCCGGCTGGCCGCCCGTGCCCTGCTGGTGCACCGTCGCAGCGACCTGGAACTCTTCGACGAGGCTTTCCAGGTTTTCTGGAGGCGGCCGGCCCACGGCCGCAGCATGCGCGACCTGCGCTCCATGGGCGAAGAACGCCGCTACCGCACGCCCCGGGTCATGCCTCACCGCGAGGACACTTCCGACGGGCCTCCGGGCGACGACCCTGATGACGCCGGAGACCGGCAGCCCGTGGTGGACCTCCAGCGGTCCTTCAGCGCCCGGGAGGTGCTGCGGCAGCGCGATTTCGCCGACTACACCCCTGCCGAGGTCGCCGCGGCGCGCGTCCTGATGGCCGAATTGCAGTGGGATCTGGGCCGCCGTCGCACCCGCCGTCTCACTTGGGGCGCCGGACGCGACGTGGACCTGAGGCGCACCATGCGCCGCAGCCTGTCCTACGGCGGCGAGATGCTGGACATCGCCCATCGCCGGCGCAAAACCAAGCCTCGCCCCCTGGCGCTGATCTGCGACGTCAGCGGCTCCATGGAGCGTTACACCCGCATGTTGCTCCACTTCGTGCACACTGTCGCCGTCAGCGGGCAGCAGTTGGAGGCCTTCCTGTTCGCCACTCGCCTGACCCGCATCACCCGCCACCTGGAACACCGCGGCGTCGATCGCGCCGTATCCGAGGTAGCGCGGGCCGTGCCCGACTGGGCCGGCGGCACCCGCATCGGCGAGGCGATCAAGGCGTTCAACTACCGCTGGGCGCGGCGCGTCCTGCGCGGCGGCGCGGTGGTCCTGGTCATATCCGACGGGTGGGACCGGGGAGATCCGGACCTGCTGTCCCGCGAGATGGCCCGTCTGCAGCGCAGTTGCCACCGCCTCATCTGGCTCAACCCGCTCCTCGGGTCGCCGGGCTACGAGCCGTTGACCCGTGGGATGCAGGCCGCGCTTCCCTACATCGATGACTTTCTGCCCGCGCACAACCTGCACAGCCTGCAGGAACTGGCGATGCACCTGAACCGGCTGACGTTGCGCCGCGCCCCTCCTACGGTGCGACGACGATCAGCTTCACATGGCGCCGAGGAGACCGGCGCAGATGCAAGTACCACCCACGATGGCGGCGCGGCTGCCCGTTCCAAGCGCGAACTCAACCCGGCGTTGGCGCCGACTTTCCGGCATCCGCTGTGGGGTCACCCGAACATACCGGGCGGAGGCGGCTAGCCCGCCTGGCCCGGCGCGATTTCGTTGTACAGGCTGGCCAGCGTGGTCGCCAGCGCGTGGGGCCGCTCTTCGTATTCCGGAGCGGGGTACCACTCGTAGTCGAAGCTGCGCACGATGTTGCCCTCGATGCTGGTGCGCAGGTTGGACACGATGACTCGGAAACCCAAGGCGTGGGACGCCTGCTCGGCCAGTTGCTCCAGCACGATGTTGGGGCAATCGAAAATCACCATGAACCCGCCCTGTCGCTGGCCGTCGGTCACCCGCGCCCGGAACACCTTGCCGAACAGGTCGACGTCCACGATGGTATAGCGGCGTTCGGCGGCGCCGTGGTCGGGCCACCCGATATAGATGTCGCTCCCGACGTTCCAGTGGTGCATGAACGGATCTCCCCGCATCTGATGGGTAGAGCAGATGCGCAAGATCGTACCGGCGGCATAAAACCGATGCAAGGTTCAATGCGTATAACTGTTCCGACTTGCGGGAAAAGTGTCATTGCGAGCCCAGCGCGGCAATCTCGTCAGCGTAGGGAGGCCTTTGGCGCAGACGTTGTTGCTACGGCGTCGAGATTGCCACGGCGCAAGCGCCTCGCAATCACAACCTCCCGAGTTCTGAACAGTTACGTGTCGACGGGCCGCTGTGTGAGCCGCGCGCGCCTGTGGTAGGATATTTGCCCTATCGTGGAAACACTGAACAAATTGCTAAGAGCTCTCACCAGTTGGTACGTCGCCGGTCCGGCGGCCGTAATCCTCGGCCTCGTGATCGGCGGGGTGATATTCTTTTTCGTCGCTCCGGGCAAGCCTTCGGTTGGCGTGATCAACATCCCGTTCACCGTGATCGACGGAAACTCCGCCTTCGTCATTGGCCGGCACCTCGACTACGCCATGCAGGACGACTCGATCAAAGCGGTGGTGATCTCCCTCTCCAGCCCGGGCGGAGGGGCGTCCTCCAGCGAGCGTCTGTACATCCATACCCGGCGTCTCCGCGACGAAAAACCCGTGGTCATCGTGATGAACGGCCTGGTTGCCAGCGGTGGCTACATGATGTCCATGGCCAGCAACTACATCTACGCTCAGCCGTCGTCGTTGGTCGGCAACGTCGGGGTCGTCGGAATATCCGGCGGGACGCTGCCGCCGATTTTGCCCGAAATCATCACGACCACCGGCCCTCACAAGCTGACCGGCGGGTCGAGGCAACATTGGGTCGAGCTGATCGACCGTTTGAAGGAAGGATTCGCCCAAATGGTGATCAGCGAACGCGGTGACCGGCTGAGGATGACCAAAGAGGAGCTGCTGGAAGGGAGCATCTACTCTGGGTCGCAGGCGGTGTCGCTGGGCATGGTCGATGCCATCGGCGTAACCGGCGACGGGGTCGAAAAGGCCGCCGAGTTGGCGGGTATCGGACGGTACAGCATTACCGACGTGAACGCCAAGGTCTTCGAGAAATACGGATGGCGCGTGCAGCTCTCCTACGTGCCGCCGGGGGAGGTAACGGCGGATGACGCCGACGACCCCGCCGCGTCTCATTCGGATCGGGACGGCGCAGCCTCTGAGGATCAGTACAGGCAACCCTTGATGGGAGCCCTGGGTCAGGAACAGGTGAACCCACTTTCGAACCTCCCGATTGAGGTCGGGCAGCCGAATATCTACTACCTGTATGCGGGCTATGGCCACTAAGCTCGCGGGGATACTGATCCTCCTGGTGGTTTTTGTCGGCGTGGCATTCGCCGCGGCCTACCTGGTTTTCTATCGCGGCAACTACGCCGGCCCGCCACGGGTGGACATCGACTACGTGTCCCATGCTGTCGCCAGCGCCAACGACGGGACGCAATGGACCCCGTCGGTCGGTGAGCGCTCGGGCGGCCTGGTGCTGCTTGATACCCTCCACAGCAACGGTTTCTCCTCGCGAGAGATACTGACGCTGCGCACCCGCGTGGTAGCCCAGGGATACGACCTGGAGTTGCTCGGCAACTTTTCCAGGTCATCGGAAGCGGACCGGCGCGCTCAGTACACTGAGCGACTGCGCGAGGCGGACAGCCTCATCGTCATAACGCCTTTGGTCGCCTATTCCGCCGGCGAGGTTGACGCAATAGAGAATTTCGTGCGCAAGGGCGGCAAGCTGGTGATGGTTTCCGACCCCGGCCGACGGGACCAGATGAACACCCTGGCCCAGCGATTTGGCGTGCAGTTCCGGCCGGACTACCTGTACAACCAGGTCGAGAACGACCACAACTTCCAGAACATATTCGTGCGCGACTTCCAGCCGGACGAGTTAACCGTCGGCTTGGATACCGTCGTGCTGTTTACCGCCGGGTCGATCACTTCGTCCGGGCCCGGCTTGGCCGTCGTGGACGCCCGCACCGAGTCGGCGGTGGCGGAAAACAATGGTGATCTCTACGTGATGGCGCGGGCCGCCGACCGGAACGTCCTGGCGATCTCCGATTTCACTTTCATGATACCGCCGCACGACTCGACGGCCGACAACGACCGGTTGCTATCGAACATAATCGACTTCGCCACGACCAGCGACCGCGTTTTCGACCTGGCCGACTTCCCTCACTTCTATCAGACCGGACCCGATGACGGCGTCCAGATCCTGCTCGGGCAACCTGAGCTGCTGGGCAGCGCCGCCAACCTGAAGAGCGGGCTGGAGGAATATGGTATCTCCGCGGACATCCAGGGAACCGAAGACGTGAGTCGCGATACCGTGTTCCTGGGTTTGCACGACGATGCGTTGCAGGTGCGGCAGTACCTCCAGGCGGCGGGAGTTCGGGTCGACGATACGGTGGGAATGCCATCCGGCCTCGAACTTGACCGGGCCGGCACGACGCTCACCGTGCTGGACCGCGAAGGGGGGCGGCACGTGCTGATATTGCTGGCCGACACCCCGACGGCCTTGAACGGGGCGGTGTCGGCACTGCTGAGCGGCGGGTTCAGGTCTGATCTCGTTAGCGAAGTAATCGGAGTAAGCATTGCAGCGGGAGCGAGTAAGTAGTTCATGAAAACCATACCCAAACGGCTGACCCTGCTCGTTCCGGCGCTTGCATTGTTCGCGATGATCGCCTGCACCACTCCGGCGGCTCAGGAACCGGAGGCTTCTCCTCCCAGCGTCGCGCCGGAGACCATGACCACGCGGACGCCCGCGATGGAACCTCCCCCGCTCGCCGATTTCAACGAACAGCGGCAGAGCATCAATGAAGCCTGGGACCTGGTGCACGACGACTTTGACCAGTGGCGCGCCGACCTGACCATGTGCCATCCCACCGCGATGACCGAGGCCCTGAGCGGGTTTGCCGTCGATTTCAACGACGTCACCGAAGCGACGCGCGACCTGACCCGAACCAAGACCACCGGGGAGTTCGCCGACAAGCTGATTACGGCGGCGGAAGGTGAAGAAACTGCCTTCCGGCAACTACGCGACCGCTGGCAGCCTGGCAACGTCTCCCTGTTCGAAAACGTCGAAATCCAGCGCAACCTGGCGTCCCAGGCGCAGCGGGAGGCAAAGGATATGGCCCTGGAACTGCGGGCGACATTGGAAGAGACCGCAGACCCGGAAGAAATTTCCGCGTTTACCGAGGTGTTTGAAGCCATTGTGAAGGACTGGGAGGAGGTCCACGCGGAGTATGACAAGCTGGGCGACGGGGCCAATGACGCAGAAGTTTCCGACGTTATCGATGGCCTCAAGGCGCTGACCAAAAAGATGGAGGCAATTGCCGCTGCCGTTGACGAATTGCCGTCCCTCAAGGGCGGGAAGGACGCGATCAAGACGCTGGAAAAGGCGGCTCAAGCCGAGGTGGATGCGTTCAGCGCCGCCGCCGAGAGTTCAACCGGGGAAGAAGAAAAGGAAGAGAAAGAAGGGGAGGATACGGACGAGGACGCTGCCAAGCTGCCCGATTTCAAGGACATCGACGCCAGCATCAAGGCCAGCGAGGAAGCTTTGGAGGCTCTGTCGGACGTGGTCGACGATCTATCCGTCGAGGACACCGCCGACGCGCTGAACGACATCACCCTGTTCGAGCTCGAGTATGACCGCCTCATGCAAACCTGGGACCGGTTTCACTCTGACTACAACTCCTGGCGGGCCGACGATGGCGGATGTGACCGGATCGAGGTTCTGGAATCGCTGACCGAGTTCAGCGCCAACGTGGACGCCGTGGGCGACAGCGTGCGCAGTCTCCCCAAGTCCGGCTACCTGGAGCCCGTCCATCGTCTGCTGGTAGCGGCAATCGAAGGCGAAGAGCAAGCCTTCCGGAGCCTGCGTGACACCTGGCAGCCGTTCACCCTCGACGCCCTCCGCGCCGTCGACCGGGCGCGCATCATGAGCGACACCCGCCGCAGCGACGCGGACATCATCATCGTGGAGTTGGAAAACCGCTTCTAGCATTCCGGCCGCGGCGCTAAACTCCCAAGGTCCACCATTGGGCGGCGATCTCCGTTGCGGAGCGCCGCCCTCGTTTCTATCGTATTGCTGCTCACAGTTTGCTCTTCCTTGCCGCACCAAACCGTCATACCGGCGAAAGCCGGTATCCAGAAACTCTTACAGTGACGAACTTGACCTGAGTTGTACGGCTTTGGATCCCTACTTCCGCAGGAATGACGATTCCCAAGCAACAATGGCCACCGGCACGGAGCAGCAACTCCAGGGGCTAGAGCCGACCTGACCGTCAGGGTAAGCAAATCACTCGGTGCTATAATCCCCGAACTCCCACTGCTGTTACGGTGCGACCATGCGCTTCGGCCATTTTTTCTACCCCATGAAATTCGACGATTCCCGCGACGACGTGGAGATCCAGGAATGCCTCGATGAAGCGGTTTTGGTCGAAGAGCTGGGGTACGACGCCATCTGGTTCGCCGAGCACTATTTCACCGGGGAGTGCGTGTACGGCGACCCGCTGGTATTCGCCGGTGCGGTAGCGGTGAAAACCAGCCGGGTGCTGCTGGGCTTCGGCATCATCGAGCTACCGTTGCACAACCCCGTCCGCGTGGCGATGCAGACCGCGCTGCTGGACAACCTCAGCCACGGCCGGCTGGTGGTGGGAACCGCCAAGGGCTCCAACTACAACGCCTTCGAGTACACCGGTTTCGGAACCGACCCGGCACTGGGTGCGGCCCAGATGGAGGAAGCCGAGGAGTTGATGGTCACTGCGTGGACGCAGGATGACGTCCATTTCCAGGGCGAGCACTACCAGGTCGCATTCCCATCGGTGCGTCCCCGGCCGTACCAGAAACCCCATCCCCCGCTGGCACGGGCGTGCATCAACCGCGAGTCGATCATCGAGATGGCCCGGATCGGCCGTCCCATCCTGCTGCGCGGCCGCTCCATCAACAGCACCGCTGCCGACATCGCCCTCTACCGCGACACCATGGCCGAGGCGGGATTCGACGAGGACGCAATCGAAAGCAACTTGGAGCAGATCTGGGTCTGGCGCGAGATCCACGTCGCGGAAACCGACGCCCAGGCCATGGACGAATTCCTGCCGGCCAACCTGGCGGCCTACACCACCATCCAGGGCTACCGGGAACGGTGGAACCCGAAGGAATTCCCCATGTCCTACCAACCGCCGCCCATTCAGAAAGACTCCTACGGGGAGCGGCCCGATCCTGATGCGCCGGAAAACCTCGTGGGCAGCCCGCGGCGGGTCGCCGAGCAGTTGGACGAGATGCGTCGACTGGGCATCCGCAACCTGATGCTCACCAATCGCGGGCTCATGTCAGCAGAAGCGACCCACCGCTCGATCAAACTCCTCGCCGAGCACGTCATGCCCAAGTTCCGCAACGCCTGAACCGTTGTTCCCCGCGGTGTCATTGCGAGCGGAGCGCGGCAATCTCGTCCGGTCGGCCTTGTGTCTTTGCGAGCGCAGCGTGGCAATCTCGTCGGGTAAGTGGAGCCCTTCGATAACAGACCAACCGAACCCGCCTCGATTGGGAGGACAGCAATGGAAAAGACCAGGAACAATCATCCGGACATCGCGCCGTCAGGCCCGACCTTCAGCCGCAGCGTGAAAGTGGGCAACCTGCTGTTCGTCGCCGGCTGTACGGCTCGCGGCACCGATGCCCAGGGCAAGTCGATGATGGAGCAGACGAGGGTGACGCTGGACCGGGTCGCGCGCATCGTGCAGGCCGAGGGCGGGCAACCGTCGGACATCGTGAAAATCACCACCTTCGTTACCAGCGTCCCCGCCTGGCAGGAAGGGCGCGAAACGCAGGAAGCGCTGTGGGCGGAGTTCTTCGGGGGCGCCTACCCGGCGAACACCCTGGTGGAGATCACCGCCCTGGCCGAGCCCGGCCTGGACGTCGAGATCGAGGCCATCGCGGAGATCAGCTAACGCAGTTGCCGGTCCGCCGTTCAGGCCGGGCGGTGGAACTCCTCCACCTGCTGCAGGTAATTGCGCAGCAGGTCGTGTCCTACCGTGGTCAGGATCGACTCCGGGTGGAACTGCACGCCCTCCACGGGTAGCTCCTTGTGGCGCACGCCCATAATCAGCCCGTTGTCGGTCCAGGCGGTGACCTCCAGGAAATCGGGAACAGTTTCGGGGTAGATGACCAGGCTGTGGTAGCGGATGCCCTCAAACGGGTTGGGCAGGCCCGCGAACACTCCCTTGCCATCGTGGTGGATCATCGAGGTCTTGCCGTGGCGGATCTCGCCGGCCCGGTCCACCGTTGCGCCGTAGGCATCGCCGATGCACTGGTGGCCCAAGCAGACGCCCAGCACCGGCAACTTTTCGCCAAAGTGCCGGATAACGTTGTTGGATATCCCGGCTTCGCGGGGCGTGCAGGGTCCCGGGGACACCACGATGCCCTCGGGCTGCATATCCTCGATGTCCTCGATGGTGGTCTTGTCGTTGCGGACCACCTCAACCTCGGCGCCCAGCTCGCACAGGTACTGGTAAAGGTTGTAGGTGAAACTGTCGTAATTGTCGATTAGCAGCAGCATATCTCAGCTCTCTGGATTCCGGCTTTCGCCGGAATGACGGTTTAGGTCAGTATAGCTCCACCAGTTCCAGCCAGTTCCCGTCCGGGTCCTGGCAGTAGGACGCCTTGCGCACCATGTTGCCGGCGTCGTCGTACATCGGCACCGGCGGTGTGGGGTAGCTGAGGCCCCGGTTGCGGGTGTTCTCGTAGAACGCGTCGATGTCCTCGACGTAGAACGCCAAATGGGCGGCGCGCACGTCGTTCTTGTCGAAATCGGCGTACCCGCCCTCGGGGTTCATGTACTGGATCAGCTCCAGCTGGTGCCCGTCGCCCATGTCAAAGAACGCGCCCTTGATGTGAGTGTCGGGGAACCCCAGCAGGGTGGTTGGGAACTCACCGGTCCGCTCAGTGCGCATGGTCAGGGTTAGCCCCAGCACGTCGGAGTAGAACGCGACGGCGGCCTCCAGGTCTTTGACGATAAAGCCGGTGTGGAAGAAAGATTTGAGCATTGTGAGTCTCCGAGTTTGTTTTGCACGGACGGGCAGTATAGACACGCAAACGGCCAGCCAATGGTACAGCTGGCCGTTGGGAATTGATGCGTTTTACACTAGGACTCAACCCGAACCGCGTTCAGGTTATGCACTGCGGCGCCATTGAGTTGCAGCGTCATCGCCTCTTGGTAATCCGCTATGGCCCGGTCCTCTTCTCCCATCTGCGAATAGACGAGGCCCCTATTATTGTAAGCCGGCGCCAGCGTGGGAGAGAGGCGCAGCGCGTTGTCAAAGTCCCTGAGGGCGCTTTCGTAATCACCCAGATGGAAATGCGTCAAGCCACGCCCGTTGTAAGCAAGAGCAAAACCGGGTTCCAAACGCAGAGCGTCGTCGAAGTCCGCCAAAGCCAGCGCGTAGTCGGCCCGACTGTCGTGCGCTAGGCCACGGTTCACCAGACACTCGAACAAGTCGGGATCAAGGGCTAAAGCGGCATCAAAATCTGATATGGCGCGAACGTAGTCCGATTCGTGCGCATACGCGAGACCTCGGTTGCTGTAGGCAGTGGAGTTATCCGGGTCCAATGCCAAAGCCTCGCTGAAATCTGCAATCGCTTGACGGTACGCGCTATCCCGCAAGTGGCGCAAACCGCGCTGATTGCACGACTCGGCCGCAATCAGCGCGTCGGAGCCTTGCAACACCCTTTCCCGGCTTTCCGCGGACAAGCTGGCAATCTTCTGATCCAACGTAGTCATATTACCCGGCTCCTTCTCGATGCAAGCGGGCGGCGTGTTGGGCATATCGTTGATCCGCCTTCTCCACCAACTGGCGGTAGAATCTCCGCTCACCGATACCGGACTTATCACCGGCCGCCAGGAGAACCGCATCCCGGTTGGCGTCAAAGGCGAAAGCCACTCTCCACACGCCCCCATCAGCGCTGAACCGCAGTTCTTTCATTCTGGGATACCTGGACAGTTGTAAGTTATCCACATTGGGACGTCCCAGCAACGGTCCTTGTGATTGCAACAATCGCGCTCTCTGCAAAAGCGCCTCCCGAACGGCTTCAGACAACGTATCGAATTCGGGTTCGAAGTCCGGATGAAATCGAACCACGAATTGCATGGACGGATTATGATTCTCGGCAGTTTCACTGTCAAGCGAGTGCGATAGCGGTTACACGGCCCCCTCGGCAACGTCGATAGCACGCATCATCGCGCCCGACTTGTGCCGGGTCTCCATGTATTCGTCCTCGGCCACGCTGTCGGCGACCACGCCGCCGCCGGCCTGGACATGCATCACGCCGTCCTTGAAGATGCCGGTGCGCAGGACCAGTGCGGTGTCCATGTTGCCGTTGTAACTGAAGTAGGCCACCGCGCCGCCGTAGGGCCCGCGCCGCTCCTGCTCGACCTCGGCGATGATCTCCATAGCGCGGATCTTGGGCGCGCCGGACACCGTCCCGGCCGGGAAGCAGGCGCGCAGAGCGTCGTAGGGGGTCATCTCGGGCTTGAGCTGACCTTCCACGTGGGACACCAGGTGCATGACGTGGGAGAACCGCTCCACGTCCATGTACTGGGTGACGCTGACGGTGCCGGGAACGCTGACCCGGCCGATGTCGTTGCGGCCCAAGTCCAGCAGCATGATGTGTTCGGCCTGCTGTTTCTCGCTGCCCTTCAACTCCTCTTCAAGGGCGAGATCCTCGGCCGGCGTCTGGCCGCGCGGCCGCGTGCCGGCGATGGGATGGGTGGAGACGGTGCCATCGTGCACCGTGGCCACCGTCTCGATGGCGGCCCCGACGATCTGGAACCCGTTGAGATCCAGGTAGTACATATACGGCGACGGGTTGCTACCGCGCAGGGCGCGATATACCTGGAAGGGGTGGGCGTCGGTGTGGCGGCTGAATCGCTGCGAGTTCACCACCTGTATGACGTCGCCGGCATAGATGTACTCAATGCACTTCTCGATGACAGCTTCGTATTCTGCCACGGTGAAGTTTGACTGCGTCCCGTCCCCGGCCGGTAGCGCGGGTGTCGCCAGCAGTTCCGGCGGGATTTCCAGCGGCCGGGAGAGACGGTCCACCATGCGCTCGATCTTGGCGGTGGCCGCGGCGTAGGCCTCCGCGATGTCGCCGTCGTCCAGCCGGGCGTGGCTGACCACCTTGATGTCGTGGCGCAGGTGGTCGAACACCAGCAGCGTGTCGGTGAACATGAAAACCGACTCGGGCAGGCCCTGCGGGTCCGCATCCGGCATGGGCACGCGTGGCTCGAAGTAGTGCACTGCATCGTAGGCGACGTAGCCGACGCCGCCCCCGTGGAATGGCGGCAGACCCTCCACGGGAATCAGCCGGAAGGTGTCCATTTCCCGCTGCACCAGGGTCAGCGGGTCCACCGCGCCCGAGGGCTGATCGGCGCCGGTGCTGAACACGTCGTAGGGCTCGGTGCCGATGAAGCTGTAGCGGCCGATGCGCTCGCCGCCGGCCACCGATTCCAGCAGGAACGAGTAGGGCGGACGCGCCACCTTCAGGTAGGCGGACACGGGGGTTTCCAGGTCGGCGTTGATGGTGCGGTAGACGGGGCAGATATTGCCCTGGCCGGCCAGCGCACGGACCTGATCGAGGCTGGGATAGTAGTTGCTCATGTGATGATTTCCAACTGTGTTGGGCGGCAGCGGCAAAAGAAAAAGCCCGTCCCCTGCGGGACGAGCCTGTAGGCCGCGATGCCACCCTGCGTACGGTGTTCGGCGGGCGGATAACGCGGCCCAAACGGCCCGTCCTACTCAGCCCTGCAACCGGGTCAGGTTGCGGCCTTTCAACGGGCGGCTCCGGGGTCCATTCAACGTCTGCGCCTGGCGCCGGTTCACAGCTAACCCGGCTCTCTGGGCCTCGCTGGACGCGTACTAATCCCCTTCACGGCAATTGGGTATTCGGATTTGCGAGGTTAATTGTATGGCGGGTGGTGGAGGGCGTCAATGCGGAGTTCATTTCGCCACGTCAATCAAGTCTGCGAGGACATTCAGGAATTCGGAGGAGTAATCCTGGTTGACGTGGTCATTGTTCCATAGACCGGAGCGGCGGACGCGCTCCCTGGAAGAACGGAGACCGAGCCATTGTGGAGAAGGTGCGTCAATGGCGACGGAGTTGTAGCCGCTGAGCAGGGCGATAGCGTTGCGTTCGATATAACCGCGCTTGCTGTCCGGGCCGGGGGAATCCAGGATGGGCACGAAAAGGAACGGCATTGCGCCGATGTAGCGGCTGACCTTCATTTCCATGGGCCGCTCCGCTTCACTCACACCACGTGGAGCGGTATTGTCGCGTCCCCAAGTGTCAGTGCCTTTGGTCAGACCATCGCGGCGGATCATCGCTTCACCAACCAGTTTGCGAAACACTGAGCCGCGATGATTGCCGCCGGGCGGTTGCAGGGTTCCCTTGTGCTGCCTGAGACGGGACCACAGCGTCGTGTCGGCTTTTCCCTTTATCGCGTGAGTGCCTACGCGAACCACTCTGGGGCCGTTACCGCTGCCGGAACGATTCTCACCTGGTTCAAAGAAGAAATAAACACCCCGTTTCGGCCAATCCATTCTGCCGTCGCAATCGGCCAAGGTGCGCTTCCCGCCTATGCCCCGCTCCAACTCTTGTAGCAGAGTGTAAAACGTCAGGGTGTCTTTAACACGGCTCATTTTCAGATAACCACTGTAGTTGCTTGCCAATTGGAAGGCCCTGCATCGGAACCTGAACACTGGCAAAGCGGTTACGTAGCCAAGGTTCGATGTGTTTCCGGTAATGTGCGCCGGCAAAAATGACGACCTCGTCACCATCTGGCAGCGTCTGTTCCATTTGGCTCTGGACTTTTCGCGCCCAAGCGCGTCGCTCGGCAGCGCTCATATTGCTCAAGGTCTTTTCGTAAGGAGCCAGAACGTCGTCGGGGTGTACCAAACCATGCTCTGCTGACAGGATGAACCAGGGTGGGCCGGACTTCAGCACGTAAGCGCGGGCCTTCTGGAACCACGGCGATATGTACAAATCGCGGGCCGGCGCACAGTACGTCGTTTTCTGCGAAACGCAGGAGACCAAGTAGATACGACGATCAGATGACATATTGCTTTCGTTCAACGGTGCGCCGGGAAACGGTTGAGGGCGCCGGTCCAGTCCAGGATGCTACGGTCATCCGTTATCAGTTGGTGTCCCTCCTGGGCGGTGGCGATGATGATGCGGTCGGCAGGGTCATCGTGGAAATCAGGTAAGCTTACGGAGCGGGCGGCAATTGCGCCGTCAACCGGGATTTCAATGAGTCCGGCGGCGAGGAGGCTTTGACGCCACTGCATGGCGGTGACGTCTAACGTGAGGCGGTTTTTGGACAGAAGCAGGGCTACTTCCCAGACGGAGATGGCGGAGAAAGCGGCATCGCCTCGTCGTTTGGCCCTTTCGATTCTGGCGCTTGCTTCCCTACCCAGCCTGGAGTTCGATTCCATATACCAGATCAGGGTGTGAGTGTCCGGTAGTATCAAGCAGGACGCTCTTCATCTTGGCCAGTATATGGACCGTACCACTCCTCATCCTGGTCGGTGCGCAAGGCGTACCATTCCGGTGGCAGCGGGGATACGATGTCGCCGTGAATCTGCACACGACCCTTGAGTGAACCTCGGAGAGGATCGTGTACTTCCTGGTATCGGGTAATTTGAACTACGGGCTCATCTCCGTCGAAGATGATCACCTCTCCGTCACACTCAACAAGGTCCGCGATGATTTCGAGGCACTGCTCTTTGAACTCTGCGGTAGTGCAGGTGTGGTAAATCCGTTGAGGTTTGGCGGGCTCAGTCATTTTCCCTCCGTCAGGTCAGCCCGCGGCAGGATGCGACGGACTGGATGTATCGAGCATATCACGGCGTCAGCAGTATCTTCCCCGTGGTTTCCCGCCCCTCCAGGCGGCGGTGGGCCTCGGGGGCTTCGGCCAGGGGCAGGTTGAGGGTGACCTTGAGCCTGACCTCGCCCGACTGAACCCAATCCAGGCATTCCTCTGCCCGTTGCAGCAATTCCTCACGCGTGGCGGTGTAGTCGCCCAGGCTGGGGCGAGTCAGGAACAGCGACCCATTGCGCAGCATTCCGGAGTCCACCGGACCGACGGGCCCGCCGGCCTGACCATAGAGGGCCATGCAGCCTCGGCGACCCAAAACCCGCAGGCCCTTCTCGAAGGTGGTCGCGCCCACCGCGTCGTAGATGATCTTGACGCCCTGGCCGTCGGTCATCCGCCGTATCTCCTCCTCGAAGTCCTGTCGCGTGTAGAGGATGACGTCGTCGGCGCCGGCGTTGCTGGCCAGCGCGGCCTTGTCGTCGGTGGAAACGGTGGTGTACACGTGGAGGCCCATGCGCTTCAGCATCTGGATAAGCAGCAGGCCCATCCCGCCGGCGCCGGCGTGAACCAGCGCGCTCTGGCCGGCCTGCAGCGGCACGATATCGTTGACCAGGAAGTGGGCGGTCATGCACTGGAGCAGTGTGGCCGCCCCCGTCTCGAAGTCCATGGCGTCGGGGATGCGAACCAGGAGCCACGCCGGGACGGCCTGCTGCTCGGCGTAGGATCCCGTGTGCATGGCGTAGGCGACCCGGTCCCCCACGCTGACCTCGGTGACACCGTCCCCTACGGCGATAACCTCGCCTGATGCTTCGCGGCCGGGCGTCCACGGGAATGCCGCCGGCGGGTTGGTGCCCTTCCGGCTGGACACGTCGGTGTAGTTGACGCCGATGTTGCGGATGGCAACCACCGCTTCGCCGGGACCGGCGGTGGGTTCAGGCATGTCCTCGTATTTCAGTACGTCGGGTCCGCCGACTTCGTAGGCGCGTATGCCTTTCATGGTCCTTAACCTCCAAGTACGGATGCCATTCCGGTAACGTTGTCGATGTCGAGGATGCCGCGGAAACTGCTGACCGCTTCGTCGATGTGGTCGGCCGGCAGGATGTAGCGGGTGCAGTAGAGGAATTTCGCGTCCAGCTCCTCCGGGTCCAGCGGCATGGCCGGTGAGCCCCGGGGGTGGTCGATGCGGTGGCGCAGGGTGCGCCCGTCGGTCAGCGATATCGCCACCTCGGCCGGGTTGAGGGCCAACGGAGAATCCGGCAGGGTGGCCTCGACGGATATGCGTTCCATCATGGCCCGGACGCCCTGGTCCCGAACTGCCGGTTCGGAAAAGAAATTGATCAGCGGAGCTCCATGGCACAGGGTCGCGGCGGCGATGAACCCGATGGACCTGCGCGCCTGCCAGCCGTTGGCGGGAAGGACGTTGGGCAGTTGCTCGGTGGTGTCTGCGGTCACTCCGATGTGTACGGAAGAGACCTCGGATGGACCGAACCGATGCAGCTGTGCCAGGCCGAGAATGGCGTCGATCACGCTGTGGCTCGCCGCATGGCAGGGATACAAACGGATGGTGACCCCTGGATCCTCCAGCCGCCAGTGGACGCCCAGGTCAGCAAGCCCCGCCGTTCCAGACGTCGGGCAGGAGCATGTCCCATCAATTCCGGCCTCGGCGCTCAGCGCCGCGATCACGCCGTGCATGGCGGCTCTGCCCTGGGCCATGGCGGCCGCGCCGGCGGAGCCGTGCCCGCTGCCGCCGTTCGCTGAATCAACCGCCAGCCCCACCGCGTTGGCCAGGCCTTCAGCGTCCAATCCCAGCAGCATCGACGATGCCACTGCCGCCCCCACCGCGCCAGCCGAACCGCGCGTCGCCTCAGCCGTGCTGATGCGTGCGGCGATCTCGCATCCGGCGGCAAATGCCGAAAGCACGTCCCGCCCGGAGTACCCGTGCATCTCGCCCAACGCCATCACGGGCGGAAACACGGCTGCGGTGACGTGCGCTCCGGCTTCGACGGCGTTGTCGTCGTAGTCCAGCAGCCGCACCAGGGTGCCGTTCACCAGCGACGCATATACCGGCGAGGTACGCATGCCCATGCCGATGATGGTGCTGCGGCCGTTGCCGCCCATCTCCCGCACGACACGCGCCAGCGCAACGCCATCGGGATGCGCCGCCCCCGCCAGAGCGGCGCCGGCGGCGTTGAGCATCATCTCGCGGCACAACTCGGCTACGGCCGGCGGCACCGCAACGCCCGACTGAGCGACGCCGGCGGCGAACTCGGCAATCAGTTTTATGGGTTCTGTTTCTGTGCGATTCATGGCAAGGCAAGGATACCGACGGCCGCCCCATGACGCAACGCGGATACGAAAAGGGCGCGGTGTATAATGCGCCAATGCACAGCAGGGAAGTGATACGACGGTTGCGGGAGGACGGTTGGTACGTTCACCACATCACCGGATCGTTGGCTCCCATCATCAAATGAAACATCCCGATAAGCCAGGCACCACCACAGTAACCCATCCGCAGCAAGACGTCCCAATAGGAACCTTGCTGAACATTGAAAAGCAGTCTGGCGTGAGGCTGCGAGGGCAAAGGCGGTAGCAATGGACCGAACCTACTTGGCCTTCATACACAAAGATCCAGACAGCAGTTTCGGGGTGACATTCCCCGATTTCCCTGGCTGTACATCCGGGGGCGACACTTTTGAAGACGCCCGCAAGATGGCGTGTGAAGCGCTCGCGCTGCACTTGGAAGGGATAGCCGCCGATGAGGAGCAAATCCCTCTACCCTGCTCCCCGGATGCAGCGTTGGCCCACGAAGATGCCGGCTACGCCACCGCCCTGATTGTTGTGGAAGCGCTGCCGGAACGTACCGAGGAGGAAGCACAGGCGGAGTTTGAAGCATTCCTGGCCTCGGACGAATACCAGGAGATCTACGGTACTCCTCTTACGGAAGAGGAATTGCATAATCTGTACGAGTCTCCGGAGGATCCGCCTCAATCCAGCATCTCACTCAAACCTGTACCCGACACCGGCGCGGCACGGACGTACGCCGCACTGGTCCGCCAAAACTCCGATGACGGTTTCATTGCCAGTTTCCCTGACCTCCCCGGTTGTACCGCCGCCGGCGGAGCCCTTGAGGAAGCATGTGAGGTGGCACGGGAAGCCCTGGCGGTGCACCTGGAGGGGTTGGCAGCGCGTGGCGATCCTGTAGCCGTACCGAGCCCCGCCAACGTGATATGGGATCATGTAAACGCCGCGGATGCTGTTGCGCTGATCGTTGTGGAGGCGGTGTCTGAGCGAACGGACGAAAAGAGACGATCAGCATTTGAGGCCGTTTCGACGACAACCTGAGAATCTTCACGGTCACCATGCCGGAAAACGATCTCACCACCGGGTACGGAGCAACACCAATGACCACGCCAAACAACAGTAGTTCCAACTCGGTGGAATCGCAGCAGTACGACGTGGCCATCGTGGGTGGCGGCATCATCGGGCTGTCCACGGCCATGCAGTTGCTGGAACGCTCGCCGGACCTGAATGTGGCGGTGATCGAGAAAGAGGATCAGCTGGCACAGCACCAGACCGGCCACAACAGCGGCGTCATCCACTCCGGCATCTACTACCGGCCCGGCTCCTGGAAATCGCGGTTTTGCGTGGGCGGCAAGGACCGCCTCATCCGGTTCTGCGACGAAAACGAGATCGAGTACGACCCGTGCGGCAAGGTGATCGTGGCGACCCATGAGAGCGAGTTGGGCCGGCTCGATGACCTGTACGAGCGCGGCGTCGCCAACGGCGTCCCCGACCTGGAGATGGTCGGGCCGGAACGGCTCAGGGAGATCGAACCCCACACCACTGGCGTTCGCGCGCTGTGGGCCCCGCACACCGGCATCGTTGATTACGTGCGGGTGGCCAACGCCTACGCGGGCAAATTCCAGTCGGCGGGAGGGGATATCTTCACCGGCGCTGCCGTAATCCGGTCCCGCCAGACCAGCTCCGGCACCGCCCTGGAGACCCAGCGGGGCGCCGTTCAGGCGCGGCACGTCATCAACTGCGGGGGTCTGTACGCGGACAAGCTGGCAAGGATGATGGGCGAGGAAACCGACGTGCGCATCATCCCCTTCCGCGGGGAGTACTACAAGCTGACCCAGGCCAGCGAAGACCTGGTGAAGGGCCTGATCTATCCGGTGCCCGACCCCAGGTTCCCCTTCCTGGGCGTGCACTACACGCGAAATATCCACGGCTACGTAGAGGCCGGCCCCAACGCGGTGCTGGCGTGGGCGCGGGAGGGCTACCGCAAGAGCAACATCAGCGTTGGAGAGACCGCCGGCGCACTCACCTTCCCAGGCTTCTGGAAGATGACGGCGCGGCACTGGAAGACGGGCATGCAGGAAATGCACCGGTCCTACAGCAAGTCTGTTTTCGTCAACGATCTCAAGAAGCTGATCCCCGAAATCCGCGCCGAGCACCTGGAGCCAGGCGGAAGCGGCGTGCGGGCGCAGGCCGTTTCCACGTCCGGCGCGATCCTGGATGACTTCCACATTCTGCGGGGCCAGCGGGCGCTGCACGTGCTGAACGCGCCGTCACCGGGCGCAACCTCGTCGCTGGCCATCGGCGAATACCTGACCGACATGGCAGTTGAGGACTTCGGATTAGCGGTTCGCTGATCGTCGGACCAGCGCGCTTTCCAACGCGAGATCCGGGTCTCAGATCCGGATCAATCTTCGGCGGGCACAGGCGCCCGCCTCCGGAGCGGTCGGCCTGTTACCCCATACGGGTTTCTGCTATACTTGCCGCCTAGCCGACGAACGCCATCGCACACTAAGAGTCGTGCCGCCGCTGGCAAGAGCCAGCGGGGGCGATTTTTCGGTTTAGCTTCTAAAACTATCCTGGAGTACAGAACAATGCCGGCTTATGCCGTAATCGGGGGACAGTGGGGCGACGAGGGTAAGGGTAAAGTTATCGATTACCTTGCCGGCCAATCCGATTGCGTGGTGCGGTACGCCGGTGGGAACAACGCCGGACACACTGTCATCAACGAGCGTGGGCAATTCCAGCTCCACTTGGTGCCTTCCGGCATTTGCTGGCCGGGCATCACCGGCATCATCGGAAACGGCGTGGTCGTCAACCCCGAAGTGCTCCTGGGGGAAATTTCCGGCCTCGAGCAGCAGGGCATCGACACCAGCCTGCTGTTCGTCAGCGATCGCGCCCACGTCATCATGCCCTATCACATCCTGCTGGATGAGCTCCAGGAGAAGGCTCGCGGCCGCGGTGCCATCGGCACCACCGGACAGGGGATCGGCCCGGCTTACGTGGACAAGGCTTCCCGCGACGGCATCCGCGTTGGCGAACTGCTCGATACCACCGAGCAGCTGCCCGACCGGGTGCAGGCCGCCGTGGAGATGAAGAACCGGGTCATCACCGGCGTGTACGGTGGCGACCCCGTGGACGCGGACGAAATACTCGAACTTTGCCGTGAGTGGGGAGAGCGGCTGCGGCCAATGGTCCGTCCCACCGAACAGCTGGTTCAACACCTGCTGGAACAGGGCAAGCGCGTGCTGCTGGAGGGTGCTCAGGGGACGCTGCTGGACGTCGACCACGGGTCGTATCCCTACGTAACGTCATCGTCACCATCCATCGGCGGCGCCATCACCGGCCTGGGCATAAACCCCCAGTCCATCGAGGGTGTTCTCGGCGTGTTCAAGGCCTATTCCACTCGCGTTGGCGGGGGGCCGATGCCCACCGAAATGCACGACCAGGCCGGCGAAGACCTGCGGGAGAAAGCCCACGAATACGGCACCACCACGGGCCGGGCCCGCCGGGTAGGCTGGTTCGATTCCGTTGCCGCCCGCTACAGCCGCCAGATCAACGGCTTCACCGGAATTGTACTGACCCGTCTCGACATCCTGGACGGCATGAAAGAGGTCAAAATCTGTGTCGGGTACCGTGCCGATGGTAAGGATCTGGACCGCTTCCCATCCGATACCGCCCTGCTGGAGCGCTGCGAACCCATATACGAAAAGATGTCGGGTTGGATGGAACCCACCGCCAGCGCGACACAAACGGAGCAGTTGCCCGCCAACGCCCTCGCATACGTGAAGCGAATCGAAGCTCTCGTTGGCTGCGATGCCCAGATCATTTCCACCGGCCCGAGTCGCGAAGAAACCATAGCGATTGAACAGATCATTCGGTAGCACATTTAACATTTTCGTAATAACATCGTTGTCGCAGCGTCGCCTGCCGGATGGGGGCGAAATAACTAGCTGCGGAGGAAAATGTTATGGCCACAAATAACGCAACTCCGGCGGATACGTCCATCTTTGGCCGTATCTTCGTGCGGTTCACCGACGAGTTCTACCTCTTATTCAGGCTGATATTCGCCTTCCTTGTCTCCCTGCACGGGGCGCAGAAGGCATTCCAGATGTGGGGATTTCCACCGCCCGGCAGCGGGCCTCCCGACATCGTTTACGTCGCAGGTTGGATCGAGTTCATCTCGGCCCTCCTCATCGGCTTCGGTGTGCTGACTCGCCTCGGCGCCGGCGCTTTGTGCGTAACCATGGTGATTGCGTACTTCATGATGCACTTCCCCAATGGTATTGCCCCACACATCTTCCCGGCCGAGGGCGGTTTCACCGCTTCTGGTGGTGAGGTTTCTATCCTGTGGTTCGCCATCGCCGGCATCATTGGCATCATGGGCAGCCGGAAGTACGGGCTGGAACGCCTCATCCTCAAGAAAGAAATCCTGTAGCAACTCCACAGCATAGGACCAAACTCACACCGACCGCCCGGCGTCCCCCGCGACGCCGGGCAAAGAGTAGTCATCATGCAGCAACAAGCAGCGCGTTTCGGTATCTATTTCAACTCCTCCCAGAATCAGGTGGTTCGGATCAACTCGCCCTACTGGTTCCCGCCTGAACCGGACTGGCAGAAGGTCACCGGCGAGGTGAACGCCACTCTCCTGGACCTGCGGCGGATGATCGGGGAGCAGGGGCTGTCTTCAGATCCCGACGGAGTGACCTGGACCACCCTGCCGTTGTTGGACGAAGACAACTAGCCGGTTATGGCCTCGGAGCCGCCGGGAGCCGTACCGGAACCGGTCCCCGAGACCGTTGCATATCCCCGCCCGCCCGGATGGCGTGGGCGGATGATGGCCGCCAACCCCGAACAGGCCCGCCGCTGGATGCGCTGGGCCTGGGTCTGCGGTCTGGTGTGGTGGGTGTGGACCATAGGGGTGCTGCTGGTGTGGATGGCGGCGCCAGCCCTGGCGGTGTCCGAAGTCGAGGGCAGCGCGCCGGCAATACCGCCCGCAGATATCCTCATTTACTACGGCATCGAGGGTCTCGTATTGGCGCTGCTGGCTCTGGGAGTGATGCGCCGCTGGCGGCCGGCGGCCGTTCTGCTGGCCGTGGGCTTCGTTGTGTCCCGCGTCGTGCTGATCCTGCTTGGGCTGATAACCCTGGACAGCTTTCGAGACGCCATTTGGATCGTCATCTACGGCGGGCTGCTGTTTGCCTTCGTGAGGGGCGTGCAGGGCGCGTACAGCTATCACTGGTTCACTCGCCCGCCTTTACCGGATCAGCGATAGACGGCAGCGGTGGCAATGAGATGAGGGCGGGTTGATCACCCGCCCTCATGGCCAGCGATAATCTCCCGCGGAGACGTTAGCTGCCGTTGAACGCCGGCATGACGTCCTGCGCGAACCGGGAGAGTTGGTCCTTGAAGACCTCCCGGGGCATGCCCATCACCGAGCCCAGGTTCACCCGCTCGACGCCAGGATATCGCGCCTCGTCTTCCTTGAGCGCATTGGCGATGTCGTCTGCCGAGCCGCAGAGCCACGCTCCGCTCTCCACCGCTTCTTCCAGCGTGGGAAGTTGCACGCCCCGACGCAGCCCCGGGTTGGCCACGGCGTCGATCTGGTTTTGCTCCAGGCGCATGAGGCCCAGCGGGGCGGCGAACTTCATGGCTTCCTCAAAGTAGGGCTTGGCCTCTTTCATGGCCTGCTCCCGGTTGGCGCCGATGAAGAAGCGGTAACCCAAAGCGATGTCCTCGCCCAGTTCCAGCTCCCGGCCGTATTTGGCGGCGGCTTGCTGGTACATCGTCAGCCGCTCGTGCCGGGCCGGTTCCGGCGTGTTGGCGACCATCGCCTTGATGCCGATGCGGGCCATGAAGTCCACACCCTTGGGGTTGCCGGACACCAGGGGCTGCCAGATGTCCACCGGCTGGCGCAGGGGGCGCGGCACCAGGCTCAGCTTCTCCAGGGTATAGCCGCGATAGGGCACCCTGGCCGGGATCTGGTAGTGCTTGCCCTCGTGGGAGAAGGCTTCCTCGTTGAAAGCCTTGACCATGACCTCAACCTGCTCCTCGAACAGTTCGCGGTTGGCGTCGCCGTCGAACATCGGTGAGCCAAAGGTCTCCACCTCGCGGGAGTGGTAGCCGCGGCCCACGCCGAAGATGATCCGCCCTCCCGAGAGGATGTCCGCCATGGCGAAGTCCTCCGCCAGTCGCAGCGGGTGCCACATTGGCGTGATGTTGAAGCCGCAGCCGTACTTCAGGCGCTGGGTGTTGCAGGCCAGGTACAGTCCCAGCATGATCAAGTTGGGGATGCACTCGTACCCTTCCGGCTGGAAGTGGTGCTCGGCCATCCAGAACTCGTCGTAGCCGTTGTCCTCCAGGTGCCTGGAAATGTCCAGGGCCCAGTCGAAAACCTCGGCCAGTTGATCATTGGAGTACCAGCGGTCGTTGGCGGGCGTCCCCTCCAAACCCAGTTCGCTGTCGACCACGTGGCCGGCGTAGGATGCGCTAAAGCTTTTGAACATGATTCGGTTCCCTCATTACGATTTTCTGAACGGGAAGGTTCGGCCATCAATTGTACTGCATTTCGTTGCATGGCAGAGGCCGCGGCCCGTGGTGCCAGTGCCTGTGCAAAGTCCATACCGGCGGCAACTGTCAGAAGCAGGGTTAGCCGGATTTTGAGATTTTCAGGATGTTCATAAATCCCGAAAATCCTCTAATCCTGGTAATCCTGCTTCTGACAATGACTTTACACAAGACCTGTAGCTCGCAATGGCTTTGTTGACGCTCGCCGGCGGCCGGTGCTAATCTCGCGCCACGCTCACCGGCCAGCCCGGTGGGGTTGACACCGGAGGGAAAGTGAGATGAAAGCAGCAGTTTTGCGCGAAGTTAATCAACCCGTAGTTGTTGAAGATGTGCAGGTCGATGCGCCAGCCCCGCGAGAAGTCCTGGTGCGAACCGGCGCGTCCGGCGTATGCCACAGCGACCTGCATTTTGTCGAGGGGCTATACACCACGCCCATGCCCTGCATCCTGGGACACGAGGCCGCCGGAATCGTGGAAGCGGTGGGCGAGCAGGTTAGCTACGTCCAGCCGGGCGACTCGGTGATCTCGTGTCTGTCGGTGTTCTGCGGGACTTGCGAATTCTGCACCAGGGGGCAGCCTTACCTGTGCGACCGGACGGCGGTAACACGAAGGCGCGACGACCCGCCCCGGCTGCGCAAGGATGGCGAGGCCATCACCCAGTTCGCCCAGCTTGGTTCCTACGCGGCCGAGATGCTGGTCCACGAGAACGCGCTGGTCAAGGTGGACGACGACATTCCGTTCCCGCAGCTGGCCCTCATCGGGTGCGGAGCTACCACTGGCCTGGGCGCGGTGCTGAACACCGCCCAGGTGGAGCCGGGAAGCACCGTGGCCGTGGTCGGCTGTGGCGGCATCGGCATTCACTGCGTGCAGGCGGCCGCGCTGGCCGGCGCCCTGCGCATCATCGCCATCGACACCACCGAGGACAAGCTGGGCCTGGCCCGCGAGTTCGGCGCCACCGACGTTATCGACGCCACGGCCGGCAACGTCGCGGAACGCATCATGGATCTCACCGACGGCGGCGTCGACTATTCCTTCGAGGCCATCGGACTGAAACAGACCGCCGAGGACTGCTACAACATGCTACGTCCCGGCGGCGTCGCCACCATCATCGGCATGGTGCCTGAGGGCGTCAAGATCGAGCTGGACGCGGGCAACTTCCTGCGCCGCGGTCGGGCCATCCAGGGCTGCACCATGGGCTCCAACCGCTTCCGCACCGACATGCCCCGCTACATCGAGTTCTACAAGCAGGGCCGGCTGAAGCTCGACGAGCTGGTCACCCAGGAGCTGCCGCTGTCAGAGATCAACCGGGCCTTTGCCGACATGAAGGCCCAAAGCGTCCGCCGCAGCGTCATCACCGATTTCGATAACTAGGCGACGCCCCAGTCCCTGGCGCATGACGCCGGCGTTCCAATTCGAGCGCTGGCGTCATCGTTTGTCTATTTTTCGCCCGTGGGATATGGCATGAGAGCTTACGTCTACGGCGACGAATCCAGCAATTTTGATTTCAGCGATCAGGAAGGAGCCAGCAGGTATTTCATCCTGACCACGGTGGTCGCAGCAGACCACGCTATCGAAGCGGACCTGATGGACCTGCGCCGTCAATTGGCGTGGTCAGGCGAACCGCTAGCCGGCGGTTTTCACGCCACCAACGACAAGCAGCGTGTCCGCGACCGGGTTTTCGCCGTCATGGCACGTCACGATTTTCGAGTGGACGCAACGATCCTGGAAAAGCGCAAGACGGATCCAGGAAGACGCTCGCAACCGAGGCTTTACAGCCTCGCTTGGTATCTCCACCTTACGGGACTGATCCCTGAGCTGGTGGCGGGACACGACGAATTGTTGCTGATAGCGGCATCAATTGGAGACCGCGATATGCGCTCGGAATTCCAGGCGACGGTTGAAAACATCGTAGATGCGCAATCTCCGCCAAGCAGTTTGGCTTCCACGATGTGGCCGTCTGCAACGGCGCCGTTGCTACAGGTCGCTGACTACTGCGCTTGGGCGATCCAGAGGAAATGGGAGCGTTCGGACACCCGAGCATACAACCTGGTCCGGCACAGAATCGTCTCGGAATTCGAGGTTTTCAGGGAAAGCGAACCAACCCGACCGTAATGCAAAACGAGCCGGCTATCCGATTTTTGCCAGAGTGGTCAACTCTCATCGGAAGAAGCCCCGGGCCTCTTGTCACCGGCTCAACTATCTATACTAGTCTAGTATCGACTGGCAGGAGCGTCAAGTATAATGCGCCCAGCCTCGTGAAGGGCAAATAGCGACGCTTTCGGATAGCCACCATGTACGTAATCGGAACCGCCGGCCACGTTGACCACGGCAAATCCACCCTGGTCAAGGCCCTCACCGACATTGACCCCGACCGCCTTCCCGAAGAGAAGGAACGGGAGATGACCGTCGACCTTGGCTTTGCCTGGATGACTTTGCCCAGCGGCCGGGAGGTCAGCATCGTCGACGTGCCCGGACACGAGCGGTTCATCAAGAACATGCTGGCCGGCGTCGGCGCCATCGACCTCGCCATGCTCATCGTCGCCGCCGACGAGAGCGTCATGCCCCAGACCCGTGAGCATCTGGCGATCCTCGACATCCTGCGTATCCGACGCGGCCTGGTAGTCATCACCAAGGTTGACCTGGTCGACGAGGAGTTGGTGGAACTGGTCAAGGCGGAGGTTGAGGACACCCTGGTTGGCACCGCCTTCGAGGGTTGCCCCATGGCGCCGGTGTCCGCCTACACCGGCGAGGGCATCGACGACCTGAAGGCGATGATCGATGACATCCTGAACGACACCGAGACCCGCCGGGACCTGGGTCGCCCACGCCTGCCCATCGATCGCTGCTTCACGGTGAGCGGGTTTGGGACCGTGATCACCGGCACGCTGATCGACGGCGCAGTGGCCGTGGGACAGCAGATCGAGCTGGCTCCTTCCGGTCGGCAGGCGCGGATTCGTGGGCTGCAGAGCCACAAGTCGCGTCTCGATGCCGCCGCTCCCGGCGTGCGGCTGGCCCTGAACCTGTCCGGTATCTCCCGCGACGACGTCATGCGCGGCGAGGTGCTCACCAACCCGGGCTGGCTGCGCCCCACCCGTCGCTTCGACGCCAACCTGCGCATGGTGAAGGGCGCGCCCCACGCGCTGAAACACAACGAGGGCGTGACCTTCCACCTGTTCACCAGCGAGACCACCGGCCGGGTCCGCCTCCTTGACGCCGACCGCCTCCAGCCCGGCAGTGAGGGGTGGGTCCAGGTCCTGCTCGACGAGCCGATGCCCATGGTCAAGGGCGATTTCTTCGTCCTCCGCTCCTCCGAGGATACCCTGGGCGGCGGACAGATCGCCGACCCCAACCCCCGCCGGCGGCACCGCCGTTTCGCTCCTGACGTACTGGAACGGCTTACCACTTTGGACGCCGGGGCCAGCGAGGACGTCATCCTCACCATCGCCGACCAGATGGGTCCGTGCGACCTCAGGACCCTTTCGCAACGCTCCAACATCTCTGAAGAAGAGATCCTTGAGCGCCTCGGCGTCTTGATCGAAGCGGAGGAGATCGTAGCCTTGGGCGAAATGGGCGCTCAGGGTGACGCGGTGGTCTATTCACGGCGTGGGTGGGACATTCTGCGCAACCAGGCCCAGGTCGCGTTGCAGGCGTATCACAACCAGTACCCCCTGCGGCGGGGAGCGCCTCCGCAAGAATTGCGCAGCCGGCTGCGTGTTTCCCAGCCCGTGTACCTGCGTGCCGCCGCGAGGCTGGTCGATGAAGGGGCAATCGTCGACGACAGCGGCGTGGTGCGGACGCCGGACCATCGCGTGGAGCTCAACGACGGACAGCAATCGGAAATCGCCGATTACCTGGCCACCCTGGCCGCCGAGCCCTGGTCGCCACCCACCGACCGCCCGGTGGATCCGGAACTGCTGGCCCACCTCCAGGAACGGGGTGACGTGGTCAAGGTCAACGAGGCGGTGGTGTTCACCACGGCGGCCTACGAGGACATGGCCGGCCGCATCGTGGAACACCTCAACGCCAACGGCAGCGTGACTGTGGCCGACGCGCGCACCATTTTCGGCACCAGCCGCAAGTACGTCCTCCCTTTGTTGGAATACCTGGACCAGCAGCGCATCACCCGTCGCGTCGGCGACGAACGCGTGCTGCGGTAGCACGGTATAAAGAGAGCCGTCATGTTGACCGGGGAACATTCTCAAACGGCGCAAGATTTTCTGTCCGCTTCGGATTCGGAATTTGCCGCGGGCGACATTTTGCAGGGCGCCGAGAAACTGTGGGGCGCTGCCGCCCACGCCGTAATGGCCATTGCCCAACAGCGCGGGTGGCGTTTCGGCGATCATCGCGCGCTGCAGGCCGCCGCCAATCGCCTGGCCGATGAACTGCGCGAGCCGAGGCTGGCCGAACAATTCGGCCTCGCGCAGAAGTTTCACGCCAACTTCTACCATGACTTCATGCAAGATTACGAAATAGAACGCGACCGCCCTGCGGTCCATCTTTTCGTCAACCGCGTATTGTCGCTGCCCGAATTGCCGCCGGTCGGTTGCTAGATGGCGTTGGACTTCGGCCAAACGGCCCGCCAGATGATGTCCGCCATGGGCAACCTGTCCACCACCGCGCGGTCGCGCCGGCAAAGGTTCGCCGACACCCTGGACCGCGCACTGGCGATAACCCCCGATGACGCTGCCCAGCGCACCGCGTCGGCGGCCAACCGCCCCTTCATCGCGGCGCGCACCGGACCCGAGGGGTTGCTCGATACCATCCCGCCTTCGCCAGCCCCACCCGATTGGACGGCGGTCTCCGTTGACGGCTCCCACATCGACGTGGACCGCCACCTGCCGCTGCGCTGCTACCTCATCAACCTGGGCGGATGTGCAATAACTTACGGCGCCAACCCCGATTGCCAGTTTTTCAGCGAACCCACCCTCGCCACTGGCGACGCCGACCTCTACCTGCGGCCCGACGACGGGTCCAACGCAGAAACGCCCGTCTCTGGCGCGCTGCTCGGCGCGCTGCGGACGGTGCGGGAGGTGGAGCGGATGGCCGACGCTGTTGAAGCAGCGCCTCCAACCATGCCTGTCCTGGCGCTCCTGGACGGCACCCTCGCCTTCTGGGACATCCAGCGCGGGAACTATCCCAGGTACGTGGTTGAAATCCTGGTGAATGGTCGCCTGCGCACCGCATTGGCCCGGCTACGCGAGGCTTCCCGCAGCCGTCGCCCTGTGGCCCTGGCTGCCTACACCTCGCGGCCTCAAACTACCGAGGTGGCCGGAGCCGTGCGCGCCTGCCTGTGCGTCAGCAACCCGGTGGAGTGCACCCGACGCTGCAGCGCCCGCCGCTCCGACCTGGCCCAGTGCGACAGCGCGGCCGGCTTCGACGACCGCGAATTGTTCGACGCCCTGCTGGAACCGGGCCACCGCTCGCCCCTCTACCAAACCGGCCGCCGCGCGTCGCATTTCGCTTTGGACCTGGCGGTGGGCGCCGAGTGGAGTCGGTTCTACTACGTGAACGGCGGCACCGAAGTCGCCCGCGTTGAGGTGCCCGACTGGGTCGCTGAGGACCCCGACCTGCTCGCGTTGAGCCACGCCATGCTGGCGAAACAGTGTGAACTCGGGCTGGGTTATCCCGTGGTAATCTCGGAAGCCCACGAGCAGGCCGTCGTGAGCGGACGCGACCGCGAGGAGTTCCGCAAGCTGACGCTCATGCTGATGGAGCAAAACGGGTTGCCGACCCCTGAATCGGCAAAGACCTTTTCGAAACGACTGCCCTGGGCGTGAATTCGATCCTCTTACATCGATATACAGGATGAACCGGATTTATTGATTGAAAACGGCCGAGATGCCCTGTTTATGCCAAGTGCATCCTGTGTATCCTGTGCATCGATGTGAACCCGAATGGAGGTCTCTTTATGGGCGAACTGCAAGACTTGGCCGCGTCGGTTGCGGCTGTGCTAAAGGAACGCGGAGATACCCTAGCGGTATCGGAATCTTCGTGCGGCGGGTTGATTTCCGCCGCCCTCGTATCGATCCCCGGCGCGTCCGACTACTACGTCGGCGGGTCGGTTGTGTACACGCGGGTGGCCCAGGCCGGTCTGTTGCAGGTGCCCGAGTCCGCCATGGAGGGCCATCGCGCCAGCACGGAGTACTACGCTCTGCTCAACGCCCGCACGTCACGGGAACGGCTGGGGACGACCTGGGCCCTGGCCGAAACCGGCGCCAGCGGACCCACCGGCAACCGCTACGGCGACAACTACGGTCACGCCTGCTTCGGCGTCGCCGGCCCGGTGGAACGCTCCCAGACCCTGGAAACCGGCAGCCCCGACCGCGAGGCCAACATGTGGGAGTTCGCCCGAACCGCCCTGGCCCTGCTGGAGGACGCCCTGAAAGCGGCGTAGTTCATGCGTTGCGTGTTAAAATGGCACTGGAGTCTCCATTGGAGTAACCGATGATCGCACGCAACGCACAAACTATCGTCGCAATAGCAGCGATCCTGACCTTCCTGGTTATAGCGCTGGTGCCGGCCGCCAGTGGTCTCTATTGGCTGGTGCAACTCAACAGCAAAGTGGATTACCTTCAGGCCGAACTGGAGGACACTCAGGTGGAAATCCACGACATCCGCCAGGAAGTCCAGGACACTCGCCGGGAACTGCTGCTTGCCATTGAGCAGTCGGAAAATCGCATTCTTGACGCTCTGGTTAATCACTCCCACGACGAACGGGGCAACGCTATTTTCACCCGTCCGGTCCGGGCATCGGGCCAGCCAGGTACGCCGACAACTCCTCCGCGCTAGTAAACTGGGCAGCGGTGCGTAGGAAATCGGCCAGGGTCGGGCTGCGCCGCCGTAGCTCTTCTATCTGCTGGCCAATCACGCTCACGCCGGCAGCGCCGGTATCCGCATACGTACCGTGGAAGGCGAAGTACGCCTGGTTCAGCTTGCGCAGCCGGTACCCGTGAGCCACGAATCGCTTGCGCCGCTCCTCCATGTACGCCTCGGCCTGATCCACCTCGCCGGCTGCCAGCAGCTCATCGACGCGGATCCTGGTGGCGCGCATCTCTTCCTGGAAATCGAAGGGGGGCGGATCGTTGCCCGACTCGCTGCCCGCAGCCGGCGCATTGTGCAGATGCCCACCCGGCGAACCGGGGGCGTGCCGGTCCAGCCGCTCCCTCGCCAGTTCGCCGATCTCCCGGCCGGCTATATTGGCCACCGTCTCGTTCATCGCCGTCACGTCCCCGCCCTGGAAATACCGGCGACCCAAGGGCCGGAACCACAGCCAGTGGTGCACCCACTCGTGGGCGGCAACCTCCAGGGCGAAATCCAGGCCCGCGTAGGGAATCGCAATGGACGGGTACAGCGCGATGCCCCCGGTGTTCACCACCACGGCTGAGAGGTCCGTTTGCTCTTCCACCTGAGATTCGATGCGGTCCCGTTCCTTGTTGGTCAGGCCCGTTTGCATGGTCACGTTGTCCTGTCGCACGATGCGGTCGCGCGGGGACGTGACCAGGATCGTCGGGGACCCGGACAAAACGGTGTCCACCGGCGGGAACGGGCCGGTCACGGCCCAAAAGCCCAACGACTGCAGGCTTTCCGCTATGGCTGTTTCCAGGGTCTCTTCGACAGCCGGGCGCAGTTGGCCCTGGCGTTCCAGAAGTCGGTTCCGCTGTTCTCGCAGGGAAGAGACGTCGTCGAGAGCGGTTGTCATCCCTGCTTGCAGTTCCAGGAGTTGACGTTCGATAGACCACAGCGATCGGCTGACCGCGAAAAATTCGTGCGCGTCTGCCACCCGTTGTTCACGTCCGAAATCCAATGGCAGGGTAGATGGTCTGTTTAGCAATCTTCTGATCCATTTGTCGGGCAGGTTGGCCAACTCCCATTCCGCCGTGCTGAACCGGTAGGGGGCGGCCGCGAAGGTCACCGCGCTCCGCTCAAAGCCCGCCATCGGGACGAGCGCCGCGCAGACGCAACACAGGACAACCACCCGCCAGTACGTCCGTGTCCAGGGCCCAAGGGGAGGCCGCTTCGTTGGAGTGGTTTCGTGGTGGTTCATGGGTTTGCAACCGTGCGACGATCCTCACGCGTACCCAGTTTGCGGCGGGGAAACGTCAGAAGCAGGATTTTCAAGATTTGAGGATTATCAGGATTGGAACCGTTCGGTGATGGAACTCTCCCAATCCTGCCCAATTATAAAATCCCGTAAATCCTGCTTCTGACGATTTACGAAAGCGGGTACGCTTGAGTGCGCCGATCCAATAGCCCCGCTCCGATGGGAGTGCTAGAATACCTTGGTGTCCCATCCTCGTCCTGGAGCAAGCTCATGAGCACCTCATCATCGTCATCGCAACGCCGTAAGCGCGTTTATACCAAGTACGGCGACCAGGGCGAAACCAGTTTGCTCTACGGTGGCCGCGTCTCCAAGGCCAACCCGCACACCGAGGCCTACGGTATAACCGACGAGGCGGTCAGCCTCATGGGCCTCGCCCGCGCCCTCACCGACGACGACAAGGTCAAGAACATCCTGCGTGACCTGCAGCGCGAACTGTTCACCGTCGCCGCCGAGTTGGCCACCGACCCCGAGAAGTACGACCTGTTCCACCAGCACTTCACCCCCGTCACCGAGCAAATGGTGGACAACCTGGAAGAGACCATCGACGAACTGGAAACGCATTTCCAGATGCCCCAGGTGTTCATCCTGCCCGGCGGCACGCCCTCATCGTCGGCCATGGACTCCGCCCGCACCGTGATCCGCACCGCCGAGCGCCGCGTGGTGGCACTGGCCGAGGTCGACGGCCTGACCAATCCGCTGATCCTCGCCTACCTGAACCGCCTGGGCGACCTGCTGTTCGTGCTGGCGCGGTATCACGACCGGGACATTCCCATCGAACGGGCCACCGGCGACCGGGTCTGATCTCATCATGCCCTCGGCAGAGACCGGCGGCGCTCGTCTCGTCGTAATCGATTACGAATCCGGCAACCTGCGCAGCGTCGCGCGGGCGGTGGAGAAAGCCGGCGTCGTACCCATCGTGACTTCCGATCCGGCCGCGTTGGAAGGCGCCGACGGCGTGATCCTGCCCGGAGTGGGTTCCGGCCCGGCCGCCATGTCTGCCCTGCAATCCCGTGGGCTCGTCACCCCGTTGCTGGACTACATCGCCAGCGGCCGGCCGTTCCTGGGCGTCTGTCTCGGCCTGCAACTCCTCCTGGACGCCACCGACGAGGGCGACGCCGACTGCCTGGGCCTCGTTCCCGGGCGGGTCTGCCGTTTGCCCCATGGCCTGAAGGTGCCGCACATGGGATGGAACACCGTGGAGTTTCAGTGGGAACACCCGCTCTGGCAGGGCATTCCCCAGGGCAGCCATTTCTACTTCGTCCACAGCTACTACGCCGACCCCGCGGCCCGGGCCGACATTGCTGGCGTTACCGAGTACGGCATCCGCTTCTGCAGCATCTACGCCCGTGACAATGTCGTCGCCACGCAGTTCCACCCCGAGAAGAGCGGCGAAAACGGCCTGCGCGTGTATGCCAATTTCATCGGGCAGGTCACGGCGGGGATTTAGCTCCGCATCCGGCACGTCCGACTAGGCCGTGTTGATATTTTCACCGTCATTCCTGCGAAAGCAGGAATCCAGTGGTCGAATTCATAAGTAATCCTTCCCGTTTCTTCACATCACAGCCTATGGATTCCGGCTCAAGGCCGGAATGACGGGAGGGGTTTCAAAATGTCAACACGGCCTAGCCAGGGGTAACCACCAACATGGAAATCATTCCCGCAATCGACCTGCGCGGCGGCAACTGCGTCCGCCTGTACCAGGGCGACTACGAGCAGGAGACGGTCTTCTCCGACGACCCGCTGGGCGTTGCCGAACGCTGGCAGGCCGAGGGCGGTGAGCGCCTGCACATCGTCGACCTTGACGGTGCCCACACCGGTAACCCCGCGAACCTGGCCGCCATCACCGCCATCACCGGCCGCCTCGCCATCCCGGTGCAGGTGGGCGGCGGCATCCGCAGCGTCGACACCGCGGCAGGCCTCTTCGACGCCGGCGCCGCCCGCGTGGTCGTCGGCACCGCCGCAGTGTCGAACCCCGACCTGGTAGAAGACTTGTGCAAGCGCTTCGGCAGCGAGCGAGTGGTCGTCGCGTTGGACGCGCGTAACGGCCTTGTCGCCATTCGCGGCTGGACCGAGATGTCCGAAATCAGCGCCACCGATTTGGCCGGCCGTATGCGCGGTCTGGGCGTCGAGCGTCTGCTTTACACCGACATCTCGCGCGACGGCACCCTGGAGGAACCCAACTACGAGGCCACGGCGGCCCTGGTGCGCGACAGCGGGATGCGCGTGCTGTCGGCCGGCGGCGTGGGCGCGGCCTCCCACGTGGAGCGGTTGATCGACACCGGAGCGGAGGCGGCAATAATCGGGCGCGCCCTCTACACCGGCGATATCACCGTGGCCGCGGCCCTGGCGGCGGCGCAAAGATAAGCGAAAGCCCCAGGCCCCCCGAAGGAGGGTTAGACGACGGCAGCCGCCACGGCGTCGTCGTCACCCACCGCCACGCCGCCCCGTTGGTCCAGGTATCGCTGGCGCAGGTCCAGGCGCTCGAACGACGTCTCATCCCAGTCGTCCCGATGGACTTCCATCAGGATGAAGTCGTGGGACATGCGGCGAACGTTGCGGACCGGGTTGAAACCCGACCGCTCGAAACACTTTTGCGCCCGGTGGTTCCATTCCAGGGTATGAAGGTACACCCGCCTGAGCCGCAGGTCGTCGAACATGTGGTGCAACAGCGTCACCACCGCGTCGTAGCCGTACCCGCCGCTCCAATAGTCTCGATCCCCGATGACGATGCCCAGCTCGGCTTCCTTGGAAAGGCTGTCCAGGTCGTAGTACATGCAGTTGCCGATGAACTTGCCCCCGGCAACCTCGATGGCGAAGTGATGCGAACCCGGCGTGGGCCAGCGGATCTGGTCCTCGAACAGCTTGAGGTATCGCTCGTACTTCATGGTCAGCGGGTAGGCGGCATCCAGGCGGGCAATCTCGGGGTCGCTGCGCCAGATGTAGTCCTTCTCGGCGTCTTCCATCCGCTTGCCCCGCAGCAGCACGCGGACGCCCCGCAAAACCAGGTCCTTGCTCATTGCTCCGCCCCTCGCCGGTAGGAATCGATCAGCGATCGGGCCGCTTCCAACACCTCGCGCTCATTGTCGTATTCGAGCAGCTCCACCGCCTCTTCGTAGCTGCACCATTCCACCACGTCGAATTCGGCGTCGTGGTCCGAGGTGCTGCCTCCCATGGGTTCCATGAGGTAGAAGTAGACGGTCTTGTCGTAGCGGATGCCGTCGTCGTGGCCAACGAAGAAATACCGAATGCTCGTTATGGGCGCCAGGACGTTGACGTGTACGCCGGTTTCTTCCTGCACTTCGCGGCGGGCCGTCTGCTCCACGGTTTCGCCCCGCTCGGGCGTTCCCTTGGGCAGACGCCAGGTCAGCGGCGCGTCCTCGCCCTGGTAGCCGGGACGCGCGCGGGCGCACAGCAGGGTCTCGACCAGGTCGCCGGTCTCGCGGAACACGAGCCCGCCGGCCGATACTACCTTCACGTTTGAGCGGGATCCGGTCGCGCACGGATCGGACGCCGTCGGCATCGCGTCAGCGTCGAACCCGAAGCCCGCGCTGGCAACGCGCGGCTCGTCGTCTGGAAGGAGGGTGGGGCTCGTCATGATGTTAAATTCTGGGAAAGCATATTCAAGCCATTGTAGCCGCAGGGCCGGGAGGGGTCAAACGGCCCTGCCGGACCGGGGCAACCGAACCGTCATGCCCGTGGGGAATGCCCCCCGTACCCGAAACTGCGCCGCTTGAGTGCCGGCTAAGATCCGGTCCGGCGTCGGACTCACCGTACTGGATCATCCTGCGATCACGGTGAATAGGTTTCGGGTGTAACCACATCCACTCCACAAGAGGCCACGCCGAAGAAGAACCCGAAGACCGCCAACATCTCGTCCTCAGTCGGGGAAGGGTTGGACAGTGCCGCAATGGCTGGTCCCAGCAGTTCCTGGACGCAGGCGTATTGGTCGCTGCTTGGGTCCACCCCGCGGACTATACCAGCGAAAGCCATGGCGAAGACCAGCGAGCCGGCGGTGTCATTCGACAGGCAGCCTAAAATGAGGACATCTTGTAGCCGTGCTTCGCCCTCGTGGAAAACCGAGCTTTGCAACGCAACGGCAAGCCCTTCCTCGCCCAGTGCGTCCGCGATGCACGCCCCCTCCTCCTCCGAAAAGACAACGAACAGGTCGCTCCACTTGGGGTCGGGGTTGGGGCCGTACGGTCCCTCCGGAATCAGCCGGTCGTAGAACTCCCGGAACAGTGTTTTGGAAACCGTTGGAACGGTTTCTTTCGGTTCCTGTTCGACCCGAAAGACCACCTGTTGCGCCTCCGGCAAATCCTCGGTGCTCCCGGGCCGGCGGACCAGCAGGTAACACACTTCATCCGGCGAACCCGGGACGTATCCCATCTCGTACCTGTCGTCCGCCCTATACGCCCGCACCGTCTCGTAGCCGTTGCTGTCCGCACTCCGTATGACGAACCACTCGGCGCCTTCGGAGTCCGTGAAAAACTGCTCTACTGGCTCAGCCGGCCAACTGGACGGACAGTCCGGTTCCCGCGCGTAAGCCGCGCCCGTGAACAGGGTGATCGCGCCCAGCGCGCCCAGGACGCAGACCGCAGCAATGATGCTTGCCGTTTTCATATCAACACCTCGTTGGCTATGGACCGAGCCATCCCATCGGCGCGGTTTGAGACCACGGACCTGACCTATCGGTCACCGTGCCCGTTTAGCAACCAACCGGCTGGATCGTATCGGCAAACCGGCCCGCTTCCTCTACGGTCACACTTTCCGGCTGGTTTTATTGGCGTCCGGGAAAGCGTAGAGAGTGAGATGACGAAACGCCGTTTGACGCCTCGACGGGGCTTGCATGGCCCGCCAAAATGGTTGAGCGTATGAGGACCAATTTTCTCGCCTGCTCGCTCTATCCCCCGCCAATCGCCGGCACGAAGTGTATCTCGGCGTTCTCGCCGACCCGCTCCATCAGGCCCATGCGCGCAACTTCCCCGTCCACCGCCACCGCCAGGTTGGACCGGATCTCGCCGTCCTCCATCAGCCGGTTGGCGATGCCGGGGAACTGCGCGTCCAGTTGCTCGATCACCTGACGCACGTTACGGGCGGCAACCTCGACTTCCTTGACCCCACCCGTTGTGGCCTGCAGCATGGTTGGCACAAACACTCGGGCCATGACCCTCACCCCCTTGCGTTGTTATTGCATTCCATGATACGTCCCTGACCGTGTGCGGCTCAACACGCGGCAATGTCGGCGTCCGGCGCGATGATGCCGTTGGCGCGCTGCAACTCGCGAATGTAGCAGATGATGTTCGGCACATCCTCATCGGACACGGCGGGAACGGGGGGCATATTGCCGAATTGCCAGTGATGCGCCGGAACGCCGTTCCGCACCGCGCTCTGTATGGTGAAGTCCTGGTGGTGGCCTGGCTCGTAAATCTTGTGCACCAGGGGCGGGCCAAGGCCAGTGCCCGAGGCATTGGGCCCGTGGCACAGCGCGCAGTTGGCGTTGAAAACCTGCTCGCCGGCCCGTGCGTTCGCCGACAGGTCGGGTACGACCACGGCTGGAGAGCCGGACGGCGGCTGGGTGGCCTGGTAGCTCGGCGCCGGCGGTTCCCCGTCCGAACACCCCACCAGGGCCAGCGCCAGCAATGCCACGGCCAAAACGCCGAACATCCATGCACGCAGCATGTTCACCAACCTGGAAATAAGCGGGGAAGCCGCGCCGATGACAGGCACGGACTCGTCGCGCCCTCGCAAAGCCTACTTGCCCAGCGGCCCATGGAAGCGCGGCAGGATTTCCTCGCCCGCCTGCTCAAGCTGCTCCATGGACTCCGTACCGGCGCATAGTGGCCGGATCACGAACTTGAAGCCCCCGGCGTCAATGTACTCCTGGATGAAGTCGCCGATCTGCTCCGACGTGCCGACGGCCGAGTACTCGGTGAAGTGTGCGTCCGGGCGCTGGCGGGTGACGAACTGCTCCGACCTCGCCTCGCCTTCTTTCTGGTCATCGCAGATGTAGTACCCGACGAGGACGCCCACGTGGTCTTCTTCGATCTCGCGGTCGTACTGCTGGGCTGTCTCAAACATGATCTCCCGGCCGGAGCGGATTTCCTCGGGGGTGGCGCTGGACACGAGCCAGCCGTCGCCCACGCGTCCCACCCGCCGCGCGGCAGCCGGACTGCGCCCGCCGATCCAGACCGGTGGCGAAGGCTTCAGGAAGGTGCGGGGCGTAACCGACACGTTGTGCGTGGTGAAGAACTCGCCCTCATGGGTGACATCTTGCTCTTCCCAGAGGCGGCGCATCAACTCGATGGCCTCGTCGGTGCGTCGCGCCCGGTCCGCCTTGGGTACTCCGCACGCCTCGTACTCGTCCGGATCCTCCTGCCCGAGGCCCACGGCCGGGAAGAAGCGGCCCTGGGAGAGCCAGTCCAGCGTCGCCACCTGCTTCGCCAGCACCACCGGATTGCGCAGCGGCAGCGCCAATACGCTGGTGCCGAACTTCAGGCGGTCCGAATAACCCGCCACCAGCGACAGGGCGACCATGGGCTCCAGGCTGAACCGGTCGCTGCAGATGCGGTCGCTGAGCCAGATCGAGTCGTACTCGTACTTGTCGCCCAGTTCCACCAGCGTGCGGAGGAAGTTGGGGTCGTCGCCTCCCTGTCCGAATGCTCCGGGCACGTAGCCGATGGCAACGCTCATGATGGTTGGCCTCCTTGGGAGTTGTCGGTAAAAGCTTCCAGTGACACGACCAGTACGGGCAAATCATTGACCACCGTGTCGTGTACAGTGTCCAGCCTAACCCTGAAGTACTGGTGAATAAGAATGTTTCGCATCCCGATGAGTTGGTCCCAGGGATTCATCGGCAGCGAGTTCAGAGTCGCATCCGGAAGGTGGTTCGCAGCCTCGCCTACAATGGCTACCAGATAGCAGAGGGCCAATTGTTTTACCCGATCTCGCTCCAGATCCGTTAGGCTGGTGCCCCCGAGGGTGGCAATAGCTTCTCTGGCATGACTGATTATATGGTCTATCCGCTCAGCTTCAGTGGGTGGAGGCTGATTGGAACGCCGCAGGGTCACGGTAAATTACCTCAAGGTCGGGGGGAAGTTCTTTGCCGTAGTCGATGGCCGTCTCACAACCGAGTATTTCGTCCAGCTCCTTCCAGCCATCTAACGCTCCCCACGAGAATTTGGCGCCGGGAGCTAGTCCGGCCAGAAACTCAACGTCCGCGTAGTCGATTACGGACGCGCGGCTTGGGTAAGGGAACTTGGCCAGCCACAGTATTTTTTTGCGTTTGCAGAACTCGGCAATCTTCTCCCTGGGCATGGGGATGTCCATGTAGTCGGCCCGGTCATAGACAATGCCCGACTCCCTCGGCCCGTAGCCCAGGTACATTTCGCGGAGGTACAAGTGCAGGTCGATGTTCCGGTTCAGGATACGACCGATTTCGTCCTCCATCGTCGCCAGCATGGACAGCGACGGCACGTCGGCAGGGTTGAACTCAATCAGCAGCGCCGCCTCCCGGTCAGCGTCCGGCCCGGTGCGCAAGGGTTTATCCAGCCAGGTAAGGCGGCGGACGTGATGCTGCTGGCCCAGGGCGGCGATCTGCTCGTTTTGCGTGGCGGTGATCTCAATCATGGCGATCTATCTCCAACGCCATTGTAGCAAACGAAGCCGGGACTACCCTCGTATCGGCTCCATCCCTGCCTCGGCCCGGGCGTCGTTGATGTGGTCCAGCACTCGCATGCGCAGCGGTGGCAACTCGTATCCAACGTCGGCCATCATGCGGCTGTTGTCCACCAGGTACACGTGGGGCACCGGGCGGCTGCCCGTGGTGATGCTGGCGTCGGGAATGTATGAGCGCACAATGTCGGCCACGTCCGCGATGGTCGCCAGCTCGCCGCCGCTAATGTAGATGTGATGGTTCAGCGTGTCGGCCAGGGCCACCCGAACGAAGATCTCGGCGGCGTCCTCGGAGTGGATCATTGGCGACGCTTCCCGCGGGTCAAAGTCCATGCTCACCGGCTGCCCGATGGCCGGCAGGGACATCATCAGCCCGCCGATCATGCCGGTCATGCCCGTAACCCTGCCGTGTCCGAAGACGGTGCAGATGCGAACGCCGCGAATGTCCAGCCCGTGCAGCGTCCGGTAGCGGGCGGCGGCAAAGTCGTTCACCGCCTTGGTCATGCCGTAAACGTTGATGGGAGCCGGCAGGTCGTCCTCGATCAGCGGCCGGTCCCCGAAGGTCTCCTGCACGCCATAGACGGCGATGCTGCTGGCATAGACCACGCGGCGGATATTGCCCCAGCGCGCGGCCTCGAAGATGTTGTTGGTGCCGTCGATGTTGACCGCCATGCCGGTGGCGGGCCGGTCCTCAGTGTCGGGCGGCAGCAGGGCGGCCATGTGGATGATGCGATCCACGTTATGACGGTTGACGGCCTCCAGCACGTGGTCCAAACGGGTCACGTCGCCGCGATAGATGGATATGCGGTCCAGCAGCGGCTGCAGGTTCGCCCGCGGCGGAGCCAGGTCGAAACAGACCACCTCCTCGCCCCGTTCCACCAGCTTGCGAATGATGCGGTTGCCGATAAACCCGGTGCCGCCGGTAACCATCACTGACATTAATGGGCCTCCGATTGTCGTTTGCTAAAGGGCTGCTGACCCCGGTCCGGGGCTATTCCCTCTGGGGCCGTTTGCTGGGCGTGCTCTCATTCTTGGGAGGCTGCCACTGCTTGAGATTTGTGCCGTTGGTTCGGGGTCGCGGCGGTCCGCCGGTGCGTCCCAGTTGAACACATGCTGCGTCGGTAGGATCAACCTCGCTCGGATCTGAGGTAAGATTCTGACTGCAAGTGGGCTCGTCTTGTTGGCTAGCCACGTTGAGCCTCCTGGTTTGCATTTCGCTTCTTCCTGTCGGCAGGTGTCGTGCCCTTGGTCGGCGGTTGCCACTTCTTGGCCTTGCCGCCAGCTGGCCTAGGCATTGGCCGGCCACCTCCGCGCCGCTTTTCCATTGGAACCGTCCTTTCGTATGGATCAAATTCCTTGTCGTTCATTGCTTTCAAGTCTCCTCATTTATGTGTACGGCCCTTCTGTACCAACCTTCGGCCTCTCTGGGTTCCGACGCGTTCGTTACCCATGCTGATAACACTATAGCCGTGATTTCGGCCGGGATGATGAAGTCATACGTCATCTGCTCCGTTTCATTGGGTTCGATCACTATCCCTTCCGCTACCGTCTCTTCTTTCATCAGTCGCCAGGGGAATTCGATATCCTGCCGGCCGGCAGAAGTGGCGCCAAACTCGTGCTCCATCTCCTGTACCGTCTCGTCGTCGTATGGTGACACCACTTTCAACTGCCAGACTACCCGATCGACCCTACATAGTCCGGTGCCGGTATTCTTGGCGTTCAGTGTAACTATCACAGCGTCGTAACTCTGGCTCGCCGGAACCCTTTTCACTTGCAAATCCATAGTCAATCCGGGGATGTGTTCTCTACTCCGCCGGTAGTTGCGGTCGGCTACGTAAAGCGTCACTAGGAATGCCGCCGCCGTACCCGATGTGCCCACCGCCATTCCCAGCCTCCCGGCATCGATTGAAGAGATACCTCGGGGCGAGGCGGCTCCTGACCAAGTGTAAATATTCTGCGTGATAGCAATAGCCAACGTGAACGCTAGTGAAATTACAAAGGTGATGATCGCAGCTTTCGGAATCCAACTACCTGCTATAGCATCCAGAACGTTTCTGATTTCGCTCCCCATATCGTGATTCTAGCCGTGCCGGTACCATGCGGCTTGCCCGGTGTGTTTCGATTACCACGGCCCGAAGGCTACCGATCCCAGCCTATGGTAGAAAAAACGTTATAGGCCATTGTACCCCGGACCGCGCAAAGGGCTGTCGAAATGCTCGCCCATCTTCAGGGTGCCCAGGACGTCGTTCCAGGCGGATTTGGCGCGCTCAGTGTCCTCGGGCCAGTAACTCAGGGTGAGCAAGGCATGAATGGACTTCTGGGGGTCGCGGGTGATGGCCTGGAGGGAGTGGGCCGGACGCTTTTCGCCCGGATCGAAGAACTCCGATTCGATCCACGCCATCTCCAGGTTGCCCAGTTTGACAGTGATCGGCGAACCACGCTTGGTGTCCTCCGGACCTCGGCGCCGGCGGCGGCTGGCTCTGCCGCGACGGGCCGGCGCATCGTCGGAGGTCACATCCTTGATCAATTGGTGCAGGGGTAAACTGCTCCAGTCAATGTTCATGCCGTACCCTGCATAGAATATAGTGACCTCCAGCCCCATCGTGTCGTCGGGGTGCGGAGCATCACGGAACTTCACCGACTTTCGGGAAGGCTCCACCAGCCATTCCTGGGGGATTTCAAAGCGCAGCGCGCCCCGGTCGGCAATGAACACCTTGTTCCCCGGCTTGGCCGTCCATCCGTGGTTCTCCGGGAGATTGAAAACCTCTTTTCGCCAGTTCTCGTTTTGTTCCATGGTCATAACTGTACTCCCCGACATCCGCAAAGGCAGGGCCTGATGACGCCATTATAGACGACGCCGAGGAGGTTGACGGAGCAGTCCGATAACTACTGGACTGCCCCGGCTAACCGTTCCCGCTGCCCACGTCCCACCGTCCCGTCACCAGCAGCGTCAGGCCGCAGAACACCGTGATGTACACCAGCGTAGCCGGCAGGAACAGCCACGCGCTCAGGTCATCGTCCCGACCCATCACGCCGCCCGACGTGCCGTGGAGCGTCCAGCGAACATACTCGGACAGCGAGATGTCCAAAAATAGATCCGCGATCAGGCCCGCCACCGGATATACGGTGAACTCGATAATCAGAATGGCGACGGCCGCTCCCATTCCGAAGGCGGTGGACCGCCCCAGCGTGCACAGCAGGGCCGCCAGACCGGTATAGGCAATCGAGACCAGCCAGGCGCTGGCGAATGATCCCACGGTCGCCAACCATCCATCGGGCATGTCCAGGAACAATCCGCCTGGCACGGTGCCGGATTCCCCGGCCACGAGGCCAACCACGGCGGCCAAAATCCACGCCGCAATCCATAGGACCGCCAGGATGATGGCGACCAGGGAGAGCTTGGCGATCATCAACTGCCAGCGTGGTTGCCCTCGGGCCAGCAGCGGACGCAGAGTCCCCCAGCCGTGGTCACCGCCGAAGATCATCGCCGCCAGGATGATCCCCAGGAAAGGACCCAGCCGGGACAGTACCTCGAACGCCAGGAGCGGGAAACCGTGCGACGCGATAGACAGGTCGATGGGCGTCAGATGCAGCAGCGCCGTCGCCACTGCCAGCGCGCCGATTACGGCCGCGCTCGACAAGCCGAGGATCACCCATGCGCCCGGTCGCCGGGACAGGCGGAACCACTCCCAGCGCAGCGTGGTTACGATGGCGCTGGCGTCCCTCATTCGGACTCGCCGTCGGCGTCACCCGTGACTTCCATGAACCCGGCTTCCAGGGAGCCTCCCAGGGGTCTCAGGCCCGACACGTAAATTTCCGCGGCGGCGAGGTCGCGGCTGATTTCCCACTCGCGTCCCGGCGTGACCGCCACCTCCAGGCCGTCCTCGGACCGGCTCCTGATTTCCCAGCCGGCATCCGTGAGCGCAGCGTCCGCCCGGCCGTCATCGGTGGTGCGAACCAGCGCCGACCCCGAGGTGCCCATACCGGCAACCGGGCCACAGTACAGCAGCTTGCCCCGCCGCATTACGGCAACCTGGTCGCAGACCTGTTCCACCTCGTTGAGCAAATGGCTCGCCAGGATCACAGTGCGGCGCCCGTCAGCAGCCAGGCCCCGGATGAGATCCCGCACTTCGACTATCCCGACCGGGTCCAGCCCGTTGGTCGGCTCATCGAGAATCAGCAACGACGGATCGCCCAGCAGGGCGGCGGCGATCCCCAGCCGTTGTTTCATACCGGTGGAGCAGGCGCGGAACTTGCGGCGCGCCGCCTCGCCGCCCAGGTTGACGGTGTCCAGCAGGTCGTCAATTTCCGCGTCGCCGCCGTCGGCGCCATATACTCCCTGCAGGCACCTCAGGTTGTCCCGGCAGGACATATAGGGCCAGAAGATGGGGCGTTCGATCAGCGCGCCAACCATGTGCAACCCTTGCTCGTGACCGGCCGGCCCGTTGTGCCCGAGCAGGGTCACCGTCCCGTCGGTGGGTCGGATAAAGCCCGAAACCATCGACAGCAGCGTTGTCTTGCCCGACCCATTGGGCCCGAGCAGCCCGAACACCCCGCCCGAAGGCACGTCCAGGCTCACGCCGTCCACCGCCGTAACCCGCCCGAACCGCTTGGTCAGGCCTGATACCGAGACGGCCGGCACGGCCCCCTCCGAACGCTCGGGAAAGTTAGCGGTCACGGCCGGCGATCAGACCAGGACGTCGAAGCCGTAACCGGCGTGGTTCAGCGCGCCGTCCGCAAACCGGGACAGCTTCAACGGCGAGATATCCATGGTCGTGGCCGCGCCGCTTCCAATCAACTCGGCCATCATCACGCCAACCATGGGCGACAGCTTGAACCCGTGGCCGCTGAAGCCGGTGCACAGGTAGAGCCCGTCCACGCCGTCGATGCGATCCATGATGGGATGGGAGTCCGGCGTGTTGGTGTACAACCCGGCATATCCCGCGGCCAGTTCCGCGTCGGCGATGGCGGGGATCCGGCGAGCCAGCCGCTGCCACACGTCTTCGATGAACGACGGGCTGGCGCGCTGGGCGAATACCTCCGGATCCTCCACAACGTCCGAGTGGTTGCCGTTCCCCACCAGCGTGAGGTCCTGCCCCTCGGGCCGGAAGTAGATCCGGTTGCCGATGTCGGCCCCGCCGGGATGGTACGGCACCACGTCCAGCGGTCGCCGGAAGTGCAGCACCTCATGGCGCGTTGCCACCAGCGGCACCTCGATGCCGTGGGGAGCCAGGAACCGCGCCGTCCAAGGGCCCGTTGCCACAACGGCGATGCCGGTCTCGATGCGTTCACCGGAGGCGGTTCGCACCGCAACGACGCGGCTGCCGTCTTCGCTGGTCTCGATGGCTTCCGCGGGCGTTTGCAGCCGGACGGTTACGCCCTCGCTTCGGGCGCGGGTGGCGTAGGCGTAGGCGGTGCCCGAGGCATCGGCGTGACCCGAATACGGCTCGTAGGCGATGCCCGCCGCGTCGGCAACCTCGAACCCGGGCGCCAGTTCCGCCGCGTCCGCGGCGCTGATGATGTCGGTGATCACGCCCACGGACTGCTGCGTGGCAATGTTCGCGCGAAAGGACGGCAGGTCGTCCGCTCCGGCAAACACCAGGTAGCCGGTGCGAGTGTAACCGCACTCGCCGCCGATCATGTCGGCGAAGTTGCGGAAGATGTGCAGGCTCCGCCACGCCAGTTCGGCGTTGACGGCGGTGGAGTAGTGCATGCGCACGGCGCCGCTGCTGCGCCCCGTGGACCCGCTGCCCAGTGTGTCGCGTTCCAGCAGCACAATGCGCCGCAGACCATGGGCTGCGGCAGTCAGGGCCAGGTTGCAGGCGATGCTGCAACCCATCACCCCTCCCCCGATGATTACGACGTCAGCGGTTTCCTTTGCGCTGGTCATTCTGCCGGGGCTTCCGATGGGAAGAGTTCTCGGAGGAGATCTATCGCTGTCGATACCGCGTCCACCCGTCGCACAACTGTTTCGTCGGGGAGGTCGTTTTCGTAGAAATGGACATGCAAGCTATGAGCTGAGTTTGCGCCGGCGTCCAAAACAACTCCGGAAGGAGGATCAACTCGGGATACCAGCGCCACCAATTGCTCAGAGACTCGCAGTATGTTCGTATGGCTGCGAACCCGCAAATTGCGTTCAGCGGCAATTGCCTTGACGGTCTGGGAGTACGCTCCCCAGGATTTCTCTGCCGCCTGCCGGTAGTCACCTTCGTCCAGACTTTTGCGAACGTGCTCTCGATGATGGGACAAGTTGCCCCGGTAAGTCGATGCGACCCCCGCCGAATCGGCGGCGGACAAGACGACATCCGGTCGATTTGGCAAGCCGGCGCGAATCGCGTCGCTCACTTGCTCAAGTGAAAGTTTTGCTGATCCTGCCATATCGTTCTAACGCAATCCCCATAACGAATCATATCACGGAGAGGATTTAGCGAAGTCATCCGCGCTCCCGCGACCGGCGCACCCGAAAGCTCGCGCCCCGCTGTTTACGCATCCAGCGCAGGAAGTCCGCGACCCGTGGGTTCGATCTGAGCAGTGCCACGCTGTACATCTCCTCGGCCAGCGTGGTCACCGAAAACATGGCATGGACCTGTCGGTGGCACGTGGAGCACAGCAGCGCGGTAGGGCCGTGATTCCCGCCCCGAGCCCGGGGGATCAGGTGATGGACGGTGAACCGCTCCACAGCCCGTTCACATAGCTCGCAGGAGTCACGGTCTCCCCGGGCGCGTCGCGGTCGCACTACCGCCCCGTCTTCGGGCGAATTTTCCTGAGAGACGGGTGCAGCGGCTTGCTCTTTCCGCGCGCCGCGAGAACGGGTGCGCGGGGGCCGCCTAGCCATTGCCGCCCTGGCCGGACGTGTCCAGGAACCGCCAGCCGGGCAGGTCCACCTGCCACTGGGAGTCTTCCAGCAGCATCGGGATCATCAGGCCCGACATCAGCCGGCTGTGTTGCACCACGGTCTCGTCGGTCACACCGAAGGGCAGGAACACGAACGCGTGCTCGTCGTCCACGTAGCGAGTGGGAGCCGCCGCCAGTTCCGACAGGTCTTCCAGCGGCCACAGGCGCAGGACGGTGGTGCGGAAGTCGTCCATCATCGAATCCCGCATCGGGTGGTCGGGATCGTAGGCCGCGCGGTAGGCCACCTGCATATCGATGTTCAGGCGGGTGGCCCAAACGCCCATGCGCATCCCGCGGGTTTCTTTGGACAGCATCGACCAGGCCAGGTCCATGTCCCCGTCACGGATCGATTCCGCGAACAGGCCGGCGCGCTGCCCCACCTCGTCGGGTTCCTGGCTGCGGCGTTGTCCTGGCATTCGCATGCTGATTATCCTTGGTGCGGTTGGAACCGGGTGAGCGAAGATCGTTCAGTACCCCACTGCGTACCCGTCGTAGCGCGGGTCGGCGGCGCCGTGCAGCGCTCCGGTTTCGGGGTCGATGTACAGCGCCATTTCCCGGCCGGTCACGCCGTCCCACGCGCCCAACTCGTGCACCGGGTGGCCCATTGCCCGCAACTGACGCAGCGCGTCCGCGTCAAAGCGATTTTCGATGAGCAATCTGTCCACTGCGGTATGGGGAACCGTGGACTCGGTGCCGTCGCCCACGTGCTTCCAGCGCGGGGCTTCCACGGCTTCCTGCACCGTCATCCCATAGTCCACCAGGTTGGTGATCACCTGCATGTTGCTCTGCACCTGGCAATCAGCTCCGGGCGTACCCAGCACGTAGGTCAGGCGACGGCTTGAAGAGCCACTGCCGTTACCCGACGACGGCCGGCGGAACACCATCACCGGGTTCATCGTGTGCCGCACGCGCTTGCCCGGCTGCAGGCAGTCCACATGGTCCGGGTCCAGGTGCCAGTAGGTCATGCGGTTGTTCAGCAGGATGCCGGTATCGCCGGCCACCAGCGAGGAACCCCAGCCGCTCTGGATGCTCTGCAACTGGCACACTGCGTTGCCCGCCCGATCCGCCACCACGAAACACGTGGTGTCTTCCTGCTCGGAGCGCGGGCCGCGACGCCGCGCGCCCACGCCGGCCGGCGAACGCCGTTGACCCGCCGGTTGGTGCGGCCAGGGATCTCCGGCGGTAACGTTCTCCGCCGCCCGCCCCAGGTCGATGGTGGCCGCCCGCTCCTGCGCGTACTCGGCGGACAGCATCCCGGCGACGGGCACGTCAATGTAGTCAGGGTCCGCCACGTAGGCCTCCCGGTCCGCGAACGCCATCTTCTTGGCTTCCACCATCAGGTGGATGGACTCGGCCGAACCGAACCCCAGGCTCGCCATGTCGTGCTGACGGATGACGTTGAGTTCCTGCAGCAGGATGTGTCCGCTGGAGTTGGGAGGAGCCTCGTAAACCGTGTAGTCCCCGTAGTCGGTGGAAATCGGGTCCTGCCAGCGCGCCGAGCAGTCGTTCAGGTCGGCCATGGTGAGCAGGACGCCCTGCTCGTCGCTGAACCGGGCGATGGCTTCGCCGATCGCTCCCCGGTAGAACACGTCGCGTCCCTGCGCCGCGATGGCCGACAGCGTGCGCGCCAGGTTGGCCTGCCGCAGAATGTCTCCCGCTCGGAGTGGCTCCCCGGATCCGTCCCGTGTGAAGATCGCCCGGCTGGTGGGAAACTCGCACAGCAACGAGTCGCCGGCAATGGCCGACGCCAGGTAGTGAGTAACCGGAAAGCCGTCGTCGGCCAGGGCGATGGCCGGAGCAAACACCTCGGTGAGCGGTAGCGAACCGTACTCGGCATGAACGTCCAGCCACGCGTTGAGCAGGCCCGGCACCGACACGCTCAGGATGCCTTTCATCGGGATGCCGTCGCGATATCGCTCCAGGGTGGCCGCGTAGGGCGCGGCCCCGGTTCCGTTGGACAGCCGTAGTGAGTCGTCCTCAGCCCGGTAGGTCATGACGAATCCGTCGCCGCCGATGCCAGACATCAGCGGTTCGACGACGTTGAGGACCGCCGCCGTGGCGATGGCGGCGTCGAAGGCGTTGCCGCCCTTTTGCAGAACGGATACTCCGGCTTGGGCAGCCAGCGGATGGCCGGCGCAAACCATGCCGTTGCGCCCCATGACCACCGGTCGGTGGGCCGAGTAACGGATACCGTGGGGTGAGCCTGACATCAGGGAGACGCTCCTTGTGTTTGGGTTGCGGGTCGGTCAGCGCCGCCGTGCCGCACCGATGGGGTCGGGCCCGTGCGACGCGACAACCGTGTCAGGATGCCGGCGCGCTGACCGGTCGTATCGAGGCCAGCATATCGATGGACACGCCTCCCCTGGAGAAGAATACCTCCAGCTCGGGCGAATACATGCCGCCGGAACTCCGCAGGGTGTTGAGCAGTGTGTCCGTTCCGATGCTCAAAATGGAGGAGGGCTCGTGCTGCACCGTACCCAGGTTCTTGGCGCCGCACAGATCCAGCGCGGCAAAGATCGTGTCGTGGAGAAACGCTTCATCCAGATCCGTATTGTCCAGCAGCGCCAGGTTGAAGTTGGCATGGGCCAAGTTCGCCTGGGCCAGGGTGGCGTCTGTGAACACCGTCTTGTAGAAGGTGGAGTTCGACAGGTTGGCGGACTGCATGTCGGCCCAGGTCAGGTTCGCTTCTGAAAAGTCCGAAAAGCTGGAATAGGTGCCGCGCAGCACCGCGTAGCCCAGGTCGGCGCCCCGCAGGGTAAGCTGGCTCAGGTCGGCCCGCGCCAGATTCGCCCCCTGCAGTTGGGCATAGGACAGGTTGGCTTCCCGCAGGTTCGCCCCCTGCAGGCTCGCGCCGCGCAGGTCCGCGCTCTGCAGATTGGCTCCGCTCAGGTTGCAGAAGTGCAGGTCGGCGCCGCGCAGGTCGGCGTCGCCCAGGTCGGAGCCGCTGAAGTCCAGATGCGTCAGGTTGGCCCACGACAGATCCGCTCCATGCAACCGCGCGTTGGCGAAGGATGTGCCGGTGAGGTCCGCGCTGGTCCGCAAATCGTTCCAGCTCGACACGTCCTTGCGCAGTCGGCTCAGGCATTGCTCTTTCGAGACGGTGGGCCAGATTTTCATGACGGGACTCCTGCTTGAATGATTATCCTATGATGACAACCTTCGCTTTAGTTATTCAACAGCCCGCGCTGCCGTTATGGGCCTTTGACGGGCTGCGATGCGAAAGCCCCGGCAGCCGGTAGCGCCGGGGCAATTGACTCTATTGTCGGCGACCCCGGGCGCGGCCGGGGACTGCCGGAGATTGCGACGGTCTAGTGACCGCCGCAGCCGCCACCGCATCCACCGCCGCCGCATCCACATCCGCCGCCGCCACAACCACAGCCACCGCTGCCGCATCCGCCGCCACCGGCGTACATGGGGTTGTTGATGACGAACCCGACCCGGCCGCCGAACTCTTCAATGTAGTCGATGGTGGCTTCTTCCAGGAACGGCGCGCTGTCGGAGTCCATGAGGAACTCCATGCCGTCCATGCGCAGAACGGTGTCGTCAGGCTGGTGCTCCTTCTCCATGGTCAGCATGTACTGCAGGCCGGGGCCGGCGGGCATGGCGACCACCCGCAGGGCGGAACCGGCCTCGTCCTCGGCGGTGATAACTTCCTTGAGTTTCTCGATGGCCAGAGGGGTAACGTTCATCGTCGTCGCTCCTGAACAGCGCAAGTAACGGGAACTCCGCGCGGAATCCCCACCTTCTCATAGTAAGCAAAGCCTATCACGGGCAACAAGGGGCGTCAAACGCAGCGCTCGTGTTAGGCCCGTGCAAAAATGTCATTGCGAGCGCAGCGCGGCAATCTCGTTGGCGCAGGAGAGTCGGTTGGGGCAGACATTGCTGTTGCGGCGTCGAGATTGCCACGGCGCAAGCGCCTCGCAGTATCTGTGTTGGGTGTCAAGGGGTATCAGACTGCTGGTCGGTGATCAGGTTGCCAGGGGGTGCTGCGACGGGCTACGGCGTGGAGTTGCAGCAGCAGTTTGCGCATGGTCGCCACCAGCGCCACTTTCCCCGGCTTGCCCCGCTCTCGCAACCGGTGGTAGCAGGCTCCCAGTCCCGTCTTGCTGCGGGACACGGCCAGGCTGGGCAGATACAGTACCCGCTTGATCCTGGTTCGTCCCCCTCGGGTGGCTCGGTAGCCTCGCTTTTGTCCGCTGTCTTTGGACCAGGGGGCCAGGCCACACAAGGACGCCAACGCCTTCCCATCCCACTGCCCCAACTCGGGCAGCCCGGCGATCAGGGTTGCCGCCGTCTGCGGGCCCACTCCGGGCACGCTGCAGTAGAGTTCAAGGAGCTGGTTGAACTCCACGTTCTCCCGCAACAGACCCTGGTATTCACGCTCCAGCTCCCCGATCTCCGCATTCAACCACTGGATGTGGCGCTCGATGGAGCTACCAGCGCCGGTCCGGCGCGTCTGGGACAACCGGTTCTTCTCCTGGGTGCGCTGTTCCACCAACTGCTCCCGTCGTCCCAGCAACTCCTGCAACCGTACCCGGTCCTGGGAATGGGCCAGGGTGGCCGACGGTTGGAACACCCGGCCGTACCGGGACCGGACCACCGCGTCCAAGCGGTCGGTCTTGGCCTGGTAACCCCAGGCCCGAGCAAAGTCCCGCACCTGGTTGGGGTGGGCGATGTGCACCGGTATCCCAGCCTGACGCAGACCTTCCACCACCAGCAGTTCGTACCCGCCCGTGGCTTTGCATATCGCCAAGACCTCTCCCCACCCACTCAGCCACTCCACCAACTGGGCCACCCCAACGGTGGTGTTGGCAAAACGCCGCCCCTGGCCTTGGTCCACCGACACGTCCAGTTGTCCCTTGCCCACGTCGATACCTGCCATTGCTCGGATCATCTGTCGCCTCCGCCTGACCTGGTGTGATAATGGCGGCGCTGCGGCTCTCCACACTTGCCATGCGGGTCTCAGGCCCGTCTATCCGTTCGGAGCGGCCCGGCGCCTTCTGGGAGGGGTGTCCTACTGCGAGACGGTGCAGTCCAGCCCCAGGGCCAGCTCACCCAATGACAGACGACCCGCCCCTCCCTCTACCCTACAGATTGGCCCACCCACAGGGCCCGGTAAACATACAAATGACAACTGAAAGACCCTGGGCTATGCTAACCTCGTTGGTACCGATAAATGTATGGATTTCTCCGAGAGGAGCATACACACTATGAAAACCATGATATTCGCGATAATGGGCCTGGCGATGCTGATGCTGGCCGCCGCCTGTTCGAGCGAGGCTCCGGCGGGGGGATCCCAACCGTCGGAGACAGTCGAAACGATCTACGATTTCAATATAGCGCTGTACCAGGGCAGTGATGAGTTGGGCTCGGAAACAGTGACGGTTTCCGACCTGCGCGGCACGCCCGTTGTGCTGAACTTCTGGGCGGGCCTGTGTCCACCATGCCGTGCGGAGATGCCCGAATTCCAGGAGTTCGCCGACGAATACGAGGGCCGGGCGACGCTGGTTGGGGTGGATTTGGGCCAATCCTTCGCACTGGGCAGTGAGGCAGAAGCAATCGCTTTACTCGGCGAACTGGGCGTGACCTACCCGGCCGGTGCACCTGACGATGAAAATCTGGCGCGTGAGTTGGGCGTCCTGGGCCTGCCCGCGACCTTTTTCGTCGCGGCCGACGGCAGCCTGCATCGCAAGTGGCAGGGAGTGCTGAACGGCGACAAACTTGCTGAGATCACAGACGAAATGCTGGCGCAGTAAGCCGCCAACGGGAGAAATGGTATGGCAGACAACACGATCACCTTCGGTCTCAACCTGAGCGTGGACAACTTCTGGGACCTGCCAGATTTCGCCAGGCGGGCGGAGGACCTGGGATACGACCGGGTGGCGATAGGGGAGCACGTCATGGACGGCAACCCGCCGCGTCCCACGGTGATGGGGCTGCCGGCCATGGCGGCGGCGGCCGGAGCGACCACACGGCTGCGTGTGCTCACGGGGATCGTGATCGCGCCGCTGTACCATCCGGTGATGCTGGCCAAGCTGGTGGCCACGGTGGACCAGATTTCCGGCGGGCGGTTGGACTTCGGGATTGGCATCAGTGGGCAACGGGACACGCGGGCGGAGTTCGACGCGCTGGAGATTCCGGTCAACACGCGGGGTCGGCGCACTGACGAAATGCTGCGCGCCATGAAGCAGTTGTGGCAGGAGGACCACGTCTCCCACCACGGGCGGTTCTTCAACTACGACGACGTGACGCTGGAGCCCAAGCCGCACCAACAACCCTACCCGCCCATCTGGGTGGCAGGACGCAGCGATGCGGCGGTGCGTAGGGCGGCGATCGCTGGTGATGGGTGGTATCCGTACCTGTTCACAGTGAACCGGCTCCGGCGGTCCAACACCAGCGTGCGGGAGATGGCAGAGCACTCGGGCCGGGATTTGAGCCGGTTCCACTGGGGGCTGAACCAGCCCACGGCCATTGATGAGGATCCGGACAAGGCGCTGGAGACGGCGATTGCCCACGTTGGGCAGCGGTACGTCACGCCGGAGCGCAGCGCGGAGGACATCGCGCGGGCGCTGTGTATCACGGGGAACGCCGAGGACTGTATCGGCGCGGTGCAGGAGCGGATCGACGCGGGCGTGCGGGATTTCGTGTTCGGGTTCCTGGCCGGCGATGCCGACGACTACTTTCGGCAGATGGAGCTGTTCTCCAACCGGGTACTGGCGCATTTCAAGTAACCGCCGCCGGTCCGGCGGGGTTATAATGCTGCCAGATTTCAGGACGGTATTTGTCGCGCTGTGGGCGCCGGCGCTGGCCGGTGCGCTGGCGATCACGTCAACGTGGCTGGTGTGGTATTTCACGGCGATACCCTGCACCATTGAGACTGCGGCTGAGTCGAAGTGCCGGCTGGGTCCTGTGTCAAGCTACATCTCAACAACGGTACTTCACCATTGCTTCATTCACGGCAGCATTGCCGCAGCCATCGTCGGAGGGCCTGACATCATGCTTTTCTTGCGCGAACGGCACCGCAACAACCAAATGATGGAATTTATACAGACCACCCTGGAGCAGATGGCAGAAGAGCGTCGGCAAGCCGCTGATGAACGTCGCCAGACTGAGGAACGGGCTGCCGAGGAACGTCGCCAGGCTGCGGCACAGGCGGCCGCTCAGCAGGAGGCGTTTCTGGAAGCGCTAAACCGTCTGACCGAGGCTGTCATCCAGAACGGGCGCAATCGTCAATAGCTCAGATGGCTCAGACAATCACCGAGGCTTGGGCATGAAATTCGGCATTTACAGTTCCATCGCGGACCCGCCGGCCGGGGAGAACCTGGCGTTGCGGGTGGATGAAGTCGTGGCGGAGGCAAAGCTGGCCGAGTCGGTGGGGTTTGATTCCTGCTTTTTCGGCGAGCACCACCAGGACCGGGACGGCTTTTTGCCGTCGCCGCTGATCGTGTCGGCGGCGGTGGCGGCGCAGACCACGACGCTGAACCTGGGGACCTCGGTGATCCTGCTGCCGCTGCACCACCCGGTTCACCTGGCGGAGGACGTGATCACGCTGGACATCGTGTCGCGAGGGCGATTCATCCTGGGCGTGGGCCTTGGTTACCAGCCGGTGGACTTCCGCACCTTTGACATCGCCATCGAGCAGCGGGTGAACCGGTTTGAAGAGGAGGTCGAGATCATCCGGCAGTGCTGGAGCGGTGAGAGGTTTTCGTTCTCCGGCGAGCACTTCAACCTGGATGACCTCACCATCACGCCCAAGCCGTACTCGGATCCGGCGCCACCGCTGTGGATCGGGGCGAGCCGCACGCCGGGAGCGCGGCGGGCCGGCCGGATCGCGGACGGTTTTGTGGCGGGGCCGAGCACGGACCTGGAGAACACCATCGCGCTTACCGGCGCCTACCAGCGGGCAGCGGAGGAGGCCGGCAAGGAGCCGGTGCTGTGCCTGATGCGCGACGCCTGGGTCGCCCCGACGCGGGCCGAGGCGGAGCGGGTGTACGGGCCGGAAGTGATCGACGCCTACAAATACTACTGGCGCAACGGGCTCAACGAGTTCCGACAGTACACGGAGGAGTCGCAGATCAACATCGACAATCTGGGCCCGGACCGGCTGATCCTGGGCGAGCCCCAGGAGGTGGTGGACGAGTTCCACCGCTGGAAGGAGGCTACAGGAGCCGACTATTTCCTGCTGCGGCTGCGCCACGCGCACTCGGGCGGGCCGCCCCACGAACGCATCATGGAGGCGATCCAGCTCTTCGGCGAGGAAGTGATTCCGCACTGCCAGTGAGGCAAGCGGAGACCGTTGAGCAAACATCGACGAGAGATTGTTATGTCCATTCTCACGGCAGTTGCCATTATTATTCTGGTGCCCGTCGCTTATCTCCTGTGCTTGGGAGCGGCCTACTGGCTGGGAAGTTTGCCTAAACGCAGCGAGTTCAACGCACTGGAAAACAAAGTGCACGAACTACAGAAAGAAATCAGGGAAGCCAAATCTATGATGGCTCGCAGCCGTCGATGAGACGGGTTTGGCATCATTGCCATTTTCGATGCCAGGCTCCGCCAACGGGAAATCACGCCGCAACCACCTTCAGGAGAATTCATCATGCCTCGTTTCCCCATCGCGTCCCGGGATGCCGTGCCACCGGAACAAGTTGACGCTTTTGACGCTATCGTATCCGCGCGCGGCGGAGCGGTGCCTGAGTTCGGGCCCATCGCCGTTCAGCTCCACGTGCCTGAGATCGCCCAGCGGGGCGAGGTCCTGCGGGATTACCTCCGTGCTGGGGGTTCGACCCTGCCCGACAACGTGGCGGAGCTGGCCATGATAACCACCGCCCGGGAGTTGGACTGCCAATTCATCTGGCACGCCCACGCCGCCGCCGGACGCCGGGCGGGCCTCAGCGACGCGCTGGTGGACGCCTTGCGCGACAAACAGGAATTGCCGCCGTTGTCGTCCGCTGAATCCGCGGTCATCAACTACGGCCGGGAATTCTTCCGCACGCGGCGAGTGTCGCAGGCGACGTTCGACGCGGCGCGGGCCGAGTTCGGCGACCGGGGGCTGATCGAGCTGACCAACCTGATGGGGTACTACTCGGTGCTGGCGTTCAACATCAACGCCTTCGAGCAGTTGCCGCCGGCATCGGACGAGCCGTTTTTGCCGGTGTAGGTGCCAGAGTTTTGGCCGAGAAAATCTACATACGCAACGACAGCGGTGGGTTGGAACCGCTAGTCGAGGAGCGATTCGAAACGGAAGAATTGCTCCAGGAGTTGATTGGACAGCACCCCGAGCTACTGGCGGGCGAGCAGATGCGTCCGGCGGACCCGCTGCGTTGGATCCTAATCAAGCGGGAAATGCCGGTGGAAGGCTGGGCAGTTGATCACTTGCTGGTTGACCAGCACTCTCGCCCCACACTGGTCGAGGTAAAACGGGGTTCAAACCGGGAAATTCGCCGCAACGTAGTGGGGCAGATGCTGGACTATGCGGCCACCGCGGCAAGCGTATGGTCGGAACGCGATATACGGCAGGCTTTTGAAGAGAGCTCGGACGATCCGGACGGTGAAATCGGTGCTTTGATTGGTGTCGACAACGAACCTAACGTTGACACTTTTTGGGAACAAGTGGCGACCAACCTAGACGCCAATCGGTTACGTTTGCTTTTCGTAGCGGACGAAATACCCGCCGAGTTGGAGAGGGTGGTCAAGTTCCTGAACGAACAAACCCGGGACAACCTTGAGGTTTTGGCGGTAGAAGTTAAGCAGTACCCTGGGTCGTTCGGTCATGCACTAGTTTCACGAGTAATCGGACAGGTGGACGCGCCGAGCAGCAGTAATACCAGAAGCCCGAATTTGAGCCGCGATGAACTTCTTGATGCATTCCGTCCGGATGTGCGTGATGCGATGCTTTCGTTACTTGATTCGGTAACGAATGCCGGTGGAGAGTTGCGCTATAGGAGAACCGCCATCACGGTCAGGGGACGCAGTTCCAGGTGGGAGCGACCCCTATATCTGGCCCGGTTTTACGTACCGGACGGGGGCCGTTTCGAGTTTACAGTCGATTACACGGACGGACTCCCCGAAGAGTTGCGCACGTTCCAGAAAGAGTACGTAGGCCAGTTCAGCGGCGACGAGTTCATATCCGCCTTTAATCGTAACTGGGGTGAAGGGTGGGTAGTCAATTCCGACAACTTTGTTAAGCACATTGATTTGTTGATTGGCCGATTGTGCTCTGCCTTGTCCGAGTTGGCGGAGTTGTAAACAGGCGGTGTAACGATGGATCCCCTAATCGCAACGGCCCTTGATACCGCCCGGGCTCGTGGGGCGGAGTATGCTGACATCCGGCTGGTGTCCAACCGGGAGCAGCGGATTGTGGTGCGGAATGGGGTGGTGGAGACGATGACGGCCGATGAGTCGGTGGGGCTGGGGATACGGGCGGTGTATCAGGGGGCGTGGGGGTTCGCTTCGACGCGGGAGTTGACTGGCGAGGCGGCGGACCAGGCGGCGGCGCAGGCGGTGCAGATCGCGCGGGCGTCGGCGAGTCAGAACGGGGCGGGAATGGCGGTTGCGCAGTTGTTGGGCTCGCCCGTGTCCAGCCGGGGCAGCTACGTTACGCCGATCAGCGTCGATCCGTTCGCGGTGCCGCTGGAGGACAAGCTGGCCCTGCTGCTGGAGGCGGACCGTGAGATGGCATCGGTTCCGCAGGTCACGGCGCGGATGGCCAACGTGGTGTTCATACGGGAGGAGCGCACCTTCGCCAACACCGAGGGGGCGCTGGTGACGCAGACCATCTACGAGGCCGGTGGGGGAGTGCAGGCCACCGCAGTGGGCAACGGCGAGACCCAGCGACGCTCGTATCCGCAGTCCCACGGGCGGCAGCAGGGGTGCGCCGGGCGGGAGTACGTGGTGGCGATGGACCTGCCGGGGAACGCACGGCGCACCGCGGAAGAGGCCGCCGAGTTGCTGACCGCCGAGCCGTGTCCGTCGAACATCCACACCGACCTGATAATCGACAGCAGCCAGTTGGCGCTGCAGATCCACGAGTCCTGCGGGCATGCGGTGGAGCTGGACCGGGCGCTGGGGGACGAGGCTGCGTTCGCCGGCACGTCGTTCCTGACGCCTGACCTGCTCAACGATTTCCGGTACGGGTCGGAGCAGGTGAACATCACCGCCGACAGCACCAGCGCCACCGGACTGGGCACCTTTGGCTGGGACGACGAGGGGTTGCCGGCGCAGGCGACGGATATCATCCGCAACGGGCAATTCGTGGGCTATCTGATGAGCCGTGAGTCGGCGACGCTGCTGGGTAGGGATTCCAATGGGTGTATGCGTGCGTCCTCGTGGAACCGGATCCCTCTCATTCGCATGACCAATGTGAGCCTGGAGCCGGGCGAGTGGACGCTGGAGGACCTGATCGCGGACACCGACGACGGCATCTACCTGGAGACCAACCGGTCGTGGTCGATTGACGACCGGCGGTACAACTTCCAGTTCGGCACCGAGGTGGGGCGAGAGATCAAGAACGGCAAGCTGGGTCGGCTCCTGCGCAACTGTACGTACACCGGGATCACGCCGGAGTTCTGGCGGAGTTGCGATGCCGTTTGCGGGCCCGAGCTATGGCAGCTGTGGGGAACGCCCCGCTGCGGCAAGGGGCAGCCCGGCCAGATCGCGCACACCAGCCACGGCGCCAGTCCCTCGCGGTTCCGCAACGTGCGCGTCGGCGTGATGCGCTAGCCGCCAAAACAACCGTCATTCCAGCGAAAGCCGGGATCTACAAACGGTCAGGTGTCTGATTTCTCTACCATAATTGTAGATTTCGGTACTGGATTCCCGCTTTCGCGGGAATGACGGGTTTGTAATTTCAAGTGCGTGACTCCTATGACAGTGAAATGTCAACATGATCCAGGTAAAACAAAATGCTCGGCCCCGACTACATCCACTCCCTCTTGCGGGAGGCGCTACGTCACTGCCCGTCGGACGGGGATGGCGACATCTACCTGACGGCCACGGAGCAGGCGCTGACGCGCTTCGCCAACAACCGCATCCACCAGAACGTGGCGCACCAGGACGCCATCGCGCACGTGCGAGTGGCGGTGGGCAAACGCCAGGGCCGGGCGGTGACCAACAACCTGTCCGGTGCCGGGCTCGCCGATGCCGTGCGGCAGGCCAGCGAGTACGCCCGGCTGATGCCCGAGGATCCTGATTTTCCAGGATTGCCGGAACCGTCGCCGGCGCAATCGGTGGCGGCGTACGACGAGGACACGGCGGATTGCAATGCCAACCGGCGCGCCGCTATCGCCGGGATGGTGTGTCACAAGGCAGCTGACCTTTCGCTGGACGCCGCGGGGTTCTGCCGCACCGGCGCCACCGAACTGGCGGTGGTCAGCACGCGGGGCGCGGACGCCTACCATATAGGTTCTTTCTCGGGTCTGCTCGTCACCGCGCGCAGCGACGACTCCGCCGGCTGGTCCAAGGGCGGCGGCTGGCGAATGGATGCGATTGACGGCGAGGCGCTGGCAGACGAGGCAATCGGCAAGGCGGTGTGGGGCCGCAATCCCCGGGACTTCGAGCCGGGGGAGTATCCGGTTGTGCTGGAGAACTACGCGGTGGACGACATGCTGGAGGCGCTGAGCTTCTACGGCATGGGCGCGCAGATGGTGCAGGATGGGCGCAGTTGGATGAGCGACTTGCAAGGACAACCTGCAATGAGCCCGTTGGTGTCCATCTATGATGACGGGCTGGATCCGGCCGGGTGGCCGGTTCCCTTCGATGCGGAGGGGGTGCCCAGGCAGCGGGTGGACGTTGTGACCGACGGCGTGGTGCAGGGGCCGGTGTACAACACGTACACTGCTGCCAAGGCCGGTGTGGGATCGACGGGGCACCAGCGTGGAGCGACGGGAGGGCCGACGGCGACGAACTTGTTCATGAGGCCGGGCGACCGCACCACGGAGGAGCTGATCGCGTCGGTGGACCGGGGGCTGTACATCACGCGCTTCTATTACACGCGGCTGTCGCACAACCGGGGATGCGTGATGACCGGCATGACGCGGGACGGCACGTTCCTGATCGAAAACGGCGAGATCACCACGCCGGTGAAGAACCTGCGGTTCACTCAGAGCTACGCGGAGGCGCTGGCCGGGTGCCAGGCGCTTTCGAGTCCGGCGCACCTGAACCTGAACGAGGCGGGCGTGGCGATACACGTGCCGGCGGCGCTGCTGGGAAGTTGGCGCTTTACGGGGCAAACGGTGTAACCTAATGCAAGTCAAGCATAGGGTTTGAGGTTATGCAAACGACGCTGAACATCGACGAAGTCATAGTGGAACGGCTGCACGCAGAGGCGAAGCGCCGGGGCACGACCGCATCGGCGCTGGCGGAGGCCGGCATTCGCCAAATCCTCGACGAGGAGCCTACTCCGGATGAGAAGCGGCATGCATTGCCGGAGTTGCCGGAATCCTTGCATGGCCCTAGTCTTGTTGACCCATCAGGAAAAGAGGAATACCACCGTTGGTATGAGGAGTATTTCGGAGAGCCGGCCCCCCAAACGGCTGAGGAGTTGATGGAAAGGTTGCCCAAGTGGGAGGGTGGCGAGCTGCTGGTTGACATCTCCAACAAAGAGGAACTCCGACGCGTGATGGACAAGCACGATGGTTTTCGATACTAACGTACTGGTTTATTCCGCTCGAGGCGATACGGAATTTCACGACGCGTGTCGGCAGCGCATCGCAGAGGCTGGCAACATACCTTCTTCTGGATTGCTGACGTGGAATATCTGCTACGAGTTCTTTCGGGTGGTTACGCATCCACAGGTATCCAGCCAACCCTGGAGCCTGGACGAAGCGCGGCGCTACATTATCAGCTTGTTGGCGGGACTGGGTTTCAGCCTGTTGCTTCCCACAACCGATCATATGTCAGTGTTAGCTCAGACAGTATACGAACTGCCCGAAGTTCGCGGCAGCCGCGTTCATGATCTGCATACCGCCGTGCTGATGCGCGAGCATGGAATCAATCAGATCTGCACCTTGGATAGCGACTTCCGACGTTTTCCCTTTGTCGAAGTCGTAGATCCGCGACAGTAGCTATGGAGCAGCTATGAGCGATTTGAACAACGAGGAGATCCAAGCACTGGCCAAGGCGGTGGGGCTCACGCTGAGCGAGCCGGAGTTGAGCCAGGTCACGCATAGCCTGAACGCGATGCTGGAGGAGATGGCTGCCATCAACCCGCCCGGGTTCAACCTGGAGGAGTATGTGGCAGTTACGCATCCCGCCGACATGGAGGTGGCAGAATGACGCCCGCTGAAATACCGTTCCTGCCCGCATCCGAGCTGGCCGCCGCGATCCGCGCCGGTGAGGTGTCGGCCGTCGAGGCGACAGACGCCTACCTGGCCCGCATCGACGCGGTGGGCGACAAGTTGAACGCCTACATCACGGTGTGCGCCGACGAGGCCCGCGCCGACGCAAAACGGCTGGATGAGGAAGCCGCTGCCGGCAACTTCCGGGGGCCGCTGCACGGCGTGCCTGTGGGAGTAAAGGACCAGATCTACGCCGCCGGTATACGCACCACCGACGCTTCCAAGATCCGCGCCGATTTCGTTCCGGACACAGATGCCACGGTGGTGGCCAAGCTCAAGGACGCCGGCGCGGTGATCATCGGCAAAACCAACATGAGTGAGTTCGCCATGGGCGACCCGATCAGCAGTTGGTTCGGGCCGGCCCGCAATCCGTGGGATACGAACCGGAACCCGGGCACGTCTAGCACCGGCAGCGGGTCCGCAACGGCGGGGTTCCTGTGCGCCACGTCGCTGGGCGAGGACACCGGCGGCTCGATACGCGGGCCGGCGGCCAATTCGGGCCTGGTGGGCATCCGGCCCACCTGGGGGCGGGTGAGCCGCGCGGGGGTCGACGGCGCGAGCTGGTCGACGGACACCATCGGACCGATTTCGCGCACGGTAACCGACTGCGCGCTGACGCTGGGCGTCATAGCCGGCCATGATCCCAAGGACCGCTACAGCCGGACCGAACCGGTGCCCGACTACCTGGAGGGGCTGGATTCCGGCGTGCGGGGGCTGCGCATCGGCGTGGTGCAGGAGCTGATGGGCGGGCATGGTCTGTCGCTGAACGAACAGAGCCGGGAAGCCGCGGCGGCGGCCGCCGAGGTGTTCGGAGAACTGGGAGCGGAGGTGGTGCCGGTGAGCCTGCCGATGGCTCCGGTGACCGGCCCCATCGTGCGCACTATCACCAGCACGGAACGGGTGAGCCTGAACCCCGAATGGCTGCGGGAACGGTTCGAAGACTACCATCCCAACACGCGGGTGGCGTTTGCGATGGGCAACCTGATACCGGGGCAGGTGTACTACAAGGCGCTGAAGCTGCGGGCGTTGGTGCGCCGGCAGGTGATCGAGGCGTTCCGCAGCGTCGACCTGCTGATCCAGCCCACATCCAGCGGACCGGCCGGCCTGCTGGCCGACGAGCCGGCGATGATCGACAACAAGGAGATGGCTGCCGCCGCATTGAGGGATGGCAGCTTCCGCGGGCTGTACAGCCTGAGCGGATGCCCGGCGCTGAGCATTCCGTGCGGGTTCACCAGCGACGGCGAAGGCGCGTTGCCGTTGGCGCTGCAGATCGGCGGCCCGCACCTCGGCGAGGCGAATATATTTCGGGCTGCTTACGCCTACGAGCAGGCCACTCCGTGGCACGAGAGGCGTCCGCCGGAACTATAGAGGCGTCCGTCTACCGGCTTCCGGTATTTCCAGGAATGCCGGAGCAGAGGTTCCGGGCATCCGGCGGATGCGGTGGTGTATGCTCTGCCGAGCAAACACTGTATTCGGTATGAGCAAACATCAGATGGGATCTAAATCTCTGGTCGCGGCGCTCGCCATCGTCGCGGCACTGGCAGCCCTGCTTGCAAGCGCCGCCTGCGCCGGGTCGACGGGGCCGGCATCAGAAGCCGACGGAACCGGCGGATCAGCGCCGAGTGCGGCGGAGTCAGCGGATCAGATGGACCAGGGCGTGTTTGACGACCGTGTCCTTTTCGGGCAGTCCGCCGCCTTCAGCGGACCGGCCCAGGACTTGGGCAACGAAATGCGCCTTGGGATACAGGCTGCATTCCACGAAGCGAACGAGGCCGGAGTCGTGCACGGCCGCCGCCTGGAGCTGGAGTCCCTGGATGACGGGTACGAATCGGACGCCGCGTTCTCCAACACGCAGCAACTGCTGTACGAGAGGAAGGTGTTCGCGCTGATCGGGGCGGTGGGCACGCCAACTTCGCGGTCTGCTTTCCTGTCAGCCAACTCCGCCGGCGCTCCCTTCCTGGCTCCTTTCACCGGCGCGGAATTCCTGCGCGACCCGGAATTGGACAACATCCTGAACCTGCGGGCGTCCTACTACCAGGAAACCGAGGAGATGGTGGAGCGTCTTACCGAGGATCTGGGGTTCACGCGGATTGCGGTGTTCTACCAGAACGACTCGTTCGGACAGGCCGGGCTTGCGGGCACCATCCAGGCTCTGCAGCGCAGAGGCCTCGAGCCGGTCGGGTCAGGATACTACGAACGCAATACCGGGGCGACGACCGCCGCGGTGTTCCACATCGTTGAAGCGGATCCGGAGGCGGTGATCATGGTCGGCGCCTACGCGCCGGTGGCGAAAACGATCCAGGCCGTCCGCGAACAAATCGATCCGGTGTTCATGGCGATCTCGTTCGTGGGCAGCAAGGCGCTGGCGGAGGAATTGGGACCCGACGGCGCCGGCATCTACGTGACGCAGGTGGTCCCTTCCCCGGATGATGCCAGCATCGCCGTGGCTGCCAGATACCAGGCGGCCCTGGCGGCCTACGACCCGGAGGCGACGCCGAGCTTCGTGTCGCTGGAGGGTTACCTGGCCGGGCGGCTGGCGATTGCGGGAGTGGACGGGTGTGGACCAGACCTCACGCGGGATTGCTTTCTCAACGCCATCCGGAACAAGCAGAGCGTCGGTATCGACGGATTTCAGCTCGTGTACGGGCCAGGTGATAACCAGGGATCAGACGCGGTATTCATCACCGTATTGGGAAATGACGGCCAGTACCGCCAGGTGGACAGGCTCGCGGGCGGGCGCTGAACCGGCGTCGTGGACAGGCATCGAGCGCATCATCGCCCGATCCGGGGCCGGGCAAATTTTCATGTGTAAACGAGATGGACAGGGATGTGATGACGTCCAGACACTTCGACGAGGGCGCAGCAATAGCGCGTCCGACCAGGATTGCGGTCCGACGCCTGGCGTTCGTGGGACTGGCATTCTTGCTGCTGGTCACATGCCTGGGTATCGCGTGTCAAACTGAACGTCAGGCAGGCGGCCCGGCGGAAAGCGACGACGCGCCAACAGTCGGGGCGACGGCGGTGACAGGCCCCGGAGGCCACGGCGATCCCGGCATATTTCATGATGAGGTCATATTTGGCCAGTCCGCCGCTTTCACCGGAGCGGCGCGGTTCCTGGGCACGGGAATGCGGTTGGGCATCGAGGCGGCGTTTCACGAGGTGAACCAGTCCGGCGGCGTTCATGGACGCCACCTGGCGCTGGAAACGCTGGACGATGCCTACGAGCCCAACTACGCGTTGGCCAACACCAAGTTGCTGATCGAAAACCGCAAGGTGTTCGCGGTGATCGGCGCGGTGGGGACGCCCACTTCGCGCGTGACGGCGCCGTTGGCTCGCGAGGCCGGCGTGCCGTTCATCGCCCCGTTCACCGGCGCCGCGTTCCTGAGGGATCCGGAACTGGACAACGTGCTCAACCTCCGCGCTTCGTACTACCAGGAAACGGAGGAGATGGTGGAGCGGCTCACGGAAGACCTGGGAGTGACGCGGGTCGGGGTGCTTTACCAGAACGATTCCTACGGCCAGAACGGGCTGGACGGGACGACGCTTGCACTGGAGAGGCGCGGTCTACAGCCGGTGGCGTCCGGGCATTACGAGCGCAACACCAACGCGGTAAAGTCGGCGGTGACCAGCATCATGGCGGCAGAACCGGAAGCGGTCATTATGGTCGGCTCTTACGCGCCGGTGGCGCGGACGGTTGAACTGGCGCGGCGAGAGGCTGATCCGGTGCTCATGGCGGTATCGTTTGTGGGCAGCCGCGCGCTGGCCGACGCCTTGGGCGCTGAGGGTGAGGGGGTGTATGTCACCCAAGTTGTGCCCCATCCCGACGACAGCATCCCTATAGTAGCCAGGTATCGGGCCGCACTGTCCGACTACGATGCCCGGGCGGAGCCTGGCTTCGTTTCCCTGGAAGGCTACCTGGCGGGACGGCTGGCCATCGCCGGCCTCGAGGCCTGCGGCCGGGAACTGAGCCGGGACTGCTTCGTCAAGGCCCTGCACACGCCGGAGCCCATTGACATCGACGGCATGCGGCTCAAGTTCGGGCCACGGGACAACCAGGGCTCTGATGAGGTGTTCCTGACGGTGATGGGGGCGGACCGGGCATACCTGCAGGTGGAGAGGCTGGCGGACGGGCAGTGACGTCCTATTCTGCAAACTGAGCCTCGCCATACGAGAAAACCGTTGTCGTTAAATGCCAGAGCGTCAGTCGTAGCACCCGCAAGGTACTCCGCCCGACGCCGGTTTGACGGTACGATGCCGTTAGGAAGTTGTCAATCGGCCCGGGGCAGGATCCGCCAGTGCAGGAGGGTGTGATACCCTAAGAGCCCCAGTGAGTGGAGGTGCAAAACATGAGCGCCCAACCTATCAGCATTGACTTCACAGTCGTGGTGTCTTTCGAAAAGAAAGACGACCGCTACATAGCGTGCGCTGACCAATTTGGCATGATCGCATTCGGCAAGACGAAAACCGAGGCGGAAAAGCACATCAGCGAGGGCATTGAGTTGCTGAACTCCCATTTCCGGGAACGCGTGAATTGGCAGGAAGAGGTCATACGATACCTGGAGGCCCGTGGGGTCGAGTATCAAATCCGTACTGAAGATGATGATGCGCTCGAAACGGTGGAAATACCCATGCGCTTTGGAGTAACCGTTTGATACCAGCATTCGTGTCCCCGGAAACAGCCGCCAAGGGATTGCAAGCATTGGGGTGGAGGGTTATGAAAGACGAGGGGCAGTGGGTCTTTTACATCAACCCGACATATCCGGACGACCCAGCATCCCCTTTATTCCTCTCCTTTCACGATGGCGACATACCGAAGGTCTATTTCATACAAGCCCTCCGCAATGCTGGGATCGAGCCTGACGAGTTCGCAACGGCGCTGTCACAAAGTACACGGTGAAACTGGAAGCGCGGGCGTTACAGAAGGGTAGGGGACATCCCTGCCGTCTTGTTGGTGGGAGATCAGCGCGATTTTCCGTGGTTCAGGGGCATGACACGGCGGGCCTCGCCCCCCCGATCTATCTGATGGCGCAAGGCGACACGCAGCACTGTCGCCCTTCGACCAAGCAGAGAGTAATTACCCTCCGTAAACGGTCTTGCCGCCGACGATGGTGCGCTCGACGATGATGTCCTTGATGCCGAAGGGGTCGATGGCGGTGGGGTCCTCGGCGAGGACGACCAGGTCGGCCAGCTTGCCGACTTCGATGCTGCCCTTGATGCTTTCCTCGAAGCCGGCGTAGGCGCCGTTCTGCGTGTAGATGCGCAGGGCGTCCTCTACGGAGATGCGCTGGTTGGTTCCCCACTCGCGGCCCTCGCTGTCGGTGCGGGTGACGCAGCTTTGGATGCCCATCAGCGGCTCGAAGGGACCGGGCGGGTAGTCGGTGGCGCCGGTGGACATGACGTTGTAGTCCATGAACGACCGCTGGGCAAACATCCACCGGAGGCGATCCTCGCCGTAGAACTGCATCTTCTCACCGTGGTAGTAGACGTAGGTGCAGAAGGGCGTCGCCACGGTTCCAAGGTTGTGCATGCGGGTGAGCAGGTCGGGGTTGACCAGGGTGCAGTGCTCGACGCGATGGCGCGGGTCGGGCCTGGGGAACGCCTTCTGGGCAGCCTCGTAAGCCCGGAGCACCAGGTCGATGGTTGAGTCGCCGTTGGCGTGGATGCACACCTGGAAGCCGGCGGCGTGCATTTCCATGACGTTTTCGGCGATCTCATCGCCGGTCATGGTGAGGATGCCGTGGTCGCAGCAACTGCCGACGTAGGGCTCGGACAGGTAGGCGGTGCGCGAGGCAATCGCGCCGTCGGCGACCATCTTGATGCCGCCAATGCGCAGGCGGTCGTCACCCATGCCAGCGGTGATGCCGGCGTCACGCAAGGCGGGGAAGTAGCGGTGCCACATCAGCGCGTAGACGCGCAGGGTTAGGTCGCCGTTGTCCCGGCCCTCCTGGTAGGTGCGCAGCTCGTAGTCGGTGACGCGGGCGTCGTGGACGCTGGTCAACCCGGCCTGGTTGAGCATCTCGCAGATGACGCGCAGGCCCTCCCGGCGGGTGTCCTCGGACTCGACGGGGAGTTGGTTTTCGCGGAGGTCGTCGGCGGCGCGCTCATAGATCACGCCGTCCAGGCGGCCGGTGTCGGCGTAGCGACCCAGCCGTCCGCCCGGAGGATCCTCGGTTTCGTCGTTGAAACCGGCCAGTTCCAGGGCCAGGGAGTTGCCGAAGTAGACGTGGCCGGCCCGGTGGGACACCAGGATGGGGTGCTGGGTGCTGACGGCGTCCAGGTCTTCGCGGCGCAGGAAGCGGTTCTCGGCGGTCTTGGTGTCGTCGAACTTGAAACCCTGGACCCATTCACCAGCCGGAGTGACGGCGACCCGCTCGCGCAAGGCGTCCTGGATGTCGCCGATGGTGGGCAGCGAGCAGTCGGCGGCCATGACGTGGCGGGTGCCGCTGCTGAGCACGTGGATGTGGGCGTCGATGAAGCCCGGGAGCACGGTCTTGCCGGGCAGTTCGATGACTTTCGTGCTGGGCCCGATTAGCGTCTCCAGGTCGGAGTCGCTGCCCACGCCGATGAACCGGCCGTCACGCATGGCAACCGCGGTGGCCCTGGGTTGGTTGGGGTCGATGGTGATGACGTTGGCGCGACGGATGACGGTGTCGGCGTGGTAGGCGGTCATAGGGAAACTCCTACAAGAGTGCGAGTGCTAAGAACAGTGTTGCGACGGCCATTGTTATCACAACAATACCAAACAATCCACATCCGCCGCGCCGGCGCTGTGCATACTGCGGTTCTTCCGACCACCCGTCGTCGAATGGGATCGGCGCCAATCCGGTGATTTCCTGAAACCGTTCCGCCTGCTGGTCACGCAACGATTTCATCGCGGCTTCGAACCGGGCCGCGTCGCGCCGGGAACGGAAAGGGCGCGAGCGCCAGAGGAGTTCGGGTTCTCCGCCGGCAGTGGACTCAACCTCGCCGGCCCGGTGAGCGCCGAACCGCGCGCCTAGGTTGGCAGTTTGTCCTACGTAGTGCCCGTAGTCCGTTCCGAGTACATATACGTAGAACTCGGTGCGACCCAGTTCGGCGTCGCGGGCTTCCTGTCCCGCCAGGTGCTCGGGGTCGTGCCAGTGGCTTAACCGACGACGCCGATTACACTCATAGCACCGAGTGTAGTCGCCCCGCACCCGTCGCCCGCAATCGGAGCAGGTTCGGAACCTCGCCATCGTCAGCTTACGTTTTCCCCTCTACACATTTTGGGATAATCCGGCAACTATCGTTTCCAGCGTAGGGATGATGCCCGGCAGAGTTACGGTCACGGTATGCCATAGCCTATTTCGGTCCATTGGGTCGGTGTCGTGAGCGATCCGGTTTCTAAAGTCTGACAGCGTGTCTCGCTCCTGCTGCAGTCGCGCGTTCCAGAACTGGCGGTTGCGACGAGTTGTTTCAGCGGCGGTTCATACGTTTTGAACCAAATGGGCCAAAGCCAGCTCCAAAATCCGGTCGTTGTCCAAGTCGGCGCACTCCCGGTTCTGTGCCAACCTGGCGGCTTCTTGAGCATAGCGCAGCATTGTCCGGGCGTAATCCTCGGGATCAATCAACCTGGGCATAGATAACCTCAGACCGTTCCAACTCCGGCTGCCGACGTTCTTCCCAAATCTGTTCGGGCGTTATCAGCGACACGTTGCAGCCGGCGATGTCAGAAACCAATTGCTCCAATAAGTGTATTTCCGCGCTCTGAGCAGTGTCGGAGTCGAAACGGACGATAGCGGTTCTTTCCGCTCCCGGGGGCATCCAGCCGCGTTGCGGCTCGGCTTGCCAGGCCAGCCAGACGATGCCCTGGCTTTCGCAGAGTTGCTCCAGGGCGCTGGCTTCGACCACGGAGGCTTGCCAGTGAATTTGCCCGGTGTCGCAAAGTGGTCCAGCATCTTGGTAACGGCATGGAAGGTAACGTATCCCGGTTCGCCGATACCGGCGCGCCAGTTGGCATGAAGATGCTCCGGCCGGAACATTTCCGGCGCAGATTCGGCGTTAACTCCAATCCATTCCAAGGGGACTTGCCCGACGGAAAAACCCATTGAGAGGTCTCCTTCCGTCTTGGCCCACTCGGAATTAACCTGATGAGTGTTGAGGAGGCTGACGGGCGCAAGTGGGTGGACTTTGATGTGGGAGACCGCTCGGAGGCCACCTTCTTACGCCATTACGAGCGGCTGCCTGAGGCGGAGAGGTATCGCACGGACGCCGGCCGGCATGAGGTGGTCAAAGGTAGTGAGGTGAACCGCAATGAGGGGCTGCACTCCCGGTTGAGGGACGGACTGAACCGGTTGCATCGCCAGACCAAGAGATACCGCAAGAGCATGGCCATGCTCAGCGACTCCATCGCGCTGGTCTGTGTAACCCTCAAACTCATCTAATACCAAGACACGTTGGGAATACCTCATCTTGGTCTGGGTTTCCGGTGCAGTTCGCTTTCTGGAATAAGTTGAGCTTGCCTGAATACGTTCCTGGCCAAGTCAGTTAATGTATCTTTGTGTTCTTCCCACTGTTCCAACGTACTAAGACAAAACTTGACCTCTGGACAATACTCCGCCGGATCATCCTCCGCCCTGGGAAATTCTACGGGGCCGTTGTCTCCATAGCTGTAATCTTCACGAAATGGGTCCCAAGTGTCCAAATCAAGGCCCGCTGCCTTCCATTTCGTCGCTGCCTGCTCGAATTCATCCTTGCACAGGTCGGCATATGCGCCAAAGAAGATTACTCTGAATTCTTTTCTCTGATCGTCGATTTCTATGGCCGCCGTGCTGTGTCGCCTTCCCAAGATCTGGAAGTTTAGCCGGTTGGGCCAAGATGCAGCCCTCTCATTGTGGGCCTTCAGCCCCTTGCGGCCATCGACCATCTTTCGCAAGCGGCGGAGGGACGCTTCTGTAAACATTGCCTCAAACTCAGCCTCCGCCGAGTCCCAAATTTTTCGGATACCGGGCAAGCTGTCTTCAAGCGCATCGACTCGTTCGAGGAGGAACGCCTTTCCCTCTCGTTGCCTTTCGGCCATAATTGATGCAGCAGGCATCGGTCGTTCGGGTGGCTCTACCGTCACTTGTCGTGCCAACAGAGTTTTCCCTGATTGCTCAAAGGCTTGGAAAGAAACCATGGATATGTCCACTCCTTTTTCAGATAGAAACTTAATGATCCGGGCTGTGGCCTCATCCTCACCAACCCCGACTACAACAAGGCGCACTGGGCGAATTTCGTTTAAGGGCAATCCTCCTGTCTTTTCCTCGTACCATTGAGCGAAATTTTCGATCTTTACCGTACCCGAGTTGCCGGAGCGGTCGGACAAGTGTTGCGCGAGTTCGCTTTCGCTCTCAGATTCAAGATAAGACCCATAATCCAAAATCTGGGCTATGGCGTCTCGGCTCGCTGCCCCACGCTTTAGCTCAATGACTGTGAGGCGCCCTTCTTCATCCACTCCAACCAGATCCATGCGGCCCGCAAAATTTGCACCGCTATACTGCCGCGCTACCACGGAGAAATTTTCCATAAGGACGTCAGGGCTTTTGACCAGTGCGTCTTCCAGCCTACTCTCGGACTTAACCCTGTCCAGTGGCTCCAACGGTTCCAGCCTGCTTGTAGAGTCGTCGAATTCCCACACTCTTATTTGCTTCGTTACCATGTGGCACCTACTGTTTATTTATAGGATTGGCATACATTTGTAAAGGAATTATATCGAGTTTTGCCCAACCAGTGAAAGTCCTCGTCGTTCCCGCGGAAGCGGGAATCCAGAGGATCCTGATACTGGCAGATGTGCCGAGGCTTGGCAAGGCGGATTCCCGCCTTCGCTGGAATGACGGGTTGTAGGGCGTCGGGCAGTTGAGGTGCGATTACCCAGTCTCAGGGGGCTGTTTTAATAATGTGCGGGTAAAATTCGATATAATTCCCTTGCGATATGGATGCTGGGGATGCTGGCTTCCCCGCTGAGAGTGGCCAGGGACTGCCGGGGCAAGGTGGCCATGGGCGCGGCTTCACTTGGCGGTGTAGCCGCCGTCGATGACGAGCTCGCTGCCGGTCATGAAGGACGACTCGTCGGAGGCCAGGAACAGCGCGCCGTAGGATATGTCCTCGGTGGTTCCGACGCGGCCCAGGGGGATGTTGTCGATTCGGGCCTGGATCTCTTCGTGGGTCTGGTCGCCCATGCCCTCGCGGCGCATGTCGGTGTCGACGCTGCCCGGGTGGATGGAGTTGGCGCGGATGTTTTCGGAGGCGTACTGGATGGCGGTGGATTTGGTGAAGAGGCGAACGGCTCCCTTGGTGGCGATGTAGGCCGGCGGACCGATGGAAACAAGGCCGCTGATGGAGGAGATGTTGATGATGCTGCCGCCGCCGGCGCGGCGCATGGCCGGAATCACCGCCTTAGTGCCGAGGAACACACCCTTGGCGTTGATGTCCATGATATTGTCCCAGTCGTCGGCGGTAGTCTCCTCGATGTCCTTGCGGAGCACAATGGCGGCGTTGTTGACGAGGACGTCCACCTTGCCGAACTGCTGCTCGGCGGTTTCGATGGCGCGCTGCCAGTCGTCCTCGCTGGTGACGTCGAGGTGGAGGTAGACGGCCTCGCCGCCGAGTTCGCGGATCTCGGCTTCCACCTGCATACCAAGCTCGTCGCGAATGTCGCCGATGACCACCTTTGCGCCCTCACTGGCGAACATTTTGGCCTCGGTGGCGCCCTGACCACGGGCGCCGCCGGTGATGATAGCAACTTTGCCTTCCAGCCTCATGGTGTAGCCTCCTGATTTTCCTGTTCGATGCGAGCGAGCGCTACTTCATCGTGTCGGTACAGCATCCAGAATACGATTCCGGTATTGAAACAGACAGCTGCGGCAATGGACAATACATAAACGGCCAACTCGATCAGGGCTTGTTTGGCGGCGTTTTGCGACGCCGTGTCACCAATCAAGTCAATAAGTTGGCCGAATAAAAAGGTGAAAAACAGAGAGAGGATTGCCAAACCAACTCCGGTCCAAAGCCTCGCATATCCCAAGTTTCTCTCGTAAGACCGCTTTCGCCTAGCGTAGTGAGGACAGCTCATTGTTGCCTATCCGCAACGTTGCATAAGTGAAAGCCGGGAATACCATTGCCGTTCCCAGGACAAGAGCGGCCACGACGACCGCTGCCGGCGACCATTGACCCGCTTGGACTCTGTCCAGAGCGAAGTCCCACACCAGCCATGTGAGTATAAGCAACAGGACGCTGCCAGTTGCCAGGACTAATTTTCTACGTCCACTCATAGTGTCACCTCGAACTTGCCATGGTCGCAAGCCCATACATTTGATACAGCGTAGCACATATCCCCCACCTACGCCGATTCCTCAATCGCCCGTTCGGCGAACTCGGGGCGCACTATGCTCTCGTAGGGATGGGGATCGCGGACGAGGCCGCCGGAGATGAGGGCGTCGCGCATGCGGTCGAAACCGTGGCGGGTGATGGTCGGATCTGTGGCCCACACGCCGGCGTCCTTGTAACGTTGGACGCCCTCAGCGAGGGTTTCGCGGTCGTACTCAGGGAACACGGGGGCGATGCGGTCGGCGACGGCCTCGGCGGGGCTTTCGGCGACCCAGCGCTGGGCGCGGGCGTAGCCGTTGACGAAGCGCTGCGCCGTCTCGGGGTTTTCGTTGAGCCAGGCCGGCGTAACCGCGAAGCTGCTGTAGCAGACGAATCCGCTCTCGTTACCCAGGGTGGCTGCGATGTAGCCGGAGCCCTCGCGCACCAACTGGACCGCGAATGGGTTGGGAACCTGGAGGTAATCGGCGTCGCCGTTGCGGAAGCGGCCGAGCATTTCCTCGGCGGACAGGCCGCCCATCAGGTTCACGCTGGACGGGTCGACGCCGTGCCAGCGCATGGCGGCCTGGAGGGTGGTGTACGGCACCGGCGTGAAACCCACGGGGATCAGAGTGGAACCGGCCAACTCGGCCCAACGCCAACCGCCGGTGGGGCGCTTGGAAAGGAGGAAGAATCCGTCGCGCTGGTTGATCTCGGCGATGTGCAAAGGCGGGTCGGCGCTGCCGGCGTCGAGGTCCATGAAACTGCGGCTGATGCCGCTCTGAGTGATGTCGATGTCGCCGGCCTTTAGGAGGTCGGTGCTGGTCTGGCCGGCGGGTATGTGGGAGAAATCGACATCGATACCTTGTTCTTCGAGGAAGCCTCCTTCTACAGCAACATATATCGTTGTGTAGAACATGTTGCGGAAGGCTACGCGTAGCCGGATGCGGTCACCATTACCTTGCTGGGTCATCATGTTCTCCTGTTGAATATCACACGTAACCGGTTTTGATTGAGAGAGACACGGCTGATACCTCAACGAGATTGCCGCGCTGCGCTCGCAATGATATAGGACTTACGCAGGCGAAAGCCTTTACACTCATCATTCCCGCGAAAGCGGGAATCCAGTGGCCGAAATCGTTAGCAGTTTTCCAGATTCGTTCACTATAAAGTCAATGGATTCCTGCTTTCGCAGGAATGACGGGTTTGTAATTTAACGAGCGTAACTCCTATGACAGCTTTGTCCGGCTGGACGGGCGCGAGCCGGTTAAGTAGTTTGACGGGTCATGCGGGCACGGGCAGGCGCAGGTTGCCGCCGGCCATTACGGCCACGCCGTCCTCGCTGGTGTATTCGACGCGGCCGCCCTCGAACTGCTCGTCGTAAAGCTGAGCGTACAGGCCGCCCAATGCAAGCAATTCGTAATGGGTGCCCTGCTCCACGATGCGGCCGCGGTCGACGACGAAAATGACGTCGGCGGACATGATGGTGGAGAGGCGGTGAGCGATGGCGATGGTGGTGCGGCCCTGCATCAGCGGTTCCAGGGCGGCCTGCACGTAGCGCTCGCTGGTGGTGTCCAGGGACGAGGTGGCCTCGTCCAGGATGAGCAGGCGCGGGTCGTGCAGGATGACACGGGCGATGGACAGGCGCTGACGCTCGCCGCCGGACAAGCGGTAGCCGCGTTCGCCGACCACGGTGTCGTAGCCGTCGGGGAACTCCATGACGCGGTCGTGGATGTAGGCTGCTTTGGCGGCCTCGTGCAACTCCCGCTCCGTGGCGTCGGGGTTGCCGTAGAGCAGGTTTTCGCGGATGGAGGCGTGGAAGAGGTAGCTATCCTGGGAGACGTAGCCGACGATGCGGGCGAGGCTCTCCAGCCGGATCCGCCGCACGTCGATCCCATCGATGCTAACCGTGCCCGAGGTGGAGTCGTACAGGCGCGGGATGAGGTAGGAGATGGTGGTCTTGCCGGCGCCGCTGGGGCCAACCAGGGCGGCCAACTGGCCGGGTTTCACGTCCAGGTCTACGCCGTCAAGGGCCCAGAATACCTGCCCGTCGTCCTCGATGTTGTAGCCGTCGGCCAACAGGGTGGCCGGATGGTAGTTCATGCGCACGTCGCGCAGCGCCACCGCGCCGGAGACCTTTTCGACGGGCAGGTCCACCGCGTCCGGCGCATCGACGATATCGGGCCGGATGTCCAGGTAGCCGAAGATGCGCTCGAACAGGGCCAGGGACGATTGCAGTTCCACGGAGGTGCGCAGCAGGGTGCTGATGGGGAAGTACAGGCGGGTCTGCAGGGTGGTGAAGGCGACGATGGTGCCGGCGGTGATGCCCGTCTGGCCGATGCCGCCATACAGGATGTAGCCGGCCAACACGTACACCACCACCGGGGTCAGCGAGAAGAAGATCTGCATGCCGGCCCAGACGACCTGGCCGGTCATTTCGCGACGGATCTCCAGGTCGGACAGGCGCACGTTCTGGTCGTGGAAGCGGGTCACCTCGCGGTTCTGGGCGCCGAAGAGGCGGGTGAGCATGACGCCGGACACCGACAGGGTCTCCTGGGTGATGGCGGTCATCTCGGCGGTGGACTCCTGGACGCGGGCCGAGGCAGCGCGGCGGCGCTTGCCCACCTTGTAGCTGAACACCGCGAAGATGGGCGTGATTCCAACGGCGACCAGGGTCAGTTCCCACGACAGCACGGCCATGGCGACCAGGGTGCTGATCAGGATGACCACGTTGGACAGGATGCTGCTGACGGTGCCGGTGACCACGACGCGGATACCGGCCACGTCGTTGGAAACGCGGCTCTGGATCTCGCCGGTACGCTGGGAGGTGAAGAAGCCCAGGGACAGCGTTTGGAGATGCGAGTACAACCGGTCGCGCAGGTCGCGCATCACCCGCTGGCCCACCTGCTGGGTGAGCCAGGTTTGCAACACGCCCAGGCTGCCTGTCACCACGACCACCGCGGACATGGCGGCGGCCAGGGTCCAGAGCAGGTTCAGGTTGGGGCCGCCGTCCACGAAGAGGGCGGAGTCGAACACGACCCGGATCAGGACCGGGTTGACGACGCCGAGGCCGGCGGTAACCAGGATCAGCAGGCCGATGGCGAGGACGCGGGGCCAATAGGGCTGGAACGCCTGGGCGATACGCCGGTTGAGGTGGGCTACCCGACGGCTGGGGCGGTCGCGATTGGAGCTCGCGGCCCGCCGGAAACCCTGGGGCATGTTTTCACGCACGGGTCGCAACGCAGTCACCCGTCATTGCGAGCGAAGCGCGGTAATCTCGTCAGCGCAGCAGTCATCGCTACGGGAACGAGATTGCCGCTTCGCTACGTTCCTTGTTATATCAATATACGATTGCGCATCACCCCATGGCTTCTTTCAGACGGCGGATGGCGTCGATATGCGCGTCGGGAGAGGTCGCGCCGCGCAGGCCGGCGGCCATGTGCGTCGCGCCGATCTCCTCCCAGGACTTCAGCTCGGTGAGCCAGTCCTCGGGGTTGTTGTCGGCGGTGATGGTGATGCGGCCCTCGAAGCCTACTTCGGACGGATCACGGCCGGCGGCCTCGGCCTGGGCACGGATGCGACCCAGGATCGCCTGACCGTTGGAGTCGGGCGCGAACATGGGGAAGTATCCGTCGGCGAGACGGCCGATGCGCCGGATGGCAGCGTTGGGCGGCGTTGGCGACGTGCTGCGGCCGGCGCCGATCCAGATGGGGATGGGTCGCTGCACGGGCAGCGGGTTGATGCCGGCGTGGGTGATGTCGTGGTACTTGCCGTGGAAGTCGATGACGTCCTCGGTCCAAAGCTGGCGGAGAACCTCGATCTGCTCGTCGCAGCGGCTGCCCCGGGTGGCGAAGTCCACGCCCAGCGCCTCGTACTCCACCGAGTTCCAGCCCACGCCGATGCCCAGCCGGACCCGCCCGCCGGAGAGCACGTCGACCTCGGCCGCCTGCTTGGCGACCAGGGCAGTCTGCCGCTGGGGCAGGATCAGGATGCCGGTGGTCAGGCCGATCTTCTTGGTGACGGCGGCCAGGTAGGCCATCAGGGTGAAGGGCTCGTGGATGTAAGACTCGTGCGAGTAGGGAAAATGCGGCACCTCCGGATGCTTCTCCGGCACGGCGCCGAGCACGTGGTCGAGGATGCGCACGTGGGCATAGCCCAGGTCCTCGGCGGCCTGGATGTAGTCACGCAACGCGCCGAAGTCGTCGCCGATCTCAACAATGGGAACCGAAACGCCAATCTCCATGGTGAACCTCCCGTTAAATGCAACAGCCCCGCCATCGGAGCGATGGTTGGGGCCATTATAGCGGGTGGCGTGGTCCGGGGTAGGCGTGGGCAATCAGCTCGCATTTGCCGGCCAACAGAATCCCTCCAAGGCGGGCCTCTTACCCGTACTCCGTACCACTGCTATGACATCTATGACGTGACCGCATCTGAGATGGCCTGCGCTCTCAGGCTCCATCAGAATGAGGTCGCACCAAACGCTGGTGGAAAGGACTTTGACATCAATGGTTGTACCCTTGGTAGATTCCTGTAGACCGTTGAGACCCACGGCGCATTCCAATCGTACAAGGTTGCCAATTTCAAAGTTTGGTTGTATCGTTGGCACGATGTTCTCCTTCTTTCTGGCGTGAAAAGCGCGCTAGATGCGGCTTGGTCGTTTTGGGAGGATGTTCGCCCCGGCTGGAGGTCGTAGTCGAGCTGGGGCTTTTCTTGTGCGTGGAGGACTGCGCATTACCTGCCCACCCCCCCCGTTCTGCCTGCTGTGCATGTTATCACCACTGTCGTTTGGCGTGTCAACTGGAATCTTGTGTCGTTTTGTGGCATTTCGACACAATATGCTGCCGTGCTATGGCAGCACTTCTCTGGTGTCTGGTGTCAGCCTGTACATGCCGCTGCCAACTCTCTGGAAACGGGGGTCTCTGCTGAACCTTGCCAGCAACACCGCCGCCGGGTCTTTGCCGATTACGGAAATTCCCATTTCCGTCACCTTTTCGTAGATTTGACGGTAGTGCAAGGGGCGTCCATGCTGACGCAACACCTCCAAGGTTGCCTCTACCGACTCTGCCAACGCAGGTGAGCGTCGTGTCTCTTCCAAATCTAAGTCGTCTGAACCAGGCTCAACCGGGTCTTCGGTCTGGCTCGGAGTGCTGGCTGCCGTATCTGGTGTAGAGGAGAAAGTTGCTTCGCCGTCATGGTCTAGCAGGCTATCCAAGGCTGCCACTTCCTTGATAAGCCTTTCCCGCTGCACTTGGAGTTCTGCTATCTTGGCCTCAACTCTTTCCAGATTGCTTACACGCCATCGGCGCGCCTCTGTGAAAGTCAACAGCTCCGTATCCTGAGGGCACTCGTCAGGTGATACGTTGCTCCCAGCCTCGAATCCCTCAATAGATTCGGTGGCAAGCCAATCGGTCATTGCGTCACCCACCTGTTGTCTTGTCGTGTTCGCAGTTGGCCTGTACGAGGCTCACACCGGCATTATATAGCACAGAGTAGGCAGTACGCAACAGCAACTGCGGACGGTCTGTCGCAAGCGCTCATTCCTGAAACCGCTCTGGTATCCGGCCGCGACGCCGGCGGGCTTCGTCAAACTCGGCGCGGGTGAGGCCAATCTGCACGAGGATGGAACCCATAGTCACCGGGTCAACGTCGCCGCGGTGTCTGGGTACAAAAGTTGCCAACCCCAACCTTTGGTGTCGGAAGACCGTATGGTTGCCGCCTTCAGACTCGCTGAAATTGAGCCGGCGCAAAAGCCTAATGACTTCTCGCGCATTGACGCCGGGAATATACGGCGGCATCGAGTTATCCCGCCGACACCGGCGGGCTTATCAGCTGCGGCGCAACCTGGTGAATCTCGTATTCCCAGCCGTCGCGATCGCATTCCGCAACCAGTTCGGCGATTTTGGCTTTTCCCAACTGGCGCAGTTCCGTGCGACGCGGTTCAATGTCGTCGCCGGGCAGCGGGTACATCAGGCCCATCGCCATGGCGTCGGCGATCATCGCCAGCGCGTCCTGCTGGTCGGTGCCCTGGGATACCGCGCCGGGGATGCCGGGGCAAAGCGCCGCGTAACCGACGCCGGAGTAGATGAGGATGACATCGTACAGGTCGTTGCTGTCGTTTGTGTTTGTCATTGTCGCTCCTTCTCATCCCCGCGACGGGCGCTCATTCGTGGAACCGCTCCGGTATCCGGCCCCGACGCCGGCGAACCTCGTCGAACTCGGCGAGGGTGAGGCCAATCTGAATGAGGATACCTCCGACTGTCCGGGGAGACACATCGCCACTGTGCCGTGGTATTTCCGTAATCAGTCCCAATCGCCGATGGCGAAAAACGGTATGGCCGCCGCCCTCGGACTCACCGAAATTAAACCGTCGTAAGATCCGCACCAGTTCCCGTCGACTTACCCCCGGTATGTACGGCGGCATAGGCTATCCAGTCTCAACCAGTGGATACATCAGCTTCGGGGAGACCTCGCAGACGTAATACTCCAGGCCCTCTTCCTCGCATTCCGCCACCAGTTCCGCGATTTTGGCCTTCCCTATTTCACGTAGTTCTGCCTGACGCTCCGGGATGTCATCTCCCGGCAATGGGTACATTTGCGCCATGGCCATGGCGTCGGCAATCATTACCAACGCCTCCTCCTGATCCTTGCCTTGAGAAATGGCGCCTGGGATGCCGGGGCAGAGGACGGCAAAGTCGTCGTCCGATTCGATGAGGATGACTTCGTAAAGGTTGTTGTCTTGTTTTGCCGTTGGCATAGCCACCTCAGTAAAGCTCCTCGAACTGTTCGCGGGTCAGCCCGGCCCTGCGGGCTATTCGGTACATTGTGAAGGAGTTGATCGGATTTTGGCGCGGGATTTCCAAACGGGTTGCGCCATCGGACATTATGATATGACCGCTTTGGCGAATTACCGAATAGCCGATTTTCTCAAATGCCGCCACCACGCGCCGGTGGTTTTTGCCCGGTATTGCCGGCACGGCTATTGCCCCGAATATGGAGCGGGCGTGACTACCGCTTCCGCGGTTGGGAACCCGGCCGCCATCAGCTCTTGGTAGTAGCTGACGACTTCATCGTAAGCGGCCCCCCTCGCCGGCTTCACGCCATCGACCAACGCTTCGTAGATGGCGTCGGCAATCATGTCCAGCGCATCCTGCGGGTCACGGCCGGCGCTGCACACGTCCATGGACGGGCAGAAAACTGCCCAAGGATTGCCGGGGCTGTCGCCGCTGGTGTCGCATACCAGCAAAACTTCGTAGCCTTGGGCCGGCCATTCGCCGGCAGCCCATTCCGCTGCCAGGGATTCGTCCGCTCGGGTTAGCAATGCCAGCGCCATGATGTCACCTCGCTCTTGGACGATGATAGCATCGCTGCTCTTGTCAGATCATGAAGTTCATCTCGCTGACGATGCGTTCGCCCAGCGCCTGGTCACCCTCGATGGCTACCGAGCCGTTGCTGAGAACGTGCTCCGCCGTCCAGCGGCCGGTGCCCAGGGCGTTGAAGGGTTCGAGGCCCATGGTGAGCTTCACCGTGGGAGAGGCGGGGGCGGCGTCCATACGGTGGGCGCGGCCGGCGTCCATGTTCAGGGCGATGGTACTGCCGACCTCGCCGGTGATCTCGAAGACCACGGTGGCGCCGTCGTCGGGCCTGACCTTGCGGCCCACCACGAAGGGCATGGCCATCGCGGTGCGGCCGTAGGCGTGCTGCGCCACCGGGCCGCCCAGATGGCCGGGGATGGCAAGGGTCCGGCGCATGTCCTGTTCGTGGACCCAGGCGTCGTAGATGCGGATAGCCAGGAGATCGGTGTAGGGGCCGCTGCCCAGTGGGTTGGGCGTGTCGGCGGCGAAGTCGGCCTCGGTCATGGCGCGCAGGACGTTCAGGCGCTCAGCGGTGACCTCACGGAACTCGGCCAGCACCTCGGCGCCGCTGAACTGGCGACGATAGTCGACCAGCACCTCGTTGCCCTGCCCGACCTCGTTGCGCACGTGGGAAGTGTCCGCCGGTTCGTGGGCCGGCGCGGGGCGGCCCAGCAGACGACACTCGCTGCCCACCAGGTGCGAGACCTGGTCCTGCACCGACCAGCCGGGGCACTCGGTGGGCAAGGACCACTGGTCCTGGGTCAAACCGCCGCACAGCCCGTCAATGGACTTCCACACCGCTTCCATGAGATCAACCATCTGTTGGGACATCTTCAACTGCTCCGTGAAAAGAATTTCGCGCCAGCGGCGCGTTTTTTTGAAAATCTACAGCACGCTGCCGTGCGATTTGCGCGACCATTATCGCACCCAGCGGCACTCCGGCAGGTGGCCGCGATACCCACGGTCGGGACAGGTGCAGGGTATGTCGTCGCGCTTATGGTAGCCGAGGGACGTCAGCCACCCGTCGAACCCGGGGTAGAACCCGTAGCCCTCGTCGATGGAGCGGTAGCCGGCGCGCAGGGCGGCGAGGATCTCGTCGGCCTGCGGGACGGTCAGGTCGGCGTCCACGGTGTTTGCGCTGGTCATGGCCGCTAATCCGTCATCAGTTCGAGCACGTCCTGCGCGAAGACCATGTCCTCCTCGCCCACCTGGTCAGGATCGTCGGGGCTGGTGAGGTAACGGACGAACAGCCACACGCCGTCGCGGGGGTTGGAGACCACTTCGGCGGTGGCTCCGCTGTAGAGCCCCACCTTCTGGCCCGGCTCAACTTCAAACAGGTTTACGATGTCAGCCATAAAGCACCCTCATTCCAGCCCGCTGTCATTGCCAGCGAAGCGCGGCAATCTCGTCGGCGTAGCAGTCATCCTTCACCAGATTGCCGCGTCGCTGCGCTCCTCGCAATGACAGCGGGACGCCGTCGATTAGAAGAAGAACGTCAGGTTTTTGGCGAGGAGCACGTTCTGGTCGAGGAAGACCTGCCGCTGGGCGATGCGCCACTGGCCATCCACCCGGCGCAGCCGGTCCTCGCGGCGGCCCACCAAGATGTCGGTCTCGGTGGCGACGCGGTTGCGATAGATTATGAACCGGCAGCGCAACGACACCTCCCCGGCGTCGGCTGCGCTGGGCGTGGCCTCCGTTATTTCGACGTTGGTTACCAGGTGGGAGAGGCGTGACAGGGGTTCCTCGGCCCAGTGGACGCCGGTGAGGATCTGACGGACCCGCTGGGTCAGCGTGGTCTTGCCCTCGTCGAACCAGTTGATGTCCTGTCCCTCGCGGGTGAACTCGCGCTCCAGCTCGCCGAACTTGACGTTGCGGCGCATGGGCACCCAATACCGTACATCATCCGAGAGCAAGTCCAGCCATTCCTCGTACCGACGGTCATCCAGCAGGTTGGCCTCGTGGTACAGGAACGCCTCGACGTCCTGCTTCAGCAGGAGCAACGCCAGGGGGTCGTTGGCAACAACCATAATGTCTCCGACAATCACACCGTCGTTCCTGCGAAAGCAGGAACCCAGAAAAAATCCTGCGACCGGAACGTTGAACGGATTGATACCCTCCGTATTCCCGCTTTCGCGGGAATGACGGCATGTGTCAACACTCTCTAGCAGGCCGAGCCGTTGTTGCGCCAGGTGGCGAGTCCGTCCCAGTCACGGGCGGCCATAAACTCACGCCAGCGGCTGTAGAAGCCACGCTGGTTCTGCTCGCCGGCGCGGGCTTTGGTGGTGTCGAGCACGGTGCCGTCCAGCTTGAGCCCGCCGTCCTCGAAGTCGGTGACTGCGTAGCCCATGCCCATCTGGTAGTTGTAGTCGTAGCGGCGGGCCATGGCGCCGCGGCTGGCGGCGTGGGCGTAGTTCCAGTTCTCCATGTCATCCTGCTCGGTCAGACCGGCGGGACCGGAGTAGCGGATGTAGTACTGGCGCAGGAACTCCTTGACTTCGGGCGGCGCGGAGGCGTCGACTAGGAACCAGCGCCAAACCTCGGTCTGGTCGGGGCCGCGCGGATGCCACACGGCGATGCTGCGTGGCTGGCGGGGCAGGTAGGACATGTTGGGGAAGATGGTCCCCGGGCCGGCCAGGATGCGCCACAGCTGGCCCTGTCGTTCCTTGCGAGCGATCTCGCACTGGTAGAAATACTCGGACACGATGGGGTCGTTCTGGTAGGACGGTACGGGCTGCGCATCCTCGGGTCGGAGGAACATGACGGTGCCATGACCGCGCTCCGGGAAGGAGACGTCCAGGGACTTGGCGCCCTCCCGCTCACTGTTGTCGCGGCGGCCCTGGCCGGAGGGGCCGATGCCGACGAGGTCGACGGAGCGGTGGCTGATGTTGTGGTAGCGGTCGCCGATGAAGTTCTCGGCAGGGAACTTCCAGTTGCTGGGGACCATCCACTTCTCGATGCCGCCGATGATCTCGGTGCCGCCCTCGCTGCCGTCCCACCCATCGAAGAGGATGTCGAGGTAAGTCCGGAAACCGCCGATGTACTCGAGGAAGTCGGGGGCGTTGGCGTCCCAGGTGGCCCAGATGCCGCCCTTGTAATTCACCATCCGGGGCACGCGGATCAGACCCCACTGGGACTTGTCCAGCTCCTCATGATAGGCGTCCTTATAGAAGGGCACGCCGACCAGGGCGCCGTCGGTGGCGAAGCTCCAGCCGTGGTAGGGGCAGGTGAAGATGGGGGTGTTGCCTTCGTCGTAGCGGCAGACCTTCATGCCCCGGTGCATGCAGGAGTTGAGAAACACATGGATCTCGCCCTGGCGGTCACGGCACAGGATCACCGACTCCTCGCCCATAGACGATACGAAGAAGTCACCGGGCTTGGAGACCTGGCTTTCGTGGCCGACGAAGAGCCAGGCGCGGGTGAAGATGCGCTCCTGTTCCTCGGCGTAGATGTCGGAATTTACGAAGATCTCGCGGCTGACCATACCGTTGTCGCGGTCAACCAGGCCGCTGTAACTGCTGGGCTGGAAAGTGATCGCCATGTTGTCCCCTCCGGGCGCGGCTTGCATAGCCGAATGGTATCACACCGTGTGCGTTGGATGTTTCCCGCGGGCCATTCCTTTGGGGATGTCAGCGGGGCGCGCTCACCATCAATAGCGCGGAATAATAGTGACATTCCCACACAGCCGACCCGCTTCGGTTATTGCTGCGCTGTCACGGAAGGAATTTTGTCGGGTTGGTACAATGGAAACGAACGAGGGCAGTCGGTCAACGTGGAGATTTGTCGATGGTTTGCTGGCCGTTACGGCCAGTATGGCTATTGCGGTGGCAATCAGTTACTGCCAGAGCTGTGCCGGGTTATGGGGTATCGGTTTCTTTAAAGGGCTGACCGAGAAGGACGATGGCGTGATCATACTGGGGACGCTGCTGCTGTTCCCCTCCACCGTCGCGCTGTATGGAGTTTTGCAGATGTGGTTCGCCGCGAAAGAAGCCGTTGAGAAAAGGGCCATGGAGAGAGGGCGCAGGCATGAGCGCGAACGCATCAAAAAGGTGCTGGCGGAACGGGGGATAACGCTTCCCCCTGAAATCGCCAGCATTCTTGCCGACGAATCTGACGCCGACCGGCCGCAGCGGTAGTGACCGCTACGTCTGCCCCAACTCAACACCCGCCAGCGCTTCCAGCACCCGAGCGACTATAGGGTAGCCCTCGTCTCCCCAGCCCTCGGCCTGGGCTTGCTTGTACAGCGCATCCGCGACCGAGCCAGTGCCGGCCGGAGCCTCGAGCCGTTCCGCCATGGCGCAGGCCAGGGCCACGTCTTTAGCCACGATGTCCAGGGTGCCGCCGGCCGCAAACGATCGATGCAGTATGCTGTTGGGGATCGCGTTGAACGCCCGACTGGCGCCGGCGCTGACCGGCACGATCTCCGCCAGGACCGCCGGGTTCACGCCGCCCATGCGCGCCATCAACATCCCCTCGATGGCGGCGATCAGGTTGGTGTAGCCCATGTACTGGGTCGCCAGCTTGGCGACGCAGCCGGCGCCGGCCGGCCCGACGTAGAACACTTGGGCCGCGACCGAGTCCAGCGTGGTCCGGACGCTTTCGAACACCGCAGCATCGCCGCCGACCATCATGGTCATGGTGGGCGGACGGCCGCTCACCGGCGCGTCCAGCATGGTCAGGCCGCGCTCCACGCAGGCGGCGGACACCCGGCGGGCGACATCAGGGTCGTTGGTGGTGGTGTCCACCAGCGCCGCGCCGTCGGGCATGGCGGACAGCACGCCGGCCTCGTTGCCCAGCAGGACGGACTCGACCTGGGTTGGACCGGGCAGCGAGGTCCAGACGACCTGACAATCGGCCACCGCTTGCTCGGCGCTGTCCGACCAGTGGGCGCCGCGATCCAGCAGGGGTTCCGCCGCCTGTCGCCTGATGTCGTGGACTGCCAGGTCGACGCCGGCATCCAGCAGGCAACCGGCCATGAGGCTGCCCATGGTGCCGACGCCGATGAATGCTTGCTTGTTGGGCAGTACGGCGCTCATGCTCACCCCATCCAATCAGTAGACTGCGGCGCAGGCCGGCAGCGACGTGTAGAAGACGGCCTGCTGATCAAACTGTGCCTTGTATATATCGGATATGTTTCGGACGGCAGCGACGCTGTCCCCCACGCCATCGGCGGGAACCAGGACGTTGAGGACCTTGGTTGACTCCCGGTAGAGACGACCTTCCGCGGTGTCAAACCACTGGCCGCGAGCGTCGAGCACCGTCAGCCCGTCGGGGAAATGGGGTGTTACCGTGTCCGCCAGGAAAGATTGCCACTCTTCTTCGGTAAGTGTTACCCCGCTGCCTTTTTCCAGTCCAAAATACACATTGATTTCAGTGAAGGAATCCATGCCGCCGGGACAGACGGTATCGCCGCCGGCTGCGCAGCCCGCCACCAAGAGCAGGCACGCAACGGCGGCGGCGACGCACGTTGCCGGAAATCGCATCGGGCCTAGTAGTGGTCCACCAGCGGTATCTCGTGCAGGGCAGGGATGACCTCGCGGCCGATCAGTTCGATGGAGCGCATCACGTCCTCGTGGGCCATGGCTCCCTCGTTGCCGTAGATGTGCAGGTAGCCGGGGTTGAGGCGTTCGACGATCATGGACAGCTTTTCCCGCACGGTGTCGGGGCTGCCCACGATGATGTTGTTGGCCTCCTGCAGTTCCTCGTAGGTCATCATGCGACCAAACCCGCCGGCGCCGGGCAGCGTCCGCTGGATGTTGACCGCCTCGCGGGACTGGTACCCGGGCGGGTCGTTGTGCTCGCGGGGGCCACGGTTGCGGTGCTCCTGGGTCCAGAGGAACTCGCGGCCGATCTCCTGGGCCTTCTCGTCGGTGTCGGCGCAGAAGATGCGCAGCAGGTAGCCGAAGTGCTCGGGTCCGGGCTCGAACCCGGTCTCCCGGGCGGTGTCGATGTACACGTCCCGCAGGCGATGGGTGTGGTCGAGCAGCGATCCCAGGTTCATGTAGGGGTGCTCGTGGCGCGCCGCCCATACGACGCTCTCCGGACTGCTGAAGCCGGGGAACCAGATGGGCGGATGAGGCTTCTGCATGGGCAGCACCCACGGGTTCACTTTCCGGTAATGGTAGTACTCGCCCTCGTAGCGGAACGGGCCGGGCTCGGTCCAGCACTTGATGATCAGGTCGTGGGCTTCCTCGAAGCGGTCGCGGTTCTGCGGCGGCGCGATGCCGCCCTGGAGGGTCTCCACCGCCGTTCCGCGCACGAAGCCGGAGATGATGCGGCCGCCCGAGATGCAGTCCAGCATGGCGATTTCCTCGGCCATGCGGATGGGATCGTTGACGGCGATGACGTTGCCCAGGATGGCGATCTTGGTATTTCGCGTCACCTTGGCAATTACAGCCGCGTCGATGTTGACCGCTGGCTTCATGCACCAGTACGAGGCGTGGTGCTCGTTGGACATGATGCCATCGAAGCCGTTCTGGTCGGCCCAGGTGTACTGCTCGTGGTACTGGTTGTAGAGGATGTGGGCCTTTTCGGGGTCGAAGTGCGAGTTGGAGAAGTCCAGGCGCCCCGACTCGTACTGTGACACCTCATCGTCGGTGACGTAGCCGTAGGGCTGTTCGGAAAACCAGAAAACTTCCACATGGTCTTTGGGCATCAGGAGCCTCCTCGCTGTGGGCCGGCGGAAAGGGCCCGGAACGCCGGGCCCGGTGGTCGATGGGCGCAGTATAGGGAGGGGTGGGCGGGGTTGCAAATGGGAGGATCCGCTTGGACCTGGCGACCAAGCGAGAGAAATTCAGTCACTCGCAAACCGCAAGAGCGACACTCGAAGAAAGTCTGTCGGTTGACGGAAATCTACGCGCCCAACAGGCCTAATGATCAGGAGGAGGTTCATCCACTTCGATTGCAGGCTGATCAGCTTACCTGTGTCCGCACGGTTTGAGGATCTTGACTCTACTGCTCAACTTCTCCGCACAAATAGCAGGTGCGTGGCGAATCGTCGGCGTTCTTGGGGCGTCGTAGCCAGGAACGCTTGGGTAGCGTCGCGGGCGCGCCGGATGTTCCGCATGGTCTGCGTTCGGGTCAAGGGCGTGGCCGGGTTAGGGTTGTAATCGGCCTCGTGGCGTTGGGCTTGCAGTTCGATAAAAGTTTCGGCGAAGTCCTGTATGTCGGTGTGGAAAGTTGCCATTCGGCTCGCGTTGAGCATCTGGTTCCGGGCAGTCCCGTGGTTAAGCACCCGTTGCGTAGCGGTCTATTCTTCGGTCCTGCGAACGGCTGCTCCTGATCCGATTAGCGTGTCCGCGTTGCTGTTGGCGAGTGCATGGAACATGGCGTAGTAGGCGGCGCTGTTCGCTTTCCTGAGATGGGTCTGCTGCGGCCTGCCTCTGGTCTCACCGTGTAGCGGCGCCCCGGCCAGCATGTCGGCCAGTTCGAGCAGTTGCTCCCAGTTCATGCGTTGCTACTCCTCGTAGCATTCAGGGTTTGACATCTCTGACCACTCTCTGTATTCGGTGGCTTCGACGTAAGATTCCGTGGTGAGGTGGACGCCCCACTTCGCGAGATTGTCTCGGTTCCTTCTCTTGAAACCGTTCAGCCACGCCGGGATCAGGAGGTCTCCGTTCCCGGAGTAGACGACCACGATGTGGTGGTATGGGTCTCCGTATTGATCCTCGCCCGGCGTGATCCTGACTTCGTCGATCGAGATGCCTTCGGTGGTGATGTGCTCCAGATCCTGGAGGACGATCTGAGTTACGCTTTGTTCGGCCTCAGGGCTCAGTATTTTTGCTGCTGTCATGGAGCCTCCGGTGTCTCGGGGCACACTGGTGAAAGTGGTTGAGCGGTCCATCAGGGGCGGTTGTCTTGTCGAGCGTTACCATCCTATATGCCTTGCATTTTATCAAGCGGCAACTCTCGGGTAATGACGGAATCAGGCAAAGATTTGGATGGTTGGACTAATTGCCACATTCGTTAATGCGCTGGTCGACCTCCGGCCAGGCTACCGTGAGTCGGAAGAGAGAAGTTCCTCACACGAGTAAGGTCGTGCAAAATTCCGCCAGGGGTTCGGGTTGTCATTGCGAGGCGCTCGCGCCGTGGCAATCTCGTGGGTTCGCAGTTGCTCGCTGCGGCCCGACACTACATCAACGAGATTTCCACTCTTAGCTCGCAATGACCAAATGGGAGACTGAATGACCCTGTAGCATAGCCCAGGGCCATTCGATTATTGCTCTGCGACCACCAGTATCCGTCATTCCGGCGAAAGCCGGAATCCAGGTATCCTTTGCGTCTGAAAATCCCGCCCATCCTGTACATCCATGCAAAGAAACCATTTGAAACGGAATGCTGCCAGCATAGCCACTTTGCCTTGTTAAGCGCGCTCCGCTGGGTTATCATCCCTGCGCCCGGCTTCGGCCCCGCTCCGGTCGCCCATGCTCTCTTTGCCGCAATTATCACCGACTGCGTCCCGCCGGTTCCGTTTGCTGGCCGCGCTGGCCGTCGCCGTCATCGCGCTGGTCGTGATCTGGCAACTGCTGGCCGTGCTTCTGCCGTTCCTGCTCAGCGGTTTGTTGGCCTACCTGCTGTTGCCGTTGGTGAACGCCGCGGAACGACGGACCCCGTTCGGCCAGCGCTGGCCCCGGGTCACGCGGATGGCGACTTCCGGCCTGATCCTTCTGCTCTTGCTGCTCCTCCTCCTGTCCGTCATTGCCGTCGGGGTGCTCCGCCTGGTCGATCAATCGACCGCTCTAGTGGAGCGCGCCCCCGATCTCGTAGCCGAAGTAAAGCACATTTACCACGCCTTCATGGCCGAGTACGAAACACGGGTCCCGCCCGACATACGCGCGATGATCGATCCTCGAGTGGACGAATTGCGTCAGGTGTTGGTCAACGGGCTCGAAGAGGCCCTGTTCCGGCTTGTGGGCATCCTGCAATCCGGAGTCGGGTTGGTTGTATCCTTGGTCACCGTCCCGATAATTCTCTTCTACCTGCTGTACGAGCCGGACGGGTTGGGCAGAGGCGTCCGCAGATTGCTGCCCCGCTCGATACGCGACGATCTGTGCGAAATCGTGCGGCTGTCAGGCGCATCGATCGGAGCCTATCTACGAGTGCAACTGGCCCTCGGCGCAATGATCGGGATCGTGACCGGCCTGGCATTGTGGGCGCTGGGAGTGCCGTTGGCTCCCATACTGGCCATCGTGGCCTTCTTCGGCGAATTGATTCCCATCGTCGGTCCCACCATATCACTGGTCTTTGCCATCGTCGTGATGCTGGTGACGGATTGGACGAAAACGCCGCTGGTAATCGCCCTGTACCTGGTGTTGCAGGCGTTGCAGAACATCCTCATCGCCCCGAGGATGCAGGGCCAGGCCCTGGGCTTGCACCCGCTGGCCGTCGTCCTCGCCCTGGCGATATTCGGACTCTTCCTCGGCTTCTGGGGCGTTCTGGTCGCCGCTCCGTTCACTGCCGCCGGCTACCGCGTGCTCAGCTACGTCGTTCAGGAATGGGACGCGGCGAACCGATTCCCCGATCCCCAGGATGAAGCCGTCCCAGACGATCCAACACAGTCCTGAAAGCCGCAGCATTCGGGAAACCGCAACTGGTAACGCGTAACTGTTCAGGGCTGCGGAGAACGTGTCATTGCGAGCGAAGCGTGGCAATCTCGTTGGCGTAGGGGAGTCTTTCAGGGCTGGTGTTGCTATGGTGGCGTCGAGATTGCCACGGCGCAGGCGCCTCGCAATGACAACCTTTTCAACTCTGAACAGTTACGAGTGACAACATCTCCTTGCCCCGTGCAGAACGTATGCTCTATCATCAACTTGCAGGCGATGAATCCGTTCCACCAACCAGGTTCCCAGCGTTCACGGCCAACCCATCAGCATCCAAGTCGCTAACGGCCTCTGCACGAGACTGCCGCCGGCCACTCTAACCGGTGTAGTCTCCTCGGCCACCGGGCCCGCCACAGCCCGCCATGCTCCAGGCATGGGCAATAAGAGCAAAAACCCCAGCGCAAATCCTCCGGCCGTAGGGCTGATAACCGCTCGGAACCTGGTCAACACTCTGGAAAACATCGCCTGCACACCCTGAACCCTCGGAGGAATTCAATAGCCACATTATTCTGAAGTACCGCGCCGGCAGCAGTCATCGCCTGTCTGCTGCTGGCGCCACATCTGCAACCCAAGCGTTGCTCTGTTCCTCTACGTCCTCATGCGTACCCGGTTGGCAACGAATGTCATTGCGACCCCGCACTTGATGCGCAGCGTGGCGATCTCGTCGGCGCAGAACCGTTGCTACGCTGGCGTTAGCGCACCGTGCCCACCCGCGATAGCGCCTTCCTGTGCGCTGGTGTACAATCGGCTCAATTCTTGCCGTTTGTCCTGCTGCCGCGAGGGGGATTTTCGATGCGTATCCTGCTGATTGCCACCAACCGCCACAACCGGGTTATGAGCCGGATGCGGGCGCAGCCCATCCCCATTGGCCTGGCCTATGTCGCCGGCCACCTCGACCGTTCCCGGCACGAGGTGAAGCTGGTCGACCTGATGTTTGCCGATGAGAACTACCTGGATGAAGTCGAGCGCACCGTCCTGGACTTCAAGCCCGAGATGGTGGGCATCTCCATCCGCAACCTCAGCAACCACAGCTACATCGACCCACAGTGGCAGTTGCCCATCACCCGGAGTGTCATCGAGCGCATCCGAACGATTTCCGACGCCACCATCGTCTGCGGCGGCCCTGCTTTCAGCATCATGCCGCAGCAGGTCTTCGATTTCGTGCAGCCCGATATCGGCATCGCCGGCGACGCCGGCGAGACCTTCTCCGAGCTGGCCAACCGCGTCGAAATCGGCGAGCCCGATTACCGGGGCATGACCGGCGTTCTCTACCGGGAAAACGGCGAAATCGTCTACAACGGCATGCGCTGTTCGTCCGATTTCGGCAGCCGCCCCAGCCTCGACGACCTCGACATGCCCAAATACGCCAAGGCCGGTTTCGGCGTCAGCGTGCTCACCAAGCTGGGCGGGTTCTACTATCCCACTTCCGCTGACGACATGCGCACCCCCGAGGGCGCCTGGCGCGTGATCCGCCCCATCGACGAGGTAGTCGAGGAGGTGGCCGAGGTCACCACCCGCTACGGCTTGAAGAAGATCTTCTTCGTCGATAACTGCTTCAACGTGCCCCTGGAACACGCCAAGGAACTCTGCAATGCCCTGATGGAATCCGAGGTCAAGGTGCGCTGGAACACCTGCCTCGCCCCCTACGCCTGCGACGCCGAGCTCATCGGCATGATGAAGCAGGCCGGCTGTGGCCTCGTCATGATGGGCGGCACCCGCGGCGGCGACCCCCACGAGGGCGACAACGATACGTCGCGCTACGCCTCCCTCAAGGAGACCACCGAGCTGTGCGAGGCCGGCGACCTCCACTACACCATCAGCCAGCAGTTCGGCGAGCCCGGTGAAACTCGGGAGTCCGTCGAGAATAAGCTGGAGTTCCTGCGCGGGCTCAAGCCCTCGTTGGCCAACCTCCGCGTCGGCGTCAGCGTCATGCCCGGCACCGACGTCGCCGCCCGCTGCATTGAGGAAGGCATCATCAAGGACGAGACCGAGCTCATCGCCCCCACCTTCTACATGGCCGAAGAGGTCCGCCCCTGGCTGGTCGACTACCTCCGCGAGCTCGTCGACGTCAACCCCCGCTGGAACCTGATGTAGATTCCCAAATGTCTAACCGTCAGGTCTGATTCATTTTGGGGAGACTTGACCATGACTGCCGCTGAATGGAGTAAATCCCTTATCGGAGCCGGGCTTCTCATAATTGTCACGGCTGCCATAATCTACTGGATTTGGCCGGACTGGATGGCCCAACGTGCGGTCGCCGGCCGGCTGGGGTCCTTGCTAATTATGGGCGGAGGCGGCGCACTGATGTCATTGATGGGCTTGTATTTGGCTACTACCCATGCGCGGTAACTGGGCTTGGCTGGCCCTTTGGGTGCTGATCTCGAGCTACTTCATCGGCACATTCTCATTGTTGTTGTTGGCCTACGGTTATGCCGATGTCCTGGCTGGTATCTTGGCTCTAGCTATGGCCACATCAGGGATATGGTCCTCTGCAAAAGGTATGGCTCGCTTGAAACGTTCGGACAGCCTCTCTGACACTCAATTGGAAGCCGCCTACCGCTACCGCAACGCCGGCATCGCTTTGGGCCTCATCGGCTCGGCCTGCTGGTGTTATCTTGGGAAACATTCCTGGGCCGCTTCATCAGTCCTTAACCGTCCGTAATGCAAAGGAATGCGACGATGACATTGACGCAACAACCGCAACTCGGTGCCGCCCGCATCGCCCTGGCCAACGCCGAGACCATCCGAGCCGCGCACCTCCTGCGCCGTGCCGGTTTCACCCCAACCCGCGCCGAAATCGATCGCGCCGTGGGGCGCGGATACGAGGCCACCGTCGACGAGCTGCTGCATCCCGAGGACCGGCCCGATCTGGAAATCGAGGACCTTATCCGCCGCTACCACGTCGACCAGAACAGCCTCATGCTACTGGAGAGTAGCCAGGGCTACTGGATGTATCGCATCATCAACAGCCAGCGCCCGCTGGAGGAGAAGATGGCCCTGTTCTGGCACGGCCTCTTCGCCACCGCCTACGGCAAGCTCAACCACGCCAAGGCGGTCGTCAACCAGACCCACACCTTCCGCCGCCACGGGCTGGGCAAGTTCGCCGACATCCTGGTCGAGCTGTCCCGCGACCCCGCCATGATCTTCTGGCTGGACAACAAGGACAACCACCGCGACGCGCCCAACGAGAACTACGGCCGCGAACTTCTCGAGCTGTTCTCCATGGGCATCGGCAACTACACCGAGGCTGACGTCAAGGCCGCCGCCCGCGCCTTCACCGGCTGGACCATCGACAACGCCGAGTACATGAGCATCCGCGCCAGCCGCGACTCCTTCTGGCCTTACGGCCGCATCGATTGGCAGTTCCGCTACCGCGAGGACGACCACGACGACACCGAGAAAACCTTCCTCGGACACACCGGTCCCCTCAGCGGACAGGACGTCATCGATATCATCGTGCAGCAGCCGGCCACCGCTCACTACATCGCCGGCAAGCTCTACAACTTCTTCGTGTCCGACCGTCCCGACGAGGAAGCCATCGGCATCATGGCCGACGAGTTCACCCGCACCGGGGGCGATATCCGCGCCGTCATGCGCCGCATGTTCCTGTCGGATTTCTTCGCAGATGAGGCCGTCCGCCTGGGCCGCGTCAAGAGCCCCGCCGAGTTGGTGGGCGGCACGGCACGCCTGGCCGGCAGCCACCAATCTCCGGAGTGGACCATCTCCAACCTGGCCATGGACGTCAACTTCATGGGCCAGGAGATCCTGAACCCGCCCACCGTGGAGGGCTGGCACACCGGCATGGAGTGGATCGACACCGGCAACCTGGTCGAGCGCATCAACGCCGCCGGCGCCGAGATGCGCGATACCGCCCGCCCCGGCGTCCGCGCCATCATCGACCGCGTCAAGACGCGAGGCGACCGGCTGGAGCCCCGTCAGCTTGCCGAAGCCTGCCTCGACGCCATGGGCATGTTCGAGGTGTCCGATGGCACCATGGACAGCTTGGTCGCGCTCGCCGCCCCGTGGGGCGAGATTCGCTTCGACCGCGCCGACAGCATCGGTTGCGCCGAGGAGCGGGTCGTGGAGATGCTGCAACTCATCGTGGCATCCCGGGAGTACCAACTGGCATGACCACCACCATGACCGCAACATTCACTTACAGCCACACCGTGGGCTTCCTCGCCTATCGCGGCCGAGGCTTCATCCACCCTGTTGACCTGACCTTGGGCGGCAACGGCGTGATGTACGTGCTCAACCGAGGCGGGGCAGAGTCGGTGACCCGCCTGGACCTCAAACGGGTTTGCGTCTGCACAGCGGATGAGGGCTATATCGGCGAATGGGGAACCGGTGGCACCGAGGACGGCCAGTTCTGGTGGCCATCGGCCATTGTCCGGACTGGTGACGGCAGCCTCTACGTTGCCGACGAGGCCCTCCAGCGCATCATCGTGTTCAGTCCCGAAGGCGAGTTCATCCGCCATTGGGGTGAAGTCGGCGACGCTCCAGGCCAGATCAATCGCCCCGCCGACATCGCCGTCGCTCCCGACGGTTCGCTGCTGATCAGCGACGGCATGAACCACCGTATCCAGCGCTTCACCGTCGACGGCGAGTACCTGGGAGGTTGGGGCGGCTACGGCGCCCAGGCCGGCCAGTTCAACACGCCTTGGCGGTTGGCCTGCGACGCCGACGGTAACGTCTTCGTCGCCGACTGGCGCAATGACCGCGTTCAGGCCTTCACCCCCGACGGCCGCTTCGTCGGCCAGTGGGGAGTGTCCGGAGACGGAAAGGGACAGTTGAACCGCCCTTCCTCGGTGGCTGTCGACGACGAGGGCTACATCTACGTGAGCGACTGGGGCAACGAGCGGGTGCAGATCTTCGCCCCGGACGGCGAGGTGGCCGCCATCCTGCTGGGCGACGCGACAACCTCATCGTGGGCAGATGATTACTTGGCGGCCAATCCCGACGAACAGAGGGCTAGGCGCGAAGCGGATCTGGCCCCCGCAGTCAACCCGTGGCGCGATCATCGCCGCGAGACCTCCGCCGGAGTCGAAAAGTTTTTCTGGGGACCCAGCGCGATCAACCTTGACGCCCAGGGCCGCATCTACGTCGTCGACTCCTGCCGCCACCGCGTCCAGATCTACCGCAAGAATTCGTAAGTCCTAATGCGCACCCGCTTTCGCAAATCATCAGAATCAGGATTTGCTAGATTTAGGGATTGTCAGGATTGGGACTGCTCTGTCGTGGGTTTCTCTCAATCCTGCTAAATCCTGAAATCCCGTAAATCCTGATTCTGACGTTTTCTCGCTACCCCGCTACCCGCTGCAGCAGCGGTTCCGTCCGGTTCGGCGGCAGGTCCGTCTCAAAGGTGTTGATGACCATCGCCAGCATGGTGTAGTTGCCCAGCACCAGCGTCAACTCGATGGTGCCCTGCTGCCCGAAGATCTCCAGCGCGCTCTGGTAGCCGCCCCGGCTCACCTGGTGGTTGCGCAGGATCTCCCGTCCCAGGTTAATCACCGCCGACTCGTCCGGCGCCAGCTCCGGCAGGGCGGTCTTGTCCCGGATGGCATCGACCACGGCGGCGGGGACGCCAGCGTCTCGCGCCGAAGCCGCGTGGGCGTTCCAGATGTGCTGGCAGTCCATCTCCCGGGCGGCCACCAGCATGGCCAACTCGGCGGCCTTCAGGGGCAGGCTGGAATGGTTGCGCAGGTACTGGTTCAACCCGGTGGCGTGCTTGCTCGCCTCCGGCACGTGCGTCATCACCGAGCCGGGGCCGTAGGGCGGAACCGCCGTCCCGTTCTGGGTAATCTCGTCGAAGGTGGCCTCCTGGCCGGCGGGGGTGGTCTCACGGGATGCCAGGGGTAGTCGGGCCATGGTGTCGTCTCCTTGCGTAGTATCGCGGTAATACTCCCTCTCCCTCAATGGGAGAGGGTTGGGATGAGGGTGAACTAACTAGCGATAGGTGATGCTCCCTCTCCCTTGATGGGAAAGGGCCGGGGTGAGGGTGAACAATCTAGCGATAGGGCTTCTTCCCCGTCTTCTCTTCAAACAGTTTCCAGGTGTTGTCGTTGAACGGGTAGTACTTGCCGGGCGAGCACTGCTCGATCTCCAGTTGCGCCTTGATCACCGCCTCCACTTCTTCCCGCTGGTGAGCGATCTGGATGACCTCATCGGCCGCTGCCGCCGGCACCACAACCACGCCGTCGTCGTCGCCCACGATGGCATCCCCCGGCCGGACCAGGACGCCGCCGCACTGGATGCAGTCGTTCACCTGCCAGGGCCAGAACTCCGCCGGACCCTGCTTGGCCGTGGCGTTCGCCGAGTACACCGGGAACCCATAATCCTTCAGCGTGTTGGTATCCCGCACCGCGCCGTCGGTGACCAGTCCACCGACCCCACGCTGGTACAGCCGGTAGAACTTGATGTCGCCGCCGATGCTGCTGTACGGCCAGCGCATGGCGTCGATCACCAGCACCTCGCCCGGCCCGCACAGCTCAAAGGCCACGTACTCGGCAGAGTCCGCCCCCTTGGGCTTGTCCGCCGCCAGGTCGGGCCGGTGCGGCACGAACCGCAGCGTCACCGCCCGCCCGGCCATGTGCTGACCTGGCTGCAATGGTTTGGCCCCTTCAATCATGCTCATGGGCCAGCCCATCACCCACAACCCGTCGATCAGCGTCTGCGTGGGGATGGTCTTCAGGGTGGTCAGGGTTTCGTCGGAAACGGCTGTTGAGGCCGGGGCAGTGGTCATCGATATGGCGTCCTGTCAGGAAAATCGTGCTCCAAAAGCGGCTGCATTGTAGCAGAAAAGAAGGCGGCTCCCCGTGGGAAGCCGCCTAACAATACCGGTGCTGCCGACGCCGGCTATTCGGTCGGCCAGCCGTCAGCCTCTTCGCCGGCGCTCAGCGCGGCCTGGATGCCCTCAGCAGCCTCGTCGGTGACCCAACCGCCCCAGATGTCGGCGTTGTTATTCAACCACCACAAGGCCGTGGCGTTGACGTTGGCGTCCGGGTTGTCACCCTGCCAGCGCACCACCGCCTTATAGATGTTGATGTTGAAGTCCCAGTGCCGCAGCATCTCGACTACGTCGGGAGCGCGCCCGGGCAGGTCCGGGTTCACCGCAATCAGGATTGTCGCATCTTCATAGGCGCACGCCTTGGTGGTGAACCAGCACTCGTCGCTGTAGGACGGCTCCTCCAGGCGAACCAGATCCAGCTTCAGTGCGGGGTCATTGGTGCCCCACTGGTAGCCCAGCCACGGCTCTTCCCGCTCGTAGGCTCCATACAGATCAGCGTTGAGGGCCGCGCCGTCGCCGGGGTTCACGATGTGAACATGGTCATCCAGGCCATAGCCCGAGATCTGGGCGGCGTTCACCGTCTCGCAGGCCCAGCCAATGATGCAGGACACGAGGCGCGCCTTGTCGCCGCTCTCGGCGGTGGTGAATAGGTCCTTGTACTGCTGGTCCTTCAAGTCGTCAACGCTATCCAGGTCCGGATACTGCTCCTGCAGGTAGGCCGGAATAACGAAGGCGGACTGCCAGTCCTTGCCCAGGCTCTGGCCCACGGAAAGCACCGCGCCCTCTTCACGGGCTTCGTTCCAGGCTTCATCCTGGTTGGGCAGCCAGATTTCCATGGTCACGTCGGTGTCGCCGTTCTTCAGGCCCTGGAACAGGGGCAGAGTCGCGCCGAACTTCACGTCGGTGGGATAGCCATAGCCTTTCTCAACGATGTACTGCGCGATGCGGTTCTGAAGCAGCGCGCTGGACCAGTTCAGGTCACCAAAGATGACCGGATCTTTCGGTCCCTCGGGGGCCATCACCTCAACAACGCGGGTGACTTCCACCTGTTCCGTAACAACCTTCTCGACTTCCTTGACCACCTCGACCGGCTTCTCGACTTCCTTCTCAACCTCAACTTGGACCTCGCGAGTGACCTCGACGACCTGCGGTTCAGCCGGCGAGCAGGCCGCGATCGCGATGACCGTTACGATGGCCATCACCATGGTAAGCCCCAATAACCTGTACTTGGTGAACAAAGTCCTTTCCTCCGTGCGGGGTGATTTGCCGGGAGTTTCGCGCGGCAACTAAAGTGACGATGATTATTGCAGTGTTGAATTTCATTGTCAATCTTACGATTGCTGCCACCAATACATTACATAATTGCGGTTTGTGTACAAATTATAAGAAGTTTCCGCAGAACAAACATCTAGCGGACGGTTATGGCAACCGTCCGCTACCTGTCTGTCCAACGTTGGCTAGTGCCCCGCGCTCAGGGCTTCCTGCCGGCCGCGCGCCACCGCTTGCGTAAGCCGGTCAATCACAATGGCCATGAAGACGATGGATAGGCCTGCAATCACACCATTGCCCACTTCGTTCTTCTGGATCGCCCGCAACACGTTGTCGCCCAGGCCCCCGGCCGCCACCATGCTGGCAATCGTGACCATCGCCAGCGCCATCATCGTGGTCTGGTTGATCCCCGCCATGATGGTGGGCAACGCCATTGGTATCTGCACCTTGGTCAGGATCTGAAGCGGAGACGCGCCAAAGGAACGCGCCGCCTCCACCGTCTCCGGCGAGACCTGCCGGATGCCCAGGTTGGTCAACCGGATCACCGGCGGCACCGCGTATATGATGGTGGCAAAGATACCGGCCGGCTTGCCCAATCCAAAGAACAGTATCCCCGGGATCAGGTACACGAAGCTGGGCATGGTCTGCATGCCGTCCAGGATAGGACGCATGATGCGGTCCGCGGTCTGATTCCGTGCGCCCAGTACGCCCAGCGGCAGGCCAATGCCTACCGACAGCGCCACCGCTACGACCATCAGCGCAATGGTATCCACCGTGGGTTCCCACAGGCCCATGAACCCGATGAACAGGAAAGCGATGCCCGTGAACGCCATCAGCCCCCATCGACCCACCGCGAATGCCGCCAGCGTCAGGCCCAGGATCACCGCTGGCCAGGGTAGCCACTTCAACCCGCGCTCAATGTAGAGCAGTGCGTAGGTGATACCGTCTTTGATACCCTCGAACAGCCAGCGCCCGTTGGTGGTCAGCCACTTCGTAGCGTCGTCAATCGCGTCGCCGGTCACATCCCGAACAGACCTGGGAAAACTGGTCGACCCGTCGCTGGATTGAACGCGGGCAACGGTGGTCGGAAATTCCATCCCCGGCCCCCAAAAGGCCAGGCACACCACCAGCACGACGATGACTGAGACCACTCCGGCGACCCACAGGTAAAGCGGTGGAATCGTCGCCAGGGCAAACCGTGGCGACGCCGCCGACTGTGTTGGTTCTGCCAGCGTCCCCGGGGTGGCTCGGGACTCGGGCTCGTCTCTGGTGATGACTGCCATGTTGGCCTCCGCGACGGCATCGGCCCGATCGGCCGGCCGGTGGAACAAAGTCTGGCGAAGTTCAGGGGTTAGGAGATGGGCGGTTGCTGCATACGCGCCCGCGACAATTCCACTTCGACTTCTGCTGCGTCCTCAAGCTGGCTATGGGCTTGGTCCGCGGCGGGTTGGGTGGCCGCCAGCGCCGCGTTCTCCGCGGCATTGGCTGCGTAGTCGGGGTCCGCGGCCGACGTTTCCGCCAGCGCCTCGGCCAGTGCGCTGCGATGCACTTCGCCGACCAGCGTGTTCGTTTCGTCGGTAACCGGAATCGGGAAGTCGCTGGCCATGGCCATCGGGATCAGTTCGTCGAAGGAAGTCGTCGCCGCCACTGCCTGGTATTCCCGGTCCACGTAGTCCCACGCTTCATCGAACCGCTTGACCCCGGCCCGTAACGCGCGTTCGGCGTTGCTGATGGACAGCAGCCCGATGTAGCGCTGGCCCCGGTCCACCACCCACGCCGCGTCGCCGTCGCTGTCGCCGATCGTGTGCAGGGCGGCCCGCGGCCCCTGGTGTCCCATCACGGTGGCCTTGGGCGTTACCATCACCTTGCTGGCGCTGAGGATCGTCTCCAGCCGCACGTCCTGGGTGAAATCGCCCACGTACTCGTCCTCAGGCCGCAGCACGATGTCCTCCGGCGATCCGATCTGCGCCACCTTGCCGTCGTGCATGATGGCGATCCGGTCGCCCAGCTTCAGCGCCTCGTTGAGGTCGTGGGTTATGAACACGATGGTCTTGTGTAGCTCGGTCTGCAGCCGGAGCAGTTCGTCCTGCATCTGCCGGCGGATCAGCGGGTCCAGCCCGCTGAACGGTTCATCCATCAGCAGGATGTCGGTGTCCACCGCCAGCGCCCGCGCCAGGCCGACCCGCTGCTGCATGCCTCCCGACAATTGGCGCGGGTAGGATGCTTCCCATCCGCCCAATCCGACCAACCCCAGGACTTCGCGGGTGCGGGCTTCCCGCTCCGGCTTCTTGACACCCTGGACCTCCAGCCCCCACCCGGCGTTGTCCAGCACGTTGCGGTGGGGCATCAGGCCGTAGTGCTGGAACACCATGGCGATCTTGCTGCGACGGAACTCAATCAGTTCCTTGTCGGACATCTTGGTGATGTCCTCGCCCGCGATGACTATCTCTCCGGCGGTGGGCTCGATGAGCCGGATCAGGCAACGCACCATGGTGGACTTGCCGCTGCCCGACAACCCCATGATCACGAAGGTTTCACCCCGGTTTACCTGAAACGATACGTCCTGCAGGCCGATGACGTTGCCGAACTCGCTCTGGAAGAAGGTCTTGTCCTGCCCGGAAAACTGGGGTTCCAGCACCCGTTCCGGGTTCCGGCCGAACACTTTCCAAACCGAATCCACCCGGATGTAGGACTGGCCATCATTGTTCTGGCCGTTCGTGGCTTCGCTCGAGATGTTATCCGTGGTCACCATGAGCTACAGTATCCCCCGCCGTTGTCGAGATGTTCGCCTTTCGCGCCGGGCCTGTTAAGTCACCGTAGGCCCGGCACCATTGTTTGTCAACCCTGCCCATGCCCTCACACGTCCCCGCGTTGTCTATTACATCGATGAACCAGATGGACAGGATTAGATTGATTGTTGGAAATACCCCGTACCTTGGACGCTGCCATCAGCAGAGCGGAGAGCCGGCGTTGTCGGCATCCTATTCATCCTGTTCATCGATGTAAATTTGCTCCCCTCGTCGTCGAACCGGTTACACGTGAGGGAATCAGGCGCCCCGTTCTTCAATCCAACGGTGCTTCTGGGCCTGACGCCGTCCTTCGTCCGTGGGTCGGTAGGAACTCAGGAATTCCTCACGGAACGCTGCGAATCGACCATCTGCTATCGCGTCCCGCATTTCCTCCATGAGCCTGAGGATGAAGCGCAGGTTATGTATCGATGCCAGGCGAGGCCCCAGCATCTCGCCGGCCTTGAAGAGATGCCGCAAGTATGCCGCGGTGTAGTTCCGGCAGGTATAGCAGTCGCAGGCCGCATCCAGCGGCAGGTCCTGGTCAGCGTACTTCCGGTTGGCGATGTTGACCCGACCCGTGGGCGTGAACAGCGCCCCGTTGCGGGCCACCCGAGTCGGCAGCACGCAGTCAAACATATCCACGCCCAGCGCCACCGAGTTCACCAGGTCCTCCGGCGAACCCACTCCCATCAGATAGCGTGGGCGGTCGGCCGGCAGTCCCTCGCACACCAGCCCGGTCACGTCGTGCATTTCCGCCTTGGTCTCGCCCACCGCCAAGCCGCCGATGGCGTAACCGTCAAATGGGATGCCCGTGATGTAGTCCGTTGACGCCCGTCGCAGTTCCGGCACCGTCCCGCCCTGCACTATTCCGAACAACGCCTGCTTTCCGGATCGCTCGCTCCGCACGTGCGTGTCGTGGCAGACCTGTGCCCAACGGTGCGTGCGCTCCATCGCATCTTCCACCGCGCCCGGTTCGCCCGCTGAAAAAACGCACTGGTCGAAGCACATGATGATGTCCGCCCCAATCCCGTGCTGGTTGATTATCGCCGACTCCGGCGTGAAGAGATGCTCGCTTCCGTCGATGTGGGAGCGGAACACGATGCCGTCGTCGTTCACCCGGCGCAGCGTGCCCATGCTGAACGCCTGGTAGCCGCCGCTGTCGGTTAGTATCGGCCCGTCCCAGCCCATGAACCGATGCAGCCCCCCGGCGTCGCGCACCCTTGCAACGCCCGGCCTCAGGTACAGGTGGTATGCGTTGCTCAGCACCGTTTCCGCGCCCAGGGAGCGAACCTCGTCGAAGGTCAGGCCCTTCACCGTCGCCTGGGTTGCCACCGGCATGAACAGGGGCGTTTGCGCCTCCCCATGGAGCGTGGTAATCTGCCCGCGCCGGGCGGCTCCATCGGTCGAGAGCAGCTGAAAACCGAACCGTTGGGTCGTCATGCGGGTTAATGTACGCGCAACGGTCCCGCCTGCGCAAACCAGCGGTCCCCCACTCCAGGTTTAGCTGCATGGCATGGCCAATCTGGAATATCATTGTGCGTCACCCTCAATTGCAAACTCACGCATACCCAGTTTCGCCCGATTTGTCATTGCGAGCGAAAGCGTGGCAATCTCGTCAGGGCAACGGACGCCGCCGCGGGACGAGATCGCCGCGTTGCTTCGCTCCTCGCGATGACAAACCGGGTACGCATGAGCCATTGCAAACCCTTGCCGGCAATAGGTCCCACACATGTACCAGGCGTTATCCGAATTCCTTCTGGAGTTGAGCCGGCACAAGATCCTGTGGGCGGTTTCCGTGATCGCCGCCATGGCGATCACCGCGGTTGTGCTGTACGTCTTCTGGGATCTGGTTGCTCGGGGCGTCGCGCTGGCCCGCCCTCGCGGACGCTCGCCGGCCGATAACCGCTCCCGCCGGGGACACTAGCGTGCACTTCCCCATCGCCGACGCCACGGTATCGCCCCTGCTGCTGGCGCTGCTGGGAATGATCGTCGGCACCATGACCGGGTTCTTCGGCGTGGGCGGGGGCTTCCTCATCACCGGAGGACTCCTCGTTCTTGGCGTCCCGACCATCTACGCCGTCGGTACCGGCCTCCTCATGGTGATGGGCACGGCGATTACCAGTACCCTGCGCCACCGCCGGCTGGGCAACGTCGACATGCGGCTGGCCGTCCTGATCGTTTGCGGAACCATACCCGGCGTGTTCGCCGGCGAGCGGGTCAACGCGACCCTGGAACACGCCGGAGTCGCCGGTCCGGTGGTCGGCGCGGTCTATTTCGTGCTGCTGCTGAGCCTGGGCTCTCTGATGGTTGGAAACTGGATCAGGCAACTCCGGTACCGTCCGGGTCCCAGGGTCGGCGGCGGACTCCCCGGCTGGTTTCGCAGCGTGCGTCTCGGCCCGGACCGGCTCCGACTGCCCATGCTGGCGGGCGCGAGATTTTCGGGCGAGGTGAACCTGCGGCCGGCTTTCCCCAGGGCGGGCATCGATGAGATGTCGGCGCTGGTCCCCACGTTCGCCGGTTTTACCATCGGGTTCGTCGCGGCATTGCTGGGCGCAGGCGGCGGGTTCCTCCTGATGCCGTTCCTCGTCTACGGACTGGGCATCCCGCCCGGTGTCGCCATCGGCACCGACCTGTTCCAGATCATCATTACCGGCAGCCTGGGGGCGTTCCTCTACTCGCTGAGCGGCAACGTCGATCCGATGATCGCCGTCATCATGTTCGCGTCGGCCTCCGTCGGCACCCAGCTCGGCGCCCTGGCCACGCGGTTCGTCAACGCCAGCCGGATCCTCGGCTTGTTCGGCGTGACCGTGCTCAACGCCGGGGTCGCCGTTGGTTTGGGTCAGTTGGCCCGGCTATTGGGATCGGGCGGGTTGGAGCAGGTCAGCCAGGCGCTCCTCCTGGGCGTATCCGGCGCCGTCGCGGTGACAATCCTCATCCTGCTGACTGCCGCCGCGGTGAGCCAGGCCAGACGCGGCCGCCGCCTGTCCGCGTTGCGCGAGGCGAGGGCCGCCCGCCGGCGGGTGGTTTGACAGGACGACGGCAAATCCGATACGATTTGACTGAAACTTCCCCGCCGTCCGGGCCTCGGCCCGCACTGGCGGGCGTTTTTATGGGGGGAGGTCGATGGCCGAGTGTGTCGTGTTGTTCATAGATTATCAAAACGTTTATATGCGTGCTCGAGACGCTTTTTCACAATCATCATGCAGATCCGCACTGGATGGGACAAATAAACCCCACCGAGTTAGGCCGACACATAGTTGGGCATTCCGTTAATCCAGAAAGGGTTTTGCATGGGGTGCGCATTTATCGAGGAATGCCCAACAACGAAAGGGACCCCAAGGGCTACCGAGCTGCTCGCCGTCAGATAGCAGCATGGCAACGACAACCGCTAGTGCGGGTAACCACCAGGCCACTCCGCTACCCGCGAAATTATCCTGACGCTCGGGCTGTGGAAAAAGGTATAGATGTTCAAATAGCCTTGGATTTTGTGATGATGGCAGTACGAGGTGAGTACGATATCGGCGTTCTGATGTCCAATGATACGGATTTGCGACCAGCCCTTGAAGAAGTCATCAAACTAGGCTCTTGTAAAGTTGAGGTCGCTACGTGGAAGCCCAGAGAAGGGCGTCCACGACAGCACCTCCGTCTGCCGGGAGTAGATGTTCAGCCGTACTGCCACTGGATCGACCCGGAGGGTTATAACCGCGTAAGCGACGATACCGACTACGCGGGCCAATAGCTCTATTTACTCCGTAAGCCAGGCCAGCGTGCCCTCCACCACTTCGCCGGGAATGTCCCGGCGGACGGTGGCGCGACCCACGTCCTCCAGCAGCACCCAGCGGTTGGCGCCGCCGACGGTCTTCTTGTCCAGCGACATCGCTCCCCGAACACCGTCCAGATCGACGCCGCGAGCGGTGATCGGCAGGTTGAATCGCTCCAGCAGGACGCGCTGACGGTCCAGGATGTCGTCGCCGATCATCCCCATCTCCCGGGCGATGCGTCCGGCGCCCATCATTCCCACCGATACGCCTTCGCCGTGCATGAACCGACCGTACTCGGTAGAGGCTTCCAGCGCGTGGCCGATGGTATGCCCGTAGTTCAGCAGTATGCGGATGCCCAGCGTTTCCCGCTCGTCCTGGCTCACCACGTCGGCCTTGATGGCCATGCTCCGGCGGATTACCTCGGTGGAGATTTCCGGCTCCACGTCCATCAGGGCCTCGGCGTGTTCCTCGAACACGTCAACCAGCGACGGGTCCAGAATCAGCCCGTGCTTGATGGCTTCGGCCCATCCCTCGGATAGCTCCCGCTTGCCCAGCGTGGCCAGCGCCTGCACGTCGGCCAGAACGGCACGTGGTTGGTAGAACGCGCCGACCATGTTCTTGGCCTGGGGCAGGTTCACCGCCACCTTGCCGCCGATGGACGCGTCCACCATGGCCGCCATGCTGGTCGGCACCTGCACGAAGGGCACCCCGCGCAGGAATGTACTGGCGATGAACCCGCCCAGGTCTCCGGCCACGCCGCCGCCGATGGCGATGATGGGCTGGCCGCGCTCGGCCCTCAGGCTCACCAGCCACTCGTAGATTTCCTGCGCCTGCTGGAAGGACTTGCTGGTCTCGCCGGCGGGAATGACGAAGCAATGCGCGGCGATCCCGGCGCGCTGCAGGGCCCATTGCGCATTGCGCCCGTAAGGCCGCATCACGTTCTCGTCCGTGACAATGTACGCGGTGTTGCCCAATCCGAGTTCCGCGATGTGCTCGCCCAGCCGGTCTATGATGCCCCAGCCGGCAATGACGGGATAACTTCCGCCGGAGTGATTTACGGTCGCGGCTTGGTCTGGGCTGGTCATGGCGTTCCTCCCGATGTCAGGCTTGGGCTTTGGCGGTGACGGTCGTTTCAAAGATCCGCAGCACCTCGTCCGCTACCTCCTCCGGAGTGCGGTCGTCGGTGGCGACGGCGTGGTGGGCCAGCGCGTAGGCGGGGGCCCGCTCGTCAAGTAGTTCGCGTATTCGTACCAGCGGATCTCCGCCGCCGAGCATGGGTCGCACGGCGGCGTTGGGGCTCCCCCGAGTGATGCGGTAGTGGATGGTTTCCGCCTTCGCGGTGAGGCAGAACACGATGCCGTTTTCCAGCAACACCTGGCGGGTAAGTTCCTGTGCGAAAGCGCCGCCCCCGGCCGCGATCACCTTGTTGCCGCCCTCGCACAGCGTCAGGGCAGCGTGCCGCTCCATGGCGCGGAACACGATCTCGCCTTCATCGCTGAAAATCTGATGGATCGGCTTGCGTGCCCGCCGGACGATTTCCTCATCCAGGTCGGTCATGCGCCGCCCGGTCAGCCGGGAAATGATGCGGCCGACGTGGCTTTTGCCCGTCGCCATGAACCCGACCAGGATGATGTTGTCCACAGTCATCGCCACTGGCAGTTACGCCGGTCGCGGAGGGGCCGGCGCGTAGCCCGACGCCGTGCAGAACTCCACGCTGTTGCCGTCGGGATCTTCGATGAAGAAGTACGCCTGTCCGTCGTAACGAATGCCGCCGCGCAGGACCTCGTAACCGCTGCTCTCCAGCGTGGCGCGGGTGGCTTCAAGGTCGTCCACCTGGAAAGCGTGGTGGATATTGCCCGGCTTGGCGGGAGCCTCGTCGGTCTCAATCAGGTGGACCATCACGCCATTTTCCAGTTGCAGCCACGTGATGGCCGGATTGTCGACCTGGCTCTGGATCTGCTTGATGCCCAGCAGGTCGTTGTAGAAGGCCATCGCCCGGGCCGTGTCCTTCACCATGGTGGTTACGTGGTTGATCTGGCTGATCTCAATCTTTCCGGCCATGCTGTCCCTCCGTGTCGCTTGCTGCGGGTATTATGCCATACGGGGCAGAGACGCGCGGCGGCTGACTCTCACGGGAGTGTCTGCCACGCCCCTTCGCCCAGCAGCGGTACGTACGAACACGGGCCCAACTCTTCGATCTTGACGCCATCCGCCTCCACGCGCACCCGGGTCAGATTCTGGTACTGCCCCGCTCCTACCGGAATCACCATTCTTCCGCCGGGCTTCAGTTGCGATAACAGGGCCTCCGGAACTTGCAGAGCGGAAGCCGACACCAGGATTGCGTCGAACGGCCCCAACTCGGGCGCGCCCAGGCCGGGACCGGTCTGCACCACCTGCACGTTGCCGACACCGCACTTGGCCAGGTTGCCCGTGGCCATGGCCGCCAGCTCCGGAATGCGTTCGGTGGCCACGACCCTGCCTTCAGGCAGGAGAGCCGCTATCACCGCCGCCTGGTAGCCGGAACCCGCCCCGACTTCCAGCACGTATTCATCGCCCGCCAATTCCAATGCGTCAGCCGCCCATGCCACCATCTGCGGCTGCGAAATAGTCTGCCCGTTTCCAATGGGAAGCGGCTTGTTTTTGTAGGCTTGTGACCGGAGACGGACGGGAACGAACCGTTCCCGCGGAACCGCGCGCATGGCGTCCAGCGTCGGACCGTCCCCCATGGCTTTGGCCAGATGGTCGAAGAGGCGACTCCGGTCGCTCTTGAACACAGCGCGTCCGCCGGCGGCGCTACTGCCCCTGGAACCAGGCCTGGCGCTTCTGGGAAAAGGCCCTGATGCCTTCCTGGAAGTCCCGGGTCAGCCCAATGTCGGCGATGGCGTCGGTCTCCGCGTCCAGCTGCGTTGCCAGGTCAGAGTCCCAGCTGCCGTCGAACAGCGCCTTGACCCGACCATATGCGCGGGTGGGCCCCTGGGCCAGTCGGTCGGCTGTCTCCATGGCGTGTCGTTCGAAGTGCCCCGCCTCGAAAACCTGGCTCACCAAGCCCAACTCCAACGCGTATTGTGCGCCGATGGGCTGCCGGGCCAGGTAGATCTCCATGGCGCGTCCCTGGCCCACGATGCGGGGCAGCATGTAGGTGGACCCGCCATCCGCCGTGCAGCCGATGTTGGCGTAGGCCAGCAGGAACCGCGCGTCCGACGATGCGACGCGGATATCGCAAGCCAGGGCGAGGCTGAACCCAGCCCCAGCGGCCACGCCGTTGATCGCCGCCACCACTGGCTTGTCCAGACGGCGGATGCCCATCACCACGTCTCGGTGCAACGTGTCCGCCAGTTCCCGCAGGTGATCGGAAAGACCTTCTTGGCCCCCGTCATCCAGTTGCTGGGAAAACTCGCGCACGTCGGCGCCGGAGCAGAACGCGCCGTCGGTACCCGTGAGCAGGACCGCGCGCGTGTCCCCACCCCGGCACGACTTGATGGCGTTGCCCAACTCGGAAACCATCTCCGGCGACAGCGCGTTGCGCGCCTCGGGCCGGTTCAGCCGGATGACCGCCAGGGATCCCTTCCTTTCAAGCTGGACGCGACTTGCAGCGGTGGTCATATTGATCCCTCCGGCCGTCGATTTCGTTTGTCGTCATGCCCGTTTTCTTCCGCCAACCGAGCTTCGTAGCCCTGCTTGTACCCTTCTTTGCGGGCTTTCTCTATTTCTTGCTGTCGCTTGCGCCATATCGCCTGTCGGGCGTAATCAATGCCAAAGAGCATCGCGTAGCCTCCCGTTTCCACCAGCGGCCAGAACATGGCTGACGAAGGAGCGATTAGCGAGTCACCGCCCCTTCGGACGCAGACGAAACCAGCTTGGCGTACTTGGCCAGCACGCCGGTGGTGTACTTGGGCTCGATGGGCTGCCACCTAGCGCGGCGGTCGGTCATCTCTTCCTCGGTGATCCGGGCGTCCAGGCGGCGGCCAGGGATGTCCAGGGTGATGATGTCTCCCTCGCGCAGCATTCCGATGGGGCCGCCGTCCATGGCCTCCGGCGCTACGTGGCCGACCATGGGGCCGTGAGACGCTCCGGAGAACCGGCCATCGGTGATCAGAGCCACCGTATCGCCCAGGCCCTGCCCGATGAGCGCGCTGGTGACCGCCAGCATTTCGCGCATACCGGGGCCGCCCTTAGGCCCTTCGTACCGGATTACAACGATGTCGCCGGGCTTGACTTCCCGGCGCTGTATCGCCTGGAAGGCTGCCTCTTCTTGATCGAAGACCCGCGCCGGACCTTCGTACACCTTTTCCTGGTGGCCGGCGACCTTGATTACCGCGCCGTCGGGGGCAAGGTTGCCGCGCAGGATAGCCAGGCCGCCCGTGGGGCTGCGGGGCGCGTCCAGATTATAGACAACGGGCTGGTCGTCCACAGTGGCGGTTTCCTTGAGGTTTTCCGCCAGGGTCTTACCATTCACCGACATGGCGTCCCCGTGCAGCAGGCCGGCTTCCAACAGACGCTTGCCGATGAGCGCTACCCCGCCGTAGCGGCTCAGGTCGGCCATGACGTAGCGGCCGCCCGGCTTCATGTCGGTGATGTAGGGGGTGTTGCGGCTGATGCGATCGAAGTCCTCCAGCGTCAGGTCAACATCCGCTTCCCGAGCAATGGCCATCAGGTGCAGCACGGCGTTGGTGGAGCCTCCCATGGCCGCTACCAGCGTTATACCGTTCTCAAAAGCTTGTCGGGTCAGGATGTCCCGAGGCCGGATGCCTTCCTCCAGCATGCGCATCACAGCCTCGCCGGCGCGGCGGGCCTCTTCGCCCTTGCGGGGGTCCACCGCCGTCAGCGAAGAGTCGCCGGGCAGGGACAGCCCCATGATTTCAATGGCCGTGGACATCGTGTTGGCGGTGAACAATCCGCCGCAGGAACCCTCCCCCGGGCAGGCGGCGCATTCCAACTCCGTCAGTTCCTCGCCGGTGATGTGACCAGCCGCCCAGGCGCCCACCGCTTCAAACACGTCCTGGATGTTTATGTCGTTGCCGTTGTACTGGCCCGGCAGAATGCTGCCGCCGTACACGAAGACACTGGGGATATTCAGGCGGGCAATGGCTATCATGCAGCCCGGCATATTCTTGTCGCAACCGCCCACGGTAACCAGGCCGTCCATTCTCTGGCCGAATACTACGGTTTCGATGGAATCAGCGATGACCTCGCGGCTCACCAGCGATGCCTTCATGCCTTCGGTGCCCATGCTGATGCCGTCGCTGACGGTGATGGTGCCAAACTGGAAAGGCGTCCCACCGCCGTCGCGGATCCCTTCCTTGACCGCTGCGGCCCATTTGTCCAGGTGGACATTGCACGGCGTAACGTCACTGGCCAGATTGGCCACAGCCACAAAGGGTTTAGCCAGGTCGTCATCCGTCAGCCCCATAGCCCGCAGATACGAGCGGGCCGGCGCCCGCTCGGGCCCGTCGGTGATGTCGCTGCTGCGGTGCTTCAGTAAGGCGCGCGGGCTCCGTGTGGTGGTAGTCAAAACGTCCTCCTCAGCGGACGCCTTGCCCGCCGTATGTATTGCGGATGTGGCAATCGATTATAGATTGGCCCTATCGGAGCGGCAACCGAACACGTACCTACGTACAGGGCTATCGTATATGAACGGTTTTAGCACCGTCATACCGGCGAAAGCCGGTATCCAGTGGCCCAAATCGTTAATATCGTTGCGGGAACCAAGCGCTTGGTGGTGTATGGACTCCGGCTTTCGCTGGAGTGACGGGTCCGTAATTTCATATGCGATAGCCCTATACCTACGTAAGTGTTCAGAATCCAGGAAGTTGTCATTGCGAGACGCTTGCGTCGTGGCAATCTCGACGCCGTAGCCGCAACGTCTGGCCCAACGGGCTCCCCTACACCAACGAGATTGCCGCGCTACGCTCGCAATGACACTTGCCCTGCGAGTCTGAACAGTTACATACCTACGGCTCCACCACCATCTGCAGCTCACTGGTGGGGTGGCACAGCGCCTCGAACGCCCCCTGGATACCCTCCAGCGGCACGAAGTTCGTGCCCGACAGCATGTGTTCTACGGACACCCGCCCGGTGCGCATCAGTTCCAGGGCGATCTGCCAGTCCTCGGGCAACGTCCCGAAGGACGACTGCATCCGCACCTCCCGCGCCATCCAGTTGGGAGGCACCACCGGCGTGGGTTCCCAGGCGATGGCGATCATCACTACCTGCCCGCCCCGTGCGCACAGGTCCAGTCCCTGCTCCAGCGTCGACGGCGCGGCGGCGCACTCGAACACCACCTGTGGCCCCGTGCCGCCGGTCAACTCCACGACCCGCTCAGCGAAATCCGCGTCCATGGGGTTCAGCACCGCGTCCGCGCCCAGCAACCGGGCAGCTTCCGCGCGACCGGGCGCCGGCTCGGATACGATCACTGTGGTCGCCCCCGCGGCCCGCGCCGTCTGCATGCACAGCAGGCCGATGGGTCCGGCGCCCAGCACCAGCACGGCATGGCCCAGCTTGATGTCGGACAGGCGCACGGCGTGAACCGTAACGGCGCACGGCTCGCAGAGCGCCGCCTGCTCGTCGGTCACATCATCGGGGACAGGCGTCGGCTCCCACTCGTCCAGCAGCACGAACTCGGCGTATCCCCGCGGCCGCGCGTTCTGCTGGAAGCCCATGGTTCGGTAGTTGAAGCGGGGGTTGGTGCGCGTTGCCGAGCCGCCACCCGGCGGGGGATGCCCGCCGCTGCCCACCACTCGGTCGCCCACCTGCCAGCGACTTACGCCAGGCCCCACGTCGACGATAGTGCCGGTGTATTCGTGCCCCATCACCGCGCCCGGTTGAGCCAGGTCGTACATAAAGGCATGTACGTCGGTGCCGCAGATGGCGGAGTATTTCACCCGCATCACCACCTGGTTCGGCCCGGGAGTAGGATCGGGCAATTCTTCAACCTGCAATACCTGCTCACCCTTGTATACGGCAGCGCGCATGGCAACATCCCTCCGGCGCGTGATTGATGGCGCAAGGATAGCACAGGGCATAAGAACCGCCTGCTACAATCGAACATCGGCCGGCATCGGCAAGGCTGAGAATCGTGTGTCCAGGAGGGAACTGATGGCCAGCGATCCGAACAGAGACAACGCCGGAATCATCGGGCACCAAGGGAGAAAGACCCCATTCGACCACACCGACGAGGGCGACGCGGTCGTAGATCAAGCCTACGCCATATATGACGCCAAAATCCGCCATCTGGTTGAACCGGGACACCACGGTGAATACCTTACCTTGGATGTGATTACCGGCGAGTACGAGATCGACCCCGACAGCCTGGCGGCCAATCTCAGGATGCTCGATCGCTATTCTCCAGCAACACTGGTCTCACTGCGCATCGGCTACCCTGCGTTCGGCACTTTCGGCATGCGCGCCAGGCCGGTGCCCGACGATGAAACCGGAGTTGCCAATCAGGGGACAAGCAAGGCGCTCGTTCCCGTTCCTGGTCAAGAGGACTCGATCGTAGCGCAAGCCATAGCGATCTATGACGCCAATATCCGCCATCTGGTCGAACCTGAACACCACGGAGAGTACATTACGCTGGACGTCAAAACTGGCGAGTATGAGTTCGACGCCGATGGCTTGGCGGCCAATTTCAGAATGCTGGAGCGCCATTCTCCGGAGACGCTGGTCACGCTGCGCATCGGCTACCCCGCATATGGGACTTTCGTAGGATGGCAGGGAGTTTTCCCGTGACCACTAGACTGACGCCGTCCCTGTCGAGAGTTTTAGCTCCGACGGCCATGCATTCGACAGTAGCGCTATGGACCTACTGATGCTAGACTAAAGTGGCGGGAATTGGGCCGGTAAAGGGGGGGTCCTCGGATTCGATTCCGAGCGCCATCACTGGTCTCGGTGTATCTCTCACCCTAGTGTGCTTACGCTGGGCTTTTCCCATTTTATGGGCTCGGACAGTGTGGTTCGTGCGGTACAAATTGCGACCGACAGAGGAGGTACCCATTATGAGGCCTAAGTTCAAATCACTGGTCAAAGGAATCCTGGAAGCTACCTTGAATGCCGGGGCCAGTGTGGTGACTGAAATGTGGCCTCCTTTACCGCCCCAACTCCTGCCCATCGGTTGCGCCTACCGCCAAAGTGCGCTAGCATTTTTGCCGAAATTGCGCCGTCCATGACGGTTGTCCACCCCCCGTTGTCATCACCCGAAAGGAGACTGCACACGATGTTCAATCCCATCGCCGCCCTGAAGCCTCGCACGGCCCACGCCCACTGCGATATCCCCTGCGGTATCTACGACCCCATCGTGGCCAAGATGGCCGCCCAGACCGTGCAGAAGATGGTCCTCCGCATGCAGAACCTGGAGGCTCCGCAGCCCGGCGCCCCGGCCGCAGACCGCCAGTCCTTCGCCAACACCTTCTCCCGCTACGTCACCGTCAAGGAAGAGCACGCCGAGAAGTGCAAGGAAGAGCTGCGCATCCTCTGGGCCGACTACGCCTGGCCCGGCACCGACGCCAACGAAATCGCCGGCAAATTCAACGCCGCGCTCAAGCTGGCCGGCCAGTGCAAGCAGACCGTCAGCATGGAGAACGCCGAGGCCCTGGTCGCCGCCTGCGACGACATCGCCACCGCCTTCTGGTCCACCAAGAACGTCGAGTACAGCGACCCTAACGCCGCCGCCCGCTACGGCACCTAAACTCACCCGAAAACGTCATTCCGGCGAAAGCCGGAATCCAGTGGGGCGAATGATCATTCGCCCCTATTCATTTCCATGCTGAACGCGAGGCGCACCAACCGGATTTCATCATAAGGGTAATCATCACCCAGCAATTCTTTCGCCGGAGCCAGCCGCTCATGTCCCGCTGCCTGCAAAGCTGCCTTGATTTGTTCCACTCGTTCGGGCACCGGAAGCAGTGGCCCTAAATCAACGGTTTCGCCGGCTTTCACGATGCGCTCGATGTGAGCCAATACCGTCCCTGGTGACAGTCCTCTTTCCTCTGCGATTTCTGCAATAGTCAATCCCCGTTGCAACAATTGATGCGTCAATGCGTGAGTAGTGCCCAGGTGTTGATCGCCGTTATCTTGTCCCAATCGGGTTAGGCGTGACCGGATTCCGCCGGGCTGCCGTCCCAAATGAGTAGCAATTTCTGAGATGCCCCAACCCGTGCGGTGCAATCGTGCTAGTTCCTGTTCTTCTTCAGCAGTCCATGGTTCATACGCTTTGGGATATTCCTGACGTACCTCATCCACGCTATACGTTTTGGTCTGACCGGGCGCGGCGACGCCGCCGATATGACCACGAATAACCTCCACAAACGCCTCTCCATAACTGTTCAGTTTGGCCGGACCTATGCCCGACACGCGTAGCATGGCCTCACGATCAGTTGGTTTTGCAGCAGCCAATCCTCGCAATGTCGCATCATTGAACACCACATAAACTGGCACACCTTGCTCATCGGCCAGTCGCCGGCGCAACGCACGTAATTTCTCAAATAATCCGGCGTCAGTATCCAAAGGGCCGCTGCTCACTGACGCACGTTCACGCCGCCTCTCCCGTTTGGGCGTGCTTTCGTCAACCCGTAGTTGCAGCGTCAAACTTCGTCGGCTGCGCAGCCACTCCCGTCCGGCGGCAGTTACGCTTACGACGGCATACTGCCCGTCCGCCCGCGCCAACAGCCCCTGTCCCACCAGTCCATCGGTAATCCGGCGCAGCCCGTTGCGGTCATAATCGTCAACGATGCCAAACACGCTTAGCTTGTCATGCCCCCACTCGCTAATCCGCTTGTCTTTGCTGCCCAGCAGCACCCGGTTGACATGGGCGATGCCGAACCGTTCCCCCGTGCGGATAACCGCCGACAGCATCTTCTGGGCAACCACGGTGACATCCACTGTTTGCCGTTCCGCCAGGCACACGTCGCAGCCGCCGCAGGAACTTGCGCTCAGCGTGTCGCCGAAATATTGAAGCAAATAACTGCGCCGGCAGGTGCTCAGCCGGCAGTAGTCGACCATCTGCTGAAGCTGGGTTTCCGCTGTTGCGCGGGCGTCCCCGGTCATACCCTGGATGAAGTACTCCTGCTTCGCCCGGTCGCCCTCGCTGAAGAACAGCACGCATTCGCTGGGCAGCCCGTCCCGGCCGGCGCGGCCAGTTTCCTGGTAGTAGCTCTCGATGGATTTGGGGAGGGTATGGTGGACCACCAACCGGATGTCCGGCTTGTCGATGCCCATGCCGAAGGCGATGGTGGCAGCCACAATGGGAACGTCGCCGTCGATGAACCGTTCCTGCGTCAGCCGTCTGGTGTCTGCGTCCAGGCCGGCATGATACGCAACCGCCGGATGCCCGTGGCCGGTGAGCCTGGCGGCGAGTTCCTCAGTGTCCTTTCGGGAGAAGCAGTACACAATCGCGGACTGTCCCCTCCGCTCCTCCAGCAAGCCCAGCAAGGCATCCCAGGCTCCCGCTCCCGGCTCGACGCGGTAGGTCAGGTTCGGCCGGTCGAAACCGGACACGAACCGGCGACAGTCGTTCAGCCGCAGTTGCTCGACGATGTCCCGCTGGACCCGTTCGGTGGCGGTGGCCGTCAGCGCCATGATCGGCGTTTGGGGGAACAGGTCGCGCAGATCCGCCAGCGCCCGATAATCGGGCCGGAAATCGTGCCCCCACTCGCTGATGCAGTGCGCCTCGTCGATGGCGATCATCCGCAGGTCCAGCGTCCCCAGGAACCGCCGGAACCCAGGCATGGCCACCCGCTCCGGCGCGACGTAGAGCAATCGAACTCCTCCCGCCTGCGCCCTGCGTTCCACTTCGGCGGCGGTCCGGTTGTCCAGCGTGCTGTTGAGGAATTCAGCGGATATGCCGTTGGCAATCAGCGCATCCACCTGGTCCTTCATCAACGCAATGAGAGGCGAGATCACCAGGGTCACCCCACCCGTCGCCAGCGCCGGCAACTGGTAGCAAATGGACTTGCCGCCGCCGGTGGGCATCACCACCAACGCGTGCCGACCGGCCAGCGCGTTGGAGATGATCTCCTCCTGCCCCGGGCGAAACTCGTCGTAGCCGAAATGCCGCTTGAGCAGGGCCAGTATGTCTGTCGTCGTCATGCAGAAAATCCATAGGGGCGAATAGTTATTCGCCCCTACACACTGTTCCCAGAGCGGAGACCAACTATCCCAATCCCGCCAACGCTTCGCCCACCACCTCAATCGTCCGATCAATGTCTTCATTGGTGTGGGCAATGGAGACGAACCCCGCCTCGAACTGGGAAGGCGCGATGTACACGCCCCGGTCCAGCAGCGCATGCATGTATCTCCCGTAGGCCGCCGTGTCCGACTGCTCCACCTCGGCCAGCGCCGACATCGGCCCGGCGTTGAAAAAGCCGGTGAACATCGACGCCACGCGGTTGATCGTCGACGGTACTTCGGCCCGGGCGAATGCCGCGCTGACGCCGTCGGTCAGGCGCACCGCCGTGGCTTCCAGTTGATCGTACACGCCCGGGCGTCCCAGTTCGGTCAGCGTAGCCACGCCGGCGGCGACGGCCAGCGGGTTGCCGGATAGCGTGCCGGCCTGGTACATCGGTCCAAGAGGAGCGACCTGCTGCATGACCTCGCTGCGCCCGCCGTAAGCGCCCACGGGCAGCCCACCGCCGATAATCTTGCCCATCGTGGTGATGTCCGGCGTTATTCCGAAGAGCGTCTGCGCTCCGCCGTAGGCCACGCGAAAGCCGGTGATCACCTCGTCGAATATGAGCAGGGCCCCGTTGGCCTCGGTGACGCTGCGCAGGCCCTCCAGGAAACCCTCGGCCGGCGGCACTACGCCCATGTTGCCCGCCACGGGTTCGACGATAACGGCCGCGATATCGTCGGGCCACGCATCGAACAAACCCTGCACGGAAGCGATCTCGTTGAAAGTGGCAATCAGGGTTTCGGCGGCGTAGGCCTCCGGAACGCCCGCGCTGGTAGGAACGCCGTGGGTCAGTGCGCCGGAGCCGGCCGCCACCAGCAACCCGTCGGCGTGACCGTGGTAGTTGCCGGCGAATTTCACGATCTTGTCGCGGCCGGTGTAGGCCCGGGCCAGCCGCAGCGCGGTCATGCACGCTTCGGTGCCGGAGTTGACGAGGCGCACCTGGTCGACCGAAGGTAGGGCGGCGCAGATCATCTCGGCCAACTCCACTTCCTGCTCCACCGGCGCGCCAAAGGAGGTGCCGTCCGCCGCCGCCCGCTGCACGGCCTCCACCACCGCGGGGTGCGCGTGCCCCAGCGCCAAGGGTCCCCAGGACCCCAGGTAGTCGATGTACTCGTTGCCGTCCACGTCCCATACGCGGGAGCCGGCCCCGCGCGCGATGAACGGCGGTGTCCCCTCCACTGCGCGAAATGACCGCACCGGACTGTTCACTCCACCGGGAATCACCCTCTGCGCCTGTTCGAAAAGCTGCTGGGACCTACCTTGCTGCATTGTGGATGTCTCCTCGACGCGTGGATAAGTTACGTTCACGCCAGCATCAGGCGCTCACCCTTGGGTTCCGGTTTCGGATCGTTGAATTTTCTCGCGGTGTCAATCCATAGACTGATCGCGTCATTGACATTCTTGAGCGCAGCCACCTGTGTATTTCCGTGGGCCGCGCAACCCGGGAGTTGCGGGACTTCCGCAATAAACACGCCGTCAGCATCGCTCCAGTAGAGGATGATCTCGTACTTGTACACAGCGGCCTTCACAGTCTGCCCGACGAGGATCCTCCGCTTTAACCGGTCGTAGCGACCATTGTACGAACTCAACTCAGCACGCCGGAGCGTCAATGCCCGGAACGGCCCCGATTGGAGCCGTTCCTGCGCATATTGAGTTTGCCTGCGGCGGCAACGGTATGATGCTAGCGGTCCATCACCACCATGGTGCCTTCATCGGGGTTGTACTGGTAGCGAGTCACGCGGTCCAGTTTCTGGGACTCCAGTCGCACCACCACCGCGCGGTCGCCGGTCACGTTCAGCGTGTTGTGGATCTCGCCGGGCAGGAAGAAGGCCACCTTGCCGTCCTCCTGCACGAAGTCGCCGGTCTCCTGTATCTGGACGGAGTCGACGCCCTCGCCGGGGTAGAACCAGCGCCACTTGGTCTGCTTGATCGCGCCGTCGTACACGCCGTACACCACCCACGCGGCTCCGTGGTCGTGGGGCAGGTTGTCCTGGTCGGGCTTCTGCACCGACGCCATCAGCCAGAAACCGCCGCCGGGGTGCCCGTAGTCCTCGTCCAGGTGCAGGTCATAGCGTCCGTATCCACCCTCGTCGGGCAGTTCCAGGCGTTCTTCAAGCCAACCCGGAGTGGCCAGCAGGCGCTCCATGTGCTTGGCGACGCCTGAGGCCTGTGCCAGCGCGTCCTGCGTGGTGTCGAAAATCTCGCGCACGTCGTCGATGAATGTGTCAACCGAATAGGCCGTGGTCTGTGTCATTTCGCGCCTCCTCGTAGTCCCATGTCTTCTCGGATTCATTGTGAAAGGGATGATGGAGCATGTCAACGTGCCGGATTCTTCCGACCCGTAGCGGGTCTCGACCCTACTCCAGCCCCTGCAGCCAGCGGGCCACTTCCTTGGCATGATAGGAGATGATGATGTCCGCGCCGGCGCGGCGGATGGCCGTCAGCAGTTCCAGCGTGATGGGCTTTTCGTCGATCCAGCCAGCGCGTGATGCGGCCTTCACCATGGAATACTCGCCGCTCACGTTGTACGCCGCCAGCGGGTAGTCGTACCGTTCCCGGGCCTCCTTGATCACGTCCATGTATGCCATGGCCGGCTTAACCATGACGATGTCCGCCCCCTCGGCGATGTCCGACTCGATCTCCCGCATGGCCATGCGGCGGTTGGCCGGATCCATCTGGTAACTGCGGCGGTCGCCGAACTGCGGAGTGGAGTCGGCGGCGACGCGGAATGGCCCGTAGAACGATGATGCGTATTTGGCCGCGTAGCCCATGATCGGCGTGTCGTCGTACCCATGGGCGTCCAGGGTCTCTCGTATGGCGCGCACCTGCCCGTCCATCATCGAGGACGGCGCGACCATATCGGCTCCAGCCTGGACCTGCGTCAGCGCCGACCGGGCCAGCAGTTCCAGCGTGGCGTCGTTGTCGATCCGGTCGCCGTCGATTACGCCGCAGTGGCCGTGGTCAGTGTACTCGCACAGGCACACGTCACCGATCACCATGAGCCCCGGCGCCCGTTCCTTGATGGTGCGGGTTGCCTCTTGGATTATCCCTTCGGGATCGTACGCCCCGCTCCCGATGCCGTCCTTTTCCGGAGGCAGGCCGAACAGCAGCACTGACGGGATGCCCAGCTCAACAACCTCGTCGATTTCCTCGCCCAGGCGATCGATGGAGGTGTGATAACACCCGGGCATCGGCTCAATCTCGTCCCGAATATTCTCGCCGTGGGTGACGAACATCGGGTAGATGAAGTTGGCGGCGCTGATGCGGGTTTCCCGCACCATCTCCCGCACGGGCGCTTTCTCCCGCAACCGGCGCATGCGCAGATCTGGGTGCTTCAGCATGATGTCCCTCCTTCTATTTCCCGTCATTCCAGCCCGTTGTCCGCCATTGCGGCCCATTTCCCGTCATTCCGGCGAAAGCCGGAATCCAGACTGGTCATGGGTGAGGCCGGAGAAATGGCTGGTCAGCGCGTCGGCCAACCCTTCCACGTTGTGTTCTGCGGCGATGATGTCAACAGTCAATCCCAATTCCTGGGCCGTGGCCGCTGTGATCGGGCCGATGCACGCGATGGCGCTGGACTCCAGCAGATGGCGGTCAGCGCCCAGGATGTCTACTAGGTTCCGCGCTGTTGACGAACTAGTGAAGGTTACCACATCGATCCCCTGCTCAAACGCGGCCCGCGCTTTCTCTTCGATGCCTTCCGGCCGCGCGTTGCGGTACGCTGGGACCAGCCGCACGTTGGCTCCCAGCTTCTTCAGCCCGGCGGCCAGCGCATCCCGCCCGATGGCGGAGCCGGGCAGCAACACCAGGCGTCCATCCCAGTCCCGGCCGGAAAGCTCGGCGGTCACCTCTTCGGATACCGAGCGTTTCGGAATGAAGTCGGGCTCGATCCCACGTTCCCGCAACGCCCTGGCCGTCGCCGGCCCGATGGCGCCCACCGTCGCGCCGGCGAAATACCGCGCGTCTTTTCCCAACGCCCGCAACCTTTCCCAGACGTGTTCCACTGAGTTGACGCTGGCGAATATTATCCATCGTCCGGGTACCTCCGCGGCGTCGGTCAGGGCTTGGTCGAGTTCGCCGTAGTCGTCCAGGGGACCGATCTCGATGGACGGTAATTCGACCGGTTGCGCCCCCAGATCCTTGAGCAACTCAATGAGCCGCGACGCCTGCGTTCGGGAGCGGGTCACGAGCACGCGCTTGCCCCACAGAGGCCGGCGATCAAACCAGCCGATTTCCTCCCGTAGCCGAGCCACTTCGCCGATGATGGCGATCACCGGCGCGCCGATCCCGGCGGACTTCCCCCGTTCTGCGATGTCGGACAGCGTGCCCGTGACCGTGCGCTGCCGGCTCCAGGTGCCCCACTGCACCAGCGCGGCGGGAGTGTCCCCGGACATGCCATGAGCCTGGAGCGTGGCCGCGATGCCAGGGAGCGCCGCCCAACCCATCAGGGTCACCAGCGTGCCTCCCGTTTTGGCCAGAGCCGACCAGTCGGTGGTGGTCTCGCCCTTGCTTGGGTCCTCGCTGCCGGTCACGATGGTGACCGCGGTGGACACACCCCGGTGCGTGACCGGTATGCCGGCATACGCGGCGGCAGCAACGGCCGAGGTGACCCCGGGCACTATCTCGAACGGAACGCCGGCCTCGCTCAGAGCCTGGGCCTCCTCGCCACCCCTGCCGAAGACGAACGGGTCGCCGCCCTTGAGTCGCACCACCGTCTTGCCCGCCAACCCCTCTGCAACCAGCAGCCGGTTGATTTCCGCCTGGGTCAAAGCCTGCCGGCCGCGTTCCTTGCCCACAAACACCCGCTCCGCCGACGCCAACCCCAGCAGCGACGGGTCCAGCAGCCGGTCGTACACCACCACCTGCGCGCCGGCCAACGCCTGGGCGCCCTTGACGGTGAGCAGGCCGGGATCGCCGGGGCCGGCCCCAACCAGATAAACCTTGCCGATGTTTGCGGTGTCAACCGATGACATAGAAGGAGCGGAACCTGGTAGTCAGTTGGTCCGTCTGCCGATGAGGGACTGGATCGCCACCATCTTGCGCTCGTCGGCGCTGGTTTGCATGAAGCTCTCAATGGCCGCTTCGGCCAAGTTTATCCAGTCCAGCGTCTGAATCAGGGTAAATGTTGTGTTTGGATCATAATCTGATCGGTGTCGCTGGTCTTGCAGCTGCGCGAATACGTCCGCGAACTGTTGGACTTGTAGAGAGAACAGGCTCCGGTTTTGCAGCAGGTTTCGCTTGGCTGCACTGTGGTTGAGACCACGGTAGATACGAAACCAAACGTGTTCAGTCAACGGGTCATGAGGTGTACCGACAAGACAGTCAGCATTGCTGCTGGCCAGCGCGTGGAACATGGCGTAATACGCGGTGCTGACGGCCCGGCGCAATGAGTCCTGTAAGGGTTGGGTGTCAGGGTGTGGTACGGCGGTCAGCAATCGGCTGGTTGCAATAAGGTCTTGCCAGCGCATCAGCCCTGCCTGTCCCACGGGCGCGCCGCTTCCCTCTCGGACAGCAGTTGGTGGTATTCGGCCTTGGGGATGTACGACACGGAGGGGATATGCCGTATTCCGATTTCGCACAACTGCGGCCCTATCTCGCCGTGCAGTGCGATGAGCGATCGGAAGTCCAGATCTTCCCGGGAACCTTCATAGATAGCGCGCATGTCGAGGAACTCTTCGTCTTCCGCGTTCCTGGCCACTTCGGCGTGAATGTCGCAAAACCACACCGAGCCGTGGGACTGGGCGCGAAGACCAGCCAGGATAATCTGCTTGGCCTTTTCCTGCGTTTCCAGTGCGATTGTCATGGTTTGCGCTCCCTGCCGTTGATCACGGTTGGGTTTGATGCTAGTGGTGTGCATTGGGCCGGTCAAGTTTCGGATGCGTGGCCGATAAGACAGCGGAGGGTGACACGTTCACCTACGTCTACGTCAGTAGTCCCGCCGCCCCTTGTTCCTGCATGACTTCCCACCCTTCCGCCGCCAGACCTGCCGGGTCCGAAGGCGCTCCCGACACGCTGACGCGATACGTGGTCGAACCGTCCGGGGCTGCCATGAACACCGTCAGCCGCAACGAGTCGTTGGTGTCGAACTCCGCGTATGCTCCTACCGGAACCTGGCAGCCGCCGCCCAGCGCCTCCAGGAAGGACCGTTCCGCCGTCACCGCCGCAGTCGTCGGCGAGTGGTCGGCCGCCGCGACCAACTCGGCGGTGCGTTCGTCGTCGGCGCGGATCTCCACCGCCATCGCGCCCTGCCCTGGGGGAGGCACAAACTCCTCGGGCGAGAGGTATTCCGTTATGACGTCGGACATCCCCATACGGTCCAGCCCGGCCACCGCGATGACGGTACCATCGCATTCCTCGCCCGCGGCCTTGCGGAGGCGCGTGTCCACGTTGCCACGAATGGGGACGATTTCCAGCTCGCGACGGCGTTCTGCGATCTGCGCCTGCCGTCTCGGGCTGCTGGTTCCGATCTTTGCACCGGCGGGGAACTCGTCCAGTGTTTTGCCCAGATGCGAGACCAGCGCGTCCCGCGGGTCGGCGCGTTCCAATACCGCGCCCAGCGCCATGCCGTCGGGCAACACGGTGGGCATGTCCTTCAGGCTATGCACCGCCATGTCGATCTCGCCGATCTCCAGGCGACGCTCGATCTCCTTGACGAACACCCCGAGGCCCATACCGGCTAGCGGCGCGGTCTGGTTGGCGTCGCCCTGGGTGGTCACGGTAACGACCTCGAAACGGACGTCGGGATGGGCAGCGCGCAGCACCGCCAGTGTCAGCTCAGTCTGAATCAGCGCCAACCGACTGCCCCGGGTGCCCACCCGTATCGTGACGCCAGCCATGAGGATGGTCCGTAAGGTCAGCGCCGCTTGCGCCGGTCGTCGTCGCCGAACAGTCGACGCGCCACCCGGTAGTCCGTCGTATTGTCCCCCGAGCGCAGTTCCACCGTGGGACGGTGCAGCAGTTTTTTGACTAGCGCGTTGGTCATGGCGTGCAAACGTTCCGCCAGATCGCCGTCCTCGTCCTCTCCCAGCATGCGGAGCGTCCGGGTCACTTCTTCCCGTCGTACCTCGTCCGCGCGGCGTCGCATACCGACCACCAGCTCCATAGCGTCCGATGAGTGCCACCATTCTGAGAATCGGGCAAGCTCCGCGTCGACCAGTTTGCTGGCTTTCTGCACTTCGCCGGCGAGACCATCCAGCGAAACTTCGGCCACCTGCGCCAGGGAGTCAATGTCGTAAAGCCGCGCCCGGTCCAGGTTGTCGACGGTTGGCTCGATGTCGCGAGGCACCGCAATGTCGATGAGCATCATCGGCTCGCCGGTGCTGCGGCGTGTCAGAGCCTCGGCGACCATCGCCTCATCCACCACGTAACCGGGCGACCCGGTGCTGCTGATGACCAGGTCAGCGTCCGCCAGCGCGCACCCCAGATTTTCAAACAGCGCAGCCACTCCACCAAGTTCGCGTGCCAGATCCTGGGCGCGCCAGTGGGTGCGGTTGACCACGGTGATTTGTCGGACGCCCGCGTCGGCCAACGCCCGGGCCACCATGCGCCCCGCGTCTCCGGCGCCGATCACCAACGCACGCCGGTCGTCCAGGCGGTCGAACAGACCCCGCGCCAGTTGCACCGCCGCGCGGCTCACCGACCGCGAGTGCTGCCCTATATCAGTCTCGCGATGCACCCTGCGACCGGCGCGCAGGGCATCGTGGAAAACGCGGGTCAGAGGGCTCTTGATGTACCCACCCTCGCTGGCAACGCTGAACGCCGCCCGTACCTGCCCCAGGATCTGACGCTCGCCGACGATCATAGATTCCAGGCCGCTGGCCATGCGAAACAGGTGCGAGACGCAGTCCGATTCCCATAGCTGGTAAATGTGCCGCTCCAACTCGTCGCCAGGCACACCCGAATATCCGATCAGGAAATCGCCTACTCGGCCCACCAGCCCAATATCGTCTGGGTCGTAGGTGTAGACCTCGGTCCGGTTGCAGGTGGAAACGATGACCGACTGTGGCACGTATTCCGCCAGCTGCGCCAACGCGTCCGGCAACTGATCCCGTTCGACGCTCAGTCGCTCGCGCAACTCCACCGGCGCGGTCCGGTGATCCAGGCCCAGTACCAGGAGGCTCAACTCACCGCCTCCGCAGCTCGCAACGCGGCTCGTTTGACACAGCCGCCGGCCCGGCAGGCGGTCAGATCAGGGCACATCTCCGGAAGGCTGTCGTCCAGCAACTGCGACAGCACAGCGTCCACCGCTTCGTCATCCCTGCCGTTGCGCGCCATCGCCAGCAGGTCTTGGGTGATGACGCATTGCCAGCGGGTAGGATCGATCACCGTCCGCTGTTCCTTGATAACCTTGCGCGCCCGGGCCAGAATGTCCGCCAAGTCGGCCCACTGCAGCACTTTGTCTTCGGACAGGGTTTCACGCATCTTTCGGGCCAGGGCCGGGCTGGCGCCCCCGGTGGAAATCGCCAGCGTGATCGGGTCCCGCCGGACGATCGAAGGCGCGATGAACGTGCACTGGTCGGGGTCGTCGACCACGTTGAGCAGCACGCCGCGCTCTTCCGCTTCTTCGTAAATCTGCCGGTTCACGTGCCAGACGTTGGTCGCTGCCACGGCGATGAAAGAGCCATCAAGGTCGCCCGGGCGGTACTCACGCTGGATGAGAGTGATGTGGCCTCGCTGGGCGGCCCGCTTGATGCCGTCGGTGGACTGCGGGCTGATCACCGTGATGTCGGCCCCGGCGTCGCGCAGTGCGGCCAGCTTGCCCTGGGCGATGGTGCCGCCGCCCAGGATGACGCAGCGCTTGCCGGTCAGGTTGAGATATACGGGGTAGTACTCAGGCATGGTGTTTGGTGTCGCAAGGGTTTGTCAGGATCAGGATTTTCGAGATTGCCGGATTGACATGATTGTGAGGGGTAATCCGGAAAATCTTGAAATCCTGTAAATCCTGATTCTGACAAATGGCAATCCGGTACTAGACCAGGGCCTCCGCCATCGCTTCAGCCTCCTCGGCGCTGTCCCAGAACCGCTCGTAGTCTTCCACGAAGTAGCGGACGCGGGTCTTCTTGTACTCGCGGGTGCTGTAAAGCAACAGGTTGTCGGAGATGCCGGTAGCCTGGGCGATTTCCCGGCCGATGTCCTCGCACTCGTCACGGGTGGGCGCGTGGACCATGGTGAAGTGGCTGTACTCCCAGTCGGGGAACGTCGGCCGCTCGTAGCAGTGGGTAACCGCCGAGTGTTCCGCCATTATCATCCCGACCTCTTCGGACCGTTCGGGCGGCACCTTCCAAACAATCATCGCGTTGGCGCGGAAACCGGAGCGGCGGTGATACAGCACGGCGCTGAACCGGCGCATCAACTTGCGCTCCTGGTACTCGGTCAACTGTGCGAACAGTTCCGGCACGGTCAGGTCCAGCCGCTGCGCCATGTCATCGAACGGACGAGACACCAGGGGCAGGTCCTCCTGCGCCTCGCGGATCACCTGCTTGTCCCATTCGGTGATCTCCTGGGCCTGGTTCCAGTCGCTGGCGGGTACGCGGCTCTGGCCGTTGCCATTTCCATTGGGGCGACCGGAATCGGGGTTGTAGTTGTAGGCGTCGCTGCGCCGTTTCACCATGTCGAAGTTCACGCCGATCTTGAAGAACCGGATAGTGGGCATGATGCGGAACTCGATGGCGTTGGTCTTTTGCGCCATCCATTCCACTGTGGCCTGCAGGTCGCCGTCCGGTGGCACGGCCAGCGTGAACCACAGGTTGTAGTAGGAGCCTTCCCGGGCGTAGTTATGGCTCACGCCGGGGTGCCGGTTGATGAAGATCGCGCCGTCATGCAGGTCGCCGTCGCCGTAGGCGAACGCCACCAGCGTGGTCTTGTAACCCAGGCGGCGGGTGTCGAAGATCGCGCTGATCTGGCGCACCACGTTCTGCCGCTTCAACTCGGTGAGCCGCTCCAGCAACTCGGCCTCGCTGATCTCCAGGTCTTCGGCAATCTCCCGGTACGGTTCCTCCACCATGGGGAAATTGCTCTGGACCATGTTAAGCAACTTGCGGTCGGTAATGTCCATAGATTCAGTAGTCATGTCACGCCACCATCAGATGTCGGCCGATCATGCCCGCAGGCTGTCGCTCGTGTGGGTTTCGTTAGCGGCCAGACGGATACTGTAGGCATCAACCAGCCCGACCAGCACTCCGTCTGAAATTTCCACCACCTGCCGCAGTCGGTCCGGCTGCACCGCCTCGACCACGGCCTGCCGGAAAAACAGAAAGGCCTGCACGCTGTCGGTCAGCGGCACGCCTCTCGCGGCCATCTCCGAGCCGTATTCGTGGCCCAACATGTGGGTCTCGGACATGGTCTCGCCCTTGCGACCGTTGCGATCCTCAAGGTCGTTCCGCAGCAGCAGCGAGAGCAAACGCCGCCCGAACAGCCTCATGCGGTCCCGCCCCTCGGCCTGGAAACTCTCCATCCAGGACTGTTCCGATACGTCCGCCTGGCTGAGCTTCCGCCGGATTTCCTGCAGGGCCAGATCTTCAGGGTCGGTTGCGGACGCTTCATTTCGGCTGAGCAGCGCGTCCACGTCCTCGCGCAGGAAACGGCGGTGCCCGCCGGGAGTGCGATACACCGGCAGACGGCCGCGGTCCGCCCACTGCCGAAGAGTCGCCTCGTTGATTTCCAACGCCCGGCAAACCTCGCCCAGGGACATCCAGCGCGGCGGGTTTTCTGTACTCGTAGCCACCTAAACCTGTGCAAACCTACAATAATCGTCTGAGCCCGTAGGTTTGCCGCGAAAATCCTAGCATAGGTTGGAGTGATGGTCAACGCTGAAACGGGCAGCAAGCGGGTCTGCTTCCGCGATTCGTCAGAAGCAGGATTTACGGGATTTCATGATTGGACAGGATTGGAAGAGCCCCATCGCGGAACGGTTCTAATCCTGACAATCCCCAAATCTTGAAAATCCTGCTTCTGACGTTCCCCCACCGCAAACTGGGTACGCGGGAGGCGTTTCCCTCCCACGAATCCTCCTAGAAAATCGCGATCGGGTTCACCGGGCTGCCGGTCACGTTGCGCAGGCGCAATGCACCAATGGACAGCATGAACTCGTACCGGCCGTGCCGCGCAGCGACCTCGGCGACGTCCTCCAGGTTCGCATTGTCGATCAGCCAGACGCCCAGGTACACCAGGCAGGCGATGTGCAGCGGCGATACGATGTTCTCGTACTGGTTGGGGCGGATGTCGTTGGACGTGTCCGTGCCCAGCATGGCGATTCCCCGCTCCTTGAACCAAGGCGCGCAGGCGACATGGCACGCCACGCTGGGTTCGGTTCCCGGTACAGGGCCGTCCACAAGCCGACGGCGGTAGTTGCCGGTCCGAACAAGCAGGATGTCCCCTTCCTGGACCGTGACGCCATGGTCGCGCTCGGCCGCGTCCAGGTCCTCGGGCATCACCGGCGCGTCGGGCGACAGCCAGTCGACGCCGCGCACCCTGGCGATGTCGAGCAGCACGCCCCGGCTGACCAGCCCCTGGGCGGTCAGGTCGATGGCGTGGCTTTGAGCTCCTTCCCGTGACGTGACCACCCCTGCGGGCACGCCGTTGTACATCAGGCCGTCGTAGGAGTAGTGCGACAGCGCGTCGATGTGCGTGATGGTCTGCCCGTGGAATACCATGCCGATGAACTCGGCGGCTCCGCGCCGGGAATTGCGGCGTTCCAGGGGGTCGGTGTCGCGGCCCTCGCCGCTATCCACCATGAACCGCTGCACCTGGTGGGTGATATCCGGCGTCATCTCCGTGGTGATCGGGCGGGCGCAGCTCACCGTTTCACCGGTTTGCACCAGGGCGGCGGCCTGGGTCCGCTTGGCCGTGGTGATCAGGTTCAGCGCGCCCAGCTGGTCCTGTTGGCCCCAGCGGCCCCAGTTGTTCTCATCGCGATACCACGTCAACACTTCAGATTCGGTGGGTACTCCTGCGAACGCCATAGCTCCCTCCATGTCGTGCCGCCAACGCTCGTCGGCGAAGTTGCCGCGATTCTACACCAGGAACCGCGATGCAAGAGGTCGACACCCTCACGCGTACCCAGTTTGTCATCGCGAGGAGCGCAGCGAGATGGCGATCTCGTTCCCGCAGCAGCGTTCCTTGCCCCAACGAGATTGCCGCGCTTCGCTCGCAATGACGGTTCCAGCTTAACTGGGTACGCGTGAGGTCGACACCACCGACCTCATTTGGGCGACCGACTTCGCATCGGACGCCTATTGTCGAACCGCGTTGTCACGGCGCGTCCAGCGCGGAAGCACGCAAACCGGCTGACTCGCCGGAGCGTAATAAATAATGAGCGGCAATCATGCCGTGGATATCCGAGACTTTGCCACGGGTTCCGACATACGGAGAACGTCCGCATCCAACAAATCGTTCAGTCCGGATTGCCGGATCCGCGTCTGATCGACCAGGCGGTACCCAATAGGGGACTTCGCCAATATCAACCGAATACTTTTCAGCCTGGGGGATTACCAGTGTGCGCATCCTACAACCCGGCCATCATGTACTGCGCCCTGTGCCGCGCCAACACCCCGTCGCGCGACGTAGAGTACATCACGATGAGAAACGGCCGGCCGGCGACCATCGCAGTATGCATCAAATGCGGAACCAAGAAGTTCCACCAGGGCGTGCCCCGGTAGCGCGGCGCGTTCCGGTCAACCTAGCCGGGCCCCAATGAAGCCGGGGTATCCCCGGATGAAGTCATCCGAGTACGCGGGCCGGCGTCCCTCCAACTGCAAGCGGCGGATCATCAACAGCCCTTCGCCGGTTCCCACCGCCAACTCATCGCCGTCGGTACGGACCACCACGCCCGGTTCCGCGCGTCCGTCCAGCAACGGTGAAACCTCCAGGAGCTTGAGCTCCTTGCCCTCCCACGCGCTGTGCAGCCCCGGCCAGGGCGTATACGCCCTTTGCTGTCGCCAGAGAAACTCTGCTGATCGATCCCAGTCGGCCAACCCATCAGCGCGTTCCATCTTCGAGGTGTACGTGGCCAAATTCTCGTCCTGCCGGCGGGCGTCGATATTCCCGAACACCCAACCGGGAAGTGTCTCGTTGAGCAGCAACGCCCCTTCGCGGAACAACTCATCAGTGAGGGTTTCGGCGTCATCGTCCGGCCGCAGTTCCCGGGAACGCTGAGCGATCACCGGCCCGGTGTCCATGCCTTCGTCGAGCAACATCAGCGTGACGCCTGTGGTGTCGTCGCCGCTGAGGATTGCCCCTGGAACCGGGGATGGTCCCCGGTGGCGAGGCAGCAGCGAGGGGTGCAGGTTCACGCAGCCGAAACGGGGAAGTTCCAGCACCTCCGCAGGCAGCAGCCGACCATAGGCGACCACCACGATGATTTCCGGCTTCAGATCGGACAGCTCGCCGACTGCGTCCGGGTTCCGCAGGGTGGATGGCTGGCAAACCGGGATCTCGAGTTGCTGGGCTCGCGCTTTCACCGGAGAGGGTTCCATCACGCGACCCCGGCCCCGCCGGCGATCGGGTGGAGTGTAGACGCCAACCAGGTCCACGGCCGGATTGGACGCCAGAACGTCCAGGGCGGGAACCGCGAAACGGGGCGTCCCCATGAAGACCGCGCGCAACGGGTTTTCAGTACTTAACTCACGGCCAGATTCGCGCGCGAAATGGGTTGACAAGGCGATGTCCTGATTGTAGATTCGGATCAACCGCTCGTGCGGAACTTTGAGAAAGGAGGTGATGGCTAATGGAACACAGTTTAACATGCTGGGGCGATGGTAGGCACCAGTCTGGACACGACGGGGTGAACGCCTCTTAGCGTCATCGCTTTTCAAAAAAGGCATTTAGCCCGTTCGTCGGGCCCAGACCAGTGTCTACCGTCGCCCCAGAGGTTCTGGGAGTATCGGGCGACAAGCCAAAGGTCCAGTCTGGGCCCGATATCCTTTTAACTTACGCCAACTCGGGCGGCTCTTCCGAGATCGGGGTCTGGTGACCCCGTTTTGATTCCTTGGCCATTCCCGCCCTGACGGTTTGCCCGTTCCACGCGAGCGATTTCGTTTGACAAACGTGAGGCAAATCCATACATTGGAATCCTGCGTATACCAAATCAGCAACACGGAGTTCAGATGCTACGGATCCGCCTTCGGCGCGTGGGCAAAAAAGGCCGCCCCTATTACCGAATCGTCGTTACGGAAAAGCGCAACCCCAGGGATGGCGCTTACATCGACGGAATTGGCCACTACGACCCCATGGCGGACCCGCCGGCAGTGACCTTGGACGAGAGCCGAGCGGTCGAATGGTTGCGCAAGGGCGCTCAGCCTTCGGACCCCGTGCGGCAGATCTTTGAACGCAACGACATCTTCAGCAAGGTCAACTCGGATGAAAGAGCTGATTGAGTTTATCGCTCAGTCGCTGACGTCCAATCCCGAAGCCGTCCGGGTTACGGAATCAGACGAAGGCGACCAGATCGTCATTCGCCTTGAAGTGGCCCCCGAAGACAAGGGCAAGGTCATAGGGCGACAGGGAAGAGTGGCCCAAGCTATGCGGGTACTGCTCCGGGTAGCGGCAGTCAAGGACGGCACCCGGGCCGTGTTGGAGATTGTCTAGCCGCAAGCGTTCCCGGCGCTTCCAGCGGCCCGCCTCGTCGCGTAGCCCGCTGCCTGACGCGGAGCCGCCATTGCCCGATGGCGCGGTGGCAGTCGGACGGATCATACGCGGCCACGGTAATGACGGTACCCTTCGGGTTCAGTGCCTTTCCGACAACCCGTCCCGGTTTCGGGTCGGGAACAACCTGACCGTCACGGGGAAGTCTCGCGCCATTACGGACTTTCGCGAGCTGCCCGGAGGCTATGGCCTGCTACAACTGGACGGCTTGGAGAGCGCGGACGCCGTCCGATCCCTGGCCGGACAGTGGCTCATCGCTCCAGTGGACCCCGCTCCTGATCTACCGCCCGGGGAGTATTACCATTACCAACTCGTCGGTCTCAACGTGGTCACCGATCAGGGCGAACAACTGGGTACCCTGCAGGAGGTACTCATCACCGGCAGCAATGACGTTTACGTCGTAACCTCCGACACCGGCAAGGAAATACTGCTGCCCGCCGTGGCGCATGTTGTGAAGGACGTGGATCTTCCGGCCGGCCGGATACTGGTCCACCTGATAGACGGCTTACGCTAGCCGTTCATTGGCTCCTAGTCGTCCCCAACGGCTGCCGTGTGCCGTTCCGCATGGGCATGGTGATGCTCGGCTTCGTCCGTGAACTCGTGGTCCTCGCAGGCCACCCACCGCGAGCCGTCGGCGAACCACTCCTTTTTCCAGATGGGCACGATGGTCTTGATCCGGTTCACTGCCTCGTGGCAAGCCTCAAACGCTTTGACCCGGTGCGGTGAGGCCACGGCCACCACCAAGCTGATGTAGCCCACGTCCACCCGACCGGTTCGGTGCGCGATTGCGATGTCCTCGATGCCGTAATCGGCGCACAGGCTGTCCCGCACCTCTTCCAGCTTCTTGATGGCCATCACGTCGTAGGCTTCGTACTCCAGCCTGGTGACAGTCTTGCCACCGAAGTTGTCCCGCGTGGTGCCCAGGAAGGTGACCACGGCGCCGTTGCCGTCCTTCCGCACCGAATCGGTCACTGCCACCGGGTCCAGGGGTTCGTCAGTCAGGATAATCATGGCTTAGCGACCTCCGCTAACCGCGTCCTCCACTGACGGGAGGAATCAGGCAAACCTCGTCGCCAGGGTTCAAGGCTTGATCGTCGTCCGCGTACTCGGCGTTCACTGCCACTACGATGCGCACCTCGGGCGGCGCCAGTCGCGGGTACAAGGCCCGCACCGCATCAGAGAGGACACCCACCGTCGCGTCATCCGGCACATCTACGGTAACCACCGAAGAACCGGCGCGCTCTCGATACAGGGCAAACAGTCGAACGTCAAATTGCATGGTGGCTCCGATTATGGGCAGGCCGGCGTGGGGTGTCAACGGCCCGGCTGTCGATACTGCGCAAGGAACATTCTGGTAATCCCGCAGTATTCCTCCGCTGCGCCAGTATCGCCGTCAACAATCGTCAACCACTTTGGTACATCGTTTTGCGACAGTTCATCTCGAAATCGCTCAATCCACCGGATCCGACTGACGCGCATCTCTCGTTCGTTCAACCCCAAGTATTCCGCCGTGCGCCGGGCTTTGTCCCGAGCAGCTTGCTGCAAACTATCCTTGAGGATTATTTCGCCTGTATTGTGATTGTAGTCAAAGTATTGTTCCGGGCGTTCCGAGATTTCCTCGGCGCAAGGGTCAACATACCCGGACGGAGGCCAAGCCCCGCCTTTGTAACCCTCATTACAGCGACGACAGCTGAAAATCCAGTTTGACCATTGGTGGGCCAGTTCGGGGAATTGATTCAGTGGCCTGAAATGTTCCGCTGTCGGTGTCCGACTACCTGACGGACCCCGCTGCGATCGCATCTACGCTCGCAGTAGCCGCACTTGTCGTGGAACCGCTCTCGCAATTCAGGTGCGAACACGGTCCAATAGTTGTGCTGGTTGGGACGTGCGTCGCCTTGATGGACGTGTTGCACTCACAGATAGGTGTACCCGCTTGCGTAATAATCTACGCCAGACGGAGCCTGACCGTGGTCAACCCAACGCATGTCGGCTATGCCCTGTCTTGTGACAAGTCGGATATACGGTTAGAGGGGTCTATGCCCAGGGCCGGCAAATCGGCAAAGGACTTTGCCGAGTAGTAACCAGCATCGGCGGACACTTCCTTTGGTGCCACGCCCACATTGGCGATGGTCTCCCTGGAGCATGATTGCCGCCTGCTGCTTGTCCGAGGTCTGGTTGGTGGCTCGGGCCGCAATGATCACCCGATGCCCGCTGTCCACCACCGCCGGCAACTCATCGCCTTGTGCTTCGATGCGTTGGCCCGGACCTTGGCGCCGTCCAAGGCCACGTGGCCCAGCTTCACCATCCCCGCCTGCTGGCAAAACACAGCGCCTTCACCATCATCCGGGGATTGCAGGGCGTACCCCCGCCGCTCCTGATCGTAGCACGCGGTGATCTCCGACAAGTCCAACCGGTCCACCACGTTGGAGATGAAGTAGGCCAAGTGACCCTCCGGCCGCCACTCCCGCAGTGCCGCTGGCAGCAGCAACCGCTGGTCAGGATCATACGGCAGGTAGGTCTTGCTCATCACCGGCTCCCAACAAGTGGACTGCCCCCATTATATCTCCTCCACCTCGCTGACCTGTTTCTCGGACGGACTGCTAGGGCGCGGAGGTTGGGCAGGGCTTTGTCAGCCGAATAGGAGACAGTCATCGGCCTCACTCAAGGTGGTTGGGGGACGCCTGCGGACTGTCGCCCGTGCCCAGGAACCAACCGGATCGGGGCCACGGCCCGTCGCCCCGATAGATGCTCTGGGCGTAGGCGGTAAGCACGGCGCCCGATACCAGCGTCAGCGCCGACACGAACAGCCAGATCAGGATAATCAGCACCGACGCCAACGGCCCGTAGAACAAACGCTGCGGCGCAATGTACGAGAAGAACAGGGCGAAAACGTAGGAGGCTGCCTGGAAAATGATGCTCGCGCTGACCGCGCCCAGAAATGCCCACCGCCAGTGCACCATTCTCTCGGGCACGTAACGGTACACCAGGAGGAAGACGATCACCGATAGCACCCAAGCCAGGAGGCTCGGCCACCAGCGTTGCGCTTCCACAACATTGGCCAGCCCGTCCATCCCGGTGGCTCGCAGCACGTATACGATGAAGTCCGGCACGGTGACGTAGGTGAGCACCGAGGATATCAACAGCCCCAGCGCCATGGCGCTGAGGAACACGTACTGCCGGGTCTTGCCCAGGATGCCCACCTGGGCCGGCTCAATGCCCCAGGCGCGATTAACCACCAATCCCACGGCGCCGAACAGCTTGAAACTGCCCCAGAGCAGGCCGAGAAAGGCTACCAGACCCGTGGCGCCGGCCACCGCCGGCGGCTGGGCCGGCCACAGCGTGGACACGTCGATGTTGGGCGGGAGCACGCCGGAAGAGATGGCGGCGAACCAGGTCCGGGCCCCCTCCTCGCCGAGCAGCAGCGGCAGGATCTGCAACACCACCACCGAGAAGGGCAGCAGGGACACTATGCCGTAATAGGCCACGCCGGCCATGAGCTGTTGGTTATCGTTCTGCGTAACCGCCGAAACGGTTGCCAGCGCCAATCGCACCGAGCTGCGGCGCTGCGCCAAACGCTGGACGTAGCGACGGAGATGCAGGGCCTGAAGCACCGGCCGGATCCGCAGCAACCGGCGGTTGCGGGTCGCCCAGTCGGCGGCCTGGTGCAATTTTGTTTCTAAAGAGGCCATCTGCGATCGGTCCGATCAGTCGTTGCGGCCTGACGATCCTCTACCCAGCAGGCGATGCGTAGGTAGCCTCAGCCACATGGAGCCGACAATGTTGGAAGCCGGGACGGGACCAAAACGCCGGCTGTCCCAACTGTCGGCGCGGTTGTCTCCCATCAGAAAATATGCGTCGTCGTCGCACAACCACAGCAGGCCGGGGCCGGGCGCGGTTTGCGCCCCAGCCGCAAGGTACGGCTCTGCCAGAGAGGTACCCTCTATCGAGACGGCGCTGTCGTTTCCGACACGAACCAGTTCTCCAGGCAACCCGACAACGCGTTTCACATTGGTCAACAGACTGTTTCCTCTCGACGGCGAAGGTGTCTCCGCCACTACGATCGATCCCCGCCGGTAACTTGCGCACTTTCCCGACCGGCGGCGCACGTATATCAAATCGCCGTCGCGCAAGGTGGGACGCATGCTGTCGCCGCGAACCAGAAAAAGCGAGCGGAGCACTACCCGCAATACGCTGATGACCGCGTTACGGATGACAGTCAGCGCCGTGCCGAGTCTGCGGAGATTATTTCGCGCCACCGTTACTCGGCGCGGGGTTCCCAGAAGGGATAGGACCCTAATATCTTCAGCATGTCCGTGCGCCGGCGCAGGCCTTCCAGCGCGGCGGCGACCTCCGGCTGGTGTCGATGGCCTTCGCAGTCGATCAGGAAGATGTACCTGCCCAATTCCTGCTTGGTCGGGCGGCTCTCGATCTTGACCAGGTTGATGTTCCGGCTGGCGAATTCGCCAATGGTGCTGTAGAGGTTCCCGGGACGGTCCACCGTGAATGAAAAGCAGATGGATGTGCGGTCATGACCGGTGGGAGCATGGTCGGCGTGGGCGAGGACGACGAATCGGGTCTGGTTCGCAGTGTTGTCCTGTATCCCGCGGTCCAGGATTTGCACGTCGTAGATTTCGGCGGCCCGCTGGGGACAAATCGCTGCGGCCGGAACCCGGCTGCCCTGCATGTCGGCGACGGCGGCGGACGTGCTCAGGGACGCTTCGCGCGGGACTGCGGGAAAATGTGCTTCCAGGTATTCCCGGCACTGGGCCAGGGCCTGGGGATGCGAGTAGATCACCTCAACAGACTCGACTGCGACGCCGGGCGCGGCAACCAGGTAGTGGTCGATGGGGATCACCACCTCGTTCTGGATGGACAGGCCGGATTGCGCGATGAGCAGGTCCAGCGTGAACGTGACCGATCCCTCCAGGCTGTTCTCAATGGGCACCACCCCGGCGTCCACCTCGTTGTTGGAAACGGCGGCGCCCACCGCGCTGATGGAGGGATAGGGCGCCAGCACACCCTGGGGCGAGTAGAGCAGAGCAGCCTGCTCCGTGTAGGTTCCAGCCGGTCCCAGGTATCCGATGCTGTTGCTCATAGGATTACCCCGTCATCCGGGGCGGGCCCGCGGTCACCGGGCAAACGCCCTCTCGACATCTTCGTGGCTGCCAACCACCACGAGGATGTCGCCATCGTCGATCATTTCCTCTTCAGCCGGGTTGAGAATATATTCATTCCCGCGCCGTATGACCATCACCGAGACGTGGTGGCGAGTTGACTCGGACACGAGGCCAGCGTCACGCAGGGACATCCCCCGCATTTTTTCCGGCGGCCGCAATTTGTGCACCCCGGTGTCCTCGGTGATGTTCATGAACTCGACGTAATTGGGGCTCAGATCCAGGCTGGCGGCGCGTTCCGCGGCCTCTTCCTCGGGGAAGATCACCTTGTCCGCGCCCACGCGGTGCAGTATCTCCGCGTGCTGCGTGTCGGTGGCCCGCGCGATGACATAGGGCAGCCCCATGGACTTCAGCATCATGGTGGTGATGATGCTGGACTGGATCTGGCTGCCCAGCGCCACGACCCCTACGTCCATGTCTCCCACGCCCAGGTCGCGCAGGGCCGTCTCGTTGGTCGCATTGGCCTCGACGGCGTAGGTGACGCGGCCCAGCATTTCCTGCACGCGCTGCTCATCCTGGTCAATGGCCAGCACTTCGTGCTCCCGCTGGAACAGAGTACTGGCCAGCTTCGAGCCGAACCGGCCCAAACCGATTACGCATACTTGCTTCGCCATGATGCTTATCCAATTCTAACGGGTTCTTCGGGGTAGTGGTAGGTGGCGTCCTCCCGGGGAGTCAGCAGCATCACCAGGGTCAAGGGGCCGACCCGGCCCACCAGCATCGTGAGCATGAATATGATGGAGCCGGCCATGCTGAGTTCGCTGGATACTCCCGTGGACATTCCGTTGGTGCCGAATGCCGATACCGTCTCGAACATCAGCGGCAAAAAGGGCAGGTGAGGGTCGGTGTAGGTCAGAATGGGCAGCACGACGGCCAGGAACGTCACCCCCAGCAACGCCACCAGCAACGCGCGGGAAACCAGCACCGGGGCAATCTCCCGCCGGAATATTTCCGTGGTGGGGTTCCGCAAGGCGGAGGAACGGGCCGCCGCCAGGAGCACCGCCACCGTGTTGACCTTGATCCCTCCGGCCACAGACGCGGTGGACCCGCCGATGAACATCAAGCCGGCGAACACCAGCTGGGTGAAGTCGCGGGTGGCGCTCCAGTCCAGGGCAGAGAAACCCGCTGTGCGCCCGCTGACGCCGTGGAAAATCGCCGAGCCCACGACGCCGTGGCCGGAATGGTCCCACAGCACGCCGTTCCACTCGGCAAACAGGAACGCCAGTGCGCTGAACCCGTAGAGGAACGTGGTCAGGATAATCACCAGCTTGGTGTCGAGGCTGAATCGCTGGAAGTTAAACAGGAACAGCCCGGCCCAGCGCCGCCGCGACCGGCTCGGGCTCCAGTTCCGGCGCATGTCCATGATGAAGGGCCATCCCAGGGCCCCGGCGATGATCAACGGGGTGATAACCCACATCAGGTACGGGTGCGCTCCCAACGTCTCCGCGTTGCTGCCCCCCGGCGCGTTGGGCAGGATCGAGAATCCCGCGTTGTTAAGCGCCGACACCGAGAGGAATAACGACTGCCAGACCGCTTCCAGGGTCGTAAAGTCCGCCACCGACCGCATGCGCAGAAAAATCAAAGCGGCTCCCACCAGGTAGCCGATGAAGAATGCGACCACGATGTTGCGAGCGACCCGGGTCAGGTTACGCGCGGAGACGTCGCCCACGGTGTCCTGGTACACGTCCTCCTCGAGCGCCGTCGCCCGCCGCCCGATGAATGCGATCAGCACGGTGGCAGCGGTGATGAACTCCAGGCCTCCCACCAGCATCAGCACGAAGATGACGGCTTTGCCGAACTGGGACCAGTATTCCGGCGTATCAACCACCGTGAGCCCGGTGACAGTGGAGGCTGAAATCGCGGTGAAGAAGGCCACCCGCAGGTTCGCTGCGACGCCGTCGGCCGCAGATATCGGCAGGGCTAGCATGGCCCCGCCGATCACGTTCAGCAACAGGAACGTGAGCAGCAGCAACAGCGGGGTCGATGACCAGCGGCGCGGTGGAGTACGGTGCCGGCGGATGGGAATGCGAACCGGGTCGACCCGCCGCACTCGCCACGACGAACCATTGCCGCCGGGCGTGGTAAGAATGGCTCCTGCTTCCGGCTCGCTTGAGCCGGCATTACCGCGAGACGGGTCGTTCACTGGGAGGCACCGGACGCTGGTTGAGGCGCAAATTGGGATGCCGGGCGGAGGGGTGATTCGCGTGCCAGACGCAGGCAGCGTAATTATGACGAGGCGCGGAGATATGTCAATCTTGCAAGGCCCCTCGCCGCGCCTCTGTCAACCGGCGCGTTTGAGTCACGCTCCCGCGTTTGTGTTAACATCCCGCGTGAAACCACGTCACAGCAGGAGGGATCATGGGTTCCATACGACTGTACACCGGCGACGACGGCCATTCCCACATCGAAGCGATCGACCCGCCGTCCCATCCGGAGTGGAGCCAGCTCCAAAACGCCAAAGGGATCATATTCCGTGCGTCGCCTCCGGGGTACTTCAGCGACTGGCATGTAGCGCCCCGCCGCCAGTACATCATCACCCTTTCCGGAGAGGCGGAAATCGGCTTGGCCGACGGCACGGTCCACCGTCTGGGGCCCGGCGACGTGAACCTCGCCGAGGACCTCACCGGCCACGGCCACACCACGAGGGTGGTCGGCGACGTCCCCCGCGTAACTGCCACCATTCACCTGGACGACTGACGGAAATACACCCGACGTGGGCGTGAGGGTGCGGTCGGTCCCGCGCGCTCGCCCGTGCCCGCCTCCGCAAATCGTCAGAAACAGGATTTTCAAGATTTGGGGAATTATCAGGATTGGAACCGTTCTGAGATGAAGATCTCCCAATCCTGGCAAATCACAAAATCCCGAAAATCCTGATTCTGACGTTTCCCCGCCGCAATCCGGGTGGGCGCTGGCTTCTGGCCGGGCTATCGGGCGCCGGACGGTCGGCTCTGCCGGCCGGGTGGTATACTGTACGACGCTGCGGTGTCCCGAACATGCCTGTGCTATATTGAGGGACGCCAGACGTACGTTTGCTGGGTGCCATTGCCGCTGCCGCCCGCGCCCACGATATTGAGGGTTGCCTTTTTATGACCACAGCCCAGCGTCAAGTTGAGCTCCGATTCGACGCGGTCGGGATTGATCGCAAGTGGCAGGAGCGGTGGGAACGGGACGGGATATATCGGGTCGACGACAGCGATCCCCGTCCGAAGTGGTTCGAAATGACCATGTATCCGTACCCGTCCGGTGACCTGCACATCGGCCACTGGTACGCCATGGCGCCTTCGGACGCCCACGCCCGGTTCCGCCGCATGCAGGGCTACAACGTGCTGCACCCCATCGGGTTCGACGCCTTTGGCCTCCCTGCCGAAAACGCCGCCATCTCCCGCGGCATCCATCCCTACGAGTGGACCATGTCCAACGTGGAGAACATGCGCCGGCAGCTCCGCTCCATCGGCGCCGTCTACGACTGGGACCGCGAGGTCGTCTGCTGCCTGCCGGAGTACTACCGCTGGAACCAGTGGTTCTTCATCAAGCTGTACGAACAGGGCCTCGCCTACCGCGCCAAGGCGCCCGTGGTGTGGTGCCCGTCGTGCCAGACCGTGCTCGCCAACGAGCAGGTGCTGAACGGGGAGTGTGAGCGGTGCGAGACGCCCATCACCCGTCGCGACTTCGAGCAGTGGTTCTTCCGCATCACCGATTACGCCGACGAACTGCTGGACTTCGATACGCTGGATGAGTGGCCGGACAAGATCCTCACCATGCAGCGGAACTGGATTGGCCGCAGCGAGGGCGTGGACATCGGGTTCGACATCTCCGACTACAATATCGAGGAAAGGGAGATCCGCACCTTTACCACGCGCATCGACACCATATTCGGCGTGACCTTCCTGGTGCTGGCACCGGAGCACCCGCTGGTGTCCAAACTCACCACGGAAAGCCGTCGCGCGGATGTTGAAGCCTACGTCGACCAGGCCCGCGCCGCATCCGAAATCGACCGGTTGGCCGCCGACCGGGAGAAGACCGGCGTCTTCATCGGAGCCTACGCGCGCAACCGCCTGAACAACGAGAAGGTGCCCATCTACGTGGCCGACTATGTCCTGACCACCTACGGCACGGGCGCGGTGATGGGCGTGCCCGCCCACGACCACCGCGACTTCGATTTCGCCCGGAAGTACCGCCTTCCCATCCGCACCGTGATTGCTCCCATAACCTGGGACGGAAGCCCGCCCGAGGAAGCCTTCATCGGCGACGGGTTCATGACCGACTCCGGCGCGTACGAGGGCATGACCAACGAGGAAGGCATGGAGGCCATCGCGAATGACGTGGAACGACGGGGCTGGGGACGACGCGCCGTCACCTACCGCCTGCGCGACTGGCTGATTTCTCGCCAACGCTACTGGGGCACACCCATCCCCATGGTGTATTGCGACCGGTGCGGCGTACAGCCGGTGCCCGAAGCGGACCTGCCCGTGCTGCTGCCCGAGGACGCGGAGTTCCGGCCCACCGGCGAATCGCCGCTGGCTATCAACGAGTCCTTCGTGAACACGGTGTGCCCGAAGTGCGGCGGCCCGGGTCGGCGCGAAACCGATACCATGGACACCTTCATGGACTCGTCGTGGTACATGCTCCGCTACTGCACTCCGCAGTACGATAGCGGGCCCTACGAGCCAGGCGTGGCCGGCGACTGGATGCCGGTGCGACAGTACACCGGCGGCGCCGAGCACGCGGTGATGCACCTGCTCTACAGCCGGTTCTTCATCAAGTCGCTGCGGGACATGGGGATGCTCAACATCGACGAGCCATTCCTGCGCCTGTTCAACCAGGGCGTTATCCTCGGCAGCGACCACGAGAAGATGAGCAAGAGCCGCGGCAACGTGGTCAACCCCGACGACGTGGTCGGCCAGGTGGGTGCCGACGCCGTGCGCTGCTTCCTCATGTTCATCGGCCCCTGGGACCAGGGCGGCCCGTGGAGCGACGAAGGCATCAACGGCGTGGTGCGCTGGCTCAACCGAGCCTGGAGCCTGGTGGAACACGATCCCTCGCATTTGGACGACAGCGCCACTGACGCCGCGACGGTGCGCGAAACCCGGCGCATCCTGCACCAGACCATCCGCAAGTGCTACGAAGACCTGGACAAGTTCAAGTTCAACACCACCATCGCCTCGCTGATGGAGCTGGTGAACCACCTGAGCCGGGTGTGGAACGACGGATCGGTGGACAGCACCACCTGGCGGGACTGCATCGAAAAGTTGCTGCTCATGCTAGCCCCCATCGCGCCCCACGTTGCCGAAGAGTGGTGGGAACGGACCGGCCACGGCTACAGCATCCACCAGCATCCCTTCCCCAGCTGGGACGACGAACTCGCCGCCGAGGACGAGTTGACGCTGGTGGTGCAGGTCAACGGCCGGCTGCGCGATCGGATCACGGTACCGGCCAGTATCGACGATGACGACGCTCGCGAACGCGCCCTGGAGAGCCCCCGGGTCCAATCCCATATCGACGGCAAGACCGTGCGCAACGTGGTGTACGTGCCGGGTCGGCTGGTCAACGTGGTGGTGGGGTAGGAGGCGGTTATGGGTCAAGTTTTTGCCACGCTGGGAATCTGGACCGCTGACGGCTCAGACTTACAGAACATAGATATGCGGGTCGATACCGGAGCTTCTTATAGCCAGCTTCCCGGCGAATTGCTGAGGGATCTGGGCTGGGTTCCCACATTTCCGCGGCTCCTTGCCGGCTTGGCGGACGGCACGCAAACGACAGTGGAATTGGGGGAAGTTCGCATCCACTACAATGGGGCAGACCTGACCCGCCTTTTCGTGTTCGGCGAGGACAATTGTCCGAAACTATTGGGCAGCGACACCTTGCAGGGGTTACGCTTGGGAGTGGATCCGGTCAATCACCGACTAATCAACGTGGTGGTCTATCGCTAACTCACTCAACGATCTGGTTACAGAGCGTCAACGCCACGCCGTCGTGATCGGCAAGATCCTCACGGTTGCCATGGGGCATTGCGATCAGGCGCGATACCCTAGCGAAAGAAACCTTCATGGTGTCTAGCCTAATGACCCTCGTTGAAAAATACGCCCTGCTCCCGGAGGAGATCGACCGCCAGAGTCTGGTCATGGTCGCTGACAGCCTGCAGGGGGACAATATCGCATCGAGCCTGCCCGAAGCGGAGCGCTACGTGCTGCACCGCATTGTCCGCGCGGAGGGCGACCCGGAGATCGCCGCCGACGTGCGTTTCAGCGATGGCGCGGTGAACGCGGCTCTGACGTCGCTACGAAGTGTCCGGCGAGTAGTCACCGACGTGCGCATGGTGCAGGTGGGCATCTCCCGAGCGGCGCTCGCCCGCCGCGGAGTGGAAACCGCCTGCCTCATCGACGCGCCGGAGGTCGCCGAGCGCGCCCGCCGCGAGGGCACCACCCGCAGCGTAGCGGCCGTGCGCGAGCTGGCCCCGCAGATGGACGAAGCGGTGCTGGCCATCGGCAACGCGCCGACGGCCCTGCTGGCGCTGCTGGACCTGATCGACGAAGGCCAGGTGTCGCCCGCCGTGGTGATCGGAATGCCCGTGGGCTTCGTGGCCTGCCCCGAATCCAAGGCCGAACTGGCCGCAAGAAACGTGCCGCACATCACCATCCTGGGACGACGCGGAGGGAGCTCTGCCGCTGCTGCCACCGTGAATGCCCTGCTGGACCTGCTGGAGGACTGAGCCGCTATGCCCGACGCCGACCATACCAACAACGGATCCGGAGGCTGGGGCGTGGTGCTGCTGTGCCACGGAAGCCAGCGGGGGGCCAGTCGCGACGAGTGCTCCTGTGCCTGGGCAGCCGACGGTCCGCGGTTCCCGGCCTGGTGTCTGGGCTGCCCGAATACGCCGGTGGGACTGCGCGAGGCGGCCCGCCGCCTGACCGATTCCCTGGGCGAAGACGCCGAACAGGTCATCGTTTCCTGCTTGGAGTTCCTCCCTCCGCATCCGCCCGAAGCCGTTTCCATCCTGGCTGACGCGGGGCTGAGTCGTGTGGTAATCGCCCCATACCTGCTGGGCAACGGCAAGCATGCCACCCTCGAAATGGACGAGGTGCTGGAGGACATCGCCGCACAAGCGCCCGGCGTTGAAGTTCGGCTGGCCGATGGCCTCGGCGCGGACATCCGCATCGCCGAGTTGGTGCGGGAGCGCATCGCCGCGCTGCCCCAGGGGGTGAAGGAACCGGCAGACGACGGAACGGTGGGCATATTGCTGGTGAAAGCAGGTACTCAGACTCGCTACGACGATTGCCTCTGGCTGAAAGAGCTGGGCAGCTGGGTCGAGCGCGATCTGGGCGAGGACTACGCGGTGGAGGTGGCCCAGTCCCACTACGGCGACCCAACCATGGAACACGCCGCCGCGGCTCTGGTGGGCGAAAGAGGCGTGACCAGCATCATCTGCGTCCCCTACGTGTTCTTCCCTGGAATGATCTTGCGCCGCAACGTGCTGGGAACCATGCAACGGCTTCAGGAAGCCTATCCCGATGTCACCATGTCGGTGGCTCCCCCTCTAGGGGTGGACGACCGGCTGGTCTCGGTGGCCCGCGACCGCGTGCGCGAAGCCCAGGCCCGGGCGGCCTGAGATTCCGATGTGATACCATCAAAGCGGCATCACCACTGGTCCAGGGAAGGTCTGCCATGACCACCACAGCGTCTACATTCGCCATGTTGCCCTACGTCAAGAAGGGCGAGATTGATTACGCCGCTCTGGACTACAACCCCGATGACCCGGAGCCGATGCCCGACGCCATGGAGCAGGAATTCGTCGTACAGGAAATCCTCGGCATAATGCACAGCCGGTTCACCGACTTCAAGACGCGCCCGGACGTTTTCCTCAGCAGCAACACCATCCTTTGCTACGACCCGACCAACCTCAACGTTCGCCGGCAGCCGGACATCTACCTGGCCTTCGGAGTAGACCAGGGAGCCATCCGGCGGCGACGGATCTACCTGCCCTGGGAAGCCGGCAAACCGCCGGACCTGGCCCTGGAAGTGGGTTCGGATAGCACGGGCGCGGAGGACACACGGGTGAAACCGGCCGTGTACGCTGCCATCGGCATCCCCGAGTACTGGCGGTTCGACCCCAGCGGTGGCGAGCACCACGGGGGACCTTTGTGGGGCGGTATGCTGCGGGAGGGGGAGTATCAGCCGGTTGAATTGACCAGGGAACCCGACGGCGTACTGAAGGGATACAGCGAGTTGATGGGGCTGTACCTGAGCTGGGATGAGGGTTGGCCCAGGTTCTACGACCCGGCCACCGGAATGTACCTGGAAAATTGGCGACAAATGCGGGCGGCAATGGAAACCGAGCTGGCCACTTACGAAGCTCAGAACGCTTCACTGATAGCGGAAAACGAGCGCCTGCGCGAACAAATCCGCCGCCTTCAGGAAGGCGGATGAGCGACCGGGGCGGGCTTCCTCTCAGCGTCCGCCAAGTATAAAAGTGGACCCAATGACGATCCCAAGCGAAAATAGCGACGCCGAACGTCCCGAAAGCGACTACTCGCGCCCCACCAAGCGCGATCCTCGCGGGATGCGCACCGGCTACACCACCGGCACCACGGCGGCGGCGGCGGCCAAGGCTGCCGTGGTCCTGATGCTGTCCGGCAAGGCTCCCGACGAGGTGTCCGTGCCGTTGCCCGGCGGAACGGGTCGGGCTACCCTCAAGGTGCACAACAGCTGGCCCATGGATCCCGCCGAAGGTGTTCGGTGCTCGGCCATCAAGGACGGCGGCGATGACCCCGACGTCACCCACGGTGCGGAGATAGTCGTGGGCGTTTGGCGGTTGCCCGACGGGAACAAGGGCCTGCAGATCACCGGCGGCCCGGGCGTGGGCACGGTTACGCGACCCGGCACTGGGATCGAGGTGGGCGAGCCGGCCGTAACTCGTGTGCCTCGTCGGATGATGGCCGGCGCCGTCGCCGAAGGGCTGATGGAATGCGGTTGGCCGGCCGATACCGGTGTCCGCGCCCGTGTCTCGGTGCCTGATGGCGAAGAGATCGCCAAGCAGACGACCAACGCCAGGTTGGGCGTCCTGAACGGCATCAGCATACTGGGCAGCACCGGCGTGGTGCAGCCCTTCAGCACTGCTGCATGGCGCGCCAGCGTCCACCTGGCCATCGACGTTGCGTCCGCCAACGGCCTGGATCACCTGGTGCTCTCCACCGGCACCCGCAGCGAGGAATATACCCGACAGCTGCTGGACCTGCCCGACATGGCCTACATTGAGGCCGGCATTTTCTCCGGCCCTTCCATGAAGCGCTGCGTCAACAAGGGCATCAAGCGAGTGGCCCACGTGGGCATGGTGGGCAAGTTCTCCAAGATGGCCATGGGTTACTTCGTGACCCACGTTGCCGGCAACCAGGTGGATTGCGGTTTCCTGGCCGATCTCGCCGGCAAATGCGGCGCCTCGGCCGAACTCCAGGCTGAAATGGCGGACGCCGCCAGCGGCCGGCACTTCCAGGAACTGGCCCAGGAGCACGACGTCATGGGAGTGTTCCCGCTGATGTGCCAGATGGTGTGCTCAGAAGCGCAGAAGTATCTTGGCGACGGCGGGGACGCGATCATCGTCGACGCCCTGTGCTTTGACTTCGAGGGCAACCTGCTGGGATCGGCGAGCACATCACCGGACGGCATCCCCATGCGGTCTCCGTCCACAGTGGTGGTCGATGGTCAGGGCTAACCCCCAAGCGGAAACCACGCCGGCTATAGGCCGGGCGTTGGGCTTGTCCGACGACGCGCTGGAGCAGCGCCGTCCGCTGCGGGGGCAGATCACCAAGTCCGAGGTGCGGGCGGTAAGCCTGTACGTCCTGCAACTGCGTCCCGACAGCCTGGTCTGGGACATCGGGGCGGGCACCGGGTCCGTCTCTGTGGAAGCGGCGCGCATCGCTCACTCCGGCTGCGTCTATGCGATAGACAAGGACGCCGATAGCGCGGACCTGCTCCGCAACAACGTGGCCCGCTACGGCGACGGCCGCGTCTCGGTGGTTATCGGCGCGGCGCCCGGTGCGCTGAACGAACTGCCCAACCCGGACGCGGTGTTCATCGGAGGCGGCGGAACCGCCATGCCGGAGATACTGGACACGGTGCTCCACCGTTTACGTCCCGCAGGACGGGTGGTAGCCAACTTCGCCGTCATGGAACGGGCCAACGATACCTACATTACTTTGCGAGACGCCGGCATGACTCCGGAAATGACCGTTGTATCCGCCGCCCGTGGTCGGGAGTTGCCCGACGGCGCGTTGCGGCTTGAAGCCATGAACCCGGTGTTCATCGTGTGGGGACAGAAGGAATGACCACCGCCTCCCAACCTGGACGTCTCTACGGCGTCGGCGTCGGTCCCGGCGACCCGGAACTGCTGACTGTGAAGGCGCAGCGCGTGCTGCAGTCGGTTCCCGTCATCTGGGTGCCCCAGGCCGGCATCAGCTCCGAGAGCTATGCCTACTCCATCGTGAAGGGCATCATCGACGAATCCCGCCAGGAAGTCGTCCGCGCCAGGTTCCCCACCAACGATGAGGACGCGGCCGGCGAGGTCTGGCGCCGCGCCGCCCGGGAACTGGCCACCCGCCTGGAGGCGGGCAGCGATGTGGCCTTCATCACCGAAGGCGACCCGATGCTGTACAGCACCTTCGCCTACGTGCTGGAAACCATCCAGGAAGAATACCCGCACCTGTCAGTGGAGGTGGTGCCGGGCGTGTCGTCGGTCATGGCCGCGGCCGCTTCGGCGGCGGCGCCGCTGGTTCACCACGGGCAGCGCCTGGCCATCCTGCCGGCCGTATACGGCATCGACGACCTCCGGGAGGCCATCGCCCTTTACGACACCATCGTCCTGATGAAGGTCAACCGCACCCTGCTGGACGCGCTGGCGAATCTGGAACGCCTGGGCCTTTCCGGCCGGACCATCTACGTGCGCCGAGCCACCACCGAGAGCGAGCGGGTGGTCCGCAACATCCAGGAACTGTCCGCGGAGGACCTCGACTACTTCTCTCTGCTAATCATCCGGCGCTGACGATCCCGACACCACGGAGGCACAACTACATGGCTAACGACGGCAAGGTCTACATCATCGGCGCCGGCCCGGGGGATCCCGAGCTGCTGACCCTCAAGGCCAAGCGGATCATCGACGACGCGGATGTGATCATCTACGCGGACTCGCTGGTGCCCGCTGAGATCGCCGGTTACGCCAAGCCCGGAGCAGCGGTCTACGGCAGCAAGGACATGGCGCTGCCCGAAATCATGCAGGTCACCCTGCAGGCGGTGGCCGAGGGCAAGACCGTGGCCCGCATCCAGAGCGGCGACCCGTCCCTGTACGGCGCAACCCTGGAACAGATGCGGATCCTGGAAAGGGAAGAGGTTGACTACGAGATCATCCCGGGCGTTAGCGCTGCTTTCGCCGCCGCCGCGGTGCTCAAGTCCGAGCTGACTGTGCCTGAGGTTTCCCAGACAGTGATCATGACCCGCGCTGAGGGTCGCGTGCCCATGCCGGAGGGTGAAGATCTGGTCGGACTGGCCCGCCACGGCAGCACCCTGGTAATCTTCCTCAGCGTGACCCGCATGTTCCGTATCGCCAACCAACTCCAGGAGGCCGGCTATCCCGCCGACACTCCGGTTGCCGTCGCCTACCGCGTGGGCTGGCCCGACCAGCAGATTATCCGGGGAACCCTTACCGACATCGCACAGAAGGTGAGGGACGCCAAGATCACCCTCCAGGCCCTTATCATCGTCGGCAAGGCGGTGGACCCCAATCTGCTTGACCCCGAGTCCGACGAGCGCGTTGCTGTTTCCCATCTGTACTCCGACGAGTACACGCACCTGTACCGCCGCGCCGGCCAGGGCGACCATGTCGCCGCAGACCGTACGGAACTCTATGAGGCCGGCGGTTACGAAGTCCAACCGGAACGCGCGGTTCACACGTCCACTGGCGACGACTAGCCGCGTGTAGCCATGCCCGATCCACAAGTTGCCCCGACCCAAACCGCCATCGTCGCGGTGTCTTGGCCGGGCGCGGTCCTGGCGGGGCGGCTGGCATCGTCACTGCCCAATGCCACTCTGTTCCTTGAACGGCGAACCGGCGGGAATTCATCCGTCAGCAGTGAAGGGCATCAGTATTACGATCTCCCTCTGCGCCCGGTGATTCAGGACCTGTTCTCACGGCACGGAGCGTTGGTAGTCTTTCTGCCCGTTGGCGCCGCAGTGCGACTGTTGGCTCCGGTGCTCGGAAGCAAACGGCAGGACCCGGCGGTTGTGTGCGTGGACGATGCCGGACGCTACGCGGTGAGCGTATTGTCCGGACACGTCGGTGGGGCTGATGCCCTCGCCCACCGCGTCGCGAACGCCATCGGAGCCCAGGCCGTCGTTACCTCCGCGTCCGATGCGCTGGACGTCACGGCGATCGACCTGGTGGGACGTGACGAGGGCTGGCGTGCTGAGGCGTCGCCAACCGACCTCACCCGCGTTGCGGCCGCTGTGGTAAACCGCGACCCGGTGGCTTTGTGGATCGATCCCGAAGCAGGAGTTTCGTGGCCCGATGATACCCCGCTATCGACCAGCATTTTTCCCGTAACCTACCTGTCGGATGTACAGGACTCCGGTTACGCTGCTGCGCTCATCGTGTCAGACCGGCTGTTCGCACTGGAAACCGGGCGCCCGCTGGTAACCTACCGCCCGCAGACACTGGTGGCGGGAGTGGGCTGCCGGCGGGGTGTGTCGGAAGACCACCTGCGCGAATTGCTGCTCCACACCCTGGAAGAGCATGGCATGTCGGCGATGAGTCTAGCCAAAATCGCCACGGCCGACATCAAGGCCGACGAGGCCGGCATTATCGCTTTGGCCAAGTCCCTCTCCGTCCCCATTGAGACCTACGACAGCGCTCAGTTGAACTCCGCGGCGGTCAATTCCGTCGACACGGGTGGCAGTGGATCGGTCCTCCATCCGCCCACGGCATCCGCGGCGCGGGACCTGCTGGGGGTGTTCGGGGTCGCTGAGCCGGCCGCAATGCTGGCAGCTGGATCATCTGGGGTTATCGTGCCCCGCACCAAATCCGACCGTGCTACCATTGCTGTGGCGCGCATCGCCCCGAAAAAAGTGGTTTGATGAACACTGGCAAACTCTACCTCGTGGGCCTCGGGCCCGGTGATGCCGGGCACCTGACGCCGGCCGCCGCCGCTGCCATCGCCGATAGCGATGAACTGGTGGGCTACCATTACTACATCGAACAGGTGGCGGAGCCGGCATCCGGAAAGACGCTGCACAGCATGGAACTGGGCCAGGAACTGGAGCGCGCCGCCCTGGCGGTGGACCTCGCCTACGCCGGCAAGACGGTGGCCGTGGTCTCGTCCGGCGACGCCGGCATCTACGGCATGGCCGGCCCGGTGTACCGCGTTCTCACGGACCGAGATTGGGACGGCGTCGATCCCGCGGTGGAGTCCGTGCCCGGCGTTTCAGCGCTGCAATCGGCGGCGGCGCTGCTGGGTTCGCCCCTGATGCAGGACTTCTGCGCCATCAGCCTGAGCAACCTGCTCACCCCATGGGAGCAGATCCGACGGCGGCTCGAGGCGGCCGCCGTCGGCGATTTCGTGGCCGCGCTCTACAACCCCCGCAGCCGGCGGCGTACCAGTCAGCTCGACGAGGCGCGGGAAATCTTCTTGAAGCATCGTGCGCCGGAGACACCGGTGGGCATCGTCCGCCACGCCTACCGTCCTGAGCAGGCGGTGGGCCTCGCCGACCTGGGCGGGCTGGACGGAGCAGCACTGGGCGTGGACATGTTCACCACCGTCGTAATCGGAAACTCCAACACCTATGTCCACAACGGACGCATGGTCACCCCTCGCGGCTACGAGGTGAAACAGTAGCCGTCTCGCCGCCATCCGGCCTGCGGTCGTGCCCGAGGTCGATGCTGTTATACTGCCGCGAACCCACCTTTTAGGAGGATCTACCGTGGCAGCGATACGTGCGAACCGGGTCAAGGACAAGTTGCGGCAGGGGCAGCCCGCCACCTGCATCTCCGGCCTGATGACCAGCGAGATCATCGACTTTCTGGGCCCCCTGGGGTTCGACTCCGCGTGGATGGAGTGTGAGCACGGCCCGGTGGACTGGGAAGCCCTGGGCGACATGACCCGAGCCTGCGACCTGTGGGGCATGGCGTCGATCACTCGCTGCAACGCCAACGACGCCGCGCTGGTCACCCGGACGCTGGACCGGGGCTCTATGGGCATCGTTCTGCCCCACGTGAACACCCGCGAGGAGGCGGAGGCCGCCGTCGGCGCGGCCAAGTTCGCTCCCCTGGGCTACCGGGGCATGTTCGGCGGCCGGCAGTCCTTCGGAGTGTCCGACTACGTGCATCGCGCCAACGATCAGACCATGGTGGTCGTGCTGATCGAAGAGGTCACCGCGCTGGACAACCTGGACGAAATCCTGAAAGTCGACGGCGTCGACGTGTTTTTCGTCGCGCCTACCGACCTGTCCCAGACCATGGGCCACATCGGCAACGTCGGGCATCCGGAAGTGCAGTCCGCCATCGACGATGCCATCGCCCGCATCGTGAGCGCCGGGCGCACCGCCGGCACGCTGGTCAACGACGACAACGTGGCCTCTTACGTGGAGAAGGGCGCACGCTTCCTGATGACCTCGTGGAATGGCTGGGTCGCGCGGGGCGGCAGCGAATTCCTGAACCGGATACCGTAGCCGCCGGCAATCGGGGCGGGTTCAGCACCCGCCCCACTTCTTGGCTCGTCCGGATGGTGCCGGTTAGTGGGTGGCGCTGGCGATGTAGGCGCTTCCGGGCTCACTGGCTTGCCAGCGGGATTTGCGCACGGCCGTCCGCGTCGTGGGTGTGGTTCGCGATGGCGACGTGCAACCCTTCCAAAGCCTGCAGGATGAGCCGCTGGTTCTCTTTCACTTCGTCCATATCCTGACGCAACTCGGTGACATCTTGGCGCAGGTCGCCCACTTCCCCCTGGACGGCCTGCGCTTCCGAGTCAAGTCGGACGGCCCATGCGACGCCGCCAATGACGATAACAATGATGGCGACAGCGATGATAGTGAGGATTTTGCTGATGCGGTCAAGCATGGTGCAAGCCCGCTCAATGCGGTGATTTCAGTGTACCATGCCGCAATTGGGCGCTACTGTGGGGCTACTGAGTCGCGTTGGCTATGGCGTCCCTTCGCGGCTCGCCGCCGTGGTCGACGTCCCAGTCCCACAGATCGGCGTGGAAGCCCGACAGGTTCTCCGCCAGCGTGTTGATGAAGTTGCGGACGCCCCGGCCGTGGAATTTGCCCCGCAGGGTACACACGCCGATGTTGGCCGAGGGGAAAAGATGGTCCAGGCGCACGACGGCCAGCCGGTCGTGGTCTTCCGGATGCAGGGTGAAGTCGCTGACGATGGCGATGCCCATCCCGATCGCCACGTAGCGCTTGATCATCTCGGTGTTGTCCATCTCCAGGACCACATCGTAGTTGACGCTGCTCTCCCGGAGCTTTTGCTCTACCCGGCGTCGGCTGAGACTCTCCGGACTGTTCAGGATGAGCGGGAACCTCGCCATGTCTTCGATGGATACCGGGTCGCTATGCAGCAGATCGTGGCTCGGTTCGGTGATCAGCACCACGTTATAGTCAAACAGCTGCGAGAACTCCAACGAGGGGTCATCCGTGGGCGGGGCGGAGCACAGGGCCAAGTCAACTTCGCCCGACTTCACCAGCTGAATCAGATTGGCGTATGAGCGGGCCACCAGGCGCATCCTCACGTCGGGGTACTTCGAACGGAACTGCCGTATGGGCCTGGGCAGATGGTAGGAGACGATGTCTGGATACGCGCCGACCACGAACGAGCCGCGCCCTTCGGAGTAATCCATCTGCGTTTTCAGGGTATCGATGGACTCCACGATGGGCGTCACCAACTCGTAGAACAGCGATCCCTCGGATGTGAGTTGGATGGGCCGCTTGATGCGGTCAAAGAGGGTTATGCCGAATTCGCCCTCCAGCTTCCTCAGGTGGGTGGTTACCGTGGGCTGCCCCAGTTCCAGCTTTCTTGCCGCCTTGGACACGCTTCGCAGCCTGGCGACATGGTAAAAGCTGATAATCTCTCGCAGTTCCATTGACAGTACACCTTGCTGATCCGCGTGTTACGCCGGGTCGATTCCGTAATATGAGCGATATACTATATCAACGAGGCGGATAATGCAAACCCATAAACGTTGTCAACCTGCATCACGCCCTCACGCTTCCCCAGTTTCGTAAGTTGTCAGAATCAGGATTTTCAAGATATTGGGGTTATCATGATTGGAACCGTGCTACGATCAAGATCTCCCAATCCTGCCCAAGCATAATATCCCGTCAATCCCGTTTCTAACGTTTCCCCGCCGGAAACTCGGCGCACGTAACGGCGTCCTTGCGGGCTCGGATTTCCCGGAACGTATCGCCGCCGGCGATAGCAATATGCAGCCCGTATGCCTTGACAAAATATCGGGACAAACCGCAGAATACGCCGCACTAGCGGGTACTCGATAGGCCGTGCCGGTCGTAGTGTTGACGGACATTCGACCACGATCTTTCGCCCGCAGCCGAGGTAGTCTGATGGCATTCGTGATTACTCAACCTTGCGAGGGAGTGAAGGACGCCTCCTGCGTCGATGTTTGTCCCGTGGATTGTATCCATTCCGACGACGACGCACCGATGTATTACATCAATCCCGACGACTGCATTGACTGCGCCTACTGCGTGGCGGTCTGCCCGGTTCAGGCCATTTTCGACGAGTTCACCGTTCCGGCCGATCAGCGGGAATACATCCGCAAGAACCGGCTCTACTTCTCGTGATCCCGACTTCCCGCACCGCTGACACCCATCATGGCACGCTTTCTAACCGACGCTGATGTAGACCGCTGCGTTGGCCTGCCCCAGATGCTGCCCGCCATCGAGTCGATGATGGCCAACTACGGGCGTGGGGAGGCCGCCAACCTGACCCGCCGCAAAATAAACGTGCCCGGTGGTTATCTGGCGGTCATGGGCGGCGGCCTGTCCTATGACGGTGTGTTCGGCGTCAAGACGTTCACCTTCACCGCTAATGGCTATTCATTCCAGGTGAGCCTCTATGATGCTGCGTCGGGAAGCCTGCTGCTCTACACCCAGGCCAACCGGCTGGGGCAACTGCGCACCGGCGCCACCACCGGTGCAGCCCTGAAGATGCTTGCCAACGCTGACGTTCCCCGCCTCGGCATAGTTGGCACCGGTAACCAGGCCGGAGACCAACTGCGCGCCGCCTGCGCCGTGCGCGACGTTGGTGAGATCTACGCGTACAGCCGAAACGCGGAACGCCGCGAGGCATTCGCAACGCGCATGTCCGAGGAACTGGGCCGTCCGGTGATCCCCGCCCAGAGCAACCAGGACGCCGTTGCAGACTGCGCGGTGGTCATCGGCATCGCCCCGGCCGTTACCCCGGTGATACAGGGCGAATGGCTGGCCGAAGGCGCCACCGTAATTGGGGCCGGCCCGACGCGTCCGACCAGCCTCGAGGTGGACGACGCCGTGCTGACCAGGGCCGCCCGCCGGTTCGTCGACTCCCTGGAGCAGGCTCCGCTGGAATGCGGCGACATCAACGCGGCGGTTGACCGGGGACTGGTGCGATGGAGCCAGTTCCACGAGTTGCGCCACGTGGCAGCCGGCAGCGTCCCGGGCCGGGAGGGCGCGGACGAAATCGTCTACTGCAAGCTGATGGGCACTGGCCTTGCCGACGTCGCGGCCGCCAAGCTGGCTTTGGACCGAGCCAAAGAACTCGAAATCGGCGTGGACGTGGACTGGTAGGGTCAGCGAACCAGGTATTACGTCGTTCCTGCGAAAGCGGGAACCTAGAAATTCTCACCAGCGGGACCTTGGCCTCATTGGATTCCGGCTTTCGCCGGAATGACGGCCTGCATCTGGCGAGTTAACGCGCCCTAAAGAGGCGCGGCCAGGTACTCATCCGTGGTCAGGATGTTGTAGTTGTCCAAGCCGGTCAGCATGCTCTCCATGGCAGCCCGGGCCGTATCCAGCGACGTGAAGCACGGGATCCGACGCTCCACCGCCGCCCGGCGGATGTAGAACCCGTCCCGCATCACGGAGGAGTCGCCGGACAAGGTGTTGACCACCGCGCCCACCGTTCCGTCGTTGATGACGTCCAGCACGTCCGGCGAGCCCTGACCGATGCGCTTGGTGATGGTCGTCACGGGCAGGTCCATGGCAGTGATCATGGCGGCGGTGCCCTCGGTGGCGTACAGCCGGCACCCGGCGTCGGCCAGCCCGCGGATCAGCGGCAGCGAGTCGGCCTTGGCATTGTCGGAGATGCTGAGCAGCACCCCCATGCCGGGGGAAAGGTTGATGCTCGCCGCCTGCAGGGCCTTGGTCAGCGCGCCGGTGAAGTCCCGGTCGATGCCCATCACCTCGCCGGTGGACTTCATCTCCGGCCCCATGTACCAGTCCACGCCCACCAGCTTGGACATGGAGAACACCGGAGCCTTGATGCCCACCAGCTTCTGCCGGGGCCAGAGGCCCCCCGAGTAGCCCATGTCCTTCAGTTCGGCGTTCAGCATCACGCGGGTGGCCAGGTTGGCCACGGGTACGCCCGTTACCTTGGATATGAACGGTATGGTCCGGCTGCCCCGGGGGTTGACTTCCAGCACGTACACGGTGGTGTCGTTCGCCTCATCCGAGGGGCTGACGCTGGGGCTCCGGTAGGCGTTGCCGCCCTGCAGCACGAACTGGATGTTCATCAGCCCGCGCACGCCCAGGGCCAGGCCGATGCGGGTGGTGTAGTCCACCAGCGTGTCGACTTCTTCCTCGGTGAGGTTCAGGCCGGGATAGATGGCCATGGAGTCACCGCTGTGGACACCGGCTCGCTCCACGTGCTCCATGATGCCGGGGATGAGCACCTGCTTGCCGTCGCAGATGGCGTCCACCTCGCACTCGCGGCCCTCCATGTAATGGTCAACCAGCACCTCGCGCTCCGGCGTGACCTCGGTGGCGATGGTCAGGTAGCGGATCAGTTCCGTGGCGTTGCGGACGATCTCCATGGCGCGCCCGCCCAGCACGTAGCTGGGCCGCACCACCACCGGGTATCCAATCCGCTGCGCGACCCGCAGCGCCTGGTCGACGGACTGCACGGTCGCGCCGGGCGGCTGCGGAATGCCCAGATCCACCAGGAAGCGTTCGAACTTCTGCCGGTCGCTGGCGATGTCGATGGCTTCCGCGCTGGAACCCAGGATGGGCAGGCCAGCGGCGGCCAGGGACTGGGACAGGTTGATGGCGGTCTGCCCGCCGAACTGCACGAGGCTGGGCGGCGGGTTGTCGTCCACCGTCTCGTTGTCGATGATATCCCTGACGGCTTCCTCGTCCAGCGGCTCGAAGTAGAGGCGGTCGCTGGTGTCAAAGTCGGTGGACACCGTCTCCGGGTTGGAGTTGACCATGATGCTGGCAACGCCCTCCTGCGAGAGAGCCCAGGCCGCGTGCACGCTGCAATAGTCGAACTCGATGCCCTGCCCGATGCGGATGGGGCCGCTGCCGATGACGATGGCCTTGGGGCCCTCCAGGGGCGGCGCTTCGTTTTCGGTGTCGTACGCGCTGTAGTAGTAGGGCGTTGCCGCTTCGAACTCGGCCGCGCAGGTATCGACCATCTTGAAAACGGGCTTGATCCCGTGCTGCAGGCGCAGTTGCCGCGTCTGCTCCGGCAGGAGTCCCGAGAGGGTGGCAATTTCAGCGTCCGAGAAACCCAGCCGCTTGGAAGCCAACAGGGTGGGAGGCGTCAGCGGGTTGCCCAGCAGCCGCCGTTCCTGGTCCACGATGCGCTCCAGGGCGGCGATGAACCACGGGTCGATGCTGGTGTGGGCCACCAGTTGGTCGCGGGTCACCCCACGGCGCAGGGCTGCCGTGAGCGCCCACAGCCGCAAATCGTTGGGATCCAGAGGCAGGGCGTCGAGGAGTCGCTGGTAGCCGTCGCGGATATTCAGGTTCCACCAGTCCTGGGCCTCCCACATCAGAGAGGTGTTGGGCTGCTCCAGGGCGCGGGTGGCTTTCTGCAGGGCGGCCTCGAAGCTGCGGTCGATGGCCATGACTTCGCCGGTAGCCTTCATCTGGGTGGTAACCGTGCGATCGCCGTCGGGGAACTTGTCGAAGGGCCAGCGGGGAATCTTGACCACGCAGTAGTCCAGGGCCGGCTCGAAGGCGGCGCCGGTGCTGCCCGTCACAGCGTTGGGTATCTCGTCAAGGCGTCGTCCCACGGCGATCTTTGCCGAGACACGCGCGATGGGATAACCGGTCGCCTTGCTGGCCAGCGCCGAGGAGCGGCTGACCCTGGGGTTCACCTCGATAACGTAGTAGTCCGAATCGGCTTCCCAGTCGCCGGGGCGGTTGCGCATAGCGTCGGGATGCGGACGCAGTGCCAGTTGGATGTTGCACCCGCCCTCGATGCCCAGACCACGGATGATCTTCAGGCTGGCCGTCCGGAGCATCTGGTACTCCTTATCGGTCAGCGTCTGGCTGGGCGCCACGACAATGCTGTCGCCGGTGTGGGCGCCCATGGGATCGAAGTTCTCCATGTTGCAGACGGTGATGCAGTTGTCGGCCCCATCGCGGATGACCTCGTACTCGACCTCTTTCCAGCCCACCAGTGAGCGTTCCAGTAGCACCTGGCTGATCGGGCTGGCGGCTAAACCGCTCTCGACGATGGTCAGGAACTCCTCCTCGGTGTTGGCGATGCCACCACCGGTGCCGCCCAAGGTGTACGCCGGGCGGATCACCAGGGGCAGCCCAACCTCCGTGCGGTAGGCCATAGCCTCGTCCATGGTCGAGACGGTACGGTTGGGCGGCATGGGTTCGCCGATGTCGGTCAGGAACTGCCTGAAGAAGTCCCGGTCCTCGGCCTTGCGGATGGTCTCCAGCGGGGTGCCGAGCAAGCGCACGTCGTAGCGGTCCAGCACGCCGGCGTCGGCCAGGGCGACCGCCAGGTTCAGACCGGTCTGTCCTCCCAGGGTGGGCAGGACGCCGTCGGGGCGCTCGGTGGCGATGATGCGTTCCAGCACCGGCACGGTGAGCGGCTCGATGTACACCCGGTCGGCAACGTCGTGGTCGGTCATGATGGTAGCCGGGTTCGAGTTGACCAGGACCGTCACCACGCCCTCCTCGCGAAGGGCCTTGCAGGCCTGAGTGCCGGCGTAGTCAAACTCGGCGGCCTGCCCGATTACGATCGGGCCGGAGCCGATTACCAGTACTTTGCGGGGTTGTTGGGGAGCGTCCGTCAATGCAGTGTCCTCTGTGGGCTTGACCAGTGTTCAGGAAAAACGGGGCATGGAACCGGTCAGTTCCATGAGGTTGCGCTCGGTGAGCGCGTTGATCATCTGGAAAATGAACGCGCCGAAGAATGCCCCCTCGGCGTCGAAGTGGGCCAGGTCGATGCCGCTTTCCGGCGTGCGCGGCGGAATGACAAAGTCGGTGGCGTCGGGCCCGGCGTTGCTGGCGTGGACAAACCCCACCGGCTCGTCGCTGATGGGCTGGCCGGTAACCGGGTCCGTCACCTTGACCGCCAACTCCCAGCGGGCGCCCAGTTGCCCCCGGCTCACCGAGGCCAGCAGGTAGCCGTGCCCGTCATGGGCAAAGGTGGGCACCGTCTCATCCAGCAGGCCCAGCGTTTCGGTCAGGCTGATTGGTAGCTGGGCCTCGATGCCCTGCTCGAGGAGGAAGGCGGTAAATCCGGTCATACGGGAGCTAACTCCTGCTACGGGTATGCGATGGTAACTTGCTGAATGATCTGCATGTGCAGCGGCGGGCCGTTAGTCGGTGTTCGCCTGGCGGACGACCGCGGTTTTCTTGGGATTGATAGCAGACAACGGGTAAAGAGAATCCAAGCTTTCGAGCTCATTCAGTATCCGAACAAGCTGACGACGTGTGTCAGGGCTACATTGAGTCAAAGCGTGAATTAATTCATGCACGGTGCCGTCCGCCCTTCGTTGGGTTCTGGGGGCGTATGGGCCCCAGTTCGGACTTTCTACATTCGATTGCTCGCCCACTAGAGCCTTAACCTCTACCTCGCCGCGCACGGGTACGAGCACTACTTCCACGCCTCTTTCCTTCAACCGCTCCAGCTTTTCCATTTTCTCATCGGTAGGCGGCGAGGTTACTATTACCTCGATCACGCGCACCGGACGGAGGTTGGCATCCAGTAGAGCCAAATCAGGTATACAGCCGCCGATTGGCTGCATAGCGTCGGGTATAACCACGCGGTCAACACCCTGCATCAGGTCACCAGATTGGTTCCCATCTATCATCGTTACCGTTACGGGACCCCTGCCATGCAGCCGGTCCCACAGCAAGCCAACCGCGTATTCGTGAAGAAACGATACCGGGAACGCTTGGCTTCCCACGTTTAGGCTCCATTCAGCTTCCGTTAGCATCTGCTTGGACATTGCTGTCTCCTTCGCCTTGTAGGGAATGGGTCCGTTTACACCACCCGCCCCGCCGGCTTGGCGTCGTCCACCATGGCCAGGAAGCGGTCGAAGAGGTACTCGTTGTCCTGGGGGCCGGGCGAGGCTTCGGAATGGTACTGGATGGTGAAGAGGGGTAGATCCCGATGCCGCAAGCCCTCCACGGTGTAGTCGTTCAGGTTGATGTGGGACACCTCGAGGCCGGGGGGCAGGTTATCGGCGGAGACGGCGTAGCCGTGGTTCTGCGCGGTGATGTGCACCTGCTCGGTCAGCAGGTCCTTCACGGGATGGTTGCCGCCCCGGTGGCCGAACTTGAGCTTGTAAGTGCTGGCGCCCAGCGCGCGTGCGGCCAGTTGGTGGCCGAGGCAGATGCCCATGATGGGAACCTGACCGATGAGCTGGCCCAGGTTGCCGATGATGTTGCCCAGCAGCTCAGGGTCTCCCGGTCCGGGCGAGAGCAGCACGCCGTTGGGCCGCATGGCGAGCATGTCCGCGGCCGGCGTATAGGCTGGTACCGTGATCACCTCGCAGCCCCGGCTCTGCAACAGGCGCAGGATGTTGTACTTGACGCCAGCGTCGGTGACCAGGATGCGCCGCACGCCCGCGGGCGGTGGAGACTTCGGGTAGCCCTCCTGTTCGCCGTGATCCCAGGCGTACGCTCCCGGCGTGGTGACGGTGCTCACCAGGTCCAGGTCATCGTAGCGCGGTATCTCGGCCAGCCGCTGCAGGGCGCGGTCGGGATCGTCGGCGGTGATCAGGCCGGTCATGACGCCACGAGTGCGCAGGCGGCGGGTCAGCGCGCGGGTGTCCACGCCGCTGATGCCGGGGATGTTGTACTCCCACAGGAAGGCGTCCAGGGTCATGTCGCTGGAGGCGTGGCTGGGCAGGTCGCAGTGCTGGCGCACGATCAGGGCCGAAACCTGAATTCGCCGGGATTCGAAGTCCCGGCGATTGATGCCGTAGTTGCCCACCAACGGATAGGTGAGCGCGACCATTTGGCCCGCGTAGGAGGGGTCGGTCAGCACCTCCTGGTACCCGGTCATGGTGGTGTTGAAAACCACCTCTCCCCAGCCGTCCCGCTGCGCTCCGAATGACTCGCCGGTGAAGACGGAACCGTCTTCCAGGGCCAGGTGTACCGGACGGGTCATGCGTGTGCTCCTTGCTTCAACAGGGTTTCCTCCTCGAATACGATCCGCCCGGCGACCATTGTGGCCGCGATTTGTCCTTGCAGTTCCACGCCGTCCAACGGGGTGTTGCGACCCAGGGATGCGAACCGGTTCACGTCCACCGTCCAGCGCGCGTTGGGATCGAAAATCACCAGGTCGGCGGGCGCTCCCGGCGACAGGGAAGCGTAGGGTGTGAAGGCGTCGCCCAGCACCCGGGCCGGACCAACGGTCAACCTATGGATCATGGTGGTCAAATCGATTGAACCCCGGTGCACTGGCGCCATCAGGGTGCCCAGCGCCGTTTCCAGCACGCTGATTCCGAAGGCCGCGTCGTTGTAGGTGCATTCCTTGCTGGCCCGCTCGTGGGGCGCATGGTCGGTGGCGACGCAATCGATCGTACCGTCGGCCAGACCGGCGAGGCACGCCGCCACATCCACGTGACTACGCAGCGGCGGATAGACCTTAGTGTACGTGTCATAGCACATCAGACCCGTGGCGTTGGGGTCGCCCTGGCCGCCCAGGGCCCACTCGTCGGTAAGCCACAAGTGATGGGGGCAAACCTCGGCGGTAACGTTGATGCCCCGCTCCTTGGCCTCGCGCACCATAGACACGCTGCCCGCCGAGCTCAAATGGGCCAGGTGGAGCCGGCCGCCGGTAAGCTCGGCCAACGCGATGTCCCGCGCCACCATCGTCTCCTCGGCCACCGCGGGGATTCCGGCCAGCCCCAGCCGGCTGCTGACCCAGCCCTCCGCCATCACGCCGCCGCAACACAAGCCGTAGTCCTGGCAGTGGTTGCTGATGGGCGCGCCGAGATCACGGCTGTAGGTGAGCGCCAGCCGCATCAGGCCGGCGTCGTAAACCGGGTCGCCGTCGTCGCTGAAGGCGACCACGCCCGCAGACGCCAGTTCCTCCATGTCGGCGAGCTCACGGCCAGCCCGGTGGCGGCTGACGCAACCGATCACCCGCACCCGCACCGCCGCGTCGGCGGCGCGACGATTGACCAGTTCCACCACCGCCTCGTTGTCGACGGCCGGGTCGGTGTTGGGCATGGCGCAGATGGTGGTGAACCCGCCGCGGGCGGCGGCTGCCGCCCCCGTTACGATGGTCTCCTTGTACTCGTATCCGGGCTCCCGCAGGTGCGCGTGGATATCGATGAACCCGGGCGCGACCACCAGGCCAGCGGCATTGATCATGTGCCCGTGTTCGTCGACCGCCTCGGCCGGGATGCTGTCGGCGACCTCGCGCACCACACCATCGCTGATCAACACATCGGCGACTCCGTCCCTGCCGTTGGCCGGATCGATGACCCGTCCGCCGGCGATCAGGGTAGGCCCGGTGTGATCCATTGCCGCCATAGTCAGTCTCCGCCCGGGCCGGAACCCACCAGTTGATACAGCAAGGCCATGCGGATGGCTACGCCGTTGGTCACCTGCTCCTCGATGAGCGAGCGTTCCCCGTGGGCCAGCGCGGTGCTGACCTCGATGCCCTCGTTCATCGGACCGGGGTGCATCAGCAAGGCATCCGGGTTGGCCCGGGCCATGCGCGCGTCGTTCACCTGCCAGCGGCGGATGTACTCCCGCATGCTGGGGAAGAACCCAACCTTCTGCCGCTCCAGCTGCAACCGCAGCGCCATCACCAGGTCGGCTCCTTCGATGGCAGCGTCCAGGTCAGGTTGGATCCGCACGTTGGCCAGCGGATTGTGGACACCATTGTCGCCGGGTCCCCATCCCGCCGACGTGAAGGGATCGGGCAGGAGCGTACGGGGGCCGCAGAGTACAACGTTAGCGCCCAAATGGGCAAAACCCCACACGGCCGAGCGGGCCACCCGGCTGTGCAGCACATCTCCCACGATGACTACCTTGCGGCCCGCCAGGTCGCCCAGGTGCTCCCGGGCGGTGTACAGGTCGAGCAATCCCTGCGTCGGGTGGGCGTGAGCGCCATCGCCAGCATTGATGACGGCCACGCTGTCCAGGGTGCGAGCCAGGAAGTGCGGCGCGCCGGAGTGAGGGTGACGCACCACGATGGCGTCGACGCCCATGGCCTGCAGCGTGAGGCCGGTGTTCAGCAACGACTCACCCTTTTCCACGCTGCTGGCGGTGGTGGTCATGTTGATCACGTCGGCGCTGAGGATCTTGCCCGCCTCTTCGAAGGAGATGCGGGTGCGCGTGCTCGCCTCGTAGAACAATGTCACGACGACCTTGCCGCGCAGGGTGGGCACCTTCTTGACGTCGCGCGCCAGCACCTCGCGCATGGCTGCCGCGTCGTCGAGGACGGTGATTATCTCCTCTGCAGTGAAATCGTCGAGGTCCAGCACATGACGACGCCGGGCGGCCACGGACGGGACCGGGCGGGACACGAGGTTGGTCTCCACCGCCTGGCTCGTTGCCATCAGTCCACCCACCGATCCAGGATGTACACATCGTCGATGCCGTCGGTCTCGGCCAGGCGCACGCGGACCAGTTCCGACTGCCGGGTGGGAATGTTCTTGCCCACGAAGTCGGCCCGGATGGGCAACTCGCGATGGCCCCGGTCCACCAGGGCGGCCAGCTGGATGCGCAGGGGGCGGCCAAGGTCGCTGATGGCCTCCATGCCGGCCCGGACGGTACGCCCCGTGTAGAGCACGTCGTCGCACAGCACGACGGTCCGGCCGGTCACGTCCACCGGCATGGTAGTGGGTCGCACCCGCATACGAGGCCGCTCGGACAGGTCGTCGCGATAAAGGTTGATGTCCAGGTGGCCGACCGGCACGGCCACGCCCTCGGATGCCATGATGTGTTCCGCCAGCCGCTGGGCGATGGGAACGCCCCGGGTGCGGATGCCGGCCAGCAGCAGACCCTCGGCGCCGTGGTTGCGCTCCAGTATCTCGTGGTGCATCCGGGTCAGGGCCCGCCGCATCTCGTCGGCGTCCATGATCTCGCGGCCGGTGGCACTGGCTTCGTCCATGCCGGCTGGAGGTTTGGTTTCGCTGCGGGTGGTGATAAAAAACCCCTGCTGTCTGCCGTCGTCCGGCGGGCCAGCGGGGTTGCGTCAAAACCCGGAGCGTTACCCTGCGGTAAACGAACTCCGGTACCGTTTGCGCTCACGCTTTGCCAGCCTCTCCGGACTGCCTTAAAAGCGGCGTAGTACGTGAACAGATTGTAACACACTTCCCGCGAACTTTGAGATTGAGTTGGCGGCTCGCAACTATTCAGAATTCAGGAGGTTGTCATTGCGAGGCGCTTGCGCCGTGGCAATCTCGACGCTGTAGCAGCAACGTTTGCAACGAAGAACTCCCTTGCGCTGACGGGATTGCCGCGCTTCGCTCACAATGACACTTTCCCCGCAACTCTGAACAGTTACGGCGACTCGCGTGTACCCGGCCTCGTAGATTGTCAGAAACAGGATTTTCAAGATTCAGGGTTAACAAGATTGGGGACCGTTCCGTGATGTAGCGCCTCCAATCCTGCCAAATCGCAAAATCCCGTAAATCCTGCTTCTGACTTCCCCCGCCGCAAACCGGGTACGCGTGAGTGACATCCATGTGTTGACTCACTGCAATCTCGTGTGCGAACATCGGTTCGCCATATTGCCGGGCAACTGATGCCATGGCCTCACAGGAGACGTCTGACCATGCTCATCAAGTCCTCGCCCGACCGCTACGACAAGCTGCAAATCCTCGGCGGCATGGCCGCAGCCGACGACATACTCACCGCCGGCAAAGCCGACAGCGGCGGCCATTCCCTCAGCGGCAAGTTCGCCGCCGGCTCCTTTGGAAGTGGACCCAACCGCGTCGCCTACTCCGATCCGCGCAAGAACCCGGCGCCGGGCATCTACAAGGCCAGCCTGCCCAACGGCAAGAAAATCAACCTGATGCGGGTAATGTTCACCGACTTCTGCAAGATGGACTGCGCCTACTGCCCCAATAGCATCTACGTGCCCCGCAAGCGCTACGCCTTCAAGCGCGAGGAACTGGCCGACACCTTCATGGAACTGCACCAGCGCCTGGCCGTGGACGGCCTGTTCCTCAGCTCCGGCATCGCCGGCGACGGCACCAAGACCACCCAGCGCATGGTGGAGACCGTCGAGATCATCCGCAAAAAGCACGGGTTCCGGGGCTACATACACCTCAAAGTGATGCCGGGGGCCAGCCGCGAACTGGTGGAGCGGGCCCACCGGCTGGGCAGCCGCCTCTCGGTGAACATCGAAACGCCCGAACCCGACATGATGCGCCGCATCAGCCCGCACAAGGATTTGCAGAAGGACATCCTCGATCCCATGGCGTGGATCAACGACCTCACCTCGTCCACCACGGGCGGCGCCGTGGGCCAGGCCACCCAGTTCGTCGTGGGCGCGGCCGACGAATCGGACCGGCAGATCTACCGGCGCGTCGATCAGATGTACACCGACTGGAACCTGAAGCGGGTGTACTACCCGCCCTTCCGTCCCGCCCGGCATACGCCCATGGAGGAAAAGCCGCCGGTTCACGCCGGCCGGGAGCATCGTCTTTACCAGATGGACTGGCTACATCGCGTGTACCGCTTCTCCACCGACGAGATCGACCTCGCTTTCGACCACGGCGGGTTCCTCTCACTGGAGCAGGATCCCAAGACGGTCATCGCCATGGAGAACCTGGACGCCTTTCCCATCGATCTCAACGCCGCATCGCGCGATCAGCTGCTGCGCATTCCCGGCATCGGCCCGGTGTCCGCCGACCGCATCCTGCAGAACCGGCGCGGCCACAGCATCGACAACTGGCGAGACCTTCAGGCCATGGGCGTGGTGCGCAAGCGGGCCTGGCCCTACGTGGTCTTTCCCGGCCAGCGTCCGCCCTCCGGCAAACAGCTGCGCCTGGACCTGTTCGGCGAGGCCCAGGACCGTCGCGCCGCCGAGGCCGCCGGCGTCAGCCTGCCGCCGCCCAAGTCTCCGGCCCTGTCCGCCGTAATGGAAACGCCGGCGTCCTACACCCCCGACCACACCTGCATCCCCGGCAGCCGGGGCGCCATGTGCGCGGGGTGCCCGGTCATGCGTCCGGGGTCGGACACCGCCACGTGATAAACTGAACCGTAGTTACGACCAGCGCCTTACGAAAGGTTGACATGATGCCACCGTCTTACATCGACAGGATTACAATCGAACCGGGCAAGCGCAGCGGGCAAGCCTGCATCCGCAACATGCGCATCACTGTTGACGACGTGTTGGGCTACCTGGCCGGCGGGATGACCGAGGAAGAGGTTATCGCCGATTTTCCCGAACTGACGCCCGAGGACATTCTGGCCTGCCACGAGTTCGATGCCCTCCGGAGAGAGCGCATCGTATCCCTGTCAAAATACCGGTGACGATAACTGCCGTGCGGCTGCTGTTTGATCAAAATCTGTCGTATCAGCTGGTGGCATTGCTCCAAGACTTGTACCCAGAATCGGCTCATGTCCGTCTCGCCGGCATGGCAGATCAAGAAGATCTCGCTATTTGGAAATACGCTCGAACCAACGGGTTAGTGATTGTTACCAAAGATGCCGATTACCTGGCCATCGGGGCCCGGCTGGGTCACCCGCCTAAAGTAGTTCGCATCGGTCTGGGCAACTGCCCAACGGCGATTGTCGCTGATCTGTTACGGGTCCATCACGACGAGTTGTTGCGCTTCTACCAAGACGAGCGCGGGGCTTTCATCGAACTGCGCTGACCACAGCCGCTATTCTCCGGTTGACGGGGCGCGATGTGCGGGGGGTGCCCGGTGGATCCGGATACCCCATCTCGCACCTAAGAGTGTCATCGCGAGGAGCGAAGCGACGTGGCGATCCCGCTCCGGCGACAACAGCCGTTGTTTCCGACGAGATTGCCACGCTGCGCTCGCAATGACCGTTTGCCAGCGGGTCAGGTGATTACCCCTTCCACCACCAGCGTTTCCATCTGCTTCTCGGACATGCCCAGCAGGTCGCCGTAGATCTCGCCGTTGTGCTCGCCGTACTTGGGGATTGGGCCGGCAGAGGTAGGAGTCTTGGAGAACTTGATGATGGTTGGGCCCGGCACCAGCACCTTCTTGCCGGGCGGGTCGTGGGCGTCGGCCTCCATCATCACCTCGCGCTCCCACATGTGCTTGTCGGCCAGTACCTCGGGGATTGATTTGACCGGGCCGAAGGGGATGTCGGCGGCGACCAGCGCGTCCTCCACCTCCTGAACGGTGCGATCCTCGCACCACTCGCGCAGCAATTCCATGCGGATTTCAGCCATGTCGGTGGCGAACATGGGCGCGGCGAACTCCGGGTCCTCGGCCAGCTCGTCAAACTTCATCACCCGAAGCATACGCTCCCACATGCCGGCCCGGGCGGCGCCAGTGGTGACCCAGCCGTCCTTGCAGCGCAGGAAGGTGCCCACCCGCACGAAGTCGTTGGTGCCGGTGTCATAGCACATGGCCAGGGCAACCTCCTCCAGGGTGATGCCTCCGTCCAGCATGGCAACCTCCAGCCACTGGCCCTCGCCGGTGCGGTCGCGGTGGCGCAGCGCGCCCAGGATGCCGATGACGGCGTGCAAGGCGGCGGTGCGGTCCATCACCGGCCCGTTGCCCATGATGGGCTCGCCAAACCCTCGGCCGGTCTGGTCGCCGAACCCGCTCATGGCCTGGATGATGGGATCGAAGCACTGGCGGTCGCGGTAGGGACCATACTGGCCGAAACCGGACACCGAGGCCAGGATGATGCCGGGGTTCACCTTGCACATCTCGTCGTAGCTGAACCCCATCTTCTCCATGGTGCCGGGCCGGAAGTTCTCCAGCACCACGTCGGACACCTCCAGCAGCCGGAAGAAAAGCTCCTTGCCTTTGTCGTGGCGCATGTTCAGGGTCACGCTCTTCTTGCCCCGGTTGTACGCGGCGAACTGGACGCTCATGCCGCCGACAAAGGGGCCGGAGTTTCGCAGGTCCGCGCCCTTGCGCCACTCCAGCTTGAGCACTTCCGCGCCCATGTCCTGCAGGATCAACCCGCCCCGTGGCGCCGCCTGCCAGCGGGCCAGTTCCAGTATCCGTACTCCGTCCAGCACTCCCGTCGAGCCGTTCAAAACCATCTTCAAGCTCCTGGTCTCAAGAGTTGCGGCCGGGTGCTGTTCCAAGACCCAACCGCAATGCCATTGGTTGCGATGCACGCGAGTATATCGCGATTCGTCCCGGCGCTTGCGGGATGTTCTCCCAGGCCATCTCGGAACAAGACGTAGTATCCACCGAATCGGCACGTCCAATCCAGGTCAATGGTTGGGCTACAATGCGCCGGACTTTATGACCGGGCAACGGGACCATCCAGCGTGAGTGTTATCGACGGAGCAGCAGTCGATTGCGCAGCAATGTGGCCTCATCGGGCGGCAGTCTGATGCTGATTGGCTGGGAACTGGCCCTCGGCCTGGCCGCGATGTTCTTCGGGGCCATCGTGCTGGGCACCATCAGCTTCGGGTTGGGCACCGTGGCGATGCCCTTCCTGCTGCTGATCCTGCCGCCCCAGGATGCGGTGGTGATCGTCAACGCCGTGGTCGTCCTCACCACCGGGCTGACCGTGATCCAGACGTGGCGGCACCTGAACCTGAGGGAATCCTGGCCTTTCGTGGTCGCCGGTTTGCCGCCGGTCCCCCTGGGCGTCCTGCTGCTCCACGGGGCCGACGCGGTGGTTCTCCGGCTGACCATCGTGGTGGTCATATTGGCGCTGGGTGTGATGAGCTTGTTCCAGGTGCACCTGCCCGGGGCGCGTAGCCGATGGGCCGCGCCGATCTGCGGCTTCATAGCAACGCTGCTCGTCACGACCCTGGGTGTCGGCGCGCCGTTGGCCGGGCTCTATTCCATTGAGCAGAACTGGTCGCGGGATACCATCCGGGCGACGCTGGGCCTGTACTTTTTCCTGGCGTCTGCGCTGGCGTTGCTGCTTTTCTTCGTGACCGGCCTGATCCCGCTGACAACGGCCCAAAACATCGGCGTGCTCAGCCTGGCGGTGCTGGCAGGATCAGGCGTGGCGGCGGTGATCGCCAACCGGATCAGTTTGCGAGCCTTCCGCTATGTGGTGGTGGCAGTTACCGTGGTCGGTAGCGTGTCGTTGCTGCTGCGGGAAGTGCTCCGAGTGGTCTAAGGTCTGCGGACAAATCGTATAGCGTTGCAGAACGCACGGCAGTCGCCGCATTGAAAGCACCATTGATGGATTGTTTATCCATCCCACGGCTAGGTTCTGTTGACATTTCACCGGAGCCAGATGAGGGTTCCTACGAAGTGGAGGAAGACCAGGTATCTGGTGTCCAGTTTCTCAAACCGGGAGAAAATCCGGCGAAACTGCTTCATCTTGTTGATGAAACACTCCACCAGATGCCGTTCCCGGTATAAATGGGCATCATATTCGTGCGGTTCCTTCCGGTTGGAGCGGGGTGGAATTACTGGGATCATCCCCCGCTCCAGAATTGATTGACGGAACGCTTGGGCATCATACCCTTTGTCCGCGATCACATACTCGCTTTCGTAACCGGCGATTAGCTCATGGGCCTGGGTAATGTCATGGGCTTGTCCTCCGGTCAGCAGGAATTGCAAAGGGTTGCCCAGCGCGTCCACGCTCACGTGGACCTTGGTGCTGAAACCGCCTCGGCTCCGGCCCAGGGCCTGGGCTTCCTGCCCCCTTTGCCTGGTGGCGCTCCGGCGGCGCAGGGGTGGGCCCGTACCACCGTGCTGTCAATGATAAGATGCTCCAAGTCCGGGTCCCCAGCAAAGCGATGATGCATCTGCTCCCAGATGCCTTGATCTGCCCAGCGGGAAAACCGTTTGTACACGCTGTTCCAGTTCCCGAACTCGGCTGGCAGGAGACGCCACTGGGCGCCGGAACGGGTAATCCACAGCACCGCCTCAATGAAACGCTGGCATTCCGCTTCCTGACCAACGTAGAGACCAGGGCAACCCCGCAGGAACTCGAGAATTTGACCCCACTGCTCCGATGATAGTTTGACGCTGCTCATACGGGCATTATATTCAAATGTCAACAGGCCCTAATACACCCCAGGGCGTGTTGACAAATTTGGTTTCAGCTCAAGTTGATGACACAGATGTGGGGTTTTCGCCGGTTTCAGCAGGTCGGATTGGTATAATGCCCACAAACGAAGCCTACAGAATCAGTGCAGTTCGGAATACCAACACGCCCTAACGGGATGGGGCCGGACATAGCCGCACCACGCTGAAATATGAACGTCAACCGCCAGCCCGACGGGAAGGAATGACGATGACCACAATCAAAGCTCAATTCGGCGACATGGCGCAGTCGATGCACGATTGTATGTCCATTGCCAAATATCTGGACTTGAACCCTACCACACCTGTGCCAGTAGGCACCCCTGAGAGCGATTTTGACGACGCGCGGGCGCGATACAGGTTGTCCAAGAAACACGTGGTGCACATGCTGAATGCCACGGCGTTCGAGATCGCGATCAAACTGCTGTACAAGATGGACACCGGCGGTGACCACCCTCATAACCACAACATCCACCGAATGTACCGCGACCTCAGCGATACGAGCAAGTCACAGGTGGCCAAAATCTACAAGCAATCAGTGTCGGAACTGGCAGCGATTGAAGGTGACGGCAATGACGGCCATCTGACGCTTGGAGAGTTGGTTCAATTCCAATCCCTTGATGAAGCACTGAAATCCAACGAGGATGTGATGAAGAACTTCAAGTACGATGGCGCATACAAGGGCAAGAGTAGCGCGATGGGGAGCGCTATTTGGAATGGTGAAACATTGTGGGCCTTTCCTCCAATGCCGAGTTCCACTTTCTTCCCTGAACGGCTGTGCAACTACGTCCTGCACAGAATGGAGATCGGCACCGCCGCTAACTGACGACTCAGTACACGAACCCCGTTTGGCTAGAATTCGCGCGACCATACAGTCAAGCCAACAAGGAGCAGCCACATGCCCGGCAGCCTGATCACCGATGAAGTCAGAGCGCTGATCGGCACGGAATCGGAGCCCGAACGCAACCGGTTTCCCATCAGCGCGGAGATGGCCTACGACGTGGCCGACGCCATCGAGGACTACAACCCGCTGTACGTCGACCCCGATTACGCCGAGCGCAGTCGTTTCGGCAGCCTATTGTGCCCGCCGCTGGCCGCGTGGAAGGACATCGCGCCGCCCATCGGATACTTCGGCGCCGGCCAGGAGTGGCACTCCGAGGTTCCGATGCCCTTCAACAGCTACGGACTCAACGGCGGCAGCGACTGGCAGTTCCTCGCTCCGGTGCGCGTCGGCACGTGGATCACCCGCCGGTTCCGCATGCTGGACATCTTCGAGAAGCAAGGCCGCTCCGGCGCGCTGGTCTTCATCGTGCGCGAGGAGATCCAGACCGACCAGCATGATACCGAGATCAGCCGCGCCCGTCGCGTCAGCATCCATCGCGCCCTGCCGGCCGGTGAGCAGCCCACCGACGTGGCCCAGGTCGCCAGCGACCTCTCCACCGTGGCCGTCGCTCCCCCCAATCCCGAGGTGATCCTGCCCAAGCCGCAGCCAACCGCTGGCGAGCAACGGCACTTCGAAGACGTATCCGTGGGCGACAGCCTCCCGCGGGTGGTCAAAGGCCCTATGACCACGACGCACCTGATCCGCTGGGCGGCCGCCAACGGCAACTACGCCCGCATCCACTGGGACCTGCCCTTCGCGCAGCTGACCCAGGGCCTGCCCAACGTGGTGGTGAACGGCTCGCTCAAGAACCAGTACCTGGGCCAGTTGCTCCTGGACTTCGCCGGCGACGAGGGCTGGTTCCAGCGGTTCTACGTCGAGCACCGGGGCATGGACTTCCCGGGCGACACGCTGACTGCCGCCGGCATCATCACCGGCAAGCGCGAGGAGAACGGCTATGGGCTGGTGGACTGCGCCGTAAACCTGCAGAACGACCGCGGCAATCAGACCGCCTCGGGCACCGCAACCGTCGTCCTGCCCAGGCGCGGGCAGTCGCTGCCGGTGGAATGGGAAGGAGAGCCGTGGTAATGGCCGGCGTTCCCTTTGGATTGCCCCTGGACGGCGTGCGCGTGCTGGAGCTGGGTGGGTACGTGTCGGCTCCGTACTGCGCCCGGTTGCTGGCCGACTACGGCGCGGACGTCATCAAGATCGAGCCGCCCGGGGCCGGCGACGAGGCCCGGCGGATGGGTCCCTTCGCCGGTGACGATCCGCATCCCGAAAAGAGCATCCCGTTCCTCTACCTCAACACCAACAAACGCGGCATTACGCTGGACGTGGCAACGGTCTCCGGCGCCGGCTTGCTCGACCGCCTTCTCCAATCGACCGACGTGCTGGTGGAAAACTACCCGCCCGATGCCCGGCCATCCTGCCTGGACCCCGAAGCGCTGGGCGAGCGGTATCCCCACCTGATCGTCACGTCCATCACGCCCTTCGGGCAAACCGGCCCCTACCGTGATTTCGCCGCCACCGACATCGTGACCACCGCCATCAGCGGCCTGATGTACCACTCGGGCGACTCCGACCAGGAACCGCTGCGCAACGCTCTGAACCAGTCTTTTTACGTGGCCGGCATCAACGCGACGGTGGCCACGTCAGCCGCCCTGTTCCAGCGCATGTTCACCGGCCGGGGCCAGGCCGTCGACGTTTGCACAGTCGAATGCCTCGCGTCGCATCTCGTCCAGGCGCTGCCTTACTACAACTACATGGGCGCCATCAAGGGCCGCCGCCCTGTGCGCGGCTCCGGCTTCGAGGAGCTGATGCCCGCCCGCGACGGCTACGTGATTCCCTCGGTGCAGGGTTCGCAGCCGTGGTCAACCGTGGCCGAGCTCATCGGCGTGCCCGAGCTGCAGGACGACCGGTTCGCCTCTGGTTCCGGCCGGATCGAGTTCGGCGAGGAGATCCACGACCTGCTGCTGCAAGGGCTGGCCCAATGGGACCGCAAGGCGCTGCACCAGGCCTCCGGAGAGCGCCGCCTGGTCTTCGGCATGGCCCAGGACGCCGGCGACCTGCACGAGTGCCCGCACCTGCACGAGCGGGAGTTCTTCCGCACCGTGTCCCATCCCGTGGCCGGGGACGCCGACTATCCGGGCATGGGGCCGCGACTGTCGGGTCCGGACTCTTTACCAATCGAATACCAGGTGCGGCGTCACGCGCCGCTGCTGGGTCAGCACAACTCGGAAATATATGGCGATGAGCTGGGATGCGCCTCCGCCGAATTGGCCCAGCTCCGCGCATTGGGGGCGATATGACGATGCCGGAACCCTCTCTGCCGCTCGACGGCATCCGCGTGGTCGACCTCAGCCGGGTCTTCGCCATGCCCTACTGCGGCGCCTACCTGGCCGACCTGGGCGCAGAGGTCATCAAGGTCGATACCCACCACAACCAGTTCGTGGACACCACCCGCACTCTCAACGGCCCCTATCCCGACAACGACCCGGGCGAACTCTACTGGGAGCGCGGCGGCACCTTCCAGACGCTGAACCACGGCAAGATCAGCGTGACCCTCGACCTGCGTTCCGACGACGCGCTGGAGGTGCTGCGCGAACTGGTATCCATCTCCGACGTGGTGCTGGAGAACTTCACGCCGCGAGTGATGCGCCGGTTCGGGCTGGACTACCCCAACCTGAAAGCGGTGCGTCCTGACCTGATCATGGTATCCAACACCGGCTACGGCCACTCCGGCCCGTGGACCAACTTCGGCGCCATGGCTACCGCGCTGGAACCCACCCACGGCACCGGGGCGTTCATGGGCTACCTGGACGCGGACGCTGACGGGCGCACCTCGCCGGGAACCGTGCCCAACAAGATCGCCAACTCCTACACCGACTTCCTCGCCAGTTGGACCGCGCAGCTGGCGGTGCTGGTCAGCCTGATCCACCGGGCGAAGACGGGTCGGGGCATGTGGATCGATCTCGCCATGTACCAGGTAGGCGCGTCCTTCCTGGGCGAGGGCATCCTCGACTACGCTTTCAATGGCCGCCGCGCGCGACGCCTGGGCAACCGCCACGAGTCGATGTCGCCCCACGGCTGCTACCCGTGCCAGGGCAACGACCAGTGGGCCGTGATCGCCGTGCGCGACGACTCCGACTGGCGGGCCTTCTGCGACGTCATCGGAACGCCCGAATTGGCTGCCGACCCTCGCTTCGCCGACCCGGTCACGCGCTACGGCAACCAGGATGCGCTGGACGAAATCATCTCAGGATGGACGTCCTCGCGCACCAAGTACGAGGTCATGACCATCCTGCAGAATGCCGGCGTCCCCGCCGGCCCGGTGCTCGATGGACGCGACATGCTCGGCGATCCGCACTTCCGCGACCGGGGCTATTTCGAGCCCGTGGAGCATCACCCGAAGACGGGTCTGGGTCGCCGGGAATACCTGACCCGTGGCTGGCGCATGTCCGGCAACGACGTCCGCATCCGCAAGGCGGCTCCCATGCTCGGCGAGGACAACGAGTACGTCCTGTCCAACCTGCTGGGCCTCGCCGCCACGCACATCGCCGACCTGGAATCAACCGAGGCTATCGGCCAGACCCTGGCCGGAGCGCGCATCCCCGCCTCGGTTCCCCTGGACCGCCAGGTGGAGCTGGGCTGGACGGTGGATTACGACGCTGATTACCCGAGCCGGCCGCCTGTTTCTTCCTGAGATGTGGAATACATGAGTGCCGCGAGAGTCATCACAGCCACTGTAGTGGCGATGATCGGATTAACTGTTGCGTGAACGTTTTTCGGCGCGACGCCGCCAGAATGCATACAAGCTGCTGAAGATGCAGGGTTGCCAGACTCAACAATTGACCAACTTAGCAGCCCTGAAGGACCCAACGCAGTTGAAAAGGCCGCGTTGCAAAAGTCGCTGGTCAGTGCCGGTGTGGACGATGTTTGCGACGTAGGGTCGGAAGATGGAGCCAACCACCAGCAACCACCCGGAGGTTCCGAGCCAGATTCACAGCGACCTGCACCAACCCTACAGACGAAACGCTCGACACCGCCCCGACAGCGAAACGCGGACAGCTCTTCAATTCCACCTATTGACCGACCTTACGCCCAATGCCTAGACGAAGTATATCTACGGGCTGCTGATGACTACGGTACCTATTATTGGTTTTCGGTAGTCGTGTGGTACTGCCAGCACTTGGAACCGTCGCCTGTGGTAACCTCAAACCCGATGCGATGTAACCTTGACCAGATTACAACAACGAAGCTTCAATACCCTGAATGGGCAGATCTCCTGCACATGTGGCATGCCACGACAGCGTGCAACCCTTTGCCCACGGCAGACGCAGTTTATATCAGCAGCAACTCCGGTATCGTGCCGACACCCTATGGTGCGTGCTTGGATAACGCGTTTCTGATGTACAGAAATAAGCTGCGTAACGATGAATTAACGACCGGAGCCAGTGCCTGATTGTGCCGTGATCACCTACCGGAGCCGCCGAACACGCACCTGCAACGGTGCGACCTAAATCAGGTCGCCAACACCCAAGAACTGTTTACTGAGTGGCCGGCAGAGTTACACAACTGGCACGCCATCATGCAGTGCTTGCCTGCACGGCAACCGGGAGCCCAATTGGAGCGAGATGCTTATTCGACCTGCCTGGAGGACGTATATTGGCTAGGGCCTGTTCACACTATGTAGCGCGGTATTATAATGCGGTGCATGGAAATTACGGAAGAACAGTACCAGCGGATCGCACGGCACTTTCCCGTGCAGCGAGGCAACGTCAGCATTCCCAACTTGCAGGTGTTGAACGCGATCCTCTACGTCAATGAGCACGGTTGCAAATGGCGGGGTTTGCCCCCATCTTTTGGTGACTGGCACACCATCTATACTCGGATGAACCGCTGGTCCAAAAAGGGCGTGCTGGATCGGGTTTTCGCCGCCTTGCAGGAGGAGGGAATTGTCTGGGTGAGTGTGGAGGTGATGGCCTTGGACAGCACCAGCGTGAAGAGCCTGCCCCGTACCGGATACGGGGTGCATCCGGACGGCGCTGGGGCGCTCAAAAAAGCGGGTTGCAAGCCATTGGCAAGTCCCGGGGCGGCTGGAACACCAAAATTCATCTGGTTGCCGCAGATGAGCGAAATGCGGTGACCCCGTATCAGGTACGGGGCAGGCTCTTTGCGCTGTCGCCTGGGGAAGCTCATGATGGGCCGGAGGGCCGCCGCCTGTTGGAAAGTTTGGGGCCGCCAGAACCTGGAACCAAGTTGCTGATGGATCGGGCCTATGAAGGCAACCCCACCCGTGGGTTGGCGGTGGAATTGGGGTATGACCCAGTAGTGCCGCCGTTGCGCAGTCGGAAAGAACCCTGGGAATATGATCGGGAGATGTACAAAAGGCGGAATGAAGTCGAGCGGCTGTTCCGGCGGTTGAAAAGGTTCCGCCGCATCTTCACACGATACGACAAGCTGGATGCGATTTTCAGCGGCTTCATCCTGTTCGCCCTCATCTACGATGCCCTGCAATAGTGTGAACACGCCCTAGTCAGCGACAGTTATGACAAAGACGAGGCGATCCCAGCAGCCGTCTGGAAGTGCAAGGACCAGATGCCAGTCCCGCCTGCCGATTACAACCCCCGCTGCTCACACGGCCATTATAATCAAATGTCAACAGACCCTAGGCTTTGGGCATTATTAGAAAAGTGAAAGGACTGGGTAATCTGGCCTGACCCCACTTCAAAAGGCCCAGCCCATGCTCACCCTGCCTATTGCCTTTGTACCGATACTCGCCCCCTGCGCAACGCTGTTCACCAATCCGACCTGTCAGAAAGCCCGGCTCCTGATGGTGGGCGCCATACTGGCACCGGGCCAGCGCACCGTGGCCGCGGCGCTGCGCGTCATGGGACGCCGCGGCCAGCACGACTACGTCCGCTACCATGAGGCGCTCAATCGGGCGGAGTGGTCGCCCCGTGCGGCGATCCGCGTTCTGCTGGCGCTGCTGCTCCAGCCCCTGGATCGGGGCGACGGGCCGCTGATCTTCAGTATTGACGAAACCCTGGAGCGGCGTCGGGGCGTCAAGATCAGAGCCTCAGGCAGCTATCGGGACGCGGTGCGTTCCAGCCGCAACCAACTGGCCTTGGCCAG
>JAJDTP010000007.1 GCA_022827095.1 Dehalococcoidia bacterium
GCGCCGCTCTGAAACTCATCCTGACCTGCTCTCTTCCCCCGGTCTATATTGTACTATTAATTTCGAGACTAATATCGGCGGGTTTCGTACCATACACGCGGAGATTGACTTGGGTCAAGGACTGCTGCGACATTTGAGCTATGTCGGCGGAATATGGTGATATTCCGTAATACCCCGCCGGGGCAGTCTACGGCGGTTGGGCGCAGCCGCCGGATTTGGCTATAATATGCGGATAATTGCCAGGAGCCGAACGACATATGTCCGATAACCCGGTTAACGGCCTGTCTTCCAGTGACCTGATTGCGGCAGCGAAGAGCATAGCCCCGGAGATTGTGGCGAACCGGGACCGGATAGACAACGAGCGCCAGCTTCCCGCGGACCTGGCGGCCAAAATGGCCGAGAAGCAACTGTTTGGACTCTATGTGCCGAGAGAGCTTGGCGGGCCGGAGACCGACCCGGTCACTGCCTTTCACGTTGTTGAGGAGATTGCCCAGGCCGACGGTTCCGCCGGGTGGTGCGTGTTCAACGGCACCGCCGTGTCGTCGGCGATAGTCCGCATATCGCCCAAGGCAGCGAAAGAGATATTCGGCGACCCGCCCTGCATTCTTGGCTCCGGCTCTGCCCGTGCCGGAGGGACGGCCAGGATTACCGACGGCGGCTTCATCGTGTCGGGCCAGTGGAATTTCCTCAGCGGAATTGACCACTCAACCGCCATCTTCGTGGCCTGCCGGGTGATGGACGACAACGGTCCGGTGCAGAACGACGACGGCAGCCCGCGAATGCAGACAGTGGTGCTGCCGGTGGCAAAAGGCGAGGTGCTGGACACATGGACCACGTTGGGTATGAGAGGCACGGCCAGCGCCGATGCGGAGTTTTCCGAGGTGTTCGTGCCGGAGCATCACACCTACACCCGCGGCGCTCCGGCCCACTACGACGGTCCGCTCTACTCGCCGCCGCAGTCGTCCATCGTGCTGGGGTGGACGCTGTCGGCAGCCAACACGCTGGGGATGGCCCGCGGCGCGATGAACACCTTCGTTGACCTGGCGACGGACTCCGGCTCCACCGACTCACCCACGCTGCTGCGAGACCGCCAGCACATCAAGATCGTGGTGGGAGAGTGCGAGGCTATGATAGACAGCGCGCGGCGTTACGTGCTGGACACGGTGAGCGCGATGTGGGACGCCCAGGTGAGCGGCGACCCGGAACTGGCGGAGCTTTCCATGCGAGCCCGGCTGGCCATCACCCACGGCATCCGGCAGTCCATCGAGGTGGCCGACAAGCTGTTCAACGCCGCCGGCACCAACGCCATCCACCGTTCGGTGGGTCTGGAACGCTACTTCCGCGACCTCCACGTCCACGGGCAGCACATCTCCGGCCTGCCGCTGAACTTCGAGTACGGCGGGGCGATGCTGATGGGCGGAACGCTGCCGGCATCGCTGTATACTTAGCGGGGAGACAAGCCGGAATCACGAAATTGCATACTTGCCTTGTCCCTGTATAATTTCTGTTGATTAGAGATTGAAAGAGCTTAGGGAGGGAATGTTCATGGCTGATTCCTTGCAACAGGCTCCGGTGGCAGAGGCTTCCAGGAACGGGAACGTCGAAGAGTACGACGTTCTGATCATCGGAGCAGGCGTCACCGGCCTGTATTCGCTGTACCGTTTCCGGAATTTGGGGTTCTCCTGCAAGTCCTTCGAGGACGCTTCCGGCGTCGGCGGGACGTGGTACTGGAACCGCTACCCCGGCGCCCGTTGCGACTCCGAGAGCTACATCTACTGCTTCTCGTTCTCGAAGGAACTGCTCCAGGACTGGACCTGGAGCGGCAAATTCCCCGAGCAGCCCGAAATCCTCTCCTACCTCGAGCACGTCGCCGATCGCTTCGACCTCCGGCGCAACATCCAGTTCAACACCCGCGTCTCCTCGGCCACCTTTCGTGAAGACACCAATCGCTGGCAGATCGAAACCGACCAGGGCGACCGAGTAACCGCCCAATACCTCATCACCGGCATCGGCTGCATCTCCACCGGCAACGTTCCCAGGATCAAGGGCCTCGAGTCCTTCCGGGGCGACTGGTACCACACCGGCGCCTGGCCCCACGACCCCGTCGACTTCTCGGGCAAGCGCGTCGCCGTCATCGGCACCGGCTCCAGCGGCGTCCAGTCCATCCCCGTCATCGCCCGCCAGGCCGATAGCCTCACCGTCTTCCAGCGCACCCCCCAGTTCACCGTCCCTGCCCGCCACCGCGCTGCCGACCGCCAGTTCATCGAAGAAGAGGTCAAGCCCAACTACCAGGAAATCCTCGAGAAAGCCCGCTGGAGCCAGGGCGGCGGCCCTCACGACCCCGTTGAGCGTTCGGCCCTCGACTACCCCGAAGCTGAGCGCAACCGGATCTATGAGAACCAGTGGGCTCTGGGCGGTTACGACTTCATTGCCCGGTCATTCGCCGACGTGATGACCGACAAGGCCGCCAACGACACCGCCGCCGACTTCATCCGTGACAAGATCCGCCAGATCGTCAAGGACCCCGAGACCAGCCGCAAGCTCCTCCCCCACGACCACCCCTTCGGCGCCAAGCGCGCCCTGCTCGACACCAACTACTACGCCACCTACAACCGCGACAACGTCCACCTCGTCGACCTGCGCTCCAACCCCATCCGGCAGATCACGCCCAAGGGCATCCAAACCTCCGAGCAAGACTTCGACTTCGACATCATCGTCTTCGCCACCGGCTTCGACGCCATGACCGGCACCTACTTCAAGATCGACATCCGCGGCCGCAACGGCCTGGCGCTGCGCGACAAGTGGGCCGAGGGCCCAAAGACCTACCTCGGACTCCAGGCCGCCGGCTTCCCCAACATGTTCATGATCACCGGCCCCGGCAGCCCCTCCGTCCTCAGCAACATGCCCGTCAGCATCGAGCAGCACATCGACTTCATCGCCGACTTCATCACCTGGATGCGCCAACGCGGCATCCAAACCGCCGAAGCCGACCCACAGGCCGAAGAAGCCTGGGTCATCCACGTCAACCAAGTCGCCGACACCACCCTCTACGTCCTCGCCAACTCCTGGTACCTCGGCGCCAACATCCCCGGCAAACCCCGCGTCTTCATGCCCTACCCCGGCGGCGTCGGCCCCTACCGCCAAAAATGCAACCAAATCGCC
>JAJDTP010000033.1 GCA_022827095.1 Dehalococcoidia bacterium
TCTTCGCCCGCAGCGTGGACCTGTACCTGAAGGACGGGGGCGTCATAGGGTTCGTGCTGCCCCACAGCGCGCTGCAGGCGGGGCAGTACTCCAGGTGGCGGAGCGGCAAATGGCAGTCACCGCCGGTGGGCCGGGGCAGGAACCGGGCATCCGCCTTCACCCTGTCGGTGATGTTCGACCACAAGAGGGCGTGGGACCTGGAGCAGTTGGACCCCAATACCTTCTTTCCCATAGCATCCTGCGTGGTGTTCGCCCAAAACGCGGGGCAGAGCGGCGCGTCAGCGCCCCTGGCGGGAGAGGTGGAGCGGTGGCAGGGCAAGGCCGGATCAGACGCCATGCGGCGGGAGGCCCAAGGCATTGCCGACACCGGCGCAGCGGGCGATTCTCCCTACGGCGCTCACGCCCGCCAGGGGGCGGTCATCGTCCCCCGCTGCCTCTTTTTCGTCAACGAGACGGAGAACACGGCCATCGTGCAGGCGACGCGGACAATCACCGTCAACCCCCGACGGGGCAGCCAGGACAAGGCGCCGTGGAAGGACCTGGACCTGGCCGAAATCACCGGCCAGACCGTTGAGGATAAGCACCTGTTCGACGTGCATCTGGGCGAGACGGTCGCCCCTTATGTGACCCTGGAACCGCTGAAGGCGCTTCTGCCGCTCAGGCAGGGCGACCACGCCATCCCCACGGACCCGCACGGGCACGGCGGCATTCGCATGGGCGGACTGGAACGGAGAATGCGGGAGCGGTGGCGGACGGTGAGCCGGCTGTGGGAAGACAACAAGGCTCCGGTGAACCGGCTGAACCTGTTGGGGCAGTTGGACTACCTGCACAAGCTGTCGGCGCAGTTGGAGTGGCAGCGGGATTCGGGAGGCAGGCCAATTCGGGTTGCATACACTTCGGCTGGACAGCCCACGGCGTCGATTGTGAGGGACGATACCGTCATTGTGGATTACAAGCTCTTCTGGGTGGCCTGCGAAAACATCGATGAAGCCAATTTCCTCTTGGCCATCATCAACAGTGACGTCTTGTATGAAGCAGCCTCTCCATACATGTCCAAAGGTCAATTCGGTGCCAGGGACGTACAAAAGCACCTGTGGAAGCTACCCATCCCTGAGTTTGACCCGGTGCGGGAGTTGCACGCAGCCATAGCCGGGGCCGGGGCGGAGGCGGCATCCGGCGCAACTGCGGGAACTGCGGGGCGACAAGCTCACGGTGACCGTCGCCCGCCGGGAGTTGCGTGCCTGGCTGCGCACATCCCCGGAAGGCCGAGACGTGGAAACCAGCGTGAGCAGGTTGCTGGCCGGCGACCAGCGGAGCGACGGCGGGAGCGCCGCGCGAGGTCGCCCCCCGCCTGGCAATTCCCGCCGTCCGCACGTCCGGTAGGGAGTAAGGGAGTCGGAGTTTAGACCCATTGGATTAAGCGCCGTCCGGCTCACTGCGCTTCAGCATCAGGGAGCAGCCCCGCTCGTCCGCGACGTGGTTGACGAACGTCCGGCCGTGGCCATCGTGTAGGGTAGGCGAACTCCGCCTCGGCGCCCCAGGCACTCTCCCGCCAGTGCGGATGATCCCGTCGCCGCTCTTGCCAGCACGCGGCCCGCCGGCGCCCTCGACCACATGCTCATGGAGTTGCCTCTGCGTTGGAGTCGCCGGAGCGCATCATCCCGATGACGGGTTGGCTGAAATTCACTATAATTCCCTTGATTTCCATGACGGAAGGCAGGGCATTCACTCCGGCCACCCTTGATCAGCCGGTTGCCAACCCACGGCTTGGAGAGCCCTGCCCACTTGCCGGAGAACAGAGGGCATCCGGACCGCCGGAGCCTGCCCCCACGTTCTGCTGGAGGAAGCCAGCAATGCCGAGACAGCGGATTCACCACAACGCCATGGTCCGGGACTTCCCCGCCGACTTCCCACAGCGATTGAAGCGCTTCAAGGAGGAGTCGAGGCTGCCCTGGGCCGAGATTGCCCGCCGCCTGGGCGTCTATCCCCACACCGTTTGGCGCTGGCAGAGCGGAGTGGCCCGGCCCAACGGGGAGCACATGATGGCGCTGCAAGACCTGGCCGACGACTTCGGCCTGGGCCGCCTGTTCACCGACTAGGCAATCGGGGCGCCGGAGCAGTACCCTGAACGCAAAGGGAACCGCATACCTGGCGGCAAGAGGGGAGCGCACCTGCTGGTGGTGCGCTCCCCTCCGCGTTTTCTAGGCCGCGTCCGCTTCCGGCTTGTTGAGCATCACGCCGTAGCCCCGCTCATCCACGATTTGGTTCACCGATAGCCTGCCCCGGCTGTCGTAGCCGCTCGTGTAGGCGTATTCCACCTCGGCGCCCCAGGGCACCCGCCCGCCGATGCGCACCGTGCCGCCGCCCGGATTCCTGCCGCTTTGAGGGCCGCCGGTACCCTTGACCACCACGCCCTTACGGTCGTCCTTCTTCCAGGCCATGACCTTGAGTTCCACCGGGGCCACCAGTTCCTCTTGGGTCGCCGCGAACAGCACCTCGTGCAGCCGCCGGAGCACGTCCCCCGACGGAGTCCGCTGGCCGTTCATGATCAGGGAGAGATGGCCGGTGCTGATACCCGCCAGGCGGGCCACCCGGTTCTGAGTAGGGTAGGCCGCCGGCGAGTTACTCCGCATCGGCGGAGCACTTTTCCGTCGGCCCCCCTCCGAACCGGACGTGCGGCTTTCACCGCATCCGGCTCTCCAGTGTCTTATTCTTCGCTGTCGGGTACAGATTCGACATTTGCGCTCTGTTGCAACGGACGCCCGGCGTGGATGTCCGCGTGGCAGGGCGCACAGACCACCAGCGTCTTGCGACGCCGCTGGGCCATCATCACCACCCAGGCGGGCCGTTCAGCCCGTCCCTTCTTTCGCAGGTCTTTCATCGCCCGTATGTGATGCACCTGGACCTTTACCGTGGAGCCGCAAAGCTCACAGGTGTCGGCCAGCAGGCGCTGTACGAGTTCCGTCCGACCGTTGATGATGGAGGGATGTTGGTCAATCAGGGCAGCCGTTTTGTCGCGCGCCAGGGATACGCCTCCCCAGTAGGTGACCAGCGGTTTCCTGCCTGGACGTTCTTCCTTCACCATCAAGACCTTTCTGGGGCCTCGTTCCGTCAGAATCGTGGTCTTGTACCGCCGGAACACCTGGGGGGCGCTGATTCTCAGCTTGGCCGCCAGGGTCTTGGCCAGTGACAGTTCCATGACCCACCGTAGATAGCTAAGGGAGTCCAAGTTGACCGCCAGCCGATAGTAGTTGGCCAGGCCCCGGAACTCCGCCTGGTAGTGGTGCACGATGCTGTAGGGCGAGTCGTGCAGCCTTTCGGCTCGGTGCCAGGGTTTGCCGTTCGCCATGTACTTGGCGCTTTTGGCGCGTACAACGTCCTGGGGGACGCGCAGCCCGATGACGCCGTTGACCGAGCGATGGCCCTGGGCGTCGAGCTTGGTTGCGCTTCCCTGGACGGCGACCTCGTAGCCGAGGAACCGTGCTGCCTCGGTGCGGCCGTGGGTGATCAGGGTCTTGGACTCGGAAAGCTCCAGCTTGAGACTATCGCGCAGGAACTCCCCTATCCGGTTCTTGATTTCCTCGGCCTCGTTCCTTGGCCCCGCGAATCCGAGCAGGAAGTCGTCGGCATACCGTATGTACCGCAGGCGCCGGTATTCCGGGTCGTGGGTGTCGCCGCTGGGCAGCGACCGGAGGAGAGGCCGCAATGACGCCGCCTCCCTTTCACGTCCGGTTGTCCGCAGACCTATTATCTGTCGGAGGATCCCGCGATATTCCGGGTTCTGCCGCCGCCTCTCTCCCCGGTTGTGGGCGGGCAAGAGCACTCCCTCCACGAACCTGTCCAGCCGGTCCATGTAGATGTTGGCGAGTATGGGACTCACCACGCCGCCCTGCGGGGTGCCGCTGTAGGTGGCGTGGCGCTTCCAGTCCTCCAGGTAGCCAGCCCGGAGGAGTTGGGAGATTAGCCGCAGAAAGCGGTTGTCCTGGATTTTCTCGCGCAGTATGCCCAGCAACACCGAGTGGTCGATGTTGTCGAAGCAGCCCGAGATGTCGCCTTCGATGAACCAGGTGGTGCCCGTCCAGGTGCGGTTGACTTCCGTGAGCGCCGTGTGACACCCCCGGTTGGGCCGGAAGCCGTGCGACCGGTCGCTGAACTGCGGTTCGTAGTAAGCCTCCAATAGGAGGCGCATCACTTCTTGCAGCACCTTGTCCGACCACGTGGGCAGGCCCAGGGGCCGCCGCTTCCCGTTGGCTTTCGGGATGTATACGCGGCGGGCCGGAGTCCACCAGTAGCGCTCGAAGCGGAGGGCCTCGATGATTGCGCTGATGTCCTCCAGTTTCATCCCGTCGGCGGTTTCCCGCGTTGCGCCTGGAGTGAGCGCGCCGTCGTTCTTGGCGATGCGCCCGTAGGCCATGAGGTACAGGTCCGGGTTCCAGAGTTGGCGGTAGAGGTCGTTCACGGGCAGGCCCCGTGTACCTCGGTCGCGAATGATTCCCAGTACGGTTGCGGCATTGCGCATCTCGCGCACCTTCCTTTCTGAGTTTCAAGACACCTGCCTCCCTTCGCCATGTGCCGGGCTTTCCCCGGCTCGGACTACTACGGAGGCTCCGTTGCCATAGGACTCGCGTCCCGTAGGCAATCCAATGTTCCCCGGTAGCAAACGTGATAGCGCGACTTAGGTGCCTCGTTCGTTCTCTTGGGTGGGGTCATTCCCCACCGTCTGCCCGTCGGGAAGTCCCGGCCACATACTCACATTGGCCGGTGAACAGGCAGCTTCGCGTTGTAGGTGTTGTGAGCGAAGGATGGCACGAATCATCACCGAGAACTGAGGTTCAGGCAGTCTAGCTTTCACCATATCGCGCGGGTCTTGCGGGGCACCGGCCTAAACACCTTCAGCCGGTCTCCGCTTTTCCCACATGCTATGTTTCCATTTGGCTTTCGCCGCCAGGTAAGTGGGCTGACCCAGAGGCATCTTCCCGAGCCTCTCTCGCCTTGGGCGAGAATTGAACTACCGAGTTACATTGCGCACGAATACCCATGCGCGTCCATCCCCTCCCACAGGGCGCGGGGGTCAACGGTGGGGCATTGCGCCCCTTCCACCGTCGCCGGGGCCTCCAGCACCGCCTCCACCCTGGCCTGGACCCCCGGGCTGAAATGCCGTTTTCCCCTGGACGCCATGGACAGGTAGCTGCGGGACACGCCCACCAGGTCGGCCAGCGCCCCCATGCTCAGGCCCACCTCCCGGGCCCGCTCCCGGATGCAGGTGCTCTCAGCGCCTTTGACCAGGCCGCCCTGGCGGTAGACCACGCCCTGGCCCGGCACCTCGCCCAGGACCGCCATGGCCCGTTCCCGCAGCATGGGAGACCAGGGCCTGCTGCCGGAACTGACCTGGGAGAGGTACCCGTAGCTCACGCCCATCAGGTTCGCCAACTCCTTCAGGGTGAGGCCCTTGCGCCGGGCGGCGGCGCGGAGTTCGCTCTCCGGCTTGCCCCTGCCGTGTTCCTTTGCCCCGTTCTGATTCAGACCAGCCTGTCCGGTATCGGGTACGTGGTTCTCGCTGCCGTCGAATCCGGTAGTGGGATGGGTGATGACTTTTGCAGTGTCGATGCTGGTAGTTGCCTTCATGTCGCTTCCTCCGAAACGCAGAAAGCGGGGGCCGGTTCCCTATCGAAAGGAACCGACCCCCGCTTTGCCGTAAGCTGTGATTTTCAGTCGTTTGTGGCGGCTGGTATGCCCGCCTCGATGCCGCCGCCTCGCTCACCGGAACGAGGCACTCGGAGCTATCGCTGGTTCACTCCTTTCTCCAACCTTCCGGTTGCGATGGGAGAAACCGGGTCAGTGTTCGTGTCGTTCACCTCCTGGTCGTAGTTGTCGTGATTGAATTGCTTCCCGTTGCTGCCGCTGAAGCCGGGACCCCCGTTGCTGCCCTGCGCCTGGCACACGTCGCCCAGAGTCGGGCAACGCAACGGAGAACGACGGTTGCGAGCTGACGCAGGGATCAGTTCGCCCAGGGGCGGGTTGCGCGCCGCAAGACGCACTGCGCCCAGGGACGGGCAGCGCAAAGGGGAAAGCAGGTGTGGGGAATTGTCGAAAGACGCAGTTCGCCCAGGGCGTCGTTCAGGAGAACGCAAACCCCGAGGACTGCAATGAGGGGGAGAGACGAGAGGGCAACGCGGTCCGGCCAGCGGCCAGGTTTTCAGCCACCGGCCCGGTGGCAACCGGGTTGCAACGTCAAGCGTCCGGCCTGCCGCCGTTGCGACGGACTGCCGGAGCGTGTTGAAGCCACGGCGCCGCTGCCGATGTTCAACAGCCTTGCCGCAGCCGTGAGGCAGCGACCGGAGCTTGTTTCCTTCCGCTCCAGCCGCAGGATGAAGATTGCGAAGCGTTTCAACCGCTCCGCCGGGTGGACCCGATGGGTGAAGGAATCCGGGATGCCGTCCTGTTTCTCTGAGCCACCTCCGTTGATTTGATGCCAGGATGCGCCTTGGTTGGGTTCCTGGTGGAACGCGCCGCGCGTCTCGTGGGTATGGTTTCCGGCTGGAGCGCCGCGAGGGAAACCCGCAGACGCCTCAGCCTGGGTGAGAACGAGGCGCCGCTAAACGCTCCGTCCCCTCCGCCCGGTGGAGGGAGGGACTAGCTCACACGACCGGACGGGTGCCCAGCAGCCGGAGGAGTCAACTCCGACCTGCTGAACGGTGCCCGGCTGCCGAAGGACTTAAACACTCCAGCCGCCGGACTGCCCCAGGGGAGAAGGGATTAGCACTCCAACCCCTGGGACCGGACCGGGAACGAAGGACTTGAACACTCCGTCAATCCGGCCCGCGCTGCCTGCGAAGGGCTTATCACTCCGCGTCGGCAGC
>JAJDTP010000011.1 GCA_022827095.1 Dehalococcoidia bacterium
AGAACCTGGCGTTGCTGCGCAAACTGGCGCGAGTGGAACGGAGGAAGGGGTCAATGCGGGGCCAACTGAAACGGGCCGGTTGGGACGACAGCTTCCTCATCAACATCCTCTCCCAATTCGCCAACATCCATATGCGATAGCACTGCTAGCGCGGCCGGGTTCAATTGACACTCCCATGGGGCCACCGTAGAATTGCCCGGCGCACGCGGCAGGGCTACGGCTCGCCCCGCTTCACCCTTGAAACAGGAGACGTCAAATCATGGCAACGAAAGCCTTTTTGCTGGTTGAAACCGCCGTTGGGCGGACCAGAGACGTAGCCAACACATTGCGAGACCTGGACGGTATCGAGTCGGTGGATGTGGTCACGGGCCCTTACGACATCATCGCGGTGATTTCCGGGGAGGACATGTCCGTGGTCGGAGGGTTGGTCACCGAGAAGGTCCACACGGTGGTTGGGGTCGTGCGAACCGTCACATGCGTCGCCGTGGACGCTTGACGACTAACGGATGCTGATCAACACGTTTATCTGATTTCGCGGGAGGCATGGTTTGGAGTACCGCTTCACTCCGGAAGATGATCATTTCCGAGGCGAACTGCGCCAGTTCATTCAGTCGGAATTGCCGGCAGATTGGGAAGGCGGGGGGCGCTGGCCGGAGGAATACGATTGGGACTTCACCATGCACCTGCGCGGCCGGCTGGCCGAACGTGGATGGTTGACGATGCACTGGCCGGAGGAGTATGGCGGTCAGGACGCGTCACCCGTGCAGTCCGCGATTTATAACGAAGAGTTGGCTTACCTCAGGGCTCCGGGTAGGGACATCTTTGGCGTCCGGATGTTGGGACCCACATTGATGATTCACGGGAGCGAGGAGCAGAAGCAGACCCATCTGCCTCCCATTGCCCGAGGCGAAATCCAGTGGTGCCAGGGCTACAGCGAGCCCGAGTCAGGCTCTGATCTAGCGTCGCTGAGCACCAGGGCCGTGCGCGACGGCGACGAGTACGTAATCAACGGATCCAAGATCTGGACGACGCTGGCGCACCATTCCGACTGGATCATGTGTTTGGCCCGCACCGATCCGGAAGCTCCGAGGCATCGGGGGATCAGCTTCATCCTGGTGGACATGAAAACTCCCGGTGTGGAGGTGCGTCCGGTGGTCAATATGGCCGGTGGGCACGAGTTCAACCAGGTGATTTTCGACAACGTCCGTGTGCCCAGCAGCAACGTGGTCGGCGAGGAGAACCGCGGGTGGTACGTGGCGGTGACACTGCTGGACTTCGAGCGATCGGGCATCGATTACTCAGCCATCGCACGGCGGCTGCTGGATGACACGCGGGAGTACGCGGGAAAGGTCTCCCGCAACGGCATTAAGGTGACGGAACAACCCTGGGTGCGAAACCTGCTGGCCGACCGGTACGTAGAGTGCGAGGTGGCACGCCTGATGGCCTACAACGTGGCGTGGATGCAGGGGGAGGGCCTGGTCCCGAACAAGGAAGCGTCCATGAGCAAGGCTTTCGGGAGCGAAACACTGCACCGGTCCGCCAACAGTGTGCTGGAAGTGGCGGGCCTCGATGGAGTGCTGGGACGTGGCGAGAAGCGGGCTCCATTGAATGGCCGCCTGCCGGAAAATTGGATGATCAGCTTTTCCCACAAGATCGCCGGCGGCACCTCGGAAGTGCAGCGGGGCATTGTGGCCGGCCGGGGCCTGGGGCTGCCCCGGGGTTAGACCGGGCTATTCGTCGTCGCCAGCGAGCCTTCTGGCTAGTTCCGGGGTGAGTTCCACGCCCTGCTCTTGCAGGATTCGACCGATCCGCTTGCGCTCCTCCCGGATACCTTCTTCGCGGGCTTGGCGCTGGCGTTCCCGGGCTTTGCGTTCGGCGGCTTCTTTGGCTGCGAAGAACATTTTGAAAACTCCATAGAGCGCTGTGGTGGTGGGGAACAGCAGCAGCGTTGCCGTTATTATAATCCCGTCTTCCCGATTGGTCAGCGCCGCGAGGTAGCCCAACAGGGGAAGCCCGTTGCAGAAGGCGCAGGCGTTGACGGCGACCGATAGCAACATACTGGCGCTGACTGATGCCGCACCATCGAAGAACCGCCACAGTGCGGTGTTGGGTCTGTCTTCGGCCATCAGTGGGCTCGCTTCGTTCGAGGCGGCCATGCCGCCAGGCTGGCGAACACGGCGGCTTCTGACGGCGTCAGCTCCCGCATGGCATCACGACAACGGCGCAAAGCTCGAAACACGGTCCGCTCGGTGATGGAGAATCGTTTCGCTGCTTCGGGGATAGTGAGACCTTCGTTTTGTATCACCGAGGCCATGTGCAGATACCGCCCCAAACGACGGTATTTGTAGAACCACTCCATGTCGTCGAACTTGCAGCGGGGTAGCGGACAGTCGAAACAGGTGGAAGCGACCTCACACCCGGTATCCTCGTAGTGGTCGAATCTCGGCTCGGCGATTTGACGCTGCTTGGATGCCACGGCGTTCATGGCGAACATAAGCCACCTCGAAACGGACGTTCTAAACACCTCAGCATTATAGAACGCAAGTTCGCAGTGCGTCAAGCGGCGCGACCGCATGAATTCAGGATGCCGACGGAAGAGCGGCCCGTCGGGATGGGAATGACGCCTATGAGGCGAGAAAACGACGCAGGATTGTCGCCGCGGCGGCGGCATCCACGGCACCGGGGTCGCGGCTCGGGCTCTGACCGGACTGCAGCAGGTCGTTGGCGGCAGCGTTGGAGCTGAACGATTCGTCGACGGTCAGCACGGGTATATCGATGGCCCTTTGCAGCGCGCGAACCAGCGTGGCGATTTTACGAGCCTGCTCCCCGGATTGGCCATGGGCGTCGTAGGGCATGCCCGCAACGATCGCTACTGCATCGCGCTGGCGGGCCTGTTCCAGGATCGCGGCGATATCGGATCGCCGATTGCGTCGTTCCAGGTAGCCGGCAGGCAGGATCAGCTCTCCCGGGGGTATGCTTACCGCCAGCCCGATGCGTCGGTCGCCCACGTCCAGGCCCAGCAGGCGGCCGGCGCGGGCAAGGTCCGACGGTTTGGGCGGAGACATGATCAATCGTTCTATAACGACAAGTCAGCTGATTTGCAACTCCGGGAAGTAGGTGGAATAGAATCCCCGGTCTCTGGTCAGGAATGCGTCAGCAGCAGCGATGGCGTGGACGCCAATCAGAAAATCGGTGACGATACGCGTTCTGGGGCCGCCAGCCCGCCGGTATTGCCCCCAGCGAAACCCGGCGGCAAAGGCGATGTCCGTATTTATCGGTGAAACCGTTGCGCCGATGGTGTGCAACGCTGCGTCCAGGGCGTCGCGATTTTCAAAGTTCGGGACCAGTTCCGCATACACGATGTCGCAGATAATGATCGGGCCTCGATCATAGGCAATCCGAAGCAATTCTCCGGACGCCTGGCCGATTGTTTCATCTGAGGTGGTTATGTCCACCAAGATGTTGGTGTCAACTGCGGTGGTCATTATACCGGCGCAGTTCTGCGGCATAATCATAGCCGCGAATGTCCGACATATACTCGTCGGTGCTCCCGTACTCCTTGGCTGCCCAGCCGTTGGCGATGCCGTAAATGGCGTCAACGGGATGCAACTCCGACGACCGTTTTCGTATGAGCATCCCTTCGTCAGTCAGAATTAGTTCAATCTCCACATCGGGCGCGAAGCCGCAATATTCTCGCAGACGCTTGGGGATGGTGATCTGTTCCTCCATGGAGATGGTAATACGCAACATGTCCTCCGATGCCCGGTTTGATTATCAGTTTAGAGCATCGCGCACCAGGTTGCCGACGCTGTCCAGCGCCGCGCCCAGGCGTTCCGGTTGGCGTCCTCCGGCCTGGGCGGTTTCCGGACGGCCGCCGCCGCCGCCGCCCATGAGCTTGGCGGCGTCCCGGGCGATGTTGCCGGCGTGGAGGCCCCGGTTCACCAAGTCTGGCGTGACCATGGTGACGATGATTGGGGATCCATCGATGACCGCGCCCAGGGCGACGACGACGTTCTCCAGTTTCTGCTTCAGGAAGTCCCCCATCTCGCGCATGGCTTCAACGTTGTGCGCGGAGGTCACACTGGCGATCAGTTTCACGCCGTCGACGTCGCGGGTGCGCCCGAGCAGGGTCTCGGCTTCCGAGCGTAGGCTGGCGCGTTCGGCATCGGCGAGGCGCCGGCGCAGGACGTCAGTGTCGGCCATGTAGGCGTCCAGCCGGGCCTCAAGCTCGGCCACGGGCGCCTGCAGTTTGCGCGAGATGGCTTCCAGCGTGGCCGACTGCTGCACGAATAGTTCCTCGGCAGCCCGCCCGGTCATGGCTTCGATACGACGCATACCGCCGCCGATGCTGGATTCGCCCAGTACGACCAGCGTGCCGACCTCGCCGGTGGCGTGAACGTGGGTGCCGCCGCAGACCTCGAAGCTGAACGGTTCGTCATGATCATCGCGATGGCCCATACGCACAACTCGAACCACGTCGCCGTAACGGTCGCCGAAGAAGGCCAGCGCGCCGTCCCGAACCGCGTCAGTGTAGGTGGTCTCGCGGGTTGTGATTGACAAGTTCTCGCGGATTTTTCGGTTGGCCAGGCTTTGGACGTCCAATTGTTCGCCCTGGGTCATCGCTCCAACGTGATTGAAGTCGAAGCGCAGCCGGCCGGGGGCGCACAGCGAACCGGCCTGGCGGACGTGGGGTCCCAATATAGACCGTAGCGCGGCGTGGAGCAGGTGGGTACCGCTGTGGTTGCGGGATGCGTCGAGGCGGCGCTCCGTCTCCACCTCGGCGGTAACCGCTTCGCCCAGAGCGATGTCACCCTCGGACACCAGTCCACGGTGGACGATCAGTCCCGCCACTGGGCTCTGCGTGTCTTCGATGCGAACGCGGCCGTTTGGTCCCGTGATCAGCCCTTGATCACCCACCTGTCCGCCGCCCTCGGCGTAGAAGCAGGTTTCGGCCAGGACAATCTCGACCTGCTGGCCCCGGGTGGCGTGGCCCACTGCCTCGCCTTCCCGCAGGATGCCCAGCACGCGGGTGTCTATGGCCGTGCGCTGGTAACCGTCGAAGGTGGTGCGACCGGCGCCCAGGTTCTCATATGCGGTGACGATTTCCATGCTGCCGGTGACCTGGTGTCCGGCCCGGTCTCGCTCGCGCTTGGCTTCCATCTCGGCGTTGAAGCCGTCCATATCGACGGCCAAACCGTACTCCCGGCGACCGATCTCGTCCACCAGTTCGGGCGGGAACCCGTAGGTGTCGTATAGTTCGAATACCACCGCGCCGGCGATGATGCCCTCGGATTTGGACGACGCCAGGACATCCTCAAGCAGGGGCATTCCCTGGCGGATGTTGTCCAGGAACTGAGTTTCCTCAAGACCGACAACGCGGCGGATGAATCCCTCGTTTTCCGAGAGGGCGGGGTACGCTGAAGCGAAACGCGCGATCACGGCGTCGGATACTTCGGTCATGAAAGGACGGTCGAGGCCCAGCTGGCGCCCGTAGCGGATGGCTCGCCGGATGATGCGGCGGAGGACGTAACCACGGTCGCTGTTGGACGGGACGACGCCGTCGCTGATGAGGAACGATGCGGCGCGGGCGTGCTCGGCAACGACGCGGATGGCGTAGTCGGTTTCCTGTTCGGAACCGTATACGTGGCCGGTGAGATTGCAGACGGAGTCGATGATCGGGCGGAACAGGTCGGTCTCGTAAACGTTGGGCTTGCCCTGCAGCACGGCGGCGGCGCGCTCGAGGCCCATGCCGGTGTCGACGCTGGGGGCGGGCAAAGGGGTGCGGACGCCGTCGAGGTCCTGGTAGAACTGCATGAAAACCAGGTTCCACAGCTCCACGAACCGTTCGCAGTCGCAGTTGGGATGGCAGCCGCCCGGGTCGGCAGCGGGACCGCCCTCGGCCTCTATCCTGAGCATGGCGGTGAGTTCGTCGGGGAGCATCATTTCGTCGGTGACGCGGTGTTGGCCACGCCCCTTTTCGGCTCCGCCGTCGTAATGTAGCTCCGAGCAAGGGCCCGTAGGTCCTTCCAGGCCGGCCGGACCCCACCAGTTGTCGCTGTTGCCGTAGCGGTAGATTCGCTCCGACGGCACACCGATGTCATTGAGCCACAGGTCGTAGGCTTCGTCGTCGTCCAGGTGGACGGTAACGTACATCCTTTCCGGTTCCAGACCGAAAACACCAGTGCAGAGGTCCCACGCGAAGGCGACGGCGTCCTTCTTGAAGTAGTCACCGATGCTGAAATTACCCAGCATCTCGAAGAAGGTAAGGTGCTTATGGTCACCCACCTCGTCGATGTCGGTGGTGCGGAAGGACTTCTGGCAGCTGGTGAGACGGCGACGGGGTGGAGTCTGCTCCCCCATGAAGAAAGGCTTGAAGGGCACCATCCCGGCAGAGGTGAAGAGCAGGGTTGGGTCACCGGCTGGAATGAGGGAAGCAGAGGGCATGTACTGGTGCCCGCGCTGTTCGAAGAATTCTGCGAAGGATCTGCGAATACTGTCGCCGTCCGTGTTCATACGAGGTTACGACTCCCGTAGTTAAGGTTACGAAAAGTGGTTATTCGGGGACGCAACTGATTTTAGGGTAACGCCGCAAACAGCGTCAACGATTGGCGGAGCAGGCAACGGTCAGCCGACACGCTGATCCCGCAGGTGGTCAATAAGTAGCGAGAAATTGGGGCAGGCGTTGTAGACGGTGGTGAGGTTTAGTTGATTCAGTGGTGCCGCGGCATGGTTTGTCTTATTGTACGTGCCCTTACGACACTCGCGTGTTGCGTTGTGCAGTCCGTTGAGCACGTCCTGCCTAAGAATGTTTTCGATGTCCGGGTTGCGGGGTAGGGAGTTCACACGGAACCCACTGCCAAAATATCCTGTCAGGGTCTCTCGGTCTGCCAAAAACCAAGCCTCCATGAGTTGGACCATGAAAAAGGCATGATTGTTGTGTCCGATTCGCCCCTTTACGCGGTCCACCAGTTGGGTCGACACCGTGCCTTCAGAGTCAATGAGCAACACTGAACCGGAACCTCTGGCGCATCTCCTGATTGCGTCGTCGCCCGAACCGCAGGGTGTGACATCCAGAGCTACTGATCGCTGGTGGATCACATAGGCAGAGCGGCTCAGAAATGCCTGCATGGGGCCGCGAAGGTGTCTGCCGCCCTCCAGAAATATGTCCATTGGCGGCTAGCGTACCCCACGGACAGCGCCGGACATCCACGCGTCGCCAAGTGTCATGTTCTCCAACCAGCCCTCCAGCTTCTCCAGAGAGAGACGGTTGAACTGAGTTCCGTCTGCGCGATGGCGGTTTCGCTCGCATACCACCACGTAATCGAGGTCATCGGAGAAGCGGTCAATCAACCAGGGTGAATGGGTGGTTACTATCAGTTGGGTTCGCTCCGACGCTCTTTTCAGCAGTTGAACCACCAGGTCCTGCGAGTCGGGGTGCATGGCAAGTTCCGGCTCCTCGATGCAGATGAGCGGCGGCGGGTTGGGATGGCACAGGATTGCGAGCAGGGCGATGAAGCGGATGGTTCCATCAGACAATCGGGAGGCCGGCAGCGCGCTGGACATTCCGATTTCGTTAACGATCAACTCAATGGTGTTCCCGAAGATGCGTGGATGCAGGCTTTCGTAGGACTCGTAGAAACGCTGGAGGTAGGATTCCAGGGACGGTTCCAGCCGGTGGCTGAGCAAATCGTTTACCACCAGGGCCAGGTTGCTGAAATCCTCCTCCAGAAAATTGGGATCGCCATCAGTGCGCTGGGGACGACGCACCGGGCTGTCGCGGCCAACATACCAATTGCGATAAACCTTTATCGCAGAGAGCATACGTGCGGTCTCGGTGATTGCAGGATAGTCAGCGTAACTGCGTATTTCACTCAAAACTGACTTACCACGTTCGACATCAACCGTTATGGGTTCGTCGCCAAACTCGGCAAGAGTGCGGTCAGGCCGTTTCGGCCAAAGCTGGGCCTGCGCGTTATCCGCTCGAAAAAAGGGATTAGCATAGGAATATTCGCGGTCCCGCGCCATCAGGTCGAGCCGTTCGTTTATGGAATGAACACGGTCGTTTTGTACGATAATTTTCAATTCGTACCCGAATGGACTTCCCGGATTGTCAAACCTGACCGCCACTTCGGCGATCTGGAAAGGTGTTTCCTCCCACCCGGTCCCTTTCCAAATCCAGTCGTCGGTAGGTCCGTTACTGCGCAAAAACCCGGCTATATCGCTGGGTACCGCTTTCAGCAGTCCGATCACATCAATCAGGTTCGACTTGCCCGACCCGTTGGCGCCGATGAGCACGTTCAGCGGCTGAAGATCCAGCTTGGTGTCCTTAAATGACAGGATGTTTTTCAGGTGCAGCGATTTGATCAGCATGGCGGCCCCCGTTTCGAAGGCGCGGGGTCGGTGGGTCAGTATTCGAAACCCGTCTCCGCGGCCCAGGCCTGGACGCCGCGGCGGAACGCCAGCGCGCCCATGGGAGCGATGACGGCCTGCATGGCTTCGAGGATTTCGCGGGGTGTGGCGCCCTCGTTCAGGGCGACGCGGATGTGGGCCTGGATCTGCTCCTGGTCGGCGCGCAGGGCGGTTTCGACACAGATCTGGAGGAGTTCCTTGGTTTTGCGGTCCAGCAGGCGTTGACCGGTGTAGGTGGCCTCGATGAACTCGCCGTATTTTTGGGTCCATTCCGGGTCGGCGAGGGCGTTGATGCGGTGCATCTCCAGGGTGTATCCCCGGGTCTGGGCGGCTTCCTCGATCAAGCGCTGGGCGTCTGCATTGTCCGGCATGGTGGCCTCCTGGGTTGGATTGGGTTTAGAGATCGTAGTGGGTGCGGGCGGCGGCCTGGAGCGGGTCATCCTGCTGGAACAGGTCGGGATGTGTCCCACGCGCCAGGGCCAGGTGGTAGGTGAAAAGCTGCAGCGGGACGACACTGGCGATGGGCATCAGGTATTCGGGACAATCCGGCAGCGGGAACGTGATCGCTCCAGCATCGGCCAATGCAGTGTCAACCTGGTTGGTCAGGGCCCACACCGGTGCGCCCAACTCGCGGGCGGCATTGGCCAGATCGGCGGACCGACCCCGGTCCTCGGTGTCAGGGGCGATGAGCGTCAGCAGGCACTCCGAGTCCAGGGAGCAGAAGGGTCCGTGGAGCAACTGCTCGATCTGGAAGCCCTCGCAATCGGCGCGGCTGGTTTCCTTGATTTTGAGGGCCACCTCGTAGGCGTTGGCCCGGTTCGCGCCCCAGCCCGCGGAAATGAACCGGCGCCGTGCTTGGTGCTCGGCGACCACTTGGCGCACTTCCTCTTCGTGGGCTAGGATGTCGGAGATCTGCTGTGGAAACGCGTCCAGGCCGCTGGCCGGATCATCGAGGCGACCGGCCATGCCCAGATTCAGCATGGCAAGCACGGTGAGGGCCGTCGTGTAGCTGATGGTGAAGGCCGCCGACTTCTCTTGATCCACGGTGCGAATGCCGTCATCGGCAACGAGGATGCGCGGCCCCGGGTCGGTGGAAGTGATGGCCACCGTATACGCGCCGAGACTGTTGGCGACATCCAGCGCGTCGTACGACGAACGCTTGGTGCCGCGGTGGCTGATGACGATCACCCCGTCGTCGGAGGTGACGCGCGGCGGAGACACGCAGAATTCGAACGAGTTGCACGCGAAAGCTTCAGGGCCGGCGTCCATGATGGACGCTCCCACCAGCGCCGCGTGCCACGAAGTGCCGATGCCCACGATGTACATGCGGCGCTTTCGTGAAAGTTCTGCGGCGACCTCTGCGCAACGTTCCTTCTGGGTGGATATCACCGACTGGATGGCGCCGGGCTGGGCGACGATGGCGTCGTGCATGAAGTACGGATGCCGGTCGCGTGGAGCGAGAGTAGTCATGCAAGCATAATCCGGAGCGGTGAATTGCCACTGCGGGTTGGGTGGCGAAAATATGATAACAGGGTTGGATTTGGTGTCCCAATCGCCGGGCCGAGCGGCGAACTGACGGATGAAACCAAAGCGGCTATAATTCGCTGTAACGTCCGTCGCTGGAAGTCGCTAAGGCTGAGGCGACCGCGCCAATACAGGAGCGAACCGATAATGGCAGTACGCGTTCTCGATGTCCATGCGCACATAACGCCGGCCAGCGCGCTCCGTGCCATGCAGAGCGGAGAAAACTGGTTCGGGGTCACCGCGCCGCAGCTCTATAACCAGCACCGCTACAATCCGCGCACCTTCTGGACGCCAGAGCAGCGCATCGCCGACATGAACTCGTTGGGCGTGGACGTTCACGTGCTGTCGACCAACGCCAATATGTACTTCTACGACCTGAGCGTGGACCAGACCATGGCCATGCACCGGGAGTGCAACGACTACGTCGCCCAATTGACCGAAGAGTATCCGGACCGCTTCGCTGGACTGGCCCATCTGCCTTTGCAAGACGTGGGCGCGGCCATCGAGGAACTGACCCGTGCGGTGGAGGAGTTGGGCCTCAAGGGAGCCATGATCGGCGACCACGTCAATGGACGCACCTTTGACGATCCGGTGTTCCAACCGCTTTGGGCGACCGCCGAACGTTTGGGGGCGATGTTCCTCGTCCACCAGGGCGGCGACACCGTGGTCTCCGAGCGGCTCAATCGCTATCACCTGCCCAACACCATCGGGAACCTGGCCGATCGCGCCATCACGTACGCGTCGTTCGTTTTCGGCGGAGTGATGGACCGTTATCCCGGGTTGCGAGTGTGCCTGTGCCATGGCGGCGGCTACACCTGCTACGGCATTGGGCGCATGGACCGGGGATGGCAGGTGCGGCCTGAAGCGCGGGCAAACATCGACCAGCCGCCCAGCGCCTATCTCGGCCGGTTCTATTACGATTGCCTGACCCACAGCGAAGACGGCCTGCGCATGCTCATTGATATGGTGGGGATTGAGCAGGTGGTGTTCGGAACCGACTGGCCCTTCGACATGTGCGCCGACTGGCCGGTATCGTGGCTGCTTGGGTTGGACAGCTTAACCCGTGACGAAAAAGACGCCATCCTCTTCGGCAACCTGGAGAGGTTGCTGGGGATCTAGAACTCAAACCGCGCAATCTCGACAATCGGGAGGGAAACCTGATGGGACTCATTGCCGACAACATTCGCCTGAAGGCGATCAACCACATTACCTACAACGTCCGGGACAAGGACATCGCCCTGAAGTGGTACGAGGAAGTCCTTGGCGTTAAGCAGATACCGAAGATGGTGGACAACGACAACCTGTACTGGCTGCAGTTGCCGAGCGGGGCCATGGTCCACATCATCGAAAACCCCGACGCGCCGTCCGCGCCGTCGCACCACACCGCCTTCGAAGTAGACGACATCTCCGCGGCGCGCGACGAGTTGCAGAACATCGGCGTGGAGTGCACGGACATCCAGACCCGCCACGACGGCCAGCAGGCCTTCTACTTCCACGACCCGGACCACAACCGGCTGGAAATCTGCACCAAGTCGGGGTTTGGTGTGCTGGTATAGCCTCTGGACAACCCGTACAAAATACGGGGCGGGTTTGAAACCCGCCCCTGATCTTTACCATCGGATCTGAACGTAGCCTGACCTAAAGGCCATTTTTCAGACGTGAACGGCCTCACTCATCAAGTTCGTACTCATAAGCCCATCTATCCAGTGCCGCCAAGCCGGGTTCCGCATTATCCATTAGCTCCGGCAATATCTTGTCCAATACCGGGTCTTCAAGCACGAAGTCGCGCAGATTTTCCAGCGCCCGGCTGTAATCGCCTCGCTGCATGACGTTGAGGACACTGCTTCTCAACATGGCGATATAGTCATCCCGTCCCAGCATTTCAAGCAATTGAATGGCGCGTAAAGTGAGTATATCCGCCACGTTTTGCCGGATCTGTAGCAAATCGGCTCTTACTTGAAGCCAATCCTCTCCATGTTCATCCGGACCTTCCGATGGCGGCGGTCTATTTGTCACTGGCCACTCCTATCCTCTTCGCGCGGATCTGCCTGATTTTAGCAATGAGCCGATCGTTTTCCTCGGCTTTTTCCTTACCTAGGGCTTCCAAACGTCGAATCTCCTCCGCGTGCTTGACCAACAGGGCGTCCATCTTGGGATCACCAGTCAAATTTGCCACAACATCACCTCCTTTTGGTCATCAATTATATTGGACCTAACCGCAAAAAAAGGACCCCTGCGGTGTCTTGGAAGTCTTGGTGTAATCAATAAATACGCTATAAATGCAAAACGTCTGCCGTTTTGATGAGATGGCAACTACGGCCTTCCCATCGAATAGCGGTTCAGAATGCCCAAGTAAGCCCGCTGCCCTTCCACCGCGATGGCGGTGCGGTCAGCGAGGTATTCGGCCCAGACCGATTGAGTGAGCGCCGTCGCCTTGCTCGACGGGGAGTACGGGTTGGCCGGGTCCAGTCCTGCGAAAGCCTGGATCCGGGTGCCGATGGACTTGGAGCTGCGTTCCAGCGCGGCCGCCAAAGCGGCCACCTCGCGGCTATCGAGGGCGACCTTTCCGCGGTACAGGTGCAGTACCGCCAAGTCCTCGATACGGGTCCATTTGCGTGCGGGAGGCATTTTGCAATCTTGCCGTCTATTCTCGATGCACTATCGTGAGTACCGTTCGGTGCTGACTATCTATCGCTTGTGATGCAAAGGGCGGCGCAGTAACCGATTGAGTTCAGTTGCGCACTCTCGATGAGAGTCCTCTAGGATGTTTATTTCAAGTGCCAGCTTGGATTGGAAGTTACCTCTCTTGCTGAGATCCCACACTTTCCAATCTACGCCGTTAGTCGGTACGGCGTACCCACGTTTCATCCCTTCAGAGTATGCCAACAGTTGACGCTCATGGCTGACCCTGATGCCACTACTAGTCAGTTTTTTGGCCTCGATGATAATTGCCGGATCATCGTTGTTGTCGAGCAGAGCGTAATCGATACGCCCAAAATCGTTGTGTTCGTATTCCACTTCGACTTCAGTGACGTCCGATAAGTCCCAGCCCAAGGAAATGAGGATGGGGTCAATGGCAGCGTATCTCGTACATGTTTCATGGCGGCTGATGTATTCATGAAATTCTTCAACGTGGTCAGCGACTTGTTCAATGGCTTCCCTTACGTCTGAAACTGCCATTCGCTAGTCCTCGTCATTTTTGAAAAGGGCACACAGGGAGATTTGACCGATAAGGGCGGATTTCAAATCCGCCCTTACCGGTGCGCTGCTACCTTACCGCCCTTCTTTGATGAACTCGGCGACGCGCTCGCCGATGGTCATGGAGGTGACGTTGGTGTTGGCGCGGATGCAGTCGGGCATGACGCTGGCGTCGGCGACGCGCAGATTGGCAATGCCCTTGACCTTGCCGAACTGGTCGACCACGGCCATGGGGTCGCTGTCCGGACCCATCTTGCAGGTGCCGGAGATGTGCTGCGACGTGGTGACCTCGCGGGCGATCCAGGCGTCCAGCGCGTCGTCGCTGGCCAGCGCGTCGGCCGGCGGCTCGATGCATTCCTGGATCAGGTTCTGGAACTCGGGGTGTTCCGAGAGCTGGATACACAGGCGCACGGAATCCCGCAACCGCACGCGGTCCGACTCTTCCTCGAGGTAGTTGTAGTCCAGGAAGGGCTGCTGGTACGGATCCGTGGACTGCAGGCGCATGTGACCGGCGCCGGCGGCCAGCTGGATGCCGGTGCTCATGCGGATGCCCAGGGGCACCATGCGGTCGCCGCCGCGGTTAATCCGCTCGGTGGCGAAGGACTGCATGCTGATCTTCATGTCATTGCGCAGGTCCGAGCCGTCGGCGGTGTAGCGCAGGCACAACTGGGACCGCGGAGCCAGACCGTCCAGCTCAACCTCGGGCTTGGTGCGCCAGGTGCACCAGACGGTGGGATGGTCGCGCAGGTTCTGGCCGACGCCTGGGGCGTCCTGGATCACCGGAATGCCCATTTCGCGCAGGTGATCGGCCGGTCCGATGCCGGACAGCATCAGGATGTGGGGCGAGCCGATGGCGCCGCTGCTGAGAACGATCTCGTCGGCCTCGGCCACGAAGGTCTCGCCGCCTGATTCCAACTGCACGCCGGTGGCCTTGTTGCCGTCGAACAGGATGCGATGCACGTGGCAGTTGGCCTTGATAGTCAGGTTCAGCCGGTGGCGGGACTCGGACAGGTAACCGAGGTTGGTGCTCATCCGGATGCCGTTGGGGTTGTTGAAGGGAGTGGGGCCAACCCCGTAGGAATCGGGGTGATTGTGGTCCCAGGTCTCCGGGAAGCCAGCGGCGACGCACGCCGCGCTGAACGCGTTCTGGGCGGGCAGCCACGTCTCGCGGGCGAACCGGTGCATCACGATGGGGCCGTCGCCGCCGTGGAAGTCATCGTTACCGTAGTCGGTGTCGGTCTCGATGCGCCGGAAGATGGGAAGAAGCTTGGTGTAGGCCCACTCGTCGTTGCCCTCGGAGGCCCAGCCGTCGTAGTCCTCGGGCCCTCCGCGCAGGAACACCTGGCCGTTGATGGCGCTGGATCCGCCGGTGACCTTGCCCCGGGGAACCATGATCTCCGGCGAGGTATCCGTTCCCTTGCCCACAAACTGCCAGTTGTGGTCGCTGACCATGATGTCGATTTCGGTGTTGTAACCGAACTTGACCTCTTCTGGCAGGTGTTCGAACTCAGGGTAGTCGGGGCCTGCCTCGATCAGCAGCACGTGCTTGCTGTGATCCTCGGTCAGGCGGCTGGCGATAATCGAGCCAGCCGAGCCGGCCCCAATCACAATGTAATCGTACTTCATACCAGTCTCGCTCCTTTCGTCACGGTAGTAAGCCCACCTCCGACATGCGCGCCGACGGCACCGATGCGGCAGTGGATTCCGTACTGCCGCAATGATATACACGGGCCAACATAGGCGCAAGCAAAGGGCGCACATTCGTCTCAGGTTTATCGTAGGCTTCGCTCGCGCCACCGATGCGATAGAATAGGCGAAAATCATGGTTCGGGTCGGCTTCCCCATATCCCGCATCTTGTGGAACGTGGATCGACAATAGAGGCGACCTAAAGGAGCCCGACAATGGCAGAACTGGTACTGGGACTGGCATCTTCGCACAGCCCGCAATTGAGCACCCCGCCGGAAGGCTGGGCCGGCCGTGGCGAAAGGGATAAGGGACATCTTGAGCTGATCGGAACCGATGGCATCGTTTCCAACTTCGAGGACTTGCTGGCCCGCACGGACACGGAGCGGATCGCCAAAGAGATCACGCCGGAGAAGTTCGCGAAGCGGCACGAGCAGAACCAGAAGGCCATCGCCCACCTGTCCAAAAAGCTGTACGACGCCAACCTGGACGTGCTGGTGATGGTCGGCGACGACCAGCACGAGTACCTGCTGGACGACAACATGCCGGCCTTCTGCGTCTACTGGGGCGACGAGGTGAAGGTGTCCGGCCACGAGGCCGGCCCGTCCACCGGGGGCCTGAACCTCATCGGGTACAACACGGAAGACGCGCAGGTGCCGACCGACTCGGCGCTGGGCCTCCACATTATCGACAGCCTGATGGACGCCGAGTTTGACGTCGGCACCTCAAAGTTCCTCGACCCCACCCGCGGACGCGGCGAGCGCGGCGGCATCGGCCACGCCTTCGGTTACGTGTACAACCGCCTGATGACCGAGGGCATCATCCCGACGGTGCCGGTGATGCTCAACACCTACTACCCGCCCAACCAGCCGACGCCCAAGCGGTGCTTCAACCTGGGTCAGGCGCTGCGGTCGGCCATTGAATCCTGGGACAAGGACATTCGGGTGGGCATCCTGGCATCCGGAGGGCTGAGCCACTTCGTGGTGGACGAGGAACTGGACCAGCAGGCCCTGGCCGGAATGCAAGCCAAGAGTGTCGATCAGCTGATGGACCTGCCCCGGGAGAAGATCAACTCGGGCAGTTCGGAGATCCGCAACTGGATCGTCGTGACCGGCGCCACCGAGCACCTGGACATGGACGTGGTGGACTACGTGCCGTGCTACCGTTCGCCGGCGGGCACGGGGTGCGCCATGGGGTTCGCGACTTGGGGTTAGATCGATTAGAAAATTGTCAGAATCAGGATTTCCAGGATTTTTAGATTTACGGGATTGTTCTCCAATCCTGTCAATCCAGTAATTTTGACAATCCTGATTCTGACAGAGGCAAAAGCGTTGCCGGCCTACGACCGCAACGGCTCGGCGACCAGTGCCTTGATGCCCTCGGTGATGTCGGTCTGGTCGTAGTTGCGGAGGAGGTTGATGCGGTTGCGGTTAGGGTCGCCGCCGTGCCAGTACTCGTAGATTTCCTGACGCATGCCGAATGACGACGCGGCCAGGTCGTGGGCCAGGCGGAACAGGCGGGACTTGTACTCCACGCCCACGCCTTTCCCCGGCATGTAACGGTCCAGGTAAGGGCGGAACTCCGGGTTGGCCAGGTCGGCCTCGCTGGGCTGCATAATCATGCCGGAGCCGGAGATCTCCCGGAGTAACTCGACCATGCGCTGAGAGGTCTGGGCGAAGTAGATGTTCATGCCGGAAGTTGAGCCCAGGGACATGAGCCCGTTGTCTGCGGGATAAGCGTTGTGCTCGACCCCGTCCATGGCGTGCCGCCACATCTCGGTGTGCATGGCCATCTCGCCCAGTTTGGCGGACACTTCGCGGTACTCGATAACCCCTATGGCTTCGGCAATGAGGGTAGCCACTGCCGTCATTATCTTCATGCGCTGGTGGATGCGACACAGGTTGCCCCAGCCCCGGAAGTTGGCCTCGGAGCCCAGCCGTTGCAAAAGCGGAGTCGAGTCGTAGAGCATGAAGATGCGGTCCCACGGCACCAGGACGTGGTCGAAAAAAAGCATGGCGTCCTGCTCGTCGTACGCCGCGCCCAGGGGATGGCCGTAGCTGCCGGCCCACTGAGAAACGGGTTCCCGGCACAGCATCTTTATTCCCGGCGTGTCGGTGGGAATGGAGAACGAGAGGATGAACCGGGGATCGGACCGGCGCATGAAGGTGGCCGACAGGGAAACGTAGGTCTCGTTGCTGATGGGCGCGGCGGTGGCGAGTTGCTTCGCGCCGTGGACGAGGACGCCCTCGTTGGTCTCTTCGACGACGTGCAGCGCGACTTCGGTCTCGCTTTCGGCACGGGTCTCGTTCTGGGGCTGCGCGCTGCGATCAACCTGCGGGTCGCCAAGGGCGTGGGTGAGGAACAGGTCGTTCTCCGTGCAGTAGCGGTGGTAGTTGACCACGTTCTCGGCGAAGTTGCACCTGGGGTGCCTCACCTGTTCCAGCGCGTCGCTGATGGCGACCAGGCCGGTGATAAAAGGAGCAAGGATATCGGGGCTGCGTCCCAGCTGACCCCACGACTCCTCGTTCCAGATTTCACTGTTGCGTCGCTGCCGTTTCAGGTCCTCGTGACTCCGGGGCAGCAGCCACGATAGGCTGCACCGGTTGCCGGTCTCCGGGGAGACGAAGGTCATCTCGTCGCGGTACTTGTCCGAGTGTTGCAGGTCGTAGATGCGCGCCAGCTCGTGGACCATGCCGCTGGTGGCCGGGTGCTTGGTAACGTCCGCGACCTTTTCGCCGTCCAGCCAGACCTCGCGCCCGTCCCGCAGACTCTCGATGTAGCGGGCGCCGGTCATGGCGCCGAGCGTGGCTTCGACTTTCAGGGCCATTGTTGTCTCCGCGGTGTGGCGAAATTACCGGCTCCAATGCCGCCGATTATGCTAGCCACGTGTGATGACGGCATCTCCGGATTTCAAGGCTAATCGGCGGCGGGCTCTGGAATGGTGGGAGTCAGAATAACTGTGCCGGTGATTTCGTCGTGCCGGTGGCGCATGATGAGGTCGACTCGCTCGTGAAGCGCCAACAGGAGGCCACGGTTTTCAGCGACCTGCTCGCGGAGGTTGGCAATTTGTGCTTCCACTCGGTCGATGCGAGCGGAGAGACCGTCAATGCGATTGGACAGAGAGTCCTTGAGATCATCGATGCGGGTGTGAATGCCGCTGATCTCGACCTGCTGTCGTCCGACGGTAAAGCCGAGACGGAGCACCGCGCCCAGAGTGGCGATCTGCAACAGACCCAGGAAACCGATGAGACCGTAGAGAATGTAGGCGTTGACGGTAATGTCGTTCATAGGGAAACCTCGTCGCCTAGGCAACACAACGCGCAGTCCCATGCGTACTTTGGTCGATTGTAGGGATACGCCCGTGGGCGGTCAACGGGCGGAAATCGCTCGCGTCAGCTCCGGCATCACCAGTCCACGCTGTCCGGTCTATCACCTCCGGCCGTTGTAGACGTAGTGGGGTGAGCCCAGGGCCGGCGGGCGGCTGCGGTAGAATTGCTCGACGTAGGGCGACAGGTGCGCCGCCATGCGTCGGGTGGCCAGCGTTTCGGGTTCCACGGGGCGGGCCAGTTGCTCGCGCAGTTCCCGGGCTACGTCGGCCTTGTTGGCGCGGGTGTGGACGCCATCCTGCAGCAGGACCTCGCCGTCGACGACCACCGCTGTGATGTCGCTGGATTTGGCGCGCCCGAGCACGAGTTCCAGTGGGGGCAGGTCGTCTTCCAGGTAGGGGTCCTCCAACCTGTCCAGATTTACCAGCACCATGTCGGCGCGGCGACCGGGCTCCAGCGTGCCGATTTCATTGCCGAAGCCGGTCGGCGCGGCGGCGTTGGCGCTGGCCATGGTGAGGACCTGGTCCATGGTGATGGCCGGCTGTTCCAGGCCCGGTTGGCGGTGCAGCTTGCTGACCAGGCGCATCTCCTGGAGAAAATCATCGTCGTCGTTGATGGCGGTGCTGTCGGTGCCCATAGCCACATTGACGCCACGGGCCAGCATCGGGTTCACCGGCGCGATGCCGTTCTTCAGGCGTAGGTTGGAGCTGGCGTTGTGGGCAACGGTGGCCCCTGAGTCCGCCAGCAGGTCGATGTCGCGCTCGGTGAGCCAGACCGCGTGGGCGAAGGAGACCTCCGGCCCAAGGAATTCCAAATCCTGCAGATGCTCAACGGGCGTCTTGCCCCAGGTTCGGATGCCGTAGTCCTTCTGATAGGGGCTTTCCACCAGGTGCATGTGGATGCCGGTCTGGTACCGGGCCGCTTGCTCCTTGCACCGCACCAAGAAATCGTCGGAGTTCCATTGCGCGTTGGCCGGGCTGAACAGCACCCGGACCTTGCCCGACGCATGGTTATGATACTCCGCGACCATTGTGTCGCAGAAGGCAAAATAGTCATCGTCGCTCATGTGGGCAACGGACAAGTATCGGCGCACATCGTCGGCGAGATCGGCCGGCAGCCCGCTCAGGAAATCATCGTCGCCGGTGTAGACCACGCGGTTCTGGTTGCGCAGGTAGCTGGAGAATGCCACGCGCATGCCGGCGTCCAGGAAACCGCGCAGGACGGCGTCAACGTCTTCCTTCAGCGTGGCCGCCGCCGTCTGCGGGTGGTTGTACATCACCGTGGTCTGGCCTGACTCCAGCATGTTCAGGGCGGTGTACAGCGTCATCAGGTAGTGGTCGTAGGGACGGCGACCCCAGCCGGCGAGGATCCACACTTCCAAAAGGTCGTCGCAGGTGCCCATCTGCAGCGTGGTCACGCCGCGGCCGTGGTGGTGAGTGTTCACCAGGCCGGGGATGATGGCGTAGTTCGGGCCGCCCAGCTCGGTGTCGGGCTGATGTCGTTGCCGAAGTTCCCGGTACGGGCCGATGTCACGAATGAGTCCGTCCTGCTGGTAGATGGCCGCGTCGGCGATGGTGGTCACGCCACCGGCACTCTGCGGAGTGATGATGTGCTTGCCGCGTATCAGTGAGGAGGCCATGGTTCACCCCGTCAATCGGTTTGGGACTGGTACCAATCGATAATCTCGGAGCCAGTGGCGGCCCACACGCCGCCTTGCCGCATCATGTATCCCAACGCTTCGTCCACCGCGCCGACGCGGAAAGGTTGCCCCACCAACCAAGGGTGCCAGTTCAACGCCATCAGCCGGCCGTGGGTGGCACCGTCGGTGTGCAGCACGTCGAAGCTCTCGGTGAGACGGCGCTGGTAGTCGGACACCGTGACCTTGCGCTGCGCCATGGAAGCCACATCGTCCAGTTCATACAGCAACGGCAGCGAGAAGAAGGGGTTGTCGCCGGTGGTCATGGGATAGGGCTGCTCGTCGTTGGCCCAATCGCAGACGTAGCGCAGGCCGGCCTCCGCCAGCAGTTGCGGAGTGCGGTCGGACTCGCCATATTCAGGGCCGAACCAGCCCTGTGGCGCCTTGCCCGTGGCTCGCGTCAGGGCGTCGACAGAGGAGCGGATGTATTCGCGCTCCTCGCCTTCCGGCATGTTGCCAGTGATCATGCGGCTGACCGACACGCCGTGACCGATGATTTCGCAGCCGCGATCCAGGCAGTGCTGCACCAGAAACGGGTAGTTTTCGGCGGTGATGGCGTCCATGGCGATGGTTGCGGTGATGCCGTGCTTTTCCAGCGTGTCCAGCAGCCGGAAGATGCCGATGCGGTGACCGTATTCCCGATGGGAGACGCGAGCATAGTCGGGGAACGCCCGGGGAGCGGAGCCGCCGGCCAGGCCCGCGACCTGGTAGCTGCCCTCCGGCGCCTGCCACTCCATGTGCTCCAGCACCAGGACAACGCACAGGGCCACCCGAGCGTCGTTGGGCCAGCGCAGTGCCGGCCGGCTGATGATGGGCGACCACTCGTGGTGCGGGTGGTCCATGCCGAAAGTGCGTTGAGCTGGCATACGAGAAGATCTCCTGAATACTTGAAACGTGTCGCGGCGGTCGTTAAAGGAGCGGGTGGCTCCAGGCGTGCGCCCGGGATTCTACGGATAGAGACGGTTCAGGTTGGCGTTCCGGTCGGGATCGAGGTCTCGGCCGGCCAGGGCGGGATGATCGGGACCGTATCGGTGGGCACGAAATACGGAGTTGGCCTGACCCGTGATGGAACCGCCCACGCCGAAACCGCTCTGCCCCATGAAGGGATTGACGTACTCCCATACGATTTCTTTGGCGGATGTCACCTCGAAGATGCGTCCAGGGGCGCCCTCGCAGATCAGCGTGTTGCCGTTGGGCAGCCGTTCCGCCCCGCTGATGTGATAGCTGTAGAAGGATATGGGCGGGTCGCCCCGGTATTCCCAGGCAATCTCATTCGTAGCGTGATCCACTTCAATCACCCGCGAATGGGTGAACTCCCGCTTGTGCGGCCCGTTGTCGAAGAGAAGCACGTTCCCGTTGGCCTGCATCGTCGGATGATGCTGGCGGGAGATGTTGCCGGGCCCCCACTTCCAGCGGAACGAGCCACTGGACTTGTCGACAATGCCCACCGTATCGGTCTGTCGGAAACTGACCAGCAAGTCCCCTTCGGGCGTGACGTTGAGGGCGTTCTGGTGTGTCCATTCCCCGCGCCCTTCTGGGAAGCCGATCCGGTCCTCCTCCGGATCCAAGTGTTCCCACGATACCCACTCGTACACCATGTCGCCCGCCGGCGTGATCTCGCGGACGACGTCGCCCAGCATACCTCGGGCCTCGCCGTCATCATGCCCGCCTTTCACCCGCTGCGAGATATCCTCGGGGATAACTTCCCACGCCAGCACGAGGGTGTTGCCGTTGGGCAGACGTTCGAAATCGTGGTGCAGTAACGGGTACCGGTACTCCCAGACCACGTTGCTGTCCCAGTCCAGCTCCAAGATGGCTCCGGACGCCGTTCGACCGCCCCGGGGCAGCAATTCCAGAGCCGGATGCTGCTGGAACGAGACTTCTTGTCCAGCCGGGCCGGTGCGCAGCAGCAGGTTGCCGTTGGGCAGCAGATATGAGTAGCTGATGCCCTGGTCGCAATTCCATCTGTGGCAGATGCGGCCCTCCATATCGATGAGCCGCGATTCCTGGCTGTTGAGGTTGGTCACCAGGGTGTAGCCCCGGTACGCCTGACGGGGCGCGTAGTGAATTAGACCGTTCGGATGGTTGTTGGACCAGCCCATAGAATTCTCCCGTTGCTGCAATTGGCGCGAATAGCGCAGGCCCAACTGATTTTCGTCGCGGGGTGGAGCGCATAACCCCGGCCGGATTGCTGCGCTGCGCTCGCTACGACAATTCCTATGCTGTGAAGCGTTGCGCGTGTTCCATGGCCTGGTCGTAGTAGTTGGCGATGTAGTACTCGGCGATCTCGTCGGCGGTGGTCTGCCAGACGCCGTCGTGGGCCATGATGTGATCGAGGATGTCCTCAAGGTACTTGATGCGGTGTGGCTGGCCGATCAGGAAGGGGTGCAGCGCGATGCACATGACCCGGCCGCTCTCGGCGCCCTCCTCGTACAGGCGGTCGAATTGCGCCTTGCAGATGTCGGCGAAGTACTCGGCGGTGTAGTGGTTGTCCCGCAGGACGGACGAGTCGTTCAGCTCGATGGAGTAGGGAACCGACACCAGTTTGCCGCCGTTGTGCACCTTGATGGGCGTGGGCTGGTCGTCGTGGAACCAGTCGGTGTGGTAGATCAGGCCCGCCTCGGCCATCAGGTCCGGGGTGCTCACGCTGCCGGAGATGGCCGGGCCCAGCATTCCCTTGAGTTGCTTGCCGGTGTGGCGCTTCAGTGTCTCGATGGTGTCCCGGTAGAATTCCCGCTCCTCGTCCTCGGTGTACGTGTAGAGGTATCGGGTGTTGTAGATGCCGTGGCTCATATAGTCGTAGTCGCGCTCGACCATTGCCTCGGCGATCTCCGGAAAGTGTTCCAGCACCGCCATGTTCAGCGAGATGCAGCACTTGATGTTGTGCTTGTCCAGCGGCTCCAGCATGCGCCAGAAACCGACGCGGTTGCCATAGTCGCGGTAGGTGTACTGCTGCACGTCGGGATAGGGCACCCGAGGCCAGGGATCGCGCACGCCTTCGTTTACGGGCGTGTACTCGTAGTGCTCGATGTTGGGCGAGATCCAGAGGGCCACCCGGGCCTCGTTGGGCCACTTGATGACAGGCCGGTCGATGATGGGCAGGTAGTCGATTCGGTCGGGAGGCAGAGCCATGGTGTTGCTCCTTCGGTTTTCTGGATTCCGGCTTTCGCCGGAATGACGAAATGACGCCGGAATGACGGAAATGAATTGCTGACAGCGCCTAATCCAGGAAACCCGATTCGCGGCGCCACTGGACATAATCGGTCAGGCCGGCGGCCAGGTCGTACTGCGGGACCCAGCCCAGGTCGTGCCACAGGCGGTAGCCGGACAGCGGGCCGCGGGTTGGTCCCAGGGAGGACTCCGCCGGCTCGGCATTCTCGGACTCTACGATGCGGGTCTCCGGGAACAGCTCGGCCAGCGTGCGCTGGATCTGCGCTCCGGTGACGGGCACGCCGTTGGTGATGTTGTACAGGTCGTGGGGCAGCTCGGGCGCATCCACCACGGTTGCGATGGCCGAGCCGGTGTCCAGGACGTAGGTGTAGTCTCGCCCGAAGTCGGTGGTGTCGAGCGTGATGGGTTCGCCCCTGAGCATCGCGCCGGTCCACTGGTAGGGAGTGGACATGTTGTCGCGGTGGCCCGTGATGCGTTCCATGGGGCCGTAGGGTGTGCTGACGCGGAGGCTGGCCGTGCTGAACCCGTGCAGCTCGCCGTAGCGCTGGGTCAGCTGCTCGCTGGCGAGCTTGGTTATCCCGTAGAGGTTGCCCGGCTGCGGGTGGTCGTCCTCGTTGTAAGTCTGGTCAGGATCGCGGCACAGGCCGTAGGCCGCGCCGGAACTGATGTACACGAAGCGCTGGACGCCGATCTCCCGGGCCAGTTCCAGCAGGTTGCCGGTTCCGGTCAGGTTGATGTCCAGTATCTCTTTGCTGCGGGCGGTTTCCCGGTCGGTGCGGTTGACGGTGAACACCGCAGCGTGGACGATCTTGTCGATGGAGTGGTCACGCCGCAGAGCGTCGAGGCCGGCCGTGTCGAGGATGTCGCCGACGATGAAAGTGACCCGTTCGGCCAAGTCTCCCAGGAAATGCTCCATCAGCGCGTCGGCGGCCAGCACGTCGTAGCTGACGACCTCGTGGCCGCGAGCGGCCAGTTCCCTGACTATGCTCGCCCCGACGAAGCCGACGCCGCCGGTTACCAGGGTTGCCATAACGTGGTTCTCCCTGAAGCGCAATGACCCGGTAAGCAAACCAGGTCGATTGCGGGTTTGATTGGTGGCGCCAGTATGCCGACCGACGGGCGGGAATTCAACCGGGCGTTTCGCAGGCGAGCGCTCAACAATGCGGCTGGCAGGAAGTGCGGACGCACTGCCTTGACACCGGAATCGGCGCAACCCGACAATTGGTGCGGGATGCATGCCCCGTCAGCATGGAAAATAAGGAGGCGACCCGCCTTGAATATCACCGTAATTGGCCTTGGCTACGTGGGGATGGTGGCTGCAGCCTGCCTGGCCGCCGCCGGTCACCGCATACTTGGCGTCGACATAGACAGTGAGCGCATTACACAACTGAGATCCGGGGCCATGCCCTTTTACGAACCCGGTTTGCACGAATTGGTTGTTTCGGCGTTGTACGAGGAGCGTCTGCGTTTCAAACATCCGGACAGCGTCACCGAACCGCTGGGCGAGATCACCCTGATCGCCACGGGCACACCTCAGACCGCCAACGGCGCGGCGGACCTGAGCCAGGTCAGATCCGCCCTGAACTGGATCAGATCGCAGGACCACGACGACACCCTGGTGGTGATGAAGAGCACCGTGCCTCCCGGCACGGGCCAGCGGGTGATCGAGCAGGAGATGCGCCATGCGGAGCGCGTCGCCGCCGGATTGCGCTACGTATCGAACCCTGAGTTCCTGCGCGAAGGCCAGGCCGTACGCGACTGGCAGCAGCCCGATCGCATCGTCATCGGCGCCAATCCTGGAGACAGCAGGTCGGTCGCGTTGGTGAAGGCCATGCACGCCGGGATCGAAGCGCCGTACATCGTCACCGACATCACCAGCGCGGAGATGATCAAGTACGCGAGCAACGCATTCCTGGCGACCCGGATTTCCTTCATCAACGAGATAGCGTCGCTGTGCGAGCGGGTGGGCGCGTCCATCGACGCCGTCAGCGACGGGATGGCCATGGATCCCAGAACCGGCGGGCGGATCTACGCCGGCGTTGGATACGGGGGTTCCTGCTTCCCCAAGGACGTGAGGGCGCTGGATAACGTTGCGCTCACCAGCGGGGCGAACGTGGAACTGCTGCGGTCGGTGATCAATATCAACAACCGCCAGAGGTTGCTGCCGGTGTACGCGCTGCGGGAACGATTTGGCGGCGGCATGGAGGGCCTGCGCGTGGGCGTGTTGGGTCTGGCGTTCAAGCCCAACACCGACGACGTTCGCGAGGCGCCCTCGCTGGACATGATCAACACGCTATGTGACGACGGGGCCATCGTCAGCGCATACGACCCGGAGGCCATCGACACCGCGCGACCGCACCTGCCGTCGTCCGTCCGGTTGGTGGACAACCTGCTGGAAGCGGCTAACCAGGCCCAGGCTGTCGTGCTGGTGACGGAGTGGCCGGAGTTCGTCGACGCCAACTGGCAGGACATTGCCCGCTGCATGAACCCGCCGCGCTTCGTGTTCGACGGGCGCAACGCATTGGACGGCGCGAAGATGCAGCGCCTTGGTTTCCAGTACGTGGGCGTGGGCCGAAACGGAAACGGCCCGGGAACTGCCCAGGCCGTGTAGCGGGCGGCGATCCCGTGAAGGCGGTCCTCTCGGTATCCCGGGACTACGCTGTGGTTCGCGTCGAAGGCGCTCCAAGTGAAGATACAATCCGACGGTATGATCGAACTCCGCGATTACCAGCATGACCTGCTCCGGGAGGTGCAGAACGGGCTGGCCGCCGTGCCCAGTGCCCGGTTGATGCTGCAACTGCCCACCGGCGGCGGCAAAACCGTCATCGCCGGCGCGCTGCTGGCCGATTGGCTGCAAGGTGGGCGCAAAGCTGTCTGGCTCACCCACCGCAAGGAACTAGCCGAGCAGACCCGGCGGATGCTCACCGACGCCGGCGTCTCCGCCATCACCAACGTCAACTGGACGCCCGGCGAGGACGCTCCGGCCATGGCCGGCGGTGCGGTGATTCTCATGGCCCAGACCGTGGGCCGGCGCACCGCCCGCCTACCCCGCCGTCATTCCGGACTTGATCCGGAATCCAAGGGTGGGGTGTGGAACCGCTACACCTCTGACGACCTGCTGGTCATTGACGAGGCCCACCACGCCGCTGCCGCCGGCTGGGAACGGGCGATGCAGCAGTGGCCCGGCCCCATCGTCGGCATGACGGCCACCCCCTGGCGGCTGTCCGAAAAGGAAGGGTTCGACCACCTCTTTGACGGCCTGCTCTGCGGCCCCCAGACCGCCGACTTGCAGGCCCTTGACGAGCCGGCCCTGTGCCAGGCGCAAGTTGTCATCCCGCCCCCGGAGCAGCGCATCGCCGGCGGCGCCGTTGACCGCACCGGCGACTACACCGAGGCTGGCATCGAGCAGGCCAACCGCGACCGTCCCGACATTATGACCGCCGGCGCTCTGGCCTTCTGGCAAAAGCACGCCATCGACTCCGCGAACAATCAACGGCCTACCATCGCCTACGCCGTATCCGTTGACCACGCCCACAACCTGGCCGCCGTGTTCAACGAGGCCAGCGTACCGGCGGCCGTCATCCTGGGCGATACCAACCGGGAGGATCGTGACCGGGCCATCGACGGTTTCCGTGACGGCAGCGTCAAAGTGCTGGTCAACGTGATCGTCGCCACCGAGGGGTTCGACCTGCCCGACGCATCCTGCATCATCATTGCCCGCCCCACCATGAGCCTGGCCCTGTACCTGCAAATGGTGGGCCGGGGTCTGCGCCCCAAACCCGACGGTGGTGACTGCATCCTGCTCGACCTGGCCGCCAACGCCGTGACCCACGGCCTGCCTGAGGACTACCGCGAATGGTCGCTGGAACCGCGCGGAACGCAAAAGTCTGGTGGTGATGCTCCTGTTGTAGTATGTCTGGAGTGTCAAACTGTATCACCGGCCGCCAGCCACAATTGTCGAAAATGCGGCTATGCCTTCGGCAAAGACTGCCCTCGCTGCGGACGATGGCGTTCGCATAGACGGTGGCAATACGAAACTCACTGTGGCGACAGACACCAACTGGTTTGCGACTATTGCCACATTGACGCGCACATCCAAGCGCATCTGCCCGTCGCTCCACCGCTGGATGCCCTGGTTGACCAATACGATCTGGAGGATGAAATGACGTTGCCGAGCGACGTTGAGATTGACGACGAATTGGCCACCGGATTGCTGGCTTTGTTCAAAGCGTTGCTCGATCAGGAACGGCAGAACGTTGCTGGCGCTGACTACGCACGACGGAACGAACTGCGCTTGTTTATTGAAATGCGTGAGGCGGAATTGGGGGATGACGACGAACTGGATACGCTGTTCGGCAAATACATCGCCACCCTGCCCGAAACGGAACGTCCAGACAGCCGAGCGCAAGAAAGCCGTATGTTCGGCGAATGGGAGGACAATCTCCAGTCAGAATTGACCAGTTGGAAATATGAATTGTCTGAACTGGAAAGCCGTGCCGTTGACAAACAGGCGATTTTCAACAGCACGTGGAGTAAGGCGGCATACCTGCTGCGTCGCGCCGCCGAAAGTGAAGAGTTAATGCCTGACTTGCAAGCAATCGACGAGCGATCTGGCCGCAGCGTTGTTGCTGTGGCAGCTCAAGACGTCGATGGAACGCCCAAGCGTTTTTACATCGGCCCCAATCGCAACGGCACATTCGCAGAATGCGACGTTTACAGCAGGGACAGAATTATCGTCTTATCAGGCTCAACAGCCACTAAACGCAAACTCAATCAGCATTATTGGAGATACCAAAGGCGGAAAGATCAACTGATAGTGGACGGCGTGTTAGTTGACGACGGGCAACTGTACAAATTTGCGGAAGATTACGAATTCAGTTCTACTACTCCCATTGGGGCTATCATATTGGGGAACACTGGTGTTGGACATGGAAAGGATCATCTGAAAGACGCCGGCGGCATCACTTTTAGGCACTACTTCCCGTAGTGATGACAAATCTCGACTTACCCACCACAACCTAGAGACAGCCATTCGGCGGGCAGCCGGCGTTTTAACCGCCTTGCCAGCAGAGCCGACCGTACTTGGCTTGGCGGTGCAAAGCCGTATCAACTCACGAGTCGCAACGGTATAAAATATCCTCACACTTCCCATGCTCCGTAAGGAGGCGCTGTCATGCCCCACTGCTCACAAGGCGAACTACTGGACCGGCTCGCCCACCTCGTCAAGACCGACCTGCAAGACCAATTCAAAGGTTCCTATGAAATCGGACCCGTGGCGGCTGACCTCCGGCATGACTTCATCTACGAAAGCCCGTACTTCAGGATCCTGGTTGGATACCGCGGCCAGGACCGGCGACCCGACCCTGCGATCACGGTAGGTATTCCATACCGGCTCCGGCGCGAGCTCGATGAGCTGGGCATATCCTGTTTGTTCACCAGCCTCGTGCCGGAATGCGAATGGGACCATACTGCAGAGGTGATGCACCTTGAACGGCGCTGACCTCATAGACAACGCAAGGCGGAACGCCAATTTCCCGCAACCTACCGAAGCCGACCTGAAGCGCGCCATCAGCGCCGCTTATTACGCCATGTTCACTGCTCTGGCCGAATCATGTGCCGACACGTTGGTGGGTCAATCGCCAAATGCGCGAAACGCCCGTGAGTGGGTCCTCACTTTCAGGGCGCTCCAGCACGGATACGCCCGCCAACAGTTCGAGCGCCGGGAAGTGAATCTGTACTCTCCGGCCATCGTCTCGTTCGCTAGAACGTTCACAACGACGCAGGCGATGCGACACGAGGCCGATTACAATCCCGTTTCCCAATTTACGCAGCGCCAGGCGAATGACATCATTGACCAAGCCGAGTACGCCATTGACCAATTCATGGCTGCCAGCGAAGACGAAAGGCGACTGTTCGCTGCTTACGTGCTGATGAGGAATCGATTATGACCGACCAGCAAAAAGCCGAACTAGCCGCCCTGGCCGCGATGTCCGACGATGAGATTGACACCAGCGACATACCCGAAGTCCCTATAGACTGGTCAAAAGCCCGGCGCGGCGTGTTTTACCGGCTGACCAAGCAGCAGATTACGCTGGATTTGGACGCCGACATAATCGCCTGGTTCAAGTCCAATGCCAAAACCGACATTGACTGCCAGACTGGCATCAATCAAGTACTGCGGGAGCACGTCCGGCGCGAAAAGGCCCGTATTGCCGCTTCTTCCTGATTCCGTTCTTCCTTCCCCGCGCCGCCCTGCCCAGAAAATCCGGTAAGCCGGCTGATCCTGCATATCCCGGTAAAGGTCTCCTCCTCGCGGCCGGCAACCGGGTCCGGGTGAGGGCCGTGACGCGCGTGGAGCCACCGTCATCGACGGCATCATGGGTCACATTGCTGCTGATTATTGCCTCGTTCAGCAACGATTTGCCACCGGCGGCCCTTGTCTCTACAATTCGTGCTTACTGATAGGAGGGAAAATGTCATGAAGGTTTTGGTGATTTCAGGCGGGCGTCATCCCTATGAGGAGTCGACGCCCATATTGGAGTCTTTTCTCAAGGGCGCCGGACACGACGTCACGGTCACGGAGGACGCCTCGCCGCTGGCGGATCGGTCCGCGATGAGCGGGTACGATGCGCTGGTTTTCAACACCCGCCGGGAAAACGTGCCCGATTTCGGCGACTGGACGCTTTCAGCGGCGGAAATGGAGGGCCTGCGGGATTACATCAGCGGCGGTGGCGGGTTCGTCTGCATCCACATCGCCACGTGCGTGGCGGCAGCGTGGCCTGACTACCACGACATTACCGGCGGCGGTTGGATCTCCGGCACCAGCTACCATCCGCCCTACGGGCAGTTCACGGTCAACATCAGTCAGGCCGGTCATCCCGGGGCCGAGGGCATCGCTGATTTCTCGACCAACGACGAGCTGTACATGAACCTGGCGATCAAGGACGGCAACGACGTCTTCCTGACCGGCACGGCCGAAGACGGCACCTGGCCCTGGGGTCCAGACCGGAACCCCACGCACATGCCGGGCGGAACCTATCCGCTGGGATGGACGCGCAAATACGGTGACGGCAACGTCTACGTCCTGCTCTTGGGACACGACGGCAGGAGCTTCGAGACGCCGGAGTTCCAGCAACTGGTGCTCAACGGCGTGGATTGGGCCGCGGCGAAGGTGGCCGCCTAGCCCCAGGCGTCGAGGTTTGCTACCGCATCTCGGCGGTCAGACCGTACACGACTGGCATGAGTTGGGGGCGCGCCATAGCGGCGCACCCCCAATTTACGGTGTGGCTATTCCCGGCTGCGGTGGCTATCCGGCGCGTTGGGCGTAGGCCTCCCGGGCGCGGTCGATGGCGCGGACGCGTCCGCTCACCAGGTCGTCCTGCCGCTCCTTGGCCCACTGGTTTGACGCCTGGGTGCTGAGGACGCTGCCCTGGAAGTGGGGCATGACGTAGCGAGCCATGAGCTCGTAGCTCTTCAGCATCTTGTCCCGGGGCGCCCAGTCGATGGTCTGGACGAGGAACGCGCCGAAGCCGCCGCTCTGCTCTCCCAGCCGCTCGATGGATTCAATGCAGTCGTCGGGTGTACCGATGATCCAGCTGCCGGTGTCGGCCATGTGGTCAATCACCTTATCCAGCGGTCCGTCGAAGACTGGCTTGCGGCCGTTGGTTCCCTCGCTGTATTCCCGCAGGTAGCGGCCGGCGCCCATGCGCGCGTCGTCCAGGGCTTCCTTCCTAGTCTCGGCGATGTGGCAGGGCAGCACCAGCCGCCAGTCGTCGCGGTTCATGGTGTTGCCGTGCTCCGCGGCTGACTCCTCGGCGATGTTCCATAGCCCCTGCAGGTCAGACGGGCCGGCGGACGGGTCGCGCGGCACGGTGATGGTCAGGACCGAGCAGCCGTGTTTGCCGGCCAGTGTCACGCCGGCTGGCGACTGCACCGATGCCACGGAGGTATGCATGTACGGTCGCTGGTAGGGACGAAGCTGGAGCAGGCCATCTTTCAACTCAAACCAGTCGCTCTGATAGCTGAAAGGTTCCGTCTCGGTGAACAGGCGCAGGATTACGCCGAGTGACTCGTCCATGCGCTCTCGCTGCAGTTCGTGGGGGATGCCCATCATGTAGGCGTCGCCCGGCAGCGCGCCCGGCCCCACGCCGAAGAGCACACGGCCGTAGGTCATGTGGTCCAGCTGGACCATGCGGTTGGCCACCATCAGCGGATGGTGGTACGGCAGGCTGACGACGCCGGTGCCCAGCTTGATGCGGTTGGTGCGCTGGGCGGCGGCGGCGATGAATACCTCGGGCGAGGATATGATCTCCCAGCCGGCGCTGTGGTGCTCACCGATCCAGGCTTCGTCGAACCCCAGCTTGTCCAGCCATTCGATCAGTTCCAGGTCGCGCTCCATGGCCAGGGTGGGGTTCTCTCCCACGCGGTGAAACGGGCCCAGGAAGATGCCAAATTTCATTCGTTCGGGAAACGCCATGTGGGAACCTCCTCCAATGGCGAATGCGCAGGCGCATTCCGTTACGGATTACAGCGGAAGGGGCGACAGACCGCCCCGGATTTGCGCCATTCTGCGCTCGCAGATAAGCCCTGTCAATCGCGCCGAAGCTGGAGCAGCGGTTCACATTCGAGGCGAGCGAACCGCGTTGCCGATCGCCACAGGACGGTCGCAAAGAGGAGTCCGCCGGCTTCGACTTCTGCCAGTGGCGGCTCGGCGTCCGACTGCCCGGCCCACCGCGGCGGTGGTATGATTCCCTTCAACCCCGTCCGTCGAGGTTCAACATGACCACTATCCGACCCGCCAATGCGCCGGAGCCTCCAGCCGAGCGCTTCCGTCTCCCCGACATACCGGAGCGCCACCCTGACGACATGACCAGCGTCGACAACCTGCACCGGCACGGTGCAATTCCCAATATAGCCCAGTACCTGGGCAATCCCGACACCACCATCGTCAGCGCCGAGCACTACATCGTGCCCGGCCCAGCCTACGTGGCTAACGAAAGCAGGTATCCGGACCTACTGGTTGCCTTCGACGCGGATCCCGACGCTTACGTAGCCAGCAACGGTTACATTGTGTCCGAGCAGGGCAAGTCTCCGGACTTCGTGCTGGAGGTGGCATCCAGACACACCGCCGAGGACGATCTGGATGCAAAGATGGACTACTACGAGCGGCTGGGCGTGGCGGAGTACTGGCTGTTCGACAGCGAGGGGCGGTTCTACGGGTTCACCCTGCGGGGTTACCGGCTGGTGGACGGCGGGTACGAGTCTATAGAAGTGAGCGAAATCAGCCCCGGCGTATTCCAGGGGTACAGCGCAAAGCTGAACCTGATCCTGAGGGCGGGGAATCGCTACCTGGGCTGGCTTGACCCGTCCACCGGGGAGCACATCCCGACCCTGGAATCCGAAACGGCCCGGGCCGAGGCGGAACGCGCCTCTCGCATCCGGGAGAGCACCCGGGCCGACACCGCTGAAGTCCGGGTGCAGGAGTTGGAAGCGGAGTTGCACCGGTTGCGCGAGGGCCGGTAGCGCTAGCGCGTCGCTTCGGCGCGTCGAACGCAATCCGTTTGCCCGAATGATGTGGGCTACCAATGTCCGCCATCGCTCGGCTGCTTGTAGACATTCCCCGGCTCACGTGGGGCTATCTTTTTGAGGGTGCGGCGCGTCCGCCGGCCATCGTTTGGGTCCCGGCCCTGTTGGTGGCGGCCCTGCTGCTCGTTTCCCCGGTCTACCTCACGCTGCGCACAGTGAGCGCCGGCGAGGACGCCTTTGACCTGATCTTCCGGACTCGTACCCTCTGGGTGGTCGGGCGTACCGTCGCTCTCATGGTGGCGGTGATGCTGGGCTGCATCGTCATAGCGGCCCCCCTGGCCTGGCTCACGGTGCGCACCGACCTGCCCTGGCGCGGTTTCTGGCGCGTGGCGACCATGCTCCCGCTGGCGTTGCCGTCGTACATTGTGGGCTTCCCCATCGTGGTGGGCCTGGGTCCCCGCGGCATCCTTCAGGGGTGGCTGGAGGCGGGCTTCGGCGTGGAACGGATCCCCAGCATCTACGGATTTACGGGCGCGGCCTTCACGCTGATCATCATCAGTTTTCCCTATGTGCTGCTGCCGGTGCGGGCCGCGCTGTGGAACATGGATGTTTCGCTGGAGGAGTCGGCGAGAGTCCTGGGCCGCAACCGCTGGCAAACCTTTCGAAGCGTCACGCTCCCCATGCTCAGGCCGGCCATCCTGGCAGGTGGGCTGCTCACCGCGCTCTACGCCCTGAGCGACTTTGGCGCGGTGGCCATCATGCGCTACGAGACTTTCACGTGGAGCATCTTCATCCAGTACGGCGCGGCGCTGAACCGTACCCTGGCCGCCGCTTGGTCACTGTCGCTGATCGTGCTGGCCTTGGCGGTGGTCTGGGGCGAAAACACCGCTCGCAACAATATGGGCGGTATGTACTATCGCAGCCGCGGAGGCGCGACCCGACTGCCCGAGCCGATACCACTGGGGCGTTGGCGCTGGCCCGCCCTGGGGTATTGCAGTTCAGTGTTGGCAGTTTCCATAGGATTGCCGGTGGTGGTGCTGGTTTACTGGACCATGCGCGGCGTCGCGGCTGGCGAACCGCTGTTGCTGCTGTGGAAGGCGGCGGCCAACTCGGTCGGTGTCTCGGCGTTGGCTGCGGTTCTCACGGTTTTGTGCGCCGCGCCCATCGCCGTGCTGGCAGTGCGTTATCCGGGACTGTTCAGCCGGTGGCTGGAACGGCTGGGCTTCGTGGGTTTCGCCCTGCCGGGGATCGTCATCGCATTGGGACTGGTGTATTTCGGCGCAAACTACGCGCCATGGCTCTATCAATCTCTGGCGATACTGGCGGTGGCGTACGTGACGCTGTTCCTGCCGGCCGCGGTGGGTTCCCTGCGAACTTCGCTGCTGCAGGTGCGGCCGGAGTTCGAGGATGCCGCTCGGAGCCTGGGACGGCATCCGCTGTCGGTCCTCCTGACGGTTACGCTGCCGCTGGTGCGACCCGGAATCCTCACGGGCGCTGCCCTGGTGTTCCTCCTGACTATGAAAGAATTGCCGGCGACGCTGATACTCAGCCCCATCGGCTTCACCACCCTGGCATCGTCGATCTGGGCGGCCTCGCAGGAAGCGTTCTTCGCCCGGGCGGCGGCGCCGGCGCTGCTGCTGGTTGCGGTCTCGTCGATCCCGCTGGCGTTGATCACCATGCGCGAAGAGCGCCGCGATGACTGACGTTCCCGCGATCAGAACCAGTTGGCTTTGTCGACCACATTGCGCAGTTCCCGACCCTCGTTGAAGCGTTTGCAGTTGTCGATGAACAACTCGGTGCGGCGGTCGTCCAGATAGGGCCCGTTGCCGGCCACGTGGGGCGTGATCAGCACGTTGGGCATGGTCCAGAGCGGGTGCCCTTCCGGAAGCGGTTCGATTTGGAAGACATCCAGGCCGGCGCCGACCAGTTCACCGGCGCGCAACGCGTCCACCAGGTCGTCGAGGATCACGGTGGCTCCACGCCCGATGTTGATGAAGAACCCGGTGTTTTTCATGGCCCGGAACTGGTCGGAGCCGAACATGCCCTGGGTCTCCGGCGTTTCCGGCACGGTGACCACCACGAAGTCAGCCCGGGGCAGGACTTCCAGGAGGCGGTCCGGGCGGTGCAGCTCGGCAACGCCCGCGGTGGGAGCCGGGAGGCGGGGGTCCACGCCGAGCACGGTCATGCCGAACTCGGAACACAGCCGGGCCGTCTCGCCGCCGATGCCACCGACACCCACGACGGCGACGGTGGCTTCGGGCAGGTAGATGGTCGGGTAACCTTGTTGCCAGACGCCTGCCACCTGCTGGGGGATGTACACCTGCAACCCCCGTGCAAAGGCCAGCAGCAGGGACATGATGTGCGCGCTGATGTGGTCGTTATAGATCTCGCGAGTGTTGGTGACCACGACGTCGCTGTCGATCAACGAAGGGTGGTAGTAGCCGGCGCGGGGGCCGGCCTGCGGGCAGGCGATCCACTTGAGGTTGTCAGCCCGTTCCAGCAGTTCAGGCACGATATCGCCAAAAGCGGCGTCGGCATCGCCGATGACCTCCATGGCCTCGCCCACGGTCGGGCACAGGTGGACGTCGATATCCGGAATTTCCTCCTGGAGCCTCTGCGGCCAGTGCTCCTGGTAGTTGGGTGGGCAGATTACCAGCTTGAATGCCATAACAGCGCTCCTTTCGGCGGGGTACGGATGCGACATTCTAGGCTGAACTGGTGATTGCGCAACACCACAACCCGCACCCACAGCACGCGAGCTCCGGGCAAAATTACCGTTCCTCAGAGAGTTTGTAGTACAGTAACCCAGCAAATATCCCCGGGGCTGTCGCTCGCGCAAATTTGAGCGGTTGGCCAGTGTGGGTTGATCACATCGTACCGGCCAACCAGCGGGTTTCGAACGAGGGCCATCACGTAAGGAAGGGAATAGACATGACCACTAATGGCAAGCCGGTCGCCGTCGTGATTGGGGCGACCTCCAAATGGCAGTCCGACGGCCGCAACACACAATTGATCCACGGTGGGGAAATCGACGACAGCGATCTGCCCGTCGGCGTGCGCTGGGGCGTGGGTGGAGCCGTCGCCCAGAAGTTCGCCCAGGAAGGTTTCCTCACGGTGCTGACCACGCGCAATGCCGCCAACGCGGCGCCGTTGCAGGCCGCCATCAACGAGCAGGGCGGCGACAGCACCATCGTGGAACTGGACCTGTCGATTCCCGAATCCATCTCGAACGCTTTCGCGCAGATCCGCGAGGAAGCCGGCGATCCGGACGTGCTGGTCTACAACGCGGGTTACATCGACGGGCGTGACCTGCCGCCCGAAATGGAACTGCTGGAAAACACCCCCATCGAGGTGTTCGAGACCGCCCAGCACATTTCCAGCAGCGGCCCGTTCCTGGTCGCCAAGGAGGTGTTGCCCGCCATGCGCGAGCGCGGCGAGGGCACGATACTGATCTCCAACAACCCGTCGTCGCTGCGGGGACGGAAGCGGTATACCGGCCAGTCGCTGTACTACCCACGGGTAATGATGCGCACGCTGGCGCAGGTTCTGACCGAGGAATACTCCGAATTCGGCGTGCACGTTGCCAACGTGATCATCGACGGGACCATCGACTCTCCGGGCACGCGGGCCACCCCACGCGCCCAGCAGAACCCGGAACTGCTGATCAACCCCGTCAAGATCGCGGAGGCTTTCTACTACCTGTACACCCAGGACAAATCCTGCTGGACCCACGAACTCCAGCTGACCCCGTATCCCGTGAAGCCGGCCTTTTAGGAGTAACTGTTCAGAATTCAGGAGGTTGTCATTGCGAGGCGCTTGCGCCGTGGCAATCTCGACACCATAGCAGCAAGCTCTGCCCTAAAGGACTCCCTTGCGCCAACGGGATTGCCGCGCTGCGCTCGCAATGACACTTTCCTCGCAACTCTGAGCAGTTATTTAGGACCGTTTCAACGAGGACACAGAAGTCTGGACCAAATGCAAGGAGTAATCGGATGGATGTCGGAATGATGATGATCTTCTCCAGCTACGGCTGGGATGAAGGCTCGGACGGCCAGATGTGGGAGGAAGAGCTTCGCCTGGCCGAGATCGCGGCTGACGAGGGCTTTGAGTGCCTCTGGTCGGCGGAGCACCATTTCAACGATTACTCCTTCGTGCCGGATAACCTGCAGCTGATGACCCACGTGGCTGCCAAGCACTCCAACATCGACGTGGGTACGGCGGCGGTAATCCTGCCCTGGCACAACCCTCTGCGCGTCGCCGAGAATGCCGCCGTGCTGGACATGCTCAGTGGCGGCCGGCTTCGCCTGGGATTCGGGCGCGGATTGGCCCGCCGGGAGTTTGCGGCCTTCGGGTTGAGCATGGACGAGTCCCGGGAACGGTTCGACGAGGCGGCGCCCATGATCGTCGATGCCCTGAAGACCGGCTTCATCCAGGGCAGTGGAAAGTTCTATCCCCAGGAACGGACCGAAATCCGTCCTCGTCCGCAGCACTCTTTCGACGGACGGATTTACGCCGTCGCCGCCAGCGACGAATCGGTGCTCTCCGCGGCCAAGCTCGGTGCGCATATCATCATGTTCGCCGACCGGCCCTGGGAAATGCGGATGCCGGGCATCGAGCGCGGCCGTGCCCTGCATCGCGAGTTTCACGGCACCGAGCCGCCGGCTCTGATGCTATCCGAGTTCGTTATCTGCGGCACCGATCTGGAACAGTGCGAGCAGGAAGCCCGCCAGTACCAGGGTAAATTCGTCGAGAGCAACTTCTACCACTACGAATTTCTGGGCGACCACTTCGCGTCGGTGAAAGGCTACGACGCCTATCAACAGAAGGCCGAAATCGCCCGTTCCGCCGGGCTCGAAGGGGCTGTCGAGGGGTTCATGAAGGCGGCCAGCTGGGGTACGCCCGACAAAATCCTGCGCGGCCTCGAGGACCGGAAGGCGTTGTTGGGAGATTTCGAGCTGAACGTCGCCTTCCGCTTCGGCGGCACGCCCATGGACGTTGCCGAGCGCGGCCTGAAGCTCTTTGCCAAAGAGGTGCTGCCCGTTCTGAAGTCCTGGTAGCGGGCAGAACAGGTCGCTAGATTTGCGCCTCGGCGGATTACCCGCCGAGGCGTTTCACTGAGTTGACCAGGGACAGGAGCGGGCCATATCACGAACGCCCTGGGCTGTCGTGATCGGGGCGAGGCAACGTTCGCCCATGCATGCGTAGAGTGCGGCCTCGCGGCGCGGCGGGAACCCCAATCCGCGTATCCGCTGGGCGTCGCGCTCGATGTCCAGCGGCTGCACCACCTTGTGCGGGGCGGGGGTACGCAAGGCCGCCTGGGGTAATGGCCGATACGATGGGTCGGATGCGTCGCCCACTATTACCAGGCTGACCGGGCCGTGGGTCAGCAGGCTCTTGGCCCGACCCCAGGCCGCGCCGGCCGGCAGGAACAGTGCTTCCTCGTCCTCCTCCATCCGACGCGAGGCGTGGTCGCCCAGGTAGCTCTTGCCGGGTACGACCGGCTCGACTATTCGCAATGCCGCGGCGGCACGGTCCGCGTACGCGGTCTCGCCGGTCAGGTGCGACAGGACCAGTAGCGCCTCCGCCCAGCAGCTGTTGTCCAACACCGGCTGTTCGCGGCGCAGAAACCCGGCCTCAAAGGATTGCGGCGGTGGCGTGTCGTAGCATCCACTCCCCGGCGCGCCGAAAATGCGTTCCGTAGTATCGGCGACCTCGACCGCCCGGTTCAGGTGTTCCAGCCGACCCGTGGACTGGTACCGGGCCAGCCAGGCTCGAAGGAAATAGACCTGGTCGATGAGTGTGGTGGCCGCGCCGTCGGTGCCGCCGACTCGGCGGGACAGGCCACCTGCGGTGCTCCAACTCCCTTGCCATAACGTGTCCAGGATGTCGGCTCCTAAACGGCGGTGAGAGGCGTGGTTCAATACGTCGGCCACTCGGATCAGGGCTTGGGCGGCCAGAGCGTTCCAACCGGCGTAGAGGGTGCGATCAAGGGGCGGAACAGTGCCCTGGTCCCGGTCCTTCCACGACCCTTGATAGAAAGGCTCGTCGGCGTCCTGGCTGGCGAAGAACATTCCATCTTCCTGGCTGAACAAGGTGGTCAGGAGAAAGTCGAGGATGCCGTCAGCCGCAGTCCTGTACAGCGCTTTGCGGGTGATTTGGAACGCTTCCAGGTAGGCCATCGCCAGGTTGGAGTTCGTGACCAGCATCTTCTCGTAGTGCGGCACCTTCCAGTCCCGGCTGACCGCGTACCGGAAAAACCCCTGGTCCTTGGGGTCGTAGATGCCGTGCCACATGCCCTGGAGGGTGGTTTCGACCATTGCCAGCAGGGCGCGGTCGCCAGTCAGGCCGTTGCGGGCGGTGAGGAACCCCAGCGCTTCCCACGGGGGCTGCTTGGGTTCCACGCCGAATCCGCCAAACTCGGCGTCATAAAGTTCCTCTAGCCGGCCCAGCACCGCATCCACCGTGGCGCCGGTTTCGCCGCTGGTCGTCGGCCGGGTTTCGGTTGATGGACGGGGTTGTTCGCCCACGAATTCGCCGCTGGATATCTGTTCCAGCAGGGCAGCCATCTCGTCTGCCGGGGTATAGGGCCGGCCGGCCAGCAGTTCTCCGTCCGGTGTCAAGACGGCCACGGAGGGGTAGGTGCCCTGGTTGTAGCGCAGCGAGATGTCCGGCCGCTGGTCAACGTCCACGCGGACCGGGATGAACCGGGAGTTAGCCAGGTCGATCACCCGTGGATCGGAATAGGCGATCTCGTCCATCACGTGACACCAGTGGCACCAGGTAGCGCCCAAGGTCAGCAGCACCGGCTTGTCCTCGGACCGCGCGGCGTCAAAGGCGTCCTCGCTCCAGTCGCGCCAGGCGATGGCGTGCTCGCCGTGAGACTGGCTCATCCCTTTACCTCCCGGCGTGGAGCCGATGTGCGTTCATTGAGGATCAACCGTTACTGTTTCAGGTGCCGGTCGTAGAACAGCAGGACCCGGTGCCACATGTCCTGGGCCGGGACGGCCCGGTAGCTGGGCCGGTAGTCGGCGAAGAACGCGTGGCCGGCGTTGTTGTACATCACCCACTCGTAGGTCTTGCCGTGCTGATCCAGCAGGGCCTTCATTTGCTCGGCCTGTTCCGCAGTGGGGTTTTCGTCCTCCACGCCGAATAACGCCAGCAGCGGGCATGCCAGGTCGGGGACCATGTCCATGGGTTGAACCGGACGCAATTCGGTGGGCTCGTGCACGATATGGCCGCCGGCGGAGTCCACCGCCGCGTTGATGTTGGCGCTGGTGCATGCCATCATCAGCGTGTAGCGGCCGCCGGAGCAGAACCCGATGATGCCCACCCTACCGTTGCAGTCGGCCTGGGACTTGAGGAACAGCGCGGCACCTTCCAGATCATCCATGGCGCGGGAGTCGGGCGATGCGAATAGAGTGGCCAGAACGTTTTCCGGTTCCGGCGTGCCCTCCCGGGTGTAAAGGTCCGGCGCGATTGCCAGGTAGCCCTGGCCGGCGAAACGCACCGCGATGTCCTTGTGGTGGTCCATCAGCCCCATGCCTTCCATGGTGACGATGACGCCGGGGTAGGAGCCGGCGCCCACCGGACGACTGTAGAACGCATCGATCGTCGTGCCGTCGCGGCTGGTGTACTGGATCGTGCCGGTTTCGAGTTCTTGTCCAACGAGTACCATCATCTACCTCCGCGAGTGGGTGTGATTGCGAGCGCCCCCGGCAACTCGCCGGAGGCGCCCGCCTGGGAGCAGGGTGATTGTTGTCGGGCGGACGCGGCGGCGTCTAGCCCGCGTCGTCAAGCAGGGACAGCTTTTCTTGGAACAGGTCGACGGCTTTTTCTTCGGGCACGCCCATGAAGAACCGCATGCCCTGCACGTACTCGAGCACTTCACGGGGCAGCATCAACAGATCGTTGCGGGGCCCGGTCGACTTGTAGAGGTTGTTCATCCAATCCTCCTGGCCGACGAAAAGGGCGTCCTGCAATACGAGGAAATCCTGCCTTTCCATGCCCTCTCGGACCAGCCAGCGGGAGAAGACGAAGGGAAGGCCGGTCCACTCTCCCCAATCTTCGCCGAGATCGAGCCGGACGGGGTACCCCCGCACGGCGCGGCGCCCGCGCAGTCCCTGGTTGCCGGTGAGGAAAACCGCGTCGTGCTCGTCGTCCCGGCCCACGAATGTCGTCCCGCTCACGCCATGTTTCTGGGTCAACAGCACGCGGAGGAGTTGCATCCCGGTTGGATCGGGGTCGTCCACTGCTATGGAGCGGTTGCTGAGCTCGTCGACGGGAGATTTGGAGAGCAACACGCTGGACGGCGCCCGGGTCACCGACGCGACGCAGAATCCGGAGATGGTTGAAGTCTGCGACGCCAACCGCTCGATCTCCAGCAACGACACTGGCCCGGCGTCCACTTCGCCCTGCTCCAGGGCGCCCGCAACCTCGCTGGGCTCCATGGGGACCAGGACGATTCCCCGGCGTTCCATGTCGAAGTAGAACGCTTCACACTCCAGGTTGGGTATATGGGCTACGGTAATGGGCATGGCTCGGGCCGCCTCCTGAGATCGTATGGGCGCTGGTCAAACCTATTATCACGCGACGGGGCCTCCGTCCAGCACGAACCGCCGGTCAAACCGGTGGTGGTCCGGCCGGAGCGGAGGCCCCAGCGCTATCCGGTGCCGTCAGGCTTTACAGGCGCGGCCCCATGAACATGGGGGACTGCTTCTGATAGACCTGGATGCGGTTGCGCGGACCCTCGCAGACGAACACCCGGTTGGCGTCGTCCACTGCGACGCCGGTGGGCGCCCAGAAGTCTCGCTCTCGCTCGAGGTTGGGCGCTCGCTCGCGCTCGCCCCACATCTCGGGGTTGGCGTCCAGCTTGTCCTTGCCCCACTTGGAGACGGTGGCTTCGCCGGTCTTCGAGCCGCAGAAGTTGCCGTCCGGATCGAAGATCTGCAGACGGTCGTTCAGCCAGTCAGCGACGTAGATGATTCCGTCCCGGTCTACCGCAACGTCGGCGGGTCGATTGAACTCGCCGTCGCCGGACCCGGAGGACCCGAACTTCATCAGGAAGTCGCCCGACGGGCTGAACTTCTGGATGCGGTCGTTGCGCCAGTCGGCGATGTAGATGTTCCCCTGGCTGTCGATGTCGATGCCCCAGGGCTGGTCCAACTCGCCGTCACCGTCGCCGTGGCTCCCGAACTTCGTCAGGAACTGGCCGTCGGGGGTGAATTTCTGGACGCGGTGGTTGTTCCCGTCAACGACCCAGACATTGTCGTCCGCGTCGACGGCCAAGCCGGCCGGCCGGTCCAGCTGGCCGTCACCGCTGCCGATGTTCTCCTCCCACTTGCCGATAAACTCGCCGTCGCGGGTGAACTTGGAGATGCGGTGGAGCCACTCGTCGGATACGTAGACGGTGCCGTCGCTGGCGATGGCAACGTTGACCGGCCAGACCAGAGAGCCATCCTCGAAGTTGTATTCGTGGGGGCCCTGCTGGGGTACGCCACGGGCGAAGGCGTTGACGTATTCCTCGTCCACGGTGCAGACGGTGATACGCGTGCCTTCCGGCCGGTACTCGGAGGACCGGCACAGGACGTACATCAGGTCGTCCTCGCCCCGGGCCATGTGGATCGGATAGGTGAAACCAGGTCCGAACTGCTCGCCACGACCGATGGTGTGGCTATATTGCAGTTGGACGTGGGAAATTCTCTGAGCTACAACCATAATCGTCTTCCCTCCACCGGGCTAAATGAAGTCCATCTGCTCGAAGGAACCATTCACGATGGGCTGGGCGTCCAGACCCATGTGCTTCTCAAGCAGCGTGGAGTACAGGCCACGGAAGTCGTTGTTGTAGTGGAGGTCGCCCTCCAGCAACTTGTTGTCTTCCAGCGACGGATACTCGCCGTAGAGGCCACCGTTCACGTTCTCGCCGACGAGGAACGCAACGCCGCCCGAACCGTGGTCGGTGCCGGAACCATTGTCATGGACGCGGCGGCCGAACTCGGTGAACACCAGCAGTACGACTTCGTCGCCAGCATTGTGTTCCTTCAGGTCGTCGTAGAAGTCAGCGACGGCGTGGGACGTTTCCGTCCACAGGCGGGTGTGGTTGGCCAGTTCGCCGGCGTGGGTGTCGAAGCTGTTGTACGGCGCGGTCGTGTAGAACACGCGGGTGCCGAAGCCGGCCAGGTGCGTCTGCGCGATGTTGCGCATGTACTGGGCGACCGTGTCGTTCCCGTATTCCACCGAGGAGGAATACATCTGGGGAGCGGTGCTCAGGATATCGGCGCCTTCCAGCGCGTCCAGGCCGGTCTGGGCGAAGTAGTCCAGCACCGGGCCCTGGCCCAGCATTGGTGAGTAGACGCGTGAGAACACGTCCAGAGCCTTGGTGCGCTGTTCCTCGATCTCGATGCCCGTGAGCACGCCGTAGGTCTCGAGGTTGCCCACCGAGGCGACGGGCACGCCCGGGGCCACCAGGGCACGGGGGAGCCCGCGACCGAAGTTGACGCCGGTCAGCACGTTTTCCTTCCCCGGGTCCAGGTCGCGGACGGCGCGGCCCAGCCAGCCTTCGTCACCGACCTTGTCGGGCTCGCAGGTGTGCCAGATGTCCATGGACCGGAAGTGGGAGCGGCTGGGAGTGGGATAGCCCACGCCCTGGATGATGGCTACCTTGCCCTCATCGTACAGCCGCTTCATCGGCCCCATGGCCGGGTTGAAGCCGATGCGGTCGTTGATGGGCAGAACCTGGTCAACAGGTATCCGCACGTTGGGCCGGTTGTCCAGATACAGGGGATCGCCGTAAGGAACGATCGTGTTCAGGGCGTCGTTGCCCCCCGACAACTGGAGGACCACCAGCACCGGATCTTTCTTGGTGGATGTCATTTCATTCCCCCTTTTGTTACTCGAACAGGTACTCGGTGGTCGCCACGATGGACTGCAGCATCTGCCCGACGCGGGTGCCGAACTCGTCGGTGCCGGTCCGCAGCTCGCCTTCGCTGTCCGCCAGCGCGATCAGCTCGTTGCGGGTGACGTCGGCCAACTGGTAGTGGCCGAGCAACTGCAGGCAGCCGTCCACGAGCCGCTCCGACGAAATGGTGGCGCCCTCGGAACCCAGGCGGCTGATGATCGCTTGCACGCCGCGGTGGGAGGTGTCGCCCACTGCGTCGGCGGTGAAGTTGATGCGCTCCACTAGGGTGCCGCTGTCGATCCACTCGCGGCCGGTGTGCCAGCCCTCCACGGTGGGTGGGTTGAGCAGGTCCTGGCCCATGTAGCGGATGGTCAGGGTCATGGCGTTCAGGCCGGGGCGCGGCATGTCGAAGTCGCCGACCAGGCGCATGGTGCCCACGACGGTCTCGGTGGGGCTCTTCACCTTCTCGAACCGGGCGTTCTTGAAGAAGTCGGAGTTGAACAGCACGCGCAGCATGGACCGGATGTCGTAGCCGGAGCGGAAGTACTCGTCTTCCAGCATCTTGACGGCTTCAGGATCGCGCGGCGGCGTGTTCTGCCAGGCGGGAACCTGCGGCTCATCGGCGACGAAGAAGTTGTACATGTGCCGCGCCACGAACCGGGCGGCTGCCGGCTGCCGGGCGACAATCTTGACGATGTCCTCGCCGTTGAAGTTGCCCGTCTCGCCCAGGAACGTCTTTTCCGTGTAGTCGTGGTCGGACGGATCGTAGATGAACGCGGCCTCGTACTTGCCATACGGATAGCGAGGAATGGAGTTCGTCACGGTCCACCCGGTGAACGCGCGGGCCGCTTCCTTGACGTCGTCCTCGGAGTAGTTGGCGTTGCCATCCATGCCGACGCCCAGGGAGAAGAGCTCCAGCAGCTCGCGGCCCCAGTTCTCGTTGATGGCGTCCTTGTGGCTCATGCAGTTGTCCAGGTAGAACACCATGGCCGGGTCCATGGACAGGCCCATGAGCAGTTCCTCGAAGTTGCCGAACCCGAGGGTACGGAACATGTCGAGCTCGATATTCTGCTGCTTGGGATACTCGCACTTGGCGTGGCCCGTGCAGAAGATGTGGTGCCAGAACAGGGCGATCTTCTCCTCAAGCGGCCGCTTGGTGTTGATCATCCGGTAGGTCCACTCTTCCTGCTGACCCTCGAGGCCCGCCTTGGACACCCACTGCGGCTGATAGCGCATCAGGATGTCATCCTGGATAGCGGGCTGGGACTCCGGGTTCAGCAGCTCTTCCACCGTGGCCTCGTAGCCCTTGGCGGCGCGCGCCTCCAGTTCCTCATAGGTCGCCCCGAAACCGGCGCGGCGCATGAGGTGAGCCATCAAGGCAATGTCTTGTTCTGCCATCCTGTTACCTCCTGGATCCTGGTTTTTGACGCAACTAACCACCAACTTCCCGGCGGGTGATGTCCCTACCGGGTTTGGCGCCGGAACGTGTCGAAACGGCCGTTTCTTCGGGCACGCCACGGCGGTTGGCAGCAATTCGTTAATTTGTCCGCCATGCTAGCCCGAATGGCTCAATACGTCAATGTTTTCTATTATGAAAACACATATGGAAATTCATCGCTCCGTCCTGCCAATGAACCATCAATCCTCACGCGTACCCGGTTTCGCCCGATTTGTCATCGCGAGCGAAGCGTGGCAATCTCGCCAGGGTGACGGACGCCGCCGTCGGAACGAGATCGCCGCGTCGCTGCACTCCTCGCGATGACAAAGTGGGTACGCGTGAGACGATCAATCTGAGATTCAAGCAATTGACAGCCGCCTGACCCCGGAGTTGCTTGCGTTCAACATCATGAGCCGTCCATTCGGGCGGATGATATCGCTATGAGCCAGTAAAACGCAGTCGCGGCCCATCCCGGCGCGGGATCGATTACAATCGCCCGGTGATCGGTGTATTGCGCAAATTGCCGTTTGGCCGGCGAGGCTGGCAGTGGTCGGAGGCCTCGGCGTCGTCATCAATGGTAGCCGGGGCTGAATATTGCTAGAAACCCAGGCTTCACGAGGCCGCGCGGCTTCCTATGCCACGCGGATACTGAGTCCGTGGCGCTCGTACAACTTCCGGTGGTATTGGACCGGGTCGGCTACCCAGGCCCTCTCCCAGGGGGCGCAAATGCTCGTCCTGAGCTGGCTGGTGCTGGAAGTCAGCGGATCGAGCACGAAGGTGGGTTTGACGCTGTTCCTCTACGGGCTGCCCAACGTCGGGCTGCTGATGGTCGGAGGGGTGATCGCCGATCGCATCGACCGGAAGCGACTGCTGATAACGATCCAACTGGCCGTGGGGGCATCGATCTCAGCGCTGGCGGCATTGTCGTTGACCGGCGTGGTCGCCGTCTGGCACGTCTACGTAGCCGCCGCGTTGTTGGGGTCTTTGCAGGCGTTGAACCAGCCGGCACGAGTGGCCATGGTCGCCGACCTGGTGGACCAGCGCGCCCTGCTGGACGCGGTGGCCCACTTCAACGCCGCCGTGCACATCGGACGGATCGTCGGGCCGCCACTGGTTGGCGCGATTATCGACCACTGGAGCATCAGCGCCGCGCTCCTGGCGAACGTTGCGTGCTACGTGATCAGCGTGGCGTGCGTGGCGAGGATCTGCCCCATACCACGAGAATCGAGACCGGCATCCCAACCGATAATGCGGAACTTCACGGACGGGATGGCCCAGATCTGGCGTGCGCCGGTGCTGCTCACCGTCCTGGTGCTGGCCTGTGCGTGGGGCGGTTTCGGCATGAGCCACCTTGCGGTGATCCCGGCCTTCGCCAAGGAACACCTGGGCACCGAGGCGTCGGGAGCCGGCCTGCTACTGCTGGCCTCCGGCGTTGGTTCGCTGTTGGGGAATATGCTCATCACCTTAATGCACCGGGCGTGGCTGTACCGATGGCTGCTGGTCTGCCTGGTGTCCTTCTGCGTCTGTCTGACCCTGTTCAGTTGGTCGAACTGGTTCTGGGTGTCGTGGTCGCTATTTCTGCTGTTGGGGATTCTCAGCCTGGGAACCGTCTGGCCCCTGGCCACCACCATCCTGCAACTGTCGACGCCCGCCGAGATACGGGGCCGGGTGATGGGGGTGCTGCACTTCACGCCGGGGTTCCATAACCTCGGGGCGCTGCCGCTGGCGGCGGCCGCCGGCTGGATGGGTTGGTCCTCCGCCATCAGCATAGCCGCCGGACTGTGCCTGCTGGTGACGCTGTGGTTCGGTCTGGGCCGGGCGGCGGGACGGCAGCTGGCCCAGACTCCAGCCACTCAGGCAGCCTAGAGCCAGAATGCACGGCCCCCCAAGGCCGATGAGTGCGGCGGTCGGTTAGTCGTTGCCACCCGCCGGGCTGGCCGCGGCCGCCACCGGTCGCGCCGTACCCCGGAAGTAGATATCGCGCCAAAAGCCGCTGCCGATCACCGTGCCGACAACCACCAGCGTGAACGCTGCGCCCGCCACCGACATGACCAAACCCGCGGACCAGAAGTCCGCCATGCGTCCGTACAGCAGGTTGGCGAAGGCCATGCTGCCGCCAATATGCATGGAGTAGGCCGCGGAGACCCGGCCCCGAATATCGTCGGGGACCACCGACTGGATGACGGTGTGGGTGATGGTCATGAACCCGGAGGTTCCGAGGCCCATCATCACCGCGGCGATCACTGAAATGCCAGTTTGGGAGGACAACCCCATACCGATTGGCGTCAGGCTGCTGGTGAAGCCCAGCAACAGGAACACCTTGCCGCGCGTCATGTGGTTAACGATGCCGCCCACGAACAACGATGAGAACAGAGCGCCAATGCCAAGGGCGGCCATCAGGGCGTAAACGTCGTTCGGGTTGAACGTTATCCCGTCGGGCGAGAGTTTCTCCAACGCCAGGGGCGGCAGCATGGACTCGAAGGACATCACCAGCACGCAGTGCGCCAGCGCCATCATGAGTATCCCGAAGACCAGCGGCGTGCTGTAGACATAGGTGAACCCGGCAACCGCGTTGGACCAGAAACTGCGCCGCCGGTCGACCACACCCGACGAAATGGTCCGGATGTTGAGCGCAGACGTCAAAGCCGTGAGGTAGAAAGCCGCGCACGCCCAGAACACAATCGCGGACGTGCCCAGCGTGATCAACAGGTTCTGCAGGGAGAACGAGATTCCGCCGGACCCGAATATGGCGCTGCTTCCCACTGTGGCCGAAATCGCCAGCAGGATGGCCGGACCCACGGCGCGCGACCCCTGCTGCATGGCCTGGTTCAGGGCAACCGCGTTGGGCAAGCGGTCCCGGTCCACCAGGTTGGGTGTCAGAGACTGGGATGCGGTCATCTGCGTGGAGCGTAGTGTCCCGTTCACGACCGCCAGCGCCACGACGTACCACGGGTTGCTGACACCGGTCATCACCAGGATAGCCATGATAGACGCCTGGCCAATCTGGAGCGCATAGACCCATTGCAGCAGGGTCTTTCGGGTCATTTTGTCGGCCAGGTATCCGATGAATGGGGTGGCAAAGAAACGCGGCGACATGGCCGCGAAGGTGATCAGTCCAACCCAAAGCCCCTGCGTGCCCTGCAACTCGGGGATGCTGTACACCCACGCCCCCCGCGCCACGATCAGGGCCCAAGCGCCGCTGCTGCTGCACAGCGTGGAAAAGGCCAGGAAGCGAAAGTCTCGAAATACCAGCGCCGCCAGAAACCGATGCCCCCTCTGGGCGAAGAAGTTGGGTTGCGGTGCTGGGGTTGTTGACATGTAGCGTCTCCGGCCGTGTCAAATAGCGGGCTGGCACGGCGTCGAAGCCTGATGCTCACCTTGCGGGTATCCGCGCATTGTACTCCAATTATTCGACGGATCGATACCTGGAGCCACGCGATATAACGTTTGGGCTACACATCGTGCGCAGGATTGGCTCCAAAGCGCACGGGGGCGAGACTTTTGCCTCGCCCCCGCGACAGCCTCCGGCAGGAGACCTCCCTGATCCGTCTCAGGAAGGAATCAGTTGGGCACCCACACGACGGCGCCGACCTCGGTGAACTCGCGGTTCACCTTGACCCACGAGTCGCCGGCGTCGTCGCTGGAGTACAGCTCGCCCATGAGGCTGGAAGCCACGACGAAGTCGGGATCCGCCGGATGAGTCGCAAACTGCCAGATGTTGGAGTTGGGCTCCACCGGTAGCGGGCGTCGCTCCCAAGTTTGGCCGGCGTCCGTGGAGCGCTGGATGGCGCCCGCGCCGCCGATGGCGGTGTCGCCCACGCCGGCGAAGATCACGCTGGGGTCGTCGGGCTTTACAGCGATGCCGCGGCTGTAGGGCAGCACAAACTGGTCGGTGGTTGCCACCGACTGCCAGCTTTCGCCCATGTCCGTGGTTGCGTAGATTTCGCGCGGGGTGCTGGCCAGCACCCGGTTGGGCTCGCCTAGGCCGATGGCCATGCCGTGGATGTCGGGGTGGAGGCCGCCCTCGACGTGGGTCCAGGTGTCCCCGCCGTCCAGGCTCCGGTAAACGCCATCCACCTCAACGCCGGCCCAGACGGTGCGGTGGTCCTTCGGGTCCACCATCAGCATGGTCACCATGGGCGGGCCGATGTGGCACTCCTGGGCCATCTGGACGGACAGTTTGGTCCAGCTCGCGCCGTCGTCCCGCGTCCGGAACAGGGCCGCCGGCTTGATGCCCACGAATACGGTGTCGGTGTCCTCCGGATCGATGGCGATGGACCAGATTGGCACGCCGTCCATTGGCGACCAGAGCTTTTCCCAGGAGGCGCCCTTGTCCTCGCTCCGGTAGATGCCGTTGTCGGCGCCCGCGATGATGCGACTGGGGTTGTCGGGATACACCGCCATCGCTCGGACCTGGCTGCCCAATGGGAATGGGTCGCGGATTCGGGTCCAACTCTCTCCACCGTCCGGGCTGTGCCAAACGCCGCCGCCGAACCCCGTGGCTCCAACGCAAATGCTGTGGTTCTTGCTCATAACACTCCCCCCTTCAAATCGTGCCGTCGATTTTACAAACGCGGTTGAATGGAAAGCCCTATCCCGGCAGTTCTGTAATGGAAATCCAGCCTGGTCCTTCACCCAACGGATGCGTTCCCACGCGGGACAGTTCTCCCGAATCCCCGACGCCGAAGATGGCCATCTGGCCCGAATCTTGGCCGGCGGAATAGATGAACCGGTCCTGGAGGTCCAGGCACAGGGCGTTGGGCCTCGGCTCGGATTGGACGATGCCATTGGATGTCAGCGCTCCGGTTTCCGCGTCCACCGTGTAGCAGGCGATGCTGTCGTGGCCCCGGTTGGGGGCGTACAGGAACCGGCCCGAGGACGTGATCTGGATCTGCGAGCAGGTGTTGCGCTCGCCGAACCCTTCGGGCGGCAGGGTGGTCACGGTCTGGAACAGCGACAGCGTGCCGTTGGAGGTGTCCAAGTTGTACGCGCTCACGCTGCAACCCTGCTCGTTGGAGAAGTAGAGCACGTCCAACGATGGGTGGAAGCAGAAATGGCGCGGCCCGAGGAACTCCTCAGGGTCAACAGTGGCCGGCGAGTTGAGCGTGATTTGGCCGGTGTTCTCGTCGAACCGGAACTGCCAGATGGAGTTGGGCCCGTTGCCCGCGATGTGCGGCACGAAGGCGTAGGCATTGGTTGGGTCGGTCTGCATGGCGTGGGCGCCGGTGGCGGTTTCCAGGGATACGACGGCGTCCCCGCCCACCGAGCCGTCATCGCCGATGGGATGCACCGCCACGCGCGCGCCCTGGTAGTAGGACGACAGCACGAAGCGACCCCGGCGGTCGGTTGCCACGTAGACGGGCCAGGCGTCCAGTGGGACGGACCCGTTTCGGGTCAGGCCGCCGCTGGCCTGGTCAATCTCGAAGCTGACCAGTTGGGTGATCTCCCGGCAGCCCACGTAGAGGAACCGGCGGTCGGGGCTGATGGCCATGGTGAACGGGCCGCCGTCCACGGAGACATCGGACTGCAAGGTCATGCCGCCCGTATCGGGGTCGATGGTGAAGACGGAGATCTTGTTGTCGCCCTGCACGGCAACGTACATGTAATAAGGCATCGCTTCTTCTCCCTGGTTGATATGCGGCGGGCGGTGTTGACGCCGGTGTTACCCGGTGGGCGGACCGTAGCCGGGCTTGCGGGCCCAGACCATGCCGTCCGGATCGTGGGCGATTTCGACGGTGTTGCCCCTGGAGTCGCGCAGGCCCAGCGGGTGCTGGACCAGTTCGATCATGTTGCCGTCGGGATCACTGATGTAGGTGGAGTGGCCGCCGCTGTACTCGCGGACGCTGGGCGGAGTGTATTCCACGCCAAGGGCGTCCAGATTGCCGATCATCTCCTCCCAGTCGTGGATCTCCACGGCGAAGTGTCCCGACGGGTTGGGATTCGGCGTGAACGTGCTGTGGATCTCGCCGTTGCCGATTCTCAACTGCAGTTGACGCTGGTTCAGTTCGGGTCCGCGATCCAGGAACTCCGCTCCAAAAACCTTCTCGTACCAGTCCCGGCTCCGGTCCTTGTCGCTGATCTGGATGTTGATGTGCTGGATCATCGTAACTCGCGACATGATCGCACTCCTTTTTCGTGGCTTTCCCCTTTCATGTTGTCGGATTACTACCAAAATCACGCTTTGGGCGCAAGTGTAAGGCCGTGAGACCGGCACGGATGGGTCGGACTCGTCAATCCAAAACAACGGAGGGCCAGGTTCCGCAACCCGGCCCTCCTGCGTGCTCCGTCGTCCGTTACCTTCGTGCTCAGCCCAGGTGCTGACGGATGAACGCCGTCATGCGTTCCAGAGCCTCCTGCGCCACCTGGGTGGTCGGGTTCTCTAGCAGCCGCTCGCCTTGGCCTTCGAAGATCTTCACGTCGATGGGGCCGCCGGCCTTGCGGTACTGGGCGATGAATTCGTCCAGGTCCGGACGCGGGTGGGCTTCCTCGTAGGAGCGGGCCAGGCACAGCGTGGGCGGGAGTTCCATGCGCTCGCCGGCGGCCAGCGCGCGGGCCGGCGCCGCCTCGGCCATGGCCTCTTCGGTGACCCAGTACAGGTCGTGCATAGGACCAACCCGGTCAGCCATGCCGGCCGGCGGGGTCACATCGTCGCGCAGGCCCTTTGCGTACAGGTACCGGCCCAGCGGGTCGATCACCGGGGACACCATGATGACGCAGCCCAACGTGCCGTCCAGCGCCGAGGTGCCGTTCGACAGGGGCAGCGCCGCGTAGCGCGGATCGTTGGGACGCATACCCAAGAGCATGGCCTGGTGCGCGCCGCTGGAGGTGCCCATCGCGCCGACCTTGCCGGGAATGCTGTTCCACGCCTCGGCTTGGGTCTTGCACCAACGGATTCCGTAGTGAATGTCCGCGAAGGACGCGGGATAGGATGCAACCGGCGGAACCCGAAAATCCAGGGCCGCCACGATCACGCCGTTGCGGGCCAGAGCCTCGTTGGCAGCGTTGCCGTTCAGGCGGTCTCCCCTCACCCAGGCGCCGCCGTGCAACTCGACCATGATCGGGAACGGTCCGGTTCCGCGAGGCTGGAACAATCGGGCCAGCAGCGGAGTATCGTCGTGGCGGAGATATTCCACGTCCTCGATGTCCACTTCGTAGGTTGTCGCTTGCTTGCTGGTGACCATGCTGAACCTCCCGTTCCGTTGTTGCCAATGTATCCGATGCTTTGCTCATTCCAGGTTGCGCAGCAGGCTGCCGTAACCGTTGATCGGTTCAGTCCAGCCCACCCGACGCAGGGCCATCCAGATGGTGGCCTGGTTGACGGAGATTACCGTCTTGCCCAGTTTCTGCTCTAGCTCTTCCACCGCGTCCAGGGCGCGCCAGGCGGTGCCGGGCAGGAAGATGGTGTCAGCCTCGTCCTGGGCGACCGTGAGGGCAAAATCGATGATGGCCTGGGGCGGGTCCATGTCGATCTCCCTAGGGTTCATCGAGTCTTCCATCCACGGCGCACCGTCCGCGCTCAGAACCTCGAAGCCGGCCTCTTCCATCAGCGGCTTCAGGCGATTGCGCAGGTGGAAGTTGCGGTAAGGACCGGCGATGCTCAGTTTCCGGCTGCCCATGTGGCGCATGGCGGCGATGCAGGAGGCCACGGCGGTTATCGACTGCACGCCACTGGCTTCCTCCATGAGCTTCGCCATCGCCTGGTCATAGGCCATGTAACCCTTGTGCCAGGTGCCGGAGGTGCAGGCGTAAACCAGGATGTCAGGACCGATGTTGGACAGGACGCTGGCGCCGCGAGCCACGTCCTCGTTCATCTTGCCGACGTCGAAGCCGAACAGGGCGTAGTCGACCTCGTTGGCTTCCGCGCTGGTCATGCTGAGGCGATGGCCCGATTCGGCGGAGGTTTCCGGCTGGCTGCCCCAGGTGCCGTTCCACATTCGCTCGAAGTGGACGGTGATTTCCGGTGGCACCACCCGGTAGAAGTCAGGTTCCACCACCGGGTTGGTAGCGGGAACCAGCGCGCCGATGCGCTGCGTGTTGGTCAGATTAGCCATGTTTCGCTGCTCCAGGCCGTTTTCGAGCGTATTATACAGGCGGAATTGAGCACCCAACCCGGGTCAGCGCCGAGACCTGCGTGGGGTCAAAACACAGCAATAGCAACCGATTATCGAGGAGAGAGACGATGGCTGATGAACCAATCAGGGTGGGTCTTATCGGGGCGGGCGGCAACGTCCGCAACCGCCATATTCCCGGCTTCCAGGGAGTTGAAGACTGCGAGTTAGTGGCCGTTGCGAACCGGACGGTGCAGTCCGGCCGCGTGATCGCGGACCAGTTCAACATCCCGAAGGTGTACGGGCATTGGCGCGAAGTGCTGGAGGACGACGAGGTAAACGCCGTCTGCATCGGCACCTGGCCCTACATGCACCGCACCATGACCCTGGCCGCGCTGGAGGCCGGCAAGCACGTCCTTACCGAGGCCCGCATGGCCAACGACGCCGCGGAGGCCCGGGACATGCTGGCCGCATCGCGGGCCCACCCGCACCTGGTTTGCCAGCTCACCCCGACATCCACCAGCTACACCATCGACAACGTGATTAAACGGCTGATCGACGAGGGACACTTGGGCGAGCTGTTGTCGGTGGACTTCACGTCCCTGCAGAACAACTTCGCCGATTTCGATGGTCCCCTGCACTGGCGGCACGACCGCGCCCTGAGCGGATACAACACGCTGAACATCGGAGCGTCCTATGAGTCGATGATGCGCTGGCTGGGTCGCGGAACCCGGGTCATGGCCATGGGCAAGGTGCACGTGCCCTACCGGCGGGACGACAACGGGCATCTCACGTCCGTGTCCATTCCGGACCACATCGACATCCTCTACGAACTGGCCAACGGGGCGCAGGTGCACATGCAGATGAGCGCCACCTCGGGGCTAAACCGGGGGAGCCAGATCTGGATGTTCGGTACTGAGGGCACGATTCACGTGGATTCCCAGCGTAGGGTATGGGCCGGCAAGCGCGGCGATTCGGAATTGACCGAAGTGCCCAACCCGCCCGAGACGCAGGCCAGATACCGGGTCGAAGAGCAGTTCACCAACGCCATCCGCGGGACCGAAGTCGTGGACATGGTGGCCTTTGAGACCGGCGTCCACTACATGGAGTGGACCGAGGCGGTGGGCCGCAGCGCCATGACCGGCCAGGCGGTTTACCTGCCTCTTTAGGCAGAAAACCGGCACCCGCCCCAAAAGAGGCCAACGCGACACCGGTGACTGGATGGAGACTTGAGCCAACAGCTGGCCTGATCCGACTTGGCGGAACATAGATGCAGTTCAGACTCAACCGCGAAATCAAGGCGTACTGTCCCGATTTTGAACCCGTGCGGTCGATCCTGCGCAAGCGGTCGGCGTATTTCGTCGAGGTCAAGGAACAGGTCGACTACTACTATCGGCTCCCGCCCGCGGACGATACCGAGGGAACGCGTCGGCTCAAACTCCGCGTGGAACCGGCAGCCTCGGAGTTGATTTACTACGTCGAGGGCCAGGAGGACGGCGCCAGGACCAGCCGGTTCCAGATAGCGGCGGTGGAGGACCCGGCGATGGCCGGAGTGCTGGAGGCCGCCCTAGGCGCCCGCGCGGTGGTGTGCAAACGCCGCGAGCTTTGGCGCAAGGACAATGTGGTTTTCAACCTGGACACGGTCGAAGGAGTGGGTCAGATCCTCGAGGTGGAGGTCCAAGCCGAAGAAGGCTGCGACATCGACGCCCAGGTGGGCGAGTATCGCAGCCTGCTCGGCCATTATTTGAACGGTTACATCACGGGGTCAAACGAGGACCTGGTCGCCTCGATCAGTCCCCAGCCTTGATGAAGTCGGAGACGCGCTCGGCGATCATCATCGTGGTGACGTTGGTGTTGGCGCGGACGACGTCAGGCATGATCGAGGCGTCAGCTACCCGCAGGTTGGACACGCCGCGCACGCGCAGATGCGGGTCAACGACCGCCATCGGGTCATCGTCCGGCCCCATCTTGCAGGTGCCGGAGATGTGGTACGAGGTGCTGATGTTGCGGCGCAGCCAGAGGTCCAGGGTCTCGTCGCTCTCCAGGTCCGCCGGGGTCGGAGCCGTTATCTCGTCGATGATTCCGTCGTAGGAGCTGTGTTGCAGGAACGACACGCAGAGCCGGACGGCTTCCCGCAACCGTTCCCGGTCCCAGTCCTCCTCCAGGTAACGATAGTCCATGCTGGGGGCTGTATGCGGGTCCGAAGATTCCAGCCTCAGCTCGCCCTTGCCGGCCGCCAGGTACAGGCCGCAGTTGACCGTGTGAGCCGGGTTGTCATCCCGCACCACGGTGTTCAGCGACGCCGGCGAAAGGATCATGTCGTTGGGCGTGTCCGAACCGGAGGCGGTGAAGCGCAGTCGCAGCGCCCTCATGCCGTTGGGGTCCTGGGGGACGTCTTCCTTGACCATGAAGCGCACCGACACGTTGGGGTGGTCGCGCATATTCTGGCCAACCCCGGGCAGTTCCACCGCGACCGGAATGCCCTGCGCCTGCAACTGGTCAGCGGGGCCGATGCCGGACAGCATCAGCAGTTGCGGTGAGGCGACCGCGCCGGCGCACAGGATGATCTCGCTGCCCTCGACGACGAAAGTGTCGCCGCCGCTCTCAACCTCGACACCAACGGCGCGCCCGTCTTCCAGCACCACTTTCCGAGCCTGGACGTTGGCGCGAATGGTGAGGTTCAACCGGTGGCGCACCGAACTGATATAGGACAGGGCCATGCTCATGCGCACGCCGTCGATATTGTTCTCGGCGCGCAGGCTGACGCCGGTAGCCTCCGGGTTGTTCACGTCGGGATGGAAGGGGTATCCGGCGGCCGTGGCAGCCTGGAAAAAGGCCTCCTGGGACGGCGGCCAGGTCTCGCGCTGGTGGTGCCGCACTGGAACCGGCCCGTCGGTGCCGTGGAAATCGTCGTGGAAATCCGCATCGTTCTCCAGCTTGCGGAAGTAGGGCAGGCATTCCAGGTAGCCCCACCCGTCGTTGCCCCAGGACTCCCACGTGTCGAAGTCTTCAGGTGCGCCCCGGATGAAGGTCTGGCCGTTGATGGCGCTGGAGCCGCCCAACACCTTGCCCCGGGGTACAGGCATGGGCTCGGCTTGTTCCGGCGTGGCCTTGCCGGTGAAGGACCAGTTGTAGGGCGAACCGGCGGCGCGGGCCTCCAGGTTCACCGTTCCCCAGCCCAGCTTGAGCATGTCGGGAAGTTGCTCGAAGTCGGGAAAGTCAGGCCCGGCCTCCAGGAGCAACACCGAGCGGTCCGGGTCCTCGGAAAGCCGCGTCGCCACGATGCACCCGGCCGTGCCGCCGCCGACAACGATATGGTCGTATTTCATTGACAAAACTCCTATTATTGGCCGGCACGCTTCCGGCATTGGCGAGCTTACAGAGGTCGATCAGGGAGGTACTTGTCCTCCATTTCGCGGATCCGGTCCGCGCCGAGGATGCCGCCGTTGGTGGCGACGCCCCACTTGCTCTGCGCCGCCGCTGCCAGGAAGTCGTCGATGGCGGCGGTGCCGCGATCCTGGAAATCACTCAAGAAGTCCCATGACGCCTGGACCCCCGCCATGGTGGTCAGGGCCGGGTACCAGGCTGCTGCGGCTCCGGCGTCCTGCAACTCCTGTAGCGTGGGATGGGTCTGGCTGCCGTGGGTGAACAGGGGCAGAACCGGGCCCGGAATGCGCCGGATGGCTTCCTGGTTGTCCTCCCAGGAGGCGACGGCCGGGCACACGACGTCCACGTTGGTCTCGCTCTTGTAGGCCAGGCAGCGCTCCATCACGTCTTCAAAGGTGACGCCCGGCACGCCGGCGTAGTCGCACCGCGCTACGATCACGAAGTCGGGGTCGTACTCCATCTTGGCGTCCATGGCGGCCCGCAGTTTGCCCACCATTTCCTCGATGGAAACGCAGCGGCGGCGGGGGCCGGATTTGGGCGGATAGGTCTGGTCTTCCAGGTGGGTGCCGGCGATGCCGGCCCGGATGTACTCCTTGACCGTCTCGTAGACCTGGATGGCGTCGCCGTAGCCGGTGTCCATGTCCACGAACGCCGGGATGTCGATGGTGTTCACGATTTTCCGGGCGTTGTCCACCATGTCGCGCATGCTGGTGCCGCCCTCGGTAAGACCCATGACTTGGGCCGAGGTGTTGCCGCCCGACATGTAGAAGGCCTCGAATCCCAGCACTTCGGCCATCTTCGCCCCCATGGCGTTCATGCCGCCGGCCAGGACGAAGATCTCGGGGCGCTCGAACAGCTCCTTGAGCCTAGTGGTCATGCGTTGTTTCTCTGGCATCACTCTTCCCCCTTTGGAAATTTCGTGTGTGGGCTTCCTACCAGCCGAGGCTTTCGGGAATGAGGATCATGGTGATGCGGCCCACCATGGGCTCGTGTTCCATCACCAGGTACTTGCCGATGGGAGTGGGCGTAGAGCCGCGCCCCTCCAGCCAGCGGTCGTGTTGTTCCAGGGTGAAACCCCGCGTGCGGGCCTCGGCATCGGCCAGGGTGGGGCAGATCTTCTGCGTCCCGGCCACCATGATCACTCGCTTCGCTCCATAGGAGAAGGCCCCGATCTGGCTGCCCGAGCCGCTGGCCACGACGATCTCTCCGGTTTCCGCGATGGCCTGCACGCTGCCCACGAAATAGTCGGCGATGGTGGTCTTGCGGCGGAACTCGCGCTGTGCAACCGGATCAGTGTGGGCCACCATCTGGTCGTGCAGATTTACGTAACGATCGTTGCCGTCCATGTACTCTGTGTAGCCGATGGTGTCTAGCGTCTCCGATGTGCTCACGAAGACCTCGGAACCCTCTGGTACCAACTCTTTGAGTTTCAGCAGCGCCGCCTCGCGATTCTCTACGAGGACAGCTTCCACGTTCCGCGCGGCCAAGGCCGCTATTGTCCTGTTGATCGAGGCGGCAGTGGCCGGCGCGTAGGATGCGCGGGATGTCATTCTGGGTCTCCTGTTGGTGCTGCGCGGGTTCAGGCGCCGGGCCGCAGGTGGGGCATGATCTCGTCGACGAACAGCCCCATGGAGCGCATGACCTGGTCGGGGGTCAGGTCGCCCCACGCGAAGATCGGGCAGAAGTAGTTGATGCCGGTCTCGTCGACGGCCCGCTGGACCCGTTCCCTGACGCTGGACGGCGTGCCGACGATGATCACGTCTTTCGCCTCCAGCGCGTCGAAGTCCCGCATTGCGCCCAGGCGGTCAAGGTTGTTCTTGGCCCACAGGTAGTCGATGTTGTGGAACCACGTCCCGTATGCCGCCTTCGCTTCGTCCCGCGCCGCTTCTTCAGTGTCGGCGATGTACATGTGGCGCACCAGACCCAGCTTGGGGACGGGCACGTGGCTGTTCATGCCATCTGCCATGCGGTCGGCGGCCCACACCTGCTTGTACAGATCGTAGTGGGCCTTGACGCCGGCGTTGTCGGCGAACACGGCGCAGGTGTTGAAGCCGTGCTGCGCCATCCACGGCACCGTTTCGATGTTGTTGCTGGCGTACCAGAGCGGCGGATAGGGCTTCTGATGCGGCGCAATCCAGAGTTCGATGTCCTCATAGTTGTAGTGCTTGCCCTGGTAATTCAGCATACCGGTGGTGAATCCGCGGGTGAACATGTCCATCTGCTCGTTGAACATTTCCCAGCTGATGCCGAGGTCGACGCCGAATTCCTCGGCCTCCACGGGCGATACGCCCCGACCGACGCCCAGGTCCAGGCGGCCGTTGCTGAGGTTGTCCAGCATGCAGATCTCGTGGTAGAGGCGGATGGGGTTGTAGAAGGGGAGGAGGAACACCAGCGGACCCAGGCGCAGGTTAGTGGTGCGTTGTGCGGCGGCGGCCAGGAACACGGCCGGCGAGGGTGACACGCTCAACGGCGTGATGTGGTGCTCCGCCAGGTGGTAGCTGTAGAACCCGCTGCGATCGGCGTACTCCAGCATCCGCAGCCGGTTTTCGAAGATCTCGCTGGGCGCCGACTTGTCCCATTCGATCCAGTCGAACAGCCCAAACTCCAGGGTATCGTTCAGCGTGGCGACCTGGGTCATTGCTCACCTCCTCGGCGACGATGCGGCTGCCTCAGTCGGCCACCAGCGGCAGTGACGAGTCAGCGGCGTACTCGGACATCGAGGCGTCGTAGACTGCGACGTTCTCGTAACCCAGCATCGCGAGTATGAAAGCGTCGTTGGACGCGGCGATGCCACCGCCGCAGTAGGTGACCACTCGTTTTGAGCGATCCGCGCCGGCCGCCTCGAAAAGGGACGCGAGTTCGTCGGCCGGCCGGAACAGGCCGGTTTCGGGATCGGTCAACTCGCCGGACGGGACGTTGGTCGCGCCGGGGATGTGCCCGGCCCTACCGTAGCCGCTGCCGCCGTCTGCGCCGGAGTGCTGATCCCGACCCAGGGCGTTGATCAGGCAGATCCCGCCGCTGGTGCCCGACTCGATGAACGCCTTGACCTCGGCCAGGTCTGCAAAGTGCGCCGGGTCGGGCGCAGGGTTGAAAACGGCGGGGGCGTACGTCGCCGCGTCGGTTGACGTCGCTCGACCCTCGGCCGTCCAGCGGCGCAGGCCGCCGTCCAGCACGACAGCGCCGCGGCAACCCATCGAGCGGAACATCCACCAGAATCGGGCGGCCCACTGCGAGCCAAGACGGTCGTACAAAACCAGCTTCGAGGTGTCCGATATGCCGTGCCGGCCGGACGCATCCGCGAAGGCGCCGGCTGAGGGCATCATGAACCGGTAGGCTTGGTCGTTGTCGGAGAAGTCGGCCTGGAGGTCGAGGAAGCCGGACCCGGGGATGTGCCCGGTCTCGTACGCGCTCCGTCCGGACTCGGCGCGGCGGCCGCCCCCTTCGACGGAATGCAGGAACACCGTGGTCTCGAAAACGCGAACGTCAGCGTCGGCCAGATGCGCGGCCAGCCAATCGGTCGAAACGAGGAACTCGGGATGCGCAAATGCCATGATCAACTCCAGCCATTCCCGGCTAGTCGTGGGCGGTCGATACTCGGCACAGTATCCCCGCTCGGTGCGCTGCCGGCAACCGGTTCGCGGCGGCATCGCCACACCCCTGTGCTATAGTTTTTGCGCCCCATTTTGCATTCGAGAGTGAACATTCGTGGATATCAGCACAGTGGCCATTTTGAGTCCCGGCGACATGGGACATGCCGTTGGCCAACGTCTCCGGGAAAATGAACTGGACGTCATCACCTGCCTGGCCGGCCGTAGCGACCGGACGCGCGCCCTGTCCCAGAAGGCCGGGATACGCGATGTTGCCACGATGGACGAGTTGGTCGAGCAGTCTGACCTAGTAATGTCCATGACCGTGTCGGCGGCGGTCCCGGGTGTATGCCAACAGGTCGCCGACGCGCTGATCGCCACCGGCGCCCATATCCTGTTCGCGGAGTGCAACGCCATTTCTCCCCAGTTGGTTCGGGATCTGGAACCGGTGATCACCGGCGCCGGCGGTCGGTTCGTGGACGTGTCCATAATCGGCGGGCCACCCCGGCCGGGTTACGGTCCGCATTTCTACGCGTCGGGTCAGCATGCCAAGCAGTTTGAGCAGCTGAGCGATTCCGGTTTGAGGGTGCTGAAGCTAGACGGCGAAGTGGGGCAGGCTTCGGGCATCAAGATGTGCTACGCCGCAATGACCAAGGGTTCGTGGGCGTTGTATACCCAGTTGTTGATGGCTGCCGAGATTATGGGCCTGACCGAGCCCCTCATTGCCGAATTTCAGTCGGGTCAGCAAGCAGTGCTGCAACGGATGGAACGCACCATCCCCACCGTGCCGCCCCGTTCGCGCCGCTGGGTCAGCGAGATGGAGGAGATCCGCGACACCTTCGCGGAACTTGGCATGACGCCGCTACTGTTCGAAGGTGTCGCGGAAATGTACCGGTTTATCGGAGACACGCCTTTGGGAGAGGAATTTCCCGAGTCGAGAGACCGCGATCGCACCTTCATCGAGACCATCGAAAAACTGGCGCAGCACGTAGTGGTACGCGACGACGGCGACCAAGCCTGACCATGGCCCGGCGCCAGCTTTCTATCAGGAGACATTCAATGCCCGAACCGGCGCCTACCAGCAACAACCGGCTCATGTTCTCCACCGAAGAGTTGGCCATGGTGTCCCGATCCCAAATTGAGCGTTCGACGGTCCCGGACGGTATGGACGAGGAGGCCGGCGTCCTTATCGTGTGGGCTCGCGGAACCGCGGGTCAACCCGACACCGGATGGACCGCCCGGCACGCCATCTCGGGGGATGCCCTGCGCGACGCGCTGGTCGCGGCCGGCCTGATTCCTGCGGAATAGGGCTCCGGCATACGCACCGCAGGTTCGGCTGTTCCCGGAAGAGCCTTCTTGATGCCAGTTAGTGCCCGCCCAAATTGACAGTGCTCCGCGCGTGTCCCTACAATCGTGGAAATGCGCCAAATCGTGCGAGGGTTCCGGCTCGTTAGGAGGACAACATGGCTGAACTACTGGGTCTGGGCTGTTCTCACGGCCCCATCATCCTGACGCCGCCCGAGGCATGGGCTACGGGTCGAGAGCGGGTGTTCGCCCGGGTGCCGGGCTACGAGGCGCCAGCCGCTTTGCTGGAAGAGTTGGGCGATGACAACGGGCTGAGCCGGGACATCAGCGATCAGAAAAAAGTCGTCGAGTCGTTCCGGATCATGCGGGATCGGCTCCACGAATGGGAACCTGACGTGCTGATGGTGATCGGCGACGACCAGGCGGAGAACTTCCTGCAGGACAACCTGCCTCCCTTCTGCCTCTACACCGGCGATGAAGTCGACGGCTTTCCCTTCCAGCGTGGCGCGGCCCGCACCAACCTGTGGGACGCTGAACCCGAGACGAAGTTCACCTTCCAGTGTCCCAAGGAGTTTTCCCGGGACCTGCGCAACTTCCTGATCCGCGACGGGTTCGACATGGCCTCATCCAGTGCCCTCAAGGGCTGGGACTGGGGGCTGGCCCACGCCATCATCAACCCGCTGGTGTTCCTGGACCCCGAGGGCAGGTTCCCGTTGCTGCCCCTGTTCGTCAATTGCTACGGCGAGGAAGCGGGCCCGGACTATCCGCCGCGCCCCACGCCCCAGCGGTGCTATCAGCTGGGGCAGGGAATCCGGCGGTTCCTGGACACCCGGGACGAGCGGGTTGCCGTGGTGGCGTCCTCCAGTTGGTCGCACAGTTTCCTGGCCCACAAGTTCCAGTGCCGCGAGATCGACGTCGAGACCGACCGCCGCTACCTGGAAATGGTTCGCGCCGGGAATGGCAGCAAGCTGGCGGAACTCAGCCCCGAAGAGATACAGGATTCCGGAGACCACGAGATCCTGAACTGGATCATCGCGCTGGGGATCCTGGGCGACGTTCCGGCCGAGATAGTCGATGTGCGGGAGTCAAACACCCAGCTGGCGTACCGGGTGGCCGCGATCTGGAACTAACTACCGTCACAGCAGCGATTCATCGACCAGGAACTGCCGCGCCGGGTGTGGCATCCGGTGCGGCCGGCCACTTTTTCAAGAACTGAGGGGAAGGCGTCGATCATGGTCACGGTACTGGAGCCAAGAACCCAAACGGGACAGGGCACGGGCAACCGGAAGTGCGACGGGTGTCCGCGGTGCGAACGGCCGGACAGCCCGACGTGCAACATCCCGCATCCGAAATTCGCCAACCGGCATCCGGTGTGCAAGGTTTGCGGGCACTGCGTCCTGCGCGGCCAGCACCAGGATGACGCATCGGACCTGGACGACCATCCAGGGTTCATCTCTGGCGGCTCCGGGGGCGGGCCGAGCCTGAACTGAATCGGCTGGCGGGCGTACCGGAGCGGCCGGGTGGATTTCCGTAGCATCCTGCGGTCCCTGCTTCGCAAGAGGCCAGAGGTGCGTGCCAATGACCCACGTTCGCGTGATCCCGGACAGGTATACGCGGGACACTTTCGACGCATCCCAATATCCGGGGCTTGATGCGCCGGCGTCGACCGGTCCGGTCATCGAAATCTGCACCGACGGGGCGACGCTGGATCTTTCCGGCGCGGTGCTGGACGGTGAAGGGAACGGCGGCGTTGGGATTTGGGTCCACGATTGCCGGGACGTAACCATTGCCAACGGTATTGTGATCGGGTTCCACTACGGTATACACGCGGAAAACGTGAGCAATCTCAACATCCGCGGCTGCGTGGTGTCGGACAACACGAATCCAGCGGACGCCGGTTGGCTGCCGGATATCGAAGCACCGATGGAAGAGGGCTTCGGCGGCGGCATCTATTTGCGCGCGGTGCGGAACAGCGTGATCGAGAACAATCAAACCGGTAACAACTTCAACGGCATAAGCCTGGTGCGCTCGGACCACAACGTGATTTCGGGGAACAACGCGTCGTTCTGCGGAAACGTGGGAATTTACCTGCTGAAGTCCAGCCATAACCGGGTCTTGGACAATCAGGCCGAGCACTGCATCCGCTACACCGACCGCTTCTGGTGCGACACCGCGGACTCGGCTGGCATCCTGCTGGAGGACGGGTCGCATCACAACCGGATTTCCGGCAACAACCTGCGCTACAGCGGAGACGGGTCCTTCATACGGGGACACCACGGCGAGCCTTCTCGCGACAATTTCGTAGCCCGCAATGACGCCAGTTATTCTCCCAACAACGCTTTCGAGGCGGTGTTCACCTCGGGCAACGTGTTCGAAGACAACGTCGCCAACTTTTGCAACTATGGTTTCTGGCTGGACTATTCAACGGGCTCAACGGTCCGGGGAAACGAAATACTGGCCAATCGTTTCGATGGTATCGCCATCGAACACGGGCAGGACAATGCCATCGAAGGCAACCGCATTGAGGGAAACCGACACGGCATTCGGCTCTGGAGCGACGGGGCAGGACAAACGTCGGCAAGCAAGGACGGCCCCAGGCGTCGCTATACCGTTTCGCGCAACCGTGTCACCAACTCTCGACAGTGCGGTATCTTCGTAACGGACGATCACGACGCGTTCCTGGAGGAAAACGTCTACGAATCGAACGCCTGCGACCACCGGAGCCAACCCCTTCAGTAACCCACGCTGTTGATTGATGTTCATCAGAGTGAATTCAACCCGAGGGAAACCATGAAATACGATGTGGCAATAGTCGGAGCCGGGTCTGCCGGCTCGGTGCTGGCCGCCCGCCTATCAGAAGACCCGGGATGCTCGGTCCTGCTGTTGGAGGCCGGGCCGGACTATCCGGATTTCGAACGCCTGCCCGACGAGCTCAAGTACGGCTTTGCCGCCTTCCCGACCCCGCCGGCGACGCGAACCGCCGCCGGCCACCCGGACTGGTTGACCACCGACCCGCATAACTGGCAGTTCACCGCAACCGCAACCGACCTTGCGCCACCGATGCTGGTGCCTCGTGGCAAGGTTACCGGCGGTTCCAGCGCCATCAATTCCTCGGCGTTCTACCGGGGCGTTCCCGAGGATTTCGACGCCTGGGCCGCGCGCGGGAATGATGAGTGGAGTTATGAGAAGGTCCTGCCGTTCTTCCGCAAGTCGGAAACGGACATTGACCAGCACGGCGACTTCCACGGTTCAGAAGGGCCCATCTTCGTGCACCATTCCAATCCGGAGGCGTGGGACGCAATCCAGCGGGCCTTCTTCAGCGCCTGCCGGGCCAGCGGCTACGACGAGGCCGACGATCACAACCATCCGGACTCCAACGGTGTAGGCCCGGGTGTAACCAACAACCACAACGGGGTGCGGTTCAGCACCGCCCTGGGCTACCTCGGCCAGTGCCGCCACCGGCTCAACCTGACGGTGCGACCCAACTGCTAGGCCCAGCGGATCCATTTTGAGGGTAACCGCGCCACTGGTCTGCTGGTGGAGAGCGGTGGTCAGACGTTCAACGTTGAGGCTGAGCAGATCATCCTCAGCGCGGGCGCGGTCGGTTCACCTCATTTGTTGCTGCTTTCCGGCGTCGGGCCGGCCGTACAGTTGGGAGGCGTGGGTGTTCCGGTGGTACACGACCTGCCCGGCGTGGGGCGCAATCTGAAAGACCACCCGAAGGTCTATGTCACCTGGGAAGTGGGCGATGGCTTCGACGCCGTTTCCAACCGGGGAGCCGGTGGGGCGGCGTTGCGTCTGACCGCACCCGGTTCCCATTTGAGAAACGACTTGGGGATTAGTCTTTCCGGACCGGCTGTGCCTCGGGTCAAGGCAACCGGCGCCTCGGATGTTGCGTCAGCGGCGCGTGCCGAGGGTGGGGGTAACGTTCGCCACCTCGAAATGATGGTGGCCCTGCTGTTGCCGGAAAGCCAGGGAGAGTTGACGCTCACCTCGTCCGACCACCGGGTACAACCCGCCATGCGCTACAACTACCTGGCGGAGCCGTTTGACCGGGAGCGGCTGCGGGCCGGCATTCGCCTGGCTCTGGAGTTGGCGGCACGACACGAGCTCGCTCCCATGCTGGGGCGACGCATCGAACCCGAAGACAGCGACCTGATCGACGACGCATTGGATCAATGGTTGATGCGAGAAGTCACAACCTATTCCCATATCTCGTGCACGTGCCGTATGGGGCCGTCCGATGATCCGTTGGCCGTGGTTGACCAATACGGGAAGGTCCATGGCATCGACGGGTTGCGCATCGTTGACGCGTCGATAATGCCCGACCTGGTGCGCGCGCCCATCAATCCGGCGGTGATAATGGTCGCGGAACGGGTGGCGGACTTCATCCGGGCAGGCCAATGAACGGGGCGCGGGATACGCGACTTGCGACTGCCAGATCGACGATATATGCTCGCCGCGATTTGAGCTCGAGTGGTTGCGTGACAGGCGGAGTGAAATGAGACTTGACGGCAAAGTAGCGATTGTGACCGGCGGCAGCCGCGGCATCGGGCGCGCCATCTGCCTGGGGTTAGGCGAAGCCGGCACCAGCGTTGTGGTGGCGTCCCGCACCGAAGAGGACAGGTCGGCCGGCACCGAATACGAGAAGTACGGGTCGGGCGACATCAACGATACGGCCGCGCAGATCAACGCCAGCGGAGGCAATGCGCTGCCGGTTCGGTGCGACGTGGCGCGGGTCCAGGACATTCAAGACCTGGTGACTGCCACGCTGGACCATTTCGGACGGATCGACGCCCTGGTTTGCAATGCGGGAATGGATTGCGAATCACCGGTGGTCGATCTGGACGTGGATCTGCTTGATCAGTGCCTGGCGGTGAATGTGAGAGGCCCGTTGCTCCTGTGCAAGTACGCGCTGCCCTCCATGATCTCGCGCGGCGAGGGTGGCTCCATTTACTGCGTCACCTCGGGTTCAGCCAGGAATTACCGCGAGGGCCGGGTTGGGTATTCGATGAGCAAGGCCGCGCTGGAGCGGATGTTTTTCAGCCTGGCCGAGGAGGTCCGGCCGCACAATATCGCGGTCAACGTCTTCGAGCCCGGGCGGGTGGATACCTGGATGAACCGGCGCGGGGACTGGCCGGGCACGTCCCACATCCCCATGGTCCAGCCCGATGCCCTGTCCGCGCCCGGCGTATGGCTGGCGGGGCAGACGGCAGAGACACTTACGGGTGAGTTGGTATCGAGGGCCGAATTCGGGGTTACCTGGGGCCCGCAGGCCAAATAGGCGGCGTGACCCCGCTCGCCCTATTTGGCAACGTCTGACCGGCAACGAAAAGGGCGTTTCGTGCGCACAACAGGCACGAAACGCCGCTGTTCCTTGATGGGGGAGTGGTGGAGCTGGCGGGAATCGAACCCGCTACCTCTTCAATGCCATTGAAGCGCTCTCCCAAATGAGCTACAGCCCCACTGAACCACTAACGCTTACGCGTGAGTGAGCGACCATTTTAGCAAAAGCGCCTAGGCCGCCGCAACCGCAGTTGGACGTTCGAGACCCGCGCGATCAGCCGGAAACCCGTTTGCGCCGGTTGGTGATGTAGTCGACCAGGACGTACTCGCCCAGGTTTTCGCTGCTGCTGTAGAAGGCTCGGCCGCGATTGATGCGTGTCATCCGATCTACGAAGTTCACCAACTGGTAGCTGTTTTCCAGCATGAACGTATTGATGACGATGCCTTCCTGGGTGCAGCGGCGCACTTCTTTCAAGGTCTCCAGTTCGGTGCGGTAGCTGGGTGGGTAGGAGAAATACGCCTGCTCGCCTTCCAGGTGCGCCGTGGGTTCGCCGTCGGTAATCACCAGGATCTGACGGGTGCCTCCCTTTTCGCGGGATAGGAGCTTCCGGGACAACATCAGCGCGTGGTGCAGGTTGGTGCCGGACACCCAGTTGTTCCAGGTCAGACCGGCCAGGTCCTCCTCCTCCAACTCGCGGGCATAATCGGAAAACCCCACGACGTGGAGGGTGTCCCGGGGATACTGCTGCCGAATGAGGGCGAACAGGGCGAGGGTGACCTTCTTGGCCGCCGCCCAGTTGTTGAACAAGCCCATGGAACGGCTCTGGTCCAGGAGGACGATGGTGGCGGCCCGCGTCATGTGTTCGGTGCGGTAGATCTCGAAGTCGTCAGGCCGCAATTTGACCGGAACCTGGGGTCCGCCCCGGACGATGGCGTTTTTCACCGTGGTTTGGAGGTCCAGCTGCAACGGATCCCCGAATTCGTAGGTCTTGGTGTCGCCCAGGAGGTCGCCGCCGGCGCCTCGGGTGTCCAGATCGTGGTTGCCGATGCGGTCCTTCTTGAGCTGCTGGAATACCTCGCGCATGGCCTTCTGGCCGATGCGACGGATACCGCGGGCGGTCAGGTTGAGTTGATCGTCATCGGTGATGTATCCGGCGTCTTTCAACAGTTGGCGTAGCCGGTCAAGCTCTTCCCACGCCCGGCGTGCTTCTTCACCCAGGAGTTCGGCCAGCTGTTCCGGGTCAACGTCGTCCAGATTTCCGGTGCGCATAGCCTGTTGCAGCGACTGTTCCAGCCGGTCCATGTCCTGCATCTGGCGCATGGCCTCCATGGCTTGCTCCAGCGTCATGCTGTCGTCGCCCAGGAACGGATATTGGCGGGCCAGTTCATCCGGCGGCATGAGCGACTGCATCAGGCTGGCGAACTCGGACATTTCGTCCATGAGGCGCGGGTCCATGGCCGACTGCATGGCGTCTTCCAGTTCCCGGCGCATCTCGGGGGACAGGCTGTCCATCAGCGACTGCATCTGGGCCATCTGCTGTTGGATGCGCTCCATGAGTTCATCAAGACTCTGGGGCGGGTCGTCGCCGAACATCGGACCCCATTTCTGCATGAAACTTTCGAAGTTGGGGTCACGGCCCTCCATGCGGTCGCGGAGCATCTGGTTGAGGTCCTGCATCATTTGACGCATGGCTTCCATTTGTTCCGGCGTCATGTTCTGCATCTGGTCCTGCATCTGCTGGGAAATGTTCTGGGCCATCTGGCCCTTGAGCATGTCCAGCAATTCCTGGAACATCTGCTGGGCGTCCGGGTCCATGAAGTCATACTCCATGAGTTCCTGGATCTGCCCGCCGAGACTGTCGGGCAGGTCGTCCAGCTTGTCCAGGTTGCGTTGGGCCCGTTCCTGCAGCATCCGGTTCAGAGCCCGCTGCTGCTCTTTGCCTTCCATGTCGGCCGGTTCCGGCCGGTTGGATGCTTCGTCGAGCCGGCGCTGGATGCCCTCCCGCTCGGTGCGGAGGATCTCGTCCATCCGCTCCTTCAGATCGTCGACTACCGAGTCCAGGTTGCTCTGCTGCATCTGCTGGCGCCGCTGCTGTTTCAACTGCTCCATGAGCTGACGCAGGTTGGGCATCTGGGAACCATCGCGGTTCTGCATGCCGTTGCGGAACAGGTCGCGGAGGGCCCGGGCCAGGTCGCCGTGCTGCAGCAGATCATCCGACAGGGCGTCCATCACCTCGCTGGCGTCCACGTCGAAAATCTGCTGGGTGCCATCCCACTGGGAATAGCGGTAGCGTTGGTACAGCATTGGAAGACCTCCGGCCGGGCCAGCGTGAGTGCGAGGCACGAATGGCGGGATGATAACACACGGGACGCGCGCTCCCGCCGCTGCGGCAGTGAGGGCGGGAAGGATCAGGCGAAGAGGTGGGTTAGCCAGGACAGGAACCGCTGGCAGAGGGGGCCGTCGATTTCGAGGTCGTGCGCTCGGATGGCCAGACCCATTTGCCGAGGGTCTTCGCGAGTGGCGAGCCAAGCGTGGATTTGGGCGCGGAGGGTTTTGCCTGCTGCAAATTTTCTGTCCGTTGACGGAATACGGGCAATATATTGCTGGGAGAGTGGCCACACTGAATCGGCGGCGGGAATCATCCTCTCAACAAAGTTTTCAAGCTCGCCTGGGTTCGAATTGTCCGGCATTATCCAGACGCCGATGCGGGGGCTGTTAGTGTTTGGGTTTTCCAGAATGATTGTACCGTTCGGGTCGGGAGCTGTGGGGATGGGTGATACGGTGCGCCCCGCTTCACGGATGCGGTCCCCAACTCGGTCCCAGGTGCTGGATACGTGGGAATCCGCGTCTACTACGATGCCGACAGCGCGACGGCCGGGTTCGTCAATGTGGTCGCGGATGTTGGGAAGGACGTTTTCGATTCCCTCGTAGTCTTTGATAGCGAACTCCAGCCCGCGGTTCCAACGCTCCGACAAATGCCTTATCACGTGCTTATCATCTACTCCTTCAACCAGCAACAGCGGATCATAGGGGAGCGGGTTGAGGTTAATCATGGATTAGCGCACCTCGATCCCATGTTTCGCGATATTTTTCAGTCGGGATTCATCATAGGTGATTGGCCGCAGACCGATTGGAGGGCGTTCGATGCGAACCAGCAAACCCTCGACATCCTCCAGTTCGTTGGCCGCCTGCGCGAAGCCCACCACGCAGTCCCAGCTATGGGTGGTGGCAATGACCTGCACGTTGTTGCGCTCCGCAGTTTGCAGCACCATGTTCCAGAACTTAGCCTGGATGGAATGGTGGATGCCGTTTTCGGCCTCGTCGATTAGGAGGAAACCGTTGGAGCTAGCTGCTAGAACGAGGGCTACTGCAAAAGCCCGGACTGCGCCGTCACCGAGGCTACGGAGGGGCACGGGGTTGTCTTCACCCTTTAGTTTTACTATTGAACGGCGTCCTGCCCTCGGTCCGATACGGGCACCAGAGTCCACCATCGCGACACGTTCGGCCAACGAATCAGTTACCAGGTTCAAGGCCTCAATCGCCCGTTCTTCGTCAGGAGTCAAAAGCAACGTGTTCAAAAATTGTTCAATGGTTTCGTTATCGGGCACGTCTGGTCCTAACAGACCGCAAAAGATTTCTTGTGAGGAAGACGTACCGCCGGAGCGGCGCATCATGCGAGTGGAGACCGAAACACCATGAGGAAGCAAGGTGCGGGTTGAGCCCCGAAACTTTACTCTCAATGCCAACACTTCTTCATCATCGAAGAGGATAGACTGTCGTCGTTCGACGCTGGAAATTTCATTCTCGTCGAGAGCCACTATTTTCATTTGCAAAGGGTCTGCTTCACGGGTTGGACCTATCAAGATCGCTTCATCGGAGTGGATGCGCCGCCCGAAGAACAAGCCATCCCAATTAGCCAGAGTCACCTCTTTACCATGCGCATCAGGGGAAGTAATGACCTCGTCGTGGTTGTGCAATACTTCAGCAATGTCGAGTCGGTGACCACGAGAAGCCCATATCCGCACCGCGTCCAGCACCGTCGTTTTGCCCACGCCGTTCTTTCCCGTCAGCAGCGTTACGCGGCCCAGGCGGGGGATGGTCAGTTCGTCGATGCCGCGGAAATTCTTGATGACCAGGCTGGGGAGGTGGAGGTTTTGGTCTGTTTTCTGATCTGACATGATGCTCCCCGGATAGATGCTCGTTGACGGCCGCGATTGGCGCATGCGGTTTTCCGATATAATCCCAGTCTAAACTATCAATTCAACACGGGGAAATGATAGCCCCAGGAGGACGCATGAAGTACGACGTTATCGTGGTTGGGGGCGGCGCGGCCGGCTCCACTCTGGCGAGCCGGTTGGCAGAGGACGCGAACACCTCGGTGCTGCTGCTTGAGGCCGGCAACGACTATCCGGACGTGGCCACCCTGCCGGACGATGTGAAGTTCGGCGGCACCAGGTATGCCGAGGCCCAGGATTCCATCCACAACTGGGCGTTGCGGGGCACCATCACTCCGGAACAGGGCGAGATCCATGTCGCCCAGGGCAAGGTGATCGGTGGCGGGTCGTCCATCAATGGCCAGGCGATGCAGCGCGGGTTCCCCGAGGACTTCGATGACTGGGCCGCCCGGGGCAACGACGAGTGGTCCTACGATAAGGTCCTGCCCTTCTATCGCAAGATGGAAAACGACATGGACATCCAGGACGACTACCACGGCTCGGACGGCCCGATGCCCGTGCGCCGTCGTTGCACCGGCACGTGGGCTGACATCCAGCAGGCGTTCCACGATGCCTGCCTGGCCGAAGGTTACCCGGCCGTGGAGGACACCAACGGGCCCAACCCCACCGGCGTGGGCGTGTCGCCGACCAACAACCTGGGCGGCATCCGCATGAGCGCGGCCATGACGCACCTCAACCCGATGCGGCATCGGCTGAATCTGACGGTGCGGGGCAACGTGTACGTGCGCCGGGTGCTGTTCGAGGGCAACCGGGCCGTGGGCGTGGAAGCCGCGAGCGGCGGCGAGATCTTCACCGTAGAGGCCGACCGTGTGGTGCTGAGCAGCGGGGCGATCCGCTCGCCGCAGTTGCTGTTGCTGTCGGGCGTCGGTCCCCGGGAGCACCTGCAACAATTCGGGATACCCGTGATCCACGATAGCCCCGGCGTGGGCCAGGGACTGTGGAACCACCTGAGCGTACACGTCACCTACAAAGTGAAGGATGGCAAGACGCTGACCGGCGACCTGGACGCTCCGCACTTCGGTCTGCACTACTCATCCGAGGGGTCGGGCTACACCAACGACATGGTGTTGCGGGTCAGCACGGTGGTGGACGAGCGGGAAGAGAAAGTCGCCGGCGTGCGTACCCGGTACAACACGGGGGACGTTCCGCCGGAACGGGCGGCGCGAATCTCATGCACGCTGGGGTTGCCGGACGGGTCGGGCTTTGTCAAGTTGCAGTCCTCGGACCCCGACGTGCAGCCGGAGTTCAACTACCAATACCTGAGCCATCCCAACGACGCACGGCGGATCCGGGAAGGCATTCGCTTTGGCGCGCGGATGCTGGAGTCGGACGCTTTCAAGGACGTGTGCGACTTCCGGATCAATCCGCCGGACGACATCCTGAACAACGACGACGCCCTGGACCTGTGGGCGCGGCAGACCGTGGGCACGGCGCGTCACGTTTCCGGTACTTGCCGGATGGGCCCGGACGGCGACGACATGGCCGTGGTGGACCAGTATTGCCGGGTGCGCGGCGTGGACGGCCTGTGGGTCGTGGACGCGTCGGTGATGCCGCGGGTTCCCCGCTCCGGTGGCATCCATCCCACCGTCATCATGGTGGGCGAGCGCGTGGCCGAATGGGTCGCGGCTGGCTGAACGCTTACCGGCAGCGCAAGCGATAAAGTCGACCCGGACCTATTCGTCCGGGTCGATCACTATATCGGGGTGAGTGTCGACGCCGTACCGGTTGAACACTTCGTCAATCTGCGCCAGGTCGGCGCCGGAGAGCGCCCACTCCAGGCCGGCGACGTTGTCCTCCACTTCCTGGACCGTGCGGGTGCCTACTAGGGCGACGCTGACGGCCGGGTTGGAGAGCACCCATCGCAGGGCGAGCTGTGGCATCATCTTGCCCCGGGCCTCGGCGATGGGCTTGAGGTCCTCGACCACCTGTAGGTTGCGCTGGAAGTGCTCTTCGGCGAACACCCCAACGTTCCAGCCCGGACGCCCGCCCGTGGCGCGCCAGTCGTTGCTGCCAAAGGTGGTGTCCGCGGACATCGTGCCCGTCAACAGGCCGAAAGCCAGCGGGCCGTAGACCATGACCCCGGTGCCTTGCTGGAGGCAGTGAGGAAAGATTTCCTGCTCCATGCGCCGGTCGAACATATTGAGCCCATACTGGACGACGTCGACGCTCCGCACGCTCTCGCACTGCCTGATCTGTTCAAGGGTAAAGTTCGATAGGCCAACGGCTCGCACCTTGCCCTGTTCCACGAGGCTGTCCAGCGCGTGCATCGTTTCGTCGAAGGGGGTGTTCACGTCGGGCCAGTGGATTAGCAGGACGTCCAGGTAGTCGGTGTCTAGGTTCTGGAGGCTCTGCTCCACGGAGGCGAATATCGACACCATGCGACTGTCCCGGCCCTTGGGACGGTCGGCGTAGCCGACCCCGCACTTGGTGACGACGATGATGTCCTTGCGGCGGTCGCCCAGGGCTTTGCCCAGGACGACTTCCGACTCGCCCCTTCCGTAGGCCGGCGCCGTGTCAAAGCAGTTTATGCCAAGGTCGATGGCGCGGTTGACTGCGGCGGCAAGCTCGCCGTCGGAGACGTCGCCATAGGTGCCGCCCATCTCCCAGCAGCCGAAGCCCAGAGCGGAGACGGTCATGTCGGTCGGGCCGAAGCGTCGGTATTCCATGGGATTGCTCCTGTGTTACGCCGGTTGGGTCACCACCTGCATCACTCCAGATTGGGCCAGACGCCGCGGCTGGGGGAGACGCCCTCGTAGGCGTTGGCGATGCGGAACAGGTTGCCCTCCTCCCACGGTCGTCCGATGAACTGGAGGCCGATGGGGAGCCCTAGTTCGCTGAAGCCGCAGGGCACGGTGATGGCCGGGAACCCGGTGGCGTTCATGGGGCTGGTGTTGCGCGAAACGTATCCGGAACCGGGCCCCCGAACCTTCTGCCGGCGACCCTCCGCCTCCAGCGTGTCGGCGTCAATGCGCGGGGCCGGCAGCGGCGTAGTAGGCGTCACCAGGAAGTCAACGTCCTGGAGGACGCGGGCGTGCTCCTCCTTGATGATCCGCTGCACCTTCATGGCCTTGGAATAGTCGCGGCCGAGCACAAACTGGCCGGCCAGGGTGCGGTAGAGAGTGTCAGGGCCATAGTCCTCGCGGTTGGAGGTGATGTAGGGCTCGTGGGTGACGACGCTGTCGGCCATGCTGGAAAAACGCAGGGCCCCGGCGTACTGCATGCTGGGCACGCTGACCTCGCGAGTTTCAACGCCCAACTCTTCCAGGGCGGCGATGGCGCGGCGAACCGCTTCCGCGACCTCCGGGTCCAGGTGATCGTAGTAATAGTTGGACGGGATGCCTACGGTCAGGCCGCTGATGGCACGTTCCATGATGAGCGCGTAGTCGTCAACCGGCACCGGAACCGTGCTGGGATCCAGGGGGTCGTAACCGGCGATGGCCTGCAGCACCAGGGCGCTGTCGCGCACGGAGCGGGTCATCGGGCCGATGTGGTCACCGTTGAAGCTGGTAACCAGCAGGCCGCGCTGGCTCACTCGCCCGAAGGTCTGCTTGAGCCCAACGACGCCGCAGAAGGCGCCAGGCAGGCGCACGGATCCGCCCAGGTCGGTTCCCAGGGAGGCGAAGGTTACGCCGGCGGCCACGTTGGCGCCGCCGCCTCCGCTGGACCCGCCGGGTATGTGGTCGACGTTCCAGGGGTTGTGCACCGCGCCATAATGAGGATTGTTGGAGGTGGCGCCGGCGGCGAACTCCTCCAGGTTTTCCTTGCCAATGATGATGGCTCCGGCGGCCTTGCAACGGCGTACGACCTCGGCGTCTTCGTCGGGGACGTGATCGCGCAGCACCTTGGTGCCCAAGGTGGTATTGATGCCGCCGGTGGCGATGTTGTCCTTGATACCGATAGGGATGCCGTGGAGCGGGCCCAGGTATTCGCCGCGGGACAGGGACTCCTCGGCCGCTTCGGCCTGTGCCAACGCCTGTTCGCGCATGATGGTGATGAATGAGTTGAGGGTTGGTTGGCGCCGCTCCGCCTCGTCCAGGGCGGCTTCGGTGAGCTCTACGGGCGAGACCTCGCGGGCCTGGATCAGCGGGGCGACTTCGGAAATTGTCAGCTTGAGCAGGTCGGAATCAGGCATCGGTTTCTCCTCCATCCGCTGGTCGCAGCAGGCGCGCGGACATCACGTCGGACAGGTCCAGATCGCGCAGGTTTTGCAATTCGGTCAGGTAGTTCTCCAGCTCGGGTTTGACCAGCGCTATTTCGGCGTCGGACAACTCGAACCCGCCGTATTCGGCGATTATTCGCTTCATGGTTTCGTCGGAAATCGGCATTCGCCACACCTCCTGCGTGGTCGAGGTTGGGCACGAGTGTACATAGCGCGCCGGGCGCAGGCAAGGCAGAGAACCCGCTACGGCAGGCCGCCCCGGCCCGATTGGAGGATGGTCTCTGGGCGGCGGGGGTCAGATTGCCGCTCGGATTTGGCCTGTGCTATACTCACGCCCGATCTCGCGCCAGACTCAGGAGAGAGGCACAAAGCTTATGGTACAAGCCCCGGAACGCCCGGCGGAGAGTGCGATGAACGCGGCTCCCGCTCTGGAACCGATCACGATGAAGTCCCTCTTGGAGGCCGGCGTGCATTTCGGCCACCAGACCAGGCGGTGGAATCCGCGCATGCGCCGCTACATCTTCACGCAGCGCAACGGGATCCACATCATCGATCTACAGCAGACGATGGGGCTGATCAACGACGCGTACCGGGCGATGGTGGAACTATCGGCCAGCGGCGGCAAGGTGCTGTTTGTCGGTACCAAGAAGCAGGCCCAGGACGTGATAGCGTCTGAAGCCGAGCGTACCGATCAATGGTACGTCAACCAGCGCTGGCTGGGCGGCACGTTGACCAACTTCCAGACCATCAAGGGTCGCATCGACCACATGAAGCGTCTGCAAGAGCAGCGGGATACGGGCTACTTGGCGCGGTTGCCGAAGAAGGAAACCGTGCGGCTGACGCACACCCTGGACAAGCTGGAGAAGTACTTCACCGGCCTGCGCAACATGGACCGGCTGCCTTCCGCCCTTTTCGTCATCGACATCGGCAAAGAGGATATCTGCATCGCCGAGGCGCGCCGGCTCAACATCCCCATCTTCGCTATCGTTGACACCGACTGCGACCCGGGTCAGGTAACCCACGCGGTGCCCGGCAACGACGATGCCGTGCGTTCCATTCGACTGATCACGGGACGAATGGCTGCGGCCATCGAAGAAGGTCAGGCGCAGCGGGAAGCCCTGCAGATCGCGCAAACTGAGGCCGCGGAAACCGATGGTGAAGACGGCGAAGGGGACGAGGATGTCCGGCCTTTCAGCAATACCGTGACCCTGGAAGAGCTTGGGCAGATGATGTCCGCTCGCCCACTCGAGACGTAGCCACCAGACTTGACCAATCACAAGATCGCATCTACCACAGGGAGGCTCAAAAGTTGCCTGCAGTAACCGTTGAACTGATTAAAAACCTGCGCGAACAGACTGGCGCGGGCATCAGTGATTGCAAGCAAGCTCTGGAGGACAACGGCGGAAACCTCGAACAGGCCATGGCGGCCCTCCGTCGGAAGGGTTTTGAGCAGGCCGCCAAACGGGCTGATCGCGAAACTTCGCAAGGGTTGGTCGAGGCCTACATCCACACTGGCGGTCGGGTCGGAGCGATGGTGCAGTTGGGGTGCGAAACCGATTTCGTGGCGCGCACCGAGGGCTTCCGCACGCTGGCGCACGATATCGCCATGCAGGTGGCCGCAATGTCTCCGGTGTACCTGAACGAAGAGGACATGGACGAAGGGGACGACCGTCCCGCCGCCCAGGTTTGCCTGATGCAACAGCCGTTCATCAAGGATGGTTCACGGACTCTCGCCGACCTGGTGCGTGAAACGGCGGCGCAAACCGGCGAAAATGTCCGGGTGGTCAGCTTCCGCAGGCTGGCGCTGGGAGAATAACGATACAAACGAAAACGGCATCCCCCCAGGTTGATGCTGCGCCGGTATTAAAAGATGGTTTCCGCCAGCGTCACAGGTGAAACGGTCTATCGCCGCGTCCTTTTGAAGGTCAGCGGCGAATCTTTACAAGGGTCAGGGCCGGATACGATCGATCCGGAATCGGTCGCCTATATCGCGGATCAAATTATCGATGCTCACTCCCGCGGGGTGGAGATGGCGGTGGTCGTCGGCGGCGGCAACATTTGGCGCGGCTCCGCTGCTGAACGCAGAGGCATGGAGCGGTCCACCGCGGACTACGCCGGCATGGTGGCGACCATCATCAACGGACTCGCTTTGCAGGACGCGCTGGAGCGAAGAGGGATCATCACCAGGACACAGTCGGCGTTGCCGATACAGGCTGTGGCCGAGCCCTACATCCGGCGCCGGGCCATTCGTCACCTGGAAAAGGGTCGGGTCGTGCTGTTCTGCGCTGGAGCGGGGAACCCCTACATGTCCACCGATACGGCCTCGGCGCTGCGGGCACTTGAAGTGGGCGCGGACGTGCTGTTGATGGCCAAGAATGGCGTGGATGGGGTTTACGACTCCGATCCCAAGACCAATCCCGCCGCCGTGCGGTTCGGTAACCTGGAATACCTGGACGCCGTGAACCGCCGGTTGGAGGTGATGGACTCCACGGCGATGACCCTGTGCATGGATAACGAGATGCCGATCATAGTCTTTGATATATTTGAGCGAGGCGCCATGGGCCGCATCCTGCAAGGAGATGTGGTCGGGACGACCATCGACGACGGCTCGCGACGCAACGGGTCGTAGAATCCAGGAATCGTCAGCTGAGCATGATCAGCCGAAAAGGAGGGACCAAATGCCGGATCGCAACAACAGGGGCAACAACAGCGATCAGGATGGGCCGACCATGGAGGCCGTGCTGGCCGAAGCGGAGCGCAAAATGGGCCAATCGATAGAAGCGATGCGCCGGGATATCAGCACGCTCCGCACGGGCCGGGCAACGCCGGCGCTCATCGAAGACCTGTCGGTCGATTACTACGGCTCGCCCACCCCTCTGAAACAGATTGCTTCCATTTCGGCTCCCGACGCTCGCGCCATCATGGTACAGCCCTGGGATCGTCAGGCCCTGCGCGACATCGAGCGCAGCCTGACCCAGTCCGAAATGGGGTTCAATCCGTCGAACGACGGCAACGTGATTACCGTGCCCATCCCACCGCTGACCCAGGAACGGCGCCAGGAGATGGTGCGCCTGCTGAAGCGCAAGGCGGAGGACAGCAAGGTGGCAGTGCGCAACGTGCGGCGTGAAGGGGTGGACTCCCTGCGCAAAATGGAGCGGGACAAGTCGATTTCCCAGGATGAGAACCGGCGCAGCCAGGACTCACTGCAGAAGACCACTGACGCTCATATCAAGGCAATCGACGAGGTCTCGGCGACGAAGGAAGCGGAAATCATGGAGGTGTAGCCTGCGCTCCAATTTCCTGGCGCACGCGTTAGCGCGTTACTGCAACACCGCTGGACGCCCGCCGTATCCGGGGCATCGTCCTGATGAGAACCGATAGGCGGGCAAAAGTTTGCCCGCGCCGCAGGGCCGTTTCGAAGCCCTTGCCGGTGGCAATCAATGGTCAGAAGCAGGATTTATCGGATTTTCAGGATTGCGGTCTCACTCCGCGCTACCTACCCAATCTTGATAATCCCTGAATGCGGCAAATCCTGATTCTGACCATGACTTTGGAAACCCCCGGACGCGCCGGTGCTCCACTGTCCAAGTCTCTGTTCATGTCGATTAACTCAGACCATTCCAACAACTCATACCCTTCCAGCATAGACCGCCTACCGCCGGTCGCCGATGCCGGAAGCGATCCGGTTCCCGGCCATGTGGCAATCATTATGGACGGCAACGGACGCTGGGCGGAGCGCCAGGGCCTCCCTCGCCACGTGGGTCACCAGCGTGGCGTGAGCAATATCCGGCGGGTCGTCGAGTTGCTGGCGCAGCGCGGTGTCCGCGTGGTTACGCTCTACGCCTTTTCGACGGAGAACTGGCGCCGTCCTACCGATGAAGTGGACAGCCTGATGGCGATCCTGGCGGAACAGATCGAGCCGCAAACCCGGGAACTCCACAAAGCGGGAGTGAAGTTGGTCCATCTCGGCGACATGAGCCCGTTGGACCCCGCGCTCCAGGAATCGATACGACAGGCGCAGTCGATCACCGAGCATAATGACGGCGTCACGGTCAACATCGCTTTCAATTACGGCGGCCGGGACGAAATCCTGCAGGCGGTTCGGCGAATGCTGGCGGACGGTGTCCTTCCTGAGGACGTGGACGAGACGTTGTTCAACCAGTACCTCTACACCGACGGTTGCCCTGATCCAGACTTGATAATTCGTACCGGCGGTGAGCAGCGGCTCAGCAACTTCCTCATCTGGCAGGCGGCCTACAGCGAGTATTACCACACGCCGGCGCTTTGGCCGGACCTGGATGCGGACGAATTGGATCGTGCGCTGAGCGCTTACGGCAAAAGGCAGAGGCGTTTCGGTTCCCTGGACATCCCTGATCAGAACTCTGGAGCGTAAGGCGGGTGCTGCTCCACCGGATTCTGACTGCCCTGGTGGGCGTGCCAGTGGTGTTGGCATGCATCTGGTTCGGCCCGCCCTGGATCACGCTCCTGGCGGCGGTCGCCGCGGTTATCGGCGTCAGAGAAGCCTACCGGCTGTATCCCGGCCGTGAGAGGGTATCCGAGGATGATGACAGCGGCGACACGCCCCTGCCGTTGATGCTGGGCGGGACTTGGGCCGTGGCGCTGGTATTGGCCGGTGAACTGGCGGTTCGCCCGGAGGATTTCGGGTGGGCAGTTCTGGGCATATGTATTGCCGGATTTGTTGTGGGCGGTTTGTGGATGATTGCCGCATGGCACGGGCGGAGACCGATTGTGGCGGCCAGTTATCTGGTGATGTCGCCGGTTTACGTGGGAGGAGGGCTGGCGTCGGCGACGGCCCTCCGCGGAATAGACGGATTGCCTAGCTTGTGGCGAACGAAAGTCGAAGAATCAGCCCCGCTTTTGTCGGTACCTCCAATCGTCGAAGATGACGGCCTTGGTGAAGCTTTCGAGACGGTCTACCAGGTCCCGAATGACGACGGCGGGGTGTGGCTGCTGCCGGACATAACCGGCGCCGATTTCGCGCGGGAATTGACCGTCCTCACGGAAACCGGCTGTTGGTGGCTCTTCCTGGCGATCCTCACCGTGTATGCGGCGGACACCGGGGCGTACGCTGCGGGGCGTCTGTTCGGCCGGCATCGCATGGCGCCCGGCATCAGCCCGGGGAAGACCTGGGAAGGAACGGCCGGCGGCATGCTGTTCGCAGTGATAGCCGCTGTTGTTCTCGGCATGCTGTTTCCGCTGCGGTTGGAGATTTGGCACCTAGCGATGATCGGTGTTATTTTAGGCGCCGTATCGCCCATCGGCGATCTGGTCGAATCCAAAATCAAAAGGTTGGCTGGCGCAAAGGACTCAGGCAGCCTGTTTCCCGGCCACGGCGGGATGCTCGATCGGTTGGACAGCCTGCTGCCCTCCCTGATCGCGGTGTACATCCTGGCGGCCGTGAGTACCCCCTAAAACCGACCGGGACGCAAATACATGCGGCGCATAGTTATACTCGGCTCCACCGGCTCAATCGGGCGTCAAACGCTGGACATCGTGCGGGCATTCCCCGACGAGTTTCAGGTGGTGGGATTAGCCGCCGGGAACAACACGGCCTTACTGCTGGAACAGGTAGCCGAGTTCGGTCCCCAATACATTTGGTGTTCCAACCCGCCCGACGAATTGCCCGGCGGCACGAAGATGCTTCCCATGGCGGAGATGGCGTCGTTCGTCGACGTGGACCAGGTGATGGTCGCGTTGATGGGGGCCGTCGGTCTGGAGCCCACGATGAGCGCTCTGCGCGCGGGCAAACAGGTGGCGCTGTCTAACAAGGAACCCATCGTCATGGCTGGCCAGGTTCTGAAGGAGGCGGAAGCTGCGTACGGTGGCGTGATCCTCCCCGTGGACAGCGAGCCCAGCGCCATCTGGCAGTGCCTGCAGGGGGAAGACAACCACATCCGGCGTCTCATGATCACGGCCAGCGGAGGCCCGTTCCGGCGTACGCCGCTGGAGGAACTGGACACCGTCACTCCAGAACAAGCGCTCCGGCACCCGACCTGGCGGATGGGCGACAAGATCACGATTGACTCGGCTACTCTCATGAATAAGGCATTCGAGGTGATCGAATCCCATTGGCTCTTCTCCGTGCCGTGGGAAGATATCGCGGTGGTGGTGCATCCCCAGAGCACCATACATTCCATGGTCGAGTTCGATGACGGATCGGTCAAGGCGCAATTGGGTCCGCCCAGCATGCGCCTGCCGATACAATACGCGCTGTTCCACCCCAAACGCTTTGCCAACGACGAGATACCCCGCCTGGATATTGGAGTCCCATGGTCCCTCGATTTCGAGCCGCTGGAGCCGAAACGCTTTCCTTGCTTTGACTTGGCTGTGTCCGCCGGCCAGACGGGTGGGACCATGCCCGCCGTGCTCAGCGCCGCGGATGAAGTGGCGGTGCAAGCCTTCCTTGCCGGGAGCATCCGCTATACCGACATCTACCGCCTGATCGAGCGGGTGCTCGGCGAGCACGTATCTCAGCCGTCGCCCGACCTGGATGCTATAGTAGAGGCAGACCGCTGGGCCAACCTGCGCGCTGCCGAGATCGCGAGCAGCGGGATGAATTAGCCGCCCACGCGGGCCAAGGGCTATGGACACGTGGATTATCGCGGTGGCGTCGTTCGTGCCGATGCTGCTGCTGTTGGTGGTGGTGCACGAGCTGGGGCATTTCTGGTCGGCCAGGGCATTTGGCATCAAGGTGCTCGAATTCGGCGTCGGCTACCCGCCCCGTGCGTTCGGGGTCTACACCGGCCGCACCGAGACGCTGTTAACCCCTGCAACGATCTGCCTCAACGGAGTCGTGGGCTCCATTCAACCGGGCCAGGTGATCCGCGTACTGTCCGGTGAAAATGCGGACGGACAGCTCGTTGCGCGTTACATTGAGTTGCGGGAACAGGGTAGAAGCGGAGGAATCCTTGGATCCCTGGCCGGATTTGCAGGGTTCGGACGCCGGCCCCAAGATACGCAACCTGCGATGCAGTCAACCCGCAGGCGACTGGACGACGTACAGACTGATGAATTCCTCCGCCATGAGGGGCGTGTCCGGGAGGTGCTGCCCGACCGCGTCGTCATGGCGGACATGATTTACTCGGTCAACTGGCTTCCACTGGGTGGCTTCGTCAGGCTGTCGGGGGAGAACAACCCCGCCGCGCCCGGAAGCCTGGCACGGAGAGGCTTGGGCCAGAGAGCCATCGTGCTGGCGGCCGGGTCGGCGATGAACGCGCTGTTCCCGATCGTGGCGTTTGCCATCATGTTCATGGTCCCGCACACGGAGATGGTCGGCGGATCGGCGGAGATCACGTCGGTGGCGCCGAATTCGCCGGCGGAGGCCGCGGGCCTGCTGCCCGGAGACCGTGTCGTGCAGGTGGGTAACCAGCCGCCGGGGACGCCGCAGGAGTTGCCCCGGGAAGTTCGCCTTGCGGCCGGTACCGAGATGACTTGGGTCATTGAAAGGGATGGACAAACCAGGGCGGCGCAGGTTACGCCGCGAGTGGACCCTCCCCCAGGCCAAGGCGCGGTCGGGATCACGTTTTCCATAGTGGACCAGCAGGAAGTCCGGCGAATCGAACCCCCCTGGACCGCGGCGCGCCTGGGCGTCACCAGCACCTGGGACATGCTCACCCTCATGGGCAGAGAGATACGTGGCTGGTTCGGCGGAGGACGCGGGCCGGAGCTGAGCGGGCCCATCGGCATCGCCCAGATCACCGGCGAGGTGACCCGTCAGGGCGGAATCGAGGGATGGTTGCTGGTGGCAATCCTGTTGAGCATCAACCTCGCGGTGCTGAACATTCTGCCGATCCCGATGCTGGACGGCGGGCGACTACTGTTCGTATTCATCGAATGGGTCCGCGGAGGCAAACGGGTGCCGTCAGACAAAGAGGGGCTGGTCCACCTGATCGGTTTCGTGGCGCTGTTGGCGCTGGTCATTGCCATCTCGGCGAACGACATCATGCGGCTGGTGCGCGGTATTTCCCCGCTGGGCGGATGATCTCGCAGCGACGCCCGAGACGGCACTTCGATTGCCGGCCGGGTCTGGCTCGGCGTTAGCAGATTTCGCCGTTTTCCTCGGAAAGCATCTGTCCTAGGACCGACGGCAGTTCGCCGCAAGGCACGTTGGTCATCACCGGGGCGGGCGGTTTTCCGGCCACAACGGACTTTGACCGCCGGTACACATCGACGGCTTCAAGGATTTGGCCGTCAACGCGTACTCGCTTGCCCACCAGCCCAATATCGGCCAACGCATGGTTGGCGCACCCGTTGGCGCACCCGGACCAGAATAGTGAAATCTTCCCGGTCTGGACACCCATCTGTTCCAAGGCCTGCGCCGTTTCGACTGCCCGCTCCTTGGTTTCGATAAGCGAATAATGACAATAGTCGATGCCCGTGCAACTGACGGTGCCTCTCATCGCCTCGGTGGGGTGGTGGGAAAACGTTTCCAGTATTGGCTCCGCTTCCAGCGCAGGCAAACAGGCGTCAGGCACGTTCGGGATGATCAAGTTCTGTCCCGTGGTGATGCGAATTGCGCCGTCTCCGTAAGCGTCCGCCAGGGCTGCTACCTGCCGCATCTGGTCGGAGGTGATGCGGCCCACCGGGACGCAAAGGCCAACATAGTTGAATCCAGGCGTGCTTTGTGGGAAGGCTCCGATGTGATCGGTTTGTCCCGGTTTACCGGCATCCTTGCCAGCGCGAAGCAAGGGCCGTCCGGCCCTGCTTTCTATCTCGGCGCGGAAACGTTCCGCGCCCCAATCAGCGATGAGGAACGCCAGGCGCACCTTGTTGCGGGCTTCGCGGGAGCCATGGTCGCGGAACGCCAGCGCGATGTGGCCGCAGATTTCCGCTGCCTCTTCCGGTGAGACAAAAATATCCAGCGAGGTGTTGGCTGTGTAGCCCCCGGAACCCATCTTTCCGCCCACGGCGACGTTGAATCCGGTGAGTTCAGATCCGGAAATCTCCTTGATCGCCGGCGTAAGGGCGACGTCCTGGTTCGAGGTATGGATGCAGTTGTCCAGACAGCCGGTGATGGCAACATTGAACTTTCGGGGCAGGTTGGTGTATTCCCGGTTGCCGACGAACATGCCGGTGAATTCGCGAGCGACGGGCGAGGCGTCCACCAATTCGTTGGGAGTCAGGCCCGCTACCGGACATCCGACCACGGTGCGGATGTTGTCCATGCCGGTTTGCAGCGAGACCAATCCTACTCGGTGCAAGCGTTCCCAGATGTCAGGTACCTCGTCGATGCCAAACTCGCGCAGTTGCATCTGCTGACGAGTGGTCAGATCGCCAAAGCATTTGCCGTAGTCATCGCTGATATCGGCCAGAACCCGGAACTGGTCCGCGTTGCTGAACCCGTTGCTCATGCGGACGCGCATCATGAAACGGCCCGGGGTTTGCCGACGGAAAAATACACCGGCCCACTTCAGGCGGTCTCTCTCGCCCTCCGGTATGGACTCCCAGCCGGCGGCGGCGTATTCGGGAATATCCCTTAACACTTCCAGACCGTCTTTCACGGACTTCATAGCTTCGACTTTATTCATTTGGAGGCTACTCCCACGCAACAGGGTCGCCGGGATCCATGATCCCGCGCTGACTACGTTAGTCGACCGATATTGCGAGGGTATTGCTTCCAGATTAAGGCTCGGTAAATCCGCCAGTGCCTCCGACGCTGTGCCGTGCGCGTTGCGTGCGGCTTCAGTGTGATGTATGAAATCCGCTTGCAGTCTTTGCGTCAGCGGGGCACACAAACCATTCGGCCCCCGCGTCAGCGACGCGGGGGCCGTAGAACCCGAAGGTATGGATGAGCTTACTTCAAGTGCTCGTTGAAGAAGGCGAGGGTGCGAGCCTGGGCGTCTTCCGCGGCAGCCTGGTTATAGCTGTCACGGTCATCGCAGTTGAAGCCGTGGCCGGCCCCTGGGTACATCTTGAAGTCGTAGGACTTGCCGGCCGCGTCCAGCGCCGCTTCAATCTGTGAGACATCCGCGGGGGTTGGATTGCCGTCGGTCTCTCCAAAGTTGCCCATCAGAGGGATACTGATGTTCCCGGTGCCGTCGACGGGCGTGACGCCGTCACTGTAGGGGGCGAGGATGGCGCCGCCGTAGTAGCACACGCCGGCGGACAGGCCGGAGCAGGAACTGGCAGCCAGGTAGACCACGCGGCCACCCATGCAGTATCCAACGATACCGATTTTCTGGCCACGGGTACGCGGATACGTGCGCTGCAGGTAATCGACGGTGGCGTTGACATCGGCAATTATTCCCTGGCCGGTCAGCGCGGGCATGTAGGTGTTGATCGCGGCGTCGAAGTCGTCAGGAGTGTAGCCCAGCATCGGGTTGGGGTTGCGCTCGTTGCGGTGGAACAAAGCCGGCGCCACGGCGACATAACCCGCAGCGGCGAATCCGTCGGCCACCCGCTGGATGTGCTGGTTGACCCCGAAAGCTTCCTGTACGACGATAACGGCCGGCAGGCTGGTGCCCGCGCTGGGCGCCGGGAAGCTTACGTATGCGGCCATGTCGCCGGCTTCGGCGATGTTGGCTCCAGATTCGCGGTCCTCCTCAGGGTCGGGCATTCGGATGTTTTCCCAGAACGACGGCATAGTATTTCCTCCTCCATTGGTTGCGCGAATTACAACGATACGGCGGCTCGGCGAGGCCAGAGCACGCGCGTCTACAGGCCGTATCTTTCGTGCGCCGGAATTGTAACAAAGGATTGCGGGCCAAACAAGCACATTGCTACGGCGTGGCCAGAGTTATGCTCCGCGACTGACGCTGCTTGATTCGTCGGTTTGAGAGGTAGATCGGGACAGTCCGACCCCTCTGCATGACATGGTTTATAGCGCCGCGTCGATGTGGCAACGAGTGCCGGTCGCGACCTGCGCATTGAGTGTTCAGATGGTGCGCCGGCGGCGCCCGATGATATCCCCAATCCACATGGCGCATACGGACGCTATGGTCAGTGCCGCAGACAGAATGAACGCCTGCACGTAATCCCCCTGCAGGTCGAACATCAAGCCGGCGATGATCGGTCCCAGGAAAATAGCCGCCCCCCGCCCCATTTCGACAAATCCCATGACGGTGCCCAACGATTCGGTGGGGAAGATATCCGCCGCCTTGGCGCCGATGATCAGGCCGCTGATGCCGTCTGTGATCCCCGCCAAACCTACGTAAATCGCCAGGGGCCAAAAACTCTGACCGTCGCCGAGCCAAACCACCAGGAGCACCGCGCCGGCAGCGACGCTCATCCCGAGGGTGTAAACCGACTCCCGCCCCCAGCGGTCGGTAGCCAACCCCACCAGAGGGCGCGCGAACACGCTTACCAGGCCGACGGCGCCCAGTGTGTTGGCCGCCGTTTGTACGCTGTAGCCGGCCACAACGAAAAACGTGACCAGGTGGACGCGAATCATCTGCGTGCCGGTTGAGCCGAAAACGCGGGTCAGTACCAGCGACCACATCGCGGCGTCGCGGACCGATACTCCCAAAGACGGGGTTGTCCTGGCTTCGGTTCGCCCGGGACGGACCTCCGAGGCCGACGGCGAGGGTTGACGCTGTGACGCTTCGGTCGCAAGGTTCTGAACTGTCATGGTTTCCGGTGGCCGCCGTTGCAACAGTCCGTTGGGCAACGCGATCAGCACCGCGAAGATGACGCCGAAGATGCGGTAGGCCCACCGCCAGCCTACTTCGGTGGTCAAGACGCCTGCCAACGGCGCGAACACCGCCTGCCCGATGGGATTGCCGCTATCCGCCAACCCCAGCATGCGACCACGCGTCTGCGGAAACCAGGGGGCGACGGTCGCGGTCATCGAAAATGATGAAATGGCGGTATGACCGATCCCGGCGAACACGCTGTAGAAGATGAACATCTGCCAAAGTTCGGTCGTGTAACTGGCCGCGAACCAGCCAAATAGAATGAACAGTCCCGCCAGCGGGAAGAGCACCCGGGCGCCCCACCTGTCCAACAGGACGCCCAGCAGTGGCGCAGCGATGGCTCCGATCAGTCCGGCCAGTGAAAAGACCGTGGAGGTGTACGTCGCACTGCGGCCGAAGGCGTCTTTCAGCGCGTTGAAATACACGGCCTCGCTGTTCTTGGTTCCGCCCTCGACGGTGAGGTTGCCCAGCGACAGGACGAATATCACCCAACCGTAGTGGAGACGAGTGCGGGCCGCATTCAGCACAAGCCAGCCTGGAAACCGAAACTTCGGGCACGGCCGTCGACGTGCCATAAAGCCGATTGGAGCATCGCGCGATTATACACGGCAACCGCGCCGGTGCCCGAAGGAACGTCGCGGGTGTCATTGGCCCGGGCTAGTCGATGCCGGGCGACGACCGGCGGGAAGGATCAACCGCCGGTGGCTGATGCCGCCGGTTCCGGTATGGCCGCCGACCGGCTGGAGAGCCCGTGTTTCATGATCGTGCCGGCGCCGCACAATGACAACGACGCGAAGCTCACCACGATCAAGGACAGCCTGAGGTCCCCGGTCAGTTCCTGGATAATGCCGGCGACCAGCGGGCCCAGTGCGATACCCGCAGAGCTACTCATCTGGATGAATGCCAGGCTCACCGCAATCTCACGCGGCCGTATTCCGGGCAGGTTGAAGGGCACCGAATAAAGAACGGGCCAAAACCCCCACGCTATCCCGTTGACGGTGGTCAGCGCGACCAACATGGGGAGGGACCCGGTGAGGGTCATGGCCGCAAAGGTGACGGCCATGACTGCGCCGGTTCCCAACAAGACGGAACGCCCTTGATCCGAGACCATGACCAACCAACCGAAACCCAGCCCGCAGAGGCCGCCCACGAAGATGCCCACCGCTAATATGCCTCCAGACCAAATCAGAGACATCTCGTAGGTGTCCAGCATCAGCGTGGGATAGAAGCTGAGAAATGCCGACCACGACATGGTTGCCCCGACGAACCCGAGGCCGCCAATCCACAGGTCGCGGTAACGCAGTGCGCCCTTGAGAACGTTCACGTCTTGGGAGCCGAGACGCTGTCGGTATTCGGCGGTGACCCTTTCTCGACCGAATATCAGCCAGAGAATGGTCAACACGGCGAAAAGACCGACGAACCAGAGCAGGGTCGCCCGCCAATCGTCACTAAGGGCGGCAAGAATGAACGGGGAACCTGCCACCCCTCCACCCACCACGAGGCCGAACATAGCGTTGGAGATGCTGTTCACCAGCACCACCTGCCGCTGCGGGAACCATTGCTGGGTCAACAGCGCTCGCGCCGGTTGCCGGGCGATCACACTCACGCCGAAGGCCACCCGACTCAATAGCAGCAATGCGAAGCCCGGAGTGAGGGACTGGGCCAGCAGGAACAGGGTTCCCAGCGCCAGGGTGACGGAGGTGAGTATCCGCGGGGAGAATCGGGAGGCCCACCAGCCTATGGGAATGGCCAGCACGAGGTTTCCCCAGTATGCGGACGAACCCAGCATGCCCTGTTGGAGAGGCGACAGCCGGAGTTCGGCGCTGATCGCCGGGAGCAGAATCCCGATGGTGGACATGATCATGAAGCCGGCCACGCTAGCGGTGAGCCAGATGCCCATGACTACCCAGCGGTAGTTGGGGAACTCCTCCGTTGGATTTTCGGTGGGTACGTAACTCATGTGGAGAAATCGGAATCCACGGTCGGGATTCGTTGCGTTGGGGGCCGCTGCGCAGTTTATTCAGGTGCAGGGAACGGGTCAACGCGCGCGAGTGACGGGCTCCGGCGGATTCGGGAGGCTGCCGCGGGTTCCCTTGAGCGGCGCTTTGAATGGGGACCGGGCCCAGACTGTGGGCTTTTGAAACGAAAACGGAGTCGCGCCCATTGGCGCCGTGAAGGCGGCGGATAGGGTCGCTCGGAAAACGGACAACAGTGAGACCGCAACGGGTATTGACAAGGGGGATGAAAACGGATAAAGTTGCGGAACTCACTGGCCGTTGAGGCCTTCAGCCACCGGCAGTGAGGGCTCCTTAACAGCTGAATAGTGGAAGGAAGTAAGGTTCTCATTAAGAGAGTTTGATCCTGGCTCAGGGTGAACGCTGGCGGCGCGCTTAATGCATGCAAGTCGAGCGTGATCGTGGCTTCGGCCACAATGATAAAGCGGCAGACGGCTGAGTAACGCGTGAGTAATCTGCCCTCCGGTGGGGTATAACCTCGGGAAACTGAGGATAATCCCGCATACGACCTGCACCCCTTGGGGTGCAGATGAAAGGCTTCGGTCGCCGGAGGAGGAGCTCGCGTCCTATCAGGTTGTTGGTGGGGTAATGGCCTACCAAGCCGATGACGGGTAGCTGGTCTGAGAGGATGACCAGCCAGAGGGGGACTGAGAACGGCCCCCACTCCTACGGGAGGCAGCAGCAGGGAATCTTGGGCAATGGGCGAAAGCCTGACCCAGCGACGTCGCGTGGGGGACGAAGGCCTTCGGGTTGTAAACCCCTTTTCCGAGGGAAGAGAAAGGACGGTACCTCGGGAATAAGCCCCGGCTAACTACGTGCCAGCAGCCGCGGTAATACGTAGGGGGCAAGCGTTACCCGGAATCACTGGGCGTAAAGTGCGCGTAGGCGGTTGGATAAGTCTCTTGTGAAAGCTCCCGGCTCAACTGGGAGAGGTCAAGGGATACTATTTGACTAGAGGACAGCAGAGGTAAGCAGAATTCCCGGTGTAGCGGTGGAATGCGTAGATATCGGGAGGAACACCAGTGGCGAAAGCGGCTTACTGGGCTGTATCTGACGCTGAGGCGCGAGAGCGTGGGGAGCAAACTGGATTAGATACCCAGGTAGTCCACGCCCTAAACGATGGATACTAGGTATGGGGGGTATTGACCCCCTCCGTGCCGTAGCTAACGCGTTAAGTATCCCGCCTGGGGACTACGGCCGCAAGGCTAAAACTCAAAGGAATTGACGGGGGCCCGCACAAGCGGTGGAGCGTGTGGTTTAATTCGATGCTAAGCGAAGAACCTTACCTGGGCTTGACATGTTGGTAGTAGGAACCCGAAAGGGTGACGACCTCGGGGTAACTCGGGGAGCCTTCACAGGTGCTGCATGGCTGTCGTCAGCTCGTGCCGTGAGGTGTTGGGTTAAGTCCCGCAACGAGCGCAACCCTCGTCGCTAGTTATTCTCTCTAGCGAGACAGCCTCCCGCAAGGAGGAGGAAGGTGGGGACGACGTCAAGTCATCATGGCCCTTATGTCCAGGGCTACACACACGCTACAATGGCCGGTACAATGGGTTGCCAAATCGCGAGATGGAGCCAATCCCACCAAAGCCGGCCCCAGTTGGAATTGCAGGCTGAAACCCGCCTGCATGAACGCGGAATCGCTAGTAACCGCAGGTCAGCATACTGCGGTGAATACGTTCCCGGGCCTTGTACACACCGCCCGTCACGTCATGGAAGCCGAGAACGATTGAAGTCGCTGAGCTA
>JAJDTP010000026.1 GCA_022827095.1 Dehalococcoidia bacterium
ACCTACTACGCCCTCATCGGCAACAAGAACCACCGCCCCGGCTACCAGGGCGACTCCACCAGCCTCTTCAAGTCAACCAACCTGGTGGACTGGGAATACCTCGGCCCCTTCTACAAGTCCGACCGGAAGTGGACCGAGGAGATTGAAGACTGCGCCTGCTCCAACTTCTTCCCCTTCGGCGACAAACACATGCTTCTCATGCACACCCACCAGCCCTACGGCCGCGCCCAGTACTACATCGGCCGCTACGAAAACGAGCGGTTCCACCCCGAGACGTACGGCCGGCTCAGCCACCTCGGCAGTCTGCTGGCGGGTCCCGAAACGCTGATAGACGACCGTGGCCGCCGCCTCTTCTGGGGCTGGATCCGCGAAGCCCGCGACTGGTCGGACCACGGCTGGAGCGGCGTCATGTCCCTCCCCTGGCATCTCACCCCCGCCCCCGACAACACCCTCCGCATCGACCCCGTCCAGGAACTCCGCAACCTGCGCTACGACGAGCAGCACCACCCCGACGTCACCCTGTCACCCGGCGAAGAGCGCACCCTCCACGGATTCCAATCCGACTGCGCCGAAATCACACTCACCATCCACCCTAACCAGGCCATCCGCTTCGGCCTCAAGCTGTGCTGCTCCCCCGACGGCCAGGAAGAAACCCCCATCACCTACGACACCCACCACCAGCACTTCATCGTCGACTTCGACCGCTCCAGCCTCGACCCAAACCTCATCTACGGCCGCAACCCCCGCGACACCACCAATGCCACCCGCCAGCAAGTCGTCCCCTTCTCCCTCCAGCTCAACCAACCCCTCCACATCGACTGCTTCATCGACCGCTCCGTCATCGAACTCTTCATCAACTCCCGCATCTGCATAACCCAACGCATCTACCCCACCCGCCCCGACAGCACCCACCACAAACTCTTCACCCGTGACGCCCCCATAACCGCCCACAACATCGTCAAATACGAAATGGACGCCACCAACCCCTGGTGATCCGGCAAGCCAGCGCCGCGCGGCACGTCGTCACGAGATGATGCCGGCCATGCGCACAACCAAGAGCCGAACGACTACGTAGAACGACTTACGTTCCCACCCCCACGGTCAGTGAAGCCACGTAGCCGCCGGCGTCGGGCGTAACCTGCGCCAGCAAGTCGGCCCTGAAAATCCCATCGTTCGCGTTTGTCGTACGCCGAGCACCGCGCGCTGCGTAGGGCTCGGCTTTGAACACCGCGTCGGTGGCCTCGTCAGGGAAATACAACTGCGAAGTGATGAAGCTCCGTTCGTCGGTATAGGCCTTGAAGTGGATGTGAGCGGTCCTGCCGGAGTATGCCCCTGGGTAGATCGTCTCGAACTCGGCCAGTCCCTCCGGGTCAGTGACCTGGATTCCGCGCAGGAAGGTCTCGCCGCTCGTGCCGCTCCCGTCGTCCCCCTGTCCGTGGTAGCCGGAATACTGGCCCACCGCGTCCGCATGCCAGATGTCCACCAGGGCATCACGAATCGGCTGGCACGAGTCCGCGTGCACCAGGCGAAACGCCACAACCAGCGGCGTGCCTGGTCTGCCCTCGGTGATGTCCCGTCGGACCAGGCCGGCATCGAAGTAGAACGGTCCCGCCGTCTGCCGAGGCGAGATCACGCAGTCAGGCTGGGAAGCTGCGGCGACCTGCGCGGCGCTTGGCTTGGTCGTCTGGTTTCGAGTCTGCGCCGGCCCGGAATCGTCAGCGGCGCCTGTCGGCAGGCAACCGGCCAGCACCCCGACACTCGCGACGCCCAAAACTCGCAGCTGATCCCGTCTGCTGATGAGCATCGTGTGGGCACGTGGTCCGGGAGCCTCGGGCCTGGTGCTCGGCGACGATTGCGCTTCCCGCTTCCCGCGCGCGCGTGACCTGGCACGCCTGCCACCATGCCGGGCCGCGGAATCGGCGATCAATGCCCCGCCAGCCAGGCCCTGGGCATCATTCTCTGGCCCGGCCTGGTTCATCCGCCGTTGCCCGTTCCGGAAAGTCGACACCTATCGATAGTACAGATGGCGCCGGCGTGTTTCTTCTTCAATGCGGAAGTAACTGCTACGGCCGCTGGCTCCCAACCGCCTCCACGTACAACGAATACAGCGACTGGCTCCCCGTCATAAACAACCGGTTCCGATTCACGCCCCCGAAACACAGGTTCGCGCACGGTTCCGGCAGCACAATTCGGCCGATCAACTCACCCTCAGGCGTCAGGCAATGCACCCCGTCGGTTCCCGGTATCCGAGATATACAACCTCGACTCATCCGGCGAAAAACACAGCCCAAGCGGCCTGACCAGGTCGTCAGCGACAACCGTGGTTTCGCCGGCTACGGGAGGGCGGCCAGCCGCGAATGTGGAGGGCCTCGGGTCGAGGATGTCGGGGCGTAAGACTCTGAGCGAAGCCGGGCTACAAATCAGTTGTTGCCGACGCCGGCGCGAGCCGTGTCACCTGGAGTTGGCTCGCTCGCTCCCGAGCCTGCCAGAGGTCATAAGCCGTCTGCAGACCCAGCCACGTCTCCGGCGACGACCCAAACGCCTTCGACAACCGAATCGCCATCTCGACCGAAACCGCAGTCTTCTCATTGACGAGTTCGGACAGCGCCTGGCGGCTCACGCCCAAACCTTGGGCGGCCTTGGTTACGGAAAGCCCAAGCGGCTCCAGGCACTCACGCTTGACGATTCCGCCCGGGTGCGGCGGATCGACCATAGCCATCGCGCAACTCCTCTCAGGGCTAATGATAATCCGTGTAGTCCACATCGGCCGCATGGCCGTCTTGAAATCGGAACGTGACGCGCCAGTTACCCGAGACGGAGACGGCATAGTGCCCGCGAAGTTGTCCTCGAAGCTGGTGAAATCGAAACCCCGGGAGGTCCATATCTCGCGGCTGACGGCTGCGGTCAAGCACGGCGAGGATATTCGTCAGCTTTCGGACGTGGTGCGGAGCAACCCGCCGTGATCCGCGACCCTCGTACAGCGCCCGCAGTCCGCGGTGCTTGAACGAGACGATCACCTCACGCTACCGCTGCCTCCGCCCTTTCCACGATGTGAGTCTGGCTTGCCTCTTCATCGCCGAAGAAACCGTTAAGGCCTCTGGTTCCCAACCGCCTCCACGTACAGCGAATACAGCGATTGGCTCCCGGTCATAAACAGCCGGTTTCGCTTGGCGCCGCCGAAACACAGGTTGGCGCACGGTTCCGGCAGCACGATCCGGCCGATCAATTCACCCTCGGGCGTCAGGCAATGCACCCCGTCCGTTCCCGGTCCGGCCCACCCGACGCTGGACCACAGGTTCCCGTCCTGATCGGTCCGTATCCCATCCGCAAACCCGGGCGACATGTCGGCAAACACCTCGCCGCCCCGCAGCCTCCGTCCCTCCACCACCTCGAACACCCGGATGTGCCCCGGGCCATCGGGGTCGTGCGAATTCCCGGTATCCGAGATGTACAGCCGCGACTCGTCCGGTGAAAAACACAGCCCGTTCGGCTTCACCAGGTCCTCAGCCACCACCGTCGCCTCACCGGTGTCCGGAACCAGCCGGTACACCCGCGTCGGCAGTTCAGCCTCGGCCCGCTCCCCCTCATACGCCATCACGATCCCGTATCCGGGATCTGTAAACCAGACGGCCCCGCCGGAATCGACAACCACGTCGTTCGGCCCATTCAGCCGTTTCCCCTCGAACCGATCCAGCAATACCGTCAGGCGCCCGTCGTGCTCCGTCCGCGTAACCCGCCGCGTCAGGTGCTCGCACGTAATCAGCCGACCTTGCAGGTCGCGCGTATTGCCATTGCTGTAGTTGGAAGGCTGACGAAACAGCGTCACCTCGTCCGTGACCTCGCAGTACCGCAGCATCCGGTTGTTCGGGATATCGCTGAACACCAGCGACCTGAAGTCCCCAAACCACACCGGCCCTTCCGCCCACCGAACCCCCGTATACAACCGCTCCACCGCCGCATTCCCCAGCCTGTAGGCCCCGAACCGCGGGTCCAACACCTCAACCGCCGGATCCGGATACCGAACGATCCCTTCGTCCCATCGCCGGCTCAATTCAGGAGTCCACCCACCGTTACTCATGCTTGTTCGTCCTTGACCGGCCGCCACATTGAAGGTGACCCGGGATTGCGGTCGTGATCACGATTCCAGCCAGTCTTGCACTGACGCCGCGGCGCGGGCCGCCCGCCCGGCCCGCGCCGGCGTCAGCCGGCGGGTCAGGCGGTGCGGCAGTTCGGATAGTCGGCGCGGGCGGGGGTGGTGCTGGCGGGGTAGGCCGGACCGCGCAGCGCGTCGGGCAGCCGCTCGAGGAAGTCGGCGTCCGCCGCCGTCACGTCGCACCAGTAGAGCCCCAGCGCCTGAAACGTCGCGATGTCCGGCACGTGGCGCCACTGGTGCACCTCGCGGTCCCAGCGAAAGATGCGCTGGTCGCCGGCGTCGACGAATCGTATGGCCTGCCACGACACGGAGGGCAGCCCGTCCAGCGGGATGGCCGCCAGCACGGCGGTTGGCACGCTGTACCGCGCCAGCACGTCCGGCCAGGGGATCTGCGAGACCAGCGGGCTGTCGGGCGATACCCAGCGCCGCACGACCTGGCCGTCCTCGTCGTGGGGTTCGCGCCGCAAGATGAGATAGGTTTGCCCGTCCGCGGCGTCCCGGATGATGCCGCCCAGGACGACGTTCTGCCGGTCGGCGGAGATGCTGCCGATGGCCAATTCCAGGACGGTCTCCGGCTGGTCGCGTCGCTCCAGGCGCAGCGGCGCCCCGTCGTCCGGGGGCAGGACGGCCTGGGCGGCGGTGGTGGCGCCGATGACCGTGGGCTGTGGCGGCGGCGGGGGCGTCGGCTTTGGTTTGGGCGACGACTTCGGTTTGGGCGACGACTTCGGTTTGGGCGACGACTTCGGTTCCCTTGGCGACGTTGGCCTGGGAACGGACGGAGGATCGTTCAGGCAGCGGCCCGTGCGCACCACCTCCAGCGGGGGGTTGGTGCGCGGCGTGGCCAGGCTGGCCGGCAGGTCGGCGATCCGCAACTGCAACAGGGAATTGCCCTGCAGGTACAGCACGGTCATGCCGTCGGCGCCCGTCACCCCGCTGCCCACGTTCCCCAGCGCGTTGGGCAGCGCGCCACTGAGGGCGTTGCACGACAGCGCCAGCACCTGCACCTTCGAGAGTTGCCCCAGCTCGGCCGGGATGGCGCCGGTCAGCCCTGCCTTGTCCAGCCACAGCTCTTCAAGGTTCGTCAGACCGCCCAGTTCGGTGGGAATCGGCCCGCCCAGATTGGGGTTCCGGTGTAGCGACAGCTCTTTCAAGGCGCTTAGACTGCCCAGCGCTGCCGGAATGCCGTCGGTCAGCCGGTTCTCCGACATGTATAGCTGCTGCAGCTTGCTCAGACCGCCGAGCTCCGTCGGAATGCCGCCGGTGAGCCGATTTCCCGATAGGTACAGCCGCTGCGCCTTGCTCAGGCCGCCGAGTTCGGTGGGAATCGAGCCGCTCAACTGGTTGTCCGACACGTAGAACCAAATCACGTTGCTCAGGTTGCTCAGCTCGGTCGGAATGCTGCCGGTCAGGTTGTTGCCGTGAAGAAACAGGTATTGGAGATTCGCGAGGCCGCCCAACTCGGTGGGAATCGTCCCGCTCAGCTGATTGCGCTGCAGCCCCAGCTGCTGCAAGTTGCTCAGGTTGCCCAGCTGGGCGGGGATGCCGCCCGTCAGCTCGTTGTCCGACACGCGCAGGATCGTCAGGCTGGACAGGGCGCTCAACCCGACGGGGATCGAGCCAGTCAACCCGTTGCCACTCACCATCAGGATCTGCAGGTTGCTCAGGCTGCCCAGTTGGGTGGGGATGCCGCCGGTCAGCTGGTTATTCGACACGCGCAAATCCTGCAGGGGGCTCAGGCTGCCCAGTTGCGTGGGAATCGAGCCCGTCAACTGGTTGTCGTGCAGGTACAGGATCTGCAAGCTGCTCAGGTTGCCGAGCTCGGTCGGGATCGAGCCGGTCAGCTGGTTCTCTTCCAGGGACATGTAGGTCAGGCTCGCCAGACTGCCCAACTCGCGCGGAATCGAACCGCTTAGCTGGTTGTCGTTCAGGACCAACCGTTCAAGATTGCCGAGGCTGCCCAACTCCTTCGGGATTGAGCCGGTCAGCGTGTTGCGCTCCAGGGACAGAATGGTCAGATTCGCGAGGTTGCCCAGCTCCTTGGGAATCGAGCCGGTCAGCTTGTTCCCGGTCAGTTGCAAGTGCTCCAGGTTCGCCAGGTTGCCCAACGCCTTGGGGATCGAGCCGGTCAGATCGTTGTTGGGCAACCACAGGCGCTCCAGGTTCGGCAGGCTTCCCAGCCCGGCCGGGACGCTCCCCGCCAGTTTGGGATTCGTCGCGGTCCGGAAGTCGATCCGCGTAACGCCGTCCGCCGCGGTGCTCACGATCTTGTCCCACGAGGCCAGCGCCGTGGCCTCCGCCCAGTTCAGCGTTCCGTTGGGATCCAGCTCGCTCTTCAGGTCGATCAGGATGCGGCAGTCGCGGATCAGGGCCGCGCTGGACTGCGAGCTACAGTGGCTGCTCGCGTTCGCCGGGCCTGCGGCCACCAGGGCCAACCCCAGCACCAGGACCGCCGCGGCCACCCACCGCCAGGCGCCCGCGGGCGTGAACGTTGGGGGCCGTGACGCCGCTGCTCGACGGACACCGGCGCCCGCCGCCAGGCGGGACCAGCCGGAGTGGTGGTTGACGACGGTATGCGCATGGCGCTTGTACATGGGGCTCTCCTCGCAGCCGGGCCACCCTGGCCTCGGCAATGGCGGGAGACCGCCCCGAGCGGCTGCGGCTGGCATCCGGCCTGCCGTCGCCGACTCTCACTCCGACCAACACAATGACAATGTACACATCACCGTGCTGGCAGATGTGATTTAATTCACTCCGCATTCATATGAATGCAAATGCAATCTCCGACCACCCACCAGGCACACTGGCCGCCGGCCACCCCTGATTGCCTGGAACCAGGGCAGAACCATGACCCAGGCTGACCGCCGCGACCGGGACCTCACCGCGTTGCGCCAACGCCTGTCGCGCCTCAGCGCGGCCAGCCTCCGCATCAACAACAGCCACGACCTCGACACCGTGCTCCAGGACGTCCTCGACTCCGCCCGCTCCCTCACCGCCGCCCGCTTCGGCGCCGGCGAGTTCAAGGCCAACCCGATCACCAGTGCCGAGCTTGAGGCGCTGGCGAGACCGTCGGACAAGCCGCTCCGGTTCCCAGCGCACGATGACAGCGTGATGCACAAGGGGGTCAGGCGAATATGAGGATTCCGCAGACGTCTGACCAGCGGACGGCGGTGCTTGGCATCGGCGGGCTGATCGTGTTCCTCGTCGTCATCGCGATGCTAAAGGCGCCAGCGGTGCGCGCCGACCACGACGGCCTCGACCAACAGTGGCGGCGGCAGTTACTGGACGCCTGCGAACTGGCGTGGGATCCCAGCGACCAGACCGTGATCGCGCACGATGGGCAGACGCTCGCCGACCAGACCGGCGACGTGGTGGCCATCTTCCGCGAAGTCTGGAACGATTTCGCTGACCCTCGCTGGCGCTGGGAGCACGACTGCACGCACGCGATCGACGCCAACGCTCACAATCACACCGTCTTTGCCCACAGCCACGAGCACGAGGGCGCGCACTCCCACGGGAATGATCCGTATGGCGCCATTTTCCATATAGGCACGCAGTCCTCGGCATCGTCCTCGGCATCCAATTGCGAGAAGACGCCGTCGTACGTTCGCGGCCACGATCACAATGGCGAGCGCAGAGGACCCAATGGCGAGCAGCTATCGGTAGAGGAGTTTCGGGCGTACCTTACAGCGCTAGGTTGGGACGAGTGGTGCAGGGACAGCAACGATCGATGGGGTGTCAATCCGACATTCGTGACTTGTCATCGAACTGAAGACGGCGAGTGGGAATGCCCGCGGTAATGACCCCACGAACCACGCGCGGCGTCCTGCATCGGCACTATCGGGAGTAGCGAGCGTGGCTCAGCTACGTACGCGACCTGAACGCCGATCATGTCATCGGCTATCGAAAGCTCCGCAACCACGGGCCGGGCCTGGACGCGCGCCTTCACCCTGCCGACGGCGCTGGAGGCCGCGCCCTTAGCGCCCGCGCCGGCCGACCCCGCGTCGCGGCCGGCCGCCACCGACGGCTGCTGGGCGATCCGCTTTCTGACCGACGAGTTGGCTCCCTCAACCTGCGGGAGCCCGCTTAAAAGTGTTCACCATGTCTCCGAACACCTGTTCACCATGTGTCCCGCCTGGACAGGGAGAGGGCTGCGGTGAGGGGGCTTCCGGGCAACCAATCCTCGGTTACGCAAGAGCCTCCAGGGACGGCAGGTAGCGTGAGCTAGCTAAGACAACGGTCTCCGCTCATTTAATCCTTCGATCCCCCAGCTTCCTCCGCCAGCCGCCACAGCGAATCCCCAACCACCCGGAACGTCCGCCACTCCGGCAGCATCTCCGCCCCCAGGTCCTCGTAGAACCGGTGCGCGTCCGTATTCCAGTCCAGCGCCACCCATTCAAAGCGACCGCAGCCCCGTTCCACCGCGATCGCCGCCACCCGGCGCAGCAGCCGTGTGCCCAGCCCACGGCGTCGATACTCCGGCGACACGTACAGATCGTGCAGATACATCCCCCGCTGCGCCAGGAACGTGGAGTACGTGTGGAAGTACACGGCGAACCCCGCCGGCTCCTCACCCGCAAACGCCAGCAAAGCCTCCGCCGCCGGCGACTCCCCGAACAGCGATGCCCGCAACGACTCCTCCGTCGCCACCACCTCATGCGTCAGCTTCTCGTACACCGCCAGGTCCCAAATCAACCCCATCAACCGCGGCACGTCCTCCTCCGTAGCCGCCCGTATCGTGAACCCGGAGTCTTCCGGCACAGTCGTCACCATCCTTGTAGCTCTTTGAATCTCGGCTTCCTCGCCACTCTACGCTTGGCGGGCTAAGGCGTACGGGTCTGCAAACTCTCCGGTGCGAGGCTCGCGTCTGAGGAGGCGGTCAGGCGACTCCGGATAGCGCCTCACGAGCTTCCGATCCGCCAGGGATCGAGGCTCAACCATTCGATCACTCTCGTGTTCCAAGACCCGACGCTTCTGGCAGGCGCGCCTTTCAGCGTCGCCTGGCTCAGCTCTCTAAGCCCCTTATGGCAGACGGCAATTCCCTGAACGTCGCGACCTTGGCAGTGGCTTTGGACAAGTCGTGAGATGCCGTGAACTCGTTGGCAACCACGATGCAATCAATCCCCGCCGCTACCGCCGACTCCAACCCTCGCGCCGAGTCTTCAACAACCACCGTTTCAGTGGCGGTAGCGCCAAAGCGTTCGAGCCCTGTCAGATAGGGTTCGGGATGCGGTTTAGCTCGCTCGTAGTCCTCCCTGTCCAAATAGAACTCCATATAGTCCAGGATCGAACGCTCTTCGTGTATGAGGTCGAAGTCAGCTCGTTTGGATGTAGTCACGATAGCCATCCGATACGAATCGGCGAGTTCGGCCAGCGTTTGCAAGACGCCCTCAATCTCGATGTCCTCTGTTCGAAGATATTCCTGGTAGTAAGCATTGCGGACCTCACGCTGCCTGCTGATGGTCTGTTCATCAACACCTGCCGCTACGGCCTGCGCCCAGGTGGCAAATCCATGGGTCATGTCTCGGAGGTATTGGTCTCTATCCAGGGTAAATCCAATGTCAGCCAGGGCGCGCGCTCCGGCCTTGTAGTACCAGAATTCGGTGTCCACCAGGACCCCATCATGGTCAAAGAGGATGTACTTCTTCACCGTTGGTCCCTATGGCCCTACGTACACCGTCATGCGATTCCCTGAAGGTTGCTTGCCAAGCGTGACTCAATGGGTTGATCCGCCCCTGGAAACTCGAAAGAGCGCCCGGTGATCTTCTCGTAAAGGTAGATGTAGCGTCGTGAGAGCTCGGTTACAAGGTCATCCGGCGCTGCTGGCAGGACCTCATCCTCGTACGGGTCGCAGTTCTCCACGAACCAGAGCCGGAGGAATTCCTTATCGACGTTGTCGGGTTCCCGACCCTCCCGCATGCGCTGTTGATACGTGTCGGCGATCCAGTAGCGACTGGAGTCAGGGGTGTGGATCTCGTCGACCAGGAGGATCTCACCGTTCTTGTCACGGCCCATCTCATATTTGGTGTCGACGAGAATCAAGCCATGCTCGGCTGCCTTGGCTTGACCGAA
>JAJDTP010000006.1 GCA_022827095.1 Dehalococcoidia bacterium
AACGGCGTCGTTGGAAGCGGCGTTTTGGAACAGGTCCTCGATCTGGGAGGCGAGGCCGGCGCCGTTGCTGACGATGAGGTCGGCTTCGGCGATGCGGACGCTGTCGGCGGGGGTGCTCTGCCAGGTGTGGACGTCGGAGCCTGCGACGACCAGGCTATGGACCTCCACCAGATCGCCGCCGACCTGACGCACGAGGTCGGCGAGGACGACGTTGCCGGCCACGGCCATCAGGGGCTCGGCGGGCGCGGGGTCAGTGGCCGGAGCGGCGGGAGCGGCCGAGGCGGCGGGTGCCGTGGTGGGCTGGGAGGCCGAGGCGGCGGGAGCGGAGCCTGAAGGGGGAGCGGAACCTGCGGCGGTCGAAGCGCCGGACGGAGGGAGGTCCGGTTCTTCGCCCCCGCAGGCCGTCAGCAGCAGCGCGAAAGCCGCCAGCGCGATAAACAGCGCCAGGGCTGGCCGCATCGGGAAGGTCTGGGCAGAGGCGAGAGGTGATCTGAAAGGAGGGATCATCGGTTGTCTCCGTGGTCGTGGGTGTTGAAGGTGGGCTAAATCAATACGCCGTATCGATAGCAGCCGCAAATGACCGTGAGTATCATTTGAAGGCGCGCGAGATATAGCGTATCAATTGACGGGTATAAGAGATGTGGCGTATCAATAAGGTCGCCGCGGCAAAATGGGGACTGATCAGTCCTCGGCGCATTCGCCGCAGCGGCCGTAAACTTCCAGCCAGTGGCCGCTCATTTTGAAGCCGGCGGTTGCGGCGGCATCCCGGAGCATCTCCTCCACGTCACAGCCTTCCAGGTCCGCCGATGCTCCGCAGACGGCGCACAGGAGGTGATGGTGGTGCCCCTGGTGGCTGAGCTGGTAGCGCAGTTCGCGGTCTTCCAGCAGGACCCGGCAGACCTGATCGGTTTCCACCAACAGGCGGAGACCTCGGTAAACGGTGGCCCGGCCGACGCAGGGCAGGGCGGAGCAGAGTTCTTCGGCGGTGAAGGGACGGCTCTGGGCGGCGACGGCGCTGATGACCAAACGGCGGGGCTCGGTATCGCGGTACCCCAAGTCGCACAATTGAGCGACGATGTCGTCGACGACCGCGGCGGAGCGGGGTCGCGGGTGCTCGTGTCCGGAATGTTTGGGTGTGGTGACGACCATAATGATACTCCGTCTCGGAGATTATCATCGCACATTGGGCGTGTCAATCTTCGGGCAGAGTGTCACGCGTGCTCGGTTGGTCATCGGGAGGAGTGCAGCGACGTTGCGATCTCGTGGCCGCGGCGGTGTCCGTTGCACCGACGAGATTTCCGTGCTGCACTCGCAATGGCAAATCAGGGAAACCGGGCAGGCGTGAGTGGAAAGGATCGGGTCTGAGATCAGTTTGGGATTGTGGCGCCAGCAGCAGACAGGCGATGACTGCTCCTGGCGCGGTGCTTCAAATCGTTGTGGCTATGGGCTCCCTCCGAAGGTTCAAGGTGTGCAGGCGATTTTTTGCAGAGTGTTGACCAGGTTCCGAGCGGTTATCAGCCCTACGGCCGGAGGATTTGCGCTGGGGTTTTTTGCTCTCATTGCCCATGGACTGGGGCACGGGCCCAAGGCATGGCGGGCTGTGGCGGGCCCGGTGGCCGAGGAGACTACACCGATTAGAGTGGCCGGCGGCAGTCCACTGCGAAGGCCGTTAGCGACTTGGATGCTGATAGGGTGGCCGTGTACGCTGGGAACCTGATCAAAGGGTACGGATTTTTCGCCTGCAAGTTGATGATAGAGCATACGTTCTGCACGGAGCAAGGGGATGTTGTCACCAATGACGGTCCGTTTGGTCGGGCTAGGGGAGGGTGAATTGGCATGGATGGACAGGATTACTGGCGGGGATGTTGTGGGGGCGGGTGATGCCGGAAAATTGGGCGTCGAGTCGCGGGGGGAGTGGACGCCTGATGTCGCAGGCATGACAGGATAGAGGCATCGACCGTGGCCGGGCGAGATTGCCAGCCCCGCATCGGATTGGGGCGTGGCCTTGCTGCGCTCGCAAAGAAAAAGCAGGTTGGCGTATAGGGCTGGAGGGGCAACCTTGACGCTCGCGTGTTGCCGGGCGTATATTCTCACCATCATATCTGCGGGAGCCTGTTATGCCTATATACGAGTACGCCTGCACGACCTGTGGCTACAAGTTCGAAAAGTTGCAGCCGATGTCCGCGACGGGAGCCGATTGCCCCCACTGCGAGCAGCCGGCCAAGCGCGCCATCTCCGTTTTCGCGGCGGTTAGCAAAGGCGACAGCTTTGCCAGCGACATGTCCGACCTCGGCGGTTCGCCGATGCCCGCTCCGGTGGGCGCTGGACACTCACACGGGGGGTTCTGCGGCTGCGGCCACTGACCGATCTCAACGCCAGGCGAAAATTTGAGGGCGGGTGCAAAACCCGCCCTCGCTCGTTTGCGCTGAGCGTTGGGACCCAGATTTAGTCAGCCGCCAACGCCAGCCGCTGCATCTCCGCCGCGGCTTCGTCCGCCGTATCGGCCCAAGCCGCGCGCGCCTGTGCCATCAGCTGACGCGATGCGTCGGGGTTGCCCTGGATTGCCTCGGCTTCCAGCCGGCCCATCCAGTAGGTGTCCCGAACCGAGGAGCGGCGTGACAGCCGTTCGTCGAGCATGGCCCTGGCATCGTCGTAGCGGCCGGCGCGTATATAGGTCTCCAGCAGGGTGTCCTCGAACACCTCGCGCTGGGCATGGCTGCCGCCGATGCGGGCCAACATGGGATAGGTGGGACCCATGAGGTCGGCGGCCTCGTCGTAGTCTCCGGCCGCAAAGGCGGCAGCACCCAACGCGATGGGCAAGATCATCTCGCGGGACAGGTCGTCGCCTTTCTCGCCCTGGGCCTTTACCCGGTCCACGAACTTTTGCGTGGACTCCGCGTCGCCCGCGCCGGCAAAGGCCAGCGCGGCGTGACAGTCGCGGAAAGCGGGTCCCGGAGAGTCGGCGGCCGGCAGGGCCATGTCGCGCACTTCGTTCCAGGGCTTACCCGGCTCTTCGCCGGAATAGATCTGCAAGCGCCACATCAACGAGGCCGCGTCCTGTAAGTTCGCCAGGTTCCGCGCCTGGACGCCGGGGCGGATGTGGGTTTCGTACAGATCCAGCGCCTGGTTGTAACGTCCCTGCGCCAGTTCGAACAGGGCTAGGTGCCAAGACAGGTGCGTATTATACGAGGCACGCCGGTCCCAGCCATCCAGCCAGTCGCCGAGCCACCGGCCGCCGTTGGCGGCGTCACCCTGCTCGAAGTAGGAGTGGGTCACGGAGTGGCTGGCGACGGCGTTCTGCGGGTTGCCCTCCAGTGAGCGGGTGGCCAGGTCCATGGCCTTCTCCGGCTGGTTGGTCTCGTGATGGGCGAAGGCGTACTGGCCCAGGAAGGCCCAGTCGTCGCCGTTGGCCGGCGCCACCTTTTGCATCATCGCCATCAGGTGGTTGGGGAAGTCCGGAACGCCGGAACCGAAGCAGCCCAGCATGTAGAGACGCTGGGCGACGCGCATGGCCAGGGTGTCGGTGGGAAATTCGTCCAGGTGCTCGTGGACCAGCCCGATGGCCTCGGTGCCCTTGCCGTGGGTGAAGGAGTGCACGATCCGGGCGATCTGCTGCTCTTCCCGTGAGCATCCAGCGGACAGTTCGACCGCCTTTTCGGCAGCGGCCCGGGCAGCCGGAACGTTGGTCTGCAGGTGCAGGACGTACGCCTGGACGACGTGGGCCATGGCGAAGCCCTCGTCCGCCTCGATTGCCGCCTCGAGTTTGACGTCGGGGCCGTAGTTCTGGGACAGGACAAGGTCGAGACCTTCCTGGTAGAGGTCGGCAGCCGCCGGCGAGTTGGTGGTAATCGTCAGGCCGCTACGGTTCTTCAGCATCGCGCACATTATTCGCCCTCCAAATGGGGATTATTGGCGGCAAGGTTACCACAGTTGCCGGGTTTATATCGCCCCCTCCTTTTCTAGTCGGGCCAGCTCTTCGGGCGAGAGTCCGCCCAGGGTGCAGAGTATCTCCGAGTTGTGCTGGCCCAGGGTCGGCGGCGTGCCGGCGTCCGATGGGCGGCAGGATTTCAGTTGTATGGGAGTTGCCAGGGACCGGAAGGTTCCGCCCAGGGTGTCGCCGGTGTCCACGTACATTCCCCGCGCCTGGAGTTGCGGGCAGTCCGCGAGGTCAGCCACGCTCTGGGCGACGCCCATGGAGAAGCCCAACTCCGTGAGACGTCCGGCGACCTCCCACTTGGGACGTTGGGAAGACCATTCCTCGATGGCCGGGATCATTTCGTCGAAGACGAAATCGGCGTCGGGGAACTGCTGCAGGTAGCGTTCGTCCGCCTCGGGCAAATCGGTGCGCCCGATGAGTTCCCAGAGGCCGGCCAGGCGCTGCGGAGTGCGCACGCCGGCCATCACCACGTGCCCGTCGGACGCGCGCAGGGCGAGACCGGGGGACAGCGACGCCTGCCGGGTGCGTCCTGGAGTGGCGCCGGTGGCCTGGTAGGCGTTCATGTTGCTGATGACGTGGGATGCCATGCACTCGTACATTGCCACGTCCACGTGCTGGCCGATGCCGGTCTGACGGCGGGTTTCCAGGGCCAGCACGATGCCCAGGGCGGCCCACACTCCCGGAACCGAGTCGCCGATATTGTCTCCCACCGCTTGTGGAGTTCCGCCCGGCTCGCCAGTGAGGTCCATCCAGCCGGACATCGCCTGGATGGCAAGGTTGTTGGCCGGCCAGCCGGAATAGGGTCCACGGGCGCCCTCGGCATCACCGTAGCCAGTGATTTCGGCGTAGATCAGGCGAGGGTTGATCTCGCGGAGCCGTTCGTATCCGAAACCCAGACGGCGGAAGGCGCCGGGGCCCCAGTTGTCCAGCAGCACGTCGGAGCTGGCGACGAGGTTTTCAAAGGCGGCTTTGCACGTGGAGTTGCGCAGGTCGAGGGTCACGCTCTTCTTGTTGCGGTTGACGCCCAGGTAGCGGCTGCTGACCTGGCCGGTCTCAGCGTCGCCGATGAAGGGACTGCGACCCCGAGCCAGGTCTCCGGTGCGCGGACGTTCGATCTTGATGACCTCGGCGCCCATATCGGCGAGGATCAGCGAGCAGAACGGTCCGGCGACGATGTGGGTGGCGTCGAGGACGCGGATGCCCTCCAGTGGCAGCGGGAGGCCGGTGGAAGTTCCGTGGGTTTCGGTTGAGTTGTCTGGCATGGCTAGGTGTCCTTATACCAATCCGGAGTTGCAGTGTGTCCACGGGCGAAATGATCGGTGGTTACTCCAAATACTCGGCCAGCGACCGCAGGGCAGCGCGAGCGCCCTGGCGCATGGGCTCGAAGTGGCTGAAGCAGATCACCTCAAAGTCCAGCTCGGCTAGTTTTTGCACCGAAGCTTTTGCGTCTTCCATGTCGCTGGAGAACCAGCGGGACGGCAAGGTGAGGCGGCCCTGGTAGCGTTGCAGCGCGTCGGCGACCAGCAGCACCCCTTCATTGGGGAAGTGCAGGCTGATGCTGCCGGGCGTGTGGCCCGGCGTATGCACGACGGTCGCCCCGCCGAGGAGCGGCAGAACGTCCCCCTCGTTCAGGGGGCTGGCCACCGGCACAGGCCGGGGCGTCATCCAGGTCAACAGCGGCCACAAGAACGGACGGAGCCACCGGGGCTTGACCGGATTGGGCAGGTTTCGGCCGGCCTCTCCAGCGAGGTAGGGGGCTTCCACGCCGTGGGCGGCCAGCGGCGCGCCGGTTTCCTCAATCAAGCCGGCCATGCCGCCGACGTGGTCCGGATGGTAGTGGGTGGAGATGAGCTGGCGAACCGATCCCGGTCCGTAGCCCAGCCGGCCCAAATATTCAATGATCCGCCGGTGGTGGTAGAGCCGCCAGCCGGAGTCAATAATCGTGACCGCATCTTCACCCGTTTCCGCGTCGGGGGTGATGACCAGAAACGCGCTGGTGGTGATCAATCCGCGCTGGTGTAGGCCGGGCATAATTTCGCCGACCCGCGCGCGGGGGCCGGGTATGCCGGGCGGCCGGTAGATGGATGGGTCAGGAAGGGGCCATTCCATGTATCCAGTCTATCAATTCACGGGCGGCCTTCAACTCGGGAGCCCAGCTCATGCGTACCCAGTTTGTCATCGCAAGGATCGCAGCGACGTGGGGACCCCGTTGCTGGAAGCGGCCCGTTCGGCATGACGAGAGTGCCGCGCTTTGCTCGCGATGACCGGTGGCGGCAACCGGGTACGGATGAGGCGAGCCCAGTCGGACCAAGGATCACTACGTCCCGGTAGCGCTGCGGTTGATGGCGACGACCTACTGCCTGAGGTCGATCACGCGCCGCGCTTTGAACTGGGTACGCTCGAACTCGCCCTCAGGTTTGAGATCGACGGAGACACCGACGCCCAGGGCCCGGCGAAGGGTGTCGCGAAACTGGTCGCGGAGGGCGTTCAACCCCTCCGGACCGCTTTCGCCGGCGGATGCCCAGATGTCCGCTGACACCTCGGTCTGCACCGTCAACCGGTCCAGATAACCGCGTTCTCGCTCCACTACCAGCCGGAACTCGCCGCCGAACTCGTGCAGCCCGCGCAGCACGTCCTCGATGCGAGAGGGGAACACGTTTTGGCCCCGGATGATCAGCATGTCGTCAGCGCGGCCATAGATGCCCTGGGTCAGTGTGGGATATGTTCTGCCGCAAGGACAGTCCACCATTTCCCACCTGGCGATGTCGCCGGACCAGTAGCGGATCATGGGCTGTGACTCGCGCTCCAAATGGGTGTAGACGGGCACGCCCTCGCCGCCCATCTGGACCGGCTCGTGGGTTTCGGGGTCCACCAGTTGGGTGTACACGATGTCCTGCCACAGGTGCATACCGCGCTCCAGGTGACGGCAACCGCCGTTGGTCATCCAGGGGGTCATCTCGGCCATGCTGCCCTGGTCCACCACGTAGCAGCCGAAGGCGTCCTCGATGGCCTGGCGGGTGGCTGGGACGCTGGCGCCGGGCTCGCCGCTGAAGAACATCAGGCGGAACCCGAAGTCTTTGCGCGGATCAACTCCCATCTCCCGGGCGGTTTCCGCGAGATACAGCGCGTAGGACGGTGTGGCGTACAGGGCGGCGGGCTTCACCATCTCCGCCCATTCCACCGCCCGCTCGGTCTGGCCGGGGGCGCCGGCGCCGAAGGGGAAGCAGGTCGCCCCGAGCCGCTCGGCTCCCACGAGAGCGCCCCAACTGCCCACGTAGAGGCTGAACACCGCCGCCACCATCACCGTATCGCCGGGACGCACGCCGGCAGCCCAGAGGATCCGCGCGTGGGCTTCGCCGATGCGTTCCCAGTCGGCGCGGCTGATGCCGAACACGGTGGGCCGGCCGGTGGTTCCGGACGTGCCGTGGATGCGATACACGCGGTCCGGCGAGACGCAGAGGAACCGGCCGTAGGGCGGATGGGCTTCCTGCTCGACCCGGACTTCTTCCTTGGTGAGGATGGGCAGGCGCGCGAACTCTGCCAGGCTGCGGATGTTAGTCGGGTCTACCGGCGCGTCCTTCCAGAACTCGCGGTAGAAACCGGACTGCTCCCAAGCGTAGCAGACCTGGCCGCGGAGTTTATCCAGGATCACCCCGTCACGCTCGGCGGGATCCATGGTTTCCAGTCGGGCATCCCAATGCTCGGCATCCTGGCTGGGGACGTACTGCGGGTTGTATGTGGTCGGCCAGGACATTTCACCCTCACCCTGACCCTCTCCCATCAATGGAGAGGGAATTGTGAATGAAATCTATCATCTCGCCGGTGAAGGTACCCACAGGGAATACACCGTCAACTCCGATCTGTCGCAAAGGCTCGACATCGCCGTCGGGGATGGTTCCGCCTACCAGGAGCATGACGTTGTCGTCCGCATCGCCGCGCAGGCCGTGGCGTTGCAGCGCGTCGACCATGCGGGGCATGAGACGCATGTGGGCGCCGGAGAGGATGCTGATGCCGACAACGTCCACGTCCTCCTGGGCAGCCGCCGCCGCCACTTGGTCCGCCGTGACCCGCATGCCGAGATAGACCACCTCCATGCCGGCGTCGCGCAGCGCGCGGGCGATGACCTTGACGCCACGATCATGCCCGTCCAGGCCGAGCTTGGCGAGGAGGACGCGGGGCGGGTTGAAGCCTAAATTTTGATTCATTCCCCGTTTCTGCCTAAAGTCCTGAATATCACGCCTACAATACCAGCAACGAGCGCGCCAATTACTTGCGCCGTGACATCGGCTCCGCTTCCAATACCAATTACAAAACCGGCTATCAGTATCGCTGATACGCCCAAGAGCATGGTTCCCAAGTCACTGAGTATGTTCATCGCTTGATACGCTTTTTCCGTAGTTTTTCAGCTAGGAGACCGCAAACCGTTATCACAGACAACGCGGCGCCGGCGTAGGCTAACCGGGTCAGTCCTTCGACTCCCAAGTTGTTCTCCAAGTCAAGGGCAGCCACATCCAGCCAGTGGCCGATGGTCACAGACCAGCTGAAACCGAAAAACGCCGAGCAAATGACGATGGCTATGATTGCCAGTGGACTGTTCATCGGCTTGTCCTTTTTTGGATCGTGGGTTGCCCAGCGTAGATTCACGACACAACATTTCATATTACGCCATCTGCCTAAAACACCCCGGGGTCCACGTACTCGCCCCATTGGTCGCGGAGGGCGCCCATGATTTCGCCCTCGGTGACGCCGGCGGCGACGGCGGTGAGGATTGGTGGCATGAGGTTGCCGTCGGCGCGGGCGGTTTGCACGATGTCGCGCAGGGTTGCTGCGGCGTCGGCCTCGCTGCGGCTCTGGCGAACCGTGGTGAGGCGTTCGATCTGCCGCTCCTCCTCGGCGTAGTCGAACTCGAAAAGCTCCAGGGAACCGGCGTTGGTGGCGTCGTCGCTGTATTCGTCGTTGACGCCGACGATGGTGTAGTCGCCTGATTCGACCCGCTGCTGGTAGCGGTAGGATGCCTGGGCAATCTCGCTCTCGATGTAGCCGCTGCCGATGGCTTCGAGCATCCCGTCCAGCATGCTGCCGTTGCCCATGTTGTCGATGCGCTCAATGTAGGCCATTGCGGCCTCTTCCAGCTGGTTGGTCAGCGTCTCCAGGTAGGCGGAGCCGCCGAGCGGGTCTGGAGTCGCCGAAACCCCAGACTCGTGGGCGAGGATCATCTGGGTGGCCAGGGAGATGCGCATGGCCTCCTCAGAGGGGATGTCGTAGGCTTCGTCGTAGCCGCTGACGTGGAGGGACTGGGTGCCGCCCAGGACGGCGGCAAGGGCCTGGAGCCCGCCGCGGAGGATGTTGTTCAGCGGGTCCTGGCGCACCAGCGTGGACCCCAGGGTCTGGGTGTGGAACCGCATGCGCATGGACTCGGGGCGGGTTGCGCCGTAGCGGTCGCACATGAGCCGCGCCCACATCCGTCGCGCCGCCCGGAACTTGGCGATCTCCTCGAAGAAGTCGTTATGGACGCCGAAGAAGTGGGACAGGCGGGACGCGAACTGGTCCACCGCCAATCCCCGCCGCTGGGCCGATTCGACGTAGGCCATGCCCTGGGCGACGGTGAACGCCAGTTCCTGCACTGCGTCGGAGCCGGCTTCGCGGGTGTGGTAGCCGCTGATGGAGACGGTGTACCAGTTGGGCACATGCTTCGTGCAGAACTCGACCACGTCGGTAGTGAGGCGCAAGGCCGGTGCCGGCGGCAGGGCGAAGGTCTTCTGGCCGTGGAACTCTTTCAGCGAATCGTTCTGGACGGTTCCGCGCAGCGCTGCCCATGGCGTCCCCCGGCGCTCGGCGTTGTGCAGGAACATAGCCAGCAGCACGATGGCCGGGTGGTTGATGGTGAGCGAGACGCTGGCCTGCTCCAGCGGTATCCCGTCGAATAGCTCGCCCATGTCGGCGGCGGTGTCTATGGCGACACCGAGGCGGCCCACTTCGCCCTCGGCGAGCTCGTGGTCGGAGTCGTACCCGGTGAGCGTGGGGTGATCGAAGTCGGTGCTGAGGCCGGTCTGGCCGTGGGCCAGGAGAAAGCGGTACCGTTCGTTGGTGGCGCGGGCGGTGCCGAAGCCGGCGATCTGCCGCCGCGTCCACAACCGGCCACGGTACATGGTCGGGTAGGCGCCGCGGGTGAAGGGGAACTGGCCCGGTGGGCCGAGGTCGGCGGTGGGGTCGAATCCGGTGGTAGCGAGTTGCTCCGGTGAGTAGAGCGGGTCGATGGGGAGGCCGGAGAGGGTGCGGGGATTGTCGTGGTTTCTGTTGGAACTCATGGATCACACGTTTCCCGTTGCGGTTTTGACTTGGCCGGTGGACAAATTGCGGGCCCGTGCAGTGACCCGGCTATCATCGGAATCGGGGCGCTTCGCGTTCGATGATGGCGATGTTATCGGGCAGATTCGCCAGCCATCTGTGGATGGCGGTCTCGTCCGCTGCTTCCAAACCTCTTCGCTCGACATAACCGACCAAAGCCCTCTCCAGGTCCGTTTTCGAAACCGGAGTTACGGTATGGGGCGGCAACATGCCAGCGCAAATCTCGTTGACCTCGCGACTGTGCGTAAAGCCAAACACCGCGTTCTCGCCATCCCGTGACGGCCATTGGTAATCGTAACTGATCACGTCGACCAGCGCCCACGTGACGTCTCGCTGCGTCATGATCGTAACTCCGGCGACGCCAAGCGCCACTTCCGGTTTTCGAGAACTATCACACCCTGCCGCTTCAGTTGCTGCTGGGCGTTACGTATGTCGTGCTTCCATCTCTTGCCGAAGGATTGTCCCGTTAATCACGCGATCAGCTTGGTCGTCGCACAGTTCCGGCTTGAGACTGCGTACCAGGGGATTTATCTCACCGGTCGGGAGCGGCCCGTAAGTCTGCAACACGTACCGTACCGCGTCTCCAAATTGACCGGTGAGCGAACCTTTGGGATCGGATTCGAACTCCGGCGTCTGTACGCGTAGACTGATCAATCTTTCGTTGATCTCATTCAAGGTAGCATCGTATCGGGCGACCGCGCCAGATGGGTCCGGTAGGTTGGTTGACGCCATGATGCCGTGTGCTGTTTGCGCCAACGCGTCCAATTCAGCCAATTGATCGCGGGATACCGCGACGCCCATCGCCCCGTAGTCAGTGAGGTCATCCGCGATTTCGTTGACCGTCGCGACGTCCGTGATCTTCACCCCGAGTTCAAAGTTCCCCGACAGCCCGGCGTTGGTCAGGTTTGCAGAGGTCACGATGGCCGTATGCCCATCGGCAACGTAAGCCTTGGCGTGCAGGTGCAGGAGGTGGCGGATCGATGTTCCAGGAACCTGTTGGCAAAACCACAGCAATGCTCCGCAGTCAACCAGTCCCTCTCCGAGACTGTGGCTGGCCAGGCTGGTCAACAGGTCAATTTTCACGGACTGGCGCGAACGCAGTTTGCGCACCAGGCGCTCCAATGGCCTCCTGCGGATAAACGGAGCAGCGATAATCGCGGTTTCACGGACGGAACCGGCAAATTCATCAAACGTTTCTGCCCACGGCGATTTGATGCTCTGCATACGACATCCCTCAATCTGGCATGACACCGGCATTATTGAGCTAACGAAATACGTTTCGCAAGCTGCCGGTGTCACGTTCTGGGACTACGCGGCACCTCGACGGCGATTTACGCCGAGGAATATAGAAACGGCTGCCACCCCATCCTCAAGGATGGCAGCCGTTCGGTGGTTGGCAGGGCATATCAATCTGATGCGGCGGTAACTTTCGACGACCGGGGAGGCGCCGTGAGGTACTCAATCGGCAAACCCGAGTGTTCCTGTAGAACCAGTGCGACTTCCGCAGTGATCGCAGTTTGGCCGGCCAGCATAGCATCCAGGCTGTCACTCCCGCCGGCCAGTGGGAGCAGTTGTTCCCGCGACACAATCTGTTGGTCCAGCAGGAACTCAAGGAGCGAGTCAGGGTCAGGGTCATCCATCGGGTAGTGCTCCGCTTCGTAGATCTCTACCAGCGTGGACAGGCGGTCGAGTTCTTCCCCTTCCGGGGTATACAGCTCCGCATCAAGCAACTCGGAAATCCGCGCCAAAGCCATATCATAGTCGGCCTCGGTCAGCACCAGCGTGATTTCGGGCATAGTCACACCTCGCCGGCGGCCGCGTTGCGTTCGGCGTGCGCGCCGACCAACCAGTGTACACTCTGCGCCCGATGGTAGAATGATCTTGTAACGACCGATCACGTCCGTTTGCTGGAGTGAAGGCAATGAATCACGTCAAGACGTTCTTCCTCCTGATGGTGCTCACCGGGCTTCTGCTGCTCATCGGCGCCGCCTTGGGCGGGCAGGCTGGCCTGATTATCGCCCTGGTCTTCGCGCTGGCGATGAATTTTGGCGCCTATTGGTTCAGCGACAAGATCGCGCTCAGCATGGCTCACGCCCGCCCGATTACCGCTGACGATGATCCGCAGCTGTATCAACTGGTGGCGGAGCAGGCGCGGCTGGCGAACATGCCGATGCCCAAGGTGTACGAGATCGACGATCCCTCTCCCAACGCCTTTGCCACCGGTCGCAATCCGCAAAACGCCACCGTGGCCGTGACCACCGGCATCCGCCAGATCCTGACGCGGGAGGAACTGTCCGGCGTCATGGCCCACGAGATGGCGCACGTGGGCAATCGGGACACGCTGATCATGACCATCGTAGCCACCATCGCCGGCGCGATCACGATGCTGGCCTTCATGGCCCAATTCGCCGCGATCTTCAGCAGCTTCGGCGGTCACAGCGACGACGACGAAGGCGGCGGTGGCAATTTCATCACCCTGATGATCATCGCCATCATCATGCCCATCGCGGCGACCATCATCCGCATGGCCATCTCTCGTGCCCGCGAGTTCCAGGCCGACCAGACGGGCGCCCACAATTGCGGCAACCCAGAGGCGCTGGCCCGCGCCCTGGAAAAGCTGGAGATGGGCAGCGAAATCCGGCCGATGAAGGTCAACGAGGCTACCTCGCACATGTTCATCGTGAACCCGCTCAGCGGCCGCTCTATGGCGCGGCTGTTCTCGACGCATCCGCCCATCGAGGAGCGGGTCCGCCGGCTGCGGGAGATGAACGTGCGGCCCAACTTCGGATCGATTGATCGCCCCGACTACGACCTGCCGGACGGGAGCGACCGGCCTAATTTCTGAAGTCAGGCGGGGTCTGTGATACGTCGCCTCCAACTTAGGGTCCATCCCGACTGAAATGGGATTGCCGGCGCGGTGATACGCGCCGGTTGTGCTATTATTCGGGCGGCGGCGGATTGCCGCCTGTCTGGCATCCCGCTTTACGCTTTTTGCGCAGTTGAGGAGGTAATCATGGCCGGAAATTACACCATCAGCGTCGGCACCGTGGGCGGCGGGCTTTCCGTGAGCCCCAACGGCGGCGAGACCTGGAACCGCATCCGCGACCCCTTGCCCACCGAATGCAACGTCCGCGCGCTGGCCACGGACCCCAGCAATCGGAGCCGGATCTACGCCGGCACCGACGGGGGGTTGTTCCGATCCGACGACAACGGCTTCACCTGGAGCTATGTCGAGTCCCCGATGGACGACCTGCAGATCTGGTCCGTGGGCGTTGACCCGGACGACGCCGACACAGTGTTCGTGGGCACCCGGCCCAACGCTTTCCGCTCGCGGGACGGCGGGCAGACATGGGAGTCCCTGGACCTGGGAGTCCGGATGCCCTGCCCCATCGGCATCCCCCGCACGACCAACATCATCGTCGACCCCCGGGACACGCGCACGGTGTGGGCCGGCATCGAGGTTGACGGCGTGTATCGCAGCCTGGATGGCGGCGACAACTGGACGCGCCTGCCCGACTTGGGTCCTGACCCGTTCCACGGGGACATTCACGGCATGGCGCTGAAGCCCGGTCCCGACTCGGCGATCTACTGCACCACGCCCTTTGGCATCTCCACCAGCAACGACGAGGGGGAGAGCTGGGAGCTGCACGAGTTCCCGCGCTTCCACGCCGAGGACGTGCGCTCCTACTGCCGGGGCATGGTTATCAAGCCCGACAACCCCAGCACCATGTTCGTGGGCAACGGCGACTCGATCCCGGGGATAACGGGAACCATCCGTCGCACCCGCGATGCCGGAGCGTCCTGGGACGCCCCCCAGTTGTCGGCCACTCCCAACTCGGTGGTGTACTGGTTCGCCGCCAGCCCCCACGTCGACGACGTCATGGTGGCTGCCAGCATCTACGGCTACGTGTACGTGAGCACTGACGGCGGCGACACGTGGGAGAAGCTGCAGAAGGAATTCGGCGAGATTCGTTCGCTGGCGCTGACGCCCAACGAGTAGTCAAGAGCCAATTGTCGGCCAACGCGGCCCCTCCGCCCCGACCGGGACGGAGGGGCCTTTGATGCTACAATGCCGGCGCCAACTTACGCGGTGCAACAGGCCGGTGAGGTATGACTACCCAGCAGAAATTGATGACGGCTGATGAATTGCTGTTGCTTTCCGAGAGTGGCGAAGGCAAGCGGTACGAACTCGTCCGAGGAGTGTTGATTGAAAGAGTGGCTACCGGAGATCCCCACGCCCTAACGGTGAGCAGGACTACCACCGTCCTTACCAACTATTCCGATGACAACGATTATGGAGAGACCAGAGCCGGTGAGCCGGGCTACCGGCTGGAGTTTGCCCCTGACACCGTGCGCGCGCCGGATGTAGCCTGGATTGCGCCGGGACGCATACCGGAGGGGGTGCAAGGCTTCCCGAACCTGGCGCCTGATTTGGTGGTTGAGGTGGTGTCTCCGGGGCAGAACCTGGCAGAGAAAGCGGCGATGTGGCTGAGTTTCGGCAGCCGCGAGGTGTGGGTAGCAAACCCGGACCCCATCAGCATCATCCGCTACCGGCCCGGCCAGCCGCCGGAAGTGCTGGGCGAGGATGACGTGTTGGACGGCGGCGAATTGCTGCCGGGGTTCAGCATCGAGGTTTGGCGGCTTTTCCGGCGGCGGCGGTAGGGAGGCGCGATATGACGACCGCGCGAAAACTGATGACAGCCGATGAGTTGATGTTGTTGCCCGACAACGGCTTCCGGCAGGAGTTAGTGCGAGGAGAGCTGATTGAGATGCCGCCGCCGGGGAAAAGGCACGGGGATGTGACGATGGGGTTCGGGGCTGCTTTGTACAACTATTCGGCGGCCAACGACTACGGCGTTGTGGGCGACAATTACGGCTATCGATTGGAATCCAATCCCGATACCGTGCGCGCGCCCGATCTAGCCTGGTGCGCTCCGGGACATCCCGATGAAACTGCCGAGGGCTATCCTGAGCGTGCACCCGACCTTATTGTGGAGATCAAATCGCCCAGCGATACCCCGCGGATGGTTGCGGAGCGGGCGCAAATGTGGCTAGATTTCGGTAGCCGGGAAGTCTGGTACGGCAACCCGGAACAAACCACCGTCACTCGCTACCGGCCCGGCCAGGAACCGGAGATTTTGAGCCAGGATGACGTGTTGGACGGCGGCGAACTGCTGCCGGGGTTCAGCATCGAGGTTTGGCGGCTTTTCCGACGGCGCCGCTAGTCGCCCTGTCACCAACCGCTTAGCAGCAACATATACGGAGCAAGCATGCCCACTTTCGATTCCGACGGCGTTCGCATTTTCTACCAGTCCACCGGCGATGGGTTCCCGCTGATCTGGAGCCACGAGTTTGCCGGCTCCTACGAGAGCTGGGAGCAGCAGGTGCGTTATTTCAGCCACCGCTACCGCGTGATCACGTACAACGATCGGGGATATCCGCCGTCTGACGTGCCCAACAATCCTGAGGCGTATTCCCAGGACATCACCATCGAAGACCTGCGCCGGCTCATGGACCATCTGGAACTCGAACAGGCGTACATCGGCGGACTGTCCATGGGCGGCAACGTGGCGCTGAATTTTGCCCTGCGTTATCCGGATCGATGCAAAGCTATCATCGTTGCATCGGCCGGATCGGGAACCACGCACAACGAGGCATTCCGCACGGGCGGGGAGGCCATGGCCGCTCGCCTGCTGGCCGAAGGAACTCCGCCGGTAATGAAGGACTACGGCAGCGGGCCGACCCGGGTGCAGCTCCAGCGGAAGGACCCGCGCGGGTACGAGGAGTTCATGCGCCTGCTATTCGGGCACAACGCCCGAGGCTCGGCCTATACGTTCCGCGGCGTGCAGCTGCGCCGGCCGACCGTTGATCAGTTGATTTCGCAGATGAACCAACTCCAGGTGCCCACGCTGATAATGATCGGCGACGAGGACGACCCGTGCGTCGAGCCATCGATCATGATGAAGAGGCACATCCCCCGGAGCGGACTGGCGGTACTGCCGCAGTGCGGCCACGCCATCAACCTCGAGGAACCCGCGTTGTTCAATCAGCTGGTGGGGGATTTCCTCACCGCCGTTGAGGCGGGGAAATGGGCGGATCACCCGCTGGGCGACACGCCGTACAGCACTGGGTCGCGGTAGGGCCGCCTGCGGGGAGGTCAGCGGCCGCCCGGGCTCCTGTCACAGCCTGGCGAGCGGCTCTTGCCGGTTTGCGGGCCTAGAATTCCACGGGGCGCAGGTAGCTCATGTCCTGCCGACGCTCCAGGTAGCCGGCGCGGGTTTCGTGGCCGTGGGGGAATATCAGGAGGTGTCCCTGTCGCTCGGCTTCGGCCAGAATGTCGCGCTTCTGATCCAGGGTAGTCTCCGGTTCATAATCGAAGGACGAGATGATGGTCAGGCCCAGGTGATGGGGGGTTGGGACCAGGTCTCCGAGATAGACCACGCGCTCACCGCCGTAGGCGAACACGGCGATCTGGTGTCCCAGGCAGTGTCCGTCGGTGACCACCAAAGTCAGCCCGGGGAACAGCTCGGTATCGCCGTCCAGAAGTTCCAATTGCCCGCGGTCGGCGATGGGTGCAAAGTCTTCAACCCGGAACGCCTCGGTGTTGCGCAACGAAGGGTTGTGGGCATCCTCCCAGGCGGCGCGCTGGACGTAATAGGTCGCTCGTGGAAAGGATGGCACCATGTCGCCGAGGCGGTCCATACGGGTTGACCCGCCGGCGTGGCTGAAGTGCAGATGGGAGAGCACAACAGCGTCGATATCTCGCGGGCCCACACCCAGCCCCTTGAGGCTCCGCATGAGCCGGCTTGGGACAAGGCCGTACATTTCCTTGTCGCGATAGTTGTCCTTGGGGCCCACGCCGGTGTCCACGATGATTTTCTTGCCGGCGCACTCGACCAACAGGCAATTCAGCCCCATGGTCACTCGGTTTTTGCGGTCCGTTGAAACCAGGTTCTCCCACATCATTTTGGGTATTGATCCGAAACTCGATCCGCCGTCGACCTTGAATACTCCGTCGCTGATAATTTTCGCAGCGCTTACCGTCATCTCTCAATCGCTCCTGAACATCCGCATTTTTATTGCCGCCCGTTCCCAATCACCGCGTCCGCCTGGTTGATTATCTCCGCACTGCAAGTGGGTAAGGCTATCGATTGGCCTTATCGGGCCATTCCACAAGTCAATCCGACTGTGCGTGGGGTCGCTACCATGGCGATTACTTTACAACTCCCGAAAGAGTTGGTGTCAACCCAAAAAAGCTGATAATTTTGATTGATTTTCGAAATTCTGCCAAACGATACGCAGCCTTGCCCAGGTGGTGCCCGCCCGGTCCGCGATGGTATGTTTTGCCCGGCGCGACCGGACCTGATCTACGCTCCTTCCCCGGCAGCGATATTGGATCGCGGCCCGATGCGGCTGCCTGGTACACCGTAGGGACCAGCAATTGCCTGTGAACGATCCGACCCCTATCCGAGACACGGCGTCACCGACCCTGCGCCGCCGGGTGTTCAATCTGTTGGATCCTCAGGTCGGTCAACGATTCCGGGGGTTCGCCCTGAGCCAGGATAAGGGCTCATTCCTGGTGGAGTTTGCGTTGGTGGCGGTGGTGGTCATCAACTCGACCTCCTTGATACTTTGGACGGTGCCCAGTTTCCGGGCAGATTTCGACGCCTGGTTCCACCTCATCGAGGACATCACCGTGGCGGTGTTTCTGGTGGAGTACGCTTTGAGGCTGTGGTCCGCGCCGGAAGCGGGTCTGGGCGGGTCGCCGTGGCGACAGCGGTGGCGGTACGTCATTTCGCCGGTGGCTCTGATCGACGCCGCAGCCCTGGCGCCGTCGGCGGTGGCCGCCGTATGGCTGCTGGCGACCGGTGGGGGGCCCAACCTCTCCTTCCTCCTGGCCGTCCGTCTCCTTACTCGCACCATGAAGCTGGCGAGGTACTTCCCCGGCGGGCGCCGGCTGGCCGTCGTGCTGCGTCAGAGGGGGAGCCAGCTGCTGGCCACGCTGGCCGGATTGCTAGTGCTGTTGGTGGTGGCGGCTGCGCTGATGTACTTCGCCGAAAAAGGGACGCAGTCGGAGGTATTCTCCAGCATACCGGCGGCGATGTGGTGGGCCGTGGTGACGCTGACGACGGTGGGATATGGTGATCTGGTGCCGGTAACCCTTGCAGGGCGCATGCTGGCTGCCGTCATTGCGCTGCTGGGTATCGGGCTTTTTGCGCTACCGGCCGGCATCATCAGCGCAGGAATGATGGAGGCTCAGGTGGAGGACGCTGCGAGCGACGGCCGGCTCGCACGTTCAGCCGGCGGCGAGATTTGCCCCCACTGTGGACAGCCGTTGCCGGAACACCCGCCGGATTAGAGGGCGGACAACTTCTCCGCCGCCGCTTCCAGTCGCAGCAGCACGCGCTCCCGGCCCATCACTTCCATCATTTCGAACAGAGGTGGCGTTGCCGTGCGGCCGGTTATGGCCGACCGGAGCGCGCCGAAGAACTGCCGCCCCGATAATTCCAGGTCCTTGCCGCTGGCCCTGAGAATATTTTCAAGGTTTTCATGTTGAAATTCGGAGTCCGGGACCGACGCCAGGTCGGACTGGGCCCGCACGATAGCGGCGTGGGCGCCGGCTGCGTCCATTCCCCTCTGGACGATGCTGGCCGGGTCATAGTCCAGCGTTTCCTCGAAAAGGTAGGAGAGCATCTCGGGAGCGTCGGCCAGGGTCTTGAGCCGTTCCTGCACCAGCGGCACGATCCGGAGCAGGTAATCGCGGTCGATGGGCAATAAGGGGGCGGGATATTCCTGCTCCAGGAACGGCAGGATGCGGTCGGCGAGGTCGTCGTTATCGGTTTGGCGAATGTACACGCCGTTCATCCACTGCAATTTGTCCAGGTCGAAGATTGCCGCCGGCTTGCCCACCCGCTCCAGAGTGAAGTTGTCGCGTATGGTGTCGGCCGTCATGACCTCGGTCTCGCCGTCCAGCGACCACCCGAGGAGGGCCATGAAATTGATCAGGGCCTCGGGCAGGAAGCCGTCGTCGCGGTATTCCATGAGGGAAGTAGCGCCGTGCCGCTTGGAAAGCTTGGCGCGGTCCGAGCCCAGAATCATGGGCAAGTGGCCGAAGGCTGGCATGTCGAGGCCAAGGGCGCGGTATAGTTGCACGTGGCGTGGCGTGCTGGGCAGCCACTCTTCGGCCCGGAGCACGTGGGAAATTGCCATGGCATGATCATCCACCACGACGGCCATGTGGTACGTGGGAAACCCGTCGGACTTGACCAGAACGAAATCGTCGGTGAGGTCGTTCTGCCATTCGACGTGGCCGCGTATGGAGTCCTCCACGGAAGTGACGCCGGTCTGGGGCATGGCGAAGCGCAGGACGGAGGGGACGCCCTCCGCCTCTTTGACGCCTCGCTCTGCATCGGACAGGTACCGGCAATGGCTGTCGTAGCCCTGCCGTTGCTTGTTGCGGGCCTGCTCCTTGCGCAACTCCGCCACGCGCTCCGGCGGGCAGTAGCAGCGATACGCGTTGCCCGAAGCGATCAGTCTTTCGGCGGCATCGTGGTAGCGCTGCAGCCGCTCGGACTGGAAGTAGGGACCGTAGGGGCCGCCGACCCGGGGGCCCTCGTCCCAGTCGATTCCGAGCCATTCCAGCCCGTCCAAAATGTGATCGACCGCGCCTTCGGTGATGCGACCCTGGTCGGTGTCCTCCACCCGAACAACAAACTGGCCGCCGTTGCGACGGGCGAACAGCCAGTTGAACATGGCGGTGCGGATATTGCCGATGTGTGGGTTGCCGGTGGGGCTGGGCGCGTAACGAACGCGAACGGGCGCGGACACGGCGGTTGGCCTCCTCGTATCGCCGTCCCGGTGGATTCAGCGGCCGTGGGGACGGATCGGTTTGTTCACATGCCGGATGCCGCGGTGTGGCCCGCAGGCAGGCGGTGTCATTTGTTGATCAGGTGTCTCGTTGGCTGATGCGAGCCCAGGTGTCGCGGAGGGTGGTGGTGCGGTTGAACACCGGGGCGCCGGGTCGCGAATCGGTGTCGGCGCAGAAGTAGCCCAACCGCTCGAACTGTAGACGGTCGCCTGCTTCCGTCGTAGCCAGCGTGGGTTCGCCCATGGCGGTGACCGTTTCCAGGGAGTCGTGGTTGATCAGGTCCAGGAAATCGGTTTCGCTTCCGGCGGGATCGGATTCCGTGAAAAGGTTGTCGTAGAGGCGGACTTCCAGGGGCACGGCGTGAGCGGCCGAGACCCAGTGGATGGTTCCCTGGACCCGACGGCCGTCGGGCGCGTTGCCGCCGCGGCTGTCGGGATCATAGGTGCAATGAACCTCGACGATTTCACCCTGCGCATCCTTCACAACGTCGGTGCAGGTGATGAGGCAGGCGTAGCGCAGGCGAACCTCCCGGCCCGGCGCCAGGCGGTAGAACCGGCGGGGAGGGTCTTCCATGAAGTCATCCCGCTCGATATACACTTCACGACCGAAGGGAACCTGTCGCGTGCCCATGGTTTCGTCTTCGGGGTTGTTGATGGCCTGGAACTCCTCGCTGCTGTCTTCCGGATAGTTGGTGATCACCAGCTTTAACGGTCGCAGCACGGCCATGCGACGGGGAGCCCGGCGGTTGAGGTCCTCGCGCAGGCAGTGTTCGAGCAACGCGAGTTCGGTCATGCTGTTGCGTCGGGCCACGCCGACGCGCTCGCACATATCGCGGATCGACTCGGGAGTGTAGCCGCGGCGGCGGAGGGCGCTCAGTGTCGGCATGCGTGGATCGTCCCAGCCGGCGACGTGGCCCTCTTCAACCAGTTGCCGCAAACGGCGCTTGCTCATCACCGTATGGGTCAGGTTGAGCCGGGCGAACTCGATCTGTCGGCTGCGGTAGATGCCCAGCACCTCCTGGCACCAATCGTACAGCGGCCGGTGATCCTCGAACTCCAGGGTGCACAGGGAGTGAGTGATCTCCTCGATGGAATCCGACAATGAGTGGGCGTAGTCGTACATCGGGTAGATGCACCAGTCGTCCCCGGTGCGGTGGTGCTCGGCGTGGCGGATGCGATATAGGACGGGGTCGCGCATGTTGAGGTTAGGCGACGCCATGTCGATCTTGGCGCGCAGGACGTACTCGCCATCGGCGAACTCGCCGGCGCGCATCCGACGGAAGATGTCCAGGCTCTCCTCGGGCGGGCGGTCGCGATCGGGGCTCTTCTTGCCGGGCTCGGTGAGGGTGCCACGGAAGTCCCGGATTTCATCGGCGGTGAGGCTGTCCACGTAGGCGTTGCCGTCGCGGATGAGTTGCTCCGCGTACTCATACAACTGCTCAAAATAGTCGGAGGCGTAGCAGAGGTTTTCGCCCCAATCGAAGCCCAGCCATTTCACGTCGGCGAGGATCGATTCGACGTACTCGATGTCCTCGCGGGTCGGGTTGGTGTCGTCGAACCGCATGTGGCAGCGGGCGCCCTGGTACTGCTCGCCGACGCCGAAGTTGAGGCAGATCGACTTGGCGTGACCGATGTGGAGATAGCCGTTGGGCTCGGGCGGGAACCGGGTGACCACACGGCCGTCGTAGGCGCCGGCGGCCTGGTCCTCATTGATGATGGCGCGAATGAAATCGGAGGGAATATCCCCGGCTGGGGTGGGTGTGTTAGCGGTCATGTTCGGGTTGCCTGTTGTGCGGAGTTCGAGGTGCGGTGACGGATACCGTCAAATTATAGCGCACCATCGGGAACGCTAAACATGGGGTCTAATGTCTCATTGGCGCCCAGTTCGCGGCGGGCAAACGCCAGGATCAGGATTTACGGAATTTTATGATTTGGCAGGATTGGGAGATCTCCATCACAGAACGGTTCCAATCCTGATAATCCCCAAATCTTGAAAATCCGGATTCTGACAGTTTACGCAAGTGGGACGCATGAGAGTCTAACGATTGTTCCCTGGTCGCCCGTGCAGCGTTTCCAGGACCGACGACAGGTCGCCCGGAAGATCGGCGCAATGCTCCATCCACGCGCCGGTGACGGGATGGTGGAAGCCCAGCCGTGTGGCATGCAAAAACTGCCGGTTTATCAAGGTGCTGGCTTTGCCGTACACGGCGTCGCCCAGCAGCGGGTAGCCCTGATACGCCAGGTGAACGCGGATCTGGTGGGTTCGACCCGTTTCGAGAACGAGATTGAGCCGGGTATGCCCCGGTAACTCTTCGAGGGTTTCGTAGTGGGTACGCGCGGCGCGGCCGCCGGCGTCCACGGCCATCTTCTGACGGTGGCGCGGGTCCCGGGCGATGGGGGCGTCGATGGTTCCGGACTCCGGAGTGACCAGGCCCACGGACACGGCCAGATATTCCTTGCGGAACTGGCGATCATTCAGCTGCTCGGTGAGGCCCTGGTGGGCAATCTGCGTTTTGGCTACCACCATCAAACCGGAGGTATCGAGGTCGAGGCGGTGCACGATGCCGGGCCGCAGCTCGCCGCCAATGCCGCGGATGTCAGGGCACCGGGCAAGCAGGGCGTTGACCAGGGTGCCGTCGGGGTGGCCCGGCCCCGGATGGACGGGCAGGCCCGCCGGCTTGTCCACCACGATCAGGTGCTCGTCCTCGTAAATGGCAGAAACCCGTATGTCCTGCGGGATCAGGTCTTCGGGAGAGCGGGCCGGCGGGACGTATACGGTAATGGCGTCCCGGGGCCGGACGCGCTGGGAGGGACGGGCGACGTCGCCATTCACGGTGATCAGGCCCTCGGCGGCCAAGGCCTGGAGGCGGCTTCGGGAAAGGCCGGCGGCAGACAGTTCCGGCAGTTGAGCCAGCCAGGCGTCTAACCTTGATCGTTGAGGTTCCGCGCTAACGACGAACTCGTACCGGACGCCTGTATCGGATCGGTCTTCACGGGCGCTCATCGTGCATTTCCTGGCTATCCGAGAATCCGTTCGCGGACACCGCAGTCGGCGCAGCGGGCGCCGTTGGGCAGGCTGATCATCGCGCCGTCGCAGATCGGGCAGGCGGCGTAAGCGGAGGCGCCGGCAGGTTCCGGTTCCGTAGGCGGGGCCTGGTCACGGTTCAAGACCAGCACCCACGCCAGGATCGCCAGGCCGACGACTATTGACGAGTCGGCGAGGTTGAACACCGGCCACGGTCCGATGTCGATAAAGTCGGTGACGTGACCCTGCCAGATGCGGTCCACCAGGTTGCCCAGCGCGCCGCCCAGCATCAGTGCGATGCTGGTTCGCATCAGGAGGCCGGGCCGTTCCTGGGTGCGGTAGATGTATGCCAGCACCGCGACGCCGACCAGGGAGACGATCAGCAGCGGAATGTTGTTGCCCTGGAACAGTCCGAAGGCGCTACCGGTGTTCTGTACGTGGGTGAAGCGGAAGAAACCGTAGGCCGGCCAGGAGTAATGCCACTCCAGGGTTTGGCGCACCACGAACTTGGTAAGCTGGTCCAGCGCGAGAGCCAACGCCGCCAGTTGCAGCAGGGTCCAATCCCGATAGATCGGAGTGCGATCTCTCCGCGGCCGGGACATGGACTACGGCGTGGCCAGATGGTCCACGAAGAATTGCACCACCTTTTCGGCCATCTGATGCTCCTGCCCCACCCAGAAGTGGTCCGCCCCGGCCACCACGTGATAATCGGCGGGAGGGTCGAACTTGCCCAGTTGAGCGTCTACGCCGTCGGAGTTGACCAGACGGTCGCGGTCGCCGGTAATAATCATGCGGGGCGTCTTGTCCTTCTGAAGCGGACTGTCGGTTATCGCCTCGAGAGACGGCGCAACCAGCGCAATGGCCAGGGGCTTCTTGTACAACTGCTTGTGCGAGCAAATCACCCGCGTGCTGAACGAATAGCCGCCGAGGCCGATCCGGTCGTCGTTGACATCGGGAAGCGCGCCCAGGAAGTCCATCGCCACAAGGGTTTCCTCGTGCTCCTTCTCGCCCTGGGCGTGCTGGCCCTGGCTGTTGCCGACGCCGCGGAAGTTGAACCGCAGCGAGGCGATGCCGGCGTCGGCCAAGCCGAAGGTCACGGCAACCACCACGTTGTTGTCCATGCTGCCGCCGTGCAGGGGATGGGGGTGGCACATCACCACGCCGGGAAACGGCCCCTCACCGTCCGGCAAAGCGATGATGCCTTCGAAGGTCATGCCTTTCGCTATGAAACTGACCGCGCTCTGTCGCATGTTGCCGCCTCCGGCCGGGTTTGTGCTGGCCTTGCAAGTGGAAACATGATAGCAGGTTACCGTGATTGATGGCCCGGAAGTCGTGATGGCTGGTTGTGCTAGAATGGCGCTGGCCCGAGATTCTCGAGGCCAAACCGGGATTTCTACCGATTCAGGAGGCTTCATGGCTGTGATCGACCTGCGCAGCGACACCATTACCCACCCCACCGACGAGATGCGCCGGGCGATGGCCGAAGCCGAGGTGGGCGACGACGTGTTCGGGGAAGACCCCTCGATCAACGCGCTGCAGGAACGCGCCGCCGGAATGTTGGGCCAGGAGGCCGGGCTGCTGACCGCCAGCGGCACCATGAGCAACCTGATCGCCGCCCTGACCTGGTGCAGCCGCGGCGACGAGATGATCATGGGCCAGGAAGCCCACATGTTCTGGAACGAGTCAGGAGGGCCGACCGCGTTGTCCGGCGCGCAGGTCCGCCTCGTGCCCAACGAGGCCAACGGTCGGATCTCAGCGGAATCGGTGTCGGGCGCGATCCGCGACGCCTCCAACATCCACGTTCCGGCCACAACGCTGGTCTGCCTGGAGAACACGCACAACCGTTGCAGCGGCGGCGTGATGACTCCGCAGGACACTCGGGAGGTGGTGCACGTCGCCCACGCCGCCGGCGCGGCGGTGCACTTGGACGGCGCGCGGATCTTCAATGCCGCGGTGGCCCTGGAGGTACCAGCATCCGAGCTGACCAAGGACGTGGACGACGTGAGCTTCTGCCTCTCCAAGGCACTGTCGTGTCCGGTGGGTTCGGTGCTGTGCGGCTCCCAGGAGTTCATCACGCGGGCGCGTAAGTGGCGCAAGATGGTGGGCGGCGGTATGCGCCAGGCCGGCGTGCTGGCCGCGGCCGGCCTAGTGGCCCTGGATACGATGGTTGAGAGGCTGGCCGACGACCACGCCAACGCGCGCCGTTTGGCCGCCGGTCTTGCCGACATCGATGGGCTGACCGTCGACCCGGACAGCATCCACACCAACATCGTCATTTTCGAGGTAAATCGGGATAAGGTCGGCGAGGCCCGCGAGGTTATTGCGGCACTGCGCGAAGACGGGGTGCTGGTCAGCCACAGCCGCGAGCAGTCGCTGCGCATGGTCACTCACCGCCACATTTCCTCGGCCGACGTGGACGAAGCGTTGTCGCGGGTCAACGGGACCGTGCGCCGCCTGGCCGCCACTAGTTAGAGGTGCGGTATGGCTGAGTTCGCTATCAACCGCGAGACCACCGCGCTGCTGATCGCCGATTTCTACGCCGAGGCGATGGGCAATCTGCCCCACGCCGTGGAGCGCGGGGTGGTGGCGCGAACGGTTGGTCTTCAGGCGGCGGCCCGTGAGGCCGGCCTGATGGTCTGCTATTGCGCCACGGTGTTCCGTCCCGGGTATCCCGAGATCAGCCCGCGGAACAAGACGTTCAGCGTGCGCAAAGCCTCGGGTCAGCCGGCGGTGTTTGATCCGGTGTCGCTGATCCATCCTGACGTGCGACCCCGGGACGACGAGGTGGTGGTGGGCAAGCATCGGGTCAACGCGCTCTTTGGAACCGGCCTGGACGTGGCGCTCACCGGGAACAATATCGACACCATCATCCTGCTGGGCTACGCGACCAGCGGCGTGGTGCTGTCCACCACCCGGTTTGCCGCGGATCGAGACTATCGGCTGTACATCGTCGAGGACTGCTGCGCCGACAGCGAACCTGACGTGCACGATTTTCTAATCGGCCGGATCCTGAACCGTCAGACGGACATCGTGTCGGCTGACGAGGCGGTTGCGGCGATTCGCGCTGCGTGAGACCGGAGGGATGCCGGCTCACGTCGATCGTCGACGCTTGAGCTGATCGTGCCTCATGCTCCGGCAATCCGCATCGCCCACCGCCGATATCAGCGTAGCCATCGACTCACGCCCGCTGTACGCCGGGGACGCCATAGATGCTGAGGTCCTCGTAACCCCTCATCTTTCGTTCCAGGCGGCGCTGGGGGTACTCCGGTTGTCGCGGATTGAACTGATGCGGGTGGATTCGGCGCGCGACGCGGTGCCGCAGATGATGCTGCCCAGCGGACGGGGTCGCCGGAATCCCGGCGGGCCGGCGCATATTGACGAGATATTCGCGGAAGACGTGACGATGGAAGGCGGGGTGCCGCAACGCTATCCGGTACGGCTGCGGCTGCCGGACGCGGCGCCGCCCACCGTGAAGGGCAAGTACGCTCGCATCTCGTGGGAGTTGTCGGCGACGATACTGACCAGGGCCGACTGGTTGCCCACGAATGACGGATGGCTGGCGAATATAGCCCGGGGCCGGGCGGCGCAGTGCCAGCAGGAACTGGTGGTGTTCAGCCGGTCCGACGTTGACCCGATGGATGGGTTGCCGTTACTTGATGAGCTGCCGGCCAGCAGGTCCTTTCGCAACGTCACCATGGGCCTGTCGCTGGACGCAGCGAACGCAGCCAACGGCGGAACCGTAACGGGCAGCGTCTCGATTGCCGCCCGAACGGCGCTAAAGGCGCGCGAACTGCGCGTCGAGCTGATGCGGTGGGAACGTTCGGGGAGCAAGCAGGCGCGGGTTATCGAGCACAGCGAGGTGCTGCAGCGTCCGGCGATCCTGGCCGCTGACCAGGAAACCGACTGGGCTTTCCGGCTCACAGTGCCCGACCCCTTGATGCCCTCGGTGTTGGCCAACCACACCTTCGTCGGCTGGCAGGTGAGGGCGGTCATCGACCGGAAGCTGCGCCCGAACCAATCGGTATCGCAACTGCTGCACGTGTATACATCGCCCTGATCCCCAGGCGACTCGGCTGTTCTGATCGTCCCGCCCTCGGGCTGGCGGCCGGCTCGCCCTATCCGAGGGTACAGCCGTTCGCCGTCAGCGGCCGTCACCCCACCACCGGCGCAATCGTTCGGCGATGGCGGCTTCGGAACCCTGGTCCGAGGGTTCGTAGTACTTGCGGTCGGACAACTCCGGCGGCAGGTATTCCTGCGACTCGAAGTGTCCTTCGTAGTCGTGGCCGTACTTGTAGCCCGCGCCATAGCCCATGCCACGCATCAGGCCGGTTACGGCGTTGCGCAGGTGGAGCGGGACGGGTTCGTGAGGACGGCCGCGCACGTCGTCCAGCGCGCGCTCCAGCGCCAGGTAGGCCGCGTTGCTCTTAGGGGAAGTCGCAAGGTAGACCGTTGCCTCGGCCAGGGGGATGCGACCCTCGGGCAGACCGATGAAGTGGACCGCCTGCTGCGCCGCCACCGCCACGGGCAACGCGCCGGGATTAGCGAGGCCGATGTCCTCGGTAGCCAGGATCACCAGTCGGCGGGCGATGAACATGGGGTCTTCTCCCGCCTCCAGCATGCGTGCGAGCCAGTAGAGAGCGCCATCGGGGGATGAGCCGCGAACCGACTTGATGAAGGCGGAGATCGTGTCGTAGTGGCTGTCGCCGGCCTTGTCGTATTGCGGAGTTCGGCGTTGCAGGGCATCGGCGATGCCGTCCATGGTGACGTGGCGCCGGCCGTCCGCGTCGGGCTCTGCGGCGATCACGGCCATCTCTAGAGCGTTCAACGCCACCCGCGCGTCGCCGTTGGCGATGTTGACCAGGTGGGCCAGCGCGTCCGGTTCCAGCTGTGGGGATAGCGTCGCCAGGCCGCGACCTTCATCTTGTAACGCCCGGGTGATGATGACACCCACCGCGTCGTCATCCAGCGCGTTCAGGGTGAATACGCGGCAACGGGACAGCAGCGGAGCGTTGACTTCGAAGGATGGATTCTCGGTGGTGGCGCCGATGAAGGTGACCGTTCCGTCTTCAACGTGGGGCAGGATCACGTCCTGCTGCGCCTTGTTGAAGCGATGGATCTCGTCGACGAACAGGATCGTGGACTGCTGGTAGAGGGCCTGGCGTTCCTGGGCTCCGGCCACCGCCCTGCGCAAATCGGCCACTCCGGCGGACACGGCGCTGACGGGTTCGAAGTAGGCGCGAGTAACGGTGGCGATCAGGCGGGCCAGTGTGGTCTTGCCCGAGCCTGGAGGCCCCCATAACAGAATGGATGGCACCCGGTCGATTTCGATGGCACGGCGGAGGACCCGATCTTCGCCAAGGATGTGCGCCTGCCCGACGAATTCATCGAAGGTGGCGGGTCGCATCCGCTCTGCCAGCGGGGCCGTTTCCCGGGCCAATTGCTCGCGCCCGTGCTCGAACAGCCCGCCGGAGTTGTGCCGGCCAGTCATCGTCAATCCTGGAAGTGCGGCATCACCTCTTCGGCGAACAGCCGCATCGACCGCCCGACTTCCTCATTGCTCAACATGCCGCCGATGTTGAACCAGCACATGATCTCTTGGGGATCGTAAATCTCCCTGAAGTAAGTCAGCCGTTCGGCAACCTGCTCGGGCGTGCCAATCGCGCCCAGTTCGTTATACAGGTCGTCATAGTCGATCTGAAAAGCCCGGCCGGAGCCCCGCGAATTGTTCTGCATGCTGCGGAGGGTACCCAGGTAGTTGTTCACCGTTGGCGCGAACCCGGCTTTGGCCTCTTCCGGCGTTTCCCCGACGTACACGGGCACGTTTACCACCACCTTCACTGCCGACGGATCATGCCCGTGCTTGACCAGCGTATCGCGGTAGTTCGCCAGCCCATCGCTGACGCCCTGCACGGTGATGATCAATGGCGTCACGAGGATGCTGTGACCGAGGCTGCCCACCAGAGGGAAGGTGTCGGCGCCGTTGGACGCGACGTACACCGGCGGGTGCGGTTGCTGGATCGGCTTCGGCTCCAATCGGATGCCGTGGGCCTGGTAGAACTGGCCGTCGTAGTCCAATTGCTCTTCTTTCCACGCCCGCAGAGCCAGGTCCAGCCCTTCGACGAAACGGTCATTGCGCTCTTCGATGGGGATGCCGTACCCGCGATAGTGGTTGGGATTGGAGCCGCGCCCAATGCCGAAAACGGCCCGCCCGCCCGACAGCACGTCCAGGGTCGCGACTTCTTCAGCGATGCGCAACGGGTGATGCAAGGGCAGCAGATTGACCGCGGTACCGAGCATGATCCGCTCGGTGGTTTGCGACAGAGCGGACGCCATCAGGAGCGGCGCCGGCATCACCGAAAAGCTGCGGGCGAAATGCAGTTCGGCCAGCCAGGCCATGTCGTAGCCCAGTTGGTCCGCCAGTTGCACCTGCGCCATCACGTCCGCGTAACGGTCGGCGGGAGTTTGGCCCTCGCTGCAGGGGATTTGGTAAAAGACACCGAACTGCATACTGTCACTCTCCGACAGGTTGATCTCGCTGTACCGCTTCCGCGATGGCGTCGCGGTTTACGTCTTGCCGTGGTCAACCTCGTCAGGCGCCGGCTCTTTGAAGGGTTCGCCCCGCGCTTCGGCTTGGTCTCGACGCTGGATCCATTCCCGCCAGCGCTGGTTGGCTTCCTCGCGGGCTTGGCGGCGTGTTCGCTCTTGCCATATTCCTGCCAGTACCATTCTCATTACCTCCATGAGCGGCCAAGTCGCCGCTAGCGCCCAGGCCACGATTTGCCCGCCGTCGTCAAAGACCATCTCCGCGGTCAGTTGCCACGTTTCCGGCCGGTGATTGTGTGTAATCAACAGTAGGTCAATGGCAATTGCCGCTGCTATCGCCAAGTAGAACGCAGTGAAGGCCTGGGCGGCCCGTTCCGGCGGCACGCTGGGTATGGCGATCCACCCTGGCCCATTGTTTCACTCTCTTGCCACCGTGCTCTCATTATAGCGGGATGTTACCGTGCTTCTTGGCCGGCAAAGTGTCCCGCTTGTTTTGCAGCATTTCCAGGGCGCGGATGACGGTTGCGCGTGTGCTGGCCGGATCGATCACATCGTCCAGGTAGCCGCGGTTGGCGGCCACATAGGGGTTGGTGAATCGCTCCTGGTAATCGGCGATTAGCTCGGCGCGGCGGGCGTCAGGGTCGTCGGCGTTGCTGATCTCCTCCCGGTAAATGATGTTCACTGCGCCGTCCGGGCCCATGACGGCGATTTCGGCGCTGGGCCAGGCGAGGTTCACGTCCGAGCGCAGGTGCTTGCTGCTCATGACGATATATGCGCCGCCGTAGGCCTTGCGGGTGATCAGCGCTACCTTGGGCACGGTGGCCTCCGCGTAGGCGTAGATAAGCTTCGCGCCGTGGCGGATGATGCCGCCGTATTCCTGCTCTGTCCCCGGCATGAAGCCCGGCACGTCCACCAGCGTTACCAGCGGCACGTTGAAGCAGTCGCAGAACCGCACGAAGCGAGCTGCCTTGGCCGACGCGTTGATGTCCAGCACGCCGGCCAGGTACGCCGGCTGGTTGCCGACCAACCCCACGGTGCGGCCGGCCATCCTGGCGAAACCGACTACCACGTTGGGGGCGTATCCGGCCTGGACTTCCATGAAGTCCTCGTCGTCGACGATGTGGTAGATGATCTCTCGAATGTCGTAGGGGCGGTTGGGCTCGGCCGGCACGATGCCGCGCAGGGCTTCGTCGGCGCGGTCAACCGGATCGCCGGAGCGGTAGCCGGGCGGGTCGTCCAGGTTGTTGAGCGGCAGGAACGAGATCAGACGGCGCAGTTCCTCGAGGCACTCCTCCTCGGAATCGGCAACGAAGTGCGCCACGCCGCTGCGGGCCGCGTGGGCGTCGGCGCCGCCAAGCTGTTCGTGGGTCACGTCTTCCCCGGTGACCGCACGCACCACGTCGGGGCCGGTGATGTACATCTGGCCGGTTCCCCGCACCATGAAGATAAAGTCGGTGATGGCCGGCGAGTAGACTGCGCCGCCGGCGGAAGGGCCCATGATGACCGAGATCTGCGGCACCACGCCGGAGTACATGGTGTTGCGCAGGAAGATGTCGCCGTAGGCGGCCAGGCTCAGCGCCCCTTCCTGGATGCGGGCGCCGCCGGAGTCGCAGATGCCGATCATGGGACAGCCAGTTTTTGCGGCCAGGTCCATGACCTTGCAGATCTTCTGGCCCACCACCTCGGAAAGCGATCCCCCGAACACCGTGAAGTCCTGGGCGTAGGCGAAGACCTGGCGGCCGTCGATGTTGCCGTAGCCGGTGACCACGGCGTCGCCGAGGAAGGTGCGATCAGCCAATCCGAAGTCGGTGGTGCGGTGGGTGACGAAGCGGTCGATCTCGGTGAACGTGCCGTCATCCATCAGGGCTTCCAACCGCTCCCTAGCGGTCATCTTGCCCCGCTGGTGCTGCTGGTCGATGCGACGCTGGCCGCCGCCGAGGGCGGCCTGGTCTTGCAGCCGGAGCAGGTTTTCCAAACCCGGATCGGTCATGGCTTCTTCTGGTGTGGACAATTCCGGCCTCCGTGGACGATGCTATCGAGACGCTCGGCGTGGCGGCAAACCCGAGCGTCGGTACGTGCCCTCTTGGGCGGATAAGTATAATGGTTCCGGTAATCCCGCGCCTTTCCGAAATGGAGAACGATTTGACTGCATGCCAACAGTCCTCGCGACGCAAAGCGCCCAAGCTCATCGTGGCTGGGGGCGAACCGCTGGTTTGGGGCCGGCGGACCTACGTGATGGGCATTATCAACCTGGCGCCAGACTCTTTCTCCGGGGACGGGCTGGCCGGGGATGTATCCGCAGCGGTTGAACTGGCGCGTCGGATGGAGGACGACGGCGCGGACATGCTGGACGTGGGCGCGGAGTCGACGCGGCCGGGCAGTACGCCGGTGTCCGCGTCAGCCGAGGCGGACCTGCTGCTGCCGGCGCTGGAGGCCGTCTGCCGCGCCGTGCAAATTCCGGTGAGCGTGGACACCTACAAGGCCCCGGTGGCGCGGCGGGCGATAAGGGCGGGAGCATCCATCGTCAACGATGTTTGGGGTCTGCTTGCCGACGGCAATATGGCGCGGGTAATCGCGGACGCCGGCGTTCCGGCAATCCTGATGCACAACCAGCGGGAGGCGGAATACGACGACCTGGTTCCCGATGTGATATCCGGACTCCGCCGGATCGCCGGTATAGCCGGCGCTGCCGGTATCGCCGATCACAATGTGATCCTTGACCCCGGCATCGGTTTCGGCAAGACCGCCGACCACAACCTGGAGCTGCTGCGGCGACTGCCGGAGCTACAGGAACTCGGCTACCCGATGCTGCTGGGGGTCTCGCGAAAGTTGACCATTGGCCGCGTGCTGGGATTGCCCACGGATGACCGGGTGGAGGGCACCGCGGCGGCGGTGGCCCTGAGCATCGCTGGCGGCGCGGAAATCGTAAGGGTGCACGACGTAAGACAAATGGTGCGGGTGGCCCGCATGACCGACGCCATTGTGCGCGACTGGAGGCCTGACGGATGGCCGAGCCGATAACAACCTACCTGTGCCTCGGTGGAAACCTGGGCGACCGCATGGCGGCACTGACCCAGGCGTTGCAACTCCTCAATTCGACGGTAGGTATGCGCCGAACTGGGTGTTCATCGGTGTACGAGACCGAGCCGTGGGCGGTGGCGGATCAGCCCAACTTCCTCAATCTGGTGGCCGCCTACGAGACCACGCTGTCGCCGGAAGAACTGCTGGCGGCGTGCAAGTCCGTAGAGGCGGAGGTTGGCCGCGTCGAGTCCTACCGCTGGGGGCCGAGGCTGATCGACGTGGATATCCTGCTGTACGGCGACCAAGTAGTGGATTCGTCAGAACCGGACTTGCAGATACCGCACCCGCGCATGGCGCAGCGGGCGTTCGTGCTGGTGCCGCTGGCGGAGATTGCGCCGGATTTGGCCGTGCCGCCGCAGGGCAATACCGTGCGGCGGCTGCTGTATGAAGTGGCCGGACAGGAGGGTGTAGTACGGTGGGGGAGCCCGCCCCCACCGTGAAGCCTCACTCGTCAGTTGGCGCAGAACTGCAAACCAAGGGCGTCGAAGTCGTTGTCCGCAACCCCTTGCAGGGCAAGCGGGACGCAGCCGGTCAGCTGGTTGCCGGCGAGGCGGCTTATTTCCAAGTTGACCAAGTTCCCCAACTCCGACGGTATCGGGCCGGTCAACTGGTTGCTATTGAGGTACAACCGCTCCAGGCTGTTAAGGCTGCCCAGCCAGGCAGGAACGGGCCCGGTCAGCTGGTTGCCCCACAGGTATAGACGCGTCAGCTTGGTGAGGTTCTGCAACTCAGATGGTATGGGCCCGGTCAGCTGGTTCCCGCCCAGGTTCAGGTCATCCAGGTTGGTCAGATTGCCTAGCCAAGTAGGCAAGTCTCCGGTCAACTGGGTTTCGTTGAGATCAAACCGACGCAGATTGGATAGGTTGCCCAGCCAGATAGGAATAGGTCCGGTCAAATGGTTATCGTTGAGGCGCAAAGTTTGCAGGTTGGAGAGGTTGCCTAGCCGGGAGGGTATCGGCCCATCCAACTGGTTGCCATTGAGGCGCAACGCTTGCAGGTTGGAGAGGTTGCCCAGCTGGGACGGTATCGTCCCGGTCAACTCGTTGTTGTTTAGACGCAGGTCGGCTAGGTTGGTGAGGCTGCTTAGGGAAGAGGGTATCTCTCCCCGCAACCGGTTGTCGCCAAGTTGCAACCGTTCCAGGTTGTTCAAGTTGCCCAGCCAAGCCGGAATGGAGCCGGTCAGTTGGTTCCCCCACAGGTGTAGGTAGATCAGATTGGAAAGGCGGCTCAGGTCATCCGGTATTGGTCCTTCAAGGTCGTTGCCGCCGAGGGACAGCGTCTCCAACTTGGAGAGGTTCCCCAGGGAGGGAGGCAAGATCCCGGTCAATTGATTCCGGCCGAGGGACAGGTTCGTCAGGTTGGTGAGACGCACTAGCTCTGGCGGTATCGTCCCGGTCAACTCGTTGCTGCTTAGGCGTAGGTCGGTCAGGTTGGAGAGGCTGCCCAGTTGGGATGGTATCTGGCCGGTCAACTGGTTCTCATAAAGGTATAGGAGTTCAAGATTGGAGAGGTTGCCCAGCGTCGTTGGAATTAGCCCGGTGAGTTGGTTGCGACTGAGGATTAGCCGTTTCAGGTTGTCGAGGTTGCCCAGTTGGGATGGTATTTGGCCGGTCAACTGGTTCTCATAGAGGTATAGGAGTTCAAGATTGGATAGATTGCCCAGCGTCGTTGGAATCGCCCCGGTCAGTTGGTTGCGGCTGAGGCTGAGCCGTTTCAATCTGGGAAGTTCCCCCAACTCCGCCGGTATCTCTCCTGTAAATTGGTTGCCGGACAGCCACAGCTCCTCCAGGTTTGACAGTTCGCCGAGCCAAGCAGGTACAGGGCCAGTCAGTTGGTTTCCCCAAAGGGATAGGTCAGTCAGATTGGGAAGACTGGTGAACTCTCGAGGTATCGGGCCTTGGAGATTGTTCATTCTGAGAGCCAATGCGGTAACCTGTCCGTTGGCATCGGTGATGACTCCGTGCCACTCCCGCATTGGCCGGTCACTTAGCCAGTTGGAACTGTCCGTCCAATTCGCCCCGCCCGTGGCGTTAAAGATGGTGACCAAGGCCGCTCGGTCTGCAGACGAATCCATGGCCGCGCAACTGCTGCCATACATTTGATCTATGCTTTGGAGCCACGACTGGAACGTGCTATCGACGGGCGCGCAGAGTGCCGGGTTATTGTAAAAAGCGAGATACTCCAGCGCAGTAAGCCGAATCATATCTTGCGGTAGTGTACCGGTAAGTTCGTTCCTCCACAGGCGTAGTTCCTTCAAGTTAGTGAGGTTGCCCAGCTCCGGCGGTATCGCACCCTGAAGGTTGTTTTCTCCCATATCTAGTTCGGTGACCCGGCCATTGTCGTCGGTGGTTACGCCGTGCCACTCCCCAATGGGTTGGTCGCTGAGCCATCCGTCGTTGTTCGTCCAGTTGGGGCCGTCCGTGGCGTTGTAGAGGGCGACCAGCACATCCCGGTCGGTTGCTGACGGCGCGGGAGCAGTGGCGGCTGGGGTGGTTGGCGCGGGAGCAGTGGCGGCTGGGGTGGTTGGCGCGGGAGCAGTGGCGGCTGGGGTGGTTGGCGCGGGAGCAGTGGCGGCTGGGGTGGTTGGCGTGGGAGCAGTGGCGGCCGGAGTGGTTGGCGTGGGAGCAGTGGCGGCCGGAGTGGTTGGCGTGGGAGCAGTGGCGGCCGGAGTGGTTGGCACAGAGGCTTCAGGTTCGTTGCCTCCGCAAGCGACGACCACGGTCATCAGCAGGGCAACGGCGGCAACGGCCAGGATCGTCCGCCACGACAGAGGTGCTATAGCCAACGGGCCGGATCTGCTTGATTTGCGCATAGAACCTCCCTCGTGCCTGATATTTGCACGGCTGGCGGTATCTCAGAAAACAGCATCCGCCGGCCTGCCTTGCATTTTCCTATGACATGGTGTTTACAGGCCGGCGCAGCGTCAACCATGAGGTAGTGGGTGGTTTGGGGCACGGCGTCCTAAGAAATGACCACCTCGCCGGGGTTTGGCGCGTCACAAAGTTCGACGTTGGTGATAGGTGGAACGCTGCCCTAGGCCTCTGCCGGCGGTGCGCCGACAACGACAACGCTTACGAGGGAGATCAAGATGGCGGCGGGGAATGGTGCAGCGAGAAAATTCAAGGATTTCATTTATTCCCTCAGTGTCTAGTGGAACAGATGCCTGGTACACGCCTCAGTGTATGTCACCGCCGGCACAGTCAGTCATATACTGTAGGCTATGAACTTGATCAGACGGTAGTACACCGAGCCGTCGAGTTCGAATATAGTTTGGATATTGTCGTTCTAGCTGTTTTCACGACAGATTTCGAGATGTCGTTGAATATCATCCATGTCCATGCTACCGGTGTCCAGTTCGTGTTGGAGGAAATCTCGGTAGTCACTGACGGATCTAAATCCTTCTGCATTTTTCAGGTAGTCCCCTTGCCACTTCCAGTTGCAGTTGGCAAGGTCCTTGACCGGATCTCCACCGATCCCGCCACAAGACAATGCCGCTCCAATGACCAAGGCGCCGATGACTGGAATGGCGATTTTGAGCATTTTCTTCCTCCCCGGCCAATCGCTCCCGGCCAATCGCTTGCCGTTCCAACGGATTACGCTGGTTATTGGCTGATGATTGTATAGATTTCATAGGCTAATGTGGCTGGATGAATGAAACCTTTTTCGCACACCCAATGTGATTGGTAGGAGCCTCTTGTTGCCTGTGGAAAGTACCATATATATGGCACGATATCCATAGACGATTGTCTATGAAACGAGAAAACTGCGGACATCTTGACCGTGGGGTAAAATTGACGCGCGCTACCGGTCCGTCCGGTACAGGTAGCGGATGTCCCAGAGGCCGAAGAGCGTGGCGGTGGTGTTGCCGAAGACGTTGCGCACGGCGGCGATGCGCTCGTCCTGGACTGTGCAGATGCAATTAATTCTGCAATTATCAGTATCCAAAAGTCCGGCGGCCATTATAATCAGAGGGTCAACCCGCTACCCAGGAGGCGTTACCATGTCCATCACCCAACTCACCCGCAGCGCCGTGTACGGCCAGAATGGCATGGTCTGCTCGAACTCGCCCCTGGCGGGGGCAGCCGGACTCCGTGTCATGCAGGATGGCGGGAATGCCTTCGACGCCGCCCTGGCGGTTGCGGCCGTGGAATGCGTTACCCTGGTGCCAGTTTGCGGCCTGGGCGGCGATTCGTTCATCCTGGCCTACGACGCCAAGAGCGGCCGGGTCACCAACATCAACAGCAGCGGGGTTGCCGCGTCGGGCGCTGATGCCGAACACTACCGCAGCCAGGGCCTGGCCTTGATGCCCATACAGGGGCCGCACTCGATATCCGTGCCCGGAGAGGCCGCCGCGTGGGAGACCATGCACCGCAGTTTCGGCACTATGCCCTTTGCGGACCTGCTGGCCCCTGCCATCCAGTACGCGGATCGAGGGTTCCCGGTGTCGCCTCGCATCGCGCGGTCTTTCGCCGGAAACGCCGAGTTACTGGGACGTTTCGCGGCCACCGCCGACATCTACCTGACCAACGGCGGGCGGTCGCCCCGAGTCGGTGAGGTCCTGGTCAACGGCGATTTGGCGAACACGATGCGCGCTGTTGCCGAGGGTGGCGCCGACGCTTTCTACCGCAGCGACATCGCTGCGAAGATGGTTGAGGGGCTGAACAATGCCGGCGGGTTGTTCACCGAGGCCGATTTCGCCGGCCATTACGCCGACGTGGGCGACGCGATCACCACCACGTACCGCGAGCACACCGTGTACCAGACCCGCCCGCCGTCCCAGGGGTTCCTGCTGCTGGAGATGCTGAACATCGTCAGCGGTCACGACCTGTCGTCGATGACGCCGAACTCGGCGGACTCGATACACCTGCTGGTGGAAGCGAAGAAGATCGCGTACTCGGACCGCAATCGTCTCGCCGGCGACCCGAACTTCGTTGACTGGCCGCTGGACGGCCTGCTGTCGTCAGAGTACGCCGACCTGCGCCGCGAGCAGATCCATCCCTTCCAGGCCGGCGATGAAGTCCGCCCCCTGGTTCCGGTGAACGGCCACGGCGACACCACGTATTTCTGCGTCGCTGACGGCGAGGGCAATGCGGTCAGCTGGATCCACAGCCTGTCCAACGGGTTCGGTTCGGGCGTCGTCGCTCCTGGCACCGGCGTGCTGTTCAACAACCGTGCCGGGCGTGGATTTAGCCTGGAACCGGACCATCCCAACGTCATTGCCCCGGGCAAGCGGACCATGCACACGCTGAACTGCTACCTGACCACGGTGGGCGGTGAGGTGTCCATTGTCGGTGGTACGCCCGGCGGGGATGTCCAGCCGCAGGTGGGGATCCAGATGCTGACCAAGTTGATTGACGGGGGGCTGCAACCCCAGGACGCCGTTGAATCGCCGCGTTGGCACAGTTTCCCCGGCACCGACCCGGCGACGATCAACCGCGCCGGTGAGCTCAGAGTAGAGATGGGCATGCCGGACGACACGATCCGGGACCTGGGTCGGATGGGGCACAACGTGGTGCAGAACCCGCTGGGTTCCTACCACGGCGTGGTGCAACTCATCGTGCGGGACCGGCGCCGTGGCGTGCTGGCGGGAGCCTCCGACCCGCGGGGAGATGGCCAGTCCGTGGCCTATTGATGTCCCGCAAGCGCGGGCTTGAGACTCCTTCTCTCGGCTAGGCGGGCGGGCCTCTACGCTCTGGTCTCGGGCTGCTGCCGGCGCTTCCCTACTCGGTGGGTTTGCCGGATCTACGACTCTAATTGGTCGCCAGAATACTGGCGGGCCGGCTTCCGGAGAAACAGCCGACCGGGTTTTGGACGCAGTACTGAAACGTCCAGTTCACTCCTCTGGAAAGTAGTAGATCGCCGGCAGGCCGCGGTACCGCTCGTCGAAGTCCATGCCGTAACCCACGACGAAGTGGTTGGGGATGGTGAACCCGACGTAGTCGTACTGGACCTCAACCGCCCGACGGTCCGGTTTGTCCAGAAGGGTGCAATAGCGCAATGAGGCGGGTTCCAGGCCGCTGATGTAGTTTTTCACGGCCACGCAGGTATATCCGGTGTCCGCGATGTCGTCCACGATGAGCACATGCTGGCCGCCTAGATGGCTGGGATCTAAAGTGCCGGTCAGCCTGACGTCGCCGGAGGATTGGGTGCCGCCGCCGTAGCTGCTGGCCCGCACGAATTCGAGGCGATGTACTTCGGCCTGCAAAACCCGCAACAGGTCCGCGGTGAAGATCGCCGCGCCCTTGAGGACGCACACGATTACCATGCCGGTGGTCGCGTAGTCGCGGTCGATTTCGCGGGCCAGCGTGGCAACGCCGGCCCGAAGCTCGTCTTCGGGGATCAGGACGGCCAGGCCGTCACGTCGCATCGCGGTGGCCCCGGAACCGAAGGGTGGACTAGACGTCCAGGTTCTGGACTTCGGTGGCGTGGCGTTGGATGAAATTCTTGCGCGGAGCGACCTGTTCGCCCATCAACATCGCGAACACCTCGTCAGTGTCCTCTATGCGGTCCACGTCGTCGATGTCGTTGATGGTCACCTTCAGCATCTTGCGAGCGGCCGGGTCCATCGTGGTCTCCCAGAGTTGGTCGGCGTTCATTTCGCCGAGACCCTTGTACCGCTGGATCGACGGTTCGGACCGCGCGGTGGACATGCGCTTGATCAGCGCGTCTTTTTCGTCCTCTGAATAGGCGTAGGCGATGTTTCGACCGCGCTGCACGCGATACAGCGGCGGCTGCGCGATGTAGAGGAAGCCGCCCTCGATGAGCTCGCGCATACGTCGGTAGAAGTAGGTGAGGATCAGGGTGCGGATGTGGGAGCCGTCCACATCCGCGTCGGTCATGATGATGATGTGATGGTAGCGGAGCTTGGAGATGTCGAAGGCCTCGCCTTCGCCGGTGCCCACCGCCGAGATGATGGCGCGGATTTCTTCGTGGCTGAGGATGCGCTCCACTTTGTCGAGAAAGCGTTCCACGTTGAGGATCTTGCCCTTGAGGGGGAGGATGGCCTGGAACTGGCGGTCTCGACCCATCTTGGCAGAGCCGCCGGCGGATTCACCCTCCACGATGTAAAGTTCGGACTTGGCGGGGTCGCGCTCGGCACAGTCCGCGAGCTTGCCGGGCAGCGAGGTGCCATCGAGGGCGTTTTTGCGGAGCACGAGGTCACGGGCTCGCCGGGCCGCCTCCCGGGCCGCATGGTTGGTCTGGACCTTGTCAATGACGCCCTTGGCCGCAGTGGGGTTCTCTTCGAGGAAACGGGTGAGTCCCTCGGAGGTCGCCGCTTCCACGCGGCTGCGGATTTCGGGGTTGCTGAGCTTGTTCTTGGTCTGGCCCTCGAACTGCGGGTCGCCCAACTTCACGCTGACCACGGCGACCAGGCCGCCGCGCGTGTCCTCGCCGCTGAAGGAGTCCTTGGGGTCCTTGAGGATATTCTGCTTGCGGGCGTAGTCGTTGAGCACGCGGGTCAGCGCGGACCGGAAGCCGGCCAGGTGGGTGCCGCCTTCGGGCGTCAGGATGCAGTTCGCGAAGGTGCGCTCGTCCGCGGCCAGGTTGTCGTGGCCGTCGGTATGGTGGTATTGGAACGCAACCTCGACGTCGGCGTCCTCGGCGATGCGCTGGTAGTAGAACGGGTCGGGCATGACCACGTTGCGCTTGCGGTTGATGTTCCGCACCATGCTGGCCACGCCGGTATCGAAAAAGAAGCAGCGTTCGATGTCGCCGTTGCGTTCGGCAGCGTGGAACTCGCTGACCAGGCAGATCTCCAGGCCCTTGTTGAGATAGGCGGTCTGGCGGAGCTGAGCCACCAGCCGACCGAAGTCATAGGTGATCTCCGGAAAGATTTCGGAGTCGGCATAGTAGGTGACCGTGGTGCCCTGTTTGCGGATCTTCTGGTGCTGCTGTAGGTCGGTGGTGGGGATGCCCTTCGCGTAGTCCTGGGTGTAGCGCAACCCGCCGCGGCACACTTCGGCGTGGAGCCGGGAGGCCAGGGCGTTGACCACGGATGCGCCGACGCCGTGGAGGCCACCGGATACTTTGTAGGCGGCGCCGTCGAACTTGCCGCCGGCGTGCAGGGTGGTCATGACCGTTTCCAGGCCGGAGACCCCGGTTTCCGGATGCACGTCGACGGGGATGCCGCGCCCGTTATCGGAAACGCTTACAGCCCCGTCCGCTGCGATGCGGACGTCGATGCGGTCGCAGTGGCCGGCGAGGGCCTCGTCCACTGCATTGTCCAGCAACTCTTTGATCAGATGATGAAGCCCGTCCACTCCGGTGCTGCCGATGTACATTCCCGGACGAACACGGACGGCTTCCAGTCCTTTCAATACTTGGATATTGTCCGACGTATATTCGGAGGACTCTTCTGCCGCAGGTAATACTACTTGTTGAGTCATGCTGAATGGTTTCTCCGGTCCCGGGCCTCTGTCAACGTGAATATGTTGAGGCCGTTACTGTAACGCAGTACAACAATATCCAGTATGGACACCCTTAGCATTATACCAAATCTGTCGTTCCTTTGCCATGACGCAGACGTCAGCAATTCACGGATTTTAGGAAATCCGCCAAAGATTTTGGACGATTTCGGGGCGGGTTCGGACCGCTTTCGTATCAGTCGGACAGTGCCTCGCCGCCTCCTTCGCCGGCGGGCGGATAGTACCAGTCTCCAGAGAGCAGGCTGGAGATCGCCAACCGCATGGGTTCGAACAGGGGTAGGGGCGGATCGCGCAACGGAAACCAACCGTATTCACAGAAGGAGCCGTCACCGGCCTGGGGAACGGGGTCCTGGTCGCCGATATCGCCCAGGAACTCCACGTCCACATAGTGACGGTCGTAAGCAACAATGTTGCTCAGGCAAAGCACGCGAAGCTCGCCCACCTCCACTCCCAACTCTTCGTGGGCCTCCCGGCGGGCGCACTGCTCCAGCGTTTCTCCGAACTCGAGATGGCCGCCCGCCGAGCCCCAGGTCGCCTCGCCGTGGGCTCCCTGCCGCTGCGCCAGGAAGACCTTGCCGCCCCTGACGAATACCACTCCCACACCCACCAGCGGCCTGTCTGCCTGCGTACTCACGGCCTCAGTATAGCACGGGGTCAAGGACGCCCCAGCGTCGAGTACACCTGGGTTCCCACGCGTACCTTTTTGGTGATCGTCAGGAGGGAAGAGAGGTGGTGATCTCGTTGCTCACAAGCGTCCGATGTCCCGACCAGATTGCCACGCTATGCCCCTCAAGCGTACCCACTTTCAAAAATCAGCGGGACGTTTTACCGGGATAAACAGGATGAACGGGATGGACAGGATGATTCCAGTTTGGGCTTGACCGGCGACGGTCTCAACCCGGCACCCGCTCATCCGATATTGAGCGGGTGCCGCAGGTGACGAGATTGCCACCCCCGCATCAAGTGTGGGGTCGCTATAACGATTCGAGTGAAACTGGATACGCGTGAGGACAGCTACGGCGTTGACGCGGTTCGGGGCTACGCATAGACTGGTAGTGCTTATGTCACGCATTTTTGACTTACACATCCATACGACCAAAGGCAGCTCCGATTCCAGCCTGACGCCCGAAGAACTCATCCTGGAGGCAGAACGTCTGGGACTGCGTGGCTTGTGCATCACCGAACATTCCGGTCCATGGGACCGGCACGAATTCGCGGCCTTTGCCGCCCTGCACAACGTCGTGCTCATCCGCGCCATGGAAGCCGACACCGACATGGGTCACATCCTGGCTTTCGGCGTGGACCGGTACCAAAGTGGGTTCAACCGCGCGGAGGAGCTCAGCAAAGCGGCCCACGCCGTTGGCGGCTTCGTCGTGTCGGCGCACCCGTTCCGGGGTGTCCTGGGGCGACATCAGCGAACCCGCCCTCTACTCTATCCCGACCCCAAGGAGCCGATCCCGCAGGATGTCGACACTGCTATGACGCATCCGGTGTTCCAGTTGACGGACGCCATCGAGGTTGCCAACGGCGGCACGTCTGACGAGGAAAATCGCTTTGCGGCCGACGTCGCCCAACGGTTGAACCTGCCGGTGACCGGTGGCAGCGACGCTCACAGCCACCACGGGCTGGGCAAATTCGTGACCGAATTCCCCGACGAAATCTTTGACGAGGCCCAGTTTCTCGCGGCGCTGCATCGCCGGGACTTCCGCCCGTTGGAAGGGCTGAGGCAGGGATCCTTGCGGCCGTACCGCCTGCGCTCAACGTAGGCTCGGTTTCGCGCCGAGAGCAGTTCATCGCGATGACTCAGACGCTGTTGCCCAAAAGTGACATATTCGAGCGCGACTTCGTCTGCGTCGATCTGGAAACCACCGGGCTTCAAGCGCAATCCGATGCCATTATCGAGATTGGAGCCGTCAAGTTCCGGGGTGGCGAGATCACCGAGCGATACCAGACCTTCGTGAATCCGGGTCGCCAGATCCCCACGTTCATCCAGCAATTGACCTCCATCAGCCCCGCTCAAATAGAGCGAGCGCCACGGTTCCAGCAGGTGGCCGCGCAGTTCGCCGGTTTCGTGGGTGATCTGCCCATCGTGGGGCACAACATTGCCTTTGACCTGGGATTTCTGTCATCGCACGGTCTCCACCTGACCAACCGGAGTTACAACACCTGGGACTTGGCGTCGATATTCCTGCCCACGCTGCCCGAATACAACCTCAGCGCTCTCGCCCGGCATTTGGCCCTCGACCACAACCAGGCCCATCGCGCCGTGGCCGACGCGGAAACTACCGCGCTGGTTTTCCATGAGCTATTGAAACTGGGCGCTTCGTACCCGTCGGCGAAAGTCGCGTTTATCGCCCGCGCTGCCCGCGCCGCTAACGCCTCGGTTGCGGAACTGCTCGAGGCGATCGTGCCTCATGCCCCCGGCGCCAACGCCGCTCCCGGAAGCAACGGCGCTGTGGGACTGACCGGGTTGAACCTGGATAGCATTGCCAGGCGGATGTCGCATGATGCGGGCGACCAAACGGCCAGCGCCGTCCGGCGTGAGCTCACCGAGCAACAGGTCGAGGACCTTCTGGCGCCCCACGGCGTTTTCGCAAGCTCTTTCCCTGGGTTTGAAAACAGGCCCCAACAGGCCGAGATGCTCAAGGCGGTTACCCGCGCCATCTACCAGGGCCGGAAGCTGATCGTGGAAGGCGGCACTGGTATCGGCAAGAGCATCGCATATCTTCTCCCCGCGATTCTTTACTCCGCCACCCACGGACATCGGGTGGTGATTTCCACCAACACCATCAGCCTGCAGGAACAGCTGATGGATAAGGACATTCCGGCGGTGATCTCCATCCTGGAAGAGGCCGGCGTCCTCGAACCAGGAGCGGTTCGCGCGGCTCAACTCAAAGGTCGATCCAACTACGTGTGTCTGCGCCGGTGGACCAGCCTGGGCACATCGGACACTTTGTCCGAGGACGAGGCCCGGGTGCTGGGCAAAACCGCAGTCTGGCTGGACGATACCGTAGATGGCGACCGCACCGATCTCAACCTGAACTTCGGAGACCATCGAGCCTGGTTGCGGGTGTGCGCCGACAACCAGGGCGTGTGCCAGTCGTTCCGCGGCGGCGCGCCCTGCTTCCTGCGCCAGGCCCGCCAGCGAGCCGAAGCGGCCAACATCCTGGTGGTGAACCATGCCCTCCTGCTGGCGGACCTTGCCGTCGGTGGCACGGTGTTGCAGGACTACCAGCACCTCATAGTCGACGAAGCCCACCACCTGGAGGAAGAAGCAAGCCGGCAGTTGGGTTTTGAGATGGCCGAGGACGATCTAGCCCAGGAAATGGACGCCGTTTACCGCTTGTTCCGGCACCTGACCGGCATCGCCAACCAGTCGCCCTACGACGAAAACCTCGGACGCGCCCGGGACGCTCTAACCAACGCCACGGCCAGTTGCAACCAGGCCCTGCAGGCGTGGCAACAGCTGTGGGCGGCGATCACCAGCCTCTATCAATCACACACCCGCGGCGACAACGACCGTCAGCCGGTCTCCCTGGAGCCCTCGGTGCGGCAGAGCCGGGAATGGGGCGCCGCCGCCCTCGAATGGGAATCGTTCTCAACCTTTATGGCCGACGGCGTGAACCGCCTGAACGACGTCTGGAGGCTGGTGGACCAGGGGATATTCGATCTCTCTGACGACAGCCAGGGAAACGAACTGATCAGCGCGGTAGACATGGTCTCCGAGTTCAACGACCGTCTGTCATCCGTCTTCGGTCGTTATGATGAGGAACGGATCCAATGGATCGACATGGTGCGGCGCAACATCACGCTGCACTCCACCCCGTTGTCGGTCGGCCCTATCCTGTCTGAGAAGCTGTTCCAACAGAAAGAGACGGTGGTTTTGACCAGCGCGACCCTGGCTACGGACAGCAACTTTGGTTTCCTGCGGCAACGCCTCGGCTTCCCCGACGACTGCGACGAACTGCTGGTCGACAGCCCGTTCAACTACCGGCGCAATACCTTGCTCATGGTGCCCGATGACCTCCCCGATCCGCGTCGCGGCGCCGACCACGCCCGCGGGACGGCCCAGGTGATCCTCAACATGGCGCAGGCATTGGACGGACACGTCATGGCGCTGTTCACTTCCCACAGTGCGCTGCGAGACGCATCCTTCCACGTCCGTGGGCCCTTGCGCGCGTCGGGTATCAACGTTCTGGCCCAGGGGATCGACGGCACGCCGCGACAACTGGTTGACCGGCTGCACGCCGACCCGCGCGCCGTCCTGCTCGGCACCGCCAGTTTCTGGGAGGGTGTCGACATGGAATCGGGCATCCTGCGCGGGTTGCTGCTGTGCCGCCTGCCCTTCCCGGTTCCTACGGATCCCATCGTCAAGGCCCGGGGTAACTTGTTCAACAATCCGTTCAACGAATACCAGGTGCCGTCCGCCGTCCTCCGTTTCCGCCAGGGGTTCGGCCGGCTGATCCGCAACAAAGTGGATCGGGGCGCCGTAGTCATACTGGACCGCCGTATCCAAACGGCAAACTACGGTGACCGCTTCCTGAACGCGCTGCCCCCCTGCACGGTCGAAAGATCCAGCGTCAACACCGTCGGCGATCAGGCCGCCCGTTGGCTGCAACTCGACCGCCCTCGAACCGGCTAACCAACGTTTCCGGGTGCGGGTCAAGGATTGGCGGTGCTGGAACAGACGGGGCAACTGACGATAGACCAGCCCTTTGACCTGGCGGAGAGCCTCGAAAGCGGGCAGGCCCATCGCTGGAAGAATCTGGGGGAAGACTGGTATTCGGGCGTGTTGGGCCAGTGGCTCATTCACATCCGACAGACGGCAGGAGGAGTGGAATATAGCGCCGCCGGCTCTGGCGATGCCGTGGACCCGGGCGCGCTGTCGGACTTGCTGCGGTCTTATTTCCGTCTCGACGACGACATCTGCGCCATATACGACGACATTTGCCGAGACCGGCGGGTCGCGGAAATGGTGGCCCGTTATCCGGGGCTGCGAATTTTGCGCCAGGATCCCTGGGAGTGCACGGTGGCGTTCATCTGCTCCGCCACGTCCAACATCCCTCGCATCCACCAGAACATGGAGGCCATGGCGGACAGCCTGGGAAACCCGCTGGAACTGGACGGGGAAGTCCGGCACACTTTCGCGTCCGCCGAACAACTGGCCTCCGCCGGAGAAGGGTTTCTTCGAGAGTTGGGCCTGGGGTTCCGCGCTCCCTATGTAGTCGCGGCTGCGCAACGCGTCTGCGACGGTGAGCTGGACCTGGAGGAACTGATCCGCCTGCCCTATCCGGAAACCAAGTCCAGGCTCATGGAGTGCTACGGCATCGGCGCCAAGATCGCCGACTGCATCGCGGTGTTCTCGTTGGAAAAGTTGCAGGCGTTTCCGGTGGACGTATGGGTGCGCCGTGCCTTGGCGGAATGGTATTTCCCCATGCAGAAAAAGCCGCCAGACCGAGCGATGGTGGAATGGGCGCAGGACCACTTCGGCCAATACGCGGGCTACTCCCAGCAGTACCTTTTCCACGGCCGCCGTCGGGAGGGGCGGTAGAGAATGTATTTACATGGATAAACAGGATGAACAGGATGTTGTGAAAGGCTGGATGCACGGCAGTCGGAGTTCGGAGGAACGTGATGGCGCAGGAACTGGAAATTGAGCAGCCGTTTGACCTAGAACTCAGCCTGACAATGGGGCAGGCGTTTCGCTGGCAGGAACTGACGCCGGATTTCTATGGTGACGGTCACAAGTGGTTCTCGGGTGTACTAGGCGAAAACCTGATCCACATCAGCCAAGTTGGTGGTCTCAACGGCCCGGTTAGGTATCGGATAGGCGGCCCGGACGGGGAACGATCTGCCACCGTCGCAGACAACGATATGCTGCGCTGCTACTTCCGCGAGGATGACGACATCGCGGCCATATACGCCGACATCAGCAGCCAAGACGATCATATCGCTGAGTTGGTGCGAAAATATCCCGGGATGCGCGTGCTGAGGCAAGAACCTTGGGAATGTTTGGTGTCATACATCTGCTCAAGAAGTAACAAAATCCCAAACATCAAGCAGTGTGTGTCTGAGATTGCCACGCTGAGCCGTCAAACGATGAATCTGGGCGATGACGAACGACCTGCTTTCCCAACACCAGAACGGATATTGGAAGTCAAACTTGAGGCATTGATTGAGCTAGAGTTTGCAGGCAGGTTCAACCGTGACTTCCCATCGGTAATATTCGCCGCCGCACAGCGGGTTCATGATGGCCGGCTGGATTTTGACGAGATGAAATCATTGCCTTATTCAGTAGCTAAACAGAGTTTGATGCAAGGAAAAAGGCAAGGTCGTAAAGTTCCCAACGGAATCGGTGCCAAAATTGCCGACTGTGTTGCGTTGATGTCGTTGGACAAATTGGCAGCGTTCCCGGTGGACACGCACATTAGAAAGCTAGTGAACGAGCGGTGGTTTGGCTGGGAAAAGCCTCCCTCCGACACTAGAATCTTGCGCTGGGCGCAAGACTGCTTTGGACTCAATGCAGGCTACGCTGGCCAGTTTATATTTTGTGACCGGTCACAGGTCGGGAATCGCACTGCATCCAGTACATCACGGAGGGAGGTCCAAGATACGGTAAAGACCAGAAGCCGTAGTTTTGAAGATCACCGGGCTCGTCAGTGTCCATTTTGCGGTGCTCCACCGGGTAGCCATTGCAAAACTCCGGGAGGACATTACCTGCTCCAAGGACATAAAGATCGCCGTTCGCGAGCACGGAGAACAATCAGAAACGCACGCCGCCGCCGATCACCCGGTAGTGCTGTACGTCGGCGGCTTCGATAAATTCCTCCAGGGCCAGCCGGTACGCCGGCTTGCTCTGTCGTTTCCGCGCATCTAACAGGATACCGACCACGGTTCCGCTGTGGGCCACATTGACGCCCACCGCGCCGATTTCAGCAGCGAAGTCTGACGCCTTTTGCACCCACGGGCCGGTGTCATCCGGCCGTCCTACTTGCGCCGAGATGGTGGCGCCCCGGCCAACCAGCTCAGGATCGCAGCGGCGGATGCCTTCGCGCACCAACTCCAGGGCCTCGGTGGTGGCATCGGCGACTGACCGCCAGTGCTCTTCACGATCGACCCGGTTGAACTCCAGCGTATCTACCTGACCGCCGCGGTCGATAACGATTACCTCCATTGGAGGAGGAGCGCCTAGAAGTTCGAGGACTCTGCCGCGACGATGATCGAACATGGCGATGCCGGGAAACATCACGCCGTCGGTCGGCTCTACCCCCAGCGCGATCTTTGCAATGGCATCCGGCGACAAATCGACACCCGCGGCCTTGCCTGTCGCGCACACCGCGGCCGTGATGTCCGCGCTGCTGCTGCCCATGCCTTTGCCCACCGGCATCGGGTTTGCCACCGTGACGTCGACAACGATGCCGGGCATTCCGAGGCAATGGCTGAGTCGGGCCAACGTGTCAGCCACGGCTTGGCGGGCTTTTGGCAGGTGGTCGATTCCTCGTATATGCTCGCCGGGCTGATCTGATCTGGAGACGGTGACCGTCGCTCGCGAGAATTGGTTGATCGGGCAGGTCACCAGGAAGTCTACGTCCCCGGTCATTCCCTGCACCAGTTCGCCGCAGGTTCCCGGCGCCAGCACCGAAGCCGTTCCCAACGTGTAGTCAGCCATTGCGTCGCCCTGCGCCGGCCCACCGCTGGTCAGCGGGCGGTTCCCGTGGGCTTGATCGGAACGGGCAACCCGGCCACTACCATGGTGACCTGGTCCGCTTCCTCCGCCATCGCCTGGTTGACCGTTCCCAGCAGATCCTGGAACTGGCGGCCCATCGCGGTCGTCGCAACCAAGGAATGGCCGATTTCGCTGCTGACTACCACTGCCTGGCTATCGATCTCCCGAATGTATTCAGCAAGCCGCCGCGCCGCGCCCACGATGCGGGCTTCCAATTCCGACCGCGGCGTGCCCTCGTGCTCCAGCATCAGATTCGACACCCAAACGTCCATTGAGTCGAGCAGCAGGACGGTGGGAGGGTCCATGGCGCGCGACTGATCCTGCAGCGCGCCAACTGGGTTCAGGGGAGCTTCAAGGGTTTGCCAATTTTGGGGTCGCCGCTGCTGGTGTCGTTGGATGCGCTCCTCCATCTCCGCGTCAACGGCGATACCCGTGGCCACGTACAGGGCTGGCTCGCGTCCGGCAATTTCGGCTGCCAGACGTTCCGCGTAAGCGCTTTTACCCGACCGAATGCCGCCCAATACCAGGTGTATCGAGCTCATAGCGCCGGCGTCAGCCCCGCCATGTCGTATACCAGGTCCATGCGCAGGCTGTCCCGCACCCAATCGGCGAGCCGGTCGTACTCCCGGTCACGCGCCACGTCGACCCCCTCGGGCAACCCGACGCCTTTCCGACGGGCCAATTCGCCCAGGATGGCCCGTCTGACGCCGGCGTTGTGGAACAGCCCGTGGATGTACGTTCCCATCACGCGCCCGCTGGCGTCCAGCGCTCCATCGAACGCCGTCTCCGGGGTGACGGCGGTATCGGCCCGGTCAACCACAGTGAACGGCGGTATAGCGCCTTCACCCGTGGTTCGCCCCATGTGTATCTCGTAGCCAACCACCGTTTCACCGTCGGCGCCCGACATCAGGTGGCCGCGTGTGGACGCCTCTTGCCGGACGGTAGCCTCGACCCGGTGGGTTTCCTTGGTTCCGGCGAAGGTGGTTACTAGGGGGAGCAGCCCGAGGCCGTCCGCAGCCCCGATCGAAGACTCGATGCGATCCGGGTCCAGCAGGGTTTTGCCCAGCATCTGGTAGCCGCCGCAGATGCCGATGATCGCGGAGCCGTGCTCCACAGCCCCCGAGACGGCCCGGGACAATCCCTGCTGTTCCATCCACATCAGATCGGGAATGGTTGTCTTGCTGCCCGGGAGGATCACCAGATCCGGCCGACCCAGTCGGTCGCCGCTCTGGACGTACCGGAGTGAGACCCCCGGCTCCCGCGCCAGCGGGTCGAAGTCGTCGAAGTTTGAAATGTGGGGGACCTGCACCACCGCCACGTCCAGCACGTCAGGGGAGGATGCGTGAGGCGGCGTAATGTCCAGCGCCACCGAATCCTCTTCGGGAATGTGTATGTCCCGGAAGTGATGAACCACGCCGACCACGGGTTTGTTCGTGTAGTTTTCCAGCCAGGTCAACCCATCGGTCAAGAGCGAGACGTCCCCGCGGAACTTGTTGATCAACAGGCCCTTGACCCGATCTCGCTCCGCATCGTCCAGCAGTTGCAGTGTACCCACCAACGACGCGAACACGCCGCCCCGGTCGATGTCTCCGCACAGAAGCACCGGCGCGTTGGCATGGAGCGCGACCCGCATGTTGACGATCTCGGTCGCTTTCAGGTTGATCTCGGCCGGGCTGCCCGCCCCCTCGATGACCACCACGTCGTGCTGGCTGCGCAAAACGTCCAGCGAGTTGGAAACCGACTCCCACAGTGTGGCTTTCAGGTCGAAGTAGTCACGAGCGCGGGCAGAGGTCAGGGGGCGGCCCATCAGCACCACCTGGGCGTGGCTGTCCGCCTCCGGTTTGAGCAGGACCGGGTTCATCTCGATGCGCGCTTCGACGCCGGCGGCCTCGGCTTGGACAGCCTGGGCGCGGCCGATTTCGCCGCCATCCGGCGTGACGTATGAGTTGTTGGACATGTTCTGCGCCTTGAACGGCGCGACGCGCAGCCCGTCCTGTCGGAATATGCGACAAAGCGCCGATACCAGCACGCTCTTGCCCACGTGGGAGGCCGTGCCTTGCACCATTATCACTCGGCCGGCCGGGGGGGTGTTTTGTGTTGTCATCGTAGTGATTTCGACTCGCTCAATTGCCCGTGCATCGACCCTGGGATACTCGGCATTAAACCACAGTTTTCGTGACGGCGACCGCTAATCGGGGCCGTCCACTTCGCCCTGTGCCATCTGATCCCTGTTTGACCCGCGCCGCCGATGAACGGCGCGGGTCGCCCTCCGTTGCTTATTGGGATGTTGGATGCTACCGTTACGCGCGTGCGCTCGAAATTGATCCCGCGGCCCATGGGTACGACGGCTCCCTGGATGCCGGTGTTCCTCCACTGGTGCCTTGCTGTCGCGGCGGTAGTTGTGCTGCTGGTCGCGGTGGCGTGCGCGGCAAATCCGCGTGACAACGCGAATAATGAAGCTCCTATGCATATCAACCGCATTGCATACATCGACAACGACGGCCAACTGGTAACCTCTGATCCTGACGGTTCGGGACGCAGCCTGCTGACGACCGGCGCGGTTGCTCGCGCTGGCGGCATCCTGGCCCAGCCCCAGCGCCGTGAGGCCATGTACAGCTGGCCCGTGTGGTCTCCGGATGCGTCCCGTATCGCCGTTTCTCTCCTGCGGGGCGAATCTCCCAGCGACGCTCAGATCAGCCTGCACACGCTGGAATCTTCCACCGGCGTCGGCGGAGCGGCCTTTGTGAACGAGGCTCCGCTGACCATCGCGGAGGGTACCCCTCACTATGTCCAATGGTCTCCCGACGGGCAAAAATTGGGAATCACGGCGGCAACCCCGGAGGGGCTGACCCTGTTCCTCGTGGATGCCACCGCCGCACCCCAGTCCGGGCCGCCCCGCGAACCATTGGCGGTGCAACGTGGCGCGCCGCTGTATTTCGACTGGGCTCCCGACAGCGCTTCGCTGGCGGTGCACAGCAACGAGGACGTGCTGCTGGTTCGGCCGGACTACGACGCCCGGCAGTTCAGTGTCCAGCCATTGGCCCAATCACGTTCGTTCCGGACGCCGGCCTGGTCTCCCGACGGCAGCCGGCTGGCCTGGTCCGCCCCTGGGGGAGATAGCGAAGCGCTGTGGGTGGGACGACCAGACCAAGCCGATGACGCCGCCCTCAGGCTGGCGGAAGTCGAAGGCGCGTGCGCGTTCCTGTGGTCGGCCAATGGCGACGTTATCGCCGTGGCGGATCGGCAGATCGCCGGTTCACCTGCCTACCGCCGTCTGCGCCTGTTGGCCGTCGACGGCAGCGTCGAGCGGACCGTCAAGGAGGACGATTGGGTTCTCGGATTCTTTTGGGAGCCCCGGGGAGATCGCCTGGCCTGGGTGGCCCTGAACCCTGAAGAGCGCACCATGGAGTGGAGAATCGCGGAGGGTTTGACCTCGGATGACGCCGGCGACGAGACCGATGCCGCTCTCGGTGGGTTCCGATTCTCGCCCAGCGGGGAAACGTTCCTGATGCTGGCGTTCTTCGACCAGTACGCCCGGAGCCACTCGCCGTGGGCTCCGGACGGATCGGCCCTGGTCGTAACCGGAACGCAACAGTACTTGTCCGAGCGGCGCAATGGCAGCAGCGGTGGCGGCTCCCGCGTGTACGTCGTGGAAACCGGCGGCGGCGGGCAACTGCACGACATCGCCAACGGCAGCATGGCAGTTTGGTCATCCCAATAGGCCGGCTCAGACGTATCCACTTCAGGACAGCGAAAAGTCAGAAGCAGCAGGATTATCAGGATTGAATTCGTACCATCCAAAGTACCTGTGTCCTGCCCATCGCGCCAATTCGGTGCATTCTCAGATTCTGGCGACGATGATGTAAAAATTATCCCGGGGGTACAAATACAAATGTTGCGTGCGAACGCCATTCGCTTAATCATGGAACGCCGTTGGCATTGGTGGGGCATTACGATTGCGTTGTGCGTCGGTCTGCTGGCGGCGGCGTGCGGCGGCTCTGACCCTCCGGCCGCTGCGTCAGAACCGGCCGCCGCTCCCGCTGCCCAGCCGGCTGCCGGACAGCCAACGCCCACCCCCACACCGCCGCCGGATCCGGCGGCCCTGCTGGTGGAGACGGCCGAGAACCTCCGGCAGGCGCAGTCTTTCAACTTTGTGGTCGAGCACGAAGCCGGCAGCATCTACGTGAGTACGGTTCAGGCCAAGGCCACTGTTGCCAAAGGCGGCTGGAACGCCGAGCAGGGCGCGCAAATGACCGTTGACGCCTACCTCGTTTCCGGCCCCGATGCCCCTACTGAGGACGGCACCTACGTCGAACTGCGCATGGCGGTAACTCCCGACAGCTATTTCCTTACCGACCCCCTGTCCGGCTACTGGACCAAGCGCCCCTTTTCCAGCATTTCCATCCCCATCACGGAGCTGAACGACATTGTCGCTGTTGCCGCCGACTCTATCGACAACCCCGTCCTCGCCGGGGAGGAAGAAATCGACGGCAAAAGCGCCTACAAGATTACCGGCGACGCTCCGGCGACCGTAATGGACTGGTTGCTGCTTTTCCCAGTGGAAGGCCAGCGGGTAGATGTGGAAGTCTGGACGGATACCGAGGAGAAAATTCTTCGCCAAGCCCGCATCATAGGCCCCATCGGGGAATTCGACGACGCCGATACCGTGCGTAAAGTAACGGTGAGCGACTACAATGCCACCGTTGAGATTGAAATCCCCGGGCCCGACGACTATCTTGACCTCTCCAATATCCAGCAGTAACCGGCGACCCTTTCCCACTCCCGCCGTCCCTGTACCGTACCTATGTTAAGCCGACTGCAACGGCACGGGCTCCCTCCCTGGGTGATGGTAGCGGCCATCGCCACCGGCACCTTTATCACCGCCCTGGACCAGACGGTCGTGGTAACGGCGCTGCCGGCGGTAATGGCTGATTTGAAAATCCAGCTGGCCCGGTTGGAGGCGGTCATCTGGGTGGTGACCGCCTACCTGCTGGGCTACACCGTGGCGATGCCGTTGCTGGGCCGGTTGGCCGACGTTTATGGCTATACCCGCATCTACCAGTACTCCCTTCTGGTTTTCTGTGTCGGAACAACTCTGGTCGCCCTGTCCGGGGAATGGGGTTGGCTGAACGACCAGATTGACCCGCTGGACCAGATAGTCATTGCGCGGGTGGTGCAGGCCATCGGTGGGGGCGGCACGGTGCCCATCAGCCTGGCCATCGCGGCGGCGCTGGTCTCGCCGGAGAAACGGGGGCTGGCCCTGGGCATCGTCGCCGGCGCCGCCGAGGCGGGCAGTATGCTGGGGCCGGCCTACGGCGGCGCCATCATCGAAATCTGGAGCTGGCGAGGCATATTCTGGCTCAACGTGCCCCAGGCCGCCATTATTGCCGCAGCCCTGCTGTTCCTGCCCAACCAGCGGTTCGCCGACGCCCGCATGGATTACCGCGGCGCAATCGTGCTCACGATTGCCCTGGTGCTGCTCTCCCTGGCGGTAGCCCACGAGGGCCTGTTCCGGCTGTCGTCCTGGACGCCTTACTGGTTGCTGGTGGGCTTTTTGGTCAGCACAGGAGCGTTGGTGCTGCTGCAACGGCGGACGGTGCAGCCGCTGTTGTCCGGCGCCCTGTTCCGGGCCTGGGCTTTCGTGATGGCCAACATCGCCCAGTTGCTGGTGGGGATTGCCCTCATAGTCGCCATGGCTGCCATGGTGATTATGGCCAACACGGTGATGGACGTGCCGGAGCGTCCGGTGGACTCGCTGACCGCGGCGCTGTGGCTACTGCGGATGACGGGGACGATCCCGATATTCTCCGTGGTCGGCGGCCTGCTGCTGCGCTGGATTGACGCTCGCTGGGTCACCGTACCGGGGCTGGCGCTGATTGCCATCGGAATGTTCCAGGTGGGCGGCTGGCCACTGCTGGGACTGCCCGGCTGGCCAGTGGGAATCAGCGACCCGAAGCTGACCATTGACATGGTAATCGCCGGCGTCGGGTTCGGCCTGGTCATCGCCCCGCTGATGCACCGGGCGATCCTGTCGGCCCCGTTGGATTACCGGGCGGTATCGGCGTCAATGATCGTGGTGGCGCGGATGCTGGGGATGACGCTGGGAATGGCCGCATTGTCGGCATGGGGTGTCAACGAACTGCTGACCATCTTTGACGAAACGGTGGCCCTGCCGTCCGCCGAGCGGCGGGAAGTGATCAGTCACGCCAGCCTGGACCTGTTCCACAGCTTCTTCCGCGCCGCCGGCATCATCGCCATCCTGGCCATCGTCCCGGCAACGCTGATGCGCGCCAGCCCGATGGAACGGGCGGAGCTGACCGGAACAACCCCCGCCGCGGAAATGGCCGCGGGCGACGGGTCGTAGCCCCGCGAGTACACCTGCGCCCCAGACTGCCCGCATTGCACCTGACCCAACAGGAGGTGACCAACATGATCCGAATGGGCGCAACAGGTTCCCCGGCACACCTCGACCTTTGCCGCGCGCTGGAAACGGTGTTCCGCCGCAACGGCGTTGAGTTCGATTGGGTGCTCTATTCCGGCTACGACGAGATGGTGGACGCCTTTACGCGCGGGGAAATTAACCTGGCGTGGAACGGCCCGCTGTCTCACGTCAAGATGCGCCGCGCCCTGCCTGATGGAGCGCCCGTGCTGGCTGTGCGCGATGTCGACATCGGTTTCACCACCAGGTTTATCACCCGCGCCGATTCCTCGATTGACACCGTGGAAGACCTGCCCGGTACTCGCTTCGCTTTCGCCGCCCGGGACTCGGTCGAAGCCGGTCTCCTGCCCGTCTATTTCCTCAAGCAGATGGGCATCCATCCGAACCGCGCGCTGGCATCCGCCGATTTCTATGACCAGCGCGACCAGCAGCACAGTTCCGACCAGGTTGACGTGGCCCTCCAGGTCTTGAACCGTGCTTACGACGCGGGAGCCATCAGTGCCCGGTCATTTGAAACCCTGAGCGAGCGGCATGGCATCAACACCGACGAACTGAAAGTGTTCTGGAGCAGCCCCGGCTACAGCCACTGCTGTTTCACCGCCCGACCCGAAGTGGATCCTGCTGAGGCCGCTCAGGTGACGGCGGCGTTGGTGTCGGTGGACGATAGCGACGAGGTCGGGCGGGCGGTGCTCAAGGCCGAAGCCTGCGACCGGATAATGCCCGGTATCGAAGACGGATGGGACCTGGTCGAGGCGGCAGCGTTACAGGAAGGGCTGATCTGGTAACCGTGTTGCCCCGGCTATATCCCTGCGCTATGCTGATCGCACGGCACAGTTCAGAGGGGGATGTCGGGATGCAAACTCAAAATCAACTGAAAACCGCTCAGGACTACCTGGACGCTGCCGACCGGGAGTTTGAGAACGGCGACGCGCTGGCGGCTACTGAAAACCTGCGGGCGGCAATGATCCATGCTCTCAAGACCGTCGCCTCCAAAAAGGGCTGGGATTATGACGGCGATGACCTCTACCCGGTGGTGGAGAAAATTGCCAAAATGGATGAGCAGGTCGGCGATATTCTGCTGAGTTCATACGCTGCTGTAGAAGGCTATACCGAGAAGGTTCACTATGGCCGTTTCGTCTGGGAGGACGGCGACAGTCATCGTATGCTTCGGGTGGTCCGGGAGTTCGTCAGCGAAGTGCAGCGTCTGACGGAGTGACCCGATGACTACTCCAACGTTGCCGCTGCGAGAACACGTTGAGCTAGCGCCTGAATTGCTGGACGAAGCGGATGTTGAGTTTGCCGGCGGTAAAACGCTGAAAGGGGCGGAAATGCTATGGGGCGCGGTCGCTCACGCTTTGATAGCCGTCGCCTTGCGAAACGGATGGCCTTACGATAGTCACGGCGCCCTGAAGAGGGTTGCCAAGCGACTGCCTAACGTTCCCGGCGCGTGCCATTGGCTCACCGAATTTGACGTTATGGAACGGTTTCACAACCATTTCTACCACGGCCAAATGAGTGACGGCAGGATAGCCAGATACCGGCCAAGAGCGCGCGGTTTCGTCGCCCGCCTCCTTGCCGTGGCCAACGAACCCCGTTTGAGGAGCTGACAACTTGGCTGAAAAAATCGGTTTCATCGGCCTGGGGCGCATGGGCCTGCCCATGTCTTACAACCTGCTGCATGCGGGCTACGACCTGACGGTTCATAACCGTAGCCAGGAGAAGGTGCGCCAGATTACTGACGCCGGGGCTACGGCCGCGACTTCCACTGTGGAGGTCATGGCCGATTGCGACATCGTGCTGGCCTGCCTGCCCGATGTGGCGACCTGCGAGTCGGTCCTCCTCGGAGACGATGGCGCCCTGCCCAACGCTCGTGCCGGGCAGATCATTGTCGACCACAGCACCGTGGGTGCCGCGACCTCGAAGGCCTGTGCCGAAGCCGCCGAAAAGCGCGGAGCAATGTTCCTCGATGCCCCAATCAGCGGCGGCACCGAGCGTGCCACCGACGGCACCCTGACCATCATGGTCGGCGGCCCGGCCGAAGCTTACGCGGCAGCCCAGCCTCTGTTCGATGTTATGGGCGCAGTAGTGCGGCATGTGGGTCCCACGGGCTCCGGCACCGCCGCCAAGCTGGTTAACCAACTGCTGGTCGGCGTGCACATGGTCGCCGCCGCCGAGGCGATGCTGCTGGGGGCGAAGTCGGGCGCCGACCCGGCGCTGGTTTTCGAGCTGGTCAATTCGGGGTGGGGTCAGAGCTTCCTTCTGGGACGAAACGCCCCGGCCATGCTTGACCGTGACTTCGAAGGGATCCGCACTCAACTGCGGGTGTTCCTCAAGGACCTGGGGCTCATCCAGGAGATGGCCCGCGACCTGGAGACACCGATCGCCGCCGGTGATCTGGCCTACCGTCTGCTGTCAGAAGCGGTTGAGCAGGGACTGGGAGACCTGGATAGCGCGGCCATCGTATTGCCGATGGAAAAGGAAGCCGGGTTCCAGGTACGGCGGAAAGACGCCTGACTTACATCGATGCACAGCATTGACAGGATGAATTGGGAGTTCTGATGATGGCAGACGAAATGATCGTCTATTTCAACGGTGAAATGACCCCCGGCAGCCAGGTTGCGCTGTCAATTTACGACCGCGGCTTCCTGTACGGTGACGCGGTGTTCGACGCGACCCGCACCTTTGGCGGCAAGACCTTCCGGCTGGACCGCCACATCGACCGCCTTTACAACTCCCTCCGCTACTTGCGCATCGACGTTGGCATGAGCAAGGAGGAGATGACGGACGCCACGGAGGCCGTGGTTGCTCACAATCACCCGATGCTTCCGGCCGGCCAGGACATGTGGGTCATGCAGCGGATCAGTCGCGGTGTGGAAGGAGCGGACCGGGCCGGGGGTAATCGACCCACCATCATCATCGAGAGCCATGCCATACCCTTCGCCGCCCGCGCTCCGCTGTACCGGGACGGCGCCCGCATCAGCACCCCGTCGGTGGCCCGCATCCCTCCCCGGTTCCTCAGTCCCCGCGCCAAGACCCACAACTACCTCAATCTCATCATGGGCGAGTTGGAGGTGCATGGCGAAGACCCGGACGCGTGGGCCATCCTGCTGGACGAATTCGGCAACCTCACCGAGGGTCGCGGCAGCAACGTCTTCCTGGTCAAGGACGGCGCGGTGATGACGCCCAAGTCCCAGTACGTGCTGGAAGGTGTAACCCGCAACCAGACCCTGGAACTGGCCGACGGTTTGGGTCTCGCTACCGCCGAATGCGACATAGACCTGTACGATGCTTACACCGCCGATGAAGCGTTCCTGACCTCCACCAGCCTGTGCATCTGCCCGGTGTCCGCGGTCAACGGTGCCACAGTTGGCGACGGAAGCGTCCCGGGCCCGGTGACCGAGCGCCTGATGACCGCGTTCAGCGATCTCGTTGGCATGGACTTCGCCGAACAGTACCTGGCGCATTTGGGGTAATCTGTGCATTCTGGTACAAACCGACCCTGCCTGTCCTGTGTCGGCTGGGAGGCATCATGACTAGCAGATTTACCGCCACCCCGGCGCCGGCGACGCCTCCGGCCATCGCCAAGTTCCCTGAGTTTCCGCCCCGTGCCGACATGATGAACAGCCGTCATCTTCACGACCAGGGACACCAGCCCGCTCTGCGCCGGCATCTGGGCAACCCGGACACTACTCTGGTGCTGAGCGAAGTTCCCGTATCCTGGGATGTGCCCCGGAGCCGGGCCGGCGTGAGGATTCCCGACCTGATCATCGCTTTCAATGTTCGGCGCGCCCATATCTTGGCCCAGGACGGTTACGCCATCAATGAACAGGGCAAGCCGCCCGATTTCGTGCTGGAAATCGCTTCGGACACCACCGCCGCCAACGATGAAAACGCCAAGTGGTTTGATTACGCCAACTTCGGGGTGACCGAGTGCTGGCTTTTCGACCCGGACTGGGGCAAACGCTACGCCGCTGGGCTGATTGGCTGGACGCTGGTCAACGGGCGCTATGAGCCTATTTCCATACACCGGCACGCGGCGGATATGTACTATGGCGACAGCCGGGTTCTGGGGTTGCAGGTATGCTGGGAACATGGGCAACTCCGCTGGTATGACCCGGCGGGCCAACGTTACCTGGACACCTTCGATAGCCTGGCCGACGAGAGGGACGCCGCCGTGGCCGAGGCACAACGGCTGCGGCATGAAATCGAGCGGCTGCGGGAGGACCGGGAGTAGCAAAGCGTCGAAGCAGGCGATGGAGCGGAGGATGGCGGCGTTCAGCGGTCTCGTCGGCATGGACTTCGCCGAACAGCACTGGGATCACCTGACCCAAATAATTCTGCACGGATGAGCAAGATATGCGGGATGGTATTTGATTTACGATACATCAACCAAATCCCGTCCATCCTGTATATCCATGCTAACGCTCCCCTCTCCAAAGGAGGCACAATATGCCCGAATATCTGCCCGGAATCGTAGAACCCGACCAGGAAGCACAGCAACTCGCCACCGACTTCGTGTTCACCGAGGGGCCGCTGTGGCACCCAGACGGCTACTGGCTGTTTGTGGACCTGAGGCGCGAGCCGCCCGTCATCCACCGTATGTCGCCTGCCGGCGGAGCGCCCGAAATCATCCGCGAGCCCAGCGGCGGCACCAACGGCATGACCCTGGACTTGCAAGGCCGCCTGCTCATGTGCGAGGGCGACAACCGCCGCATCACGCGCATGGAATCGGACGGCACCATCAACGTGGTGGCCGACCGGTGGGATGGCAAGCGGTTCCACCGGCCCAATGACATCGTGTGTCGCAGCGACGGCAGCATCTACTTCACCAACCCCAGCGGGCGCGTTCCGGAAGCCGAGCAGGAGATTGAGTGGCCCGGCACCATCCACCGCATTGCTCCGGACGGAACCGTGGACATGTCCGCCCACGACATCGACTTCCCCAACGGCATCGCTTTCTCCCCCGACGAGTCGGTTCTTTACGTGTCCAACACCCGCAAGCTTGGCGAACGACCCGACCAGTATTGGGACGGCGAGGTCAAGCAGAACCAGTTCATCCAGGCCTATGACGTGGCGGCCGATGGCTCACTGAGCAACAGTCGCATGTTCGGTAGCATGGCCTCCGCCGAGGACGGGGTGCCGGACGGCATGAAAGTGGATGCGGAAGGCCGGGTGTACTGCACCGGTTCCGGCGGCGTGTGGGTCTTCTCACCGGCCGGCGAGCATCTGGGCATCATCAGGGTACCGGAGATACCGGCCAACTGCTCCTTCGGCGGCCCTGACTTCAGAACCATGCTATTCACGGCACGCACCTCGGTGTACAGCCTGCGCATGACCACGCCGGGCAATCCGTTGCCCCGAGCGTAGGTTCCGCAACCCACCGCGTCATTCCCACGAGAGCGGGAATCCAGGAACCAGGCAGGGAAACCAATGCGCGAGTTTGACGCAATAGTGATCGGTGTCGGCGGCATGGGGAGTGCCGCCGTCTATCACCTGGCCCGTCGCGGCTGGAAGGTGCTGGGGCTGGAGCAGTACGACATCCCCAACGAGATGGGCTCCTCCCACGGCGTCAGCCGGATGATCCGCCTGGCCTACCACGAGGACCCATCCTATGTGCCGTTGCTCTACCGGGCCTACGAACTCTGGCATCAACTGGAGAACGTGGCCGGGGAAAAACTGCTGGTTACCACCGGCTGCGTGCGGGGAGGCGTCGGGGCCAGCCAACTGCTTGAGGGATCTCTGGAAACGGTGACGCAGCATCACCTGCCGTACCGGATGCTCAGCGGCCCGGAGGTGAACCGGGAGTGGCCGGGTTATCAACTGCCCGAAGAAGCCGAAATGCTCTACGAGCAGCAGGGCGGTTTCGTGCTTTCCGAGCGGTGCATCGTGGGGCACGTTTCGGCGGCCCTGGAAATCGGCGCCGAGGTACACGGCCGCGAGGCCGCGCTCAGCTGGGAACCCACCGCCGGCGGGGGCGTGGTCGTGACAACCGACAAAGATACCTACTCGGCGCGGCGCCTGGTGGTCACCGCCGGAGCCTGGGCCGGCAAGGTGGCGCCCGAAGTCGCCGCCCACGCCGTTCCGGAGCGGCAGGTGCTGGGATGGTTTGCACCCTATCGCCCGGAGCTTTTCCGCCCAGAGAATTTCCCATGCTTCGGCATGGAGGTTGAGGAAGGTCGTTTCTACGGCTTCCCGTCCTACGGGATACCCGGCTTCAAGCTGGGCATGTTCAACCACTTCCGCGAGCAGGTGGACCCCGACACCATGGACCGGGAACCCAACGCCCGGGACGAGGCCGCACTCCGGCAGTTCACCGAGCGTTACTTCCCGGAAGCAGCCGGCCCGACCCTCGCGCTGAAGACCTGCATGTTCACCAACACCCCTGACGAGCACTTCATCATCGACACGCTACCCGATCATCCTCAGGTCTCCGTGGCCGCCGGGTTCTCCGGGCACGGGTTCAAATTCACCAGCGTGATAGGCGAAATTATGGCCGACCTGGCGGAGCATGGCCAGACTGACCACGACATCGGGCTTTTCCGGCTGGGCCGGTTTTCCCAACTCGTCTCTGACGGCGCATAGCCAGGACGGCGAGATGGAAAACCCCTTTGCCAACCCGTTTCCGGGCATGAACCCCTATCTGGAATCCAGGCGGATCTGGCCGGAGGTCCACAACAATATCATCCACGAGATGTTCCGTTTTCTGCGCCGCACTTTGCCGTTCCGGTACACGGTCATCATGGACGAGCGTGTCGGCATCGGCAACGACCCCTCTCGCGACGCTCCGGCGCGGTACGCCGAACCTGACCTTTCGATCAGAGGCGGCGGTGTGCATGAGCGTGGCGCCGCTACCTACCTGGCGGAAGGCCGAGTAACCGCCAGGCTCCCCCTGGATGACGAAACAACTCGGGAGATGTTCATCACCATTGGCGAACGGGACCACGAAGACCCGGTAACCATTGTGGAGTTGCTGTCGCCCAGCAACAAGATCTTAAGTGGACACGGGCGCAGCCAGTATCTGGACAAGCGCGAGCGAGTGATTTTCAGCCCCACACACCTGGTGGAGATTGACCTCATTCGCCGCGGCCGGCCCATGCCGGTGGAAGGTTACGATGGCAACGCGCCTTACCGGCATCTGATCAGCCGATCGCAGACGCGCCCGGAAGTGGACTTGTATCCGTTCCGCCTGCAAACTCCCATCCCTGACGTTCCGGTACCGTTGCTGGAGGGCGACGAAGATGCGGTGGTTCCGCTGGGCGTATTGGTGGATGACATGTACGAGCAGGATTACTACTCCAACTACGTCGACTACAACAGCGACCCGGAAGGAATCTTGTCCGAAGAAGACCGACAATGGATCGACCAACTGTTGCGGGAGAAAGGGTTCCGCCGCTGAACCACGTTCACCCCTTGGCCAAGGAACACCATTATGAAAATCACCGATGTTGAGGCCATCGCGCTGGTCTGGCCCGCACCCGACCGCGAATACTGGACGGCCCTCCGACCCATCGGACGCGTGAGCGAACTGCTGGTTCGCGTCCATACTGATGCTGGCTACTACGGCATTGGCGAGGCTCATGGCGCCGGACAGGGGTTCGCTGGCATCTACCGCCAGGACAGCGACGGAGCCATACACGCCGATGGCGCCTCCCGGGCCGTGGTCGATCTGCTCAAGCCGATGCTCCTAGGCCGGGATCCTGTTGACCACGAACAGCTTTGGGACGAGATGTTCGGGTTGTGCCATCAAATCGGCTGGGCCGCGTCCGGGTTCGGCCGCCCGCAGATACTCACTGCCTTGGCGGCGGTGGATATCGCCCTTTGGGACATCAAGGGCAAAGCCGCCGACCTGCCGGTGTACAAATTGCTCGGTGGCCACTCGAACACCGCACCGTGCTACGTCACCGGCGGGTACTACCAGGAGGGAAAAACGGTTCACGATCTGGTACGGGAGTGTGAGTCGTACATCGAAATGGGTTACGAGGCCATCAAGCTGAAGATCGGCCACGTCAGCCTCGCCGAGGACTACGAGCGGGTCAGCGCCGTTCGCAACTCAGTGGGCGAGGATATTGACATAATGGTCGACGTCAACGAAGGATGGGACGTCGACACCGCCATTCGAGGCGCGAGTATGCTGGAGCCGCTCAACATCCGCTGGCTGGAGGAGCCGGTTCACTGGTACGACCGGGTCGAGGGCTTGGGCAAGGTGGCCGCCTCGACCGCCATCCCCATCGCGTCGGGCGAAAACGCGGTGACGCGCTGGGACGCCCGGGATCTCATCCGGCGGGGCGGGGTGCGCGTCATGCAGTACGACAGCACTCGCAACGGCGGCGTGACCGAGTGTTTGCGCATCGCCGGCTTGTGCGCAGCCGAGAACGTGCGGCTGGCTCCCCATCATGATCCCCAGGTGCACGGTCACCTGGTGGCTGGCCTGTCGGTCGGCGAAATCTGCGAGACCTTCCCCTCGGCGGATCGCGACCCGATTTGGGACGAGCTCTTCACCGTACGGCCTGAGATCGTCGCCGGCAAGATAACGTTGTCGGATCGCCCGGGCTGGGGGATTGAGCTGGACGAGCGGACCCTGGAACGGCGGGGCGCCTGGGCGTAACGTGATCTGGTTGTTGGTGGCGGTCGGTGGCGCCGCGGGTTCGGTGCTGCGCTTTGGCGCAGGTCGGCTGGCAGCCCAATATTTCGGGGCGGACACGGTAGTGGGGACATTTGCGGTCAATGTTATCGGGTCATTCGCCCTGGGCGTGCTGGCTACAATTTTCATCGCGCGAGCAGATTGGCCGCTGGAACTGCGCGCCATGCTTGCTGTGGGTTTGCTTGGCGGTTTCACTACCTTTTCCACCCTGGCCTACGACGGGGTCAGGCTCATGTCCGGAGGCGAGCTTGGTCGCGCCGGCATTTCCATTGCGGCCAACCTGGCAGTCGGCCTGGCGGCCGCCTACGCCGGCGTATTGGTAGGCCGCAGCGTATCTTGAAATCGTTGCGCAACTTAGTGAGCCTTGGAACCCCATGCAAAGCGGTTGGGCCATCCGTCGCGGCAGCTCTATGTTGAGTATTGTGCGGAGTGTCCGCTATAATCTATTCAAACCGTGAATTGTTAGAAAGCTATGCCCGTAGACTATTACGAGACCCTCGGCGTTGACCGGGGTGCCAACGAAGAGGATATCCGTCGCGCTTTCCGAAGGAAGGCGATGGAATTCCACCCCGACCGGAATAAAACCCCCGGCGCTGAGGATAAGTTCAAGGAGATCAATGAGGCGTATCAGGTCCTCAGCGACCAGGAGAAGCGCACCCGCTATGACCGTTTCGGGCACGCTGGCGTAAACGGCGGCAGCGAACGTGGATTTGACGGTTTCGATCCCTTCGGCGGCTTCGGCGACATTTTCGATACCTTTTTCGGGGGTGGTGGGCGCGCCGCCAACCAAGCGCGCAGCGGGGAGGACATCAGCCAACGGGTCAACCTGACTTTCGAAGAGGCCGTATTCGGTTGCGACAAGGACATCGAGATCAATCGAGTAGAGCCTTGCCACCACTGTTCCGGAGCGGGAAATGAGCCTGGCACCGCGATAAATACGTGCCGGACGTGCAATGGCAGCGGCCAGGTGCGTCGCGCTCAACGCAGCGTATTCGGCCAGTTTGCCGTTACCACTCCTTGTTCCAGTTGCAATGGCAATGGCCGGTCCATAGAAACTCCCTGCTCCAATTGCCGCGCCCGCGGGTTCGAACGGCGTCGCCGGACCCGCACGGTTACCATCCCCGCCGGCGTCGACAACGGCATGCAGGTCCGCATTACCGGGGAGGGTGACGCTGGTTCCAACGGCGGCCCGCCCGGGAACCTTTACGTCCAGGTGCGTGTCCGAGAGCACCCGTTGTTCGTGCGCGATGATTCCGACCTCGTGTACCAAACATCGCTCAATATGGCTGAAGCGGCCCTGGGAACAACCATGCCGATCCCCACGCTGGAAGGCGACGACGTCGACCTTGAGATTCCGGCCGGGACCCAGGCCGGCAGCGAGTTCCGGGTTCGCGCGCGAGGCGTCCCCCGGATCCGGCGCGATGGCAGGCCCACTGACCGCCGCGGAGACATCAGAGTCCTGGTGGGTGTGGACATTCCCTCCAAGTTGAACAAGTACCAGCGCAAACTGGTGGAGGACCTGGCCTATTCGCTGGCCAACAACGGCAAAAGGCCGCCCGCGCCTCCACGGAAGAAACGCGCCAGCAGCCGGGAAACGGCTGAGCAGGCGGCCGAACAGCCGGAAGAAGCGGCCGTTGACCCCAGCGCCGAGATCCAAGAGCCACAACAGGACGACAAGCAGCGGGGTCTTTTTGACCGTATCAAGGACACTCTGACCCCGGGCGGCGAATAGTCGGGCCCGCTCGGCGGCCCGATGTCGCGCTCCCTCCACTTTACGCTGACGCTGCGATGTCCTGGCACGAACTGAGCATCAACGTTCCCTTCGAATACGTGGAGCCCGTGTCTTACCTCTTTGAGCGGTATGGATACGGGTTGAGCGTTGAGACCAAGCCCGGCGAGCATGCGGTGCTGCGGTCGTATCTCCCCAGTCTTTCCCGGCAGCGGCTGGCCCACATCGAGGTGGGTATCAAGTTGGCGTCCAGCGTTGCGGACCTGGGCGAGTTGCAGATCCGACCCCTGGATGATAACGAGGACTGGCGCGACAACTGGAAGCAGCACTTTACGCTGCTGCGTGTCGGTCAGAATTTGGTGATCAAGCCTTCCTGGATCGACTACGAAGCCCAGCCCGACGATGTCCTAGTGGAGCTGGACCCGGGATTGGCTTTCGGTACGGGATATCATCCGACAACTTATTCCTGCCTGGAGGCCCTGGAAGAGATGATTCGTCCCGGCAGCACGGTTCTTGACGTGGGAACCGGCTCGGGAATACTCACCATCGCCGCGGCCAAGCTGGGCGCAACACGGATCACCGCGGTGGACATCGACGGACACGCGGTACGCGCCGCCCAGCGCAATTTCCGTCGCACCGGCATCGCGGAGCGAGTCAACGCTCAGTCGGGCAGCATCCCCAGCGCCGCGACCCGAGGCGAGAAATACGACATCGCCGTGGCCAACATCAGCGCCCGGGGCATCCGACTGGTCTCGCCGGCGATCCCCGAGCTTCTCGCCGATGACGGCGTGTTCATCGCATCCGGGATTATTGTGGATCAGCACGACGAAGCGGCTTCGGCGATCAACGAGGCCGGGTTGGTCATCGGCGAAATTCGACAAAAGGAAGACTGGATCACCATCCTGAGTGGACATCACTAGTCCGCGGACTTCGGTAATGGAAACTGTCACGCTGGATCGCTTTGAACTCGTCGGCCCGCTGGGCAGCGGCGCCGACTACGATGTGCGCGCCGCGGTGGATCGGGAGACTGGTGAACCCGTGGTGCTGAAGCGGCCGTCTCCTCAGACGGTTAGTCGTCAAATGCACGGACCCGTCGAAGAGCGGACGGCTAGAGCCCTTGAGGCTTACGAGCGGGCAGGCCAATATTCCTCGGTTGTGCCTCGCGTGATCGGCGTTACCGAAGTGACCCTTCACGACGCGTATTTTGGCGAAGACCTGGGTCAACCCTACTTGGTGAGAGTAGAGGAACGCGCAGCGGGCATTCCCCTGGTGGGAGACCCCAGGAGCCGTATCCTGCGGGTACCCATCGGTTTGGGCCAAAACCTCTTCGCCCTGCACCCGCTTGCGCTGCCCGACGGGGTCGCTGATTGGCCCGTCCAGTCGCAACTGCTGGAGGCCCAGGAAATTTACGCCGATGCCGGGTACGCGCTGCTGGATCTCGGTCCGCACAACGTGTTCTATTCCCCGGGCACCGGCCGGATCTCGCTGGTGGACGCAACCGCACTGGTCGGACACGGCGTAGAACGAGCCCAAGGCAACCGCGGCCCCCAGGACGTCCACGATTTCTACATCGAAATGGCGAAGTTCTACTTGGCTCCGCACCTGCCGCCCACCGATGCGGCGGGCTACTTCGACCCTTACAACCAGCGCCCGGTCATATCGATCGAGGACGAGTGCGACAGCTTGATAGGCGCGTTCAGGTCCGCGGACGATGCGTTGCGCGACGCCACGACAGCGTGCGTGGGCAAGGTGCGACAACGCGGGTATGCATCCGTAGCCGATTTTGCATCGGACTTGCGCGAATGCCTGCGGCTGATTACCATCCGAAACGAGCAGATGCCGGAGCCGCAGACCGCTTTGGAAGCATGGCGCACCGCGTTGCACCGGCTCTCCGAGGACCACTGGACCCGTTACCAATTCGATGCGAATACCGAGCTGGCCGCGATGGCCGGCTGATTGCCCCTAACCGACCTCTTGCGAGGATGCAGGAACTATGCTCACCAGTTCGTTGGCTATTCTTCACGATAACGCCGCCCACGGAGAGGACAACTATCTGACCCGCGATTTGGGCGACGGCAACTTCCTGGACGTGGTCCTGGACGGTGTCACCGGTCACGGTGGCGACGAGGCCAGCGGTTCCGTTGCCGATGCCCTGAACGCGATCGACATCGCCGGCCCAGAGGACATAGTTGCCGTCCTGGACGAGCAGAACTCCGAGTTCCACCAGGTAGGTGGAGGGCGTTTCCTGCTGACCACTGCCTCGGCAGCACTGTATCTGGGCGGTCAACTCCACATCATCTCTGCGGGAGACAGCCCCATCTACGTGATCCGCCCGGACGGATACGAACAATACAGCGGCCGTATGGGCGGGTTGATCCGCCTTGGCGTCTCCAAGGCCATAGGCGCGGAAGCGACCCTTTCGGTGTTCCAAACCACTATTGATCTGTCGCCCGAGGACCGCCTGGTTTGCTGCACTGACGGTGTCAGCGACAACCTGCTTGGCGACGAACTGATGGAAATAGTGCGTGGTTCCGCCAACGCCGAGGATGCTTCGGGTCGGGTCAAGGAATTGGTCGACCAGCACATCGAGCAGGGGCGGGACATCCGGTTCCGCGGCGGCAGGTTCCGCCACGACGACGAGACGGCGATTTTCCGATTTTTTGCAGAGAGCTAACCGGGACAATTTGGTCGATTCACTTCATCGATTGCCCGCGGCTGGCGATTAGCGACTGCCAAAAGGCACTTGGATTCCGCGTGTGTTAGACTGTCTGGCAGTTTGACGCAGGTTGGCCTCGTTAATTTCCGGTCCCGGTTTTGAGGGATTTGCGCGCTGGGGCGGGCCTCAAGGAGTACACAATTGGGCACGATTAAGGTTGCCATTATCGGCGTAGGCAACTGCGCATCTTCGCTGGTTCAGGGCATCCACAAATATGTTGAGGTTCCCGATGACGATCAGATCCCCGGTGTGATGCACAATCGCATCGGAGATTACCGAATTGAAGATATCGAGGTCGTTGCCGCTTTCGACATCGATCGCAATAAGGTTGGCAAAGATCTGTCGGAGGCCATCTTCACCGAGCCTAATAACACCATCAAGTTCGCCGATGTCCCGCATCTGGGGGTGCCGGTCGAACGGGGCATGACCCACGATGGGATCGGCCGTTACCTGTCGGATCTCGTGGTGAAGTCGGAGCACAGCACCGCCGATATCTCGGGCATCCTGCGCGAACGTGAGGTGGATGTGGTGATCAACTACCTGCCTGTGGGCAGCGAGATGGCAACCAAGTGGTACGTCGAGCAAATCCTCGACGCCCGCTGCGCCATGATCAACTGCATCCCGGTATTCATCGCCCGCGAGGAGTACTGGCGCAACCGTTTCGAAGAACGGGGCGTGCCCATCATCGGCGATGACATAAAGTCCCAGGTCGGCGCGACCATTGTTCACCGTGTGCTCACGCGCCTGATGGAAAATCGCGGCGCCGAAATTGACAATACCTACCAGCTGAACTTCGGCGGCAACACCGATTTCCTCAACATGCTGGAACGCGAGCGTCTGGTCTCCAAAAAGATTTCCAAGACCGGCTCCGTCACCAGCCAGATGCAGGAAGAGCCCGACGCGGATACGATCCACATCGGCCCCAGCGATCACGTGCCGTGGCTCCAGGATCGCAAGTGGTGCTACATCCACATCGATGGCAAGGTCTTCGGCGGCGCGCCGGTCAAAATGGAGGTCAAGCTGGAGGTCTGGGACAGCCCCAACTCCGCCGGCGTCGTGGTGGATGCCATCCGGTGCGCCAAGCTGGCACTGGACCGGGGCCAGGGCGGCGCGGTTTATGCTCCATCCGCGTATTTCATGAAAAGCCCGCCGACCCAGTATTCCGATGCCGAGGCGCACGAGATGGTGGAGGCGTTCATCGCCGAGCCGGCCGTGGCTAGCGTGCAGGTAAAGCACGGCGACGGAGAAGAATAACCGCCGCCACGTTCCGGCTTTACTGCTCAGGGGTCGAATGAGGGGAGTCGGCTATGAAAATAGCCATGGTCTCCCCTTACGATTTCGGGTGGCCGGGAGGCGTCAACGCCCACGTGACCCAGCTGTCGGCCGAACTGCGGCAGCGTGGGCACGAAGTGACGGTTATCGCACCGCAAACGTCGGCCGGTGACGAACGGCGGTGCGGGCATTCCGACGGTTTTATTCCCATGGGCCGGTCCGTTCCGCTGTCAGCGGGTGGTTCCACAGCCCGGGTGACCCTTTCGTGGTGGTTGTGGCCCCGGATCAGACAGCTGATGGCTCGGGAGCAATTCGATCTGGTGCACGTACACGAGCCTTTGGCGCCCATTCTGCCCCTGATGATACTTCAGCATTCGAGGGCGGTGAACGTGGGGACATTTCACGCGTTTTCGGACAAGCAGCAGTTGTACCGGTGGTCGCGTTTTGCGCTGCGGTCGTGGCACAGTCGATTGCACGGCCGGATTGCAGTTTCCGAGGCGGCGCGGACATTTGTGGCGCCGCATTTCCCGCAGCGGGCGTACCGCGTGATCCCCAACGGTATCGACTACCAACGTTTTGCCGGCGCCATGCCTTTCCCGGAGTTGCGAGACGGCAAGAAGAACGTCCTGTTTGTCGGGCGCAAGGACGAACGAAAGGGCCTGCGTTACCTGTTGGAGGCGTGCCTGCTCTTGCTCGAACGCAGGCGCGACGTTCGTCTGATAGTCGTGGGTCCTGGGGAACCGGACCGGATGTGTTCGTCTTTGATAAGCGCGATAAACGATTCGGGTCGGGACCTGTTGAGACTGGCGGGGTCGGTTTCCGATGACGACCTGCCCCGCTATTACGCCAGCGCCGATGTCTTTTGCAGCCCGGCCACCGGAGGAGAGAGTTTCGGGATAGTGTTGTTGGAAGCGATGGCCGCCGGCGCTCCGGTGGTCGCGTCGGATATTGACGGGTATCGCGACGTGGTGACCGGCCAAATGAATGGACTGCTCGTGTCGCCGCGCGAACCTTCGGCCATCGCCGACGCCATCGCCCGCTTGATCGATAACCCCGACCTGGCCAAACGATTGTCAGGAGGCGGCAAACAAGTGGCGCACGACCACCGCTGGCAACACGTGGCGGCGGAAGTCGAAGACTATTACCAATATTGCATTGAGGAGGCCAACCACGGTGGCAATGCCCGGTAGAGAGGAACTGCGCGCGGCAATGCTGCGCTACGTAGAGTTGCCCGGGGCGCGTGCTCTGCACGCGGTAGGACTGACTCCCAACGCGATAACCATATTCGGTTTCGTGGTGTGCGTGGCCGGGGCGGCATTGGTTGCCCTGGGTTGGCCCCTGTACGGCGGGATCGTGTTCCTGGCCGGAAGCATTCTGGATCTGTTCGACGGCGGGCTGGCGCGTCTCACGGGCCGGGCTTCCCCGTTCGGCGCCCTGCTCGACTCCGTCTTCGACCGGTTGGGAGAGGCTGCGCTATTCGTCGGGTTGGGGCTGTATTACCTGCTGTCGGATTTGTCCGCCACGTTCATGATCGTGAGCGTTCTTTCGGTCTTGTGCGGGCTGGTGTTCTCCCAGGGCGTCTCCTACTTGCGCGCCCGCGGCGAGGGCCTGGGCGCCTTCACCAGGTCCGGCATCATGACCCGGACCGAGCGCGTGGCGATCCTTGGCATCGGACTGATCGCCGAGGGGTTGGCTCCCGTCCCGATCATGGTATGGGTGCTGTGGGTGATCGCCGCGGTGTCCTGCTTCACCCTATTCCAGCGGATGTTCACCATACGGGGCATCCTGGAACGCCAGGCGGAGGAAAACGGTTAGCCGTGGTAACATGGCGGCCACGTTTACGGTTGGAGGTACTCAAGATGGCGTCACATTCCATGGGACTGTCGCTGCACGATGCTGCGCGGCAGGTTGGTGTTCCCTTTACGGTGGAGAACGAACCGCAGGACCGGCACGTCAAGGTCAATGGCCTGAACCTCCACTACCTGGAATGGGGCGATCCGAATTCGCCAACTATTGTGATGCTGCACGGCATTCAGCAACAGGCTCACAGCTGGGATTTCATCAGCCTGCCGCTGTCGGTGGACTACCGCGTAATCGCCGTAGACCAGCGAGGCCACGGCGACAGCGATTGGTCGCCGAACGAGGACTATTCCACCGACGCCTATGTCGGCGACGTTGGGGCGTTGGTCTCGTCTCTGGGTCTTCAGGACTTCCATCTGATTGGCCATTCCATGGGCGGGCGGAACAGCCTGGCCTGGGCATCAGGCAATCCCGGGCGGTTGAAGTCGTTGACCATAGTTGACACAGGGCCGGAAACGCAGCGGCGCGGATCCAACCGCATTCAGGCGTTCCGCGAACTGCCTGATGAGCTGGATACCCTGGAGGAGTTCGCCCAGCGCGTCATGGAGTACACCGGCCGCAGCCGCGAACAGACGCTGGGCGCGTTGAAGTACAGCATCCGGCAGCGCGAAGACGGCAAGTGGACTTGGAAGTACGACAAAGTGATACGCCGCCGCGGCTTCCGCGCACCGGCCTGGACCCCCGAGCAACTCTGGGCCGGCTGGCGCAGGATAGATTGCCCGGCGCTGGTGGTGCGAGGCGACCGCAGCGACATTTTCGCCGATGAGACGATGATGCGGATGGCCGAGGAGCACCATGACTGCACGACGGTCACCGTCGCCAATGCGGGGCACCTGGTTCAGGGAGACAACCCCCCGGACTTTCTCAAGGCCGTGAAAGGCCTGCTGGGCCGATTCGCGTGATTCGATCTGGGTTCGGACAATCGATGGGGCGGTCACCTGGCCGCCCCCTTCTTTGATGATCCTGGAGTGCGGTTCGCCGAGATACCGAGCGTCAGAACCCCAGCACGTGAGGCAGTAACTCGCCAAGACCGTACCCAAGGGCGGCCGAAACGGCGCCGATGCCCAGGATCTCCAGACCCTGCATGATAGGGGATTTTCGCACCAGCCGGCCCTTCGCCAGTCCCAGCGCGAACAGCCCAGTCAGTGATAGCCCTACCGACAAGGCGATAGCGGTCGGCCCGACGGTCAGGAACAGGAAGGGGATGATCGGCAAGATCGCCGCCGCGCCGAACGATACGCACATCACCGCCGCGTCTTTAAGCGGATTACCGCTAAAGTCCGGGCTGATCCCCAGCTTCTTTTCCAGCAACGTGTTAAGCCAAAGCGTGTCGCTGCTCGAGATTTCGTTGGCCAGGTGGATCGCTTCGTCGTAGGTCTTGCCCTCACGCTGGAACAGTATCACCAACTCCGCCAGTTCCTCGGCCGGCCGGTCTTCCAGGTCGTTGATCTGGCGAGTGATTGCATCCTGGCGCACGTCCTCCTCGGCCCGGGAGCCCAGGTAGGCGCCAGCCCCCATGCTGATCATCCCGGCCGCTGCGGCCGCCAGCCCGGCCACGAGTACCGTCCCGGTGCTGCCTACGGCGATGGCTACGGAGGTGGTCAGGGCCACCGTGCTGATGATCCCGTCCTGGGCTCCGAACACCACCTCCCTCAACCGCCCCAGGTTCGCGACGTGGAATGGTTCCTTGTCCAGGGCCAACGCGGCGTCGATGTAGGTTTCGAGGTCCAGGGGCAGCGCTGGAGCCTCGCCGGAACTGGTCGCCAACGGATCGATCGCGCTCGGCGCGACGGAGGACGTAACAACCGATGGCTCCGCGCCATTGGCGGCGGATATCTGCAGCCGGGACAGCGCGTCCGAAAAGGCTATCTGGTGGTCCTTTTCCTGCTCCATCGCACCCGTGAAGGCCGCCACCGCGTCGTCGCGTTCGTCAGCGACGGCGTCGTTGATCATGCGCGGGTAGGTCCGTGTGTATTCCCTAGTTTCACCCGCGATAACATTGCTCAGGTTGACCGGCGTGCTCTCGATCGCCCCGGCAACCCTGAGGTAGCTCAAGCCGTGGAGGGTTTCGGCGCGGGCGACCTCCTCGAAAACCTCGGCGATCTCCGGATGCCCCTCATCGCGCGCCTGTTGCGCGTACGCAGTGTAGGTGAGATGGGCGACAGCCTCGGCGACGATGGCCTGCCAGAGGTTTCGGTCGGTGTTGGAAACGTCGGTCATCGAGTTGGGTGAAAATGACATCAACTGCTACCTCGTATCGGGTCTTGGTGATCGTAAGGCTATCGTCGGGAACGGCTATCTCCGCCCCGATATAAGATGCGGCCGCGCCTACGGACTATAGCCGGGGAGACGCGTGATGGGCGATGCACAGCCAGTCACCGCCGGATCTGACGAAAATATTCGTAGCCAGGACGCCGAACCCCTGGGCCTGCCCTTCGACCACGCTGGTAATGCTCTCAATGCAGGTGACGATCCCGCAATTGCCCTCCAGGGCGATGTTGACGTAATGGATGTTGAAGTGCATCAACGCGGCGCCGTTGAAAATGCCCTGCCACGACCGCCGGATATCCGGCCAGCCCACGATGGGCTGCCAGCCGGGGTGGACGCACAGGGCGCGGTCGGACTGCTCCCAGACGGCGTCCATCTGCTCCATGTCCAGAGAGCCGAAGGCGTCGTAGAAACGCTGGTTGGCGTCCCGCAGTGACAGCAGGCTGGCGTCGTCAGGCAGCATTGGGAATGGGTGGGCTCGCGTCGCGATGGGGCGGCGGATCAGGCCAGGAGCTTGCTGGCGAAATCATCCAGTTGGCGCAGAGCGTTGTCGCGGGGCGCGCTTTCGGCAAATACCATGGCGCGGGTGGCGCCGGCTTCCTCGTAGGCCTTTAGGATTTCCGGGTCGGCCGGCTGTCCGAACACGGACACTTCGATCTCGTGGGGGTCGCGGCCGGCTTCCTGGGCCAGGCGGACGATCTCCTCGCGGCGCTCCTTCAATTGCTCCGGCGAAATGCGATTGGGCATCCAGCCGTCACCCCAAGCCACCACCCGGCGCGCCACGTTGGGCGCGTTGCCGCCGATGAGCACGGGCGGATGCGGCTTCTGCACCGGCTTGGGCGACGAGTAGATCGGCGGGAAATCGATATGCCGGCCGTGGAACTCGCCGGCCTCTTTGGTCCACAGCTCCTTCATGGCTTCGATGGACTCGCGGGTATAGCCGATCCGCTGCGAGAAATCGATACCGAACAGCTCGGTCTCCTCGCGCAGCCAGCCCGTGCCGATGCCGAACAGGAACCGCCCGTTGCTGAAATGGTCCAGGGTGGCGATCTCCTTGGCCAGAAGTATGGGATTGCGTTCCGGCACCAGGCAGATGCCAGTGCCCAGCTTGAGCGTCGATGTGACGGCCGACGCGCGGCCCAGGGCCACGAAGGGGTCGACGCACTCGTAGTACATCTGCGGTATGACGCCGTCTGGCGACCCGGGCCACGGGGTCTTGGGCCCGGCCGGAATCGCGGGATGTTCCGGCACCCACAGCGATTCGAACCCGTGGGCTTCGCAGGCCTGGGCCAACTCGGCTACGTCGATGGACGACTGGGTGACGAACATTGCGATGCCGATATCCATGAAACAGTCCTCAGAGAAGTAGGGTGAAGGGAATGTCCCCGTGAGTCCATTATAGCGTAGGGGCGAATGTGCATTCGCCCCTACCGAAGTTTCCGGGTGTCGCTGACGTTATGCGTGCGGCGAGAAGCTGGCGGGCACCAGTACCTTGGTCTGCTGGTTGACCAGGAACTCCCGGGTTGGCGGGGGCCAGTGCGGCGTGGCGGAGGCCTCGGCGCGGATCTTGTCGCGCTGGGCCAAGTCCTCGTAGGGCCAGATGTGGACCCACTTGTTCAGCCCGCCGATGTCGCTGTACAGGCCGGCGGCCAGTGGGGAGAACTTTTCGCGGTGCTCGATGGCGGCGGACCAGATGTCCAGCACTTTGGGCATGGCGCCGTTCTGGTACTCGTAGATGCGCATCTCGTAGACGTTGCCCTGCTTCTGTCCGCCGCCCATGGGACGCATGAAGGGCGCCGGATAATAGATCTCCGACTCCATGTGCATGATGGTGCTCTGGCTGTCCGGCGGCCAGTTGGGGTCCTTGCCGGCAGCGGCGCGGACTTCGTTGCGCTCGTCCAGGCTCTCGTAGGGCCAGATGTGGATCACCTGGTTCAGGGGGCCGATTTCCGTGTGGAAGAATGCGGCCAACTTGGAATACTTTTCCCGGTGCGGCAGGGCCTTTTCGAATGCCTCTTCGAAGATGGGCACGCCGCCGGGCTTCAGGTCGTAGGTGCGGACTTCATAAATCATCGGCCGTGGCTCCTGAAAGGCGGGGGATGGGTTATACGCGTACCCACGGCTGGGCCGTGGCACGCGGAAAGTCTAGCAGACGCCCGGAAACCGGGCAACACGGGCTGGGCGCTCGTAACTGTTCAGACTTGTGGGGGAAGTGTCATTGCGAGGCGCTTGCGCCGTGGCAATCTCGATGCCATAGCAGCAACGTCTGCCCCGAAGGACTCCCCTGCGCCGACGAGATTGCCGCGCTGCGCTCGCAATGATTACCTCCTGAATTCTGAACAGTTACCAGCACTCCCTATGGTGCCAACATCACAAAGGGATGCACGGGTAAGTTGCGTAGCGCCCAGAAGGCGATGATGGCAACCAATACTCCCCAGGCAATCTGCGGTGGCATGACCCACGTGGGTAACCATGCTTTGACCCAGAATCGGGCCACGCGGTCTCCAACTGCTACAGCCAAGAACGGCAGCACCACAACGGTCAACGGGTTGTAGCCGAATGCGCCGGGGAGGTCGCCGTGCAGCAGGCGGTGAACGGCCCGTAACGACCCGCAACCAGGGCAATAGCAGCCGGTCAGGTAGAGGAATGGGCAGGGCGGGTAGTTCCCGGCGACCCTGGGGTCGACGAAATACACCGCGCCAACGCCAATCGCGGCCAGTAAGCCCAACGCGAACCATGCCGTCCGGTTACTCCGCGTCCATGGCAACAGCCCCTTTTTGCTGTCCAGTACATCCACGTCGGAAGGCTGCCATCAGAAAAAGAGGCGGGAAAGGAGACCGGAAAGGAGGCCGGCGCCGATGCCAAACGGCAGGACCGCGCTCAAGTACAGTACTGTCCCTACCAGGGCTATGCCAAACGAAGTCCAGTTTAGGATGCGGGCCGTCCTGGCCGCGGACTCAGCGCCCACGAAGTCACCGGAACGCTGTCGCGCCAAGCCAATGGCGGAAAAAACTATGGCCGCCATCCCGAGAGGCAGGCAGCAAAGTACCGTGACCAAGATGGCAAATACCAAATTGAGGGTGTGGTTGGACCCAGACACAGGGGGCCGTCACTAGGGGATGTTAGCGGTGGACGATTGTAGCATCGCCCGGTGCTATAATCGCGCCACTGAGTGTTTTCCTACGCAAATCAAGAACAAAATTAGGAGGTTTCGCACCATGGGCGCAACTGAAATGGTGGCAAAGTGGATCGTGGAAACGACGTATGAGGACATCCCGCCGGACGCTATACGTGTCGCCAACGAGTCCTGCTTCGACGTGATCGGCGTCATCCTGGCCGGCTCCACGCAGAAGGTAGGCGACATCATCCGCAACTACGCTGGCGACTTGGGGGGCAACGAAGAGGCGACCATCCTGGCCACCGGCGAACGGACTTCCGCGGTAAACGCGGCGCTGGTCAACGGCACTATGGGCCACGCCCTGGACTACGATGACTTCGGCGGCTTCGGACATCCGACGGTTGCGATTTTTCCCGCGCTGCTGGCCCTGGGCGAGACCATCGGCGCCACCGGTCGAGACCTCATGGAGGCGTACGTCGTGGGTTGCGAGGTCGGGCTGGCCGTCGACTACGCCACCCACTACCACACCCAGCAGATGCACCGGGGTTTCCACAGCACCGCCATCCTCGGCCGGCTGGCGGCGGCGGCGGCGTGCGCGAAGTTGCTCAAGCTGGACGAGGAGCAGACCACCATGGCGCTGGGAATGGCCGGGTCCATGGCGGGCGGCGTGATTCACAACTTCGGCACCATGACCAAGCCCCTGCACGCTGGCATGACGTGCCGCGACGGCGTTATGGCCGCGCAGTTGGCCCAGCGCGGCTTCACCGCCGGTGACCAGATCCTGGAGCATCCGGTCGGGTTCACTGCCACCGTGATTGGCGACGAGCATACGGATTTGGAAGCCGCCGCCGAAAAACTGGGCAAGCCGTTCCACGTTCAGGACGCGTTGATGATCAAGAAGTACCCGTCCTGCGGCGGCAACCACGCCATGCTTGACAGCGTCTTCGGCCTGATGCGCGAGTATGAGTTCGGTCATGCAGACGTTGAGAACGCCGAGATCGTTCAGTCCTACGCCTCTACGGTAATGCTCTACGAAGAGCCGGAAACCGATCTCAAAGGCAAATTCAGCGCCAAGTACAACATGGCGGCCGCCCTGGTCGACGGTCAGATCGGCATCGAAACTTTCACCGACGAAAAGGTGGCGGATGCCGACGTCGTGGACATGATGGAGCGGGTCAATATCCGCGTACAGTCCAAGTTCGAGCGCGGCGGCGGCACGGTGTCCAAGGGCGTGCCCATCCGCGTGACCCTCAAGGACGGGCGCGTCATCGAGCACGAGACGCCGCGCGGCCAGATCCTGGGCAGCCAGGCCAACCCCTGGGGAATGGAAAACATCGCCGGCAAGTTCCGCGACAACGTCGGCCTCGTGCTGTCCGATGACCGCGTCGACGCTGCCGTTCAGCAGTGGCAGGACGTGACCCAGGTTAGCGACGTGGGTGCCGCGATACGCGATACGCTGATCCGGTAGCCGTCTCAGAACTTGCGACAATCGAAGGGGGCGAGCCCGGTGCTCGCCCCCTTTGTGTGATGCTGTCCACAAACGTGGTTTCTAATCGTCGTCCATTTCCGGCATCAGCACGAACTCGGGGTAGGACTCCATGCCGAGCTCCGCGGCGTCCTGGCCGATGCGCTCCGTGCCTTCCGTGACGCGCAGGCCGATGGTCTTTGAGATGGCGAACCATACCACCCATGACACGCCGAAAACGAACACGCCCACCGACGCTATCCCCGCCAGCTGGACCAGGATGTTGCCGCCGGCGGCAATGCACACTGCGATGGTTCCCCACACGCCGGCGAACAGGTGAACCGGCACCGCGCCCACCACGTCGTCCACCTTGACGACCTCCAGCAGCTTGATGCCTGCGGTGCAGATGACCGCGCCGATGATGCCGATCAGCACCGCCCAGATGTGGGTCACGAAGTCCGGCCCGGCGGTGATGGAGACCAGCCCGGCCAGCCCGCCGTTCAGCCCGACCATCAGGTCGATCCGTCCAAAGAACAGGCGGGAGACGGACAGCGCGGTTATGACTCCGGCCGCCGCCGCCAGGTTGGTGTTGATCAATACGACGCTCATCGCCACGGCGTCGGCAGCTGTTCCCAACGCCAGCTGGGACCCGCCGTTGAAGCCGAACCAGCCCAGCCACAGGATGAACACGCCCAGGGTCACGAGCACCACGTTTGACGGCGGCGTGGCCCGAACCGCGCCGTCGTTCCGGAATTTGCCCAGCCTCGGCCCCACCACCAGGATGCCGGCCAGGGCCGCCCATCCACCGGTGCTATGTACGATGGTCGAACCGGCGAAGTCCTGGAACCCCATGTCCGCCAGCCAGCCGCCGCCCCAGGTCCACGCTCCCACGATCGGGTAAATGAACGCGGTGATCAGAAGCGTGAACAGGAAGAAACTCCACATCTTCACGCGCTCGGCCATTGCCCCGGAAATGATGGATGCGGTGGTGGCTACGAAGACCATCTGGAAGAACCAGTCGGACATCACCGAGTAACCGTTATCGATCACCGCCGCCAGCGCAGACTCGTCCCCGCCGAGGAGGGCGATTTCGTCGGCGGATGGACCGTACAGCGGCCACACCACGGTGCCGATGACCGTCTGCACGTTGCTGTACATCAGGTTGTAGCCGATGAAGAAAAAGGCCAATCCGGCAATGGAATAAATGCCGATGTTCTTCAGGCAGATCATGGAAGCGTTTTTGGTGCGCACCGAGCCGGCTTCCAGCATGGTGAAACCGGCGCACATCCACATGACCAGTGCGCCCCAGATCAGGAAAGCGAACGTATTCAGGACGAACTGCGTCTCGCCGTCGACTCCCGACGCGTGCGCGGCGTGGGGCCAGGCGACGAACGCCAGGGCGGGCAGGATGAGCGCCGCCGCAATCGCGATAAGACGGTACCTCGAATGAGGTAGTACAGAAATCAGTCGCATCTTTATGCTCCGTTTTCGAGCGCCAAGCTCGCCGCGTTGCATCGACAGGCTGCCGGTTATGAAGTGCAGCTCCGATCTGGCGTATCGGCCCACTCCTTCGTATGGCACGAATGGGCCTGCTCCCGATGCCGGGAGAAAGTTGCGTCCTATGAGCGCTGCGTCCCGAGCAAGGGGACGCGGCTTACGGTTCCAATCGTATGGAGTCCCCGACCTTGATGTCCCCACCTTGCAGGACGACGGTGAGGATGCCGCGCTTGCCGAATATCTCCGATTGCAAGCCTGGAATTAGAGCGTCCATCTTTTGGCACGGCTCGCAATCGCCCGTCACTTCCAGGGTGACGTGATCATCCTCGTCGCCGATGAAAAAGACGTGACCCTGACGAGCTTCCGAAAGGTCCATGCCAGTTACCGTGATGTTTTCCTTTATCTGCCCCGGTTCCAGCCCGTAGTGATCGAGGGTTTCTTTGTCCATGACCAGGACTTGCCGGAGATTTCGCGGGTTGCGGCTTCGGTCGCCGTCCAACCCTTCGGCCGAAACGGCCCGCGCCTCTTCCACCGGGTCCGACGGGGTGCCCTTCACGCGGGCGATGTGCAGGTTCACTATGGTGCCGGATTGCATGGCATGGCTCCTCGTTATCAGGCCGGGCCCGGCCTTCGTATCTGCGGTTGGCGGATAGACGGGATTTTAGAATATGGCCGGGCTGTTGGCAAACGCGGTTTTGCCGCATGTCCGAACCATTGGGTAGAATGCACGTCAATCCGTTCGCCCCGGCGTTTTCCGGGGCGCTGTGAGGCGTTTGATATGGCTTACGAGTTCATCAAGACCGAAGTCGTGGACGGCGTGCTGGTGATGACCATGCACGACCCGCCCACGCGCAACGCGCTGGGTCCGGATATGGCCGCCGAAATGTTCGAGCGGCTGGACGAGTTCGAAAATAACCCGGAAGAGCGGGTGCTGCTGCTCACCGGGACGGAGCCGTCCTTCTGCTCCGGCGCCAACGTGCGTGGTTTCCGCCAGCGCATCGAAGAGCGGGAAGGCGAAGCGGAGCCTGAACCCCTGACCTGGGGAAAGATGGAATATATGAAAGGTCGCTCGCGCCGGGCCGAGAGCGGCCCGCGGGTAAACTTCGTGCCGCTCCGCATCCATGACCTGCAGAAGCCGTCCATCGCGGTGGTCAACGGCCCGGCGGCCGGGGTAGGGTGCGGACTCGCCCTGTCCTGCGACATCCGGGTTGTCGGGGACAGCGGGCGTCTCTCCGAGCGGTTCGTGCTCAACGGTCTGATACCCGGCGATGGCAGTTGCTGGCAATTGCCCAAGCTGATCGGCACTAGCAACACCCTCTTGCTCCAGTACACCGGGGACTGGATGGGCGGCGAGGACGCCGTGCGCATCGGCCTGGCGAGCAAGTGCTTCCCTGACGATCAGCTGATGGAAGGGTCCATGGAGCTGGCGACTCGCATCGCCAAAGGTCCGACCGTCGCCCACTCGCTTACCAAATATTTGGTGCACGAGAGCATGGACCTCACGTTCCACGAGGCGCTGGAACTGGCCTCGGCGGCCCAGGAGCACGTGCGCCGCACCGAGGATCACAAAATCGCGGTGCAGTGGTTCCTGGACAAGAACCGCGGTATGCCCCCGTTCGTGGGACGCTGAACGGCCGGCGGCCTGCGCTGCGGCAACTGCGAATTTTTCGTCAGGTTGCCCTTGACGATTGGGGCCGCAGGCGATATAGTGTCGTCCCACTGACTGAGATGCGGGCGCCCTCCAGCGAGGGATCCCGGCCACCGGCGGAAACGCCGTCGAGGCAACATACGGTTGGTGACCTTAAAAACTGAATAGGAAATTTGAACTGTAAGAACCGAGTCTTAGGAATTTGAAGTTCCTAGCGTGGGTCAAATTTTAAAGGGCTTACGGTGGATGCCTTGGGACCAAGGGCCGAAGAAGGACGCGGTAAGGCTGCGAAAAGCCTCGATGAGCTGTCTAACAAGCGTAGTCGGGGGTCTCCGAATTGGGTAACCTGTTCCGGCGTTGAGTCGGTCCACCCGCATTGCGGGAGGTAAGTGGGGGAACTGAAACATCTAAGTACCCCGAGGAATAGAAATCAACCGAGATTCCCTTAGTAGTGGCGAACGAACGGGGAACAGCCCAAACCGCAGCGACCTAACGGCGTGAGGGCCTATGTCGTTGCGGGGTTACAGGACACTTCTGGGGCCGCCTCATCAGGCTCCAGGGAGTTACAAACTTCATCTCTAGTCGAAGGACCCTGGGAAGGGCCGCCGTAGACGGTGACAGCCCGGTAGACGAAAGGGATGGAGCTCCCGAAGTTGATCCTAAGTACCATGGGGCACGTGAAACCCTGTGGGAAGTTGGGGGGACCACCCTCCAAGGCTAAATACCCTTGGTCACCGATAGCGCACCAGTACCGTGAGGGAAAGGTGAAAAGAACCCCTGGCGGGGAGTGAAATAGACCTGAAACCGTAAGCCTACAGAAGGTCGGAGTCCGCTTTTGCGGATGACGGCGTGCCTATTGAAGAATGATCCGGGGACTTACTGTATGGAGCGAGGTTAAGGGACTGTAGTTCCGGAGCCGCAGCGAAAGCGAGTCTGAACAGGGCGACCAGTTCCATGTAGTAGACCCGAAACCGAGTGAGCTACCCATGGCCAGATTGAAGGTTCGTTAACGCGAACTGAAGGATCGAACTCGTGGCTAGTACAAAAGCCTGGGATGAGCTGTGGGTAGAGGTGAAATGCTAATCGAACTCGGAAATAGCTGGTTCTCCCCGAAATGCATTTAGGTGCAGCCTCGGGAACTAGGAGGACGGAGGTAGGGCACTGAATGGGCTAGGGGGCGTGAGCTTACCAAACTCAATCAAACCACCAATGCCGTTCTACCGATACCCGGGAGTGAGACAGTCACAGATAAGTGCGATTGTCAAAAGGGAAACAGCCCAGACCACCGGCTAAGGCCCCCAAGCGCAGACTAAGTGGGAAACGAGGTAGGGTTCCCAAAACAGCCAGGAGGTTGGCTTAGAAGCAGCCACCCTTTAAAGAGTGCGTAATAGCTCACTGGTCGAGGGATCCTGCGCGGAAAATGTAACGGGGCTTAAGTCTGCCGCCGAAGCCGTGGATGTACAGGTATTAGTACCTGGGCATGGTAGGGGAGCGTTCCTCGGGCGAAGAAGGTAAGTCGTGAGGCTTGCTGGAGCGTGGGGAAGTGAGAATCCCGGAATGAGTAGCGTAAATCAGGGTGAGAATCCCTGACACCGAAAGCCCAAGGTTTCCTACGCAACGTTGTTCGGCGTAGGGTTAGTCGGTCCTAAGCCGTAGGCAAGTGCCGAAGGCGATGGACAGCAGGTTAATATTCCTGCACCGCCGTTGTTTCGCTTTAAAACCAAGGAGGGGTGCGGGAGGCTAGGCGGGGCGTGCCCATTGGACATGGTGCGTCCTTGCTTGTAGGCGTGCCGGGGCAGGCAAATCCACCCTGGCGTCAAGCTGAGGAGTGAGGGAATCCCTACCTACGGGAAAGGAGACCCCGTTGAGGCCATACCGACAAGAAAAGCTTCGTGGTTATGGAACTGCGGCGACCGTACCGCAAACCGCCACTGGTGGGCTGGGATAAACGTCCCTAGGTGTTCGAGCTAACCTCCGCTAAGGAACTAGACAAAAGGGCCCCGTAACTTCGGGAGAAGGGGCCCCCTGGATGGTGAAGCCACTAGCTGGTGGAGCTGTCTGGGGGCGCAGAGAAGAAGGCCGGGCGACTGTTTAACAAAAACACAGGTCTGTGCTAAGGGGAAACCCTACGTATACAGGCTGACGCCTGCCCAGTGCCGGAAGGTTAAGGGGCGGTGTGCAAGCACCAAACTGAAGCCCCGGTGAACGGCGGCCGTAACTCTAACGGTCCTAAGGTAGCGAAGTCCCTTGTCGGGTAAGTTCCGACCCGCATGAATGGTTGAACGACTTGGCCATTGTCTCGACGGAGGGCTCGGTGAAATTACGGTGCCCGTGAAGACGCGGGCGACCTGCGGCAGGACAAAAAGACCCCGTGGAGCTTTACTGTAGCCTGGTATTGGGCTGGGAGCTGTCATGTGTAGGATAGGTGGGAGGCTTTGAAGCCCCGACGCCAGTCGGGGTGGAGCCATCGTTGAAATACCACCCTTGGCAGTTTTTGGTTCTAACCTGCATAGCGGGGACAGTGCCTGGTGGGCAGTTTAACTGGGGCGGTTGCCTCCTAAAAGGTAACGGAGGCGCCCAAAGGTCCCCTCAGGACGGATGGAAATCGTCCACAGAACGCATTGGCATAAGGGGGCTTGACTGCAAGACCTACAAGTCGAGCAGGGACGAAAGTCGGGCAAAGTGATCCTACGGCACCGTGTGGAAGGGCCGTGGCTTATCGGATAAAAGCTACCCCGGGGATAACAGGCTTATCTCGCCCAAGAGTTCACATCGACGGTGAGGTTTGGCACCTCGATGTCGGCTCGTCCCATCCTGGGGCTGAAGGCGGTCCCAAGGGTCCGGCTGTTCGCCGGTTAAAGGGGTACGTGAGTTGGGTTCAGAACGTCGTGAGACAGTTCGGTCTCTATCCGCCGCGGGCGCAGGAGGCTTGAGGGAACCTCTTCCTAGTACGAGAGGACCGGAAGGGACAGACCTATGGTGTTCCGGTTGTTCCGCCAGGAGCAGCGCCGGGTAGCCATGTCTGGCATTGATAAGCGCTGAAGGCATCTAAGCGCGAAGCTACCCCCAAGATGAGGCCTCCCTCCCCTATTAAGTTAGGGGGTAAGACTGCAGAGAGACTATCTGCTTGATAGGCCGGATGTGTAAGGTTGGTAACAACTTCAGCAAACCGGTACTAACCAGTCGAGTGGCTTGACCCATGCAATGAGCTTCAAACCTTATCCAGCGAAGGGCAGAAACCCAGGCGTATTTTCAGATCGGCGCGTTCTCTACAACATCGCGGGGTGGAGCAGTGGCAGCTCGTCGGGCTCATAACCCGAAGGTCGTTGGTTCGAGTCCAACCCCCGCTACCAATATCGAAACGTAAAGGCCCCGGTTATAACACCGGGGCCTTTACAAATTCCTTGAATTCAGAGGGGCACAATGGAAAGCAAGGAGTTAGAGCTTCGATATCAAGTAATAAAAGGACAAACATTCCCTACCGTTGGGTTCGTCGACTCGCCATTATCACTTGATGTAGCAGTATTTGGAGAGATTATCCCATGGTCATTTAACAACAATAATCCAGAAAGAGGTAGGAAGGCGCAAGAATGGCGGGTTAAAATCGCGGAAACGATCACGAAAACGATCAAGGAAAATCAAGGAAAGATCCCTTGGGATGATGGCAATGAATACACGGTCTCGATCGCTATGTTCTTTAATCGCAGCGGCAGGAACCAGAAATTGGACGTAGACAATCACATAAAGCCCATTCTTGATGCTGTGGCGGCAGGGCTGTTTTCCAAAGACCTAGATCTTTTTCTAAGGGACAGTAAAGAGGCTCTTCACGAATTCCCCAAAACAGGAAAAATGCCGTCGTTCCGCGCCAAATGGAATTTCGATGACTCAAGATTCAAGACTGTATTTGCTCACCGTCTTCCCGATCACGCGCCTCTTCTCCCTAACGGTACTGTATGGGATCAAGAAGGAATAGCCATTCGCATTTCTTCACTAGACCAGCCCAAAGTCAATCCCGAACCTCTGCCACCTCAATCTCGAGCACCGAGGACAAGCCGGGCAGGGCGCAATAGACGGACCTCGACGACTAACCCGAACCAACTCAAACTTCCGGGAATGTGAATATGCTCGATCAATCACGCGACAGCATAGCAAAGTACATCGCCGGCCGGGTCTGCGCCCGGCGGCTGATGCCCGACGCCTGGCGAGACATCTACGCCGAGGGCCTGGTCTATCTCGCGTTGAGCGGCAGCGCACCCGAAGCCGGGTGGCGGCCCGCCGGGGAAGATGATCCCTGGCATCTGGAAAACGCCGACCATTGCAACGTACAGGTAAAACAGTCCGCAGCGTTGCCGTCTGGTTCCAATGGGAAGCATCCGGGCAAGCCGCAGGCGATATCCTTCGACATCCACCCCGGAAAGAAGGGACGCCAAACCCATATCTACGTGTTCGCATGGCACCCGGAGACCGACCCGGACGTGGCCGACCACCGCGACGCTGGCCAGTGGCGGTTCTGCGTTATGCCCGAGGACGAACTGCCGGAGCCGGTTTTCGAGCGAAAGACCCAGCGCATTTCCCTGAACAAGGTGGAAGCGATAGCGTCAAAGGTCGGGCTGAAAACGGTCGCCTACGAACAATTGGCCCCAACTTTCAACCGCATCGCCCGGATACTGCTGGAACAGGATGAAAGGGACGGCCGCCGCGCCCATGAGGCGATGGAACGTATCCGCCGGGGTGAAGACCAGGTGTATTCAGCCGCAGAGGTAAGAGCCTTCCTTGACTTGGACTGTTGATTACGGGGCGAGGGCACGGCGGCAGCTTCGGAGTCTTGACCGCCAGATAGCGGATCGCATCATGGATTTCATGGACGAGAGAGTTGCAACCCGAGATAACCCGCGGGAGATTGGGAAAGCGTTGCATGGCCGTTGGAGCGGGTACTGGGGCTACCGGGTGGGCGGCTACCGCGTCATCTGCGACATCCAAGACTCTGCCCTAGTCATCCGGGTAATTGAAGTCGGAGGCCGGGGTGGAGTCTACCGTTGACGGTTGGCACGCCTAAAGTGGTTACTGTTACCCCCTCATTCCGGCCTGGGAGGGAGGTGCCCGGGCTGGGGCCAAACCCTCTTTCTTACCCGTAGGGTCTTCCCTTCGTCAAGCATTGCCGCCTCTAACGGCTTTCGCTACAATCGGCGGGGCGGTTTGATGGCCGCCCTTGTATTCTGACCTGTTGGGATGTTTGTATTGACCACTGATGCCGTGTTCCCCTCTCCCATGCCCCACGGCCCGCTGGACGGGGTGAAAGTCCTGGACCTCAGCGAGGATATCGCCGGGTCTTTCTGCGCCCGCCTGCTGGCCGACTATGGGGCCGATGTGCTGAAGCTGGAGCCGCCCGTGGGCGCAGCCCTGCGCCGGATGCCGCCCTTCTTCCGCGACGACCCGCACCCGGAGAAGAGCCTGTTCTTTCTGGCGATGAACCTGAACAAGAAGTCCGCTACCATCAACCTCAAGACGGCGGCGGGGCGTGAGCTGTTCCGTGACCTGATTCCCCACGTTGACGTCGTGGTGGAGAGCTACCGGCCGGGCTACCTGGCCGACCTGGGGCTGGGGTATGCGGACTTGGAGACCATCAACCCCGGGCTGGTGATGACCTCCATCACCCCCTTCGGGCAGACCGGACCTTACAGCCAGTACGCCGGTGAAGAGATAGTCAACTACGCCATGGGGCTGATAATGAGCATCAGCGGGCTACAGGACCGCGAGCCGCTGAAGCACGGAGGGTTCCAGGCGCAGTACGAGGGCGGGCTGAACGGCGCGGCGGCCACGGCCATGGCGCTGTTCATGCAGGGCAACACGGGCAAGGGTCAGCACATTGATGTGTCCATCACCGAGTGCGTGGCCTCGACTATGATGGCGACGCAGACGATGTATCCGTTCATCGGGGCCACCCAGCCTCGGCGGCGGGCTTCGGGCAGCAACTTCGGCCACCCGATGGCCTGCGAGGACGGCTGGATCATCGTTCAGACCGGAGGCGGGGCCACATGGGAGACCATCGCCAACTTCTTCCGGGATCCCCGGTTGCACGAGGAGCGGTTCACCGACACCGCCGAGCGCAACCGCAACGGCGAGGAACTGGACCGCATCGTGCTGGAGTCCATCAGTGAGCGGGGCAAGTGGGAGCTGTTTACCGAGGCGGCCACCTCGCGGATGCTGTTCGGGCTGGTGCAGACGCCTTCCGAACTGGCGGAGTGCCCGCAGCTGGAGTCGCGGGATTTCTACCGTGAGGTTGACCATCCCGTTATCGGCAAGATCCGGGTGCCCGCGGCTCTGTTCAATCTGTCGCTGACTCCCTACCAGTACACCATGCCTGCCCCGACGCTGGGCCAGCACAACCGCGAGATATACTTGGACGGTCTGGGCCTGACACCCAGGGATTTGACCGTGCTTAGGCAGACGGACGCTATCTGATGACTACCGCTAAAGGCAAGCTGCCCCTTGAGGGAATCCGGGTGCTGGACTCTACCTATGTGTTCGCGCTGCCCTATGCTGGCGGACTGCTGGCGGACATGGGCGCGGAGGTCATCAAGGTCGAAGGGCCGGGGCGTCCCGACGTGACCCGCACCGGCGGCTACTCGGGCGTCTTCGCGGAGAACGACCTGGGTGAAGACTGGTGGAACCGTCCCTCGACCTACAACCTGATCCACCGGGGCAAGCAGTCCATCACCCTGGACATGACCGACGAGCGCGGCCGGGACCTGTTCCGGGAACTGGTCTCGGTCTCCGACGTGGTGATGGAGAACTTCACGCCCCGGGTGATGCGGAGCTGGGGACTGGACTACCCCAATATGCGCAAGCTGCGGCCCGATGTAATACTGGTGTCGAACACCGGCTACGGCCACGGCGACGGGCCGTACTCCGGCTATCCGGCGCAGGCCACGACGCAGGAAGCCACCCACGGGCACTGCTGGGTCACCGGCTACGTCGGCGGCGGGCCGGCCAAGGCTGGGGCGTCCTTCGTGGACTTCCTTTCGACCTGGACGGCGTTGTTCGCCATCGGGGCGGCGCTGCGCTACCGCGCCCGCACCGGCCTGGGCCAGTGGGTGGACATGGGGATGTACCAGTCGGGAGTGATGTTCCTGTCGGAATACATCCTGGACGCCATCGCCAACGGGCGGGAGGGCGACCGAATCGGCAACCGGCACCCGTGGCGCGCGCCGCAGGGCTGCTATCCGGCGGCGGGGCAGGACAACTGGATCACGCTGTCGGTGGGCGACGACGCCCAGTGGCGGGCGCTGTGCCGGGTGATGGGACAGCCGGAACTGGCATCGGATGAGCGGTTCCGGTCGTTGCTGGGGCGGCGGGAGAACCACGACGCCCTGGACGAAATCATCGCGGCCTGGACTGCAACCCGTGACCGCTACGACACGATGCACGCGCTGCAAGCCGAGGGCATCCCATCGGGGCCGGTGCTGACGGGGCGCGACGTCCACTACGACCCTCACTACCGGAGCCGCAACTTCCTGGAGCGGGCGAAGTACTCGCCGGAGCGCAAGCTAGGCGAGCGGATGTTCCTGAGCCGTCCGTACAAGTTCTCCAAGAGTCCGCTGCACATACAGGGGCCGTCGCCAGCCTTCGGCGAGCACAACGGGCTGGCCCTGAAGGAACTGCTGGGCGTCCCTGACGAACAGTACCGGCAACTGGTGGAGGACGTGATCATCACCACGGTGCCGACCACCGGGGAGCCGTCGCCGGTGGTGCCGCAGCCGGAGGCGCTGGAGCGGGGCATCATCGCCGCCTGGGACGCCGACTACCGCGAGCGGCTGGATCTGGATAGCCTCTAGCTCTCCTTCTCCCTTGAGGGAGAGGGCTGGGGTGAGGGTGAAATCCCTCTTAAGGAGTATCGCCATGATAGTCAGCAACACAGAGACCGTGCCAGGGCGTGAGATAGCCGAGATTCTTGGACTGGTTACCGGAAACATTGTGCAGGCCAGGAACATCGGCCGGGATATCCAGGCGGGACTGCGAAGCGTAGTTGGCGGCAACGTCGGGGTTTACACCGAGATGCTGGCCACGGCCCGGTCCGAGGCCACGCAGCTGATGGTCCAGGATGCCGAGAAGCTCAACGCCGACGCCGTGGTCAACGTGCGCTACACCACCAGCGCCATCAGCCAGGGCATGTCGGAAATCCTGGCCTACGGCACCGCCGTCAGGCTCCGGTAGGTGGGCAGGTTGTGGGTAGGCGGCCAAGACTGTGCTGTCTACCTTGGTCGAGAGCGTTCCAATGCAAGTGGCATTAACGGCAGCAACCCGTCATTCCTGCGACAGCAGGAATCCAGACAAACGGTCTTGGTTTGATTGGATTGGCTGAATCGGAACACGCTCGCCTTGATCACTTCCTTGACACTGCGAAAGGGCGGGGCATGAGCTAGATACGAGGGGGCTTTGTCACATCATCGCCAGTCGTGGGTGGCGGGCATGGGGACGCGGGGGTGGATGCCCCGCACATCCGACGCGACGACGTTGGCGGTGCCGTCCCAGCGGGAAACGGTTCCCCGCACCAGCAGCATCTGGCTGCCCAACTGCTTGCGGCTTTGTGGGTTTCGCCTTGGTGTGCGCGGGCCTGATAGTGGCGATGACGTTGGCTTGGGTCTTTGGGCAGGGCTCCGGCGCGATGTGGGAGCCGTTCATGGCTTGGCGAGTCGCCGTCTTGCTCTTTGGTTTGTTGGCGACGTAGTGAACTTGGCTGTTGCTAGTTCTCTTCGGGCTCGTCAGGGCCGGCAAGCAGGTCTTCGACTGGGCTTCCCCGGACTCGGGCTATAGCCCTCAGGGTGGACAGCTTGAGGCGTGCCTTCCGTTTTCCAGCCGTATTATGGTTGCTCGCCCTATGCCCGCCGCCGTTGCCAAGGCCTCCCGGGTCATGCCAGCGGCCTCCCTGAGTGCCCTTGCTCTCGCTCCCAGTATCTGCCTCCCCTCTGCGGCGATGAGTTCTATCCTGGGCCGGTGGGTCTGGCCGCAGTAGTGCCTGACGAAGTCCCAGGGGAATTTTACCCTTTCGTCCTAGGTGATCGTCAGTATGATCTCGTACGGATTGGGCAGCTCGACGGCGTCCAGACCTGAGCGGTCCTTGATTTCAGGTATGCTCTTGAGTGGGACTTTCCCGCTGCACCCGTCCGCGAAGCTGGCGTTGATGCCATCCTGGCCCGGCGTGACGGCGATAATCATCCGTTCGGCCTTGGCGACCTTGACGGTGTCATCCTTTATTCCCCGTGGATAGTTTCTCGGATTTCCCTGGTCTTCTGGGAGTGCTTCCTGTATGCCGTCATGATGTCCCGGTGGGTACAGGAGGTTCTTGAAGGTCACCGACGTCCCCTTCGCCTCGGGCGTCTTGGTCTTGCGCGGGAGGCCACCTTGGGACTTGATGTGCGCGATGTTGCCGTCGGGGGTGCCGTCGTACTCCGGGCCGTCAGTTTGAGATTGAACAGCGTGGCGGGCGTCCCCACCGGATCAGGTCTCGGCTCCGGGGCCTTGAACACCGGCGCGTTGAAGCCGTCGCTGGCCCCGGCGGCAACGGGACCCTCTGCGGCCCCGGTGCCCAGGAGCGGCGGAGCCGGACTCTCTAACTGCCGATGGGCAACTGCCGGTGGACGTGTTGAAGTCTGCGGTGTCACCGTTTTTCACACGTATCCGTCTGCCGTCCTTCTCATCGGAGCAGCAGGCGGTGCCGTTGGCGGTCAGGGCGATTAACGCCCCGTTGGTTCCAACGCCTCTGGCGTCTATGGCGATTGCTCTGTGGTATTGGTTTGGCTACTTGGTCTTGCTTATGGTGCACACCTGTGGAATGTACAAGGTCGGGCTGAGGAAGAGCACCGCGAACTCAAGCCGTGCTCTTCGGTAAACCTGTAGAAATGGTTCAGGAAGCCTGCGGCCGGGCTAGACGAACCAGCCCATGCCTTCCCAGTGGCCGCGCAGGAAGGCTATCTGGCCTCCGTGGACGATGTTGTCGAAGACCAGGACACCCATGATGGCCTCTATCGGCTCGGGGTCCGAACCGGGCCTCAGGCTCATGGTGGCGCTCAAGTCCTCGTCGGTTACGGAGGACATATAGTCCCGGCAGCCGGCCTTCACGGCCTCATAGTACCCTACCAGGACGTCTCTGGAGGGAAGCGGCCACGCGGCCACGCGCGCCGCGTCCCAGCCTTGGCCGGTTGTGTCCGGGTCGTCGCTCAGGCCAAATTTCTCGCACCAGCCATCCTCTATCCATATCTGAGGATTGCTTTGGAATCTGGAATTCATGAAGACGTCCACCACCCTGCTCATGTGGAAGAGGAGCCAGCCAATGGAATTGTCGCTGTCGGATATCCGGCGCGCCAGTGTCTCATCGCTCAGCCCGTCAATGGCACGGTCCACCATACCCCAGTTACGTTCCAGCGCATTTGATACTCCAGCGGAAACAGCCATGATTACTCTCCAAGAGTCTCGTTCGTTGGGGGTTGCAGGACAAATTGTAACAGCCCCAAAACTGGAACGGTAAAGTAACACCGACGGTCAAGGTATGGCGACCGTAGTGGCTGTGGGCATGGGCATCGCTGTCGGCCCGGCGGGCGCGGCTCTCATATCCAGCCCGCATTCCGCGGCTGCCTCGGACAGCGTCGCGGCGTGGCCTTCGTTGGCCGCAATCATGGCGGCAACCATCCTGCCCGGTCCGCCAAGTTTCTCCAGCACACAGACCATTCCCCTTTGCTCGTCCAGGCTCATACCCACTCTGGGGGCGGCAGCTTCCCATTCCTCCTGGTTCAGGCAAGCCAGGGTGACCATGAACGCTGTCATGCTCCCGGCCATGGCGGTTGCGGGGTCGCCCTCAATTCCGGCGGTCATGACCGTCCTGGGCTCTATCTCCTTGAATGCCGCCCAGACGCAGGTGGAGGTCCCGGGCTCAGGGGCCCGGAGTCCGGGACGAACCCTGCCAGGAAGATTCTTGCCACTGTTTCGTCGTTGAGGCACCCCATGAGCTGGGTCTGCTTCTCCGGAGCGGCTATGCCGGGGTCGTTGAAGATCCTGAGCGGTTCTCCTATGTCGGCGATCTGGCCAAGCAGACCAACTCTTGGTCGGAGAGTTCGGAGGAGACTGACTCAGGATCGTTCAGCGACAGGGGAGCGATCACACCCGATGGAGTGTCGTCTTCGGGCTCCGCTGTCGGGGATGGTGTGGCTGCCGGCGGGGATTCGGTGGCTGGTGGCTTCGTCGGCGTTATGGGGGCGGCGGCGGTTGGGGACGGCGCCGGTGACGTGGGTTGTGCCTGCGTCAGCGTGGTTGTGGCGATGGGCCTCGGCTCTTCCGGAGCCTGCGTGGGGCTGGAACATCTCATCAGGGCTGCCAAGATGAACAGTGCGACGGCCAGGGTGAGTTTCTGCACTATGGGGGGCGCTAACGGGGACTGCTGGCCTTGCTGGTGATGGTCGCGCAGGCCACGTCCTGCTCTTCGGCGAAGATGCTGACCGCTTCAGGTATTGAGTTGCCGGCGGCCACAGCCTTGGCGGGCGTTCCGGTGAAGCGGGCCATGTGTGCGGCGTTGCGCTTGACGCGGGCGACGTCGTCCTGGGTGAGGGTGTAGGAGCATTCTATGACCACGTAGCAGGGTTCGCCGCTGGTCTTGTCAATGGCGGTCATAGCAAGGTCAATGGCCTTGAAGCTCTGCATTTCATTGGCCGGGATGTCCGCCCGCCCTTCATCCTCGGCGTCGTCGGCGATGTCGACGATCTGCGTGCTGTTGAGCCAGCGGGAGCGCCGGACGTTGGCGGCTTGGGCGATTACTCCGGTCATTCGCTGGGCGGCTACGGGTACGGCGTGGCCCTTGAGTTCGGCGACGTCGGCGTTGACCTGGGTCATGTCGGTTTTCAGTTCGGCGACGTCGGCCTTGACTTGGGTCATGTCGGTTTTCAGTTCGGCGACGTCGGCCTTGACCTGGGTCATGTCAGTTTTCAGTTCGGCGACGTCGGCCTTGACCTGGGTCATGTCGGTTTTCAGTTCGGCGACATCGGCCTTGACTTGGGTCATGTCCGTTTCAAGGGCTTGGAAGCGCTTTTCGACCATGTCGGCGAAGGCGGCGAATTTCTCGGGCAGTGCCAGGAGTTCGGGGGTCAACAGCCTTTGCCGGAGGGCCTGGGCCCACTCCGGCTTGGCTTCCAGGATGTCGAGGAGGTCTTGGAATGTTTCTATTCGGTCCATGGGTCATGCCTCGGTGCTGTTACTTGGATTTTATCACCTCCCTCTTTCGCTGGCGATGAGCCAGGCGGGATTGGGCGGTAGTGTGGCAATGCCGTGCTTCACGCCGCCAGCTTGTGCGCCGTGGCCGTTATGGCTTTGGGCGCTCCCAGATGGGCCTTCTTCCCACCGCAAGAAGGTGCCTGGGCGCTGTGTGAGCGGCACAGCGAGTTGGTCGCCACCGTTGGGTGGAACTCCCTCCCGGCGGTGCTGCGGAGTACACCAGCTCTCGCCTCTGGGGCGCTGGAACCGCCGGGTGGCGGCGGTCAAACTTTGTTCGTACTGCTGGATGGCTTGAGTGTCCGGAATGGGTGTTGCCTGGGAGAGGGTGTTGGCAGCGGTGGTGCGGTTCAGGGAGCGGGGGTTGCCTGTTGCTGCCCTATCGGATAACCCTGACGGAAGCTTTGACCTGACCGGCGTTTCCACCCAGGTCGACGATAACGTGCCAGCCTCCTGTGTGCGGAATAACAATCCGGGCCGGCGACGCCTTGTAGTGTCCGCCATAATAGTTGAAGGTTCGCCCCGTCTTGTATCGGTTAAGGTTCTCGCTGTCGAGAAGTTGGACGTTGGCTTCGGTTCCGGATAGCGAAACTACCGCGACTGCGCCTCTTTGTTGGTATCCCAGATCGAATTGTAAGAACTCCATGCTTGCGCCCATCCCACTTATGGTTATGGTTTCTAACGGTAGTGTAGAAGGTGGCTTCGGTCTTGGGGGAGAGGGGGCAGGTGGTGGACTACTGCGCCCAGGACGTGTGGGCCACCTTGGGGTTGGCCTTGGCCTCCGAGGACGCCGGACGGCTCGACTGGACCAGCCGCAGGGGCAACTCGATGCGCCTGGGTCTGGCCAAGGGAAGGCTGACGGTGCGGGAGTCCCTCTGTATCCCGGGTCCGGACAACTCTTGGATGACGAATCCCTGAGTACGACGTGGACTTCTTCGCATTCGCGGTGGAGGAGGGAACCGTCTACCAGGTCGCCGTTGAACTCGGAACGCTGGAGGATGCGTGGCTCGAACTCTACGGCCCGTTCCCGGACTATGAACTGGAGCACACCGCCTACGCCTACGAGCAGGAGCAGACCGTCACCCTGCTCTGGCAGGCGCCGTACACGGATATGGTCTACGCCTCGGTGTACGGTGTGGGGACCGGTGACTACGCCTTTTCGGTCGATGCCGTAGACGTGGACGACGACCACGGCAACACCCACTGGACGGGCACGCCGCTCGCGTACGGCCACCGGATCACCACCGACCTGAATTCGGGGAAGCGGGTCACCGTGCAAGGTGAACTCGAATTCATCGGCGATATCGACACCTTCCGGGTGGACGCCGACGCGGGAACGGTCTATGAACTGGCCGTCCACCTGGGTACCCTTCACGATTCCCTCGTCGTCATCGAGGACAACTACGACTGGGACATCGCTTACAACGATGACGACGGAGATGACCTGGGGTCTCTCGTCAGGTGGAGGTCAGAGGAGACCGGCCCCTACTTCATCAACGTGATGGGCTACGGCAGCGGAACCTATGAGGTCTCGTTTTCCGCGTGGAAGGATGACCACAGGGATTCCAGCGAGACGGCGACCGCGCTGCAGGTAGGAGAGTACGCGAAATCCTACATCGATACCGGGGAAGACATTGACTACTTCGTTTTCGAGGCGGAGGAAGGCGTAAACTACCTGATCGAGACCGAGCTGGGCGACCTGACGGATAGCTCGCTCACTCTCTTCGACCGGAGGTGTGAGATAGACTACAACGACGACTACCTCGACGACCTGGCTGCCCGGATCTACTGGGAGGCTCCGGCTTCCGGCACGTACTGGATCGCGGTGGAAGGCTGGGATACCGGCACCTACGGCATCGTGGTCTGGTCGGGGGTCCAGCCGGAGCGCTAGCGAGGGTGGCGTTGCGCCTGGAACCTTGGGGAATAATTGGCCCCGTGATAGACCGACCTCGGCTGGAGGAATTTCCAGCCGAACGGCAAACTGTTTCGGTTGCTTATAGGGGATAGCTCTGGACCGCACCGCTGCTTTTACTGGTTCGACGCGAATGCTCCCAAGGCCCGGCGACGAACCCGCTGGCGACTGTCTGGGGAAAGTAGAGACCCCCACTGTAATGGAAGGGGCCTTTGCACTGTCGTGGACCTGACTTAGCTCCTTGTCCAAACCGTCCATGAAATAGGCCCCAAACCGGGACGAATGGCACGAGTCCGGCAGTTCACCGGCACGTTACTGGCAACAACAGGTCGGAAGGATGACGCGTTCTAACCTCCCGGCGGGAAGTCGGGTGGTAGCCAGACCGGCAGGTCAGCGATTGAGTCCCGCGCTACCTTCGACGTTGGAACGCCCCACGCCTCGAAGAAAGGACCGAGGTTGCGACCCACCTGCCGCGAGAAGCGCACCAGCCACTGGTCGCGTTTTTCGTCGTCGCTCTTCGGGCGCGCAGCGTCCGGTAGGGAGCGGTACGTGGCGAACACCTGCCGGTAGGCGTCCCAGCCGAACTCTCTCTGCATCTGCGCGTACATGATCAGGGCCAAGAACGGCTCGCGCTTCCACAGCTCGAAGTCCGGGTTGTCGAAGTCATAAAGCGCCATCAGCTCTGACCAAGATTGATGGGAGCCGTGAAAGCGCTTACCGTCCATCGGTATTTCACACAGAAAATCGTAGACGTAGAGGGTGAACAAGTTGACGGTCACTTCAACCGTGCCGTCAAACGTCCAGTCGCCCGCTTGGTGGTTGTGGCCCACCTCGTGGTAGAAGCCCCAGTTGCACTCCGAGCGCAGATGCTCTGCATTCACAAGGTTGGCCTGTTGGTCCAGGTGTGCCATCAGAGGATAGCCAGCGTGCATATACCCCACCGAAATCTGACGGTCAACGACGAATCGCTCTGGACTGGATCGTGCGGGTGAGGGCCATGCAGCCAGTTCCGCATTCAAATCAAGCGCGCGGTCCCATACTTCAGCCACGGCAGCCGGGTCGTCGAGGCCGCGTACTTCTGAGGAAGGGGTCGTGAGGATCATGTTCCGCCCAGCAATCTCCGCCCAGGGAGCAGGGGCATTCCTGATCTCGTCGCGCCAAGCGTCCGGGCCCGTCTCACCCAACACGAACAGGGGTGCTGCCACTGCACCCTTGATCTCGACAGTGACCCTTCCTAGTCCAGAGTCGTCTGGGGCTTCTAGGTAGATCAGCCCCCCGAACGCATTGGCTACCAAGGTCTCGGTCGCAACAATAGGAAAGCGGCGGCTGATCTCGGGCATTCGCTCCCACTCGGGGCGGCTCCAGATGCCGTCGCTATGAGCACCCACGCGCATGTGGAAACCGCCAGCTTCGGCGACCGCTGCCGGCACCGTAACGGTAACCAGTTCGCCCGGCGCGGCATATAGGCCGGTGGAGTGCCAGCGGGGCACGGCGGTATTAATGGTAAGGCTACGCATAAGGCGCGGAGCATCGGGGGGGACGGGACCAGGGAAGTCCATGGCCGCCGGGTGTGCGCTCACGGACTCAGGCGGAGTGTGGTTGTGCTCCAGCACGAAGAGCGTGGCGGCCAGCCGGGCGATTACATCAGCCTTGCCCACCGGCTGATCGGCTGAGAGCCAACGGCGCTCCCGTTCGACGCTATCTATCAGGACCCGTAGGCGCGGCGCGAGCAGCGTGTCGTCGGAAGAGAGGAATCGGGCGGTACGCACCAGACTGTCCAGAGCTTGGTCTATCTCTGGTTGGGTCAGCCTGCGGCTGCCATTCTCGTGCGCCTCCACAGCATTGAGAGCCGTGCCTGTATGTGTCAGTTCAGGGAGCGGTCCATGAACCGTGTAGCCCGCCCGGGACGTGCGCTCAAGCCAGTCGTAGGCCCACTGGATCCCAACGTGCGCGAGCAATCGGTTGCCAGAGTAGTCATTGACGAGGTCCAGGTGCGGGTGCAGTTGTGCCCAACCTCAGCCTGTGGACGCTGTCACTAGACCGCCGCCTGCGCGCACGAAGTCCGACAGCGCCTTGAGTTCCAACTCGCTCTGATTCCAAATCTCCAGAGCCACGACATCGACCGACTCCAGCGATTCAGCCGTCAGCACCACTTCAACGGTATCGTACCCAGCCTCTATCAGATAGGCACGGAACTCGCGCGTGCTGGGCGCGCTTACGACACCGATGTGGGTACGTCCCGGAGCCCCGGCGCCGGCCGCCCAATGCAGTGCATTCGTCATCAGTCGCCCGGTATCCGCCGTATTTAGTGTGGCGCTTTCGAAGTAGCCGCCGTGTCCCAGAGCTACGAGGCGGCCTTCCTGCCAACGGCCCGCCGCGACGACGGGGGCGTGTGCGCTCCCGGCTCCCCCAACGATCACAGGGAAGGCCTCGGGACCATAGACCAACAAGGGACCGGGTACACCCGGCGCGGAGATCTCGGCCACTCCATGGAGCAGCACGTCAAGGTCATCATTGGTTTCCTCCACTCTTGCAGGCCTCAGTGTGGGCGTGGGTGCCGGAGTTGGTGTGGCGTTGGCCTTGGCGTGGGTGCGGGAGTTGGCGTGGGTATGGGCGTCGACGTGAGAGTGGGGGTAGCCGTGAGCGCGGGAGTCGCCGTCGCCGTGGGAAACGCCTCCGTCGGCCCGGGTCTCTGTGTGGGCGGAGCAACCCGCGTCGGCGTCGGGGTGGGAACCGCTGTAGGCGAGGGAACGGCTGCCGGTGCGGAGGCGGGTGTCGCCGTTCCCGTGCGGTGGGTGCCGGTGGGGGTGATGATTCCCGGCGTGGGTTCGGGGGTGGGAGTGAGTGTCGGCGCCGGAGGCGACACGGCGGTAGCTGTCGGAGCCGTCGAGGTGGCAGGGGCATCCGTACAGCCCATGATGATCACCGAGGCTCCGATTAGACAGGTGAACAGGAAAGCCGCGGATATGGCCTTCCTGTGCTTTCCCAGCCCCATCATACTGCCTCACCTCATTGGGCGCCCATGGTCTCCAGAAGGCTGGCGAGGTCGTCGGCGTGCTCTTCCTCCATGGCAAGGATGCCTTCCAGCATGCGCCGGGTGGTGGGGTCCTTGTCGCCGATGTAGCGGATTATCTCGCCGTAGGAATCAATCGCCACCCTCTCGGCCACCAGGTCCTCGCGGATCATATCTACGAGGGTCTCGCCTTCGACATACTCCGAGTGGCTTCTGGTTGCCAGCCCCTCCGGAGAGAAGTTGGGCGCTCCTCCAAGCTGGACTATGCGGGCCGCCACCTGGTCGGCGTGGAGTTGTTCCTCATTGGCGTGCTGCAGGAACTCCTGCGCCACGGATTGGGCATTGATGCCGCTGGCCATGTAGAAGTGCCGCTTGTACCGGAGGACGCAGACGATCTCGGTAGCCAGCACGTCGTTCAGGACCCGGATGATGGTGTCCAGGTCGCCCTGATAGCCCTCGGTTACGGCACCTCGCTCAATGTGCTGCCGCGCACGGCTTCGTATTCTCTGAATGTCCGAAAGGAACTCTCCGGCCATACTTCCTCCTGGTCTTCGGCTGATTCGGCTGCGGATTGCCCCCCTGGACCACGCGACGAACAGCGAGGCGACTCCACAGTAGCGGTGATGCCCGCCAAAGGCAACGCCCGTAACCATTTCCAGACCATTCTCAGGAACCTAGCATCCCCAGCCGGTGAACAGGTGTCCCAGACCCAGGTCTTCGGCCAAGTCCGACAGCGCCATCATGCGCTGCGCGTTGGGCCGGCCCTGGCCTTCCCCTTCCAGTGCCACACGGTATGGGGATAGGAGAAAATTCCGTTGCCGGGGGTCGGCCCAACAACTGTTCCATCATTCCACCATCCGGTGCCGGGTCCACTATCCGGCCCGGCCGGCAGCTCCGGCCGGGGCCCGGCGGCAAGGTCACGCGAGGTCGAAGCGGTCCAGGTTCATCACCTTGTCCCACGCGGCCACGAAGTCCCGCACCAGCGCCTGCTGACCATCGTCGCATCCGTAGACCTCCGCGATGGCCCGGAGCTCGGAGTTCGAGCCGAAGACCAGGTCCACCCTGGTGCCGGTCCACCGGAGTTCGCCGGTCCGACGGTCCCGCCCCTCGAACACCCCCTCGGAGGCGGCGGACGCCCGCCACTCGGTGTCCATGTCCAGCAGGTTTACGAAGAAGTCGTTGGTCAACGCCCCGGGCCGGTGGGTGAACACGCCGAGTTGGGATTGACCGGTGTTGGCGTCCAGGACCCTCATGCCGCCGACCAGCGCCGTCATCTCAGGAGGGGTCAGCGTCAGCAGGGAGGCCCGCTCCACCAGCAGATCCTCCGCCGGTTCACGGTGTCCGGCCTGGAGGTAGTTGCGGAACCCGTCCGCGGCGGGCCGGAGTACGGCGAAAGACTCGATATCGGTCCACTCCTGGGGTGCGTCGGTGCGCCCAGGCTCGAAGGGTACCCGCACCTGATGCCCGGCGTTCCTGGCCGCCTGCTCGACCCCGGCGCATCCGGCCAGGACGATCATGTCGGCCAGGGAGACCCTCTTCCCGCCGGTCTGGGCGCCGTTGAACTCCCCCTGTATACCCTCCAGGGTCCGCAGTGCCTCGTCCAGCTCGGGAGGGTCGTTCACCTCCCAGTCCCTCTGGGGGGCCAGGCGGACACGCGCCCCGTTGGCCCCGCCGCGCCTGTCGGTGCCGCGGAAGGTTGCCGCCGAAGCCCAGGCGGTGGATACCAGTTGACTAACGGACAATCCCGAGGCTAGGACACTGGCCTTGAGGTCCGCGACGTCCTGCTCATCAATCAACGGGTGGCTTGCCTCGGGGACTGGGTCCTGCCACAGCATCGGCTCAGCGGGGACCAGCGGACCGAGATACCGGCTCCGGGGTCCCATGTCGCGATGGATCAGCTTGAACCACGCCCTAGCGAAAGCGTCTTCCAGGTCCGCCGGATTCTCCAGGAAGCGCTGGGCAATCGGCGCGTAGCCGGGGTCCATCCTCAGCGAGAGGTCCGTGGTGAGCATCATTGGGGGGTGCTGCCTGGACGTATCGTGGGCGTCGGGCACAGTTGCGGCTCCGGCGGCGTTCCCGGGAGCGTACTGCCATTTCCCTGCAGGACTCTTGGTCAGCTCCCAGTCGTGGGCGTGCAGGTTCTCGATAAACTCGTTGTCCCACTGCACCGGGTTGCTGGTCCAGGCCCCTTCCAGCCCGCTGGTGAAGGTATCGCCGCCGTGGCCGCTGCCGAAGCCGTTCCTCCAGCCGAGGCCCTGCTCCTCCAGGCCGGCACCCTCGGGTTCGGGACCGACCCAGGTCTCGGAGACAGCGCCGTGGGCCTTGCCGAAGGTGTGGCCGCCGGCGATGAGCGCAACCGTCTCCTCGTCGTTCATACCCATGCGGCGGAAGGTCTGGCGAATGTGCCGTGCCGCTGCCGCCGGACCCGGGTTGCCGTCCGGCCCCTCCGGGTTCACGTAAATCAATCCCAACTGGTCGGCCCCATAGGGCTCCTCCAGTTCCCCGCCGTCGCTGTGGCGGTCGTCGTCCAGCCATCTGTCCTCGGTTCCCCAGCAGGTCTGGTCGGCCTCCCATACATCGGGGCGGCCGAAGGCGAAACCGAGGGTCCTGAGGCCCATGGACTCCAGGGCGCAGTTGCCGGCGAAGACCATCAGGTCAGCCCAGGAGATCTTCTTGCCGTACTTCTGCTTGACCGGCCAGAGCAGGCGGCGCGCCTTGTCCAGGTTGGCGTTGTCGGGCCAACTGTTGAGGGGCGCGAAGCGCTGCTGGCCGGAACCGCCGCCGCCTCGTCCGTCGCTGACGCGGTAGGTGCCTGCGGCGTGCCATGCCATCCGGATGAACAACGGCCCGTAGTGACCGTAGTCGGCCGGCCACCAGTCCTGCGAGGTGGTCATCACCTCCTCGATGTCCTTCCTCAACGCATCTATATCCAGGGTAGTGAGCGCCTGGGCGTAGCTGAAGCCCCGGCCCATTGGGTCTGAGTCGGGGGAGTTCCGCCGCAGTGCCTTCAGGTCCAAGTGGCGCGGCCGCGGGCATTGGTTCGAAGCAGTTGCCTCGCCTATAGGCGGGGTCTCGTTCTGGAATTCCTCATAAGGGCAGCGTGTCATCTCCACTGTTGCCAAGGGGGAAGCCTCCTTGCGTTAAAGTATAATCATTATAATATAATAAAAATTATTATTCAATAGTGATTATACATTATCGCTTGCTCCAAGGGGGCTACCAATATGGTCGTGGTGATCACGAGTGCAGGGCCGGTGTTGACGGCGTTGTCGTGGGTGGCTCCCACCGTCGCCTTGGGGCCAGCGAAGGGTCGTAGGGCCCTCGGTCAGTTGTTGGGTCCCCTGTCAAGTCCGCACGCCGCCGCAGCCTCTTCCATCCCGGCGGAGTCTCCCTCCCAAGCGGCTCTCACCGCTTCCGCCATCTCCCCCGGTCCGCCCAGGACTTCCATCGGGCACCGCTGGTCAGCCCGTTCCTGTGGTCCTATCTCATTCATCCAGATGGACCGTTCCCACTCCTGGTCGTTCAGGCACGCCGTTGTCGTGGTGGCTACCGCCGTGCTCGCGGCCATGGCCCTCCTGGCCCTCTCCGGGTCGTCCTCAAGGCCCGCGGTCATGACCTCCCGGGGGTCGATGACGGCGAACGCCGCCCGGACGCAGTCAGAGGTCTCCAGGCTGAGCGGTTCGAGGCCGGGCATGATTCCTGACAGGAAGAGGCGAGCCAGGGTTTCGTCGCTGAGGCAACCGATGAGTCTGAGCATTTCATCCTTGGCTTCCTGGCTTGGCCACGCGCGCACCCGGTCCAGGGTTTCGGGTACGTCGCCGATACAGGCGAGCTCGGCTTGTGACAGGCTGGAAACCAGTGCCTGGGAGTCCTGGAGCCGGAGTGGGGCAAGCCTCCCGTCCGGCGGGGGAGTCGCCGTTGGTTCGGGGGGCGTCGAACTCGTGGGTGTCGGGGTGGCCGTGAGCGCAGGGATTGCAGCCCGGTCCTCCAGTTCCACTCCGCACTTCCGTTGCGCGGAAGCCAGGGCCAC
>JAJDTP010000013.1 GCA_022827095.1 Dehalococcoidia bacterium
GGGACTCAACATCCTCTTGGCGCGGCATCTACGCCCCACATCGTCCATTTCACCGGCATCAAGTCCTGGCCAGCTTGTGCCCTGACACCTCATCCTTCATCTGACCGCCCTCGCCGTATCCCTTCGGTGGATTCGGGGTAAGACCCGCATCCTCGACGCATTCGTGGCCGTAACCGGCCATCACCGCAAGCACGCCATTCGGCTGTTGCGACGACCTGACGATGATGAAGGCGCGCTGCGTCCGGTGCGTGACCGGCCCATCTACGATGAAACGGTGAGAGAGTCGCTGATCATGGTCTGGGAGGCTGCCGACCGGATCTGTGGGAAGCGTCTGAAGGCGGCGCTGCCCCATCTGGTGGAGTCCATGGAGCGCCATGGCCATCTCGATCTGGACCCGGAGGTGAAAGCGCGGGTGCTGTCGGCCACCGCGGCCACGCTGGATCGACTGCTGAAACCCATTCGTCCAACGGCAGGGAGCCGGCGCCGACCTCGCCGCGGGCGGTCCATGGGGAAGCGGGTTCCCGTGCGGACCTACAACGACCGGAACGAACCACCGCCGGGTTTTCTGGAAATCGACCTGGTGGCCCACCACTGCAGGACAGTTGGCGGGTTCGTTCAGGCCATGTTTAGCCCTACCTGTTGGCGATCGGAGCAATGGGTGAGCCAATGTCCGAAAAGTGGCGTTCCACGACGCCTATCTTCAATCCCCACGTGATTTCTTCATCCGAATCGTAGGCGACTACCTCAACGTCTATGACCTGACCGACGAGTCGACTATCGATAACCCTGCACACATGACGTTCCAGTTTCCTGCGCATCCACATTCCAGGGAGGCCGACGGCAATCAGGGGGTAGTTCGTCGGCTGACAAATCAGTTCGGGCCCTCGCTCCTCGAACCACTTTGAATCGGCCTCCACGTAATGATCGCCTGCCGCCGCATATTCACGCCCTTAACGGTCAGACCCTCGCTGGACTCTTCCAGCAATTCATCTGCCGCCGCGCGCAGTCTTTCGTCTGCATCGGAGCCTTCCTCCACAGCCAACCTTCGTCGAAGTTCCTCCAGCGTTGAACTGCGGTCTGTGCCCAATACCGGAATTTCAGGACTGAGCATCGTCACGTCGGGGAATATATCCATCGCCCACAGGAGATTCAGCAATTCCGGGACGCCCGGCAGCGGCGTGAATCTCTTGCCGTGCACGCGCTCGTAGAACGGAGCATACTGCGCACTGGGTGTCTCCATCATCTCCAGGATCACCACGCGGTCCCTGGCGCGTTCTTCCAACTTCCTTACGAATGGCGCGGCTTCCAACACGTGATGCAACGCCCAGGAGCAGAGGGTTACGTCCGCCGAGGGAACTTCCACATCCTCCCACCGCTCGTGGATAGCGGTCACGTTGGTAAATCCGAATTCTGACGCGCGGGTCCTTAGCAAATCCAGCGACTCGGCGGAGGGATCTATTACGGTCACCCGCTTGGCGCGCGTTGCCAGGGGCAGGGCGAAGCGGCCCGCGCCGCCGCCAACGTCCAGGACCTCGGCGCCTTCGCACACGACTTTATAGAGGCCGTTGAGCGCGGGATCGTCGGTACGGTACGGATCCAGTGGCCCGGCGGCAAACACAGGACGGCTGTGACCGTGCTCCTGTCCTTCCCTGCGCATATCTGCCATAGCCCGGTCAAATGCCAAGACCTGCTCGCGCCATGCTTCGATCGCTGAGTTCACTTTCGTCATCTCCTTGAGATCCGATTTGGTTGACGGGCCGATTCCTGCTGAAAGACTCCGGCACCGGTTGGTTGTGCGCCCAGTGCGTGATCCTCCACTGCGTCGAACTTTCGGTACTCCTCAGACATTAGCTCCTCCATCCTGTCGCCATGCTCTTGGCTCGCTCGAAAGTCGCGCTTCTCAGGATCGTGTACATGACCATATTGTACGTTCTATCGTACAATATGGTAAGGAGACTTGAGACATCACATTCAGACTAAGGCCAGTGTGGGCATGGGAGACGCTTGCTGCCATCCATGTCGTCCTGCCCCAGGTCTTGGGACGCTACCCGGTGAGCCTATAGCCGGACCTCCCACCGAAAAGTTCGCAATACGGTACACTTAGGCCCAAGTCTGCCGACGCGAACGCAGATACGAGCGAGTTGGAGGCGGAGATAGACCGACGGGTGTACGCGCTGTACCGCCTGATGGAGGAGGAGATAGCGGCGGTGGCGAGGCGATAATTCGAACTCAATCTTGAGGTTCAAGTCAGCAAAAAGGATTTCCCCATGACTACACCGCGAACACATACGTGCTCAAATTGCAGACACTGGGTAGCGAATAAGCCCGGGATCGGCCCCGCAGCGTCACAACGCTTCGGTAGATATGAGAGCGATTGCGAGAATCCCAGGTTCACCGAATTGGTCCAATGCGCATCCATGGCTCACTCCGACGATCCAGAAGAATATCCACTGCTGGATTTCTACCGAACCAGAGCTGAATTCGGATGTCGCCTGTTCGAGCGGAAGTAGGCACGCGTTCCGCCATTTTCCAGTGCGACAGAGGTGGGGGCTGGATCGGCTAGTGTACGCGCTGCATGGTTCTGACAGAGGTGAGGTGGTGGGGCAGTAACTTATGCGTCGGGAGTTCTTGACGGCGTAGCCTGCCTATCTGATACCATGGAATCAGATGCGGACAATACCATTTTGCGTTTCATCTACGTGACGAATCAGAAACCAAAGGAGATAATCTGAATGCCAAGCAAAGCTGAAAAATACCCAGAAATTGAATTCACACGTCCAGTGCCGCCGGCACTTGGCAATCAGCCCATTGTGCCATATGACCTTAAGGTAAGCCACAAGGAGGTCAGTTCAATATTCGCTGAGATTACCAAACCGCGTAACCCTGGAAGTGAATGGCAGGTAAAGTTGCCGCGCGGCAGCAAACCTGAAGAAATTGGTCGAGAAACGCTTGACCAAGCGGTAGAAGCGGCGGTCGAGAGCATCAAAGCCCATCGGCAACTTCTGTCTGATTTGGACGAGTACGCTCTGGTCCCTGATCCCCCGAGACCTGTGCGTCGGCAGTCCGATCCGGGGTGACCGTCGGTCATCGAACTTGACGCAGCACCCGGAGTGAGCTAGGCGTTCTTATGGGCGGCGTGTCGAGTGCAGCCATTCACTTTCAATTGCGCACCCAACATCCTGCCAACCCAATCCGCTCCGGCCAATCCCAAAAAGGCCTGCTTCGACGAGGTGGTTGGGTCGACCGCATCCAAGCCACCTCGTCTGCTGACTCGAAGACCAACACCAACGGGCTGTCGGCAGAGATATCCCGGCTAGTCTATGGGCTGTAATAAGCTGACGGCAAGGGAGATAGCCGGCGGTGCGGTAGGGAGCAGGCGACAGGCGCGGAGCGTGGTTAGTGATAGGGTACAATTGGTCTTCCAACGGCACCTTTGCGGAGATCTTTTGGGAAGGAGAACCGATATGACCATGCCGAGAATCGACCAAGATAAGCGGTTCCCTATTTCTCGCAGGGTTAGGTTTTTTGGCGTCAGCATAGGAGGGCCGCCACACGGGTCGGTCGCGACCTACGACATATCGGAGTTGTTGATTGACATCGACCGACTCGGATTCCTGCTTGGCGGAGGAAGGGAATCCAAGTATATGGACACCGACAGCGGCCGGGTGCTGTTCACTACCGTCGACCATCCGGGACCGGAAGTCTGCTTTCGGTTGTGCAGGGTAGATAGGGACAACTTACCTCAAACCGAGAAGGGTGGAAGCATAGAAGAACTCTTGCTGGACGAAGAGACTGGGCTCATGGAAACTACCTACGGTATCGTTCTGGAGCCAGGCTTGATAGGTATCGTCTCTTCCAAAGGTGGGCCATCTATGTCGGGGATCGCCAAATATCTAAAAGACAAAGGAAGAAATATCCCTGGCAAAATAACTGTAGGCCCTCTTGTACATAAGGACATCATTGACAAATTAAACGATTTCGAAACGATTTCCCTCTTTCACTTCAAACTGCACCCTTCTCAAATCCCCATCGTGCGAGGACGCTGGGATGAATTGGATGAGAATTTCGATTCTCAACTGCGTATTTGGAGTGAGCAATCTTCGTTGGAGACAATCATTGCTCCTACACGTGATTCCTCCCGACGTGCTTACCCTTCACTAATCCGCTCGATTGTTTCACTGGCTGAGGTTGCAGGACTACTGCGCAAACGAGATTCCAAATTTCTTGTCAAAGGACAGCGCGCCGGGACGGTCAGCGACGTAGTGCTCAACATCTTGAGCGAAACGTTGTCGGTGGAGCAAGAGATTGTAAAGTCTGCCGTCCGAAGCTCCGCATTAGATGTAGAATCTGCGTACGACGCAATTCGGCGCGGTTACAACGACTTGAAATCGGATATTGAAAATGCAATGGAGACGGGCATGTGAGGTCGATCAATTCGTGGCGTAAAAGTCATTTCTTAGGCACAGACGCAGTACTTGCTGTGTCAGTGGCATCTCTTTTTTCATCTTTGGTATATATGCCAGAGGTAGGCCCAGTCATTTATGAGCAGATTGAACACAATCTGCTGTTACTATACCGGACCACGACCACGGTCGCTGGGGCATTGATGGGTTTTTCAATGACTGTAACAGTATTGGCTATCAACTTTTGGCAAGCCAAATGGTTTGACTTGATCAAAGAAAACGATAAGAGCACGCATGAGATTTGGACAACGCTAAAACAAACTACTTGGTGTCTTGCTTTACTGACAGGAACGTCTCTTTTTGTCATCGCTGCGGGAGGAGGGCACTCTCCGGCCAAGTGGACAATTGTTCCATATCTGATTGCCTTGTCGGTTGCCCTCGCCAGACTGATGAGGGCTGTTAATATCATTCACAGAATGATGGACATAGCAATACAAGCCTCAAGGAATAACTGACGTAATCGGGCTCGGTAATACGTCCATTGCATACGTTTCATACCACCAGCCAACTAATCGGTGCCACCCCGCAACTCCCGCTAATGACCTGACAACGGAGATATGATCCCCTGCGCCTGAATTACCGTGGCAGAAAGCCGGTCGCGCTTATCCACATGGGGAAATTCTATACGCAAAATCGCCATCAGGGGCGCGTTACCGAGATTGGTGCTCCATGCGCCAAGCGGACCGAATACTTCTCGTTGCGTCCTCAATGAGGCTGTCATGTTACGTTTTGACCCGTCGGCCATTGCCAACTGGGCCGACCAACCCGAAGCCGCTCAGCAACTGCCGGAACTCATACGGCGGTTGATCTTGGCCACTGTCCCTGCGCTGTCGCACTTGGACATACCTGGCGGCAGCGCGGTGTGGCTGCCGGGATGGGACGGTCTCCTTACCGCCGAGGCCGGCAACGCCTGGGCACCGGATGGTTCCTCCGCCTGGGAGTTTGGCTGTGGCAAGGACCCTACCGGCAAAGCGAACGGTGATTACCGGAAGCGAACTGACGAGCCCTAGGGTGTTGACGTTGCCAAGGCCACTTTCGCATTCGTGGCGTCGCGCCAATGGAGCGGTAAGCGCGGATGGATGGAGCAACGCCGCGCTGAGCGCAAATGGGCTGACGTGCGCGCGTTTGACGCCAGTGACTTGGCCGCTTGGTTGGAGCAGGCGCCGGCGGTAGCCGGATGGTTCGCTCGTCTAATCGGCAAACTCCCTCCAGAAGGGTACGCTACCCTTGCGGAATGGTGGGAAAACTGGTCCGCCGCGTCCCGACCCAACATCAGCCCGGCATTGGTACTTGCGGGACGCCAGGGAGACGCGGACAGGATAGGCGACTGGGCCAAGCAAGCACCCAGCCATTACTATGTGCGAGGGGACACACGAGAAGAAGCCATCGCATTCGTGGCGGCGTCCGCCCTGAACAGCGACGACACGTGGGGGGCGACACTTCTGGCGCGAGCGTTGGTCGTAAAGACCGCTGATGCCTGGACCGCCCTGGTGGGCAACACGTCGCCGTTGGTTCTAATTCGTGACTTTGACGCCGACGCATCCCCGCTGGTGGCAACTAACCGGGGCCACCACGTCGTAACTCCGCTGCACATCAACGCAGACACCGGCGGCAACGGTATTACGCAACAGGTTGGGCCGCGACGAAACGGCCCCAGCCCTGGTTGAAATGGGCCTGAGCGAAACAAGAGCACGGGCGCTGACCCGAAAAACGGCCCGAAAGCTGCCGATTATGCGGCGCTTCCTGATTGAGGAAGCCGGCGGCCCGGTCCCTGCCTGGGCGTCTTTGGACGCGCACGATACGTTGGCGTCTCTAATCCTGGTGGGTCAATTGGATGAAGACAATGAAAACGACCGGGCGGTTGTCGGCGAGATAGCGCGGCGCCCCTACGGAGAGGTAGCGCGCGAAATTACGGCGCTGATGCGAGGCGACGACAGTCCGGTGACGAAGGTCGGCAGCCAGTGGCGGCTCTTTTCCCATGAAGAAGCTTGGCACCTGCTCGCCCCGCGGCTGACGGCGGACGAAGTACAACGGTTTGAAGAAGCGGCAACCGAGATTCTGAGCGCTGCATCCCCGGAATTCGAACTGCCCATTGAGGAACGTTATCTCGCTAATATTCACGGCAAAGTCCTGCCGCACAGCCAAACCTTGCGGGCGGGCGTCGCGCGGACTCTGGCGCTAATGGGGACCCAGGGAGATCGGGCCGACCACGTTCCGGCGGTGTCATACTTGCCGACGCTGATAGTGCGCCGTGCGCTATTGGACAGAGAAGGGTGGCAAATCTGGGCCTCGCTCGATAAGCATCTGGCGACCCTCGCCGAGGCTGCTCCTGAAACTTTGCTGGAAGCCATTGAACAAAGCCTGTCCACACAGCCGGGTTCCACAGCTGCCCTGTTCGCGCAGGAAGGCGGCCCATTCTTCGGTGGTGCTTCTCACACCGGCCTGCTCTGGGCATTGGAACGGCTGGCTTGGTCTCCTGATCACTTCGCAAGAGTAGCAATGATTCTGGCGAGACTGGCTGCGCTCGACCCAGGTGGCCAAGTCTCCAATCGGCCGTCCGAGAGCATCGCAACGATGTTCCTGCCCTGGTTCCGAGTATCGGAAGCATCCGACGCCCAGCGATTGGATGCCCTGGACACGTTGCTGCGCAGATTTTCGGCGCAGGGCTGGAAGACGCTGGTCGGCGCTTACCCTACCGGTCACGGCTTCGCTGTTGGTCGAGAATCACCATTGTGGCGGCCTTGGGGCCAGGACGGAGTGCCCCACCCCAACTGATCAGAACTTTACGCTTTTGTAGAGGGTCTGGAACTGCTCTTGCTTCAGCATATCGGGGCTGACGCTGGACGATGGATGGACATCTTAGGGATATTATCGAATATGCCGGTCGGTACGCGCCGGCAAGCAACCGAGTTGCTGGCGCGGCGAGTCGACGTTATCAGACAGCATCCAGAGTCCCCAAATCTGTGGGCAACGTTGCGAAGGGAGTTGAACCGGCACCGTAGTTTTCCGGATGCGGAATGGGCCATGGCAACGACTGACCTGGATCCCTTGGTTGCGATTTATCAAGCGTTGACTCCAGGCGACCCCGCAGCGGCTTATGCCTGGCTGTTCGACAGCTGGCCTGACCTGCCAGAGGGAACCGACTACAAAGAAGGCATTGAGAGCCAATTTGCCATTATAGATATGGCCCGCCAATCCGTGGCCGCCGCAGCCCATGAGAACGGAGGGGCTGAGGTGATTCTGTCCATCGCGGAATCTGCCAAACAACCTGAGGAGGTAGGTCGAGCTTTTACCGTTGTCGTTGGTACCGATACGGCGCTTGATCTGGCGTTGGAGCACGCCGGCTCAGATCATCGCAACTACCGAATGATGGCGCGGGGCATACTCTGGACCGTTTTCCGCCAGTCTGGCTGGACGAGGCTGGAAGAAGCGCTAGAGCAAGTCAAGGCGGCTGATGCGGGACCTTTGGCGCTGGTGGACATTTTCCTGGCTGCGTCGTCGGATGAAGAAACGTGGCGGCGGCTGAGCGATGAAGGATCGGAAATTCAGCAACGTTACTGGGAGCTGATGGATCCATGGCGAGTTTCCAGGGAAGACGGGACGGCTATTTCATTCGTAGCGCGCCATCTCCTGGAAGTGCGCCGATCTCCGGCCGTAGCTGAATGGATTGCGCACCAGCAGGTCGACCACGAAATAGTAGTTGAAACGCTGGAGCAGTTGCCGTCCGACTTGGTTGCGGGAGCGACAGCAGAATTGAACTCAGGCGGGTTTGCCTACAGCATTGATATGCTGTTTGGAAAGCTGGACGAGTCCGATGCTGTGGACGACGCTACCATTGCGCGCCTCGAGATCCCATTCCTAAATTCATTAGTTTGGGGCAGCAGGGCAAATCTGGCGCTCTACCGCGAAATCGCCAGGAACCCCGCACTATTCGCCGACGTGATTGCGTCAGTTTGCAAACCCGACGATGGGAAAGGCGACGACGCCCCCGGTGAACAAGCGTCGGAAGCGGCCACAACAATCATTGTGCAGATTATGACCGGCAGCGGTGAAATTCCAGGCAGGACACAAGACGGTATGATCGACTACGAAAAGCTGTCCGCTTGGGTGAACGATGCACGACGCTTATGCCGAGAACGACGCCGAGGGTCAATCGGCGATAGTTTCATTGGGAAGTTACTGGCCAAGGCACCCACAGGCGAAGACGGGGTATGGCCTTGTGAGTCGGTACGTGAGCTTTTGGATAGCACAATGGCACCGGAGATTGGAAACGGCTTCGTTGTAGGAACGCATAACCTCAGGGGAGTAACGAGTCGCGGAGCGTTCGACGGCGGCGATCAAGAACGGGCGCTGGCAGCCAGATATACGAAATGGGCGTCAGCAATCGCGTTCAAATGGCCCCACACAGCCGGGTTGCTACTGCGCATCGCGGAATCGTACCAGCTTGAAGCGCAGCGGAACGACCAAGAGGCAAACCGACTGGACCAGTACGCCGGCGACCCTGGCACGGCCGCAGACCAGCCTCGAGCCGTTGCGCCCAACATCTGCCTTGACACCGTATCATGACACGACGGACTGTCCTTATGACACTGTTTTATGGAGTGTCTACCGCTGTAACGTTGCGGCTTCATTGAAAGCGCATGAGACAGAGAGGAACCACCGGCGACGGTAACGCCGTGCTTTCCGCCTCCACGCTGGACGACGGGGAGACCTTCTCCGATTCGTAAGACGCCCCGGATTGTTACTGCCACTTCACGCTGGACGGCGAGGCTGCAATGTCCGTCAGCCGGCAGCTTCTGGAGTGCTGTGCGTGTCCAAGTGAGCAAGTCGGCGACAGTAATACTGCCGGCCGGAACTATACCACCGAAGCGGGTTCGTACCGGGTTCTGGTGAGTTTACCATCAGCATCTGGCCGTGTTGGACGCCTGAACGTGATCGGGATAAACTTGGTGGTGCAATTGGACGGTTCCTTACAATGGAATCTCCCTCCGGAAAGTTCGCAATACGGTACACTTAAGGGTACTTTTTCTTCGCCATTTTCCTGCTCCGAAACCTCAGGTCCGGAGCAGTTCCGCCAAGTTGCTGACCGGTTCTGCTTCATCCAACAGGTCCAGGCGGGAAAGGACTTCCGCCGTCGTCGCTTCGGACAGCGCCGTCGCGGCGCAGTCGTGGAACTTCTCGCGGACGTCTTCCATTGTCACGCCCCGGAGGGCCCCGCTGTTGGCGCGGTGCGCCTGCTGTCGTAGCGTGCTCCCGTCCTTCATCTGGACCTCAACCTGGTGGAAGCCTTCAGTCCAACTGGGCTGCCCCTCGTTGCCCGGGATGCGGCGCATGTCGATGCGCGGGATCAGCGCCTGGGCTTCGGGACGCATCACCTGATCGTCCGTGAAGGACTGCAACCCGACCCGTTGGTCCAGCAAGGCCGCTGCCAGGCAATATTGCATGCTGAACTTTCCCTCCAAAGACGACACCGGGCGTGAGTGGATCAGTGACCGCGGCGGGTCGAAGTCCACCATCACGTCGATCCGGTCCACCGCCGCGGGGTCTATGGTGCCCTGGGACAGCAGGTCGAAGGTGGCGTCCAGGGCCAGGTGGGCGCTGCCGCAGCAGGGGTACTTCTTGATTTCGATACCAGACTCCACCAGGTAGCATTTGTTTCCCAGGTTCTGCGCTACCTGCTGGCTGTCGAAACCCTGGCCGCCCGAGAAGGCCCGGATGAATCCGAACCGGCCTTCCAGAGCATCCTCGCTGGCGGTGAAGCCTTCCCGCACCAGCCTGGCCGCGACGACCCCGGCGCGGGCGGCGTCTCCGGCGTGGAACGGCTTGGTCATGGTGCCGAAGTTCTGTCGCAATCCCGACGCCTGGGAAGCCGCCAGGGAGACGGCCATGGCCGTCTGTTCCGGGCCCAGGCCCATGATTCTGCTGGCTGATGCCGCCGCACCTACCGCTCCCAGGGGACCCGTAGGGTGCCACCCGAGGTCATCGTAGTAAGCTTCACTCAGGGCCTCACCGACGGCGCACGCGACTTCGAAGCCCGACATGTATCCGAGCAGCATGTCCTTGCCGGTGGCGCCGCACTCCTCGGCCACCGCAAGGGACGCCGGCAGCAACACTGCGGTGGGATGTGTCTTGGTGATCTGGGTGATGTCGTCGTAGTCCAGGGCGTGAGCCATGGCGCCGTTGACGAGGGCGGCGTTGGCCGCGGAGGTCCGGAATCCCCGTCCAACGACGCTGGCGGTGGGGGAGGCGGCTTCGGCCGCAACGTAGCGGCATAGGATGTCCGACAGGGCTTCGCGGGAGCCGGCCAGCATACACGCCAGACAGTCCATGATCGCTCCCTTGGCCGCTTCGATAGCCTCGGGCGGGAAGTCCTCAATGTCGGTGGCGGTGACGTATTGCGCGATCCGCTGCGTAATGTTCATGGAGTCACTCCTGGCACGCGTGGCTTGCTGCCTGGTTATGGTGCGCCTGATGATAACGCGAATGTATGCCATTTTGGTGCGGTGTCAAGTGTCCGGGTGGCGCGCACGTGGACGAGGTTTGTCGGGAACAGTCATTGCGAGCGCAGCGCGGCAATCTCGTCAAGGCAACGGACGCCGCCGCGGGAACCAGATCGCCACGTCGCTGAGCTCCTCGCGATGACAAACCGGTTACGCGTGAGGCCGGTGGCGGGCTGCTGAGACGCCGGCGGGGTTGCTGGCGAGTCATTCCGTCTGATGTCGGACCCCGTGCTATCATGGGCCGCGCATTGACTACGATCTGCCGGACACGAAGGAGGGCATGGCAAATGGCGACAGGCACCCAGACATGGACCGAAGAGTTCGCGGAGGTAGCTGGCACCAAGCTCCAGTTGGTCAGGGGCGGCTCAGGTGAGCCTCTGGTGATCCTGCATGACGAAATGGGCCACCATGGGCAGGTGCGCTACCAGAACGAACTGGCCGGGGACTTTGCCGTCCAAATACCCTCCCATCCTGGATTCGGCGCCACTGAAGGCCAGGAATGGATCATGAACATGCGGGACATGGCCGGCTGGTACCTGGAAGCCCTGGATGACCTGAATCTTGGGCCCGTGAACCTGATGGGGTTTTCGTTGGGGGGATGGCTGGCCGCGGAAATGGCGTCGATGTCGCCCGACATGGTCCGCAAACTGGTGCTGGTGGCGCCGGCCGGAATTCGCCCGCCCGCCGGAGAGATCTTCGACATGTTCCTGGTAGTGCCGAGAGACTACATCGTCGCCGGATTCCTTGATCCCGAGGCGACCCCCGAGTTCGGCGAGGTCTGCCCGGAGGAACCCTCGGCTGAGTTGAACGAAGCCTGGGCCGTGGCGCGGGAGGAAGCGTGTCGCCTCAGCTGGCGACCATACATGCACAATCTGGCCATGCCCCACCTGGTCCGCCGGCTCAAGCGAGTGCCCACCCAGATCATCTGGGGACGCGAAGACAACATCGTCCCCGTGTCCGCCGGTCAGGTGTACCACGACTCTATCCCCGGATCTCGGCTCGACATCCTGGACGGCTGCGGCCATCGCCCTGAGCTGGAGAAGACCGACGAATTCCTGAGCCTGGTCAAGGGTTTCCTGGCGAATTAGCGATAGCCTCGCTATGGTAAAATCCGGCCGTACCCGGAAGCGCAAGGAGAAGCGACATGTTTATCGGATACTTTACGGAAAGGCCGTACCAGGACCCCAAATCCGGGTACTTTGGCGCCACCGGCAAGTCCATCATGGACCTGAACGTGAGCAACGAGATCTACGATGCCGAACTGGGCGCCGGTCTCTACAACCGCTATTTGGACGAGAAGATCTACGCCGAGGAGATGGGCTTCGACGGCCTGATGCTCAACGAGCACCACAGCACGCCCTTCTGCATGGGCGGCGCGATGAACGTTGAGGCATCCATTCTGGCCCGCATCACCAACCGGGCCAAGATCGTCCTCCTGGGCAACATCCTGCCCCTCTGGGACGACCCCCTCTGGCTGGTGGAACAGCTGGCCATGATCGACATGATCTCCCACGGACGGCTGGTATCCGGCTGGGTGCGCGGCACCGGGCGCGAGAGCGTGGCGCACAACATTGAGCCCCACTACAACTGGGAGCGGTTCAAGGAAGCCCACGAGCTCATCGTCAAGGCGTGGACGACCCCCGGCCCCTTCCGCTGGGAGGGCAAGCACTTCCACTTCCGCCACGTTAATCCGTGGGTGCGCCCCTACCAGAAGCCGCACCCGCCCATCTGGCTGCCGGGCGTGGTCTCTCGGGACTCCCTGGTGTGGGCTGCCGAGCAGCGCATCCCTTACATCATGCTGGCCACCGAGATGGAACCCACCAAGCAGGCGTTCCAGATCTATCACGACACGGCCGCAGAGCTGGGCTACGAATCCGGCCCGCAGAACATCGGTTACCTGTGGAAAGTCCACGTCGACGAGACTGAGGAACTGGCGGAGCAGACCGGACGCAAATACGTCCAGGGTCCGAGCAACCCCTTCCTGGCCGGCAACGAGGGAACCACCAACCAGGCCCTGCTGCATCTCCCCGGCCTGACCTCCCGCCGGCGCGTCCTGCCCACCACTGAGGTCGCCACCGCCGCCCGCGGCGGCAGCGCCGGCCCTGGCGGCGTTCTCTCCCGTCCCTACGAGCAGCAGGTCAACGACTACACCATCATCTCCGGCACGCCGGACAGCGTGATCCCGAAGATCCGTCATGTGCTGGAGACCATCCGCCCCGGCAGCATCTTCTTCTGGGACGGCGACGGCGCCATGACCCACGACGACGCCATGCGCAGCCTGCGTCTCATGGGCCAGGAGGTCCTCCCCGCTGTCCGCGAGATGGCCAAGGAGCTCGATCTCCCTGGTCCCTTCGAGGTTGACCCCGCCACCAATCAACCTTACGAGGCACAGACGTACTCAGCGCAGCCCGTCGAGGTCACCGCAGACGATTAGGACGAAGCCATACCCTTTGCATACGCGCCTCTCCCAAACCGGGGGAGGCCGTTTGTTATAACCCGCCCGCATCTCGTTCAAACCGCACAAGGAGCGCAACCATGCCTTACGGAGACAATGACTGGCTGGCCCTCACCGCCGAAGCATCCCTCGAGCCGGACCTGCCCATCTGCGACGCCCACCACCACTTCTGGGACTTTCGCATGGACCGCGTCCCCTATCATCGCTACCTGCTGGACGAGCTGGCTGCGGACGTAAACAGCGGTCACAACATCCGCTCCACCGTGTTTCTCGAAGCGCGGTCCATGTATCGCCCCGACGGGCCCGAAGAACTGCGGCCGGTGGGCGAGGTCGAATTCGTTCAGGGCATAGCGGCCGCCAGCGCCACCGGCCTCTACGGCCCGACCAAGGCCGCCGCTGCCATCATCGGCGCCGCGGACCTCGCCCTGGGAGACGACGTGGCTCGCGTCCTGGACGCCCTCCAGGCGGCCAGCCCCAACCGCTTTCGCGGCATCCGGTACAACACCGGGTGGGATCCGCATCCCGAACTGGAAAGCCGTTCAACCGAGCACAAGCTCGCCGACCCGCAGGTGCGCGCCGGAGCCAAGGTGCTGTCTGACCGTGGTCTGGTATACGAGAACGTGGTGTTCTTCCCGCAGCTTTCGGACCTGGTGGACTTCGCCAACGCCCTCTCCGACCTGACCATCGTGTCCAACCACATCGGCGGACTGATCCGTATCGGCCCCTACGGCAATCGGGACGACGAGGTGATGCCGGCCTGGCGCGAGGGCGTGGCCGCGTTGGCCCAATGCCCCAACGTGGTGATGAAGCTCGGCGGCGTGGGTCAGCCGCGCTATGGTTTCGACTGGCACACGCGGGCCACGCCCATCGGATCAGAACAGCTTGCTGAGGAAATGGGACCGCTGATCACCTACTGCATCGACCAGTTCGGGCCCAACCGCTGCCTGTTCGAGAGCAACTTCCCGCCGGACAAGGTGTCCTTCTCCTACAACGTCATGTACAACGCGTTCAAGCGCATGACCGCCGGCTACTCGGCCAGCGAGCGCGCCGCCATGTTCCACGACAACGCGGCCCGGATCTACAGCATCGACGGGTAGCCACGCCAAACAGCAGATAGAGCTTGGCGAATTAACTGGCAATCCATCGCAAGTTGCACATACTTCGTCAACACGAGCGTGCCATCAGATGCCTAACACGCGCTGTCGCCTGAAACGCCTTGTTCCGGTATTTCTCGCTCTGCTAAATCCACGCCCGATTCTGACAATTCCCAGACCCCCCGCGGAGAATCTGATTTGAACAGGCCTTCATCGACCATCTTCTTGCGTTCCCAAGAGGCAGCGTTCCACCATCTTTCCTGGCTGGATCCAACTATCTTGTAATCGCCATCGGAGAAACGATCAGAAAATCTTTCGAGTAACGCCGTGCGCACCTGGTTGGTGGTTGCCTTTCCACCCATTTCGTACAGTGCAACGAGAAGAGGGACCCTAAACTCTTTTTGCGACATGGACCCCGCAGGTTGAACGGCAGGTGAAACGACCTGCAGTTGACTACCATTAGTAGCCTCTGGTCGCTTCACAGCGTGCACGTTTCGATTCTGCTCAGCTGCATCAAGAACCTTAGATAGCGCTGTGTCTACCGTGTCTTCCAAAGGCTCAGCCCAAGCTTTCAGCCGACGAAAGTTCGGGGTTGATATTTTCACTTCCGGCGCCATTTCCGTATCTCCTGTTTGACCTCATCATTACTTCCGGGCACCACCACTGAATGAGCTCGGCCGTCGTGAATTTGCCGTGGCGACGAATCCTTTAGCCAACTCGCTTGAATTGAGGCTGGGCGTGAATCAACCTCCCCCTCGCGCGGTCATCGCCAAACCGGCGCACCGAGGATGAAGTTTAGCAACCTGTGAGATTTGTCGGAGTCGGCGTTCTGAAGGTCGACGGTTGCGTGCCATTTTGTTCGTTTTTCGCAGCCATCGCGAGCACTTTTTTCAAAACTGAGTCAGGAGTATCGACCAAGGGAGTCGCCCATGCTTGAAGCTGCTGAAACGTTGCCGGGGAGATTTCGATGGAAGGCATTATATTCACCTCCGTGGGCGTATCGGACCATCGGCTGCAATTGAAGGCAATCGCATGTATGTATGGTACCATACCGTGCCGTATTAATCGACTGTCATGCAGAACCGGCTCTGGAGGCTTTAATACCGTCAGCCTGGACGCGCGTTTGATGTTCAATGCTATGTATGGATGGGGTATTGCCGCGAGTTTGTCGAATGCGATCCCACCTCGTCGGAGATTCGCGGCAAACCACAGCACCAATTACCCGCCCAACACGAGCGAAGTGAGAGCATGGATATCCTGCAATTCGTCCAGCCGGGACGCCATTTCAACAACCTGCTGCACCTTGCCTGCGCCAAGGGAGTCCCGCGACAACAGGTCGAACTTGCCCAGCAGTTCCTCTCGGCCGGCGGGGTTGGAGAAGTCGCCGCGCTGTGACGTGACCTCCGCGCGCCGGAGACGGCCGTCGGCGAGTTGCACGGCGACCCGTGCTGCCGGGTAGTCGTACCGGCGCAGGTTCATCTCGGGGTCGGATTCGAGCGAAACCCGCTCGGCCAGCGCGCGGATTTCGGAGTTGTCCAGCCGTTCCGGCAGGAATGCCGTGACATCGGTCCGTCCGTAGCAGATCGCGGCGGCTACTGCATAGGGGATTGAAAACTTGGCGGCCAGCATGTTCTCCGGATGCGGGTCGGCCATGATGCCGGCGATGGGGGGCGCGGTGACCGCAATGCTTTTTACGTCCGCGGCGTCGAACGGCTCCTCGCGCAGCAGATCCTGCACGGCATCCAGCACCGGGTGGTTGTACAGGCAGCAAGCGTGCAGCTTGAAATAGTTCTGCTGTATGCGCAGGTTGCCGCCAGTCCCGAGGCCATCGGTCACCGCATCCGGGTCAAAGCCGTCACCCAGGAATGTGCGGTAGAGGTCCGCCGGCCCGTCGGCGATGGCAGTGTACCCGCACTGGCTCAGATGCGCGGCCATGATGCCCTGGAATCCGGACCGGCCGGGGTACAGGTTGCGCACGGTGGCCCCTTCGATGCAGGGCGTCCACGTGTTGGCTGGACTCATGGACATGGCCAAGTTCATCGCCGTCCGCGTTTGCGCCGCGTCGAAGCCCATCAGCCGCGCCGCAGCAGCTGCGGTGCCGATGGTTCCCCAGGTGCCGTGGGAGTGCACCTCCGCCTTGACCGTGGTCGCGGCGCCGATGCGAGAGATCACCTCATAGCCAACGATGATGCTCGCCAGCACGTCGCCGCCGCTGCGTCCCAAGTCCTCGCCGACGGCTATCGCCCCGGGCGTGACGTGGATGGACGGGTGCCCACCGCCCAGGCGGTTGCCCTCGTCCATCTCCAGCGACACGCCGGCGGTGGCGTTGACCATCGTGGCCCAGACCGGTTGCACCCGATGGCCATGGCCCAGGACGCTCGCCCTGCCGGGTCCGCTCATGGTCGCGACGAGCCCGGCGAAGTTGGCGTTTTCGGACAGGCGGCTGCCGGCCAGGATCGCGCCGATGGTGTCCAGCGCCACGTCCCTGGCGGCGGCGATTGCGGTCGGATGCAAATCCTCCCAGCGCGTTTCCGCAACGAACTCGGCTAGAACATCGAGGTAGTCCTGGGCCATGATTGCACCTACCGGGTGAAAAATTCGTGGAGCAGACGGTACGCGTCGTCGGGCAGTTCCTCGGCGATGTAGTGCCCGCAGGGCAGGGACTGGCCCTCCACGTTGTTGGAATAATTGCGCCACACCGCGAGAACGTCCTGGGTGCGGCCCACGAAACCCCGGTCGCTCCACAGGGCCAGGTGGGGGCAGTTCACCTTGTTATCGAAGTCGGCCTCGTCGTGCTCCAGGTCGATGCTGGCACCGGCGCGATAATCCTCGCACGCCCCGTGGATCGCGTCGGGGTTGCTGAAGCAGCGGACGTATTCCTCTACCGCCTCGGACGGGAAAACCTCTTCGGCGTTGCGCTCGCGCATGAACCGAGAGCGTATGTAGTAGTCGGGATCCGCGCCGATGACCCTTTCCGGAAAGTCGTAGGGCTGGATCAGGAAGAACCAGTGGTGGGTATTGGTCGCCATCTCCTTGTCCACGATGCTGAACATGTGGCGCGTGGGCACGATGTCCAGCGTCGCCAGCCGCAGCACCCGTTGGGGGTGGTCTTTGGTCAACCGGTGGGCGACGCGGGCGCCCCGGTCGTGACTCCCCAGGAAGAACGTGTCAAACCCCAGGTGGCTCATCGCATCCACCAGGTCCTGCGCCTGCGCCCGCTTGCAGTGGTTGAAGTGGTCGGGGCTGCCCTGGGGCTTGCCGCTGTCGCCGTAGCCGCGCAGGTCAGCGGCGACAACGGTGAAGTCCTCCGCCAGCCTCGGCGCGATCTTGTGCCACATGGTGTGCGTCTGCGGGTAGCCGTGCAGCAACAGCAGCGGAGGGCCACTGCCTACCTTCACCAGATTCACCTGCTCGCCGATGGTATCGACCAGCATGCGTTCAAATCCCTCGAACAAAGCCATCTTCCACTCCTTGGCATTTCTCAACCGGATGCGAACTGTGCGTCCGCAGGTTGCTACATAATGCGTCGGCGCGCGGATGATGTAAATACTTTGCGCCCCGCCCTTTGACACCATAATCACGCCCGTGTAACGTAGGCTGGAAACCGCCGGATTGACTTATTGAGAGCACAGATGACCACCACCAAGGCACCGAACGATATCGCCCACTACCTGGGCGCCGCCCAACCATTTGTGGCCCGCGTCGATGAGGCAGCGGACTGGATAGACGCCGAACGGCAGATGCCGCCCGACCTCGCCGCGGACATGGCCGACGCCGGATTCTTCCGGCTGCTGCTGCCCCGTGAATTGGGCGGAGCGGAGCTCGCTCATCCCGATTTCCTGAATATCCTGGAGATGTTTGCGAGAGCCGACGCCAGCGTGGCCTGGTGCCTGAACCAGAACAACGTCTTCTCCACCAGGTCAACGCGCATGACCATGACCACGGCGCGTGAGATTTGGGGCGAACAACGGGGCGTGGTGACCAACGGGCCGCCGGCTGCCGGGTCGAAGTCGGTTCCGACGCCAGGAGGATTCCGGCTGAGCGGGCATTGGAACTTCAGCAGCGGCAGTGACCACGCTACCTGGATCGCCGCGCTGGCCCCCGTCATACCCGAGAACGGAGCGGGAGCCGATGGGCAACCTCCACAAACCCGCCTGCACCTGATGCCTATTGACCAGGTGCGGATGGTTGACCTGTGGCAGGTCGCCGGACTTCGCGGAACCGGCAGTTTCAGTTTCCAGGTGGACGACCTGTTCGTCCCCGAGGAACGCTCCTTCGTGCAGGAGGGACCGTCCTGGTGTGACCGCCCGCTCTACGGCATTCCCACCACGCTCATGTTCGCCACCGGTTTTGCCACCGTGGCCCTGGGGGTAGCGCGCAAGAGCCTGGACATCGCCATCGACGTGGGAGGCAGCAGGACACCCTATCGCTCCGGCGTCTTGCTCCGCGACCACCAGACTACGCAGCGCACCATCGGCGAGGCCCACGCGCAGCAAAGTTCGGCCCGTGCCTTCCTGAAGGACGCTCACGGCCGGCTTTGGGAGTCGGCCTGCACCACGGGCACGCTCACCACCGACGAGCGAATCCAGCTCCGCCTGGCCGCGACCCACGCCATCCGCACCTCGGCGCAGATCGTGGACGCCGCGTACACCCTGTGCGGCGCCAGCGGCATCTTCCAGTCAAACCCGATCCAGCGCAGGTTCCAGGATATGCACGTCATCACCCAGCACGTGCAGGGGCACCACGTACACTACGAAACCGCCGGCCAGTACCTGCTGGGATTGGATCCGCAGGGCGTTTTCTAACAGAAGGAGGTATCGCCATGGCTGCCAATCACGTGGATACGGTCATAGTGGGCGGGCAGATCGTAACCTCATCGCAGGTGTACGAGAGCTCCATCGCGATCTCCGGCGAGAAGATCGTGGCCATCGGACCGGAGAATTATCTGCCGCCGGCCGACCGGTACATCGACGCCAGCGGCAAATTCGTGCTTCCCGGGCTGATCGACAGCCACGTACATCTGGACGGCCACGACGATTATGCCCTGGGCTCGCTGGCCGCAGCGCACGCCGGCCTGACCACCCTCGTGCCCTTCGGCACCTACCAACTGGAGGGCGACGAGACGCTGCCCCAAGCCGTCCACCGCACCCGCGAAACCGTCGAACGAGCCGCTCTTACCGATTTTGCCTTCCACTTCATCCTGCAGAACCGACCGAGCATCCTGTCCGGTCTGCCCAACGCCGTGGATCTGGGCGTCAAGTCGTTCAAGATGTTCATGACCTACAAGAAGCGGCCCGGCCGGATGTGCGACGATGACTACATCTGCGAGGCGATGGACCTGGTGGGACGTACCGGCGGAGTCCTGCAGCTGCACTGCGAAAGCGGCAACATCATCGAATACCTGGAAAACAAGCTCCTGGGCGAGGGGCACACGCACCCCACAGACTTTCCCGCTGCGTGTCCTGACTGGGCAGAAGAAGAGGCGATCAACCGGGCAGTCAAGATGTCTGCCGCTACCCGCTGCCCGACTTACGTCGTGCACCTCAGCACTCACTTGGGCTTGGAACGGATCAAGCAGGCCCAGAGCCTCGGGCAGCGCGTGTGGACGGAGACGTGCCCGCAGTACCTGCTGCTGTCCGACGCCCAGATGGCGGAGCGCGGCCCCCTGGCGAAGATCGGCCCGCCACTGCGACCGGAGGATGGACCCGACCGAGACGCTTTGTGGGAAGGTTTGCGCCAGGGCCACGTTTCCATTGTGGCCAGCGACCACTCGCCGCATCCCCAGGAACTCAAGCAGCCCGGGTGGGACAACATCTTCGTCGACGCCAACGGCATGTCCGTTCCCTTCGGCTCGCCCGGCATCGAGACCATAGTGCCGCTGATGTACAGCGAGGGCGTGGTGCAGCGTGGGCTGCCCATCTGGTGGCTGGCCCGCGTCATGGCGGAAAACCCGGCCCGCATCTTTGGCATCTACCCACGCAAGGGGGTGATCCAGGTGGGCTCCGACGCGGACTTTCTAATCCTGGACCCCAACGGCGACCGCATCGTCACCGCCAGTGACCACCACAGCAACGCCGGCTACACCCTGTTCGAGGGCTGGCGCGTCAACGGCCGCCCCTGGATAACCATGCTCCGGGGGCAGGTGCTGCTTCAGGATGGGGAGATCCAGCAGAACCCAGGATACGGGACCTTCATTGAGAGCGGCTCACCCGTCGCGCCCCTCGGCGGCCCGGTCGATTAGATGAAGATCACCGAGGTCCGCGCCGTATATCCCAACTACCGGTACGTCGTCTCGTCCTGGCGCACCCACTTCTGGCAGATTGTCGTTCGCGTTGAGACGGACGTCGGAGCCGTCGGCCTGGGATACGGCGGCGGTGGTGTGGCCGGCGTGGAAATCGTCAACCACCACTTCCGCGAGTTGTTGATGGACCGTCAGATCAACAGCCTGGCGGATATTGCAAGCACCTGGGATCACCTGTACGATCAATCCCTGCCCTACGGCCGGAAGGGGTTGGCGATTATGGCGCTCAGCGGCGTCGATCTCGCGCTCTACGACCTGCTTGCCAAGGCTGAGAAACAGCCGGTGTACGAACTGCTCGGTGGCGCGCAAGAACCAAGAATACTGGCCTATGCCACCGGTCCAGATTCGGAGGCGTACCGCGACCTGGGTTTTCGCGCCCACAAGTTTCCCCATCGTTGGGTTAGCGACGCCGACTACGAGACGGCGGCCGCAGCAGCAGCAAACGCACGTCAACTGTACGGCGCCGACGCCCGCCTCATGGTCGATTGCTACATGTCCTGGGATGCGCAGGTAACCAAGCGCATGGCCGACATCCTGTCCGAGTACAACCTCTATTGGTACGAGGATGTGCTAACCCCCGATGAGCTGGAATGCCAGGCCGACCTGCGCGCCGTCGCGGCACCCACGCTCATTGCCGGCGGCGAGCACGAGTTCACGCACTTCGGTTTTGCGGACATCGCCCGCGCCGATGCCCTGGGCTTGTGGCAACCTGACATCACGTGGTGCGGCGGAATCACGGCCGGCCGGCGCATCATCGACTTGGCCCGGGACGCCGGCATTCCGGTTTCGCCCCATCGCGGCGCCGAGGTTTGGGGGCTGCATCTCATCGCCGCTTCCGACTGGGCCGATTTCGCCGAGTATCACTCCGACCACATCCGTTCACCCCGAGACTTGCTCTGGCTCGGTGAACCTGAGCCGGAGGACGGTTATATCGCCCCGTCCGACAGACTGGGCTTTGGCGTCACGCTGAATGAGGAAATGTTGTAACTATGGCCGGCCCTTTGAACGCCTTCGTTCCCGATAGCAACGCTCACTTGCCCGGCTCGGACGACGGGCCGTTGTCCGGCCTGACCTTCGCAGCCAAGGACATCTTTGACATCGCCGGGCACGTCACGGGCTGCGGCAACCCCTATTGGCTGGCTACCCACAGCCCTGCCGAGGCTAACGCCTGGGTGGTGCAACGGTTAGTGGACGCCGGCGCCGCGATGGTGGGCAAGACCATCACCGACGAGCTGACCCGCGGCATCTTCGGCGAGAACATGCACTACGGGACTCCTGTGAATCCGAGTGCGCCTGGCCGGGTGCCGGGCGGTTCGTCCAGCGGGTCCGCTTCCGCAGTGGCCGGCCGATTGGTGGACTTCGCGTTGGGTTCGGACACCGGAGGCTCGGTTCGGGTACCGTCCAGCTTCTGCGGGCTGTTCGGGCTGCGGCCTACGCACGGGCGGATCCCGCTGGACGGGATGCTGCTCCAGGCTCCTTCCTTCGACACCATCGGCTGGTTCGCCCGGGACGCCGAGACCTTTGCCCGTGTGGGTTCGGTGGTGCTGCCACCGAGCCCAGCGGTTGAACGCCCGCAGCGCTTGGTCATAGCTGAAGACGCTTGGGATCTCGCCGAGCCGGGCACTCGGCAAGCACTCGAAACTGTCCTGGAGAAATTTGGGGCGCTTTTTGCCTCGTCAGCGACGGTTCGGTTATCCCCATCTAGCCTGGAGGAATGGTCAGGTCACCAGCAGGTGCTGCAGAGCCGCGAGGCGTGGGAGTCGGCGCGGGACTGGATCGATCAGGTCAACCCTACATTCAGCTTCGAGGTCTCGGACCGGTATGCCCTGGCGCGCTCGGTGACGGACGAGCAGATCGTCACGGCGCAGGCCGGACGCAACGCCGTCATCGCCCGCATGAACGAGGTTTTCAACGGTGGCGACGCAGTGGTCTGCTTACCGACGACGGTCGCGCCGGCTCCGCCGCTCGGTCAGCGCGTTTCGGATCGTCACACGCTGCGCCTGCGCAACAGCGCGTTGACCTCGATAGCCGGCAACACCGGGCGGCCGCAGATCAGTTTGCCGCTAGCCGAAGTCGACGGTCTGCCCGTCGGCCTGTCGCTCCTCGGAGATTACAGTGCGGACGAGCAGCTGATCGCGTTGGCGAGGGAGATTATCGGCTGAACCGTCACTTATTCAGGACGACGTCGATTAGCGCGACGCGGCCTTCGTTGACAGCGTCCAGGCCGTTGCGCAGAGCGCGCGCCAGGTCGGCGGGACCGTCGACCCGTTCCCCGTACCCGCCGAAGGGCTCGACCAGTTTGGCGTAGTCCGGGCCGGGGATATGCACACCGTGCCAGATGTCCGAGCGCGCCGCGACGCCGTCCGGATAGTACGCCAGGTGGTTGCCCCGCATGGCCTCGTAGCCGCCGTTGTTGAACAGCACCGTCATGAAGGGCAGGTTCGCCTCGCTGGCCACACCGAAACACTGGGTCACCGGGTTGTACAGGAAGCCGCCGTCGCCCATGAGCGCCACTACGGGCTGATCGGGCTTCGCCAGCTTGACCCCCAGCGCCAGTCCCAGGCCCTGACCCAGGCCCCCGTTGGTCTTGTAGTAACTCTGGGGCCGGTCCCAGACGACGTGGCGGCCGATGGCACCCCGGTGGGTAGTGACCTCCTCCGAGTAAACCACATCCTCGGGCATCACTTCGCTGAGCACAGCGCATAGCCAGGCCGGGTCGATGGGCCGGCTGCTGCTGGCGGCGGCTTCGGCGGCGTAGGTTTCCTCGGCCAAGCGATCATGTTCTGCGGCCCAGCGCTGGCGTCGCGCCTCTATTTCGTCGCGGCGGCCGTCCACGGCGGGTCGCAGAGCTTCGACCAGCAGACCCAACCCGATGGTGATGTCACCCTCGACATATCGGTCGGCAAAGAGGTTCTGGTACACCATGTAGTCTTTTACCGTGGTCTCGCCCATGGCCACAACAGTGGCATGCCGCGGGCCGGCCTGGGGCGGATACCAGGGGGCGCGGCTGCTGGCGAGGATGACCAGGTCGGCATGCTGGAGGTACCGTTCCGACTGCCCGCCCAGATACAGTGGGTGCCCCTTCGGGAAATTGGCGTACAGCGCCGCGCTTTCCACCACCGGAATGGCGAACAGTTCGGCCAGGGCTACTAGGTTGTTGAACCCTTCGACCTCGCGCCCGGCGCTGTCGGTGATGATCAGCGGCGATTTGCTTCGGGCAATCAAATCGGCCAGCTCGGCAATGTCCTGGTCCGACGGGCGGATTTTCGGTGCGGACGGGACGGTGCGCAGTTTTTCCGGCGGCGTCCACGAATGCACCATGGTCTCGATGGGGATGTTCATGAATGACGGGCCCTGGGGGACGCGTTGGGCCAATTCGCCGGCCCGCACCAGTTGCTCGTACACGGTGTGCGGGCTGGTGGCTCTTCCGCTCCACTTGGTGAAAGCGTCGGCAAACCGGTCCGGGCCACCCACCACGCTGAGGTTGCGGTACCACTGGCCCTGAGGGTCGATCTCCGGGTCCTCGCCGTAACTGGTAGCCTCGCCAGAGCACACCAGCATGGGCACCTCGCCGATCATCGCGCCGTGCACGCCCATGCTGCCCTGGAGCAAACCGACGCCGGCGTGCAGCAGGACCGCCTGCATCCGCCCGGTGGCCCGCGTGTAGCCGCTGGCCATGTTCACTGCCAGGGTCTCGTGCCAGCAGTTGATGTACTGCGGCCCCGGCGTCTCGTTGACCTTCTGACGGGCCAGGGCTTCCCACACCGGCGCCCATTCCGACCCGGGGGAGGAGATTATGTAATCAATGCCAAGATTGCGAAATGCTTCAAGGATACCTTCGCCGCAATCCCGAGTGGTCGTGCTGGTCATACGTCAGTCCTCCTGTGCCGGGCTCGCCGCCGGGCGGAGTGCGGATCCGGGCCGAGCATTTGCCGGTACGGCCTGGTCTTCCCGATGGGTGGGCAGCGCGGACAAAAAGAGCGCCACCGACAACGCTCCAATCATGGTGAAGAAAGCGTATCTCATTCCCACGGTGAAAGCGGTCCCCACTCCGGATGCCGCGCCGTGGCGGACCGCGTCCAGGCTGGGCTCGTAGCCCATGGAACCCATGGTGGCGGTTACGATGGCGGTTGCAACAGCGACGCTGACCACGTTGCCGGCGTTGCGGATCAGATTGACCAACGCCGAAACCACGCCGTGGCTTTCCCGTTCCACCGCGCTCAAAATGGAGCTCGAATTGGGGGAGTAAAAGGTGCCCATGCCGCTGCTGGTCAGCATCAGGCCGGGGATCACCTGGAATAGCGAAGATTCGGCGGTCGCCTGGGAGAGAATGGTGATGCCTGTGGTCGACAGGATCAGTCCGGTTACGGTGAACTTGCGCCAGCCATAACGGTCGGAAAGCCGGCCGCTGATCGGACCCAGCATCGCCATGCACAGGGCTCCGGGGACTACGCAAAGACCCGCCACCGACGGGCTATAGCCAAGAACGTTCTGCAGGTAGAACGGCGTCATGAACAGGATCGCCGAACTCCCGACGAACATGAGGTAGTTGGCGGTGACACCCAGGAAAAAGTTGCGCCGGCGGAATAATCGCAGGTTCAGCATCGGGCTGGCGATGCGGAGTTCCCACCAGATGAAACCGGCCAGGAGCACAACGAAAGCGACGGCTGCGCCCAGTATCGGCGGGGAAGTCCAGCCGGTTCGGTGGGCGTTGGTGATGCCAAGCAGCAAGGCCAACAGGGCGCTGGACGACAGGAACGCTCCCAGCCAGTCAAACCCGCCGCGTCCCGGTCCTCGAACCGGGTGCGATTGGTCAGCACTGGTCAGCACCGCAACGCACATGCCGATGCTGATGGCAACCATGGGGACCGTGGCAAAGAAAACGGAGCGCCATCCGAAAGCGTCAACCAGGAAGCCGCCCATGGCCGGGCCGGCGACCGCTCCGGTGCCGACCATCGTCATAATCAGGCCAATGGCCTTCCCGCGCTCGTTGGGCGGGAAGGCGCCTATCATGATGGCCATACCGGTGCCTTGGGTCATGGCCGCGCCGGTGCCCTGCACGATGCGGGAGATGATCAGTATCCCCAGGTCGGAGGACGTCCCGGCTGCGACGGAGCCAGCAATTGTCACCGCCGAACCGATGATGTACACGCGCTTGGAGGTGATGATATCCGCCAGCCGGCCCATGGGCAGCAGCAGAGCGATGATCGTCATGGCATAGCCGATCACCAGCCACTGGACGCTGGGGATATCGGTTTGGAAATAGGTGGCTATGGTCGGCAGGGCAACTCCTACGCTGCCGTGGTCGACCACGGAGGCGAAGATGCCTACCGCCAGGGTCGCGAAGGCGTACCACTTGTAGTGGCGGCCTTGCGCCAGCGAAGAGATCACGACTGCGTTACCGGGGCTGCAGGAGTCAAACGTTACTCGCCGGCGAAGAACCGTCGAGGGTTCTCCACTGTGATCTGGTGAATGTCCTCGTCCGACGCTCCCATTTCCTTCAGGCGGGGCAGCACGTAACGCGGGATGAAGTTGTAGCCGTCAGGATTGGCCCGCCGCTGCTCCTGCACCTCCGCGCCGTGGCGTGCCTTGGACACCGAGTAATCGTGGGAAAGAAAAATGCGGTGCGTGAACCCGGCATCCATCAGCGCCTTGGCGACTTCGGTCCGCTGTTCCCAGTCGGGAGTGCCGGGGCGGAATCCGCCAGGGTAGCGGTCCAGCCCCAGCCAGACGCCCTTGTTGAGGAGACCCAGGAGGTACTCCAGATCGGTGTCGTCGTTGCTGTGGCCGATGTACACCCGGTCGAGGTCAACCCCCTCTTCCTCGAGGACGCGCACCTGCGCATCGCCGATACGTTCCGGCGACCAGGTGTGCGTCGAGATGGGCACGCCGGTGGCTTTCTGCGCACGCGCGGCGGCCCGCAGCACGTTCTCCTGCGGGGCGGTGACCCCACCTTCGTCGCTGGCCACCTTGATAATGCCAGCCTTGATCCCGGTGCCCTCGATGCCCTCCTCGATTTCGCGCACGTAAAGCTCGGCGATGACGTCGGGAGAGATTTCGCCGAAGGGCCGTGGCACGGCCAGGTGGTTGCCGGTCGCGACGACCACCTGCATGTCGCTACCCAAAGCCACCTCGCGGATCAGCTGGACGTCCCGTCCCAGGTCGAAGGTGCTCACGTCGATTATGGTCCTGACTCCATCTTCCCTGACGGCACGCATGGCGGCAATGGATTGTTCGCGGATGCCGTCACGGTCGATGATCTCCGGGTAGGTGTGGCGGAGGCCGGCAGCGTTGGTTCCAACGTGCTCGTGGCTCAGGGTGAACCCCAGGTCGTCGGTATCTATGGGCCCCATCACGCTGTTCACGGTTGCCATTGCCATCCCTCCTGGCCGTGGGCGAATGCGGGTATTCTATTACGAATTCCGCTGGGACGATACGAGCGCGGCGTCTTCTGTGCGCAGGCTTGCGCTACCATCGCCGTGTCCGTGGCTCGCGCGTGTGATTGCCAGTGCGACTTGCTGAGCAATTGCTGGCCCGTCTATATTGACGGAAAAGCACTGGGAGGCAAACATGCGAACGCCCATTTTGACCCGTGACCAGGTCCCCGCGGAACTGCAAGAGGCATTCGACCATGAGACCGCCGACTCCGGCGGCGTGGTTTCCAGCGGCCCAGGTTCCGCCATGATCAACAGTCCCGAGATGCGCAAACGCGCCAACCATCTGGTCAACTACCTGCGGGACGAGTCGTCCTTACCCAAGAAGATCCAGGAACTGGCGATGATTCTGACGGCACGCAACATGGACTGCCAGTACATCTGGTTCGCCCATTCCGTCCGAGCCAAGGAGCAGGGCATCAGCGCAGAGTTCGTTGACAACCTCCGTGATCGCAAAGCATTGCCGCAATTGCCGGTCGACGAGCAGACGGTGGTGAACTACGCCACGGAATTGTTCAACAACCACCGTGTCACCGACGCAACCTTTCAGGCCGCCATCGACCAGTTCGGGCCCCTGGGATTGACCGAACTGACGACGCTGTTCGGGTACTACACCCTGCTGGCCTTCAACGCCAACTCATTCGATATCGACGTGCCTGACGGCACGGAGCCCAAGCTCCCGGTTTAGCGAGCTCACGGCCGACGACGCGGTCGGGCATATCTACCCGGGTTCGCCCCCTCACGTGTACTCAGTTTGTCATCGCGAGGAGCGCAGCGACGTGGTGATCCGGTTGCTGAAAGAGACCATGTTACCAACACGAGATTGCCACGCTGCGCTCGCAATGACTGGTGAGTGCAACTGGGTACGCATGAGGATTCTCCCCCGGGCGAAGCTCAGCGCGACAGGCGACTGAGCAGGCTGACGTACCATCGGGACAATGGCACGACCAAACCGGCCCGATGGTACAGGCGGGCCGGTGCGGATTCAGCCGCAATGCTCTGCGCCAGCATCGGCTCCAGGACCCGGTCGCGGAACTGCTCAACCAACCCGCGGTGGTCCGTGCACAGCACAACCTCCTGTTGCAGATCGTAGGCCACGAAATCGAAGTTGCAGCTGCCCAGAATGAGTTGCGTCCCGTCAACCACCACGGCTTTCACGTGGCACATTTCCGGTTGATACAGCAGTACTTCGAGATTCGAACCCGCGGCTGCGCGGAACAACTCCTGTTGCAGGATGGCCTTGTTGTTGTGCGCCGGGTTGATAACCCGCACACGAACTGACTCAGCGAGTTGCGCAAGGCGCGCCAGCAAAGGGTCGGAAACGTAGGGTGTGATCACGTCAATCGACTCTCGGGCACGCTCGATGGTAGCGAAGAGTTCTTCGTATTCCGCTCGGCTGCGGCGGCCGTCCAGGAAGTAGAGTTTTCCCAGGGGAGTTGGCACAATCCGCGAAGAGTTGACCCCGCGCATCGTGTCGTAGAAATCTCCCGCCAGCGCAGCGACCAAGGTCGGACAGCCCGTTCGCATCATCAGGTCGTGCCACCGGAAATTGTGCTCGCTGAGGTTGAACCCGCCCAGAAATGCCTCGTCATCAACGACCATCATTTTCTTGTGGTTCCTGATGGGAAATTTACGCCAGAGGCAGCCCATGGGGTTCGTAACGACGATACGCACGCCGTTTCGTTCGGCCGAGCGGAGCAGCTTCCGCGTGTCTCGCACCTCCCGGCGGAACTCCGGATCCGAAAGGAACCTCAGGCTGAAGATCAGATCATCGCTAATTTTTGCGGTGGAAAAGGCGTCGACGCACAGGACCTTCTCCTCAGCCGGGGAACGGACCAACAGGTCCCAAAAACGCCGACCCACCGAATCCATTTCGAAGGTCATCACCTGCACCAACACGCGGCAGCGCGCCTGCAGTATGGCTGGCTCTACCGCGTCGACAAACTCAGGGGCATTGACCAGTAGCGAGGGATCGTGCACTGGTTGGCGGGGGTCAGCGGGACGGGAAACGGGCGGCGAGGACGTCCGCGATCAGTCGCACGGCCACCTGTGCGGTCAGGTCAGACACGTCGTACGGCGGCGCAACCTCCACCACGTCGAATGCGACCAGGTTGGAGCGCGCTACCAGCGCGGTCAGGCAACGTCGGCATTCCTCGTAATACAGCCCGCCTACCTCCGGCGTTCCGGTGCCGGGCGCCTGGGTCGGGTCGAGAACGTCCACATCAAAAGTGATGTACAAATTCGACCCGACAGGCAGGCTCTGGGCCACCACCTCCGGGCCCGCCTCGCGAAACTGTCGGGCGGTCACGATGGTGTTGCCGTGGCTCATGGCCTCCTCATACGGAGCCCGACGCACGCTGCGGATGCCCACCGACGATATTGAGCCCACGTGCTCCAACTCGTGGCACCGACGAATCGGGCTGCCGTGCGTAAGCAGCGACCCGTGGTAGTCGTGGGTGTAGTCCAAGTGGGCGTCGAAGTGCACTATGTCCAGCGGAGCGAACCGTCCCAGGCCAGCCACCGCTGGGAAGGTGATGGCATGGTCACCGCCGAGTACCACGGGCATCGCCCCGCGCTCGGCGATCCGCGCCACCACGCCGGCCAGCCGCTCGAAATTGTGCACCACCTCGGAGGGGTTCACCGTCACATTGCCGCAATCCACCATGGTGATGCCGCGTAGGAGTTCATCACCCGCGTCGGCGTCGAAGAATCCCTCGGCGTCCCTTCCCTGGCCGTAGGGATCGAGGTAAGAATAGGCTCGTGGCGCGTCCCGAAGGGCGTCGGGGCCGTAGCGGGCCCCCGGGCGTCCAAAGGTTCCCTGGTCGAAGGGCATGCCCACGAACGCGATGTCTGCATCCAGTTGATCGATGTCGGAGCATCGGGGCGAGCGAAACATCGTGCGGGGCCTGCGATCCAGGGCCGGCACATCCGCGGAAGACGCATCGGGCAGGTATTGTGGTCCGATGTTGAAGTTGGAATTGAAGTAGGTCATACACACCGAATAGGCGGGAAGTAGCGATCAAGGCAGTTTGCCAATGGTTACGCGCCCTCCGGGAACCATTGCCGCGGTAAGCAAATAGCCCGCTAATAGGCGTGCGCCAACAAGGGTTTCAGATTCGGATATCAGAACTGGGATCGCTCTAACCTCATCGTCCCAGAATACGGCGGCGTAACAAAAATCAAAGTCGTGTCGCTGTTGGTTGCCCAAAACCAGTGGCCTTGAACCTTCTACGGTCAGGCCCATTTGGCTAATGGCTGCCCGGGGCATCATCAGATATTGGGAAAACCCGGTGTCAATCACTGCGTCGAATCGATGTGCGGTCCGCCGATCATAGGCAACCACTTCTACAGAGATGACAGCCTCGTAGATATCGTTCACGCGCCCGCTGATCATCCGATTCTTATCCGCTTGCCATGCAAGATGGTCTCATCGTCAAACCCGACGCGAAAGACGATCATCTCCCCATCAGGCTGCCGGTCACGCAAGTGGACAGTAGCAACAATCAGCTCATCGTCCACTTCGTAGTCATGCGACTTGGCGTCAATGACGATGAACTTACCATTTTCCGCCGGCTCTAACTGGTCGCGAAGTTCCGCGTTGTAGAACTCTTCGGCCTGCAACGAAGCGGCAGTGCGGTTGTTGTCAGTAGCCGCCATGATGCCTCCATAATAGGCAGCCAAAACCGTTCCGGTGATTGCTGCTGCGCTTTTTGATTATACTTGACCGCAGCCGAAGTGAAAAAAGGAGTTTCCCATGGCACGCCTTGAGGACTACCAGAACCGGTTCCAGTTTGCAAAGTTCGAGCGCGTGGACGGCATACTTCAGATGACGCTCCACAGCGATGGAGACACGCTGCAATGGGGCGCCGGCCCGCACACCGAGTTGCCGGAGGTATTTCACACCATCGGGACCGATCCGGAGAACAAGGTGATCATCATGACCGGCGCCGGAGACGGGTTCACCGGACCGGCCGGCAGCAGCGACACGGTGCCGCGGCGGACGCCGGAGCAGTGGGACGCCACCTACTGGGAAGGTAAGCATCTGCTGGGCAATTTGCTCAATATCGAGGTGCCGATCATTGCCGCCATCAACGGCCCGGCCTTGCGGCACTCGGAACTGCCCCTGCTCAGCGACATCGTCCTGGCCGCGCCGCACACCACGTTCCAGGACTCTGGCCACTTCATGAGCGGGCTGACGCCGGGCGACGGAATGCACATCATCTACCCGCTGCTGCTTGGCATCAACCGCGGACGCTATTTCCTGCTGACCGGCCAGATGCTTGACGCGGAAAAGGCGCTGGAATTCGGTCTGGTCGCCGAGGTGCTGCCCACGGACGAGTTGCTGCCACGGGCCTGGGAGTTGGCAAGGCAACTGGCGCAGCAACCGCGCCTCGTGCTGCGCTACTCGCGCGTGCTGCTGACGCATCAGTTGAAAGGCGTCCTGCACGACATACTGGGCTATGGCCTGGCGTTGGAAGGTCTCGGGTCCGCTCAGGACTACCTGGACCGGGGGCAGGGCCGCTAATCCCTTCAGACTAGCGCGCCGTCCGTTTTGCGCGGCGGCAGCGCAGTCAGTACCAGCGCGGCGCTGCCTCCGTAGATCGCCAACAGCGTCCACCAGGCCAGCAGGTAGGACCCGGTGTAGTCGTGCAGGTAGCCCACCAGTGGCGCGCCCAGTCCGGCGGACAGAAGATTGACCGGCATGACGATGCCCCGGATGGTTCCCAGGAACGCTCGCCCGTAGTAGGCAGCGAAAATATACGAGTGCACGATCATGCCGAATCCCACCGAGCTGCCGAACAGGATGGTCGAAAGAAACATCATCTGCGCCGAGGAAACGTAGATCATCAGGACGATGGCTACGATGAAACCTGAGAACGATGCAGCCGCCAGGAAACGGATCGGGACGCGGTCGGCCAACCAGCCGGCCACCAGAGAGGTGGCGGCGGCGCCACCGGCGTCGGCGGCAAAAGACCAGGAAACCAGCAGCGGATCGTAAGCTTTCTCTACGAAGTAGGGTATCCGGTGAAAACTGGCGCCGCCCTGGGCAACTCCGGACAGGGCAAAGACGGCCATCAACTTCCACATGGTCCCGGTGCGGAACGCCTCCCGGACGGTCCATACTTCCTCATCGTCCGCCTGACGTGGACGCGAGGCCTGTGACCCAGACTCGACTGACGCATCGGGCGGTGCGCCGTCCACCCTGAGGCCCATGTCCTCGGGCTGGCGGCGCAGGAACAGGGCCGACGCCGGCACCGATATGATGACAAATATCAGCGCCAGAATGCGCCAGGTTCCCCGCCAGCCATAGGCGTCGATCAGCCATTGGGTTACGGGCATGAAGACTATTCCGCCGATGCCAAGACCGGCGCCAGCCAGAGCCAGCGCCCGGCCACGTTTCTGCACGAACCATTTGGCTATCGGCACCGATGTCACGATCCCGTTGGGCGCGGCCAGACCGGTCATTCCTATGATTCCGAAGAACAGAATGAATTGCCAGGCGTGGTCGCTGTAGCTCACGGAAAGCAGGCAACCACCGATCAGCAGTGCACAGAGGGGGATGTAAACCCGTGGGCCGTATCGGTCGATCAGCCAACCAACGGCAAAACTCAGCACGCCGGTGGCTAGGCGTCGGGTGGTCTGCAGCCAGCCGAAGGTGGCGCGGGACAGGGCCAACTCTCGCTGCATCGGCAGCACGAACAAGCCGTAGTTCAGGGTCCCCGTGCACATAGTCGAGAAGTTGATGGCAAACATGGCCGCGACGATGACCCAGCCATAGAAAACGCTCCCGCGCTCCGGGGAATGTTCGTCTGTAGCGATCAATTCAGAAACGAAGGTAGGGGCGAATGGTAATTCGCCCCTACGCTCAACGACGGTGACCGTACAGCCGGCCGGAGCTGGTCAGATGGCCTGCCAGTAGCGCCGGCCCTGCAGGCGTACGATTTTTCCGAATCCGGGCGCGGGCAGGTGCACCGCCGCGACCGGTATGCCTTCGCTCTCCAACTGGTCCAGAACCGCCTGCCGGGTCGCTATGGCCTGTTCCGGAATGATGTCGGCGCGGGATGCCCAGTGGGTCTGCTGGATTTGAGAGGTGTTGTGCAGCACGTCGCCCAGGACCAGGGCACGCTCGCCACCTGAATTGATCATGATGCTCATGTGGCCCGGGGTATGGCCGGGCGTGGGCAGCGTGGTCAACTCGCCGGTGATGCTGAACTCGCCTTCCATCAACTCCACCAGCCCCATGTCCACCAGGGGCCACACGCAATCGGGAGCGTTGGGGTAACGATCGGGTTGCAACGCCGGGTCGTGGCTGGCGTCCAGATCGACCTTGCTGAAGTAGTACCTGGCGTTGGGAAAGGTGGGTATCAGGTTGCCACCGTCGTCCCTGACTGTGTTCCAGCCGACGTGGTCCCGGTGCAGGTGGGTCATGACCACCGCATCTATGTCGTCCGGTGACAGACCGTTGCGGGACATGTCGTCCAGCAATTCGCCCCAGGGCGTTTCGGGGGTGTTCTTGGCTCCCAGCCCAGTGTCGATGGCGATATTCTTGCCCTCGGACCGCACCAGGAAACAAGCGAGATTGAAGCTCACCTTGCGGTCGGGTGTGAGATGGTCGTGGAAGGGTTCCCAGTCCGATGCCGGGATGTCCGGGAAGAAGTTGCAGATATCAAACTCGAGTAGGCCGTCCGACAACGACGCGATCTCCACGTTGCCGATAGTAATCTTGCTGGCAGCCATAGTCCCTCCAGATGCCGCGGATTGGCGCATTCTACCACTGGCATTCCTTCGCCAACCGGCGTTGCTTGGAATCAATTTTTGTGTGCGTTGTTCGCACAGGCTGTCCGGCTCCGCAGATGTGGTGTGCCGAGGCCACTGTTGTCGGATTGCGGCCCTGGCGTCGCGGCGAGTTTCGACTGTTTAGAACTAAGCCAGCGTTTGCTGACACCAGCCGGTGGACGAGGGCAATCGACGGGTGGTACACCGGAATCAGGTTGCCATCCATGAACATCAACGACCAACCCGAAGCCCACGCCGGCCAAAAACCGCGGGGAGTCGACCCGCGCGATCCGCTGCCGCCCATCACGGAAAAGCAATTGGCACGCCTTTGGCAGCGCAGAGCTGCGCGGAGCCGGGCACTTCGAACCGAACACGGAAACCGGGTCCGTGTGCTCTATCCGGGGCGCCCGGGAGTTACGGCGGGACCAGATTTTCGTGACGCCCTGCTACTGGTGGAAGACCAGGGCCTCGTGCAGGGTGATGTAGAAGTCCATCTGCGTCAGCGCGATTGGCGATCCCATCGCCACCACGAGGACCCCAACTACAACGGGGTGGCGTTGCACGTCGCCCTGGAGACCGCCGGACCGGATTCGGACACGGCCAGCGGTCGCAACCCCCCGCTGGTTAGCCTGCGCAGTTTGCTCGATAATCCGTCACTCGAGGATTCGCCGGAGCAGGTGAGGGATCACCTCTGGTTGTTGCTGGAAGGGCGGGGCTACAGGCGGCCGGACAATGCGGAGCGGATGGCCGCACTGCTCAATCGGGCCGGGGACGAGCGCTTTCTGGACCGGAGCCGAGTGCTTCAACAACTGATGCTGGAACAATCGCCGGCGCAAACCCTCTGGGAATCCATTTGCGAAGCCCTGGGTTATCGACACAACCGGCACGCGTTCCTGCAACTGGCGGCCAATGCCCCGATCGACGCGCTGGAAAACATGACGCGACCACTAGCGGAGAAAGATCGGCTCGCCGTGCTGACCGACGAGTTACTTGTACTGGCCGGATTCAACGACGCAAAGGGCAGGGCGGGCCAGGACATAACCCACCGCAAATCCGGAATATGGCCGGACACGCCGCAGTGGAAGCTGTTCCGGGTTCGGCCTTCGAATCATCCCCGACGAAGGGTGGTCGGCGCAGCCGGGCTGCTGGCCCGGTTCAGTGATGAGGGATTGCTCCACGGCCTGGCGAATGTGGCAAACGCGGGCAATCCGTCGTCGTTGACCGCGGCGCTGAGTATCGGAAGCGGCGCCGGTGGTGGAACCGCTCTGATCGGCTCCGGTCGCGCCCGGGACATCGCCGTCAACGCGGTGCTGCCGTTCCTGCACGGATTGTCCACGCTTACAGGCCATGCGCGACGGTCGGGTGCGATGTTGGAACTGTACCGGAGGTACGGCAAGCTCACGGAGAACGAAGTCACCCGGGAACTGGAATCGGCGTTGCAACCTCGAGAATGGGGACGGGTGGCACGCACCGCCCGACAGCAACAGGGATTGATCCACCTGCAACGTCTGCTGGCCGGCGCTGCCGGCCCAAGAAGATAACGAGGGTGCTAACGCGTACCCAGTTTGTCATCGCGAGGAGCGCAGCGACGTGGCGATCCCGTTGCGGAAAGAGGCCCTGTTGCCACCACGAGTTTGCCACGCTGCGCTCGCAATGACCGGTGGGGGATACTGGGTACGCATGAGAACGGGGGCGACGTTGAAATCGCCCCCGCGACTGCGAGCCGGTGTGACCGTTTCAGGTTATTTCAGAGGCACGGCGAGCGAAACCCGGGGTTCCTCGCCGACGTTGCGAATGATGTGCCCGTGGCCGGTCAGGTCCTCGGCGACCAGAACGTCGCCGGGACCGAACTGTCGCTTGGCGCCGCTGGCGACCTCGATCTCGGCCCGCCCGACAGGAAGACGACATACTGGTGCCTGGGGGCAGTGTGATAGTCCTGCCACCAACCTGCCGGCCGCTGGCCGACGGTGATATCGCCGTCTCCTACGTCATTCGCGATCTCGGCAAACCGGTCGGCGGTCAGGTCTTCAAAGTGCGATTCGCCGTCATCGCCGGCGTAAATGCGGATGATCATCGCCTGCTGCCTCCCCCTAACCCTCGGCGAGGGGAACGGCCAGGGAGACGCGGAAATCGTCTCCGATGCTGCGGGCGATGTGCCCGTGACCGGTCAGGTCTTCAGCGACCAGAACGTCCCCGGGGAACATTCGCACCTTGGTGCCATCGGCAACCTCGAACTCGGCGATACCGTTAAGATTGACCACGTACTGCCGTCGAGGGGCGTTATGGTAATCGGAAAAACTCGGGGACTCTCGCCGGTTGACGTTGATGTCGCCGGGGCCCACGTTGTTGGCAATCTCGGCAAACTGGTCAGGCGTGAGTTCCTGGAAATGGCTCTCGCCGTCATCGCCGGTGTATACGCGAACTATCTGTCCCATGAGGGTAGCCTCCTGTGTGCTGGGGTAAACGGGCTGTGGGATCAACTGGCCAGAGGAATCACGGCGGTGAGACTGGGAACGTCTCCAATCACGCGGGTGGTGTGGCCCTGTCCGGTGGTGTCTTCAACCAGGCGCGCGTCTCCCGGACCGTAGCGGAACGTGGTGCCATCGCCGAGGCCGATCTCGATCTCGCCGCGAAGGGAGATGGTGTACTGCCGGCGCGGCGCCGGGTGCCAGTCGATGAAGTGGCCGGGCGGCCATTCCCGAAAGTTGATCGACTGGGCCGGCTGCGCGTCTCCCAATTCCGGATGGTCGGCGAGGCTGGTCTCTTCGATATGCGACTGGCCGTCATCGCCGGCATAAAGTCGATAGATCGCCATGGGTTCACCTGCTGTAGCGGGCCGGCAAGCCCGGAGTGTCGTCATCTTACCCGCCGATGGTTGCGGCGGCAACCGGCGGCAGGAGTCGCGTATCCGTGGGACGCCGCGGTCACGGCGAACGGCGGGAACTTACGTCGCGAGCGCAACCGCAGTCTGCTCCGCCGTTCACCCATGCCAACAACCGTGGTTCGCCGGAACGTATCGCTGGCCTGTAAACCGTGTTCGACAACTCATGCTGATCTTGTATCCATGACATACGCTCTGATAGTCTCAAGTGCGTGGCAATAATGGATATGCTGAATGCCACTCGGAGGATTGACAATGCCGGACCCAACTGCGCCGGGCCCTGAATACACCATGGGGTACAGTCCAGAGTTTCTACAACTGCTGGACCGGCGCAACGCGGACACGCACGCCGCCTATCTATTACCGCACCTGCGTTCCGGGATGCGCTTGCTGGATTTTGGCTGCGGGCCCGGCACGTTAACCGTCGGGTTGGCGGCAGCGGTGCATCCTGGCGAAGTCCACGGGATTGACATGGAGGAGAGCCAGATCGAAATGGCCCGCGCTGCCGCCGTAGCCGGCGGGCACGGCAATGCAACCTTCCATGTCGGGAACGTGTACGAGTTGCCTTTTGAGGATGACTATTTCGACGTGGCCCATTGCCACACGGTTTTGACGCACGTACCCGACACTGACGCGGCGCTGCGCGAAGTAAAAAGAGTGTTGAAACCGGGCGGCATCGTCGGGAGTCGCGAGCTGATTGTCTCGTCTTCGTTTTCTGAACCGGCCGGCGAACACTTCCCGGAAGCCTGGGCCACGTTCGCCCGGCTGCTGACGGCCAATGGCGGCCACCCCGAAATGGGCAAGGAGCTGAAACGCCGGCTCCTGAAAGCCGGTTTTATCGACATCCGCGCCACCGGGTCGTTCGACTACTTCAGCTCCGCCGACGACGTTGCCTTCCTTTACGCTTTCATCGTGGACTGGTTCTTCATGCCCCGGGTGATAGCCGCGGCTACTCAATACGGACTGGCCACGCACGAACAGTTCGACCAGTGGCGGATGGAGATGGACGAATGGAAGGAGATGGCGGGGGCGGTAGGGGGTTTGGCCTTCGGTGAAGCCATTGGCGTCAAGCCCTGAATGGCGCAGATCTCGAGGATAAACGACTCGGACCGGTGTAACTGTTCAGAGTTGCGGGGAAAGGGTCATTGCGAGCGCAGCGCGGCAATCTCGTTGGCGTAGGGAAGTCCTTTGGGGCAGACGTTGCTGCTACGGTGCCGAGATTGCCACGGCGCAAGCGCCTCGCAATGACAACCTTCTGAAGTCTGAACTGTTGCGGACCGGTCACGGCATTTGCTCGCATGCGTTGTTAATGATACTGTAAATGATAGCGTTACCGTGCATGGTGACGCTGCTTTGAATGGGGACGCGTAGGTTCGACAGGAGCGGTTTCTGACGGATTGCAGGCCGAGGTTGCTGCTGCCCTCGTAAAAACAGTGGCGAAAAAGTAACTGGCGAACGTGAATTCGCTCTAGCCGCCTAAACGCGGCTACGTCTGCCACCAGTAGGTCCGGAAGCCGGGAAGCGGACGTACAATAATTCCGGGATGCTACCCCAGGGACGCCGATACTCGGGGCCATAGACTTTATCGGCTGGCGGTTGACGAATCCCGTCGGCGGGAGTCCTCAGCAGCGAGACCAAATCGCCGAACACGCTTGTAGCATATCCGATCAGGGAAGTTTCTGGACGGGGAGTGCGACTCTCCCCCGTCTCCACCATTCCTTGAAAACGCACTTTCCGGGCTGGCCCAACGCTTCAGGCCTTCAAGTTAATCAGGCTTGCCGGCGCCGGGACTGTGGGGGCCGGCCCGAAATCGACACGACGGGGGCATACAGACGGCCCCACCAGCCGCCCGTCCTTATTGCTTGCCGTTATTCCCGCGCCCAAACTGTCTTCCGTGCACCGACATCTGCAAACGCGGCGCTCGTATCATTCAGCGGGACACACGAGATGCGAAAACCCGCGACAGTGCGTATGGCAGTCCCTCGACGCACTTGCTGGGCAGAACTCGCTCCATATGCCGCTTTCGTTTCCGCCTTCGGGCTGGGGCGTAATGAGCAGTTAACGCGCGGCGGACGGCACAGATAGGACAGTACCCACACGGCGCGGCCGTTTATCCCGTGGTTGGGTGGCCGGCTTCTGCTAGTCAGTGGCCAGGCGCGGCTAGTCCGCCTTGGATCAGGCTTCCTCGCCTCCACGGACGAATGGAAGATGATCTGAGATATCGTTTTCAGTCCGAAAAGGGCCCCAATCGCGCGGGATGTTGAGCAAACGGTCCTCCAGATCGGCTACGCTGCTCTGGCCGCAGTAAGCCATGGCACGGTTGAACTCCTCGCGGAGGATTTCAAGCATGTGATGCACCCCCTCCGCCCCGTTCACCGCAAGGCCCCAGTAGAGCGGCCGTCCGATAGCGACCGCGGTGGCCCCCAACGCCAGCGCTTTCAGCACGTCGCTGCCGCGCCGCACGCCCGAATCGACGTAGACCTCCACACGTCCCTGCGTGGCGGCGACGATTTCCGGCACCATTTCAATGCTGGACATGGTGTCGTCAAACCGGCGTCCGCCGTGGGTGGAAACCTGGATAGCATCCACGCCGTGCTCCACGGCCAAGCGGGCGTCTTCAGCGACGCGAAGTCCCTTCAACACCAGCGGCAGATCGGTCAGGCTCCGCAGCCATTCCAAATCGCGCCACATGATGGGCGGCGATTGCGGCATTTCCCAGTCCCGCGCTTCGCCCGTCGCGGCAATGCGGGCCTGTTGCTCACGGAAGTTGCCGTATTCGCCCGGCCTCTCGTAGCGATTCCGGATATCCCGTTCCTTGGGAGTGGGAAAGGGCGCGTCGATAGTGACCACGATGGCTTTGAAACCGGCCGCCTCGGCGCGCTTCACCAGGTTCTCCGTGAGGTCATAACCACGATGGGAGAGCTGGAACCACAGCGGTCCGGTTGCCGCCTCGGCGATTTCCTCCATGCTGCAATTGGAAGAGGTGCTGCACATCATGAGGGTTCCCGACATTCCCGCCCCGCGTACGGTGGCCCGTTCCGCTTCAGGGTGGGCGTTGAGGTGCGCGTCGGTGGGCGCGATCATCACCGGGAAACTGATATCGGTTCCCAGCACGGTGGTCGCTGTCTTGCGTTCCGTGGTATCGCGGAGAAATCGGGGCCTCAAGGTCAACGCCTCAAAAGCGGCGCGGTTTCGCGCCGTGGTCCTCTCATCCATCGCGCCGGCTTCTACGAATACCCAATTATTATGGGGCAGAACATGCTTGGCGCGCGCCTCGTAGTCGTAGAGGCTGATCGGGTCCAGTCGCATGGTGGGGCTCCAGGATCTCGCCAGCACAACCGGGTCATGCTGGCGGAGCAACTTGCATCGCCGGTGACGGAAAATGAAAGCCGGCGAATGCGGAACGGTAGCATGTCCCTCGACGGCTTTCAATCCGCGACATTTGATTGCCCTGGCTTTGGCGCCTCATTCCGGCGATGGCGTCTGTGCTCTCGAACCCAACAATTCGACATTCACGGCGCCCAAAACGATCTATACGACATCCAGCGATTCAATCCTGGTGAGTTCCGGTATCGTTGCCGCGGCCAGTCTCAGGGTCAGCTAACGAAACGCCGGGAACAGCTCCACTACCTCCGCACGCGTCATTTCCGGACGGCCGTCACTCCCGTACCCCTTCAGATGGGTGCGAGTTTCCGAGTGGCAATCTGAGCATTCTGCGTCGTGCAACTCTACGCCGGCGGGCGCGCGACCGTTTGGAAGCGAATACGCCATTGGGGCGGGAAATGTAACAACCCGAGTGGCGCAACTGGCTAATCCGGCAACAACGGACCGGAGACCTGCACAAATGGATTTGGGAGGCGAACTGGCACTAAGCGCGCGAGCAGTTGGCTGACTACTCTTCGTGGATTCGCTAGTCGAGCCAGAGTTCCAAACCGATGATATGGCAACCCCCAATTCCAGGATTTGCTCCAATGACTTTCCGCCGTGGCTCTAATCTCATCATGCAGTATGTCAACACTTAATCTCCACATAATCCAAGTAGATCGGTCCACTCTATCAGGGCGACCCGTGGCGTTGATGTGAGCCTGGAACTAGCGTTGCTGCCCTGGAGTGTGCCGCCTAGATCACGCTCCTTATTTCGACCCTGACCATCCTGTGCCGGACGACGATCTGAAGTGGGCCGCGAAAGAAATCCGATCAGTGCCGGCCGCCGGACCGCCCGGGTTTTGCGCTGGTACTGGCAAACACAGGCCGGTTACGTGGCCGCGATGGGTTTGGTCGACCATGAGCGTTTCGTCATGGTCGGGGATCATTGCCCGCGCTACGGACCAGCCAATCGATATGTTGCAAATCGGTAAAGGGTGATTTGACCAATTAGTATGTGGCCATTAAAATAATATCAATGTTGACACGACATCCGTCATTGCGCCATACTGAACTGGGACCGGTGTCGCGCAGCACAGCGCAATCCTGTGCGCGTTGCCATCACGGCATTGTGGGGGTGCCGCGGGCGATGACGGGCCCGGGTCAGCAACTCAGCCGCCAGCACTAAACCAATCGGAAGCCCGGGTCGGGCGGCCACTTCAGGCACGCCGCGATTCAGCAGAAGCGGCGCCTGGTGCAGGAATTGGGTCGGGATCCCACCGAGGCCGAACTGGGCGTGTCGCTGTACATGACCCGCGATCAATTGGCCTACACCCGCCGGGTAGCCCAGGACACGGTCTCGCTCGACAAGCCGGTCGGCGAAGAAGGCGATGGTTCGATGTGGGATCTGATCCGTGACCGCAGCGCCCCGCCCCTGGATGAAACCGTAGCAGCGAACCTCTTGTGGGAACACCTGGGGTGCGCCCTGGACACCCTTGACGAGCGAGAGAAACGAGTGTTGCGGATGCGCTACGGCCTGGATGACGGCAACCCCGCACGCTGGGCGAGATCGGAAAGGTGTTCGGTTTGACCCGGGAGCGGAAACGTCAGATTGAGGGCAAGGCGATCCGGAAGTTGCGCGAGGATGGCCAGGGAGAGAGGCTCCGGCATTTCCTGGGATAACCAGCGGAAATCGCCTCGCGACAGCGCGGGCCCCGGTCCGGCGGCCGCAAGCGTTCCGCTGTCGGACGTAGCTGGACTCGGTCAAGCAAAGGAGCAATCAATGAAATGCGTCGTGACCGGTGGGTGCGGGTTCATTGGGAAGCACCTGGTTGACCGATTGGTACGCAACGGCCATCGGGTGACCGTGCTGGACGATCTATCAACCGGCAGCCTGGAGCGTCTCAATCCATCCGCGGAGCCGTTGTATTGCTCGGTGACGGACGCGGACACGCTGGTAGCCGCGACCGATGGAGCCGATGTCGTGTTCCATACGGCGGCCTGGGCTCGCATCGAGCGGTCTGTGGCAGATCCGGTGGGCACTCACGCGGTCAACGTAACCGGTACATTGAACGTGTTGCGGGCCGCCCACCTGAACGGCGTCTCCCGCGTGATCAACTCGTCGTCTTCCAGCGTTTACGGCGACCAGCCCACGCATCTGATGCGTGAGGACATGGCGCCCAAGCCCAAGTCGCCCTACGCCCTGCAGAAATTGATGGGCGAGCAGTACGCCGAATTATTCGCCGGGTTGTTCGGTATGAGCATAGTATCGCTGCGCTACTTCAACGTTTACGGCCCGGGCCAGCCATCGGACGGTCAGTACGCGTTGGTAATTCCCCGTTTCCTGCGGATGCGGCGGGAAGGCAACCCCCTCACCGTGTACGGCGATGGGGCGCAGACCCGCTCCTATACCCACGTATCCGATGTGGTGGAGGCCAACCTGCTGGCCGCTGTCGCCGACCTGCCGGTCGGTCAACACATCGCTCTGAATATCGGGACCGGACAGGAAACCTCGGTGAACGACATAGCGGCCGCCATCGGCGGACCTGTTCAACACATCGTACCGAATCCCCGGCGGGAGTTTGAAGAAGCGCGCAAGGCAGCCGACTACTCACTCGCCAGGTCGCTCATTCGGTGGGAGCCCCGAGTCACGTTTGCCGACGGCATTAAGGCCCTTCTGCAATAGCCGACGGCATCCGCCGGAGGATTCCGGCCACGAGACCGCCGCGACAGCGACGACGAACGCTGCCCACCAGGCGTAGGTCAGCTGCCAGGTTTCGGCCGTCCACAGGGTGTAGATCGGGAACAGCCCGGCAACTGCCTGGAACGGTACGAACGTCATGTCGAAAGGGTCCACCGCTATGGTGACTTCCCCGACGTGCCCAGCGTGCGCCAGGCCGGCGGTGAACGTCAGGGTGCAGACGCCCAGCAGCGTGAGGAGCACGCGCATGGCCTTTGAGGCGCGCCCCGCCAGCACTGCCAACGGGACGACGAACAGCGGCAGGACGGTCAGCATCGTTCGACCGGGGAACCACCAGCCCATCATGGTGATGGCGACGAAGGTCGCGATCAACAGTTGTATGACGATGAGCGCAAGCAGCAAACGCTGCTCCCAAGTGCGCATGGACAGCAACGCCAGCGCCGGCGCCACCGCCAGCAGCAGCGGGGCCCAGCGACCCAGTCCAAAGCGCTGGTCCACGAATAGCCCCCAGAGCCGGTAGTAACGCTCGCTGAACCCTACGTGGCCGCCGAGGATTTGGGCGGTGTTCCAGTCGGTGTAAACCACATTGACGCCGTAGGGAGTCAGGCCACCAAAGACGTGCAGGTGGAACCAGATAAACACGGCGGCCGAAGGGATGCCCGCCGCCAGCAGCGCAATCCGTCCGTGCCAATCAGTCCGGAGCAGAAAATAGCCGGCCACCGGCAGCGCCAACGCAACGTACTTCGTGCCCAGCCAGCACATCGCGGTCAACGCAACGGCCAGGTACAGCGCGTCGTACCGACTTGGCTTATCCTTGCGCGTGGCGATGAGCAGAGCTGCGACAAGGGCCAGCGCAGCGGGAAACTCCGGGTAGATCTCCGTGGAGTAGATGAATGCCGTCGCGGTTAAGCCGACGCCCAGCGTCGCCGCCCAGCAGGTTGCCCGGAAGCCCGTGAGACGGTCGGCGAGTACGAAGGCCAGCGACATCGTGGCCGCGGCCACCGCCAGGAGTTGCACCTGAACGCCTTTCAGCCCGGCCAGTACGTACCCGGGGATGACCAGCGCGGAGAGCCCGGGATTGTGCGGGCTGAGCACCCTTCCGTCCGATGTGGGCGTCGATTGGTACCACAGGTCGTCGGGATGATCGAAGAATGACTTGTAGTACTCGGTCTCGTATTGATTTTGCAGGTCCAGATCCCCGTCGACCAGGAGGCTCTGCGTGGTCAGCAGGTAAAAGGGCTCGTCCCCGGTGATGGATGCACCCCGGCTGGCGCGAATGTCAATCGAGAATGTGTAGGCGACCGTGAGCAATAGGAAAAGAGCCGCCGCCCAAAGCAGCAGCTCCTTTTCCTTGGTAAATTGACGGATGTAGCGCGATGCGTCGCGGACCATCACGGCAGCACTTCGGTCTCCCGCAACAGTTTGAGAGTGCCCTCCAGATCGCTGAGGTTGCCCAGATCAACATTGGGCGGGTCCAGGGACTCCATGGGTGGCAAGTCGCCCTCCGGCTCAACGCCGGCGGACACCGGATATTCCTTGATCTCCTGCGCGAAGTAGGTTTGGGCAGGTTCGCCGAGCAGGAAGTCAACGAATTCCTCGGCGATGTCCTTGTTCTCAGACGCGTCCAGTATGCCCACGCCGGCCACCAGAACCAGCGCGCCCGGGTCGCCGTTGCCGATGTAGTGGTTCCGGGCACCGAACCCCTCGCCTTGTTCCTCCAGGAAACGTTCGAGGTAATAGTGGTTCACGAAGCCAACGTCCACCTCGCCGGCGGCAGTCGCCGTTACGGTGGTCACGTTGTTGGGATAGTCCACCGCGTCGTTGTCCCGCATACTGGTCAACCAGTCGCGGGCCGCGTCTTCGCCGATGGTGAGCCGCAGGGCCGTAACAAACGCCTGGAAGGAGCCGTTGCGCGGCGCCCAGCCGACCCGTCCCCGCCACTCCGGCGCGGTGAAGTCGAGAATGGAAGGTGGGAGATCGTTCGCCGGGTCGATGGCCTCAGTGTTGTAGATGACGGTGCGCGCCCGGCCCGACGTTCCGACCCACAGACCGGCCGGGGAGCGGAACCGGGGGTCCACCTTGTCCAGCGTTTCCTGGGGAATCGGGGACAGCATCCCCGAGTTTGCCAGTATGCCCAGTGAGCCGGGTTCCTGCATGAAGACGACGTCGGCCGGCGTGTTGCCGCCCTCTTCCAGGAGCGTGGCGGCGGTCGCCGCGCTGCCGGCGTACTTCACCCTGATGTCGATCCCAGTCTGCTCGCCGAATGCCAACAGCAAGGGATGCACCAGGGTCTGCGAACGCCCGGAATACACGGTGAGCGTACGGTCCCGGTCCTCGGCGGGGGCGAACGTGGGCGGCACCCAGGTTGCCATCGGGCTGACCCCTGCCGCTGGGACGGTTGGGACGGCCGGCAGACTGGCGGCCGCCGGCGCTGACGCTGAGGCAGAAGATGGGGCCGCCGTTGGGTTGACCGCCGTCGGCGCCGACGGGGCGACGGGGGACGGTTGAGCGCCCCCGCCGCAGGCCAGCGCCAGCGCCACCAGCAGCAAACCGGCCGGCAACCAGAAAGACCTGATGCATCGTCGAGATAGACTCTTCATGCTTTGGTTCTCCTATGTTGGGCTGGCGAGTCTATCATTAGTAGCTGGTGATGAGGTCATCATCGGTCAACAGGAGCGCCGACGCGACACTGTTGAGGGCTGCCAGCGCTTCATCGCGCGACGCGACTGTGATGTCGCTCGGGTCGGCAGTGACGTAAGCCATGATGGTTTCGTCCACGGCCGGGTCAGCCTGGGCGACCTCGGGCTGGATGGACTGGTAGAACGCCAGGGCTTCCACTTGGTGGACGCCCGGGTCTTTGCCGTCTGCCACGTCCTGCTGCGAAATGCCGATGTACCTCACGGTGGCGAGGTAGAAGAGGGCGTTGTAGCGCGAGAACACCTCCTGGGCGGCAGCGTCGCAAGCAGCGGCGTCGCCATTTTCGGCAGCCTGCCGCACCCGTTCGAACGCCTCGCGCAGCGGGATGTCGATGGTGCCTTCCCGGCCAAAGTTGCCTTCGCGGCTGCGCGCCAGCTTGGACAACGAGTTGGGGTAGCTCCCGTCATCGCCCGGCAAGCCGACGTAAATTCCCCAGCCCTCGTCCACATCACCAGAGTCCAGGTCGGCGCAACCACCGATCACATAGTGCTTGGACCAGTGATAGAGGATCCTGAGGATGCCCTTGTTGATGGCCTGGCGCTTCTGGGCGTCTGACCAATCGGCAGCGTCGCCACGGCCGCGTACCGTGTTGTTGATGGGCGAGTCGAGGAAGGTGCCGGAGCCGTAGTAGTCGGTTGCGAGGGGGAATTCCTCCGCCCTTTCGGGATCACGGGCAAATCCACGGAGGGTCTTGCTGCGCACGCCGATGCGGGTGTGATATCCCACCTCGTAGAGCAGGAAGATGTCCGCCACGGGAAGGGGTTCGCCATCCTTGATCACGTTGGTCAGCGCCGCGATCTCCTGGTAGTCCGAGGGGATCTTCTGATAGTGCTCACGGTTGGTAGTGGCGTGGTAATAGCCGTCGGACGGGCTGGGGACGCCCCGGTCCGTCTCGTGGGGGAGATTAACCGGGATGAACACGCTGGAGGAGAGGTCGAGCTCGCCGGTGTACGGCGACGCCGCTCCGCCGGGCCCGTCGCCCGTGTCGGCAGTGTACTCGGTGATAAGGTCACTGTCCTGCAACATGAGCGCCGAGGCAGTGCCGTTGAGCGCCGCCAGCGCTTCGTCGCGAGATGTAGTCGAGATCTCGCTGCCTTCGGCCGTCAGGTAGTGCATGATTGTTTCGTCGGCAGACGGGTCGGCCTTGGCGACGTCGGGCTGGATGGACTGGTAGAACGCCAGGGCTTCCACCTGGTGGGTTCCAAGGGCATCTCGGTCGCCGGCCTGTGCATCGTCCAGCACTCGTCCGATGTACCTCACCGTGGCGAGGTAGAACATGGCGTTGTAGCGCGAGTAGACCTCGTTGGTAGCGGTCTCCAGGGCGGCTACGTTGCCGTCGTCTGCCGCCTGCCGGGCCCGGTCCATGGCCTCGCGGAGCGGTATGTCGATGGTGCCTTCCCGCCCGAAGTTGCCCTCGCGCGACTGGGCAAGAGCTGCCAGGGAGTTCGGGTAGCGCCCGTCGACTTCCTCGCCGACGTAAACGGCCCAAGCCTCGTCAATCAGGCGAGAACTCATCCGATCCTGGCCGATGATCATGTAGAACTTGGACCAGTGGTACAGGATCCTGAGCATGCCCTTGTTTATGGCCTGGCGCCGCTGGGCGTCTGTGTAGTCCGCCGCTTCCCCGCGACCCCGTATGACGTTTTCTATGGTGTCGTCAAGGAAGGTGTCTGAACCGTAGAACTCGGCCGATTCGGGATAGTAGGTGGACGGCGTGGAACCAGCGGCAAAGCTCTTGAGAGTACGGCTCTGCGGACCGAGACGGGTGTGTGGCCCGGCTTCGTACAGGAGCCAGATCTCAGCCGCGGGGAAGGGCTTGCCTTCCTTGATGACGTTGGTCAGCTTGGCGATCTCCTGGTAGTCCGTGGAAATCTTCTGGTAGATCTCCCGGTTGGTCGTCGCCGTGTAGTAGCCATCGGACGCGGTTGGCCCTTCGGTCTCGTAGCTGAGGTTGACCGGGATGTTCAGGCCGCCGGCTTCCCCGTGCATCATCGCCGCCGTGGCGGTGCCCGACGCGGATCCAGTGCCGGTGTGGGTGTGCGTACCCGTCCCGGTGCCGGATCCAGTGCCGGTGTGGGTGTGAGTACCTGTCCCGGTGCCGGATGCAGAACCGGTGTGGGTTCCAGTACCGGTACCAGTGCCCGTTCCGGTGCCGGTGCCCGTACCAGTGCCACCCGATCCTCCCCCGATTACCTGGATACTGGGACGGTCCTCACCCCGGCGTGCCGCCTCGGTCGCCGCTTGGGCGGCTGTCTCAGCGGCTGCCTGGGCTTGTGCCGCCGCGGCCTGGGCGGCTTCCGCTGCCTGCTGGGCCGCCACGGCTTGCGCTTGCAGCGCCTCCGTATTCGATGCGCCGGCGGCCGCCGCCTCACCAGCGGCCTGTGCGGCTGCTTCAGCCGCGGCCTGGGCTTGCGCCGCCGTCGCCTGGGCGGCGGCCGCTTCCGCTTGCGCTTCCGCGGCCTGCGACCGCGCCGCGTCGTCTTGCGTCGCCGCTGGCTGCGTGCAGGCCAGGGCCAATGCAAGCACGATGGCTAGAGCCAAGCTCCCGATCCAGTACCGCCGGGGAAGATATTTCCCCAACGTTTCGATGTGATAACGCACTTTTGTCATCCTCCTTGATGAGTTTTCAGCTACCGGCTCAGCATCTCGCGCAGCATCCCGGTGGGGACGCGCCAGAGATATTTGGGGCCAACGAATGAACTGCCCTTGGTGCGTCGCTGGTACGAGACGGGAACTTCCCGCATCCGCATGCCCTTTTTGAGCAGGTCCAGAGTCAGCACCTGGGCGTAGTTGTAGTCGTGGATGATCTCGGCGCACTCTAGCGCCCGGCGGGAGAAGGCCCGGAAGCCGGTCTGCCCGTCGGTAATGCGCCGCCCGGCTGCCAGGTTGAGTGCCGCGGTAAACGCGACATTTCCGATGCGCCGGAAGGCCCGTTGGTCGGGGCTATTCTTCAGGTAGCGTGAGCCCAGGACATAGTCGGCGTCGCCGGACTCAATAGGCGCCAACAGGTCGGGAATCTGCTCCGGCGCGTATTCGCCGTCGGCGTCCACGTACACCGCAGCCCGGGCGTCCAACTCGTTGGCGGCGGCCAGGCCGGTGCGCAGGGCAGCGCCCAAGCCCCGGTTGCCTTGGTGCGATACGACCACGTCCGCGCCGTGCTGGCGGGCGATTTCGGCCGTCTCGTCGGTCGACCCATCGTCCACAACGATCACCCTTAGTTCGGGTCGCTGCTGGCGAGGTATCCGTGCCAACGTAGACGGCAGGTTCTCCGCTTCGTTGTACGCCGGCACGATCACCGCCACGGGTCGGGTCGACTCATCCGCGTCGGGAACGCCGAGCACCTGTCCGACGGACTGGGCCGGTGGTTCTACGCCGAGGTAGTAGGCGATGGTGGCGGTCACGTCCATCACGGAGCGCGGCGTATCCACCGGCCCGACCAATTGCACTCCCTCTCCCCACATGATGCAGGGCACGTATCGCTCCGTCGGGCCCATGTGGCCGTGCCCGCCGATGCCGATGCCCTGGCCGTGGTCGGCGGTAATCACCACCGTCGCCCCTTCCAGGTACCCGACCGAGTCGCACCACCCCAGAAAGTCTTCAATATGTCGGTCACTGTCCTCGATCTTGGCCAGGTATTCGGAGTTGTAGCTGCCCCGGGCGTGGCCGGTCTGGTCAACGCTCAGCAGTTGCAGGATGAGCAGATCCGGGTCATCCCGCTCGACGACCGTTTTGGCCCTTGCTTTCAGCGCGTCGTCGATCTCATCGTTGTTCGTGACCGCCGTCACGGTTTCCAAGTCAGTCTCGCCAAACGCGTCCACCAGGTGGGCGATGCCCACCAGCTTGCCGGTGAGGCCGCCGGCTCGCAGCGCGTCGAATATGGTTTCGCACTTGACGCCCAGGCTGGGCACGAAGTTGCTGGACATCCCGTGGACGCGGGGCGGTGCGCCCGTGAACATGGAACTGAACCCGGTGACCGTGCGGGCCGGGTATACGGTGGAGGTATCGATGTAGTCGACGCCCTCCTTGCGGATTTTGTCTATGAATGGGGTGTCTGCCTCTTCCAACCGGTCGAATCGGCACCCGTCAATGACGATGGTGATGAACCGGCGGGAAATTCGCTGCCCGGGGACAGCCCGTAGTCGAGTAGGCACCAGCGACGGGGCGGGAGGCCAGGTGAAGAACCACTGGTGCAACAGCAGGGCAGTGATCGCGACGCCTACCGTGAACCCTTCCACGGCCACGAGAGTCCAGATCGCTGGCTGCTCCACCATGATCTGAAAAGCGAGGATCAGGATCGCCAGTTTGGGAATCTGCTCGAGGAAATTGCCGCTGGTGGGGTCCGGATTCTCCAGCACCAGCCGCCAGAAGCGAGTGAAGTTGAACCAGGACGTGCCGATGCGCAGGTGGTAATAGATCGTCCCCCACAGAACAATGGTGAAAGTCAGGTAAACGCCCAGGAGGAGACCGATCGCTATAACGTCGAAAAACCGGAACGCTGCCAGAAACACACCGAGATATGCCCATAGCGCTATGCGCAATTTCAACGGGAAGTCGAAACGGTAAAAGACGACGAACATGGGAGCCAGCGCCAACAAGGCAAGGCCGGCGCGCGGCCAGTAACCTCCGTCGGTGAGGTGAGGGATGCTCAGCAGCGCCAACAACCCCAGCGTGAACACGGGCGTGAAGGGTTTGCCCTCGTTGAGCACGTTCCAGGCCCGGGCCGCGAAGATTTCAAACCGCGAGGCGTGCTTATCGCCCTCCGCTGAACCCCGCAGGGCGCCCAGACCCCAGGTGGGAACCAGGTCACGTACAGCAACCAGCGTGAATGCGGCTGCCAACGTGTAGGAATAGGCGAACTTGAGGCCGTGGGTGAGCACCGCCAGCGCCAGCCCCTCTTCCCACGGGATTCCCAGGGCGTACAGGACGCCGGTCATGCTGGCTTCGTACACTCCTATTCCGCCCGGGGTCACGTGAAACACCTGGAAGAGGATGGTGAAGGCGGTTACCGCAATGGCGGCGGAAAGGGAGATTTCGGTCCCCAGGGCTTGGGCCGCGACCAGGAGGACTCCGGCCTCCAGGATCCAGCTCGGCAGAGTCCACAGCGCCGCTAGTCCGATGCGACCCCGCGACATGAGCGCGAGCTCGGCTCGCAGGGTGTCCAACCTGCCGCGAAGCGGCCGCGGCATCAGGACATCAACCGACCTAAATCGCAGCAGGGTGACCGCCAACGCCGCAGCGAGTACCACTGCCACCGGTATGGCGAGGCCGCGCAGCCAATCGAGCCGTGCATCGAATGATGCGACCAACGCTCCGAACGCGGCCGCGATGATAATCAACGATGCGAAATCCAGCAGGCGCGCTACAGCAGTCGAGGCGGCGGCCTCAGTCAGGGGAATACTCCGCCGCGCGGCCAGCAACGGTCGCGCCGCCTCGCCCAGCTTGAACGGGAGCAGGTGGTTGGCCAGGAGCGCCGCCTGCAGGTAAGTGAACAGGTCAAAAACGTTTGCGCCTCCGGCCACCAGGTGGCGCCAGGCGAAGGATCTCAGGACGAACGCGCCCGTATAACTGACCAGCAGCAAACCGAGCAGTTCAGGTCGGACCACGAGGACGCGCAGCGCGACCGGCATTTGGCTCCAATCGGCGAGCCACCACACCAACAGCCCGATGGCGACGGTAAGCGGCAATCCGATACCGATACGCAGCGCGGCGCTTCGACCGGAAGCGCCCAACAATGAACCGGAGCCGGTGTGGATCGATTCAGCTCCGTGTTCGCCCTGGTTTGGTCGGTAGGATTCCCGCATCGTCATGATCTGCCATGCCCCTTTTGGATCCAGAGTTGAAGAATTCCATTCGCTTTCTTGGTAATCAATGCGGCCTTGCCGGGAGGAGGGATCCGACAAGGCCGGGTGCCGGGGAGGGGCGATTTACCGGAGGATCACTGCCGCTATAGCAACCCACCGATGTTTTTCGATTTTTACTGCCACCAAGGGTTGGGACGTGTGCATGGCGGCGTTAATTTAGTGTCCACTAACTCTTTTGTCAATACCCTACGCATTCAGGTTTTTGTCGTCCCTTTTGATACCGGTCTAAGCACACGTTCGGACCATGCCACGCTGGTTCACGCTTAGATTCTGAATCTCGACCGGTATCTGCGCGATCAAACTCGCTAGCGGTCCGGGCGTGTACCGACTCAGCGGGCCTGGGAGCGTTCGTCCAACCCGCACACGTGGATCTGCGGGGCTACCCACACCGCGGGGCGGGCTAAGCAGCCGGCCCCGCTAGCGTCGGTTCATGCTCGCCAAGTTCGGCTTTTGGTATATGACCGGCTAAAACCAGATCAACATGGACGATAAGCGTCGGCATGCGTGGCCAGGTAATCTTGTGGAAGGTTCTCTTGACACATAGAATAACTATATGCACAATACCGAATGCCGTTAGCGTGATCGATTGATTGCGTAGCAACGGTTTTTCGGTAGAACGGTGAACATTCAGATCAATCTGGGGGAAATCCAAATGCAACGAAAATGGCAACGTACTCTGATCGTGATACCGGGTTTGGCGCTATGTCTTGCACTGGCCGCGTTGGCCTGTGCGAGCGAGCCTCCGCCACCCCCTGCAGCGCCGCCGGCTGCCATGATGGAGGAACCCGAGGTAGACGTGGCCGCTCTCAAGACCGAGGTTGTCGCCCATTACGCCGATGGCGTGCACGCTCTCTATTCGCAAAGCCTGGCGTCGGCCAGGATCATGGATGCGGCCATAGATGCCTTCGTGGCCAATCCCAATCCGGCAACCCTCGAATCAGCCAAACGCGCGTGGCTACGCGCCCGTGACGACTACGGTCCCACCGAGGTGTTCCGGTTCTACGGCGGCCCTATCGACAACAAAGAGGATGGCCCGGAGGGTTTGATCAACGCCTGGCCAATGGACGAGTCGTACATCGACTACGTGGAGGGCAACCCCGCGGCCGGCATAATCAATATGCCTGACGATTACCCGACGATCGATGCCGACCTCATCATCTCGCTGAATGAAGAAGGCGGGGAGGAAAACGTCTCCACCGGCTGGCACGCCATCGAGTTCCTTCTGTGGGGACAGGACCTGAATGCCCACGGTCCCGGAGACCGCCCGGTTACGGACTACACCACTGCGGACAATGCTGACCGGCGCGGGCAGTACCTCGCTGTAGCCTCCGATACGCTGCTCGGCCACCTCCAGGACATGGTGGACGCCTGGGCTCCCGGCGGCAACAACTACCGGGCCGAGTTCCTGGCGATGCCCGTTGACGACGCTCTCGTGAACATCATCACCGGCGCCGGCGCGCTCAGCCAGGGCGAATTGGCCGGCGAGCGGATGAACGTCGCCTACGAAGAGCGTTCCCAGGAGGACGAACACTCCTGCTTCTCCGACAACACCGTTGCGGACATCGTCGGCAACGCCATCGGCGTGCGCATGGTACTGACCGGCGACTACGGTGTGGTCTCCGGACCGGGCATCATTGACCTGTACGCTGCGGAGAACGAGTCGCTGGCACAACAATTGGGTGAAGAGACCAGAGTGGCCGTGAACATGGCCCACAATATTCCGGATCCCTTCGACCAGCACCTCACCGACACCGCTGCCGACAGCGCGTTTGGTCGCTCCCAGGTAAAGAACACCATCGATGCGTTGATCAAGCAGGCTGAGACCATAGTGGCCGGCGCGGCGGCCTTTGGTTTCCAGATCAACACTTCCGTCTAGGGCTCCGCTGCGAATGCTCTCCGGCCGTACCGTTAGCGCCCGTAAATCGGCCCTGCTGCGGTACGGCCTTGCCATTGGGCTGGGCGTGGTCGCCCTGGCGGCGCTGGGCTGGTGGCTTTTGCTTGATGCCAGGTCTGGCCCAAGCGAGGCCGAGATCACGGCCATACTGCAGACGCAACTGGGCGGCGACACCACGGTAGTCAGCACCAACCGCAACTCCTTTGCGCTGGCTGCCGCCAATTTGAACAGCGCCGAACGGCTAACCTTTGAGATTGGAGACAGCTTTTTTACGCAGAACTGGGTAACCGCGCCCGCCTCCACCGAAGCCAGGGATGGTTTGGGCCCCACCTTCAACGCCCAGTCGTGTTCTTCCTGCCACACGTTGGACGGGCGAGCCCAACCGCCGCTCGACGCAGACGACCCCGAGCGGGGGCTGCTGTTCCGGTTCAGCGTTCCAGGCGTCGACGCCGCTACCGGTGGCCCGTTGCCCGATCCCGTGTACGGCGGTCAACTCCAGGACCGGGCGATTCTCACCGTGCAGCCCGAAGGAAGGTTCCTGATCAACTACCGCGAGGTCACTGGCACCTATGAGGACGGGACGCCGTACACGCTGCTGGACCCCGAGTATTCCTTTGCGGATCTGGCCTTCGGGCCCACTCATCCCGATCTGATGTTTTCGCCGCGGATCGCGCCCGCTGTGTTCGGCGCCGGTTTACTTGAGGCGATACCGGAATCCACCATCATGGCCAGCACCGACCCCGACGACTCAGATGACGACGGCATCTCCGGTCGGGCCAACATGGTATGGGATGTGCGAAAGGGATCCACCGAGTTGGGTCGCTTCGGCTGGAAGGCCAACGTGCCGACCCTGGAACAACAAATCGCCGGAGCATTTCATGGAGACATCGGAATCACCTCGCCGCTATTCCAGAGCGAGAATTGCCCGGCGGATCAAACCGACTGCCAGAACGCGATAAAAGGCGGCGTCCCGGAGATCCCCGCCGATCGGCTCGCCAAGGTCCTTTTCTATCAGCGGACGCTGGCGGTACCGGCCATGCGCGACGTTGAGGATCCGCAGGTTAGCCAGGGTGCAGCCCTGTTCCTCCAGGCGGGTTGCAATGCGTGCCACACTCCCAGACACACCACTGGCCAGCACGAAGTACCGGCGCTGACCGGCCAGATGATCTTCCCCTACACCGATCTTCTCCTGCATGATATGGGCCCGGGGCTGGCCGACGGGAGGCCCGATTTTCTCGCCAAAGGAAACGAATGGCGTACCCCGCCGCTCTGGGGTATCGGTCTGATTGAGAACGTGAACAACCACACGCGCCTGCTGCACGACGGTCGCGCCCGCGACATCGCGGAAGCAATCCTGTGGCACGATGGCGAGGGCCTGGCCGCCCGTGAAGCATTCCGCAAAATGACTCGCGAAGAGAGGGAGGCGCTGCTGCGCTTCCTGGAGTCCCTCTGATGTTGGAAGCGCGCTACATCCTGCTCGCGTGCGCATTGGCCCTGCTCGTCGGAGCGGTAGCCTGTGCGCAGCAACCGCCGCCCACCAAGCAGGAAGTCCTGACCAGCCTCGCGGACGATCTGATCGTGCCCCGTTTCCAGCAGGTGGCACAGGAGATGGACGACCTGAACATGGCCCTTGCGGCGCTTTGCAGCAATGGTGGTTCGGGTGAGCTTGAGGCGGCGCGACAGGCGTGGCGGGAGGCCCGCATTCCGTGGATGCGTTCCCAGGCGATGTGGTTCGGTCCGGTGATGGACCGGCGCTCGCGTTCTCTGGTCGATTGGGCGCCCATAGATTCGGAGCGAATCGAAAAATCCCTGAGCAAAAGAGAAACCGTCACCCCCAACGATGTACGCGAGTTCCTGGGGGCCACGCAGCGCGGAATGGGGGCCATCGAGTACGTCGTGTTCGGCGACGACACCGAGGTTTTGGCGTCCCTTGGCGAAAGGGGAGGGATACGCTGCCAGTACCTGACCGCGCTCGGCGACGTGGCGGCGGAAGAAACAGCCGCGGTAGTCGCCGACTGGGCTGGCGACGGCACTGACAGCGACGGATACGCTGGATATTTCAAAGGGACGGCCAACATCGCGCTGGTGGATCAGCAAGCCGTGGACGAAGTGGTGCGCACGTCTGTGTTTATCACTCGCAGCATCTCGGACATGAGGCTGGGGAAAGCCCTGGGTGAGACCGATGGGCATCCCGACCCGTCCGCAATTCCGGGCGGTGCCGGTAACAATGCGGTCAGCGACCTCCGCAACCAGGTGTTGGGGATGCGTGACACTTACCAGGGCGCCGGTGACACCTTGGGCATCAGTGACCTGGTGCGGGGCGTCTCCGCCGATGCCGATGAGAGGATGCGCGGCCATTTCCAGCAGGCGTTGGCGGCGGTGGACGGTCTGGAAGAGCCGCTCCGTGAGACCATGGCGCAGGATCCAGGTCCTGCCCAGTTGGCTTACCAGCGGATGCAGGAGTTGCAGCGCGCGTTGAACACCGAGGTTGTCAGCCTGCTGGGAGTAACCGTGGGATTTTCCGACTCGGACGGCGACGGCGGCTAGGGTTCCGTCGCGCCCGGGTTGCCACTGGCGGCGGCTGCGTCGGGTTCGTAGGGGAGCACCCACATTTTTGGCGACAAGCCGGGCTGGATCGAGGCCAGATCCACACTGGGATCGATCAGCCGCGCGTTGCGCCGGCCGTTGAAGGCGACAAAGGCATCGGCCTTCACGACAACTTGCCCGTACCCGCGTTCGGCGAAATCCTCGGCGATTATGCCGGCGGTTTGCTGGATCATGTCGGGCTGAAACGACATTCGCTCGACCTGTAAGGGCGTCAGGTATTCGTCCGGTTCAACCAGCCAGGACCGGCCGGTTTCGAGGTCGCTGACGCGGTATTGAACGAAGCCGACCTTCTCGGAAAGCATCACCCGCCACGCGAAGCGGTAGCCCTCCTCGTTCCAGCGGACGTTTCCCGGATAGGCAAAATGGCGCAAGGGCAGCGCCAACTGGATGGCGGCGAACAGCGCCAGTGCAGCCAGCGCGGCTCGGGCTCGCCACGGCGCTCGGTCCGCCTGGATAGTCGGAGCCGGGCCCCGCCGTGGCAGGAACCGCAGCAGCCGGCGTGGCCATTCGGGATCGAAGAACACCAGCGACAACCCGATCATCACCCAGGGGAATACGCCAAGCTGCGGGAACAGCGTCCAGGTTGCCAGATGGAACGCGACCAGCGCGGCGTAGGCGAAGGGCCGGGTTCGCCGCCACAGCAGCGCGGGGACGATCGCCAGGTCGAACAGGGCGCCGCTCCAACTCATTGCAAAGGCCACCCACGCTTCCTGGAGAAGCGGGCCGATCAGCGGCATATCGCCGTGCTGGTAAAGCCAGATGCGCATCGGCAGCGCGTGGAGCAGCCAGTCAGGGTTGAGCTTGGCTACGCCGGCGAACAGGTACACGATCCCGACCTGGGCGCGCAATGCCCATATTGTCCACAGCGGGGTGGAGACACGATGCACCGGCAGAACGGCCAGCAGGAAGCTGGCCAGGCTCATCAGGTAGTGGTGGTTCAGGTAAGTGGTGCGATCGATGAGTTCCACGTAGGTGAAACCCAAGCAGAAAAGCGCGGCGCACAGACGTGGGCGATAGCCGGCCGCGATACCCAGGCTCAGCACGCCCAGCGCGATGAAGTGCGCGTGCATCCCCCACGCCGGCCATGGCTTGATCCAACCGAACCAAAGGTAGGTGAGATGGTGGTCCGGCTCCACGTACAAGGGGCCGATCCATTCGTGGGCGAAAAAGCGGGCCACGACCAGAAGGCCGAGCAGCCCGAAAACGACCCGAAACGCCGTGAATGATGCGCCGTCAACACGCGCACCCGCCAACTCGCGCGCGACTCTCAGCCAGCCCGTCGGATGGGCCTTCATGGTCAGTCAGAACCGGTGCGGACCGCTAGCGGCTTTTCATTCAGGATCGTGGGGAAGCACGCAGATATTTCTCCGTTACCGGAGACAGTCGGGCGGAACCATTGGCTCTGCGTTCACGGGAGGTGGATTTGGCGATAGATATTAGGGGACGGGCCACAGGTAAATCACGGCGGCCGCGAAAGAATATGGCGCGATTATACTCCGACGCCCGGGGCACGACGCGGCGACGGAGCACCTCACGCGTACCCACTTTCAAAAGCAGAGGGACGTTTTACCGGGATGAACGGGATGGACAGGATACGGATTGACTTTGGATTGGATTGGGTTGCAATGGTTCCTTTGGGATTGGATTTTTGCAGGTGACCGACGGTTGGTTTTGCAGGTGATTGGCGATTGGTTGCTTGGTTTTGACCAGGTTCCGGGAAGTGATCAGCCCCACGGCCGGGGGTAATGCGCTGGCTTTTTGCCCTCATTTTCCATGCCCACGGCATGGCGCGCTGTTGCGGGCGCGGCGACCCAGGAGACTACTCCGATTAGAATGGTCGGGGACAGTCTACTGCGGTACGGGTAGCGACTTTGATGCTGATCGGATTTGGCCGTGTGTTCTCGGAACCTGGTCGGAGATGGACAACCACCTGCGGGACACAGAATAGCACGGGCGTTCTGAATGGGTCAATAGGGGAATTTGGCATGGATGCACAGGATGGATGGGATAAGCACGCGGAGGGAATGTCAGAAGCAGGATTTTCAAGATTATCGGATTTTCAGGATTGGAACCGTTCCGTGATGGAGAGGTCCCAATCCTGCTAATCCTTAAATCCGGGAAATCCTGCTGCTGACGATTTGCGAAATTGGGTACGCGTGAGGACGGAACGCGCATTCATTCCTGGCATCTGCCAGATCCGTGCCCTGGCCATCCGGGCCAAGCTATTTTGACGACACTCCTTAATGAATCGCACTTCATACGGGTTCAGGAGCAACGGGTGTGACTGCCCGATGGGTGGGCGTACGCTCAGCGGCCGCCAACAACGCGGCGAAACACTGAGCGTACGCGGTCAATTCATCAGCCCCGTCAACTGGCGCAACCAGGTGCGGCGAAGCCCGGCGCTTGCGTGGCCCATTCGGCTCTTGGTTCGTCCTACCGGCCAAACCGTCACGCCGCCCTGCGCGTCGAGCGCGGCAAGCGCGCGCCCGTCAGGCCGCCAGTACAATTCGGACACTGGGCCCGCCACAACCGCGGCCCCGATCGGACCGCCTGTTCCATCTCTCGCAAGCGACCACACAACCACGACGCCATCGCGGCCTCCCGACGCGAGGTGCATCACGCCAGGAGCAAAGGCAAGTGTCGTTATGGGTTGAACATGAAACTCCAGAACGCCGGGCGTCGTGCCTTCGGGACCTCCTCTTTGGAAACTCCAGACCGTCACCGTCTCCCCGCCGCCGGTCGCCAAAAGGGTGCCGGAATCATCGAAAGCCAAAGCCGACGGCTTGCCGGGGTATCCTGACATCATGGAGTCCTGCTCGGTGGAGCGGCGCCAGAAGTGCACCGAGTTGTCCTGGCTGCCGCAGGCCACGATGCCCCCGTCGGAGCTCAGCACCATCGACACCAGTGATCCCTGCCACTCCATCTTCTGGCGAAGCGCTCCAGAGAACGGGTCGAAGAACGTGACGCGACCGTAACAGGCCGTCGCCAGCTCCCCTGCGTTCGACCAGGCGATGGCGCTGACGGTGCTGGGGTGATCATCAGACCGCCAAACCTCCGAGCCGTCCGCACCATAGGCACGAACCTCCCGGGAGCAGGAGGCCGCCAACCATTGGCCGTCCGGCGACCACGCCACGTTTTCTACCCAACCGCTTCCGACGTCGATAGCCTGGCTTACCTGACCCTCAGCGGCGCTCCAGATTAAGACTCGGCCGTCCTGGCCGGCCGTAGCGAACGAGGTTCCGCTCGGGTGGACCGCCATCGCGAGCACACCGCCTTCGTGAATCCCCGGCCTCTCCCAGGCGGTGGCGCCGGACTTTCCGTCGAGTGCGTATACGCCACCCTCAACATCACCGACCATCAGCGCCTCGCCGCCCCGGCTCCAACCCCCGGCGATCGCGTAGTCGTCGACCGCCGCAGACCAGCCAGGGCGAAGAACACCCTTCCGGTTGCCGACTTTTAGATCAGGCATGCTGCGAACCCCTCCCGCATGTCCTGCTCATCCAGGTTGCGACCGATGAAGACGAGTTGATTGCGGTGGGGTTCGTCCCCCCATTCGCGATCGGGCTGGCCGTCAAAGAGCATGTGGACCCCCTGGAAGACGAAGCGCCGGGACTCACCCGCGACGCTGATGAAGCCTTTCATTCGGAAGATGTCCACCCCGCGCTCACCGAGCAGTGTGCTAAGCCAGGCGTTGAGCCGATCGGGATCGCAGTCGCCGTCAACCTCGATCGCGATCGAGCCCACCTCGTCGTCGTGCTCGTGTTGCGCTACCCAGGTTCGCTCGACATCGGCGGGGACCGCCGCACCCTTGATGCGCTGGGGGCCGGTCTCTATACAGTCAGGCTCGGCGCAAAAGCTGCCCGGCAGTTTGAATGCCTCTCCATCCGCGTTCCTCAGTTGGAGATCGAACTCCTCCGCGAGGTGCTGGGCGTAGAGGCCAACCCGCGCCGGCATATCAATCTCCAGGAAGAACGACTTGCGCCCTGGGGAATCGAGCCGGAGGCTCACATGCTTTCCGACCGGAATCTCTTCTCCGGGCTGAATGGGGTCCGCAGGTTCGGCGTACTCCCGCACACACCACTCCGCGCCATCACGGAGGGCAGCGTCATCCGTGCCCTGGTCGGACACGACAACGAGGGACATCGCCGGATCCGGCCCTTCGGCAAGGCTGAGTTCATAGCGGCCGATAGCGAGCGAATAGACTCCAGTCCATTCGAACGGATACTCCGGCTCGAGGAAGGTGGGACGACGCTCGAGCACCTGGTCCAGGTCGAAGGCGCTGAGGTTGAGTACAGTATCGACGGATACGTTCGCCCGCTCGCTGCGCACCACTCGGGCCATTCGGTTCATGTCTCGGAGCCGAGCTTCCAGGTTGTCGATCTTCTCGCCGTTGACGAGGTCCGTCTTGTTGAGTACGAGGACGTCTGCGAACGCGATTTGCTCCGTGCTTTCGTCGCTTCGGCCGAGCTGCTGCTCGATGTGGGCTGCATCGACGAGGGTGACGATCCCGTCAAGCGAGAACTCCGCGCGCAGTTCGTCGTCCATGAAGAACGTCTGAGCGACCGGCCCGGGATCGGCGAGCCCCGTGGTCTCCACCAACACATAGTCGAACTTGTCGCGGCGTTTCATGAGATTGCCGAGTACCCGAATCAGGTCTCCGCGCACCGTGCAGCAGATGCAGCCGTTCGACATCTCGAAGACCTCCTCATCAGCATTGATGACGAGCGCCTGATCGATGCCAACCTCCCCATACTCGTTCTCGATCACGGCAATGCGCTTGCCGTGCTCCTCAGTCAAGATCCGGTTGAGCAGGGTTGTCTTGCCAGAGCCGAGGAAGCCGGTGAGGATGGTGACTGGTACTTTGGTAGGCGAGTTCATATAGTCTCCTCCGTTTGGCCTTATTGATATGAGGTATCGTTTAGCCAAGAGACTACCGTACACTGCCGGCTCCGTCGCTGTCAACCAGACGAATTGCTCACGCGTACCCAGTTTGCAGCGGAGGAGCAATTTGCATGGATGCACGGGATGGACAAGATTGAATTGACGCCATCCCGTTCATCCTGTGCATCCATGCCAATTCCCCGATCTCGCCTAACTGGGTACGCATGAGACTTCAGGGTCTTTTCAAAGTCGCCTAACGTCCGCTCATGGTGAGCCTGTCGAACCATAGCGACCGTCCTTCGACAGGCTCAGGACGAGCGGAAAGGTCAGACGCCCACAACTTTGAAAAGGCCCTGATGAGACTTCGTACGGTGTTGACACGCTAGAATTACGATGATAGTTTCCGAGACGGAGTATCATTATGGTCGTCACCACGCCCAAACATTCCGGCCACGAGCACCCGCGACCCCGCTCCGCCGCGGTCGTCGACGACATCATCGCTCAATTGTGCGACTTGGGGTACCGCGATACCGAGCCCCGCCGTTTGGTCATCAGCGCCGTCGCCGCACAGAGCCGGCCTTTCACCGCCGAAGAGCTCTGCTCCGCCTTGCCTTGTGTAGGCCGGGCCACCGTGTACCGGGGCCTCCGCCTGTTGGTGGAAACCGATCAGGTGTGCCGGATCCTGCTGGAAGACCACGAGCTGCGTTACCAGCTCAGCCAACCGGGGCATCACCATCACCTGCTGTGCGGGGTATGCGGGGCGTCGGCGGACCTGGAAGGATGCGGAGCCGAGGACCTGCTCCGAGAAGCCGCTGCAGCCGCAGGCTTCCGAATGAAGGGACATTTGCTGGAAGTGTACGGCGAGTGCGTCGAATGCGTCGAGGACTGATCGCCGCCGCATTTTTGTTTTGGCTCGCCTTGTTGATACTTCGTATCTGTCTCCATCCATGATTGAAACCAATGAGCATTCGTATTGATGTGTCAGATCAATACGAATGCTCGCCCATATTCCGTGTCGATCAGACCGGCTATCGACACCCGCAACAACGGAGAAAACCGATGAACCCACCTTTCAGATCACCTCTCGCTTCTGCCCAGATATTCCCGATGCGGCCAGCCCTGGCGCTGTTTATCGCGCTGGCGGCTTTCGCGCTGCTGCTGACGGCCTGCGGGGGCGAAGCACCGGACCTCCCTCCGTCCGGCGCTTCGACCGCCGCAGGTTCCGCACCCGCTCCCGCCGCCTCTGCCTCCCAGCCCACCACGGCTCCCGCCGCCCCAGCCTCCTCTGCAGCGCCCGCCGCTCCGGCCACTGACACCCAGCCCGCCGAACCCCTCTCGGCCGTGGCCGGCAACGTCGTCCTCGCCGACCTGGTGCGTCAGGTCGGCGGCGATCTGGTGCAGGTCCATAGCCTGGTCGCGCCGGGCTCCGACGTCCACACCTGGCAGAGCACCCCCGCCGACAGCGTCCGCATCGCCGAAGCCGACCTCATCGTCAGCAACGGCGCCGGCCTCGCCTCCCAGATCGAGGACCTGTTCCAAAACGCCGCTTCCAACGACGCCGTT
>JAJDTP010000027.1 GCA_022827095.1 Dehalococcoidia bacterium
CAACCACCGGCTCGCAGACGGTGAGCATCCCGACCGGCGGCAGCTACACGCTGACGGTCGCCACCAGCGACGACGGCGTGGACGAGGCCGACGGGTCGGTCACCGCCACGGTGAGCGCCGGCCAGGGCTACACCGTGTCCACTACGGCCGGTTCGGCCACGGTCGCCGTGGCGGACGACGACGTGCCGGAAATCAGCATTACCGGAGGTTCCGGGGTAACCGAGGGCGGCGACGCCACCTTCACCCTCACCGCCAACCCGGCGCCCCACGCTCCGCTGGCCGTCAGCGTTGCAGTCAGCCAGAGCGGCGACTACGGCGTGTCCACCGGCTCGCAGACGGTGAGCATCCCCACCACCGGCAGCGCCAGCCTCACCGTCGCCACCGTGAACGACGGCGCGGACGAGGCCGACGGGTCGGTAACCGCCACGGTGAATACAGGCACGGGCTACACCGTGTCGGCCACTGCAGGCACGGCCACGGTTGCGGTAGCGGACGACGACGACCCGCCGCCGCCGGACGCCACGCCGTCCCTCTCGGTGTCCGACGCTTCGGCGCGGGAGGACGCGGGGGTGATGGAGTTCACCGTTTCACTGAGCGCCCCCAGCGAGAAGAAGGTGCAGGTGTATGCCGCTACCACCTCCTTCCTGCACAAGACGGCGACCCAAGGCGATGACTTCGAGTGGGCCAACGTCCTGCTCACCTTCGCACCCGGCGAGACCAGCAAGACGGTCCAGGTGGCGATCCTGGATGACGACCTCAGCGAGGGGGACGAGTCCTTCGGGATGTTCCTGGCCTATTCTCCCAGCGACACTCCCTTCACGCGTGAGCATGGCGAGGGCGTCATCATCGACGACGATTAGCCGCAACGCGGATAAGCAGTCGCAAGGGGGCCGCAGCCGGTCGATACCGGCTGCGGCCCCCGATGTGTGTGAACCCTCGACCTGCCGACGATCCGACGGGACTGCGCATGCTCCAATCTTTTGGTGAAGTACAGGCTCGGAGGGGCCGCGATGAATGTCGCAGCTGCTGCTACCACCGGATGCCGCCGGACCGGTTAGAGGGACGGTGTTCACTGGGCTGTGGGCCGCTGCCGTACCCGTGGGCCGGGCGGACCCGCGACGGAACCACCGGGATGACGCCTCGGGCAACCCGATACTGCCATTCGGCAGCTCGGTCAGCCGATTTCAGTCGTCTGGGAGCGACTCCGTGCGGCTAAACCCTTCTCAAAATGCCGATCACATCAGTTGCAAGCGCATTATATGCGTAATATATTAGCCGCGCTTTGGCGGGGCGTTGGGGAACGGTCGTCCGTTGACCGGCCGGCCGGTCGGCCGCGGCGCCACTCGCGCCCTTTCCGGCGTGAAACTCACGGCAGGAGGTGGCTGATGAACCGGCATTGACAGACTTGGAGCAGGAACGCAGCAATGGGAACTCGTTCAGGCCACTGGCGTCCGGCCGGGGGTAGTCCCACAGTTCGGATGTATGAAGGAGTTGCCCAACCAGGGAAAGATTTGGAGAGGATTACCGTGAAATCAATCAGGTCAGTATTTCAGGGAGAACGGGCCAGGGGATTCACCCGGCGCTGGGGCGTCGCGGCGGCCCTCGTTGCCCTGGCGGTGGTGCTGGCGGCGGTGGGCGCGCCGCAGCGCGGAGCGCAGGCGGAAGCATTGCCGACGGGCGCTGGGGAATACGGCAAAACGCCTCGGACCGCCGACGCCAGGTTCGTGGGAGTGTCGGAGCAGCGCGCGCCGGCCGCCGACGGAGCAGACAACCGGCTGGGCGAGGCTTACCGACTACAACTGATGGAAGACATCGGGAGTGGAACCTTCTGGCTAAGCTCTACGCGGGTTAACCTCACGTTCAATGGGCACCCATCAACTGACGCGGCAGCCAGGCTGTCATGCAGCATAGAGGGCAGTGAGGGCACCAGCGTAAAGATGCCCGATAATCTGGAGGGCGGATTCGTGATGAACGTCCTCACCTTGACGCCCGCCACGACCTATCAGTTCTGGATAGAGTGCGCGGAAAAGTCGGATGACGGCGCCGGTGCCGTTAGAGTGGGTCCCACCACCGAGATCACCACGTTGAAGCCAGATGCGCTCAAGGCGCGGAATGTACGGACGGAAGCTGGAGTGCATTCGATAACGATCCGGTGGAAGCTGCCCAAGGCGGCTTTTCGTTGCGACCCGTTGCTGAACAATGAACGTACGTCGGCAACGTTGCAGGAGATCACGGCTCGGAAAGGGGAATACCGGTATGAGAATCTCACCCCCGGAACCAGCTACGTGGTGCAGCTCCGGTGCGCGCTCCCATACTACTATGATTCCACGTTCTCTGACCCGCTCACGGTGACCACCAGGGAGTTGCAGTCCATAGCGGGCTTTGAAGCGACCAGAAAAGATGACGACTGGATCCGCGTGCGGTGGGACAAACTGGACGGAGCGAAGCGGTATATGGTTTCCTTCATGCCCGGAGCCAAGAAGGGAACGGCCTGCGGAACTGGCGAGGGAACCGGAGCGTGGCAACGGACCAAGCAGCAGACGAAACATCTGCAGACCGGGTTGCAGCCCGACACCCGTTACAAGGTCTGCCTGAAGGCGATTGGACCGAACGATGAGACGATGAGCCACGCGGCGAGTCTCTTCGTGCGCACCAAGCCCAGTTCTGAATGAGACATCAAGCCGGCGGCGCGATCCCCGGGGCTGGCATCGGGGGCTGGTTGCCTTGTTGCACGGCCCAGCCAGACCCCGGGGACATCTGGGTTGACCCCTTGCTGGGCGCGCCGGTATCCGCCAGTTGGCGTCTTGCCAATGAGAACCCCCAACAAACAAAAAGATGATAGTAGCCGTAAGCAGGTGACTGAACCCTCCAGGGACCGGAAGGCCTGGTGGATGTCAGCGTGGCTTTCGTAACGCGCCCCCCGGTGGCGGAACCGGGCCAACCGTCCCGGGGCCCGCTCCGCCACCAGGCGGTACACTCCGACCCCGTTGCCATTCGAGACGCCCTGGGCCGGTTCAATGTGCTGCGCCCGCAGCAGTAAAGTCCCTGGCGGTTGGCGGCGTTCCGGCCGGGTCCAGAGGTTTGCACTACTTGCCTGAATTGGTGTAACGTCCCAGCACAGGCCCGTCCAGGCCGTGGTGACTTTGACGATGGCGATCAAACCGTGTTCCCACTGTGGCGAGGAAATTGAAGAGGACGCCACGGTATGCCCGCGTTGCTACACCTTCGGTCCTTTCGAGAGCTCGTTGCCAGGGCCTCCCATTGATACGATCAGACCCGTCGGAGTTCGCGGAGGCGAGGATCGGGAGGGCTGCCTCAAAGGGCTGTTCAAGGAGTTGGGCTGCCACTGCGCCATTTACTTTGGCGGCTTCGTCACCCTCGTGATAATGGTGATCATTCTCACTGTCATCACCGCCATGTGCAGCGCCGGCACGCCGCCGTAATTCGATGGCCCAGAACTTCACGTTTGGGCGATGGAAGCCACGGCAATGACCAGCCTATGGGAGTGCGGACCCATGCTTTGCCGCCTGACCGCAACTCGGCTGCGACCACCTTCGGAGTCAGCCGCCGATCGGAACGTAGGGACCGCAGAGACATCGCGCGTCTCAAGGTAGACATTGAAATGAGCCAACCAACGGTTGACCACCAATCCGCCCGGCGCCGAACCGCCATGTGGATGTTTATCGTGCTTGTACTGGGGGTACTCGGCTTGGTGATCGCCCTGATCTTCGCCGTCCCTGCCCTTCCGGACAGCGAATTCGTACGGGGCATCGTCCTCACTGCCATAGCCGGAGCGATCTCGGCCTTCCTGTCGTTCATCGGAATCATCGTGAAGGGATTGGTGGACAACCTGACCCGCGAGGAATAGACGCGACGAGAGCCGCCAGCCGTCTTATGGTCTGGCCTGATGCGCCGGTCCTGCGGGAGAGTCGTCCCTGCTCCCCGGTCTCCCTGCCGGAGCTGGTCTGGCCGGACGGTTTCCAGTTGCCTCATGGAGCAAAGCCCCCGCTAGCCTGGCGGGGGTCCTGATAGACAACGCACCTGAACCAGGAAATTTCTCGCCGCTGGACGACGGCGCTATGCCACGACTATATTGCCAGGGCGAAGGAAATGGTGAAGGTTCTTGATTTTATCCAGTGTGGTGGGTTGCGCCGTACTTCACCACATCCACCAGGCCGGTGAGGGCCTGGCGTACCGGCGCCAGCGCCTCCCCGGGATGACGGCCCGTCTCTTTGTAGTAAGCGAGAGGCAGCCGGTTCAGGGCGTCCAGGTTTGGCGCGCGTGATAAAGCCATGTCTCCAGATTAGCAAGGCAACGGCGCGGCGCGCCACCGGCAAGTGTCACTAACGATAATCGGCATACAGTGGGCCGTCCTCGGCAACTAGCGCCAGGGTGTGGCCCTGCCTTGATCACCCCGGCAGGCGGTCTGGAACACCGTGCGCTGTTGCGCTCTACACATCCGCCGCCGCCAGTCCCGTCTGGCAACCTATGCCACGCCAAAGTACGATGCGGGCGGGGCTGCGGGCGTCGTAGCGCAGCTTGTATCTTGTCAAACACCAATTGTTGCGTTTCAAGAGACTGCTTGCCGTTCTTTGGTCAAGGTACGATAATGGCCGCAGCAGCCATTAGTCGGAAATCGTACTAAGCCATGGCGCCGGGCAGAGAGGCGTGTTGGGAGAATCCTGGAGCGGCACGTCCATCGTCCGCCCTGAATTGACGCGGAGGGTTCTGTTATGAGCATCACCAACGATTCGGAACTGCGAGCCGTCTATCGCCCCCCCGCGTCCAGAGCCGCTCAAAAGGTGTTGGACCATCTCGACGTCCATTGCCGCAACTTCATTGCCCTGTCGCCTCTGTGCGTACTGAGCACCGCCAACGCGGACGGGCAGCCCGATGGATCGCCGCGTGGCGACCCGCCCGGCTTCGTTCGTGTGTTGGACGAAAAGACGTTGCTGCTCCCCGACCGTCCGGGCAACAACCAGGTGGATTCACTACAGAACGTTCTGGGAAACCCCAGGGTGGGACTGCTCTTCTTCGTGCCCGGAATGAGCGAGACGCTGCGGGTGAAGGGTCGAGCGGAGATAATTACCGAGACAGAGGTCCTGGAAGAGATGAAGGAGAGAAATCGGGCGCCGATGTCGGGGCTGCGGGTCACGGTGGAGGAGGCATTTCTGCACTGCGGCCGAGCTCTGCTGCGCTCCCGCGCCTGGGATCCGGAGGCGCAGATTGAGCGGTCCGCCTACCCGACCTATGGGCAGGTGCTGGCGGATCAGATAGCGGGCGCCGACGCCGGGGAGATTGACGCGTCGGAAGAGGCGGCGAACCGGGAACGGCTCTACTAGAGGAGGTGCTCGGAAACGGCAATGCCCGAGTTGCCAAATGGTGGCCAACCAATGCTTCTCCAGGCCAAACCGTCATTTTCGAGAACTGGCGGACCCGCCATGCGGGCGGTTGGGTGGCTGGTGGTACTGCTGATGTTGACGGCGCCGTCGCTGGTGGCCTGCGGGTCGGAAGACCCGGTGGTGATCGCCACCAGCGGCGACTACCACCCCTTCAACTTCATCAGCGAATCTGGGGAGATTGACGGCCTGGAGCGGGAGTTGGGCGACGAGTTGTGCCGGCGCGCCGGCCTGGAGTGCCGGTGGATGCTGAGCGATTGGGAGACCATGATCCCCGACCTGATGGCGGAAGAGTTCGACCTCATCCTGGCCGGTATGAGCATCACCGCCAGGCGAGGCGAGTTGATCGACTTCACCCAGGCGTACTCTCCACCCACCCCTTCGGTGTTTGTGGTACGGGCCGGACGGGAGGAGACAGTACCCTATGGGACGATTGGCGTCACCGCCAACACCATCTACTCCGACTATATGTCGGAGTCGGGACAGCCCTTCGTGCCTCTGGATGGATCGGTGGATGCAGTGGACGCGGTGCTCAACGGCCAAGTTGACGCGGCGCTGGTGGATCACAGCTATGGAGTGGCGAAACGGGAGGAACGGGAGGGCTTGCTGGCCATCGTGGAAACCTCGCTGTCGCTGGACCAGGGCCTGGGCATCGGGGTCCGCCAGGGAAGTGAACTGAGGGGTGAGTTCGACCGCGCTCTGGGGTCGATGAAGTCCGACGGTTCGCTGAACGATCTCCTGCTCAAGTGGCTGGGCGAGGATGCCAAGACGTTCCGGTAGCGGGACGCCAGGGGTGTCGTCAAATTGAGGGTTGAAGCTGCCGAGTGTCCCCTTTTCGTCGTTCCCACGCAGGCGGGAACGGGGATCGGACGTGCCGCGCAGAGGGACAAGCCCGCGCGGAACGTCCGCTAATGAGGCGCCGTCCATAAAGGAAAGGAACCGGTATTGGAGCCTGACTGGGCTTTTGAACGAGCGGCCGGTTTGAATGGAATTGCCTGCGGAGAAGGCGCGTTGTCTAGCGAAGCCGGTAGACCAGGTAGGACACCGTGGCCGCGATTAGCAAGGCCAGCAGTGCCAGCAGGAGAATAAACAGCCACCGGTCAAAGCCCAGCAGCCCGCTCGGCGTCCCGTCGAAGCCGCCGCTGCTTTCCGGTTCCGCCGTGGAAACGGGCGCGACCGGGCCGGCGCTGCCCCCTGCGCTGGATGCGAACAGCACCGGCGTGGGTGTGGGCGGAGGCGCCGGAGTTGCGTCGGTCGTCGCCGGCGTGGGAGCGGGCGTCGGTAGGGGTGTAGTCGTCGGAGCCGGCGGAACTGGCGTGGCGGTGGGAGCCGGCGTAGCCGTCGGCGGTGTTAGGGTAGGTGTCGGCGTAGCCGTGGGAACCGGTGTGGCCG
>JAJDTP010000023.1 GCA_022827095.1 Dehalococcoidia bacterium
CGCTGGAACCGGGTGCTGGCCGCCCTGGGCGAGGACACCGGTGAAGCGGCGATGACCGCAGACCAGGCCCGGGATATCAAGAGCCGTATCGACAACACCCGCTGGGACCGGACGGTCCGCACGCTGGAGGCGCTGGAGCAGTGCTCCGGTTCCACCGACACCACCCCGGCGGCGACGCCGGAGGTGAGCGTCACGGCCGGCTCCGGCATCACCGAGGGCGGGAACGCGACGTTCACGATCACCGCCAATCCGGCCCCAACGGCGGCCCTGTCGGTCAGCGTGGCAATATCGCAGAGCGGCGACTACGGGGTTTCACCCGGCTCGCAGACGGTGAGCATACCGACCACCGGCAGTGCGACGCTGACCGTCGCCACCGGCGACGACTCGGTGGACGAGGCCGACGGGTCGGTAACGGCGACCGTCAGCAGCGGCACGGGCTACACCGTGTCCGCCACGGCGGGGTCGGCTACGGTTGCGGTGGCCGACGACGACGTGCCGGAGATCAGCATTGTTTCTAATGGAGACATCACCGAGGGCGGCGACGCCAGCTTCACGCTGACCGCCAGCCCCGCGCCGCACGCTCCGTTGTCGGTCAGCGTGTCGGTGAGCCAGAGCGGGGACTTCGGCGTTGCGGCCGGCCCGCAGACGGTGACTATCCCCACCACCGGCAGCACGACGCTGACGGTCGCCACCGGCGACGACAGCGTGGACGAGGCCGACGGCTCGGTGACCGCCACGGTGAGCGCCGGCACGGACTACACCGTGTCCGCGACGGCAAGCTCGGCTACCGTAGCGGTGGCGGACGACGACGCCACGCCGGACGTAACCATCTCCATTGCGGACGCCTCCGGGCCGGAAGACCAGGATCTCGAATTCACGGTAACGCTGTCCAAGGCGGTGAACCACCAGGTCCGGGTGCGGTGGGAGTCGCTCGATGATTACGACCAGAACCACGCCGCCGTCTGCAATTACGATTACTTCTGCATGGAAGGCTGGCTGGTCTTTGCCCCGGGCGAAACCAGCCGGACCGGGACAGTGTGGTTGCAGCCTGACAGCCGGCCGGAATCGGACGAGGCATTCCTGGTGCGGCTGTCCCAGCCGGAAGGGGCGGCCATCGCCGACGGCGAGGGGGTGATGACCATCATCGACGACGACTAGCCGCGCACGGGTAAGCAGTCGCAACATGAGTCATCCCGAATTTTGGACGGGTGGATGAGATAGCCATAGAGAGGAAAGGGCGGCTCTGAGTCTGGAGAGAGGTATCGCAGCTTGGCGGTACCTCTCTCCTGTTCTGTGGCACCAGTTTCTGAGCAGGGCCCGTACCAGTGCCACCAGGTCAGGAGCCAGCAATGAGAGGAGGAAGGCGTAGACCAGGCTGACCATCAGCAGCAGCTTGAGACAGTTTTCCCAGAACCACAGCCGGGGGCTCTCCATGGCCAGGTCGGTCTTGCAGGTCCGGTAGCACATCTCCACCTGCCAGCGGCGGGCGTAGGCCAGCACCACCCGCCAAGCGTCATAGGTGGTCAAGATGGTTTCATTAGTCAGCAGGTACCAGGGTTTGCGGCTCTTGCCGGGACGGGAGACCACCAGCCACAGCTCTCCGTCCATCTTGGGATGGCGCACTTGGACGGCCACGATGCCGGTCTTGCGGTACTGGCGGCGGCTTGAGTCCCAGATCTGGCGGTGGTCCTGGGAGCGTTTGCCCCGGGTGATATGCCAGGCGGGACGCTCGCCTCTGTCATCGGCCAGATGGTAGCGGGTGGGCCAGCGCATGATGAAACGCGCTTGGTGCCCCGCCAGTTCCTGGAGCCAAGGCGCGCCGGCATAGCCCCGGTCAAAGACGTGGACCACCCGTCTTTGCCACCACCGGGCGCATTGAGAAAGCAGGGACGAGGTCTGATCACGGCGATGGCTGGCAAGATGGCCCCGGCTGGTCCACCAGCGCATGGCGGCCAGGGCGGGAGGCCCCTGCATCCCGGCCACCATCACGGTGAGCCACTGCAGACCGGGTACGAACACCGGTGGCCCTCCTGGTGGATTGTAGTAACCGGGCTTGATGCGCTTGAGGCGGGCCGCCTTGCTGGAACGGACCGGGCACAGGCCTTCCAAGGCGATGCTTTCCGGCTTCTCCAGTACACTCTCGTCCCAGATGGCCAAGGCCAACTCCTCTCGCTGCTCCAGGTGAGAAAGCGACTGTTCTGCCCGGTGCTGGAGGAACTCCTCCAAGAGAGCACGGGACCACTTGGCAGAACGCAGCAGATTGCTTAGCCGCTTGGTCCCCGCCGGGGCCTGGGCCGGGGAGAGGATGTGGGCGCCCAATTCGCTCAGCAGCAGTCCGGAGCGCGAGTGGCGCAGACGCACGATGGCCACCAGGGCCAGGAAAAATGTCCGCACCAGACGCCGGTCTATCTGGCGATCCAGCCACTGTTCCAAGGGACCAATGAAAGATTGCAGCAGATTGGCAACATCCTGCCCTTGCCTCCACCCCGCCTCATGCCCCACCATAATGAAAGACCCCTCCCGGTGAATGGTGTTCTGACAGTCCCATTCCACCTGAAGGGGTCTTCCTTTGTGCCTGTTTTCCTAAGCGACTTTTCCCGCTTTTTCCCGCCTTACCAAAATTCGGGATGACTCATGTATTCGTGTGAACCCTCGGCCTGCGGACGGTCCGCCGGGGCTGCGCATGCTCCAATGCTGCTATTCTCCCAGATGCCGGACGGTGTTCACTGGGCTGCTGCTCTACCCGTAGGCCGGGCGGACCCGCGACGGAACCGCGGGGATAACGCCTCGGGAAACCCAATGCTGCCGCCCGGCAGCCCGGTCGGCCGATGGCGGTCGTCCGAGAGCGACTCCGTGCTGCTAACCTGACTCAAAATGCCGATCACATCAGTTGCAAAAGCATTATATGTTCAATATATTACCCGCGTTTCGGCGGAGCGTTGGGAAACGGCAATCCGTTGACCGGCCGGTCAGCCGCGGCGCCGCTCGCGCCCTTTCCGGAGTAATGCTCGCGGCAGGAGGTGGCTGATGAACCGGCATTGACAGACTTGGGGCAGGAACGCAGCAATGGGAACTCGTTCAGGCCACTGGCGTCCGGCGGGAAAGGTCCCGCAGTTCGGATGTATGAAGGAGTTGCCCAACCAGGGAAAGATTTGGAGAGGAATGCCGTGAAATCGATCAGGTCAGTATTGCAGGGAGTACGGTCCAGGGGGTTGACCCGGCGCTGGGGCGTCGTGGCGGCCCTCGCGGCTCTGGCGGTCGCGCTGGCGGCAGTGGGCGCGCCGCCGGGCGGAGCCCGGGCGGAAGCATTGCCGGCGGGCGCTGGGGAATACGGCAAAACGCCCCGGACCGCCGACGCCAAGTTGGCGGCGGAGACGGAGCAGCACGCGCCGTCCGCCGACGTGGACGATAACCAGCTGGGCGAGGCTTACCGGCTACTTCTGTTCAAAGACATCGAGAGTGGAACCTTTTGGTTAAGCTCTACGCGGGTCAACCTCACGTTCGGTGGGCACCCGTCAACTGACGCGGCAGCCAGGCTGTCATGCAGCATAGAGGGCAGTGAGGGCACCAGCGTAAAAATGCCCGATAATCTGGAGGGCGGATTCGCGATGAACGTCCTGACCTTGACGCCCGCTACGACCTATCAGTTCTGGATAGAATGCAAGGGCAAGCCGGACGACGGCTCCGGCGCCGTTAAAGTGGGGCCCACCACCGAGATCACCACGTTGGAGCGCGACGCCCTCAAGGCGCGGAATGTACGGGTGGAAGCTGGATCGCATTCGATAACGATCCGGTGGAAGCGGCCGAAGGCGGCTTTCCTTTGCGAGCCGTGGCTGAACAATGAATGGGCGTCGGCAACGTTACAGGAGATCAAGGCCCGTAAAGGGGAATACCGGTACGAGAACCTCACCCCCGGGACCAGCTACGTGGTGCAGCTCCGGTGCGCGCTCCCCAATTACTACGATTCCACGTTCTCCGACCCGCTCACGGTGACCACCACCGAGTTGCCGTCCATAACGGGTTTTGAAGCGACGAGAAAAGCTGACGACTGGATCCGCGTGCGGTGGGACCAACTCGACGGAGCAAAGAAGTACATGGTTGCCTTCATGCCCGGAGCCAAGAAGGGAACGGCCTGCGGAACCGGCGAGGGAATCGGAGCCTGGCAACAGACCAAGCAGAAGACGAAACATCTGCAAACCGGGTTGCAGCCCGACACCCGTTACAAGGTCTGCCTGAAGGCGATTGGAGCGAGCGATGATATAACGAGCCCCGCGGCTAGTCTCTTCGTACGCACCAAGCCCAGTGCTGAATGAGACATCAAGCCGCGGCGCGATCCCGATGCTGGCATCAGGGGCGGTTGCCCTGCCCTGGCGTCGCCGGACCCGGGGGGCCTTTGGGTTGACCCCTTGCTGGGTGCGCCGGTATCCGCCGGATGGATTCTTGCAAATGAGAACCCCCAACAATAGGGTAGAGGCTTCCGGCAGTTCCTGCCGGGGGGATTTGGGGAAAGTTCAGGGCGAGTGGTTGCTGATTGGCGCCGGCCACAGCCTGCTGAAGCTGTTCCGGCATTGCCGCTCGTTGGCCAATCCCACACCGCCAAGCCCGCTGACCTTATGAACCCTCGCGCAGACGCGCTCCCATCAGCACCGGAACCCAATCCTCAGACGGGCTGCTAGCGCGAACGCTCCCTGGCCCAACATCGGCAATCCGTCAGGCGGATTGCCGATGTTGGGCGTGTCGGCCATGGAATGGGAGTTGGGAAGTTGCTCTGAGCGATATCAGGGGCTGTTATTCGCATCAGCGTCCTGTTACAATGCCACATGGGATAAAATAGTACGTAAAGCGACACCATCAGCACTTTTATCGATGTCTTCCGTCTGCGTTTGGATAGAGGCTTTTCGCGCTTCAACATTGAAATGCGCCGGCAGTGTCGTTTGAAGCAGGAGTGGAAAACGTTGCGGGCTGGCATAGCCGTCCCCGGCACGGGAGCGGCCGGCTGGGAGGACACCATTGAGTATCAACAGGAAGTTGCGACGGTTCGGCCTGGCGACGTGGTTGCTGGCCCTGGCGGCGTGGGGAGTGTTGGCGGCGCTTTCCGGACCGGGAACGGAGGTCCTGGCCCAGGATCAGCACACCCTGACCCTGGACGTCCGGCAGTGGAACGGCAGCGCCTGGGCCCCGTTCACGGGGTCTGGGGGCCAGAAACTGCCTGAAGGGAATTCGGCGGCCAGCGCCAGGCTGGTGAGCGTCCACACCCACCTGAACCCGGCCCGCGATAAGCCCACCGCGGTTCTGCTCTGCGTCAAGGACACCGGCACGGCCCGGTTGCGATCTTCAATACTGCGCGACGGGCACGCCACCGTGGCGAAAGACTTCGACCTGATCGCGCTGCAGAACGCCGCGACGCTTGATCCTGATGACGCAACGCAACTGAAGATGGACCGGGGCAATTGCCACGATCACGTCGTGCCCGCGAACGCCGCTGCCGCCGTGGTCAACATCCTCATCTTTGGCGATACGATCAAGGAGGGAGACGAGACGGTGGCGCTGGAGTTGCGGCGGTCCGGGTCTACGCCGGCCGACGTGGTGATCTCCGCCACCGCCGGAACGACCACCTTCACCATCGAGGACGACGACGGCGGGAGGCCGGCGCCCACCGTTTACCTCACCGGCGGGAGCGCCGTGACCGAAGGCGGGAAGGCCCAGTTCACCCTCTGGACCGACCGTCATTTGAAGCGCGATGAGGGCCGGCAGGTCTGGGTGCGGGTGTGGGAAGCGGCGGACAGCGACTTTGTGCCCGCCGCCAGCGAAGGGATGCGCCGGGTGGATCTGGGCGCTCCCGGCATCAAACGGGAGTTCACGGTGCCCACCACCGACGACGGGGTGGCTGAGGCCGACGGCGAGGTCAGGGCGGAACTGATCGCCGGAGACGGCTACCACGTTGGCGAGTTCAGCTCTGCGGGGGTGGACGTGACGGACGACGAAGCCGATGCGGTGATCCTCCTGGGGGAAGTACCCGGAGAGGTCATGGAGGGAGAGACGCTGTCGGTGGAGGTGCTGATAAACGGGCCGGCAACCACCCAGGCCCAGGGCACGGTGACGCTGACCGACAGCGACGGCTCCAACGCCAGCGCCGACTTCTTCAACACGTCAACAACTTTCTGGATATATCCCGGCCGGAAGAGTATAACGGTGCCGTTTACGGTCCTCGCCGACGGGGTATCGGATCACGGCGAAACCTTTCACGCGCGCCTGAGCGTCGCCAGCGGCCACGTGACGGTCGGCAGCCCGTCGGAGGCGGTTTTCACGGTGGTCGAGCCGACGCAGTACGGATTCAGCGACGCTTTATTCAGCGTCCCGGAGGGAGGCGGCAAGAACGTCGTCATTGCCCGAAGCAAGGGATTGTCCGATGCCGAAATGGACGACCGGGAGGTGACGGTCCGGTTGACGTCGAACACGGATGATCACGCGGCGAGCCGCGGCGCGGACTTCCTGGCGCCGTCGGAAACCGTCACGGTGGATGGCGCCACCGGAAAGGGCTATCTCTACGTCAGAACCTACTCCGACCTGCTGACGGAAGGGCCGGAAACCGTCTCCCTGGAGATCACCGACGCCGGCGACGGCGTAATCGGTCCCAACAACGCGGCGGTCCTGCAAATCGTGGACGTGAACCTGGTCCCGCCCGACTGGGAGCTGGCTCCCAGCGGGCTGAGCGACGGCGACCGGTTCCGGTTGATCTTCGCATCCTCAGGGACGACCGCCGCCGCCGGTTCCGGCATCAATGACTACGACGTCTGGCTCCGCAACCTGGCGGCGAGTGGCGGTCACGCGGCGATCCAGCCCTACGCCCCGGGCTTCCAAACGCTGGGCAGCACCGCCGACACCCACGCTCAGGCCCGCGCCGGCGCCAGCCCGGACCTTGGCAACGGGGACGCTCGGCCGGTCGCCACGGAAACTCCAATCTACTGGCTGAACGGGGAGCAGGTCGCCAGTAATCACGCCGACCTCTGGGACGGCGCGTGGAGCAACGTCTCCGTAAGCGCCGGCAACGTCAAAGACGAAAGCGGCGCCGCCGTTGCCCAGGCGGACCGGCACTGGACCGGCTCCGACGGAGACGGCGCCGCTTCTGACAACCCCCTGGGACATACCGGCGACGAGGTGACCTACGGACAGTGGAGCGGCAACCCGGTGAGCGCGGGCCTGGCGGACAAAACGCAGTCGTATCCTCTGATCGGCATCTCCCAGGTGTTTGAAGTCCTCGACAAACCGATTTTCAGCATCGACGTCGCGTCCGGGTCGGTTACGGAGGGCGAGAACCTCCAGTACACCGTCAGGGCCGATCCGGCGCAAGAGGCCGCGGTCCCGGTTGCGATCCAGGTGGAGACGGAAGGCGGCTACCTGTCCGCTCCCAGTCTCTCCCACGAAGTGACCATGCCCGCCGCCGCCGGTTCCCATGCCTTCTCCCTGGCAACCCTGGGGGACGCCGTTGACGAGCCCGACGGCCGGATCACGCTCACCCTCATGCCCACCGACGACTACCGGGTGATCGACAGCCTCCAGCCCAGCGGGGTCAAGGTGAAGGACGACGACTATACCACAGTGACGCTGACCCCGAGCCGGACGTGGCTGAACGAGACCGGAGACGACAACGCGGTGGACCTGACCATCGGCCTGAGCCGCCCGGTGGGTCCCGGGGAGCTGGCGGTCATTCCCATCGGCGTGTCCGCGTCCGGGGCCGTGGTCAACACCGACTACACCATGGCCCTCAAGCCGGGCGCTGGCGTCAACCAGGGCGTGCGGCTGCTGACCAGCGGCGGCACCACCCCCACGGCGCGGTTCCCGTTCAGCGTCGCGTACAGCGCGCAACGGCCCGGGGTCGAACTGTCCCCCGGCGCCCAGAACGCGGTCATCACCTATACCGCCGTGGACGACAGCGTCAAGAAGAGCCGGAGCCTGTCTTTTGGCGTGGGCGTGGGCTCCATCAGCTCGGAGCTGTTCGGTCTCGGCGGCGGTGGCATCTACCTCGATGTCTCGCCAACGTCGTTCATCCCCATCTTGGACGACGAAAACACCGACCCGGTGCAGGTATCGTTCCGCCTGGACAACTACTCGATCCGGGAATCGAGCAACGCCAACGGATGGGTCAACCTGGACGGCATTGTCACCCTGTCCAGAGCCCTTCCACAGGACGTCGCGGTCCCGGTCAACGTGAGCGGCGGAACGGCTACCAAGGGTGAGGACTTTGAGGACAAGGATCAGGTCACTGCGACCATACACGCCGGCCACCCGGGCCGGCGGCTATCATATCAGGAGCCTCGACGACAGCGCACGGGAATCCGCTGAAACCTTCACCCTGACGCTGGTTAACCCCGACGGGGACCGGTCCGGCTTTACCCTGGGCGGCAGCGCCACGATGACCGTCACCATCCGGGACGACGAGACGTCGTGGTTCCCCTAGAAAGCGGGCCGGGAAGCCCTGGTTGGAAAGAACGATGGCCCCGGCATTGGAGGCCTGAGCCGGGCCGGCGTACGGCCCGGCAGCCAGTGGCTGTGAACGACATGGTTGCCGCCCAGATCGCCAACCACGTCGAGTTGTTGCCGGTACTGCTCGTAGTCGGCGCCTTGCCGCGGGGCCCTGGCCGCTGAAAGCGCGGAACGCCCAACCCCAGACCCGGCTCGTAGAAAGGGAGAGACCCGGACCGCGGCATGTTCACTCAGCCCGCGTCGGTGTCCATACCAACGACGCGGCGGCCGCCAGGCAGACGGCTGCCACGGCACCCACGTATCCGACGCCGACGACTGTGATATCCATGTTGCGTATTGTCCTCGCTCGGTTTCCGGTTCGGATCGGCAATACGATTTGCCGATAGACCAGAGCAGGGAGATATCCTCAACGGGTGTGTAAAATAACAGGCGGTGTACCCTCCCTTTGAACGACACGGGCTTGGAGCCCAGGAGAGAAGGCACACCGTCTATGAGCAAGGAAACCATCAATGGCAGCGCCGATTCAAGGCCTGATTGGGAGCATTTGGAGGATTGGCTCCGAGGCCAAGGCCAGGGAATGATCCAGGAGTTGCTGGAGCAGGAAGTTACTGAGCCTCTGGGCCGGGTGCAATCGGCCCGCCGGTCATATGCAACTCCAGCACTTCCCGAACGAGACGCCCCCCATGAGGGCCGGGCCCCCAAGCACGTTTTCGCTGCGTTGATTGACGGCGGCACCCAACCCGCTCCGCTTACATCGCCAACCGGAACCGCAACGCGAAGGTTCTTGATTTTATCCAGTTTGGTGGGGAAGGCGGGACTCGAACCCGCACGCCCAAGGGCACATGATCCTAAGTCATGCTCGTCTGCCAATTCCGACACTTCCCCGCGAGGGCCGGTGACGCGGCCGTCCTTAAATGAAAAATGGTGACCCGCCTCGGGGTCGAACCGAGAACCTGCTGATTAAGAGTCAGCTGCTCTGCCAGTTGAGCTAGCGGGCCAAACCAAGTCGCGCCGGAACGCAAATTCAGGCTACCAACAACCCCGATTGGTGTCAATCGTGAACCGTTCCGGTTGGGCGAATTAGGGACGTTCCAATAGAGCCCGCCGGTGTATCTCAGCAAGCTCCGTCTGTGAGCATCGGTTCGTTTCACGAGGCGCTACGCTTGTGTCAGCAAGGGTAGCAGCTTGTCAATCAGCGCCTGCACGTCGTCCAGACCGCCGGCCACGTCTTCCGCCATCATTTCGTTCTCGTAGAAATTTTCGTGCAGCAGGCTGGCGGTTCCAAACAGGCGGCGGATGTCGCCATCACCGGTTTCGGCCCGGAGCCGGCTGGCTATCCTCAGGTAGTGCCGGTGACGACTGTGCTCCCACCCCCTCTGTTCGGCGATGGCTTTGAGTATCTGGGCGGCAGCGCCCCAGCCTTTCTCGGACGACTGCGGAAGATCGCCGGCAGCCAGTTCTTGCCTGGCCTGACCCATGAAACGCTCGCTGGCCTGTTGGTACTGCAGGGTGGTCACTTGCGGTTCCTCTCGCTATGTATTCTGGTTTAGGCGTATTCGTTTTCGCTATCGTTACCGTATCAGTTCGCCACCCCACCCCAACGACAGCCACTCCGCCGGCAGCAACTGCTCGCCAACCGGGTCCACCACCAGGTTGAACGCCCCCAGCGTCGACGCGCCCAGCAGGTAGTTCCCGTCCGGCCCGAATATGACCGGGCAGGGCCTTTCGTCACCGCCGATGCTGAAACGCGCAAATCCGTAACCATACTTCACCCGGGTCCCATCAGCCAGGATAAAACCCAGATGCTCACGAGGTTCTATCCTCAGGCTGGGTCATCAAAGATTCCGGCAGTATTGAGTGGGCCGCCCCGTGTCCACCACCGGCTGCACCGGCGCCAGGTCGCCGCCGTCGAGGTTGCCTATGGCCACGTCCACCTTGAACATCGACATACGCGATCTCCCCCAAATCTGTATGGATCGATTCTATCACTGCCGGCATGATCCCCCGCGCGCCCTTCCTCCTCACGCGCAGCCCGCTTGTCGTCGCGCGGAGCGTGGAGACGCTCTCTCCCGTCCAGGGAGAGGGGACGCTTTTGGTGCGGGGTCCGTGGCTTCCTGCTACCGGAGGAGTATCCGCGGCATCTGAAACTCCTGCCCATCCGGTTCATCCCTGCCAGGGAACCACCTGAAACGGAACGCTGCCCACCATCTACTCAATCTCGATAATCCCCAAATCCGGCAAATCCTGCTTCTGACGTTTCCCCAAATCCACAATCCCGTTGATCCCGTAAATCCCTGCCAACCAACCCCTTGCCCAAACCAGAACTTTAGTGCTATCTTGTGCTGCACAGGTGATTGTCCCCTCCCGACCAGGTTCCGAGAACACACGGCCAACCCCATCAGCATCCCAGTCGCTACCGGCATCCGCAGGAGACTGTCCCCGACCACTCTAATCGGAGCAGTCGCCTCTGCCACCGCGCCCGCCACAGCGCGCCATGCTTCGGGCACCGTGCCCCCAGACATGGACAATGAGAGCCAAAAACCCAAGCGCAATTCCTCCGGCCGTAGGGCTGATAACCTCCCGGAACCTGGTCAAATCAAGCAACCCATCCCCAATCGCCTGCACCAACCAACCGCCAATCACCTGCAACAATCCAATCCCACGAAGCCAGTCAACCTCAAATCATCATTCCCATCCCGTCCATCCTGTGCATCGATGTAAAAGCTAAACCCACGGGACGCACCCATCCCAAGGAGCGTGCATCCATCATGGGCAGCGTCCATCATCACCAGACCCAGGCTCGGCGCTTTCTATCCCTGGCCCGGTCCGATCACAACGCCGGCGACCACCTCCGCGCCGCCGACGCCTTGACCCGCGCGGCATCCCACGCCGCCACCGCCGCGGTGGTGGAGCGGAACTGGATTGACCGTTGCACCCGCCGCCGGCTGACCAACTACCTGTTCCTCATGGCC
>JAJDTP010000001.1 GCA_022827095.1 Dehalococcoidia bacterium
CTGCGGCTGCCACCCCGAAAACCTGGACCTGCGCCGCGAACCTTCCGCCATCGAGCTGTCCCCCCTCTGGAAACGCGCCCTGGAACTCACCTTCCGCGTCAAACTCCCCGACACCATCCCCGTCCGGGGCCCGGCCTAGCCCCCTTGTCATTGCGAGCGCAGCGTGGCAATCCCGCCGCTGCCATAGCCCTCACGCGCACCCACTGCGCTCGCAATAACAGGGCGAGCGCAGCGTGGCAATCTCGGCGGGTAAAAATCCCGTCCATCTTGTCCATCCATGCAACGCGACCGCCTGAAACGGAACGCTCCTGTGACGCCGTCGCCATCGTTGACACTGCGCCGGCCTGCTGGTAGTTTGTTGCGGCAAACTGTCCGGCGAGGCCGGCGCAGGCCGCATACCGTACTGCCGCCAGTCGCGCAAATCGTAAATACGAGGGAGACCCTATGCACATTTCACGCAGATTGCGACGGTTTACTGACGCTTCCCTGCCGTGGCGAGCGATCTTTGCCGCGGCGGCCGTAGCCCTGCTGATGACCGTGATTGCCGCGTGCGGAGGCGGCGATACGGCAGCTCCCGCTGCTCCCGCCGCCGCCCCGGCCGGCGGCGAACAGTCCACCACCGCCGCGGCCGCGCCGGCCGCCCCGGCCGCGCCCACCCAGGAAGCGGTCACGCTGCAGGTGGTGTGCATCAACCGCACCCTTCGCCCCTGTGAGTTGATCCGCGATTTCTACGCGCCCAACGTCAGCGAGCGTACCAACGGCGAGGTCACCATCGAAATCTCGTCCTACCCTGAGCTCGGTCTCGCCGGCCCCGACACCATCCGGCTGGTCAACGACCAGACCCTGGAGTTCGCCGAGATCTATTCCGGCTACGTGGGCGGCGACCTGCCCATCATCGACGTGGGCAACCTCTGGGGCCTCTCCCCCAGCAACGACGCCCACCTGGCCCTCACCGACGCCATCGAGGATGACATGATCCGCATCCTCCGGGATGCAACCGGCGGCGAGCCGATCTTCCGGGCCTACTATCCCAACCAGTACGTCTTCAGCCGCGAGCTTCTGCCCGACCTGGAGTCCTACAAGGACAAGAACATCCGCCAGCACAGCACCATCCTGGGTGACCTGCTGGCCGGTCTGGGCGCCGAGGGCCAGTTCGTGGCCTTCGCCGACGTGTACACCGCCCTGGAGCGCGGCGTCCTCGACGCTGGCATCACCGGCGGCACCCCCGGCTACGGCCAGCGCTGGTACGAGGTCACCGATTACCTCTACGGGCCCATCGTGGGTTCCATCGGCGTGACCTACGTCACCGTCAACAGCGAGAAGTGGGGGGCGATCAGCGCTGAGAACCAGGCCATCCTTAAAGAGATAGGCAAGGAGTATGAGGCCGAAAACCTGCGCCTGCTCAAGGCGGACTGGGACCCGGCCGGCATCAGCCTCAACGTCGAAGAGGGAATGGAATACTTCGACTTCCCGGACGACGTGAAGGCCCGGATGCGCGAGACCGCCCTGAACTCGATCATCCCCAACTGGGTGGAGCGCGCCGGCGGCGCCAGCTCCGAGGGCGTGCAGATCTTCAACGACAAGGTCGGCCCCATCGTCGGCGTGGTCATCAATCCCGATGGCACCGCCAGCGAGACCGAGGCCATGATGATGATGGACAAAATCGATTGCGGCGATGACCGCAGCGTCGGCGAAGTCTGCATCAGCATCGTCGACTCGCCCACCGGCGAGAAGGAAGCCATGGCCTCCACGCAGTGCGACGGCGAAACCGCCGCCAGCGTTACCGACGCCCACGGCGGCGGCAGCCCCTCCGGCTGGTCCTGCGGCGTGGAGAGCGGCATCAACTTCAACATGACCCCGCTGACCTCCTCCGGCGAGAGCTTCGAGTTCCAGATGGCGTGCATCAACCGCACCCTGGTCGACTGCGGCCTGGCCATAGGCAACTACGCCGAGACCGAGGACATCGGCTTCGTGGAGCGGGTCAAGCGCCGGACCAACGGCCAGGTTGTCTTCGAAATATCGTCCTTCCCCGAACTGGGCATCGCCGGCCCGGACTCGCTGCGCCTGATCGAGGACGGCACGCTGGACTCCGCCCAGATCTACTCCGGCTATGTCGGCGGCGACTTCCCCATCATGGACATGAGCAACCTCTGGGGCCTCTTCGCCACCCAGCAGGACCAGCTGGACGTCATTGACGCGATCCAGCCCAAGATGGCCGAGGTTACCCTGGAGAATGGCGGCGTCCAGATCGCCTACATGATGACGGCCCACAACTACATCTTCGCCAAGCCGGAGGTTGGCGGCCTTGAAGACCTGCAAGGCCTCAAGGTCCGCAGCCACAGCACGGTGCTCAGCGACCTGCTTTCCGGCATGGGCGCCGACCCGCAGTTCATCGCCTTCGCCGATGTGTACACCGCCCTGGAGCGCGGCGTCATCGACGGCGCCATCTCCTGCGGCTCCTGCGGACACGGCCTGCGCTGGTATGAGGTGTCCGACTACCTCGTCGGCCCCATCGTATCGGTGGGTCACAGCTGGTTCGCAGTCAACGCGGATCGCTGGAACCAGATGCCCAAGGACCTGCAGAACATCGTTCTGGAGGAGGGCGCCCGCCACGCCTACCTGAACCGCCAGCTTCTGTTCGAGCACTTTGCGCCCAACGCCATCGCGCAGAACGTGGAGCAGGGCATGCAGGAAGTGCAGTTCACGCCGGAGATGAAAACCGCCCAGCGTCAGTCGGCCATCCAGAACGTCGTTCCCGGCTGGGTCGACCGCGTCGGTGGTCCCACCTCCGAAGCGGCCGTAATCTTCAACGACGTGGTTGCCCCCATCGTCAAGGTGGAGATCAACCCCGACGGCACGGCATCGTCAACCGAATAAGGCACGGGGCGACATATGTCGTCAACGGCGGAGCGGGTTTCACACTCGCTCCGCTTTTGTTTTACGCATTCCACTGTTGTTTGGTCAATGCTGTCGCCATACCGGGAAGCACACCAATAATTATGGAGAATTATTATCGCAAATTGCACTTTGACAGCACTTTTTCGCTGACATACACTGCCGAACGGTCAATATGTTATTGAGTGGTTCGCTGCTTGCAACGGCAGGACTTGGCAAGGAGGGAATATGAAGGACACCATCAATTACGGATTCCGAACAGTTGCGCCGAGGTTTCTTTTGCCTCTCGTGCTGTCGGCGGTGGTAGCTGCCCTATTGGCTTGCGGCGGCGGCGGTGAAGCTCCCGCCGCATCGACCACCGAGACGGGCGGCGGGGCCGCGGCTCCGCAACCCACGGCCATGGCCGCCGCGCCGGCCGCGACCGGCGGCAGCGGGACGCAGCTCGAAACCCAGGGCCAGAGCTTCGAGTTCCAGCTGGTCTGCATCAACCGCAGCGTGGCGGCGTGCGAGCTGGTCAACAGTTTCTTCCTTCCAGAGGTAGCCAAGCGCACCGACGGCCAGTTGCAGTTCGTCATCTCCTCCTTCCCCGAGCTGGGCATCGCCGGCGGCGACACCCTGCGGCTGGTGGCGGACAACACCCTCGAGGTAACCGAGATCTACAGCGGGTACGTGGGCGGCGACCTGCCCCTGTTGGACATCGGAAACCTGTGGGGCCTGTCGCCCAGCGAGGAGGCCCACCTGGAGCTGTCCGACGCAATCCACGAGGACCTGGTCCGGGTGCTCAAGGAGACCACCGGCGGGCAGCCCATCATGCGACAGTACTATCCCAACCAGTTCATCTTCAGCCGGGATGAGCTGGATACGTTGGCGCAGTTCGACGGCAAGCAGATCCGCCAGCACAGCACCATCCTGGGCGACCTGTTGGCCGGGCTGGGCGCCGAGGGTCAGTTCGTGGCCTTCGCCGACGTGTACACCGCACTGGAGCGCGGCGTGCTGGACGGCGGCGTCACCGGCGGCGAGCCGGGGCACAGCCAACGCTGGTACGAGGTGACCGACTACCTGTACGGCCCCATCGTCGGTTCAGTGGCGGTGGCCTACTTCACCATGGCCAGCGACTCCTGGAACGAGATTCCCCCGGACATCCAGCAGATAGTCTTGGAGGTGGGCAAGGAATACGAGGAACTGGCGCGCAAGACGCTCATCGAAGAGTGGAATCCCTACAGCGTGTCGGCCAACGTCGAATCAGGGATGATCCACCGGCCCTTCAACGACGAGGTCCAGGCCAAGATGCGCGAGGTGGCCCTGGAGGTCATCCTGCCCAACTGGGTGGAGCGCACCGGTGGCCCTAACAGCGACGCCGTTCAGCTGTTCAATGACAAGGTCGCCCCCATCATTGGTGTCGCCGTCAATCCCGACGGTACGGCCAAGGAACTCGACGGGGCCATGATGGAGAGCAGCCAGGAGCAGGCCCAGCTGGTTTCCCAGGGCGAGAATATTGAAATCCAGCTGGTCTGCATCAACCGCACCGGCAACCCCTGCACGCTGATCTACTCCACCGAGGAGGAACAGGGCATCGACGGGTTCATTGAGCGCGTCCGTGATCGTACCGAAGGCCAGGTGGACTTCCAGATCAGTTCCTTCCCTGAGCTGGGCCTCGCCGGCCCCGACTCGCTGCGTCTCATCGAGGACCGCACCATGGAGCTGGCGGAGATCTACTCCGGCTACATCGGGGGCGACCTGCCGATCATCGACATGGCCAACCTTTGGGGCCTCTATCCCGATCCGGAAACCAACTTCGCGGTCATTGATGCCACCCGCGATGACATCCACGGGATAATCGAAGAGCAGTCCAACGGCATCGTGGTGATGGAAAACTACTACGAAAGCAACTACTACTTCTCGTCGCGCCCGTTGAACTCCCTGTCCGACTTCGAAGGACTGAAGACCCGCAGCCACAGCACGGTGCTCAGCGACCTGCTGGGCGGCATGGGCGCGGACCCGCAGTTCATGGCCTTTGCCGACGTGTACACCGCCCTGGAGCGCGGCGTTCTGGACGCCGCCGTGTCCTGCGGCACCTGCGGCTCCGGTGTCCGCTGGTACGAGGTCACCGACTACCTGGTCGGTCCCATCGTCGCCATCGGGGTGACCTGGATCACTATGAATAAGGACGTGTGGGACGCCATTCCGCCGGACCTCCAGGCCATCATCAAGGAGGAAGGCGAACGCCACCAGCGCACCTCCCGCGAGTGGGTTGAAACCGTCTGGACCGATGAGGGCATCAGCGAGAACACTGAGGGCGGCATGGAGTACATCGAATTCAGCCAGGAAATACGGGACGCTCTGTTCCAGGCCGGCCGCAACAACGTGCTGCCCAAGTGGGTCGAGCGCACCGGCGGCCCCAACAGCGAGGCGGTTCAGATCTACAACGAGAAGGCCGCGCCCATCATCGGCGTCCGCGTCGGCGCCGACGGTCAGGCGGAGGATATCCAGTAGGGCACAGCGCCGTTTTGGGCCCTCCCGTCCTCAGGCCGGACCGGTGAAAGCCCCGCCGGATCGCGGCGAATACCGCTCCTCGCGTGTGTCCAGTTTGCCATCGCGAGGAGTGCAGCGGCGTGGCGATCTCGTTGCTGAAAGAAACGCTGTTACCCGCACTGGATTCCTGCTTTCGCAGGAATGACGATTGATTGTGCGGGTAAGGGCAGAAAGCAGGTTCGGCGCCGGATTGTAATGGCGCGGAAGCGTCGGGTATTCTTATCTGCGAATACCGGCGACGTTGGAGACGTTTACCATGTCTGCCACCAGGATCATCACTAACGCCTGGCAAGTGAGAACCCTGCCTGACATCTTCTATGAGGAGAAGGAACGCGTTGAGGACGGTATGCTCCAGGAACTGCCCATTGAACGCGTTACCCATCTCCTCCGCCAGCGCTATGAAGATCGGCCCGACGTGTTCATTTCCGGGGAGGTCTTCGTTTCCTACGACATCAACAACGGCAATCGTCGGGTGGGTCCGGACCTGTTCATCGCCTTTGACGTGAACGTGTCGGGGATCCGCGAGGGTCTGCCGAACTACTGGATATGGGAAGTGGGGAAGGCGCCGGATTTCGTGATGGAAGTGGCGTCGCCGAGCACCGCCGAGCATGATTTGGGCTGGAAGCGGGAGCTGTACCGGCGTTTGGGAGTGCAGGAGTACTGGCGGCTTGACCCCACGGGGGGAGCGCTGTACGGCCGGGCGATAGCCGGGGAGCGGCTGGAGGATGGGGAGTATCAGCCGTGCGCGGCAGAAGTTGGAGCCGGGGGAAAGGAGCGGGGGCACAGCCGGTTGCTGGGAGTGGTATTTACCTGGGACGGGGCGTCCGCATTTGACGTGTTGGATCCGGCGACAGGGCTGACCATCGACAAGCGGGCGGCGGCGGAAGCCGGGGCGGTCGCGGCGTCGGCCCGGGCCGACGCCGAGGCGGCGCGGGCTGATGCCGAGGCGGCCGCCCGGGCCGCGGCCGAAGCCCGTGCCGCTGCCGCGGAAGCCCGCATCCGCCAACTGGAAGAGCAATTGCCTCACCAGGATAGGTAATCCCAGCCTGAAACGCGGACCGGCAACCCATGCCAAAAGCCGATTTCAGCCCTTACATACCCTGGCCAGGCATCAAGTTCGGGGTCGCAATGACGGTTCGAGTGGAAGCGGGTTCGCGGCGAATATCGCACTGGTTGACTTTTACCAGACCGGCCAATATAGTCCCAACTTGCGTGTCATAGGTGGGCATTTCCGCCCATGTTTCGCCTTGTTTCTACAGCATTCGATGATTTGCCGGCGCATCTCTGACAGTTTCGCCCGGCTTACCGGAGGCGCCAGTTGACTACACCATCTGCGGCAACGCCCACGCCGGTTTTCCTGACCCGATTGATCCACAAGATCGACAGCGGCCTGGACTGGGTCTACCGGATCTTCGGGTACGTCTGCGGGTCTCTTTTGCTCATTCTGGGCATCTACATCACCTACCAGGTGATAATGCGCAAGCTGGGCGGCCCCATCCTGGGCAACCAGGAGTTGGTGGGTGGCTACATCCTGGCGTTCGCCGGAACCTGGGCGTTTTCCTACTCCCTGCGCACCGGATCCCACGTACGCATTGACGTGCTGTTGCCGCTGTTTTCCCGAATCCACCCCTATATGCGTTCGGCGGCCGACTGGATGGCCCTCGGGTCCGTGGGCTTCTTCGGCCTCATCACCGCAATCAAGAGTTGGGAGGAGGTCGCCGAGTCCAAGTGTATCCGCACTAACGCCGAGGGCATGTGCGAGCCGGCCCTGGCGAACACCTATCTCATTGGAAACTTCCTGCCCGAACTCTGGATGTTCCAGATGATCGTCGCCGTCGGCTTCACCATGCTCGCTTTCACTTCGTTCCAATGGATGCTGAGCATGATCCTGCGGGGCCTTCTGGAGATCTGGCACAAGAACTCCGGTGGCGATGTTGCCGAACTTGCTCCAGATGCCGAGGTTATGCAGGAAGCCGCCTCCGGCGTGTAGCCGTCCTGGCCATTCCAACCGACTGGTCCGACCCACGGCAGCCACTGGTTCTGCGGCTGCCGTCCCACAGAGGAATCTGAAATATGGCAATCATCACCGCTTTCAGCATGATGGGAGTTTTCTTCCTGATTGGCCTGTACGTCGCCGGCGCCCTGGGGGTGCTGTCCCTGGTGATGATGCAGGCGTTTTCGGATGCTCCGCTGTGGAATATCCTGGGCAACAAGGCCTGGGAGAGCAACACCAACTTCATCCTGGTGGCGGTGCCGTTGTTCCTGCTCATGGGAGAGCTGATGCTCCGCTCCGGCATGGGCGAGCGGATGTACGGCGCACTGTCCCGGTGGCTGGTCTTCCTGCCCGGCGGTCTGCTGCACACCAATATCGCCTCCTGCGCCGTCTTCGCCGCGTGCTCCGGCTCCAGCGTCGCCACCTCCGCCACCATCAGCCGCGTCTCCCTGCCGTCCTTCCGCCAGCGCGGGTACAGCGAGCGCCTGGTCATCGGCTCCCTGGCCGCCGGCGGAACTCTCGGCATCCTGATCCCGCCCAGCATCGGACTCATCATCTACGGCGTGCTGGTCGAGGAGTCCATCGGCCGCCTCTACATGGGCGGATTCCTGCCCGGATTCCTGCTCGCGTTCACCATGATTCTCATGATGATAGTCACTTCGGTGATATTCCCGCGGACGGCGCCCATGGACGAGGAGGTGCGCCGGCTGTACCGCGCCTGGTTCCACGGCATTTCCGTTCGACGCTACACCGACGAGCAGATGGCCGTCATGCGCCAGGAGCAGGCCACCGAGGCCGGCCTGACCAACCCTGATGACCGCGCCGCCTACCGCCGCGGCCGCTCCACCCTTTCGTATCCGGAGGCCGTCGCCGAATGGTTGCGGATGATCAAGGGGGCGACCGTCGGCCTGCTGGCCATCATCCCGGTTCTGATCATCATCTTGGTGGTGCTGGGTTCCATCTACACCGGCTGGGCCACTCCCACCGAGGCCGCCGCGCTAGGGGTGTTCGGGGCTCTGGTCGTTGCCATCGCCAACGAGCTGTACAAGAGGTCCCAGGGCATCTACGCGGACTGGAGCCAATCCATGCGCGGCATCAGGATTATGCTCCTGGATGCCATCATTTCCACCGTGCGCACCTCGTCGATGATCATGCTCATCGTCATGGCCGCGTTCACCCTGAGCTTCGCCTTCGCCCGCCTGGGCATCTCCCAGGACATCTCGGAGTGGATCACCGGCCTGAACCTCAACGCCCTGCAGTTCGTGATCATCCTGGTGTTCTTCTACCTGCTGCTGGGCACATTCATGGAAAGCTTCGCCATGCTGGTGACCACCATCCCGATTCTCACGCCCTCGCTGGAAGCCGTGGGCGTGGACCTGGTGTGGTTCGGCATCATCATGGTGATCCTGGTGGAAGCGGCGCTGATCAGCCCGCCCGAGGGCATCAACCTCTACATCCTCCACGGCGTAAGACAGGACGTCGACCAGCAGATGGCGGAACAAACCGCGGCGGCACAGGAGGCTTTACGAGAAAGCACGATTACCGACGTGTATATCGGAGTCTTACCATTTATGGGCTGCATGGCCCTGGTGATAGCACTTTTGTTCGCCTTCCCGGACATTGCCCTGTGGGCGCCGTGCATCATCTACGACGATCCCAGTAGAGACTTCCTGCAATCGGTCAACGTCGAACGGGATGCCGCCGGCTTCTGGGAGCAGATCCGCTACTGCTCATCGGAGTTCCGCCCCAGAGCTTACGAGTAGCAAGAGCGCCGGTTCTCCTGCCGTATAATGCAGGAAGCGCCTCTGCCGCCGTTGGGGGCAGAGGCGCTGATACATTCCGCGCCCAACTGATTACAGGCCGGGACGAGGTGATGCCATGAAATACCGGGTTCTGCTTCACAAATCGGAAGAGGGCTACACCGCCATTTGCCCCGGCTTGCCGGACAGCAAGGCGAAGGGCGCCACTGCGGAAGAAGCGTTGGAAAGCATTCGGTACGAAATCTCTGGATCCATCTCGGAGCGCGAAGGGGCGTTCTGGGAAGAGGTCGTTGGCGACGAGGAACTGCGCGAGGTGGATGTTGACGTTGCCTGGCAGCTTGACACTGGCCGGAACGGGTCTGCGCGGCGGTATGAGATTGAAATGATTAAGAGCTCCGAGGGGTATTCCGTTTCCTGCCCGATGCTGCCTGGCTGCCTCTCCGCGGGTTACACAATGGAGGAAGCGATGGAGAATATCCAAATCGCGATCCGCGAGTGGCTGATTTATATGCAGGAAGTACTGCTGTTGGGCACGCCGTCCGTCAGGGTCATTGAGGTTGACGATGAGGACGAGGATGAGGCAGTGGGTTAGCCATGCCGCGAGTTCCCGGTGTCAACCACCTGGCGGCGATCAAGGCTTTGCAGAAAGTCGGCTTCAGCGTCGACAATCAAGGCAAGCACACTAAGATGCGAAGAGGAAGAGTTACAGTGTCCATTCCACGCCATAATCCTATCCCTCCTTTTACAATGGGCAGTATTATTATCCAGGCCGGGCTCACTGTTGAAGAATTCCGCGAACTGCTGTAGTCCGGGCCTGGACCCGTCCCATTGACCCCACCGGCCGGCCGCATTAGCATACCGTCTGCCATGTACGCTCTGATTCTGGCCGGCGGTAAAGGCGAAAGGCTGCGCCCTCTCACCGACACCGTGCCCAAGCCCATGATAGCCCTGTCCGGCCGCCCCATCCTCTGGCATCAGGTCCGCTGGCTGCGCGAAGCCGGCGTGACCGATGTCGTTTTTCTGGTGGGGCATCTTGCCGACGCGGTGGGGGACTATTTTGGCGACGGCAGCGATTACGGCATCCGCGCCCATTACATTCGGGAGGATGAGCCCCTGGGACGCGGCGGGGCTCTGCGCCAGGGTCTGGCTTCCCTGCCCCGTGACGACCGCCCCGTCATCGCCACCAACGGCGACGTCGTCACCGACGCCTCGTTGGCCGAGCTTATCGCCGACTACCATTCCCGTCGTGGGTGGAATCCGACCCACTGCGCCACCATACTCACCGTGCCAATGACCAGCCCCTACGGCATCGTGGACACCGGAGCAAACGGCGTGGTGAAGCAATTCCGCGAGAAGGCGGTGCTCCCCTACGCGATCAACGGAGGCGTCTATGTCCTCCACCCCGACATTCGCGACCTGCTGCCCGAGATCGGCGACCATGAGACCACGACCTTCCCGGCCCTTGCCGCGGAGGGCCGCATGTCCGCCGTGTCCACCGATGCCTTCTGGCGCAGCGTCGACTCCCCCAAGGATCTGCGGGAAGCGGAAGAGCACCTGTCCTCCGCCGTCGCCGGCCCGGTGGAGGCGACGCGTTGATCACCGCGGCCCAGGCGCAGCAGATCGCGGACACCGCCGCCCGTATCCGCGACAACATCCAGCTGGCTATCGTCGGCAAGGACGAGGTCATCGAGTACACCCTGGCGGCCCTCTTCAGCGCCGGGCACATCCTGGTTGAGGACGTCCCCGGGATCGGCAAGACCACCCTCGCCCGTTCCCTGGCCTACTCCCTGGACTGCGAGTTCCGTCGCATCCAGTTCACCCCCGACCTGATGCCCTCGGACATTACCGGCATCCACTACTACAACCAGCACAACGGCCAGTTCGAGTTTCGCCCCGGCCCGGTCATATCCCAGGTCGTACTGGCCGACGAGATCAACCGCGCCACTCCCAGGACCCAGTCCGCGCTGCTGGAGGCCATGGCGGAACGGCAGGTCACCGTCGACCAAGATACCGTACAGTTGCCCGCCCCGTTCCTGGTCCTGGCGACCCAGAACCCCATCGAGCTGGAGGGCACCTTCCCGCTGCCCGAGGCCCAGATCGACCGCTTTTTGCTCCGCCTCCGCTTGGGCTATCCGTCTGAAGACGACGAGACCGCCATGCTGGAGCGCTTCGAGGACGCCGACCCCCTGAGTTCCTTGGGGCCAGTGGCCTCCGCTGATGATGTCCTCCGCATCCAGGGACTGGTCCGGCAGGTGTACATCGATCCCGTTCTCCGTGCGTACCTTGTCCAGGTGATCCGCTCTACCCGAGAGCATCCCGACGTCGAGCTCGGGGCCAGTCCTCGCGCCACCCTCGGCCTCTACCGCTGCGCCCAGGCCCTGGCCGGCATCCGCGGCCAGGAGTACGTCACGCCCGATGACATAAAAACGCTGGCCACCCCGGCGCTGGCACACCGCATCATCCTCAAGAGCATGGCCCGCCTGCGGGAACGCAGCCAGGAATCGGTGGTCAACGAAGTGCTGGAAGCGCAGACAGTGCCGGTCTGATTGGGTCTTGGGTTGGGGGAGTCAGTAGCGGGAGCCACCGGTCCCCGGTCGTTACGCACGTGACGGGGCATGTGCAAAGTCCACCCCGGCGGTAACTGTCAGAAGCAGGATTACCAGGATTAGAGGATTTACGGGATTTATGAACATCCTGAAAATCTCAAAATCCGCTAAATCCTGATTCTGACAATGACTTTGCACAAGCTCTGACGTGCGCGGCGCTCTCGTTGCGTTATCCCCGGCCCCTGCGTAGAATTGGGCAGCCTGATATCCCATCGCGTGTTGTCGACGCCCGGATTGGATCATAGGAGAGCAAATTGACTACCACCAACGACACCGAGATCATTCTGTACACTCACCCCGACTGTCCTTTCTCCGCGCAGGCCAAGATGCACTACCGGCGCCAGCGCGTGGCCTACACCGAGATTGACGTGTCCAAGCAGCCGGACCAGGTGCCGACGCTCCTCGAGCTCTCCGGCGGCGAGCGGATCACCCCCATCATCGTCGAGAACGGCGTCGTGACCATCGGTTTTGAAGGCGGGTATTGAGACTTCTAGCCCCGGGGCCGTGCGCCTCGTAAATCCCGCAAAAATAACGACATTGCGCCATTGCATGAATGGAACGCGCGTGCTAAACTTCTCGCAAGTGCAAACCAGCCGTGCGGGAGGCTAACGATGGCAATCAACCCCGAAACCCTGAACCTCGACAAGAACAAGTTGGCCGCCCTTGAGGTCGCCCTGGGCCGTATCGAAAAAGACCACGGCAAAGGCGCAGTAATGCGCGGCGACGAGCAGGTCGCCCATCTGATCACCAACGTGATCCCCACTGGCTCGCTGTCGCTGGACCTGGCACTGGGCGTCGGCGGATTGCCCCGCGGCCGCGTTACCGAGATCTACGGCGGGGAGTCGGCCGGCAAGTCCACTCTGGCCATCCACATCATGACCGAGACGCAGCGCATGGGCGGCCTGGCTGCCTACGTCGACGCTGAGCACGCTCTCGACCCGCACTATGCCACCAACTGTGGTCTCGACCTGAACAACCTGCTCATCTCCCAGCCCGACTCGGCGGAGCAGGCGCTGGACATCACCGAAAAGCTGGTCAGCAGCGGCGCCGTTGACGCCGTGGTCATCGACAGCGTGGCCGCCCTGGTTCCGCAGGCCGAGATCGAGGGCGACATGGGCGACGTCCACGTGGGCATGCAGGCCCGTTTGATGTCCCAGGCGCTGCGCAAGCTCACCGCCACCATCAACCGCTCCCGCACCGCCGTCGTCTTCATCAACCAGATCCGCGAGAAGATCGGCATCAGCTACGGCAGCCCTGAAGTCACGCCCGGGGGCAGGGCCCTCAAGTTCTACAGTTCCGTGCGTATAGATCTGCGCCGCAGCGAGTCGCTAAAGCAGGGGTCGGAGATCATCGGCAGTCGGGTCCGGGCTCGCATCGTCAAGAACAAGGTTGCGGCCCCCTTCCGTGTGGCCGAGTTTGACATCATGTTCAACCAGGGCATCAGCAAGATGGGCGACCTGCTGGACATCGGGGTGAACCAGAACATCATCAAGAAGGCCGGCGCCTTCTACTCCTATGGCGAGACCCGCCTGGGACAGGGGCGCGAAAACTCCAAGAACTTCCTCCTGGAGCACAGCGAGATCGCCGACGAGATCGAGGCCCTGATACGTGGCGATGAGCTGGACGACGAAGAGCCTACAAGCGGCGAGGGCAATGGCCACCTGGACGGTGCGTCATCCGATGTCGCCGCCTACATCGCCAACCCCAACTCCGTCAGCCTGAACTAGCCGTACCCACTATGGTGGATACCCGGGCTGACAAGTTCACGTCCGACGCCTATCCGGAGGCGCTTCGAGTCGCCCTGCGCTACGTCAGCTTCAAGCCGAGGACGGTGTCTGAGGTGCGCCGGCGGGTGGGTCGCGATTTCGAGCAGCCGGTGGTTGAGCAGGCCCTGGCGTCCCTCAAACGCTACGGCTACCTGGACGACGCGGAGTATGCCACTCAGTGGCGCAACAGCCGTGACCGACGCAAGCCGCGTGGGTCCGCGCTCATCCGGCGAGAACTGCGCGCCAAGGGCGTCGCCGAACCCATCATCGACGATGCTCTGGTTGGCCTGGACGAGGTTGACGCCGCCTATCGCGCCGGGGAACGACGCGCCCGTCGGCTGGTCGCCAGTGGCTCGATGCCTTACGCGACCTTCCACCGCAAGATGTGGGACTACCTACAGCGCCGCGGATTTCGGTCCGGTGTCACCCGCGATACGGTACGGCGCCTCTGGGCGGAAAACTCCCACGGAGAATGACCGACAAAAGTTTCGTTTGCTAGTGATGGCATGATAGCGTGCCACGCCCCTTAAATAGCGTGGGATTTCACTACCGCCCCCGGCTCTCCTTATGGCTGCGTCAGGGGATACTCTTTAAGGCACCGGCAAATGTGGACGAGATCATGATCCATCGTCTCACCCGGTGGTATATGTGGCTCATCTATCTGGTGGTCACCGGCTGCCTGATGATTGTGGTCCTCTTCTGGATTGACCGTGCGGTGCAAATCGCCGATTTGAAGGGCCGCTTTACTGTTAGTTGTTATGCAGGCGGATTTACGACGGGCAACTCGATTATGGTACGACATTGTGAGTGCGTGTGGGACCACCTGCGCCGCCACTATATTGTTGCGGACATCCGATATTGGTCGGAAAGCGGCCGGCGCGATCACAGATTTGAGGAACGTATGGACACCGCGTTGCTGAAATGCTGATAGAATTCCAGTGCCAAAAGAGGCGTGGTCAAATGCATTCCTGATCACTCGGCGACACGAACATCGGGCCTAGTAGCCACCCTCGAATCTGGATGCCGGCAGAGGCAGTACCAGGGCCAAGGCACTGGTAATCGTCAACCCGGAGCATTCAAACCAGCGCTGTGAAAGTCCATGCGTAACCAACTGCAAACTGCGTGGGCAGTCATGCTTCGTTGGTCCGTGGGCGGATACTTAGACTCAAAGCGCCTGACCAGATGGAACGCATATCGACCCAACGCGGGCGAGACATCAACCGTGTTGCAGTCGCGCTCGGTGGCAGCCCATTCTAGTTCTTTGAATGATGTACCATCTTGCAGGTCATCGTGGCGGACATATTGCGATGCGAATAACGCAAAAGCCAAATCGACCACGTGTAGAGAGACTTTGGCTAAGTCGCAGTCAGGGAGTGCCATAGTGATCTCCCTCTAAAACGCCGTCGACAACAAAATCTGTACCGTCACTGCCAGAACTAAGATACAGGCCGTTACGAGAACTGCACCAATCACCATTTGAACCATGAAAAGGCCTCTGGCGCTAAGCCGTCGCCGGAGGGCGGGTGTCGCTCGTGGGTTTGCCGACCTGCGCTGGGCCGGCCCGCTAGAGGCGGACCCGCCCGATGGCAATGACGACCCCCAGGATCAATGCGAGGATGCCCCACAGGGTCAGCACCAGGCCGCCGGTCAGGATCATGGCCACCAGCGAACTGAGCACTACGGTGCCGCCGGCGATGTACATCAGGCCCTTGCTGCGTTTGAGGTTGACCACCCGGCTGATGAGCTCACCCGCCGCGTAACCGACGATCACAGGGGTGACCAGGGATGCGATGAACCGCGTTCCCGTGAAGAAGATCAGTGTGAGCCACAGGATAATCCCGAGCACACCGATTACTGCGGCCACAACCGCCGCTTTGGCGTAGTTCGACGGCCGGACGTCGAAGGTCGGCAGCGGCACCGCCTTCCCGCACTCGCGGCAGCGGATCCCTACGGGAGCCTGCACCAGGCACTGCGTGCAGATCGGCCGCTGGCACTGGCTGCACGACAACCCGGTGGACACCGCCGGGTGCCAGTGACAGGTCATCGTTTGGGGTTCGGTCTGCTGTTCTGCCATGCCTTGGTTATCCTTGGTCCGGGCCCGTATCGCGGGTGTGTGATCGCAAGCCGGGTAGCGCCAATTGTACGCTGCATTGTCCGTTGGCGGCGCTCTGCTCGGTGACGAATCGAATGACGTATGCGTTTTTATCCGACGTCGTTGCGCTGTGCGGACGTGCGCGCCAGCCATTCGTCGCGGTCCGCGATATCCCGGTCCCGCAGCAGCCGGTTGAATATCACCATGCTCCGGGGCACGTCCGCGGGAGGCGGCTGTCCATTGGACGCCAGCCGTTTCGCCAGGATCAGGACCGTTCCGGCCGCTGCGAACACTGTCAGCTGCTCGCTTCCGCCGACGAGGAGCCACCGTTCCGGCCAAGCAATCGCCATGACCGGCAGCGCGATCATCACTGCCAACAGCCACTCCGCGGAGCGCCGCGTTACGCGCCAGCCCAGAACATAAAGGGCCAAACCCAACGCAAAAAACGGCGGCGATATCCCCAGGATCCCCCCGGCCCAGGCGCCCACGCTGCGGCCTCCGGTGAAGCGCAGGAACGGCGACCAGTTGTTGCCCAGGATCGTGAACAGCGGCGTCAGCATCAGCCACCACCCCGTGTGTGACAATCCCAGCGCGTATTGCCCAACCAGGATTGGCCCAGCGCCCCGGGCCATGTCGATGAGGGCGATGGGCAGCCACCACTTTCTTCCCATCTGGCTGGCGAAATTGCTGGCTCCTACGTTGCCGCTGCCGTGTTGCCTGAGGTCGATGCCGCCGAGGACCCGACCCATCACATACGAAACCGGGACCGCTCCGATGAGGTAGGCAACCACCCACAGGCCAATCAGCGTTGCAGCTTCCCCCGACATATCGGCAACCTTGCTCACGCCTGCCCAGTTTTGGCAAACCTGTCATTGCGAAGAGCGAAGCGACGCGGCAATCCCGTTGGCGTAGCGACGGTCCTGGCCGCAACGAGATTGCCACCCCCGCATCAAGTGCGGGGTCGCAATGACATAGGAGTTACGCACTTGAAACCACACGTCCGTCACTCCTGCGAAAGCAGGAGTCCAGTGTCCGAAATCGTTAACGGTATTCCAGATTCGTTCACTATAAAGTCAATGGATTCCTGCTTGCGCAGGAATGACGGGTTTGTAATTTCGAGTGTGTGACTCCTATGACAAACCGGGTACTCGTGAGGGGAACCGCGCAGTTGCCCGGTGCGGAGACGGCGGTACGCTACCGGCGAGACGCCAGTCGGCGGGCGGCTTCCTCCAGTCGCTCTACCGTTTCCATGGGCGGCCCGTTGACGCCGGGTAGCGGCTCCCGCGAGTTCCCGCTGTGGTGATAGTCGCTGCCGCCGCAGGGGATCAGGTCGTAAGCCCGCGCCACGTCGGCCAGCCAGTCCACCGTGGCCTCGTCGTACATGGCGTAGTGGACTTCCATGCCGTGGAGGCCGGCCGCCTTGAGCTCCTCCACAGTCTCGATCAGTGACTGTTCCGGCTCCGGCTCGTTGCCGCGCCGCTCGAACCACGGGTGGGCGAACACGGCCACGCCGCCCACGTCGTTCAGCAATTTCACCGCGTCCGGCGGCGTCAATTTCGACCGCTCCACGTAGGCCTTGCCGTTGCGCCCCAGGTATTCCCGGAACGCGTCCGACGGCTCGGCGAAGTAACCCTTTTCTACCAGCGCCTGGGCGATGTGCGGTCGTCCCACCGAGGCGTCCCCTGCGATCTCCAGCACCCGCTCCCACTCGATGTGCATGCCGAACTCAGCAAGTTTCGCCACCATCCCCTCGCCGCGGGCCAGTCGGCCCTCGCGGAACTCAGCCAGCATCCCCTGGAACCCGGCATCCTCAATGTCCATGAAGTAGCCGAGCATGTGCACTTCGCCGCCCGGCACGTCGCAACTGAGCTCGATGCCGGGGATAAGGCGCATACCGGGGATACGGTTCACCGTTCGCTGGGCTTCTTCCAACCCGGCCGTGGTGTCGTGGTCGCTGACCGAGATGGTTCGCAGTCCCTTGGATGCGGTCAGTTCCACCAGCTCGGTTGGCGTCAGCCGCCCGTCCGACGCGGTGGTGTGCAGGTGCAGGTCAACAGAAATCGTCATCAGGTCACCCCGTATCCGTGGTATCAAGTGTCAATGGATGTTTTGTCTCACACGTACCCGGTTTGTCATGGTGAGGAACGCAGCGACGTGGCGATCTCGTTCCTGGGGCGGTGTCTGTGCCCTGACGAGATTGCCACGCTGCGCTCGCAATGACAGTTCCAGCGAAACTGGGTACGCGCGGGATGTTTTGTTCGTTATACGTCGATGCGGCGGTCGATCCGCACGATGTCAGTGGCGTGGCCGGTGTCGTCGTCGATGTCGATGAGCACGGAGTTCAGGATGCACGGGCCCTTGGCCGGCTCGAATCGCTGGGGCAGACCCGTCCGGAACCGCTCGAGCACGGGCGCGACCTCCGTGCCGATGACCGAGTCCTGAGGGCCCGTCATTCCGAGGTCGCTGACGTAGGCGGTGCCTTCCGGCATGATGCGCGCGTCGGCCGTGGCAACGTGCGTGTGGGTCCCGACGACCGCGCTGACCCTGCCGTCCAGATACCAGGCCAACCCTTGCTTTTCCGAGGTTGCCTCGGCGTGGAAGTCCACCACCACCGTTTTGGGGGCGAAACCCAGTTCGCTTGCCGCCTCGGCCAGCCGCTTGTCGGCTTCGCGAAACGGGCAGTCGATTGGCGGCATGAAGACCCGACCCTGCAGGTTCATCACCATGACGTCGCCGAACATCATCCAGCCCCGCCCCGGCGCGCCGTAGTAGTTGGCCGGCCGCAACAGCGGCAGTTCCTCCATGTGGGGCAGGATTTCCTTCTTGTCCCAGATGTGGTTGCCCGAGGTCATCACGTCGACGCCAGCCTGCAGCAACGCGTTGGCCGTTTTGGGAGTGAGCCCGAACCCGCCGGCGGTGTTCTCCGCATTGGCCGTGACCAGATCGATGTCCAGTTCGCGGCGCAAATCGGGCAACAATCCGGACAGGGCGCTGCGTCCCGGCTTACCGATTATGTCCCCAATCATCAACACTCGCATGGCATTATCCGTAAAGGGCTACGCTGTAAGGGGCGACGCACGGTCGCCCCTTGTGGTCCCGTCGTTACTTCCAACCGGGCGGCTACCTGGCGATGCTTTCCTCGCGGGTTTCGCGGATCACCGTCACCTTGATCTGGCCGGGGAACTGCAGGTCCTTGGACACCTTGCCGGCGATGTCCCGCGCCAGGCTGGCGCAGGCCACGTCGTCGACGTCGTGGGGACTGACCATCACCCGAACCTCGCGTCCGGCCTGGATGGCGAACGCGCGATGCACGCCGTCGAAGCTGTAGGCGGTGTCCTCCAGCTCCCGCAGCCGCCGGGTGTACTGCTCGATGGATTCCTTACGCGCGCCAGGGCGAGCGGCGCTGATTCCGTCGGCGGCAGCCACCAGGAACGACTCGATGCTGGAATGGTCGTCGTCGTGGTGCTCACGCACGCAGTTGCAAACCAACGACCCAACGCCGTTACGGGTAGTCAGGTCGTAGCCGATCTCTGCGTGCGGTCCGGGTATTTCATGGGTCAGAGCTTTGCCGATGTCGTGGAGCAGGCCGCCCGCCCGCGCCATCTGCACGTTGGCGCCGACCTCGGAAGCCAGCATTCCGGCGAGCAAGCCCACCTCGATGGAGTGAGTGAGCACGTTTTCGCCGTAGCTGTAGCGGTACTTGAGCCGCCCCAGGAGCTTGATGAGCTCGGGGTCGAGGCCGCTTACTCCGACTTCGAACGTGGCCTCCTCGCCGGCCCGCCACATCGTCTCTTCGATGTCGCGTTCGGCGCGGTTGACCGCTTCCTCGATGCGGGCGGGCTGGATGCGCCCGTCCTTGACCAGTTGGGTCATTGCCAGCCTGGCGATTTCCCGGCGGACCGGGTCAAAGCAGGATAGCGTTACTATGCCGGGCGTGTCGTCAACGATGATGTCCACGCCGGTGTGGGCCTCCAGGGCCCGTATGTTACGTCCTTCACGGCCGATGAGACGACCCTTCATCTCATCGTTGGGCAGGGAAACAACAGTTGTCGTGCTCTCAGACACCACGTCCGTAGCAAGACGGTTTATGGCGAGGGTGAGGATGCGTCGGGCGTTGTCGTCCGCCCGGGTTTGGTGTTCCTTCTCCAACTCATAGTAGCGGCGAGCCAGTTCGTGGGATGCTTCCTCTTCGCCACGCTTCAGCACGATACCTCGCGCTTCGTCGATGGACAACGATGCGATCCGTTCCAGCTCCCGATTGTGCTGGTGTTTCAGGTCCTCGGCTTTTTGCAGCTCGGACTTGGCGTAGGTTTCCCGTTCTTCCAGTTCCGTCTCTTGCTGCTCCAAAGACTCCAGTTTGCGGTCAAGCTGTTCTTCTCGCTGGATGTAACGGCGCTCCACGCGGTTGAGTTCGCGCCGTTGCTCCGTAATTTCCTTGTCACCGGCCTCGCGGATCTTCAACGCTTCTTCCTGCGCCTGCAGGAGGATGGTCCGCTTCTCCTCTTCGGCCTGGGTGATGGTGTTCGCAGCCTCCTCTCGGCTGCGTTCCAGTTGATTTCCGCCTTTCTTGGTTGACAGCAGCAACCAAACCACTGCTGCCATCCCTGTTGCTAGCCCTGCTGCCGCCAGGACGGCAAGGACGATTTCTAGCATCAGATCCTCCTCAATCCGTCCGAGCGCAAGCTCGGGATATTTTGCCCTAAACCTATCGTAGTGTTGGCACTAGTCAAAGTCAAGAAACGCCGCACGTTCGCAAGAGTCTCAATATTGGCCGGTCTTGATTGGCGACCGAACATTTCAGGCTTGTCGCGATGCAAATGATGGCGACACTACGGCAGTATCCCGGCTCATGCAGGGCCATGCAAACGCCATCCATTTCGCGTCCGCCGTTGGTTGTTATACTGCATCCCACAGAAACCCCTTCCGCAAACCGGCGAGGGACCATGGTCGGACAACCTTGCGGCCCGACTGACCTTTCATGGCAGCCCGGCTCGATCAGCGGGAGCTTACTGAACCATGCAGAACCCTGAAACAGCCCAACAACCGGCGGGACCCGCTCCCGCCTTCGGTGGCCGGATCATCGTTCCCGGATTGGCCACCGGGCATGTTGTGTTCCACTGGATAGTGCAGAGCTTTGTGGTGGTCCTGCCTGAGATCCAGCAGGCATTCATGCTGAACACGGTGGGGGTCGGTGGCATCCTGTCCGCCCGCGAGCTGGCCTCGGGCCTGGTGGCCCTGCCCGGCGGCGTGGTGGTCGATATCCTCCGTCGATACTGGGGGCAACTGCTGGCAGGTTGCTTGGCGGTGTCCGGCCTGGGCTGCCTGGCCATGGGCGTCTCGCCCGTTTATCCGCTGCTGCTGATCGGCATGGCGGTGGTGGCGATCTCGCACTCCATCTGGCACCTGCCCGCCTCGGCGTCCCTTTCCCACCACTTCCCCGAGCGCCGCGGGATCGTGCTGGCGGCCCACGGCGTCGGCGGGAGCGTGGGCGACGTGGTTGGCCCGGTGGCCACGGGCGCGCTGCTGGCGTTCCTCACCTGGCGCGAGCTGCTCAGCGTGTACGCGGTGGTGCCTTTTTTCCTGGCAGCGTGCGCCATCTGGTCGCTGCGCAACATCGGACGAGGCAGAGAGGAGCCGAACGTCGAGCTCTCGGAACGGGTCGAGGCCACCGGCCATCTGCTGCGAAACCCCGTCCTGTGGGGCCTGACCGTGGTACGCGGTTTCCGGGGCATGGCCCTGGTGGCCCTGGTTACGATACTGCCGCTGTATCTCCACAACGAGCTGGACATGGGTCCGGCCAACCGGGGGTTCCACATCGGGCTGCTGATCGCGGTGGGTTTGGTGGCAAAGCCGGCCGCCGGCTTCCTGTCGGACCGGTTTGGCCGCAAGCAGGTGCTGGTACCCGGACTGGCCTGGTCATGCCTGGCGGCGCTGGCGTTGACGGTGTTTGATACGGGCATCCCCCTCACCATCACCATCGCGCTGCTGGGGTTGTTCCTTTACCCTGACCAACCGATTCTGGTTGCCACGGTCTTCGACGTGGTGGGACGCGACGTGGCGACCACGGGGCTGGGGATAGTGGCATCCATCGCCTTCCTGATGTCGGTGTTCTCGCCGCTCATAGCCGGGGCGCTGTATGAGACCCTGGGCTTCGAGGCGGCGGTGTACTACATCGGGGCCCTGTTCGTGGCGGCCGGGTTGCTGTTCGTCTCGCTCCCGTTGTCGCGGAACCGGGTGGAACCGAGCGTCGAGTGACCTTCGCCGGGGCCGGGCGCGCCTGCCGTCTCACGCGTACCCAGTTTGTCATCGCGTGGAGCGCAGCGACGCGGCGATCTCGTTCCTGCGGCGTCCGCTGCCCTAACGGGATTGCCACGCTTCGCTCGCAATGACAGGTTCCAGAAAGCGGGTACGCGTGAGCCCTGTCGCCGGTTGACCGGTTCCGGCCGTTGCCAGTACCATTAGGGAGCGGACGGGGTTCAATCCCCGTCTTATCACACTGGGGGGTTGAAATGAGTTCGAGTTATATCGGCAAGGTTGACAAGGCACGCAGGTACGCCGAGGAGCCGGAGCGGGTGAACATCCACACCTTCGAGGCGTCCTTCATCGGCAACCACAATACCTACCGGGTCTCCTACCGAGACGGTGATTGGCGCTGCGAGTGCGCCTTCTTCGCGACCCGACGGGTGTGCAGCCACATTATGGCCTTGCAGCGTATGCTCGACGAGATGCTCGCCGGACAAACCGCCGCGGCCGTCGCCGACTAGCCGGTCGTCTTCGCAAAAACCAGATTGTTATTGCCGCCGGCGTCACGCAAATGCGCCGGCGGTTTTTTGCTCAGGCGCGAGGTCACTCCGCCCAGCGCCGGAACACCAGGCACGCGTTCTGCCCGCCGAATCCGAAGGCGTTGGACAGCACCACGCCAACGTCGGCCGCTCGCGATTCGTTGGGCACGTAGTCCAGGTCGCAGTCGGGGTCCGGCGACTCCTGGTTCACCGTGGGGTGAATTCGCTGGTCGGTGATGGTCTTGACGCAGGCTACCGCTTCCAGCGCGCCGGAAGCGCCGAGGGCGTGGCCGATCATCCCCTTCGTGCTGCTGATCGGAACCCGGTAAGCCTTCTCGCCGAACAGCCGCTTGATGGCGATGGTCTCCACCGCGTCGTTAAGCGGCGTGGATGTCCCATGGGCGTTGATGTAGTGAACGTCACCGGGGTCTAGGCCCGCGTCGGCCAGTGCGCCCGCCATGGCCCGGGCGGCACTTTCCCCGTTCTCCTGCGGCTGGACCAAGTGTCCGGCGTCCGAGGTTGCCCCGAATCCTGAAACCTCGCACAGGATGTTGGCTCCCCGGGCTCGTGCGCGTTCCAACTCCTCCAGGACCAGGATGCCGGCTCCCTCGGCGGGGACGAACCCGTCCCGTTCGGCGTCGAAAGGCCGGCTGGCCCGTTGCGGATCATCGTTTCGAGTGCTGAGCGCCCGCATCACCGCGAATCCCGCCAATCCCAGCTGGCTGATACCGGCCTCGGCGCCGCCGGTGACCATGGCGTCGGCCACGCCGTGGCGAATAGCCTGTAGCGCCTCGCCGATGGCGTTGTTGGACGCGGCGCAGGCCGTAGTCGCCGTGGAGTTGTACCCGCGCGCGCCCACGTACTGGCTCACGTTGGCGGCCGCCATGTTGGGCAGCACCATAGGGAAAAAGAACGGCGACATCCGCATTCCGCCCCGTTCGGCCAGTATCCGGCAGTTTTCCTCCAGGGTGGGGAAGCCTCCGTTGCCGTTGCCCAGCAGAACGCCCACGCGATACGGATCTTCCTGCTCCATGTCCAGGCGGGCGTCCGTTACGGCCTGCAACGCGGCCGCCACTGCCATCTGAGAGAAGCGGGCCATGCGGCGGGCCTCCCGCCGGTCGATGTAGTCGGTGGCGTCAAAATCGTCGGCCTGGCCTGCGATCTGGCAGGGGTAGTCGGTGGGGTCGCACAGGGTCATGGGACCGATGCCCGACACGCCGGCCACCAGGTTGTCCCAGAACTTGTCGGCGCTCAGGCCCAGCGGCGTAATCGCTCCCAGGCCGGTCACCACCACGCGCCGCCGCCCGTTTTCGGTGTGCATCATGGCGACAATTGTAGCAGTCGCGTTCCGATCAGCGTAAATCGGGCGGGAGCAGGTCGGGATATGTCTCCGGCTCGATGCCCAGGACGGCCTCGCGCGCCTCGGCGACCACGAACAGCGAACCGGTGACCAGGATCAGGTCATCAACATCCGCGGTTGCCACGGCTTCCGCCACCGCATCAGCCGTGTACGCGGTGATACCGATACGGTCCGCGGGCATCCTTTGGCTTGCGAACTGTTCCGCGATCTCTGCGGGACGCATGGAGCGTGGGTGCCGGGACCGCGTGGCGATGACCCGGTCCGCCCGCTGAGCCAGGAGTTCTACCATCGCGTCGACGCGCTTGTCCCGCGAGAATCCCGCCACCACCGTCAGCGTCCGGTGCGGCACGTAGGTTTCCAGGGTCGCCAGGAGCGTCGCCACGGAGTGGTCGTTGTGCGCGCCGTCGACCACGAGCGTCGGTTCTCGGCTCAGGATCTCCATGCGTCCGGGCCACTGGACAGTCTCCAGCCCGCCGATGATGGCGGGGTGGTCTATGACGTATCCGGCGTCTGCCAGGGCCTCGGCGGCACCGACGGCAGTAGCCGCGTTGGCTCCCTGGAAATCGCCCAGCAGGGGCAGCCGCAATCGGTAGGTGTCGCGGCGGCCGCGAATTTCCAGGCGCTGACCCTCCGCAGACGCCTGTTGGACCTCCCAGGTGATGGCGTCGCCCACTGATATCACTGTCGCCGATTGTTCCGCGGCGGCCCGGTCGATTGCTGCCACGGCCTCGGGAAACTGCGGACCAACCACGACGGGTACGCCCGGCTTAATGATGCCGGCCTTGTCGGCGGCGATCTCTCCGATGGTGTCGCCCAGGATCGCCATGTGGTCCAGGCTCACCGGGGTGATCACGCTAACCTCGGGAGTCACCACGTTGGTAGCGTCCAGCCGCCCGCCCAGTCCGACCTCGATCACGCTGACGTCGACGGCGTCCTCCGCGAAGCACTGGAAACCCATGGCCGTGAGGTACTCGAACAGCGTCGCCGGGCCGGCGTCGGGATCGGCGGCGTTGGCCCGGTGGTGCGGCCAGACGGCGTCGGTAAGCTGGGTAAACCGTTCCCGGGAGACGGGTGTCCCGTCGCGCCGGATGCGCTCGCAGAAGGAGTGCAGGTGTGGCGACGAATAGAAGCCCGTGGAATATCCGGCGGCCCGGGCGATGGACTCCACCATGGCCGCCGTGCTGCCCTTGCCCTTGGTGCCCGCCACGTGCACGGTTCCCCGCCGCCGGTGCGGGTCGCCCATTCGCGCCAGCAGCCGTTCCACGTTCCGCAGGTCGTAGATCCGCTTCTGTCGCGGCTGGGCCGGGACAGTGCGCTCGTGGTCGACCAGGCTCAGCAGCCGGGCGACCGCATCGTCGTAGGTCGCCGCCACGATCCTTGCTAGCCGCCTGCGGACAGGCCGAGGTTGATGCGGACGGCCTGGCCGGCCGTGATGCTGCGCACGTGGTCGATATTCCCGTAGAGCGGTCGGGGTCGGAACCCGAAAGCGCGCTCCACCGAGCCCGGCTCGGCGACATTCCGCAGCGTCACGAGCTGGAGCATCGCCCTATTGATGGGCGCCCGCGGGGTTATCTTCTCCATTAGGGTTACCGGCAGCTGCATCTTCCACACGGGCACGTTGATCCGGCGAGCCTTTCGACCCAGGGTGCGTGCCACGACTCCCACGATTTCGTTATAGGACAGCTGCTCCGGGCCGCCGATCTCGATGGTATGGTTGCCCCGTATGTTGCCGCTGACGGAGAGGGTGATGCATCGCGCGACGTCGTCAACGTGGATGGGCTGCAGGCGGTTGTTGCCGGAACCGATCACGGGCACTATGGGCATGGTTCGCACCAGCGCCGCCACCGCGGTGGTGAACTCGTCGCCCGGCCCGAAGATCAGCGAGGGGCGCAGGATCACGTAGGGCAGCCCGCTGCTCACCACCGCCTGTTCCCCCTGCCATTTGGAGTGCAGGTACTGGAGGCGCGGCGTGTCGGAGGCTCCCAGCGCGCTCACGTGGATGAACCGTTTGACCGAGCCGGCTGCTTTGGCGGCCTCCACCACGTTGGCCGTGCCCTGCCGGTTGATGGCGTCGAACTGCCGGGGACCGCCGCGTATGACCGCCACCAAGTGGATCACCGCAGTTGCGTCTCGGCAGGCCTCGGCCAGGGCGTCGGGATCGCCCACGTCCCCGTAGCATAGGTCCGTCGGCGGAGTAGCGAGCACGCTCTCGCTGCCCGGACGGCGCACCATGACGCGCACTTCGTGGTTGGTCTCCAGCAACTGCTGGACCACTCGTCGTCCCAACAGCCCAGTGGCCCCGGTTACCAGAACGGCCATAAGCTTCCCCCGGCCAAGCCGTTATACCCAATCCCTTTTTATGCTCCCAGTATAACACTGGCCTTGGCGTGCTCTGACCTGTTATTGCGAGGGGCAGAGCGACGTGGCAATCCCGTTCCCGTGGCGGCGTTCCTTGCCCCGACGAGATTGCCACGCTGCGCTCGCAATTACATAGTAGTTACGCAGTTGGGAGCCTTTACACTTGTCATTCCCGCTTTCGCGAGAATCCAGTGGCCGAAATCGTTAACGGTGTTCCAGATTCCTTCACTATAAAGTCAATGGATTACTGCGAAAGCAGGAATGACGGGTTTGTAATTTCATGTGCGTAACTCCAATGACAAACCGGGTTTCACGTGAGATGTCGGGCGTCGTCGTGAGGACAGGCATTTGTGGTATCCTGTGGCCGCGCCGGCGGAGGGCCGGCGCGTATAGTGTCAGTCATCACCGGAGGTTCCGCTTTGTATCAAACCGTAAGCGATGCCACCCTGCGGGCTCTGTCCAAAATCGACTCTCCCAGCATCTGCAACGCCATCGAGGGCTTCAATTTCCGGCCCAAGAACGCCGGATTCATGATGCCGGAGATCAAGACCGTATTCCAGGAGTTTCCGCCTTTGGTGGGCTACGCGGTCACCGGCGTCATCTCCGCCAACCGGCCGGAGGGTCGCAGCGTTGCCCGTGAGGACTGGTGGGACCTGATCGTCTCGGTGCCCGAGCCCAGGTTCATTGTGCTGCACGACATAGATAATCCGCCCATCGGCGCCTACTGGGGAGAGGTGCAGTCCAACATCCACAAGGCCCTGGGCGCCGTCGCCGTGGCGACCGACGGCACGGTCCGCGATCTGGACGAAGTCCGCGCCCTGGGGTTCCAGTTCTTCGCGAAGGAAGTTTCCGTGTCCCACGCGTACGTCCACATGGTGGACATGGGCATTCCCATAGAAGTGGGAGGCCTGACGGTGCAAACCGGTGATCTGCTCCACGGCGACAAGCACGGCGTCACCAACATACCCTTTGAACTCGCCGACCGCATCCCCGATATGGTGAGCACCATCGCCGACTACGAGCAGAAGACCATCGGTCTCTGCCAGTCGCCAGATTTCTCGCTGGACGCCCTGAAAGAGGTGGCCAAGATCACACGACCCTACTGACCTGGTGCCATGATAACTCCAAGCAAAATCCTTTCGGCAATTCTGCTCGGCGGCGTCGCGACCTTGGCTTTCGCCGCCTGCAACCTGATTACCCCGCCTCCCCTGGGCCAGCCTGAAGCGGCGCCGTCACCCACGGCTGCCCAGGGTGGCTCCGGATCCGCCCCGGCAACCGAGATCCCGCCGGCAACAGCCATCGTGAGTTCCAGTTCCGGCGCATCGGCCGCCCCCACTCCGGCGGTGGTGGTTTCCGGCGGGCGGTCCATCAAGCAATGGGCCTCTCCGCCAGCCATGTCCATTGACCCGGGAGCCTCCTACACCGCGGTTCTGGAAACCACGGCCGGGACGATCACCATCGAGCTGTTGACCTCCGACGCGCCGAACACAGTCAACAATTTCGTGTTCCTGGCGCGCGAGGGTTTCTACGACAATGTCATCTTCCACCGCACCATACCCGGGTTCATGATCCAGGGCGGCGACCCCACCGGCACCGGCGCCGGCGGCCCTGGTTATCGCTTTGCCGACGAGACGGTCAATCGTCCCTATTCACGGGGCGTCATGGCGATGGCCAATGCGGGCGCGAACACCAACGGCAGCCAGTTTTTCCTGATGCACGCCGATTATCCGCTGCAGCCCAACTACACCATATTCGGGCAGGCGGTGGCCGGACTGGAGACCATCGACGCGATAGCTACGGCCCCAGCCACCGCGACGCCCCAGGGCGAGGTTTCGATCCCGGTGAACCCGGTGACCATACAGTCGGTTGAGATTGTCGGCCCGTAGCCTGCCGTTGGTGATTGCGCCAAAAATGATCAGTCAGCGCGGGCCCAGGATTGAGCGCCAGCGAGGAGCACGTTATGGCTTTTGAAACCCTGCTTTATGACGAGCAGGACGGGATCGGCTACCTGACCCTCAACCGCCCGGACAAGCTCAACGCCCTGAGCCAGACCCTAATGGCCGAGTTACGGGAGGCGCTGGAGGGCATCGAGGCCAACCCTGACGTTCGCGTGGTCATTCTGACCGGAGCGGGGCGGGCTTTCTCTGCTGGTTTTGACATCGAATCGGAGGCTGGCGGGCCAGATGGTGAGCCGCTTTCGGTGGACGGCAGGCGCTCCCGCCTCAAGTACAACATCGAGACCTTTCTGATGGTGTGGAACCTGAGCAAACCCGTCATCGCCGCCGTCAATGGCTACGCTCTGGGCGGCGCCTGCGAACTGGTGCAGGTGTGCGATGTCAAGATCGCGTCGGATCAGGCCATGCTGGGTGAGCCCGAGATCCGGCTGGGCTACGGCGCGCCCTTCCTGATCACGCCGTATTCGGTGAACCTGGCGATGGCCAAGGAGATGATGCTCACCGGTGACATCGTGGACGCCCATGAGGCGGCCCGGCTGGGCATGGTCAACCGCGTCGTGCCCCACGACGACCTGATCGGCGAGTGCGAGAGGGTCGCCCGCAAGATGCGGAACATCTCGGCCATCGGCATCAAGACCACCAAACTCTCCGTCAACCGCGCCCTGGAGTCTGCCGGGTTCCTGTCGGCCCTCAACCACAACCTGGAGCTGATGACCCAGTTCGATACGGCGGACACGCCGGAGCACGCCGAGTTCTCGCGCATCCGCGCTGAGCAGGGCTTGCGGGCTGCATTGGCCTGGAGCCGGGCCCGGTTCGAGGACTAGCCGCCGTTGTCGGAGCGTCCGTTGCCCCGCTCATTCAGCCGGGCGATGGCTTCAAGCAGGGCCTGCTGGGTTGCGATGAATATGCGCCGTTCTTCCCGGCGTTCGTCTTCTTCCTGTTGCCGGTGTTCCGCTTGCTGACGGATTTCTTCACGGAACTCGTTGAACATTTCGGTGACTGCGGCCTGTGCTTCATCGGCCCGCTTGCGCTGTTCGGCGAGTTGCTGTTCGGCTAACTGCCGCGCCTCGCGTTCCTGGTTCAGGGCTTCGCGCTCTCGGTCCAAGGCTTCGCGCTCTCGGTTCAGCATATTGCGCATGATATACCGGTCATACCCTCCTTTGAGTGCGCCCACGGCCAGCGCGGCGCCCCCGGATTTCAGCAGGATTTCAACGTTGATGAAGTGAGCGATGACGGCGAGATTGCACACGGCGTCGGCGGCGGCTGTGACTGTACACTGCGGCTTGGTGAAATACCAAACCAACCATACGGCGATCCCAGTGGCCAGACCCATGCAGATGGGGACGGCCCAATCAGACGCGAAATCCCTGCCGCGCTGCCGGATTCTTTCGAGCATACGTTAGCCGCCGCGCTTCACCTCCACGTCAGCCATCTTCTCGATGAAGTGCAGGATGGCCGAATGATCGGCGTCCTGTTCGCCGTTGTTGACCAGCGAACCGAGCATCTGCTGGACCAGGGCGGTCACCGGCAGGGGCACATTGAGTTCAGTGGCCGTTTGGAGCACGTTGCGCAGGTCCTTCTGGTGCAGGCGGATGCGGAAGCCGGCGCGGAAGTTCCGGTCCAGCATCATCGGGCCCTTGGCCTCCATGACCGCGCTGCCGGCGAGGCCGCCCCGGATGGCGTTGAACACCCGCTCGGGGTTGACGCCGGCCTTCTGGGACAGCACCATGGCCTCGCTGAGGGCTTCGATGTTGGCGGCCACTATGATCTGGTTAGCCAGTTTGGTGATGTTGCCGGCGCCAACCTCGCCGGTGAGCACCACGTTGCCGCCCATGACCTGCAACAGCGGCTCGCAGGCGTTGAACACCCCCTCATCGCCGCCGACCATGATGGCCAGCGTCCCCGCGATGGCGCCGGGTTCGCCGCCGCTCACGGGAGCATCCAGGAACTCCACGCCCTTATCAGCGCAGGCGGCGCCGATCTTCTGGGACATGGACGGGGCGATGCTGCTCATGTCGATGATTACCGATCCAGGCTCCGCGCCTTCCAGCACTCCTTCGGGTCCCAGGATCGCCCGCTCGGAATCGGCGGAGTCCGGCAGCATGGTGATGGTTCGAGCGCTGCCCTTGGCCGCCCCTGCCGGCGACGATGCCGCGGTGGCTCCCTCCGTGGCCAGCTCTTCGACCGGCTCGCCAACGATGTCGTACACGGTCAACTCATAGCCGGCCGCCATCAGGTTCCGCGCCATTGGCTTTCCCATGATCCCCAACCCAACGAATCCAATCCGCTCTGCCATTGCTCTTCCTCCGTCCTGGGTTCGCCGTGCGGCGGACCCGGTTGATATTCGGTTCTGCCCGGGTATTATACCTGCCGCATCCTGACTGCCGGGGCGGTCACGCGCGGTCCAGCACCAGCGCCGAGTCGACCGCGGCGGCCGCATCGCCGATGTCGCTTTGCATCATGTCCCAAAGCGTCGTGGCGGTGACCGAAGGCTGTGCCGACAGATTTGCGACGTACCGTACCGGCGACGATGCATCGATGCCGGAGGTGGCCAGCGCGGCGGCAGCGTACCGCCACGATCCGGCGTGCTCCGACCCCAGGACCACCGTTGCCCTGCCGTCGGCATGGGGCACCCCGGCGGCCTCGCCGGTCCGTTCTATGGACGTGCACACGGCGTCCAGAGGCGAGATGCCGACGACTTCCAGAACGAGCCGATAAAAGCCGGCTGCAGCAACCGTGGAAACTGCCCCCACCGCTTCCTCCAATTGGCGGATCAGGCCGGATGCGGATTCTCCCGGGTCTCCCAGCGTCACCACCATGGACCACAGGCCGGCCCGAATGTCGCGAACCAGCCGGTTGACCAGTTCTTCGAGGTTGTCCGGGCGCAGTTCCAGTTCCACCGAGCGTATCCATGGGCGCGCCGCGGCCAGCGCTGCTTGGGATCCGATAACATAGTCGGCGTTGGACAGCAGCTCGCGTGTCGCCGTCGGTACGCTGGCACGGTCGCCCGTTCCCAATCCGGCGACGGTCACGGCCCGCTCCGCCGACCGGAACGCGGTTACGTACTTGCGGGTCTCCACCACCTGACGGGCGTGATTGCCCTCGTGCCCCGACACCCGTTCGATCAGGTCGAGCAGGGATAGGGCGGGATAGTTGTTTTCGGGGTTGTACGGTGTGGCCGGCAGGTCGAGTTGCTCTTCGCCCAGTCCCGATATCAACCTGCGGAACCGTTGGTAGTTGGCCTCCAGCTTGGCCACATCGGCGGCGATGCGATCGGTGCGGGCGTCGAAGGCGGGCAGCATCTCCCGCTCGCCCGACGCGATCTGTTCCAACGCCTCTACGAAGTTCTCGGTGAGCAGGTGCTGCATCACCTCCCAGACCGACCAGCGTGAACCGAGGAACGCCTCAGTTTCGCTGAGGCCTTCCAGGGCGTCCAGCAGCGCGGCGTGACCATCGTCCAGCCGTTGTAACGCCCGCTGTTGGCGCTCGTGCGCGGACAGGGTCTCCGAACCGGAATCGGCGGGCGCGTCGTGGGAAACCATTGCAAATCACCTTCGAGTTTCTGCGCGTTTTCGGCGGGGTAGCATTATTGCACGTAACTGTTCAGAATTCAGGAGGTTGCCATTGCGAGGCGCTTGCGCCGTGGCAATCTCGACGCCGTAGCAGCAACGTCTGCCCCAAAGGACTGCCCTGCGCCAACGGGATTGCCGCGCTGCGCTCGCAATGACACTTCCCGGCAACTCTGAACAGTTGCTATTGCACATACCCTGGGAAGTTTCGGTTACGGAATCGGTTATCATTAATCATGGGCGGAGAGAGTGTGTTGACCGACCTGAACATCCGCGCCGGGCAGACGGTGTCGGTGCAGCGCATGGATGCGTTGCTGACCGAACTCCGAACGCGTTCGGAGACCGCCGCCCGGGCGGCGACGCTCTATTTTCCCGGCGAGGCGGCGAGGGACGACTCCGCCATCTTCGCCCTGTCGCAGGATAGGAACCCCGACTCCTGGATCACAACCCTGGAGCGGGCCGGCAGTCGGGTGTTGCGCTCACCCACCGGCGTCGTCGCTTTTCGGGTTGGCAACGCGGGGCTGGCCGTGCTGCCCCCGTTTCCCCTGAATGACATGTGGTCGGGGGACATCATTTACGACTGGCCCCTGCGGATGATGCTGTCTGCGGAGTTGACCATCGGCGTCGCCCTGGTGCGTCTGGGCCGCTACGCCGTCGCGGTGTACGAGGGTCAACGTCTGGCGGTATCCAAGACGGACACCCGCTACGTGAAGGGCAAACATCACGCCGGGGGAACCTCGCAGCGCCGGTTCCAACGGGTCCGGGAGAACCAGATCCACCGGCTGTACGCGGAGGCGTCCGGCGTGCTGGACGCGCAATGGCGGCCCTGGATGCACAAGTTGGACTACGTCGTGCTGGGCGGTGAAGCCGCGACGGTCAACGGTTTTCTCAAGGAATCCCAGACCTTGTCCCGCCTTTCTCCGATAATCCTGGAGCGCCGCCTGGACGTGCGCGAGCCCAATCGGGCTTCTCTGGACGAGGTCGTGGCCATGCTGTACCAGTGCCGCCTGTATCCGCTGAGCTGGGATGGATAAAGAGAGGATCGCCTCGCCGGTGCTATAATTCCAGCCATGACATCGGCGGAGGACCAATCCATTCCACCCGAAGCGGGGTTCCAGCGCGCCATCGGCCTGCTGGAATTCGATCAGATCCGGCTCCGTCTGGCTGAGACGACCCGCACCACCCTGGGCGGTGAGTTGGCCGCCGAACTGATCCCCTCGTCTGATCCGCGCGACATCGCCGTGCGGCAGCAGGAAACGGCCGAGGCCCGCCGCCTGCTGGATACGACCGGCGCCCTGGAACTTGGTCCTGAGGAAGACCTGCGTCCGGCGGTTCAGCGAGCGCTGCTGGGCGGCGTGCTGCGCGGCGAGGAACTGCGCCACATGGGTGCGCTGGCGGCGGCCGCCCGCTGGAACCGAGGTTCCCTGGCGCGACGCGACGACCTGCCCGTCCTGGCGGCCATCGCCCAGAACCTGCCCGAACTGCCCGATTTGGAGAGCGCCGTCAATCGCGCGATTGGCCCATCCGGCGAGGTGCTCGATGACGCATCACCGGAGCTGGGGCGCTTGCGCCGCGAATCGCGCTCCGCCTGGTCATCGCTGAACGACGTGATGCAGCGGTCGTTGCGGCGTTACCAGCGGTCGGACGTAATCCAGGAAGATATCATCACCGAGCGCAACGGACGGATGGTCCTGCTCATCAAGACCGAGTTCAAGGGGCAGGCTCCCGGGATCATTCACGACGTGTCCGACAGCGGGGCCACCGTGTTCATCGAGCCCATGCCGGCCATCGACCTGGGCAACCGCTGGCGCGAGACCCGCCTGGCGGAGCAACGCGAGGAAGAGCGGGTGCTGCGGCAGTTGTCGGAAATGGTGGGCCGGTACTCGGACGACATAACGTTGATGCTGAGCCTGCTGGCCCGACTGGATCTGGCCGCGGCCAAGGGACGCTATGGGGCGTCGCTGCGGGCCGTGCCGCCCACGCTGCTGGACGTCGATGAGCCGCGCCGCCTGGAGATCACCGGAGGGCGTCACCCGCTGCTGACCGGTGACGTGGTGCCCACCACGATCAGCATAAGCGCGAGCCAGCCGGTGCTGGTGGTAACCGGCCCCAACGCCGGGGGGAAGACCGTCGCGCTCAAGACTGCGGGGCTCCTGTCGATGATGGCGCACGCCGGCCTGCAGGTGCCGGCGGACGACGCCGTGCTGCCCCTGCTGGACGGCGTTTACGCCGACATCGGCGACCAGCAGAGCATCTTCGAGTCGCTGTCCACCTTCAGCAGCCACATCCGCAACCTGCAGCGGATCATGGACGTTGCCACCGCCAACTCGCTGATCCTGATCGACGAGTTGGGATCGGCGACGGACCCCGAGGAAGGGTCGGCGCTGGCGATCGCGCTGCTATCGCACCTGCGCGACCTGGGGGCGATGGTGGTGGCGACGACGCACCATCGGAACGTGGCGCGGTTGGCCCAGGAGGAACCGGGCATGGTCAACGCCAGCGTGGACCTGAACCCACGCACGCTGGAGCCGACCTATCGCCTGACCCATGGGGTCCCGGGGCGCAGCTATGCGCTGACCATCGCCGCACGGTTGGGGTTGCCGGAAACTGTCATCTCCGGCGCCCAGTCGCACCTGGAACCGACCCACGTGCGCACGGACCAACTGCTGCAAGAGCTGCAGGAAGAACGGCTGACGGTCTCCGAATTGCGCCTGGAGGCCGAGCGGGCGTTGACCGCGGCGCGGGCTCGCGAGCAGGAGATCGCGCAGGAACTGGATGCGGTTGAGGATACCAAGGCCCAGCTGGTGGAGGACGCCCGTCGCGAACTTGCCGAGCAGATCGTCGACCTGACGGGCCGGATCCGGCGGGCGGAGAGGTCGCTGGAAAGGTCTTCGGTGGTGGCGGACGGTCAAGCCCGTGACGTCGACCTGCGCGCGGAACGGGAGAGCCTGGTGGAGGCGCAACGTGAGGTAGTATCGCCCGACTGGGCACCGATACCGGTGGAGCGGCCGCCCTGGTACCACGACCTGCGGCCCGGCGACCGGGTCTACATCCGTGGGGTGTCGCGGCCGGTCGAGGTGGTGACGGCGCCCGACCAGCAGCAGGAGATCGAGGTTTTGATCGGCAGTATGAAGGCCCGGCTGCCGGTGTACCAGTTGGACCGGCCGGCCGACCGGCTCCATCCGGTGGCGGAGCAAGCCGGCGTGGTGTACCGTAGGCCGGAGAGCAAGCGAACGATGAGCCCCGAGGTTAACCTGCACGGCTACCGGGTCGATGAGGCGCTGAACGTCATCGACTCGCTGCTGGACGACGCGGCGCTGGAAGGCATGTCGTCGCTGAAGATCGTGCATGGAAAGGGCACGGGCGCGCTGCGGCGGGCGATACGAGAATACCTGGCCGGTCATCCCCTGGTGGCGGCGACGGAGCCGGGCGAGGGCGGCAATGCTGCGGGCGTCACGGTGGTGCAGCTGCGGTAGGGCCCAGGCAACTGTTCAGAATTCAGGGCTTGTCATTGCGAGGCGCTCGCGCCGTGGCAATCTCGACGCCTTAGCAGCAACGTCTGCCTCAACGTTCTCCCCCACGGCAACGGGATTGCCGCGCTGCGCTCGCAATGACAAGTGCGAGACAGTGGTTTGCTTGACATCCCCGATGGGCTGGAATAACGTTGCGCCACAACACGAGACCCTCGAGGAGGTAAGGTTATGGCCCAGATTGGCGGACTCGGACACGTAGGTATCTACGCGACCGATTTGATGAAGATGCGCGATTTTTACAGCCGGGTGCTGGGACTGAAAATCGCTGACGAGGACCTGGAACAGCGGCGAATGGTCTTCATGAGTTCCGACCCCGTGGCCGAGCACCACGAGTTTGTGCTGATGGAAGGCCGTGTCACGTCTGACGACGCCAAGGTGATCCAGCAGATTTCATTCGCCGTGCCGTCGATCCAGGATATGCGCGAGTTCAAGGAGCGTATCGACGCCGAGAACTGCACCATCGACCGGATCGTCAGCCACGGCAACGCCTTTGGCATGTACTTCTTCGATCCGGAAGGGAACCGCATCGAGCTGTACTACAAGACCGGCTTCCCGGTTCCGCAGCCCCACGGGGATCCGCTGGACCTCAGCCGCAGCGATGAAGAGTTGCTGGACGAGGCCAAGGAACTGCTGCACACCAAGCGCTAAGCGGCTTACCCTCAGGCATTGCCGCCGCTGCTGGACCATCGGCAGCGGCGGTCTTGCTATTAAACCTACCGATGACTTTCCGCGAACCCTTGCCGGAGGGTTGCCCACCGGCTGAAGCGGTGGAAATAACGGAGCCTCTCGTTGTATATCGCATTGTACGGCATGACCCACCCCAGGATGCCGACTTCAGGTCGCAACGCGCGATGTTTCCCGACCGCCACTTTCCCAGCGTTTCCGAGTGTCAAGCACGCGGTCTTTCGGTCCATGGCGATATCAGAGAGGCGCAGTTGCTACTGAATTTGAGAAGCTTTCGCGGTTGTACAATTTGTCAGGTGAGTTTGGGACGTGATGCCGGGTACATTCAACGCACGGGCCGACGTTCCCATTTCACCTGGTGGCCGCTGGCTGACTACGACATTATGGATAACTGCTCGATGGTGGCGGCATGAAAACAGCACAACTTACGGCAACCCTTTTGTACTACGACGGCGTCCAGGTGTTTGAGGGCCGGGATGACAGCGGAAGCTGCTATCTGGGGGCGCTGGTTGACTCGGAACCGGATGCTGACCGCTACCTGATAACGGGCGTGTCGCCGGAACAGTTATGCGAGTTGAGGGCGGGCAGGTGCGATTTACGCGCCGTGCTGCTGAAATGCTCATACGGCGGCTGGTATCTGGCTCGCGTGGGCGATGGCTTTGCGTCTCCTTTTGCGCTGGAGCGTCAGCAGGGCGCGTTGCTTGACCATGATTATCTCCCGGAAGATGGAGTTCTGTTGGCTGATGACGGAAGCGACAGTGCAGCGATGAAACCGTCCGTCAATGAGGCCGTTTGAGAGAATCCGGCCGGTAGCAGAACGCGAATACCTCGACTATTCCAGCCACAATGAGCGCATTATCCGGCCCGGTTGCGTATGCCGATCTGCCGCGCCGTTATCACCGGTGGAAGTGGCAGGTGCTGGTGTCCTTCTGCACCTTCTACCTGTTTGTCTACACGGGGAGGTTTAATTTCTGGCCAACGACGCCCTGGATCAAGGACGACCTGCAGCTGACCAACATCGAGATCGGGATCATCAACGCCATGCTGCTGTGGGGGTTCATGCTGGGGGACCTGGTGCACGGGCGGATGTCGGAGGCCTACGGGCTGCGGCTGTGGGTGACGCTGGGAGCCGTGTTTACCACGGTGTTCAACTGGGCCACGTCCTTCGGCACGTCGGCGGTGACCATGGCCATCCCGTGGGCGCTGGCCGGGTTCGTGAACGCGGCCTGCTGGTCGCCGGCCATCAGCATGATCAGCCAGTGGTGGCCTCGCCGGGAGCGCGGCATCGCCATGGGCTTCGTGGGGACCGTGAGCGGCGGGGCAATGCTGCTGATGTGGTGGCTGAGCAGCTGGGTTGCGGCAAAGTGGGGCTGGCAGGCCGCCTTCCGCTATCCGCCGCTGATCATCATGGCGCTGGGGGTGGCCTTCTACTTCCTGACCCGGGACCGACCCCGCGATGTGGGACTGCCCGAGTACATAGAGGAGGACGAGATTTCGGCGGCGCCGGAGGCGGTGGACGACGCGAGGCTCAGAGGGTTTGGGCCCTACAAGGTACTGCTGACGAACTCGCGCTTCCAGTTGGCCTGTCACGTCAAGGGCCTGGAGAACGTGGCGCGCTACGGCCTGACCACCTGGGTGCCGCTGTACTACTTCGAGGCCGGGGGGCTGGACATCACGCAGACGGTGCTGATCACCTTCCTGCTGCCGCTGGGATACCTGATCGCGCCGCCGCTATCCGGGTTCATATCGGACCGGCTGCTGGGGAGCCGGCGAAGGCCGCTGGTCATCGCTTCCTGCTTCCTGTCGGCGGCGGCCCTGGTGGTGATCGCCATCGCGCCGCCCTCCAACCCCTGGCTTGGGGCGGCGCTGATGCTGTGGGGCGGCATCAGCATGGGAGTGTCGCTGATCTCCACGATTTCCGTTGACCTGTCGGGCCGCAAGATGGCAGCCACCGGCGCCGGCGTGCTGGACGCCCACGGCTACCTGTATGCCGGCGCCCAGGCCCTGATCTTCAGCGTGCTGCTGGACATGACGGGCAGCCCGTGGCCGATCGTGTTCCTGGCCATGGCGGCGACGCGGCTGATCTCGGCGGCGATGATCAGCCGCGTGCGGGTGTAGAACTCGGGCACAGACGTCCTCATCTTTTCTTTTACATCGATGGACAGGATGAACAGGATGCCGGCGATACCGTCGCGGCGTTCAGATCACAGCAGCGTCCCGGACGCCGGAACGCTGACAATAATCAATCAAATCCTGTCCATCCTGTGCATCCATGTAAAAGACAAAATGGGTAGGCGTGAGGCGGGAGCATGTTGCGGACCCTGGGACGAATTGCATACCGCTGGTACCTGATCTCCATCGTGGCCGGCGTCGCGATTGTCGCCGTGTTGACGCTGTTCAGGCCGGCAGGCACGGCCATCCACACGGCCGCGTTCGCCGCCCAGGTGTTGCCGTCGCCGGTGAAGATTCAACCGTGGATTACGGTGGAACCGGAGCGACGAAAAATATCGTTCCAGCGGGACGACGGCACGGAGGGCCAGGCCGACGTGTACGTGATTCCCGACGGGAAGCGACGGGCCGGCGTCCTGATTTTCCTAGGGGCCAACGCGGCCGGGGCGGACGATCCGGACGTGATCAACCTGGGGCAGGCGCTGGCCCGGACTGGTTTTGCGGCGATGTTCTACTGGTCGCCGACCATGGGGGAACGGGCGCAGATCGACGCCGGGGAGATCGGCAACCTGGTGGCGGCGCTGGAGCACCTGCGAGAGGAGGAATACGTTGATCCGGCGCGGATTGGGATCGCCGGATTCTCCGTGGGGGCGTCCTTTGCGCTGGTGGCAGCGGCCGACCCGCGCATCGCTCAGGACATCGCGTTCGTGAACGCTTTTGGCGGGTACTACGACACTGCCGACCTGGTGGTACAGATCGCGGCCGGGCGCGCTATGGAGGATCGGGGCGACAAGGCCTGGGAGGTGGACCGGCTGACCCGCCGGGTCTACAACAACATGCTCATCGATTCCATCGACGACCCGGCGCACCAGGAGACGGCTCGGGCTATCGCCGGGGGCGGCGAATACGATGCCAATGAGCGGATTCCCCTGTCCACGGAGGCGGCGTTCGCCCTGCTGGCGGGAGTCGGCTACATCGGGGAGGCGAGATGGCGGCACGGGCAACTGACCGAGAGGTTCAGGGCGGAGGTTGATTCCATAGCGCCGTCGCACCACGTGGGGCAGTGGAGCGCGAACACGGCGATGCGGGTGATGCACGACGTGGGTGACCCGCTGATACCGGTGGGAGAGTCGCGGCGGCTGGTGGATGCCCTGCGGGAGCAGAGGCCGGACGTGGAGGTTTATTACACCGAAACCGACATCTTCCGGCACGTGCGGCCGGACGCGGACCGGGACCTCAAGTCGCTGCTGCGGGGAGCGTGGCAACTGTTCCGCCACATGTACCACATCGTGGCGGTGGCGCGGCAGCCGGCGGTCTAATCGCCGTTGGGCGGCGTGATGCCGTGTTCGCGGAGCATTCGCTCCAGCATGGCTGCGCGGTCCTCGGCGGTGTGCGCCCGTTCCTCGGCGAACTGGGCGCGGTCCTCGGCGATCTGTCTCGCGGCTATTTCCTCCCGGAAGTTCCTCAGCCAGGTTTGGCTGACGGGATCGTGCATCCTCAAAACGCCGTCTTGCGCAAACAAGTCCAGCCCAAGGACGGAGCTGTATCCTCGCAACGTTCCGTCGTCTTGCGAGATGATGATGGGCTCGTACTCGCCGGCTGCGTTCAGCCGCTCTCCGATCAGCACCCGCCGGGCGACCTGGCCGCGGTTGTTGTCGAAACGCCAGTACTCGGTGACGCCCATGGCGGCGTAGATGTCCCGCTTTTCGGTGGCGTCCCGGCGCCAGGTGTTAGGAGAGGCGATTTCAAGCACGAAATCGGGGGATTTGCCTTCGCGCCAGGTGAAGTAAGAAAGGCGCTCACGATTTTTAACGCCGAAAGACACCAGTACATCCGGCGCCACCTTGCGGTTGGGGTTGTTCATCTCGTAATAGACGAATATATCCGCCGACACGTACACGTCCGGGCGGTCGGCGTAGTGTTGGATCAGGGACTCGCTGACGTCGATCATGACGCGGCGTTGGCGGTCGTCTTCGGCCATGGGTTCGTCATCCGAGTCGGGGTAGAAGATGTTGGGATCTTCTTCCGGGACGCGGGGAGTGTCGTAGTCCAATCCAAAGGGCTGAGTAACCATGAGCGTTACGCTCCCAGAGGGTAGTCGCGTCAGTTGCGGTTTTTCAGGCGCTCCAGTTTCTGGACGGTGCCGGGGAGTTTCCAATCGACGTAGAGCAGGACGTGTTCCTTGATGGCCTCTTCGTGGACGCGGCAGGAGAAGCAGGCGCGGTCGATGCACAGGCCGTGACGGGGCCGGAGAGCCTCGCGGAGGGAGGTCAGTTGCTCAGCCAGGTCGGTGTCGATGGGTTGACCCTGCTGAGCGCGCAGCAGCAGGACGTCCATCTGCTCGGCCAGTCGCTCCAGCAGTTCGTTGTAGCGCTGGAGGCCCTGCTCCACGAAGTTGCGCGGTTCCGTGGCCGTGAAGTAGGGGATCATCTGCATGTCGGGGACGTCAGCCATGGTGCACCTGCATGTACGGGCCGGGTGGTCCGGTATCGGCGGCGCCAATGTACCACACTGCTGGGCCGGGGCGGGTTGGCGGCGCCGGCGTGACGCAGTTTGTGGAGGAGAAACGTCAGAAGCAGGATTTTCAAGATTAGAGGATTATCAGGATTGGAATCGTTCCATGACTGAGCACCCTCAAGTCTGCCAAATCATGCAATCCTGTAAATCCTGCTGCTGACGATTTACGAAACTGGGTAGGCTGAGTCTGGATTCCTGCTCGCGCAGGAATGACGGAGTGTGGGAGTGGGAATGACGAAGTGATGGCTAGACGGTACGGGATGGGAGCAAATTTACGCGGCAGTTTCGCGCTGGTCGGGCACGGCTGAGGGTTGGGCGTCTGCGGCGAGGGCGGCTTCCATGGCGGTGATGGCGACCTGGATCTGGTCCTCGTCGGGCTGGCGGGTGGTGATCAGCTGGAGGGCGAGTCCGGGCGCGGCGAGGGCCTTGCCGAACCAGGCCTGGCGGTGGGCGCCGGCGAACCGGATGATCTCGTAGCTGACGGCGGCGACCACGGGGATGAGAGCGATGCGCGAGAGGATGCGCCATTCCAGATCTGGGCGGCCCAGGAGGGCGAAAACCAGCACGGAGACCACGGCTACGGTGAGCAGGAAGGCGGTCCCGCAGCGAGGGTGGGGCGTGGGATGCCGGCGGACATTGTCCACGGTGAGGTCCTGGCCGGCCTCGTAGGTATGGACGGCCATGTGCTCGGCGCCATGATAGGCGTAGACGCGGCGTATGTCCTTCATGGCGGAGATGCCGGCCACGTATGCCACCAGGATTATCAGCCGGATGACGCCCTCGATGAGATTGCTGACCACCGAGGATTCGAGGAAGGGGTCGATGAGGCGGACGGCCAGCAGGGGAAGGACGAGAAAGATACCGATGCCCAGGGCCAGTGCAATGGCCATGGTCACTCCCATGGTCCATTTAGTGGCGGCGGAGTCGGCGCTCTCGGTGTTGTCGGCCTCGCCGGCGGCGATGATGGCGGAACGCTGGAGGGACTTCATGCCGTACCACAGGGTCTCGGCGAGGATGAGGACGCCGCGAACGCCGGGGACACGGCGGATGCGTCCGGAGAAGCGGGAGCTGACGGGCTCGGTGTCGCAGAAGATGTCGCCGTCGGGCCGGCGGACGGCGAGGCTGTAGTGGCGCACGCCGCGGATCATGACGCCTTCGATCACCGCCTGGCCGCCGTAGAGCGGTCGGGCTGGCTGGACGCCGGCGGGAGGGGAGTTTGTTGCGGAGCTAGCCATCCAGCTTGTGCCACGCTTCGCGGAAGGCGGTCTCGGCGAAGGCTTCGGGCTGGAGCCACAGGGCTCCGCCGAACTCCTCGTCCAGCCGGCCGTCTTCACGCACGTCGTTGCGGGAGAGGAGGTAGGTTACGGGGAGGTCAGCAAGGATTTCGGTGCTGATGACCAGGTACTCCCAGTCCCAATCGAGGCCGTCGGCGTCGTAGAAACGGACGGCCTGGCTGTGTTCCTGGGAATGGAACTTGAGGCGTACCTCGCGGGATAGCTCGGGGATGCCGGCGATGACCTCGTCCTCGTTGGGGCTGCGGCGAGCGATGAAGCACTGCCAGCCGAGCTCGGCCAGGCGTTCCGCCAGGTAGATGCGTCCGTACTCGCGGACGGTTTTGGGCACGTAGCGCGGCATGGGGGCTGCCTCCACGGGTGCTTGGGTTGGTGATTACGAGCGTGACGCGGCGGTTGGTTTCGCGGTCACGACGGTGATTGGGATCGGCCGTTGACGGCCTAACGAGATTGCCGCGCTGCGCTCGCAATGACATTTATTGAACCGGGTAGAGGTCAGTTTGGTGTCCGTTGATAGCAAAACGGGAGCCGATACCGGCTCCCGCCAAAGGGTTCGTTTTGGGGTCGAGGGCTAGCCGTCGAGATTGAAGCGGCGGCTAAAACGCTCGATGCGGCCCTGGGTATCGACGATGCGCTGCTCGCCGGTGTAGAAGGGGTGGCACTTGCCGCAGATCTCGACGCGCATGGCGGGCCTGGTGGCTCCGGTCACGAAGACATTCCCGCAGGAGCAGGTGACTACGGCCCTGTAGTACTGGGGATGGATATCAGTTTTCATAGTGTTGCCTTTATGCCGCTGCGGCTACGGCGTCGGCGACCGGGTAGACGCTCACGCGGCGCTTGCCACGGGCCTTCCACTCGTAGGTCACCTGGCCGTCGATCTTGGCGAAGAGGGTGTGGTCCTTGCCCACCCCGACGTTGGTGCCGGGATGAATGCGGGTTCCGCGCTGGCGGACGATGATGGAGCCGCCGGTGACCCGTTCGCCGCCGTATTTCTTGACGCCGAGGCGCTTTGCGTTGCTATCGCGGCCGTTGTTGGTGCTGCCGCCGGCCTTCTTGTGGGCCATCTCGCTATTCTCCTGTCTCGGGCTCGGTCGCGGCCTGGGGTTCGTCTGCTTGGGGCTGGTGTCCAGTGTCGATATCCTGAATGCGGATACGGGTGTAGTTCTGCCGATGCCCCTTCTTGCGGCGGTACCGGGTCTTGGCTTTGTACTTGTAGACGATGATCTTGCGATCTTTGTAGTGGGACTGGACCTCGGCGATGACGCGGGCGCCTTCCACGGTGGGGGCGCCGAAGCGCATCTGGCCGTCAAGCGACACCGCGAGAACCTCATCGAGGGCGGTGGTGCTGCCCTCCTCGGCTTCCAGCAGTTCGACGTCGAGCACGTCGCCGGGCGAGACGCGGTACTGCTTGCCGCCGGTTTTAACGATTGCGTAATCCATTTCGGTAATCTCCCAAACGGCCTACTATTGTAGGTTTGGGGATTTGGCGGTGTCAAGGATGGGTGAGTCGCGCGTGAAGCTACTTTGGCGGACCGGGGAAATTTGCATGGATGCACAGGATGCACAGGATAATTTCGTAATTGATCGGCGGTCAGTCAGCCTCCAGGTCTCGCGCAGGGATCGTGTAGCAATGGACACCAGCAGCGTTGGCGTTGCGGCGCTGTCCGCCGGTGATTTCGACACCGGCAACGGCGGCCATAGACTTCAGGCCCGTGAATTCATGAAGATACTCAGCGTTTCGCCTGGCGCGTTCGATATCTCTCGCCGCGACGGTGAACGATGCTTCCACAGCGACGTAGGCCGGCTGTCCATCGGCATCGCGGACCAGCATAATCAGGTCGGCTTCGCGAAAGCTGCGCACGTCGTTTTCGTGCTTGCCGGAAGCGCGCGCCATGTTGGCGAAGCTGATGAGCATTCCCCTTGATAGTTGGTCGATGAGCTGATAGCCCATATCATCCGCGATCAGGTCGGCATCGCGTCGTGCCGTGTTGGAAGCATGGGCTCCGCGGAGATAGCCCAGATGCAGTTCCGATTTGGCGAGGCGTTCTGCGCCTTCTTGTAAGTGGGCGCGTGACTCTGCGATGAGTTCGTCGTGATTGGCGAGACGTTCTTCGTTCTGTTGCAGGCGGGCGCGTGACTCTGCGTTGAGCTGCTTCAGCTCAGCGAGCATAACCTCCTGGTTGGCGAGACGTTCCTCGCCCTGTTGCAGGCGGGCGCGCGACTCTGCGATGAGCTCGTCGTGGTTGGCGAGACGTTCCTCGCCCTGTTGGAGGCGGACGCGGGACTCTGCGATGAGTTCGTCGTGGTTGGCAAGACGTTCCTCACCTTGTTGGAGACGGGCGGAAACCGCATCGTTAACTTCGGTTTGTTTGAAGCCGAACTCCCTCAGTGTCTCGACAACCTCGTCCAGCCGTCGGACTATGGCCCGCCCCTCGGGTGTCAGGTTTTCGGGAACCTGATCCCGTCCTTCCGGCGTGCTCATGTATACCCTCCCGTAGATGTGTTGCCTACCCGGAAAGCATAGCAGATGCGAGCTTTGTCCCGGAAATGCTGATGGTGCTTGGAGGCGACCGCAGCACAGGCGATGGGCTGCGGTCGCCGGAAATGATGATCAGGGTGTTGTGGCGGTTGGCCTCCTGAGGTTTGAGGGTGTGCAGGCGATGTTTTCCAGAGTGTTGACCAGGTTCCGAGCGGTTATCAGCCCTACGGCCGGAGGATTTGCGCTTTGGTTTTTTGCTCTCATTGTCCATGCCTGGAGCATGGCGGGCTGTGGCGGGCCCGGTGGCCGAGGAGACTACACCGGTTAGAGTGGCCGGCGGCAGTCCACTGCGAAGGCCGTTAGCGACTTGGATGCTGATGGGCTGGCCGTGAACGCTGGGAACCTGGTCGAAGGGTACGGATTTTTCGCCTGCGGATTCATGATAGCACGGGCGTTCTGCCGGGTGTAAGGGTGGGGGTGTCAGGGATTTCGGGGCCGACCTGGGGAAGCAAACAAGGAGGGACCGACGTCCGTGAGAGCGCGTGGCGAATAATTATTCGCCCCACAATCAGGGGATCCACTTCCTCACGCGTACCCGCTTTAAACGGCGACCGGGGTAATTTTACATCGATACACAGGATGGACAGGATTTGATTGATTATTGTCAGCCCCCCGGATGCCGGGACGCTGCTGTGAGCAGAACGCCGCGACGGTATCGCCAGCATCCTATTCATCCTGTCCATCGATGCAAAAGACAAAATCGGTACGCGTGAGATCCACTTCAGGCGGCCGAGACGCTGACGGTTACGACGTCCAGGCCGTGGTACTTCTGGTGGCGGACTGACGAGGCGTAGTGGTGGAGGAGGCGGAAGGAGACCTCGCCGTCGTCGGGAACCGGAGGAAGGGCGCTGAGGTAGGTGAGGCGATCCTCGACGTTTTCGCCGTCCAGGGTTGATGCGAATTCCAGCTCGATACCGTCGGACTCCTGGCGCGCTCGGACGGTGAGGTACCTGGGGGTTTCGGGATCGCCGGGATCCGCGCGGGACACGATGGCGAGGGTTTCCTCCGCCGCTGCGGTCACACGGTTGGTGTCCGCGGCGTTCCAGCCGAGACTTTCCGCAAAGCCACGCAGGACGTTGTCGACCTGCTGCGGGGCTTGTTCGTCCAGCTTCAGCCGGATGCGCCGCCGGTGCCCGCCAGTCAGCTCCATGGCCGCCGCGAGGAGCATCGCCACCAGGCCGCCGGCGGTCATGCCGTTGCCCAGCAGGACACTCCAGAAGCCGTCGCCCAGGAGATCGGGAAAGATCACTCCGTTTTGGAAGCCCACACCGACCCAGAAGGATAATCCGACGATCGCGGCCTTGCGGTGGTCGAGGCCGTCGCGCACGACGATGCGCATGCCCTGGACAAAGAGCAGGGCGATAAGGATGCCCACGTAAGCGGCAGCCACAGGCGAAGGGATGGCGATGAGGAGGGCCGTCGCCTTGGGGAAGAAAGCCAGGACGATGAAGATCACGCCAACCACGATGCCGACGCGGCGCGCGGCCATGCCGGTGATTTCGACCAGGGGAATGGTGCCGGAGTAGGTGGTGTTGGGCAGGGTGCCGGCGATACCCGAGAGGAGATTGCCCAAGCCATCGGCGTTGAGTGCGCCCTGCACCACTCGATAGTCGGTGGCGGTGGGACGGCGGCGGGAAACGCGCTGGATGGCCACGCCGTCGCCGATGGTCTCGATTGCGCCGACGATGGTCACGATGATGAAGGCTGGCAGCAGTGCCCAGAATTGGTGGCCGGGAGTAAAGTCCAGGCCGGGCCAGGACCCGAGCTGAACACCGAACCAGGGGGCGTCGAGCACGATTTGCGGGTCGTACAGGCCGAGAGGCGCGGCGACCGCGCAACCGACGACAATGCCGATGAGAGGGGCCCAGAGGCGCAGGGATTTCGGACCGCGGAGCACCAGCGCAAGGACGGCAACCAGAGTGATCGCGGCCACCACGGGACCGGCGAGATCCGACGTTGCTTCGGGCGCGTCGGTCAGCATGTCAAAGACGATGGGCATGACGGTGGCGGCGATGAGCATGATCACCGTGCCGGTAACCACCGGGGTGAAGATGCGTCGCAGCGTGGGCAGGCCGGCGGCCAGCGCGAACTGGACCAGCGAGGAAACGACGATGAGGCTCGCCATGACCGCGGGTCCGGCCTGCAGCAAGGCCGCGGCGCAGATCGCGATGAATGTGCCCGAGGTGCCCATCACCAGGACGTGGCCCGCGCCGAACCGCCAGAACCGCACGGCCTGCAGGATGGTGTTGGCGCCGCTGATCAGAAGCGCGGCGAAGACGCCCCAGGAGATGTAGTCGTCAGGCTGTCCCGCGATGCGGAACACGATGACGACAGTCAGGACGATACTGCCGATCATGACGAGTGCGCCCTGGAATCCGGCGCCGATCAGAAGGGACCGGGGTGGCTTTTCGTTGGGTTCGAAGCGAACGCTGTCGTTTATCGGTGATATATCCATGAGTTATGCCTCGTTTGTGCCTGTTATGGGCCGCTCGTTCGATTTTTATTGCTGTTCTGATGGTCAACTTACTTTGAGGACATATACGGCTCCTGATGATGACGGTTCCAACACTTTATGGATTTCATTATGGCAACGAGTTGCCTGATTGGGCAAGTTGCCGGCCTCAGTAGGTAGCGTTCCGTTTCAGGTGGTTTGTTGGCATGGATGAACAGGATGGGCAAGGATTTTCAGATGCGAGGGATTCCTGGATTCCGGCGAAAGCCGGAATGACGGTTCCAACTGAGGAAGGCCTATGTCATTACGAGCGCAGCGCGGCAATCTCGTTGGCGTAGGGGAGTCCTCTGGGGGCAGACGTTGCTGCTGCGGCATCGAGATTGCCACGGCGCAAGCGCCTCGCAATGACAACCTCCTGAATTCTGAACAACTACGCCTCAGTGGCGGTGATCAAAAGAAATGCCCGGCCGCCGAGGAATTGCGACCGGGCACATGAAGGCGGCGTGCATTCGCGTCACGCGGCGCTGGCGACGCTGACGGTTACGACGTCGAGGCCGTGGTATTTCTGGTGGCGGACGGAGGAGGCGTAGTGGCGCAGGAGGCGGAAGGAGACCTCGCCGTCGTCGGGGACCGGGGGCAGGGCGCTGAGGTAGGTGAGGTGGTCCTCGACGTTCGCGCCGTCCAGGGCGGAGATGAACTCCAGCTCCACGTTTCGGCCCTCGCGACGGGCGTTGATGGTGAGGCGCTTGGGCGCGTCTGACGTCTCCGGATCGTCGTCCTGGGCGAGGATGGTGAGGGTCTCCTCGCCGGCGGCGGCCAGACGGTCGGAGGCTTCCGAGTTCCACTGGATGCGCGAGGCGAAGGCGCGGAGGAAGTCGTCCACCTGCTGGGGGGCGTCGTCGTTCATGGGGACGCGGAGGCGGCGGCGACGGGGCTTGCTGAGCTCGACGAAGGCCATGAGCCCCACGGCGACGATGGCGCCGGAGGTCATGCCGTTGCCGAGCAGGACGCCGAGGAAGCCTTCGCCCAGGAGTTCGGGGAAAATGACGCCGTTCTGGAACCCGACGCCGACCCAGAAGGCGATGCCGGCCACGGTGGCCTTGCGGTGGTCGAGTCCGTCCTGGACGATGATCCGCAAACCCTGGACAAAGAGCAGGGCGATGAGGATGCCCACGTAGGCGGCAGCCACGGGCGATGGGATGGCGATGAGGAGAGCCGTCGCCTTGGGGAAGAAGGCCAGGATGATGAAGATGACGCCGACCACGATGCCGACGCGACGGGCGGCGATGCCCGTAACCTCGGCCAGGGAAATGCTGGTGGAGTAAGTGGTGTTGGGCAGGGTGCCGGCGAGGCCGGACAGGAGGTTGCCCACGCCGTCGGTGTTGAGGGCGCCCTGAACGACCCGATAGTCGGTAGCCTGGGGCCGGCGTCGGGAAACGCGCTGGATGGCGACGCCGTCGCCGATGGTCTCGATGGCGCCGACGAAGGTGACGACGATGAAGGCGGGCAGGAGGGCCCAGAACTCCACGCCGGGGGTGAAGTCGAAGCCGGGCCAGGCGCCGAAGGGCACGCCGAACCAGGGGGCGTCCTTGATGTACTGGACGTCGTACATGCCGAAGAAGGCGGAAACCGCGCAGCCGACGATGATGCCAAAGACCGGGGACCAGAGCCGCAACGACGCCGGGGCGCGGAGGACGAGGAGGACGACAACCAGGATGGTGACTATCGCCACCAGCGGAGGAGCAAAGGTAGCGGTGCCCTCGGGGGCGTCGCTGAGCATGTCGAACACAATGGGCATGATGGTGGCGGCGATAAGCATGATCACGGTGCCGGAGACCACCGGGGTGAATATGCTGCGCAGCACGGAGAGTCGGGCGGCCAGGGCGAACTGGAACAGGGCCGATACGACGACGAGGCTGGCCATCAGGGCCGGGCCGCCCTGGATCAGCGCGGCGACACACACGGCGAAGAAGGCGCCTGAGGTGCCCATCATCAGGATATGTCCGGCGCCGATGCGCCAGAGGCGGGCGGACTGGAGGATGGTGGTGATGCCGCTGATGAGCAGGGCGGCGAAGACGCCCCAGGCGATGTAGTTCGCGGGCTGTTCCGCGATGCGGAAGACGATGACGACGCCCAGAACTATCCCGCCGATGATCAGCAGGGCGGCCTGGAAGCCGGCGCCGATGGTCAACAGGGCGGGAGGATGTTCGTCAGGTTCGTAACGAATGTGTTCATTCACTGGTGTTGCAGCCAAGAGTCACGCTCCAAATACATGCGTCGGGTTATGGTCGTCCCGATTTGGGCAAGTGTTTAAGTACGTGGTTATCCGATCTTATGCGAACGCAAGTATCTTATCCCGACTGTCAATGGCGCAACACCATTGGGAGACAGGGTAGCGTTCGGTTTCGGGTGGTTTCTTGGCATGGATGGACAGGATAGACGGGATGGTATGAGTTGGATGATGGCAACCGGTCCGTCTTCGAAAACCATTCCATAGCCGTAAGCTGCATGTCCCTTTTCCGTCGCCTTGCCGCCATTGGAGTGCCGCTGCTGCCCGCCTCGACCCGGAACCACGATAGCAGCGCAGGGCATCAATTGAATCTTGTTCATCCCGTGCATCCATGCAAGTTGTTCCTCCGCTGTAAAGCGGGTACGCGTGAGTCTGGGTTCAGGTCGTCAGGTATCTCAACAGGGTTGGTTCTCGGTTTGCGCGGCCCGGTTGGCGGGCATACAATGGCGGGGCGAGCTACGCAAGTATCCCGGGCGTTGCGGGGAGCGACGCCTGAAGCAACAGGAGGCCCAACCATGCCAATCGAAAAGTTGTCTTCTGCCCTGGACGCCATCATCGACACCGACGCACCCATTGAGGAGCATGGGTCGGGGTTCGGCGGCGCCGAAGGACCGGCCGAGGGGCCGCTATGGTGGAGCGACGGCGGATACCTGCTGTTCAGCGACATCCACAACAACCGACGCATGCGGTACACGCCCGGCTCGGGCGTCACGGTGGAAGCCGAACCGGTGAACCGGCACAACGGCTTGACCCGCGACCTGCAGGGTCGATTGATCGCAGCCGAACACGACGGCCGGCGGGTGAGCCGGCTGGAACACGACGGTTCGACCACGGTGCTGGCCAACCAGTTCCAAGGTCGGCAGTTGAACCGGCCCAACGACGTGGTGGTGAAGTCGGACGGGAGCATCTACTTCACCGATCCGTGGACGTTCCGACGGCCTCGGGAGCAGTGGGAGCAGACCATCTCGGGCGTGTACCGCATTTCGCCCGACCTGGGTACGCTGACGCTGCTGGTGAGCGACTTCGTTGTTCCCAACGGCCTGGCGTTCAATCCCGACGAGACCGTGCTGTACATCAACGACTCGCGCCGGGGGATCATCCGCGCCTTCGACGTGCAGGACGACGGGTCGATATCGCTGGCATCGGACCGGCTGTTCAAGGACCTGCGTGGCGAGCGCGAGGGCGTGCCGGACGGGATGAAGGTGGACGTTGAGGGCAACGTGTACTGCGGCGGCAGCGGCGGCCTGCACATCATGAACGCGGGCGGCGAGACCCTGGGCATCGTGGTGCACGGGCAGCCGGCGACGACGAATCTGTGCTTCGGCGGCGACGACTGGAAGACGCTGTACTTCACCAGCCGGAACACCGTGGGCAGCGTGCCGGTGAAGATTGCCGGCGTGCCCGTGCCGGCGAAATAGGGAGGGAAGGGAACACGGCGGGGTGGACGATGTTCACCCCGCATACTAGGCTTGTGGCGGGGGAACGTCAGAAGCAGGATTTTCAAGATTTGGGGATTATCAGGATTCGAACCGTTTTGTGATGGAGAACTCCCAATCCTGTCAAATCATGAAATCACGTCAATCCTGCTGCTGACGATTTTACGAAGGCGGGTACGCATGAGAGGACTATGATGCCGCGCTCGGAAGACTGGAAGGTAGGGGCACGAGAACGGATCAGACGTGACCCTGAGTTGCGTACGCTGACCATGCAGGACGTTCAGGAATTGCTGTCCACGGGCGATGAGGAAGACCGGAGAGTGGCACACACCCTGGCTCGGGGGCTGCTGGAGTTGGAGTTTGAGACCGACGCGGAGTTGCTGGAGCAGTTGCGGCAGCCCATTTCCGCCTGAACCGACACAAGGGAGAAGAGTCAGCCCGGCCAAGCCTCCGCCGTGGATCAATGACAGCAACGCGTCCGTAGTTGTGAAAGGCCAGTGCTAGAATGGCGGTATGCCGGAAGTTCGCGCATATTTGGACCACCGGGGGCGCAACTTGTTCAGCCTCTGGATGGACGGCCTGTCTCCAACGGTGCGCCGCCGCATTCAACAAATCCTGGGAAGAATGGCCGAGGGAAATCTTGGCGACGTTCGCGCCGTTGGCGAGGGAGTGGTCGAACGCCGCGCCGACTTTGGGCCAGGCTACCGGATTTACTTTGCTTGGGATGGTCCAGACCTCATAATTCTGCTTGCCGGAGGCGACAAGAGCGCTCAACGCGATGACATCCCCAGAGCCAGGGAGCGATGGAGAGACTACAGAACGCGGAAAGCGCGAGGAGGCGACGATGCCGTTGTCTGAAGATTGGAAAATCGCAGAACGTCGCGCGATCAAACGCGACCCGGAGTATTTCGCCCTCACTGTAGAAGGCGTAAAAGAACTCCTGGCCACTGGCGTCGATGAAGATCGGCGGGTCGCGCACAACATCGCCCGGGGACTGCTGGAGCTGGAGTTTGAAACGGATGCAGAGTTGCTGGAACAGTTGCGGCAGCCCATTTCCGCCTGAACCGACACAAGGGAGAACAGCCAGCCCGGCCAAGCCTCTGCCGCGGATCAATGACAGCAACGCGTCCGTAGCTGTGAAAGGCCGGTGCTAGAATGGCGGCATGCCGGAAGTTCGCGCATATCTGGACCGACGAGGGCGGAGCCCGTTTGACCATTGGTTGGACAATTTGCCGTTACACGTTCAGAACCGCATTCACCAAGTGTTGGCCCGCATGTCAGAAGGCAATTTTGGCGACACCCGAAGGGTTGGCGATGGGGTCATAGAGCGACGTGTTCACTTCGGCCCAGGTTATCGGATCTACTTCGCCTGGGACGGGCCGACGCTGGTTATCCTGTTGGGTGGTGGGGACAAGAGCGACCAACGCAGCGATATCGCCGCATCGAAAGTGCGGTGGAGGGATCACAAAATCCGGACCGACCAAGGAGACTGAAATGGGCCGAGCATCCGTTGACTGGAAGGTGGGGGCACGAGAACGGGTCAGACGCGACCCTGAGTTGCGTGCGCTGACCATACAGGACGTTCAGGAATTGCTGTCCACCGGCGATGAGGAAGACCGGAGAGTGGCACACACCCTGGCTCGGGGGCTGCTGGAATTTGATTTCGAGACGGACGATGAGTTGCTGGAGCTTTTGAAGCAACCGATTTCCGCCTGACGTTACAGTCACACAAACACAACAGGAGGCAAAATCATGCGAGTAGTACGGATTGCGAACGTGGAACACGTGCCATTGGGAACGGCGGAGGCGGTACCGGGATGGACCGGCGGCGATGTGCATCGCACCCGCCAACCCATCATTCCCGAAGGGGAGAGCGACTTTTTCAACGCCAGCGTGGTGAACTTTGAGAAGGGCGCCCAGACGGGCTGGCACGTGCACAGCAGCGACCAGATCCTGGTGATCACCGTGGGCAACGGCATCGTGGCGAACGAGACCGAGGAGCACCACGTGGGCGTGGGCGACGTGGTCCAGATCAAGGCCGGGGAGAACCACTGGCACGGGGCCACGGCCAACGGCTACATGGGCCACATCACCATCACCACCAACGACAGCACGGCCAGCCGGTAGGCTGCTATTGGCATGGATGCACAGGATAAACGGGATAAGGGTTTCAGCATAGCGAGCTAAATCTTGTTTATCCTGTTTATCCATGCGAGGAAGTGTTTATGGATCTTATTGATGAAATTCTGGACAACGTGAAGACGATTGCCGTGGTGGGTCTGTCGGACAATCCGGCGCGGGACAGCCACGGGGTATCCCGGTACATGCAGTCGCAGGGGTATCGGATCATACCGGTGAACCCGGCGCTGAAGGGCGCGACGGTGCTGGGCGAACAGTCCTACGACGACCTGGACGCAGCGCTGGCAGCGGCGCAGACGGAGGGAGCGGCGATCGATCTGGTGGACGTGTTCCGGCGCAGCGAGTTCGCCGGCGCGGTCACGGACGACGCGGTCAGCATCGGGGCGCGGTACGTGTGGATGCAGGACGGGGTAGTGGACCAGGCGGCGGCGGAACGGGCGCGGGAAGCCGGGCTGGGCGTCATCATGGACGACTGCATCCTGCGGCAGCACAAGCGGCGACGGGGCGGGTAGGCACGCGGTGGTCCGGCTGGCAGCGGTCTGGAGAGGATAGACCGGCATGAAGTACGACAACCCGTTTCCGGGGATGAATCCGTACTTGGAAAGGCCGCATTTATGGTGGGATTTTCACAATGCGTTAATTTCCGCCTTGGCCAATGACATAGGGCCGCGGCTGCCTCACAAATACCGCGCTGACCTAAAACAGCGCACAGAGGTTGAGTACCTGTGTGACCCGGCCGAGAGCATGACGCGCAGGGCCCCTACTCCCTCGTTGGAAGACACCAACGCGGTGCGGGTTCTGATGCCCCGGGAAGTCAAGGTTACCTGGTTGCAGGTTGAGGCTGCGCCTGACCGGGAAGTTGTCACCGTTATCGAAGTTCTGTCGCCTACAAACAAAGCGCCGGGGACAGGACGTTACCGCTACCTCCGCAAGAGGGAAGTAATTGCCGCCAGATACGTCAACCTGGTGGAGATCGACCTGCTGCGTCGTGGGCCACCGATGCCTCTGGAAACATCGCTGCCGGCCAGCGACTACCGTATTCTGGTATGCCGTGGCTTTGAGCATCCCAGCGCGCTGCTGTATCCGTTCACCGTACAGCAGGCTATCCCCAAGTTCACGCTACCCCTGCTACTTCGTGACGAAGAGCTGGAGGTTGACCTGGGCGCGATCGTTAACCGTATGCACCACACTGCCCGCTACGGCAAGGTCGCGCGGTATCACGAGCCACCGCCGGAGCCGGCGTTTGAGGGCGAAGTGGGGGCGTGGGTGAAGGAACGGGTGGCGGGGTTTGTGGCGGCGGGCTAGCCGGCTATATGCCGCGATGATGCGTCAAGTGAAATAGCCGGCGCTTTCAGGCCGGGCTGCCCGCCGGCTGGGGCAGATCCGTTTGCAACCCGTGCCTCGCCGTGTGTATCGCTATCTGCTCGGCCGCGAATTGGGTAGCTTCGTACAGGTCAACCAGATCACTGATCTTTTCGACGTAGAGCAGGCCGTTCATGGCGTTGTGATTGCGCAGTTCTTCCAGCGTCATCCGGTTGCGCTTGATGCCGTTGCAAGTGCGGTGGAGCAGGGCCAGGTTGTAGAGTTCATCGTTGCCCTGGGTTCCTTGGGCCGCCCGGCGCGCGCGGATATGGTCGACTTCCAACAGGGTTTCGTCGAGGCTGCCGTTGGGCCGGCGGGGTTCGTAGCCGCAGCCCCAGCAGACCGGCCCGAATTGGTCCATCAGCAGCCGCTTGGCATCGTCCTTCGGGATGCGCCCCGACCAGCTCGATGACTGCGTACTCTGACTGGCCCCGCGCCTGGGTTGCCGCAGGTTGTGATGCGGCGCCGGGTCAACGTCGTCCCGCTCCGGCAATTCGCCCGGGCCGATGGTGCGGCTGGTGGTCCATTGTTGGGGTTCCTGAAATCCCCGGTCTTTTCTCACTGACGCCAGGGCGTCTTTGGTGGCGTCGGTGGTTCCTGCCAGCGCAATGCCGTTCAGATAAAATCGGCGCTTGAGCATGGTCCAAGCCCGATATGCCATGTCGCAGGCAATCCACTGGCGGTCCAGATTTTCCGCGGCGATCGCCGTCGTTGCACAGCCGGCGAATATGTCCAGCACCGAGTCGCCGGGGTTGCTGCTGGCCTTGATGATGCGCTCGTAGAGTTCCAGCGGCTTTTGAGTGGAATAGCCGGAGTATTCCCCGCCACCGGTGCTGTAGTTTGTGAATCCGATGGGATCTAGGACTAAGTTTTGTGGAGGGTTGCCGGTGTCAGCCTCAGCGTACCTTTTCAGGCCGGGCCATACGCCCCTGCTGGGGTGGTGAATCAGTCCGTGCGCGTCGAGAGAATCAAGTCGATCATGGACACCTTCAATACGTAGGTATCCGGGTATGATGTTTGTATCAATCCACCGCGCATAACTGCTATCTCTCGGCAGTGCCCAGTGTCTGCCTCTGGAGTCCACATCGTAACCTCGCCACGCTTGACCAGACTCCCCTTCCCTCGTGCCGGCGCCGGTCAAGTCCGCAGTCCGGTACGCTCCGCGTCCATCGCGAGATGGGTACGCCGTGGCTAACTGTTCCGACGTTTTAGGCTCGGATATGGAAACACCATTCCATGTGAATCTTGAGCCATTGACGTAGTAAAGCAATGTGTCGGTGATATTCCCATAGCGACGCGCATCATTGTGAGCTATGGCCCGTCGCCAGGTAATTTGGCTTCTGAAATTGCCGGCCTCAAACACCGCGTCCATCAACATCCGAAGGTAACTATTGGCATGGCTGTCGCAGTGCAGGTAGATGCTGCCCGTCGGCTTCAGCACGCGGCGGCATTCCAGCAGCCTTGCGGCCATGAACGCGATGTAGGCCGCTTCGTTTTCCGAGGCGCAGGCTTCCACCGCCTGGATTACGGCGAACACCTCAGGGTAGTCGTCCTCGATGCTCATTTTCCAGGCCGGATGCACGTCCTCATCCCAGCTCCAGATGTCGTCCACACGGGTCAGGCCCCGACCCTCGTTGTGCTCGACACCATGGGCCTGGGCCAGGGCGATTTCCTCGGCGTACTCAGCGTCGCTAATGGGTGGGCGGGGGTTGCCGGTGAAGGTTTCGTTGGCGGCAAAGGGCGGGTCAATGGCGATGAGGTCAATGCACTCGTTGTTCAACCGGCGCAGGAACGCCAGGTTGTCCATAATCGCCAGCGTGCGGTTGGCTACGTTCAGATCGCCCATAGGTTCTGCTCCCGGATTTACCCTTGCGGTTAGGCGGGGTGATTCTATCACTGCGTGCCGGCATTCTGAGATTGCTTGCTGTCAGCAGTAAGAGCTCAGAATCCAGAAGGCTGTCATTGCGAGGCGCTTGCGCCGTGGCAATCTCGACGCCACCGTAGCAGTGCCGGTCCTGGAAGACTCCCCTGCGCTGACGAGATTGCCGCGCTTCGCTCGCAATGACATCTGCCCTGCAACTCTGAATAGTTACCTGTCAGCAGTGTCGGATTCCGGCTTGCGCCGGAATGACGGTTCACGGTGACGGGCTGTGAGCCGGGACTTTGGGAGACCCGGGGCCGCGACGCGGTTTTCTTGACACTCAAACGGGCCGGCGAGTAGTATGCGGCCATCTCCAGATGGTTGTCGCGCGCGTTTTTGGCCGTGGTCATCGCGTGCGGAATCCGTCGTTAAACGCCGCGGTTGCGGACGCAACCGCCACAGCACCCCCAGGAGGTAACGGTTATGCCCACCAACCAGGAAATTGCCCAGATGGCGCACCTGATGCGTCGGGCCGGTTTCGGCGCCACCTACGCCGAGCTGGAACAGCGCGCCGCCGCCGGCTACGAAGCCACCGTCGAAGAACTGCTCAATCCCGTCGCCCAGCCTGACCTGGAAATGGACATCCTGGAGCGACACTTCGTCGACTGGAAGGAGATGAACGCGCTGGAAGTCAACCAGGCGTATCTCACCTACCGGATGATCAACACCAAGCGCCCCCTACAGGAGAAGATGGCCCTGTTCTGGCATGGGATCCTGTGCACGGGCAACTCCAAGTGCGAGCACGGGCGGCAGATCCAGCTGCAGCTGGACATGTTCCGCGACCTGGGCATGGGCAGCTTCGACGTCCTGCTCAAGGGCCTGGCCCGGGACCCGGCCATGGTGTTCTACCTGGACAACTGCATGAGCCACAAAGGCGCCATCAACGAGAACTGGGGCCGGGAGCTCCTGGAACTGTTCTCCATGGGCGTCGGCATGGACGGCCAGGCCAACTACTCCGAGGACGACGTGAAGGAAGCGGCCCGGGCGTTCACCGGCTGGACCATCACCAACGCCGTGCCGCGCTACCCCTACGGGCGGTACGAGTCGAACTTCATCTACAACCCGTACGACCACGACAACGAGGACAAGACGTTCCTGGGCGAGACGGGCAACTTCAACGGCGACGACATCGTTGACATCATCGCCCGGCAGCAGTCGGCGGCCCGCTTCGTGTCGCGCCACCTGTACAACTTCTTCGTGGCCGACGAGGTGCAGGTGCCGGCGTGGCAGAACACGGCGCCGCGGGACCCCGAAGCCATCGCGCTGCTGGAGCAGACGTACTTCGACTCCGGCTACAACCTGACCGCCATGCTGCGGGTCATGTTCAACTCCGACTTCTTCAAGAACGCCCGGTTCGAGAAGGTGAAGAGTCCGACCGAGGTGGTCATCGGCACGATGCGCCTGGTGCAGGACTTCACGTCGCCGAAGCTGGGCCTGCAGCCGCTGGCCAACACCATCCGGTACATGGGGCAGGACCTGATGAACCCGCCCACGGTGGAGGGCTGGCACACCGGCGCCGAGTGGATCGACTCGGGCACGCTGGTGGAGCGGATCAACTTCGCCGCGGACCAGGTGGGCAACACGAGCCTGCCGGGCGTCCGGGAGATCGTGGCGCGGCTGGACAGCGAGCAGGTGAATACCGCCGAGGGCATCGTTGATCGCTGTCTGGAGATGGTGGGAGCCTACGAGCTGGCGACCGAGACGCGAGACCAGTTGGTTGCCTTCGTCGGCAGCGCGGCTCCGGGCACGCCGGAGTACTCGGACACCATCGCCCAGACGTTGCAGTTGATCGTGAGCACGCAGGAGTACCAGTTCGCCTAGCCATTGTTCGGTTAAGGTTGCCCCGGATCGCCGAGCGGCGGCCGGGGCAGCCCACGACCGGGGCGACGAATGCGCAACCAAGAGGAGCGGCGGAACGGACGCATTGGGATACCCAGCATCAGCGCGGAGGCGTTGCCGTGGTACCTCGCCGTCTATACCATCATCACCGTATATCTGTCCGTTACCGACACGCTTTTCGCACTGGTGACACAACAGATAACCGGATGGCAGGAGATTCAATACGTTGTCGTTGGTGAAGTGTTGAAGGCCGGCGGAGTGGCCCTGATAGCATCGCCCGTCATCACGGAGGTAAGCAGAGTGGTTATCGGTGCAATGTGGACCAAACGCAAAGTCGAGGAAGCCCGTGTGGAGGCCCGTGCGGAAGGCCGAGAGGAAGGTAGAGAGGAAGGCCGGGCAGAGGGACGGCGGGAAAATCATGATCAGTGGGAAACATGGTTCCGGCGCCTTAAGGAGGCTGAAGCCAAAGGTATGCCCTTCGACGAACCTCCGCCTCCTCCGCCTGAACCGGAAAGCCCATAGGGAATGACCTGCTGGGGAAGTGGGAAATGGTTCTAGCCGAGATTTGGACACAATATCGGGTACGGCGTGCGGTAGAACGCCACCAACGCCGCTGGGAATCCTGGTTACAGCGACTCGAAGAGGCTAAAACGAGAGGCGAACCTTTCACCGAATCTCCGCCCAAATTGAAAAGTAAGCGCCGGCGCTGGTTCTAAGTTGCCGCCGCGAATTGCATGCAAGCGACGATGTACACGCCATGCCAATCCACTCCATCGAAAGGAGAAACAACATGACCGCAACGAAGAAAGATCCGGTGCTGGTGGTGCTCCAGCTCTCCGGCGGCAACGATGCGCTGAACACGGTGGTGCCCCACGGGGACCCGCTGTACTACGACAATCGCCCTTCCGTGCGGGTCCCGGAAGGCCAGGCGCTGGACCTGGACGGGTACGTTGGCCTGAACCCCAACATGGGCCCGCTGAAGAGGCTGTTCGACGAGGGCAAGGTCGCCGTCATCCAGGGAGTGGGCTACGCCAACCCCAACCGCAGCCACTTCCGCAGCATGGACATCTGGCACACCTGCGAGCCGGACAAGCAGGGTACCGAGGGCTGGCTGGGCCGCGCCATCCGCGAGATTGACCCCCACAAGGAAAACGTGCTGACCGGCGTGAACTTCGGCCGCGGCCTGCCGCGGGCGCTGGCCGCCCCGGGCGTGCCGGTAGCCTCGGTGGGCAACCTGGCGACCTACGGCGTGCTGACCGGCATCGATGCCGAGGAGCAGCGCATGGAGGCTCTGGACATCTTCTCGAAGATGTACTCGCCGACCATCGGCCGCAGCGCGGTGGTGGAATACCTGTCTCAGACGGGAACGGACGCGCTGAAAGGCGCTGACATCCTGAGCACGGCGCCGGAGATGTACAGCTCCAGCGTGGAGTATGGGCAGGACGTGGTCGCCCAGTACATGAAGAACATCGCCCAGGTGCACCTGGCCGGGTTCGGCACGCGGATCCTGTACACGACGGCTCCGTACAACAGCTTTGACACCCACGCCGGCGAGCTGGCGGCCCACGCGAGCCTGTGGGGGAACACCTCCAACGCCATTGCCGACTTCATGGACGACCTGCGCGAGCACGAGGCCAGCGACAACGTGACCCTGCTGGTGTTTACCGAGTTCGGGCGACGGGTGCACGACAACGGCTCCGGCACCGACCACGGCAGCGGCGGGGTCGCGTTCGTGGTGGGCGACAACGTGAAGGGCGGGATGTACGGCGAGTATCCCTCGCTGGAAGAGGACAAGCTCCTGGAAGGCGACCTGCATTTCAACAACGACTTCCGCAGCATCTACACCGACCTGCTGGAAAACTGGATGGGTCTGGATGCTCAGCCGCTGGTGAACGGGACGTTCGAGAAGTTCAACCTCATCTAGCCGGTATTCAGGGGGCGAACCAACATTCGCCCCCACCGGCTACGAAACCCGTCATCCGTTCCAACGGAGGAATATCTTATGACCACAACCATTGATCCCACGGCGCTGCCCGCCGTAGGCATCGACTTGCAGTACAGCCACACCATCGGCCGGGCGGAATTCTCCGGCCCGGGGTTCCGCAACCCCACGGCGATGGCCCGGGGCGAAGAGGACGTGATGTACGTCGCCAACCGCTCCTACGACTACCGGCCCGACGGCAAGCGCATCACGATGTGCACCGTGGGTGAGGAGTTCATCGGCGAGTTTGCCAAGGGCGTATTCGAGCAGGGCGACGGCGAGGCCGTGTCCACCGACGGCGCCATCATCTGGCCGACGGCGATAACCGTTGGGCCCAACGGCAACGTCTACCTGGCGGACGAGTACCTGGATCGCATCAGCATCTACTCACCGGACGGCGAGTACATCACGAAGTGGGAGCGGCCGGGCGACGGCGACGGCCAGTGGGACAAGCCCACGGGCATGGTGTTCGCGCCCAATGGCACCCTGTACCTGGTGGACTGCAACAACCACCGCGTGCAGATGCTCACCGCCGACGGGGAGTACATCGGCCAGTGGGGCGAGTTTGGCGACGGCCCCGGCCAGTTCAACATGCCCTTCGGCATCGAGGTGGACAGCGACGGGAACGTATACGTTGCCGACTGGCGCAACGACCGGATCCAGAAGTTCACCGCCGACGGGAAGTTCCTGATGCAGTTCGGCGAGACGGGGGACGGCCCGGCCCAGTTCAACCGCCCGACCGACGTGGCGGTGGACAAGGAAGGCGCGATCTACGTGGCCGACTGGAACAACGACCGGATGCAGATCTTCCACCCGGACGGTTCCTACGCCGGCATGACCTACGGCGAGGGGACGATTTCCACCTGGGGCATGGGCAAGTTGGACGCGAATCCCGAAATGTGGGAGGAGCGCAAGATTTCCCAGGGCCTGGACCGCGAGAAGCTGTTCTGGGGTCCCATTGCCGTGGAATGCGACGACGAGGGTCGGGTCTTCGTCGTGGAGACGGCGCGCTCGCGCATCCAGGTGTTCCATAAGCTGGACTCGCTCTTCTACGGGGTCAACGAGCGGGTGGCTGGCGGCGGCGGACGCCTGTAAATCGAACCACCGCAGCGCTACGTGTGGGGGAGGTTGCATGGCCTCCCCCACACGCATGTTTGAACGGACGTATTTCGCGCGACGCGGCGCAAACGAGGCCAGCAAATGGTTGCATTGCATGGATGGACAAGATAGACGGGATTTTTGGATGCAGAGAGTTTCTGGATTCCGGTTTTCGCCGGAATGAGGGTCCCAACTGCGTAAGTCATATGTCATTGCGAGCGTGGGCGGGGCAATCTCGTCAGCGTAGGGGAGTCTTTGTGGGCAGAGGTTGCTCCTACGGCGTCGAGATTGCCACGGCGCAAGCGCCTCGCAATGACATTTTCCCGCAACTCTGAACAGTTGCCTGTTGGCTGAAGGCGGGCTTGGGTGCCCGTCCAGTGTTATACTGGGAAATCCATACGATTCATGGGCTCGATATTGTGACTACGCAAGAACATCTCGTCGCGCGTTTGAAGCCGCTGGGGATCAGGCTGACGCCCCAGCGCCTGGCCATTGCCGAAGTGGTGGTCAACTCAGCGGACCATCCCACGGTACGCGACATATTCGAGAGGGTACGGGACTTCTTTCCGTATGTGACGCTGGCGACGGTGTATTCCACGCTGGCGATGCTGGAGCGGGCGGGCATCGTGCGGGAGTTGCCCTTCCAGAAGCAGTCCCGTTACGACGCGAACCTGTCGCCCCACGCCAACCTGGTGTGCCTGGGCTGTGGCGCGGTAGTGGATGCAGACGTGGGCCAGGACGGCGTGGCCGACCTGCAACGGGCGATAGGCGAGAATACGGACTTCCAGATATCCTCGCAGCGGGTCGACTTCTACGGCTACTGTGAAGGGTGCGCCCGGGACAACTGACCGCTTGGTCCCCGGCCGGGGAGGGCACGACGTGGTAACCTATCACATCAGCTACGGTCCGCCGGAACGAGGGTTCTCTTGGCGGCCCCTGCTGCTCATTCTGCTTATCCTGCTGGCGCTGGCCATCCTTGCCGGCATTGCCTACGCCATTTACACGCTGGTGAGCAACGACGACGGCGTCAGCACAGCCACCGCGGCAACAGACTCCGAGACCGTCCCCCTTGGCGAAGCCATCATTTCCCTTTACGACGACGACACCAACACGGTCTTTCTGGTCGATACCAGCAATACCATCAACCGCAGTCTGCCGATAGTCAAGCGAGCGTTGTTGGACGTGGCGCTGCCTTACGCCGATCCCGACGCTGGCCGGCCGGCAAAGAACAGTCTGGTATCCCTGGCCCTGTTCACCGATGTTCCAGATCCGTTCCCGGAACTGGAATCACTGGAGTCGCTGGAGGCCTCCACCAAATGGCTGCACACGGTGGATACTCTGACGACGGCGGACCGCCCGGCCTATATCCACGACGCGATTGACGCGGCCCACAGCGCGCTTCTGGCCCACGGCGACCGGACGCGCGACAACGTGATAGTGGTGCTGACGGACGGAAGCGATGGCGGGTTCATTGTTGTTGACCCGGCCAAAGCCGAAATCTGCGGAGCGGGCATCGACAGCGCCCCCGGTGAGGTGTGCAGTCCGGTGTTCGATACGATTACGATAGACCCAACCGGGTTGGTGCCTTGTCCCCCGGATATGGCGGTACGCCCCGGTGAAGTGTGCGACCCGGTGAAAGTGGCCACCGTTGGCGAGACCGTCACGGCTTACCATCCGGTTAATCCCAATGAGGTGAAGCCGTGTCCCGCCAATCTGGGCGGCGCAAGCAATGCCTGCGTTGACATCATCTCCGGCTACCAGCCCTTCGACCCCGAAGCGGTGCAGCCCTGCCCGGAGGGGCTGAATGAACCGGGCAAGGCGTGCGTAGATTCCAGGAGCGATCGTACCCAGGAGGAGCTGTTGGCAGTACTGGTCCACAGCGACGTGCATAACCTGCGGGTACACGCCATCGGGCTGGGCAATCAAGTCGACCACGACGTTCTGAAGCTGCTGTCCGGAGCGACCGAGGGCGAATACATCTACGCCGGCCAATAGAGCCGTCACACCATCGCCGGCCGCCAGCCGGCGGAGGGCGCCCATTGGCCCGTCTATCCCGGCTCAGCCTCGTCAACTACCGCAATTTCCGCGAGGTCGACATCGCGCCACCGGAGGGGGTGTCGGTTTTCCACGGCGGCAACGCCCAGGGGAAAACGTCCCTGCTGGAGGCGGCGTACACGCTGGCCGTGGGCCGGTCATTCCGAACGGAGCGCGAGCGGCAGGTACTCAACTTAGACGCGGCGCGGGATGGCGCGGCGGCCTATATCACAGGGATCGCTTGTGTCGATGGGCAGTCGCTCATGGTGGTGGTCGGCTACCAGCCGACGGCGCGAGAGGCCGGGGCAGACAGTGTCGGTGACACCCGCAGACCCGAACCGACGACATTGCCGCCGGTCACCAAGCAGATCAGGGTAAACCGCCAAGCGGCCACCGCGTCCGGCCTGGTTGGGCGGATTGCCGCGTCTCTGTTTTCCGTGGACGATCTGGACCTGGTGCTGGGGTCGCCGTCGCACCGGCGGCGCTATCTTGACGTGCTGATCAGCCAGGCGGACCGGTCGTATCTGCAGGCGCTGCAACGGTTCCAGGCGGCCCTGCGCAACCGGAACGGGTTGTTGCGCCGGAGGAGGGACGGCCACGTCGATCCTGAAGAGATGGAATATTGGGACGAGCAACTGGTGCAGTCGGGGGCGGCGGTGACCTTCGGGCGGTCCCAGGCGCTGGCAGGGCTGTCGGATTTTGCGCGCTTGCAGCACGATGAGCTGGGCGAACCGGGACAGGAGCTTGTTCTGGAGTACGTGCCCAGCGTGCCGCCAGGCGTGGGCTTTGACGAAACCGCTGCGGCGTTTCGGCAAGAGTTGGAGCGAGGAGCGGCGCGCGAGCAGGCCACCGCGATCACGGCGGCGGGGCCGCACCGGGACAACTTTGCAACCTACCTGAACGGCATGGACGCTGCGTCCTTCGCGTCGCGGGGCGAGGCTCGAACCATCGCGCTGGCGCTACGGCTGGCGGAGGCGGAATACCTGGCGGAAGCGCGGGGCGATGACCCCGTCATCCTGCTGGACGACGTGTTTTCGGAAATGGACGACCGCCGGCGGGACCGGGTCTTGCAAATGGTTGCCCGGTATCGCCAGACTCTGATCACCACCACCGACGCCGGGCCGGTTCGGGCCGTATTGGGCGACAACGCCGCCTACTTCCGCGTGGCCGACGGGATGGTGTCTAATGAAGGAAGGTAGCGTTCCGTTTCAGGTGGTGTCTTTGCATGGATGGACAGGATAAACGGGATTTCGAGATGGGAGGGATGCTTGGATTCCGGCTTTCGCCGGAATGACGGTCCCAACTGGGCAAGTCCTATCCTATTTTGTAAGTGTTCAGAATCCAGGAGGTTGTCATTGCGAGGGGCTTGCGCCGTGGCAATCTCGACGCCGTAGCAGCAATGTCTGCCCCAACCGACTCTCCTACGCCAACGAGATTGCCGCGCTGCGCTAGCAATGACAAGGGTGGGGCGCTAGCAATGACACTTTCTCTGTAAGTCTGAACAGTTACCCTATTCTGACGGAATTGCGTTGTATGAACACTGAAGCGATAATCGCCGCCGCTCAAATCCTGGCCGGCGCTGAGTATGCGGTCGCGCTGACCGGGGCTGGCCTGTCGGTGGAGAGCGGAATACCGTCCTTTCGCGGGCCGGACGGATTGTGGACCAAGTACGGGCAGCCCAGCAACCTGTCGTACCGGGTGTTTTCGCGGGACCCGCAGGACTGGTGGGAGAAGCGGCTGAGCGACGAGGTGACGCCGGGAAACCCGACCTATGACCTCAAGGACGCAGTGGACAACGCCGAGCCGAACCCGGGCCACGTGGCCATCGCGGAGATGGAGTCTGCCGGCGTCATCAAGGCGGTGATCACGCAGAACGTGGACGACCTGCACGGGCGAGCGGGCAGCCGCAACCTGCTGGAGATCCACGGCAATCGCAACTACTTGCGCTGCATCGGGTGCGGATGGCGGCGACCACGAGCGGAGCGCGCCATCACCGACGTGCCTCCGCTGTGCGCAGAGTGCGGCGGGGTCATCAAGCTGGACACGGTGATGTTCGGCGAGCCCATCCCGAGGGCGGTGCTGGATTCGTGCTTTGCGGAGACGCAGCGGTGCGACGCGATGCTGCTGGTGGGAACCTCGGGGGCGGTGAATCCGGCGGCGCAACTGCCGCTGCTGGCCCGGGAGCGTGGGGCGAGGATCATCGAGGTCAATCCCGAGCCCACGCAGCTCACGGCGGCGGCTGATGTCGTTGTGACGGGTCCGGCCGGCGAAATGTTGCCGCGCATCGTCGAAGCGCTGACGCTTCCCCGGTGAATCTAATCACGGTGCGAGAAGCGTAGGCAGGTCATGGTAGACATCCTGATCAACTGGTGGCTGGAGGTGGTCGCGGCGGCGGCGGCCATTGGGCTGGAGTGGCACGACCTGCTGGTGAGCCTGGGGATAGTGGCCGGGGCCGTGGTTTTCGCGGTGTTGTTCAGCCGGATACTGTTCCGGCTGATGTTGAAGGTAACCAGCGTGTTCCCGGGGGAGCTGGACGACCACCTGGTGTCCAACGCCAAGGGTCCGGTGACGACGTACATCATCCTGCTGGGGGTGTACCTGGCGATCAAGATCCCGCTGGAACTGCCACACACCATCGATACCGTCGTGGATCGGGTATTTTCCGTGGGCGCCATCGCGGTGGGCGCGTACATGATCAACGTGATGGGCACCAGCGGGCTGACGTGGCTGCAGGAATACCTGGCGAGCACGCCGGCGGCCAACACCAGCAGCTGGGCGCTGCCCCTGGCCCGACGCAGCCTGCTGCTGGTCGTCGCGGTGATGGCCATCATGGTGTCGCTGGACGTGCTGGGCATCAACATCACGCCGCTGATCGCGGGATTGGGCATCGGAGGGCTGGCCGTGGCGCTGGCGATACAGCCGACGCTGAGCAACCTGTTCGCCGGGACCTACGTGATCACCGAGGGCGTGGTCAATCCGGGGGACTACATCGAGATGGACGGCGGGGTCAGCGGTTACGTGGTGGACGTGAACTGGCGGAGCACTCGGTTGCGCACCTGGGGCAACAACCTGGTGATAATTCCCAATTCCCGGTTCGCCGATTCGGTCATCACGAACTACAGCAAGCCGGACGAGCACGTGAACGTGTACCTGACCTGCGGGGTGGCCTACGAGAGCGACCTGGGCCGGGTGGAACAGGTCGGGCAGGAGGTGATGGAGCGGGTGCTGGCCCAGCATCCGGGAGCGGTGCTCGATTACGGCGCCTATTTCGGGTACGAGAACTTCGGCGAGAGTAACGTCGACTTCTGGCTGTTCGTGCAAGCGAAGGACCGGCTGGCCAGTTTCGAGGTACGCAGCGAGCTGATCAAGCAACTGCACGCCCGGCTGACTGAGGAAGGGATCACGATCAACTACCCGGTGCGGACGCTGCACTTCCCGGACGGTTGGAACTCGCAGGACGGGACGCCGCTGCCGCCGCCGCCCGCCACGGTGCGACGGCCGGCGATATCGCATTCCCGGACGGTGACAGCCGAAGATACGCCGGACGGCGGTGGGGATGGGCCGGACGTTTAGGAGGATCGCCGGCTGACCCAACCAGCCAGGTATGCAGTGACCGCAGCGACCGCCACCGGCACTCCTCCAAAAAAGAGAGGCGAACTGCTGAACGGCACTTGGCCATGATAATAGTCATCGAGGAGAAGCCCTCCAGCGACGAGATAAGCACCAGCCAACGCGCCAAGCAATGAGATAAAGCCGGCAGATACAGACAGACCGGCGCCGGAGTCAAACTTGCGGGGTGCAGTAAATCCGGCAATTGCCCCACTGGCAGCAACCACCGCCAAGCCCGTAATAATCTGCCACGGGTTGGTGAATATATCTCCCCTGGTACTAAGCTCCCCGGCAATGTAGGCGCCAGCACCAATAATGGCGAAGAACCAAAGACCCCTGCGGTCGGACGTGACCGTGGCAAAAAGGAGCCCAACGGCCAACGCAATGCCGCCGACAATCAAAGTAGCGCCAGGCGTGGCAAAGTAATGTGCTGCGTAGCTAATACTCCAGCCCGTCCAATAAGGAAAAATGCCAAGACCATGCCCAATCACGGCGCATAAAACGACGCTGCCCACCAGCATAGCAGACGCACTAATGGAAGGTTGGTCAGAGTCTATGGGGTCAGTCAGCCATGTTGCTATGGCGCCCAAGATGGGCGGAACGCCTCCCAAAGTGAGCGCAAAGGGCACGACGTTCAACTCGTCAGGGCCGCTGCAACTCGTTCCAAAAAAGCCGATACACAGGTCGTAGTTGGCCCAGAAGACTATCACCACGATGCAGGCCGAAAAGGCGATGGCAAGAGTCACTATTATTTTGGTGGCATAACCGGCTCGGGAGTCAGTCGCCGTACGGGTAATGTCATAGGCCAGCCAGCCGCCGGCGACGGTGATGACCAGCGCCACCACCAAAGGCCAGATGAACAAGAACCACGCCCCAAACCCGACGGCAAGATAAGCGGCTACACAAACCGCCGTCAGCAGATTGGCCCGGCGCAAATTGGGCGCCAGCAGGAGGAACGCCAGGCTGATAGTGAGAGCAACGCCGCCGGCGAGCAGCACTGCCGTTATGATCGCGCCGGGGCCTTCGCTTTCGTCGGCATAACCGGTGCAGGAACCGGACAAGGCCGCTGCGGCCAGCGCAGAGAGTATCGCCAGGGGCAGCATACGCCACCGGGACGCCGCCGCGGGCATTTCCCGTTCAGCCGGTCCGTCCATGCAATTTGCTTTACCGGGACAGGCCGTAGGCGGTGGCCTGGAGTTTGGCGTCGCCGGTGGCGTTGAGGCGCTGGGTGATGCTGTCGATGAGGGCGCCGACGGCGGTCTCGCCCCAGAACCAGGTGTGGATGTCGGCCTCGGTGTCGCCGGGGCGCTGGGCCATGCGGGCCTCGTAGCAGAAAGCCTTGAGGTCGTCGGCGCAGTAGCGGGCGAACTGGGGCACGGACACGTCGGCGGGGCGTTCGTCCATGTCGGCGTCGTCGCGTTCGGCGTAGGCTTCCAGGAAGCGGATGATGCCGCGGAAGCGGCGCTGGGGGATGCCGGTGACGCCCACGGCGGTGCGGCCGCGCTGTTCCTGCCAGCGCTCGTAGTAGCCGCGCAGGGCGGTGATCTCGTCGGCAGCGCCCAGGGGTTTAACCGTGTCGCCGTTGCTCGAAGCCGTCACCTCGGATGCCTGGGGGAGCCCGATGGGGCCGGCATCCTCGGGATAGTCGGCCAGGACGGGGCCGGCGTCGGCGTCGAGAGTCGCCAGGGCGGCGGCGAGGACTTGGTGCTGGAAATCGGGGTCGTCGGGCTTGCCCATGGTGTAGCCGAAGTAGAAGGGAACCCACAGGGCACGGGGCGGACGAACGCGCTCGGCGTGTTCACGCACGAGGGCGATGGCAATGGTGGTCAGGCCGGTCTCCTCGAAGACCCGGGCAAGCACGCTCACGGCGTGGGTGCAGAGGGGTCAAGTGGGGGTCAGCAGGACGAGGTCGACGCCCTCGGCCTTGAGGCGCTGGGCGACCTCGGGTCCGGTCTGCTCGGCGACGACGGTGCAGTCGCGGAGGGCGCCCATGAAGGAGTAGTGGTTGGGGGCGACGGCGCCGATGACGCCGCGCTCGGCCAGTTCCCGCACGCGATCCATGGGGAAGGTGATGTTGATGTCGCGGTAGATGGCGGTGCGGTCGAAGCCGATGCTGAAGTGGCTCTGCACGATGTCCGCCGGGTCGGAGTCGCTGGGAATGACGCGGTAGGTGGACTCGCCGCTGGGATGGTCGCGGTTGAAGGGCTTGTCGTCGCGCAGGTGGAGGCCGGCGGTGGTGACGATGGCCATGGTGCTGTCGGCCAGGGGCTTGGACAGCGGCGCCCAGGGTGTGCCCTCGTCTTCCCGGCAGGGGAAGAACTGGAGCATCTGGCGCTGGACTTCGGACAGAACGGACAGGCGGGGCATGGGAGTCTCCTGAGGTTAATTGGCGGCGTCCATTTGGGGGTGTCTGCGGAAAACTGCTACGCCGTCTTCATCATGGGCATGTTCCAAGATGGCGTTTTCGAGGCGGTTGCCCAAGTTCTGAATTGCGAGGAGCAGTTGTACGTGGTTGTCGTCGATTTTCTTTTCTAGTCGACCAACCTCATCTTCGATTTTCTTTTCCAAGCGACCAACCTCGTCGCCGATTTGCTTTTCAAGACGACCAACCTCGTCGCCGATTTGCTTTTCCAGCTTGTCGCTGGTTCTATCGAGGTCATCGCGGGTGACGAAATTACCGATCCGGACTCCTGATGTAATCAGTAAGCTGATGATTGTGACAATGCCTACTACTGAGGCGATTACAATACCGATTAGTTGCCAGAGGGTGAGTGTGATTTCCATTATGTTGTGCCTCTTTCGCCGAGAGATTAGGACGCTTGGGCTGGTTTTCGCCACCACCCGGCCGAGGTCAATATACCATTGCCAGCAGGCAACGAACGTAATCCCTGACTCTGGCCCCGTCGTAGGCCAACTCTCGAAACTCCATGAAGTCTAACTCTGCATTGTCCCGAAAGTTTTCGGCGTAGACGTACTTCAAGGGGATGAGATTGTCTCCGGCATCTTCGGCTAACCGTTCGATGGTACTGCGCAAGGACAGGCGGTCGCCGCTGCAGGGCCAGCCTCGGTGCGCGGCAACCGCCATCACCGCTTGGACTGTTGCATCCCAGAGTGTGGCGGAAGCCGGCAAGTGCTTTCGTGCGGCGAACTTGCGGTCTGAGTCTGCCAACAACTCCCACGCCTTACGGGCGTGGTCCGATGCCGTGACGAGGGACGCTTCCGTAGCCATGATGGGCGTATGACGGAGGAGGTTGCAGGGGCGAATAATCATTCGCCCCTGCGGAAACCCGTCAGTCGAACATGATGGCGCCGCGGCCGATTTCGCCGCGGTCGAGGTCGTCGTAGGCCTCGTTGATCTGGTCGAGGGTGTAGTGGCGGACGACCAGGTCGTCGAGGTTGAGCTTGCCGGACTGGTAGAGGTCGACCATGACGGGCATGTCGGTGCGGGAGCGGGCGGAGCCGTAGTAGGAGCCGCGCAGGGTCTTCTCGTTGCGGACCAGGTCGACGGCGTTGATGCCGGCCTCCTGGCCCCAGGGGGCAATGCCGACGACGGTGACGACGCCACGCTTGGCGGCCATATCGTAGGCGGCCTTGGTGGTGTCGCCGCTGCCGAAGACCTCAAAAGTGTAGTCGGCGCCGCGTCCGCCGGTGAGGTCCTTGACCTGACGAACCGGGTCCTGGTCGGCGGCGTTGACGGTGTGGGTGGCGCCGAAGCGCATGGCGAACTCGAGCTGGGCCTCGCGGATGTCGACGGCGATGATCTGGCTCGCATTGGCCAGGGCCGCGCCCATGATGACGTTGAGGCCGACGCCGCCGCAGCCGATGACGGCGACCGTGCTGCCAGCCTTGATCTCGGCGCTGTAGAGGGCCGCGCCGACGCCGGTGGTCACGGAGCAGCCGATCATGGCGGCCTTGTCCATGGGGACGGGGCTGGACACGGGCACGACGCCGGTTTCGGGAAGCACAGCGTACTCAGCGAAACAGGCCACCTTGCCCATGTGGTGGATGGCCTGATCGCCGGCGTGGAGTCGGGTTGTGCCGTCGAGCAGGTTGGCGCCGGTGGCCGCGTGGAGGTCGCACAGGTTGCTGTGGCCCTCGAGGCAGGAGCGGCAGCGTCCGCAGGCGGGGACGAAGGACAGGATGACCTGGTCGCCCTCGGAGGCCAGGGTCACGCCCGGGCCGGTCTGGACTACGGTGCCGGCGCCCTCGTGTCCGAGGACGACGGGGATGGCGATGGGGGCGTCGCCGTGCATGAAGTGGCGGTCGCTGCGGCAGATGCCGGCGGAACCGACCTTCACCAGGACCTCGCCGGCCTTCGGCTCGTCAAGGTCGACCTCGCAGATGTCGAGAGGCTGACCAACTTCCCACAAAACGGCAGCTTTTACCTTCAAAACGGGTCCCTCCTGATGGTGACGGCGCGGATAATCGCGGTTGCGGCGCGCCGGGTACAAATAGTTGGACTATTGTAGATTACGGGGCGGGATACGGCTAGGGTAAGAGATGCGCGTGGCGGGGTAGTACAATTTATATGCACAACACAAGCACATTTGATAAAATCCGCGCCGAAGCAGCCAGTTCAGTACTAGCTGCCGCCGAGAGGACTGCGAGATGGCGACTTTGGGCTGCTGTCCACCGGCGGGTATCGCGTTGAGTAACAACGTTTACCCTAAAGGGAGGTGAACAGCAATGACGATCAAACACCGAATAATCCGACTGCCGCATCTAGGCAGCGCTTTCACAGACGGCGTGGCTCGCATCATTGATTTTGGTGGGACCTTGGATGACTACCACGTGGAGGAGTTAGTCAGGATTTATGAAGGTCTGCGTGTCCGCAGGTTGGGTGCTCCGTCGGGCCCGGAAGCGGAGGCCGAGACCGTCAGGATTGTCTGGGACGAGGTAGGTCAGTGCGTTAGGAATGCTATTGGGGTGTTCGAATCCGAAGGCAGTGATGAGCATTTGCCGGCAGAGCAAGGTCGATGAGCGAGACCGATGTAAATAATGACGCCAACGAGAATCAGCCGGTCCAGCAACCGGCTGATTCTCAAATAGGAATGACCCGCGTCGTCGTTGGCTCAGAATGGCAAGGTCCGTTGCCACCGCCGGATGCCCTCGCCCTTTATGACCAAATCGTACCGGGCGGGGCCGACCGACTACTGACCATGGCAGAGAAAGGCCACCAACACCAAATCGACCTAGAAACGGCCCAGATCGAATTGGAGAAGGCGACGCTCCAGTCGGTGAACACTACTATCAATCATGATGCTTCACGAAGCAAATGGGGGCTGGCAGCTGGGGTCATCATCGCTTTAGTGGGAATGGGTATCGGGGGTTGGCTCACCGCAATTGGAATGGGTGGTTTCGGGCTGGTCTTCCTATTTGGGCCACTGGCGAGTTTGGTGGGAACCTTCATGTATGGCGCACTGACCCGTCGGCAAACGTTTCGGGTGCAGGTTGACGACAACTCGGACGATTAACCGGAGCGTGGGCCGGTCACAGTAACAGCTCGGCGCAAGTGATGGCGAGTGGAGAGACACGCCGCGCGATGGAGCGGGTGGCGGTGGTGGGGACTAGCTGCTCTGGGAAGACGACGCTGGCGCGGCAGTTGGCCGGAGTGTTGGGAGCGCCACACGTTGAGTTGGATGGGATCCACTGGATGTCGGGCTGGCGGCTGCGGCCGGGGGACGAGGTCCGGCGGATGGCCGTTGAGGCGGCGGCGGCGGAACGGTGGGTGATGGACGGCAACTACAGCGCCGTGCGGGATATTGTTTGGGGACGGGCGACCGCCGTCGTCTGGCTCAACTATCCCTTTCGGGTGGTGCTGTGGCGCGCCCTGACCCGGACCACCAGGCGGGTGGTCACCCAGGAAGAGCTGTTCTCGGGCAACCGGGAAGGGTTCAGGCAGTCATTCCTCAGCAGGGATTCGATCATCCTCTGGGCGATTACCAGCCACCGGGGGGTGCGGCGGGAGTACCGGCGGATCCTGGACGACGGGGATTATCCGCACCTGCGAGTGATCGAGCTGCGCGGTCCGGGCGAGGCGGAGGCGTTGGTTGAGTCGCTGCGCACACAATCACAGATGAGGCGATGCACGTAGCGGTCCAGATTTGATGGGACGTTCCAGTCCCGGACCGTCATGCCTGCTAAAGCAGGCTCCAGAGGCCGCTGCCATAAGCAACCTTGCGGTCCGGACACGACGCTGGATTCCGGCTCAAGGCCGGAATGACGATACAGTAGTTGAAATATCCAGCAATTCTGAACAAATCCCGAAGCATGGACGGTAGTGATACGCGGTTTGCGCACTGGCGGCCGTGTGCAGGCCGCGTTTTGCCATGGATTGTTCGCCCAGGTGGTCGTTTTGCTCAGGAGCCGGCGGGCAGGGAAATCCGCATTCTCTCGCCTCTAATCGTTACGATAGCTCGGTTTTCCGATGCTGAAACTATGCCGGTCTATCACCGCGGCCAGCAGGGCGATCCGTCGTTCCGCCGGTACATCCGGCAATCTGACCAGCCCAGCGTGAGGAAAATCGTGGCGGTAGATCAATTCGCCGAAGTCGGTATCTATCGTTATCAGGATGCGCCCTTGCGATACCGCAATTTCCAGCAAAGCCCGGTCACCAGGATCGGGGCCGAGGGATTGCGATTCCAGGACGTCGTGCCCCTGTGCGCGGAGCCATTCGGCGAGACGGCGTCCGGCGCAGCGGTCCACCAGGAACCTCATGCCTCAACCTTCGACAACGGAAACCGCAGCGAGCGTATCTCCTGAAATTACGGCGTGGGCGTAGGCGGTGCAGGCGCGGATATCGTCCAACTCAAGGTCGGGGTAATCGTCCAAAATACCTTCGGAAGAGACACCCTGGGTGAGCAGGCTCAATATCAATTCCACTGATATCCGCATATCTCGAATAATCGGCTTTCCACCAAACACATCCGGCCTGGCGGTGATTCTCGCGAGCAATTCCTGGTTGGTTGGCATGATTTTCCTTCGAACCGCAATTTGGACACGGCACCGCGCTGGCGGGATTGCCGCGCTGCGCTCGCAATGACCGGGGATACGAAACAGGAGGCGAGTTTACGCGGTTTGGACGCCGGCCGCGGTTTGCAAGCCGAGTTCCTCGACGGACTGTTCGCGCATGAGGAACTTCTGGACTTTGCCGGTGACGGTCATGGGGAACTCGTCGGTGAGCTTGACGTAGCGGGGGACCTTGTAGTGGGCGATCCTGCCGCGGCAGAAGTCGCGAATTGAGTCCTCGGTGGCGTCGGCGTCGGGCTTGAGGCGGACCCAGGCCATGACCTCCTCGCCGAAGCGTTGGTCGGGGACGCCGATGACCTGCACGTCGTCGATCTGCGGGTGGGTGTAGAGGAACTCCTCGATCTCGCGGGGGTAGATGTTCTCGCCGCCACGGATGATCATGTCCTTGAGGCGACCGGTGATCTTGTAGTAGCCGTCCTCGTCCACGGTGGCGAGGTCGCCGGTGTGGAGCCAGCCGTCGGCGTCGATGGCGTCGGTGGTGGCGTCGGGCATGTTGTAGTAGCCCTGCATCACCATGCTGCTGCGGGTCTGGAGCTCGCCCTGCTCGCCAGGGCCGACCACCAAGCCGGTGTCGGCGTCGACGAGGCGCACCTCGACGTTAGGCAGGACCTTGCCCACGGTGGAGACGCGGCGCTCGATGCTGTCGTCGGCGAGGGTCTGGGTGATGACGGGCGAGGCCTCGGTGAGGCCGTAGGCGATGGTGATGCGATCAGCGCCCATGCGGTCGATGACCTCCCGCATGACCTCGATGGGGCAGGGGGAGCCGGCCATGATGCCGGTGCGCAGGGAGCCGAGGTCGAACTGGGCGAAGTCGGGGTGGCTGAGCTGGGCGATGAACATGGTGGGCACGCCGTGGACGGCGGTGCAACGCTCGTCGGATATGGCCCGGAGGGTCTGGAGAGGGTCGAAGTGCTCGGCGGGGATGACCATGGCGGAACCGTGGACGACGCAATTGAGGGTGCCCATGACGCAGCCGAAGCAGTGGTAGAAGGGCACGGGGATGCAGAGGCGGTCGCGCTCGTCCATCTCCATGCAGTCGCCGACGTGGAGGGCGTTGGAGAGGATGTTGTGGTGGGTGAGGGTCGCGCCCTTGGGGTTGCCGGTGGTGCCGGAGGTGTACTGGATGTTGATGGGGTCGTCGGGGCTGCACAGGGCCTGGCGGGCGTGGAGGTCTGCGGGGCCGATGTGCTCGGATTGGTTCAGTAGGTCGTTCCAGCGCCACATGCCCTCGGGCGTTGGGGCGTCCGGTTCGTCGTGGGGCGGGATGAAGACGAGGTGGCGCAGGTACGGGAAGGTGGCGGAGTTCAGCCGGCCGGGAGTCGTTTCCAGCAACTCGGGGATGAGCTCGTTGACCATGGCCACGTAGTCGGAGGTTCGGAAGCGGCCGATGAGCACCAGGGCGGTGAGCTGGGACTGCTCGAGCAGGTAGGCCAGCTCGTGGGTGCGGTAGGCCGGGTTGACGTTGACCAGGACAGCGCCGATCTTGGCGGTGGCGAACTGAGTGAGCACCCACTCGGTGTAGTTGGCGGCCCAGATGCCGACGTGCTGGCCTTTCTCGATGCCGATGGCCATCAAGCCGCGAGCGACGCGCTCAACCTCGGCGTGGAACTGGCGGTAGGTGAACCGGTCGCCGGTGGCGGCATGGACCAGGGCTTCGCGGTCGGGGTAGCGGTCGGTCTGTTGGTCAAGAATGTCGCCGATGGGGAGGCGGGTATCGATGCTGGTGGCCACGGCGGCACCTCCTGGGAAGGGTTGTGGTCAGGCCAATTCCGTTCGCGAGTGATCAGCGTGAGTCCGTATGACGTCTCTATTGGGACAATTGTATCGTTTTTGCGGCTTGTGCACGCATTGGCGCTGCGGGTCAGCGCAACACATGAAAAAGGGCAGCACGGCGGAACGCGCTGCCCGGTATCGCGGAGGGGTTTGCGAGGCGTCAGGTTTGGGTGGGCTGATTTTGGGCGGAGGGTTTGGATGCGGGCGGGAGCTTGCCGCCCGGTGGGTTGCCTGGCGGCCAGGCTTTGGGGGTCGCCACACGCGGGGCCGTGCCTTCGATCAGCCGGACGCGACGCCCACGAATTTCAGGTTGTTTATTGTCGGTTGGCATGATTTTGCGCTGCTCCAGCACCGGCACCGTATCCTCCACTTACCATATCATGAGAAAATTTCGCTACTCGAGATTCGAGTGGACATCGGCCGCAAACATCCAACTCCCCGACGAATTTCGTTTCGGCAATTTTGTCCTTTGGGACAGGCACTTTGTTCTTGATGGGTTTGATTGTCAGAATATGCCTGCTCGGTAGTCGACCTGGCGACCACTGAAGACGGTGGTGCGATCAACATCATAGAGAGGAACCGAAGTGATCATAAGCTGGAACGATGGAGCGATAACTTTTTCCCTGCTTCTCTTCCTCGGCGTGCCAGCGGCCATTATTGTTTGGCTAGCTTTGCGCAAGGGAACCAAGAAAGGCATTTCATGGTGGCACAGGATACAAATCGTGGTTTGGAGCATTACGGTGCCGACTGCGACCATAGTGGCATTCTTCATGTGGGCACAGGCGTTCTTCAACGACAATATCCTGTGGTGGATTGGTTGGTTAGGGTTTCTTGTGATCCCAGTCGCTGGCGCTGCGTTTGGGATATGGATCATCACGCGGGTTGCGAGGACGAGACGCCGATAATGGCGGAGCCGGTTCGGTGATATTCGCAAAAACACCTCTAACGGGACAATTTGCTCGGCGCGTGAGTCCGGCGCCGCCGCGGCGACGGGGCTTCAAAACAACGTCAAATCGCACCGCGGGTTTTTGACAGTGCGGGCTGTTGGGGGTAGCATATTCAGTCAGGATTTCTACTGGTAAACCGACCCCGGCGGCTCGTGATTGTGCGACTCAAACGCCCTCGCTGTGACTGATTGCCGCCGAACGGATTGTGATTGATCTGATGCGCTGCAAGGCGGTCGGCGGACGCTACCGACACGCCCCTTTACCCCGTTCCCTGGGAGAAATACCTTGACTAGCCCCACCGCGAATACCGTCGACCGGCCCAACGGCAAGTCGCCCCTGTCCGGACCCGAGATCGTTCCCGACTTTGAAGCGGCGCTGACGCGGCTATGCGCGATTGCGCGGCGGGGCCAGCGCGTCGACAGTCCTTTGTACAACCCCTCGGAAGATTGGATTGTGGAGAGGATGCGTATCTTCCAGGACCTGCCGGAGCAGGAGCGGGTGGAACTGCTGGCCGAGGCGCAGGCTTTGGAAACCGAGGCGGCAGAGGCCAACGCGGCGGGCCGAGCGTCCAGCAAGGTTTGGCCGGAAACGGTGTTCCGGCTGGACAATGGCGGGCTGGCGTTCTTCAGCCAGTTGGGTGTGGTGCGGCGACCTGACCTGACGCAGTACTTCGTGGAAGGGTTCACGCGAAACCGGGACGCCCTGGCGTTCTCAGAGGAGAACCAGCGACTGTTCACCGAGGTGTTCAACCGAGTTTGCGACAAGATGGAGGCCCACTTTGCCAGCGGAGAGGGCATCGTGCAGACCGACCGGCAGATATGTGATGCGCCAGGTCGGTCTTTTCATGCGCGGCAACTGCTGTTCGGGACGCGCTACATGCAAGCGCCGTACATGTGGCGTAGACTGACCTTCGAATTGCCGCAGGACCAGTGGCAGGGCTACCCCGACATCCTGGAAGTGTCGGTTCCGCACTGGATGGACGACCTGGACCTGGATGCCGGACTGAAGTCGCGGCTGCGGGAAGCTGGTATTACCCAGTTGGTATTCAAGGCGCCGACGCGGGGTCTCTCGCTGCACTTCGGGTTCGACTACGTAGGCGAGCACAAGATGGGCCCGTTGTCCATCGCCATGCACCAAGTGAAGCAAAAGAACGGGCTGGCGGTGCAGGCGGCGCTGAGCATGGCGCGCGTGCGCAAGCTGGACGGCGACGTGGCCAACACGGCACTGGTCACCGTGGGGCCGTCGCTGCACGGCAAGAGCACGCTGACCATCATGGTGGAACTGGCCAACAGCGAGCTGGCCGGCGTGCTGGGCCTGGAAACCGACCCCGAGGAAGGGGTCTACCCCATGAACGACGACATCGTGCTGCTGCAACCGCTGGATGATCCCATCCCGAGCAATCGAGGCGGACGGCGGGCGATGATCTCCCACGCCATCGACGGCACGGAGAACAATTTCTACGCCGTGCCCTTCGGCCTGACGCGGGATGACGATCCGATCACCTACGACGTGCTGCGCGGCGCGCCAGGCGTCACCTCACCGGACGAGACACTGGAAAACGTGCCGGTGCACGTGGACAGCCAGGAGCCCAACTACCTGGAGAATCCGGTGCGCAACATGCGCATGATCCTGTCGAGGAAGGGGCTGCTGCAGCGCAAGGGCGCGGCCGGCCTCATCTCCGAGATCACCGGCGGGCGTCTGACCGACTCGGTGCACGTGCCCATGGAGAACACGGACCGGGTCTTCTGGCAGGAGGTGATGCGGCAGAACACGGTGATACCGCCCCTGCGTCGTTTGAGCCTGGAGCAGTACATCAGGGTGCTGATGTACGGCGAGGCGGTGCAGATGGGAGCGGCCATCGGCGCCATCGGGCGGCCGTACGTGGAGTACTTCTCCGACCCGTTCATCATTGGCCTGGAGGACGAGAACGCCAACCTGCTGTACCACGTGCTACAGCAACTGGCCTGGGGCGGGATGCCGCAGGAATACTACGCCTTCAACACCGGCGGAGTGGGAGCCGACAGCAACGAGGAAGCGTCGGGTTCGCGCTACCGCAAGATACCGCGCGAGCTGACGATGATGCTGCAGGAGGCGCTGCTGCGGAACGCGGTCAAGTTCGAGTACGACGGGATGCTGCGGTCGGAGGTGGCGGTGGCGATCCTGGACGGCGACGGCAACGAGGTGGTTGACCTGCGCCAGGACTGGCTACCGGTCAACATCTATGGCGAAGAGGACTACGCCGGCCGAGTGGTTGAGCTGATGCGTCGACGGTACTACGGCCGGGACCAGCAGGACAAGGCGGGGATTCTCCGCTACACCAAGGTGGTGAATACCATCCTGGATATCACCGACGCTCCGGCTCCGGCCAACGAGCGGGAACTGTCGTGGCTGCTGTCGTTCTACTGGTCGCTGGACCAGGCCTACGAGACCCTGGCCGAGACGGCGGCGCACCGCTCCGAAGGAATGCGACCGGTCGCCTACCAGATCAGGGAGCTGCAGCGGAAGTGCGACGCCGGATTGGGCAACGGGTTGGCGTTGGGTGACTCGGCCCTGACGAGCCTGGCCGAGCTGGGGTTGCGGGCAGGCTAGACTGGACGCAGGGTTCAGGGGTCTGCGCGCTGACACCATGCGGGGCGATTCGGCTGCTGCGGGTCCGTTCCACTGACGCTCCTGCTGGTGAGGCGATTAGCCTCATCGACTATCAGATTTGTGAATGATTCACGGGGTTAATCAACCCATCGGGATGACCAGATATGTCAGACAACAATGTACAGATCCTTGGACCGGTGCCTGCCCAATATGGGGAGGTGCTGACGGATGACGCGCTGGAGTTCGTAGCTGAACTGCACCGTAACTTTGAGACCACGCGGCGGCGACTGATGCAGGCCCGCGTCCGCCGGCAGGCGGAGATTGACGCGGGGGCTACGCCGGATTTCCTCACGGAGACGCGGAGCGTGCGCGACGGAGACTGGCGGGTGCAGCCGGCGCCGGCGGATCTGACCAACCGGCGGGTGGAGATCACCGGGCCGTCTTCCAACCGGCGCATGGTGATCAACGCACTGAACTGCGGGGCGCAGGTCTACATGACCGACTTTGAGGATGCGCACTCTCCCGCCTGGCTTCCCACGCTGGACGGCCAGGCCAACGTGCGCGACGCCTACCGCCGCACCATCAGCGACGAGGCAGCGGACGGACGACAGTACCGGCTCAACGAAGACCTGGCTACGCTGTGCGTGCGGCCGCGCGGGCTGCACCTGATGGAACGCCACGTGCTGGTGGACGGCGAGCCCGTCGCCGGCAGCTTCTTCGACTTCGGACTAACGGTCTTCCACAACCACGTGGCGCAGCAGAGTCATGGGACGGGTCCCTACTACTATCTGCCCAAGTTGCAGTCGCACCTGGAGGCGCGGCTCTGGAACGACGTTTTCAAATACGCCGAGGAGCGGCTGGGGATCCCTCAGGGAACCATCAGCCCCACGGTGCTGATCGAGCACATCCTGGCGGCGTTCGAGATGGAGGAGATACTGTACGAGCTGAGGGAGCGGCCGGCGGGCCTGAACCTGGGCCGCTGGGACTACATCTTCAGCGTGATCAAGGTGTTCAACAGGCGCTCGGACATGGTGTTTCCGGACCGGGCGCAGGTGACGATGGCGACGCACTTCCTGACCTCGGCGGCGCAATTGCTGGTCAACACCTGCCACCGTCGGGGGGCGCACGCGCTGGGCGGTATGTCGGCGTTCATTCCGCGTCGGGATGACGCGGCGGCCAATGAGGCAGCCTTCGCGCAGGTGCGATCAGACAAGCAGCGGGAGGCTGACCAGGGCTTCGATGGCGCCTGGATCGCTCACCCCGGGTTGGTTGAGCCGGTGCTGGACGTGTTCCAGGCGGCGTTTTCGACGGACAACCAGCTGTCGGTGATCCCCGAGGTGCGCATCGCGCCGGATGACCTGCTGGCGGTGCCGGAAGGGCAGATTACCGAAACCGGCCTGCGAAACAACGTCAGCGTGGCGCTGCAGTACATCGACGCGTGGACGCGGGGCAACGGCGCGGTTGCCATCTACGGGCTGATGGAGGATGCCGCGACCGCTGAGATCTCACGGTCGCAACTTTGGCAGTGGCTGAACCACGGTTCCGTGCTGGACGACGGCCGCCCCATCACCGCCGAGCTGTACCGTCAGGTAAGGGCGGAAGAAGCGGCCGCGCTGGTAGGGCAGCGGGGGCAGGATAACCCGGGCGCGCTGGACAAGGCGGTGGAGTTGCTGGACGAGATCGTGATGTCGGACGATTTCGTAGAGTTCCTGACGTTGCCTGGTTATCGCTACCTGGATTAAGTCGGCGATTAGAAAATGGCGACTATTGCCACAATCACCCAATCCGTAGATCCCTTCGGCGCGGAGGAGTTTGAGTTGACCGGGCCGCTGTCGGTCAACATACGTCCTATTCTGGAGTCGGTGGCGGGGAAACTCACCGATGAAGAGATTGACCAGTGGTTCGTGGGATTCGCACGGGCCAATGAGGGGCGCGGATTCTACCTGGAGCTGACCGCCGAAGGAGAGTTAGTAATCAATCCCATGGTGAATTTGCACAGCGGTATCGCCGAAGCGGAAGGGATAGGAGGCTTGTACATATGGTCGCGGGAACGCGGTGGGATTACACTCAGTTCGCGCACGATTATCCGCCTGCCTGACGGCACGCGCGCCGAGCCGGATATGTCGTGGCTGTCGCCGGAGCAGGTGACTGAACTCGGTCCAGTTTTACCGCGCACCGTTACCGTCTGCCCTGCTTTTGTAGGCGAGATAATGTCCGAAACCGACCGGATGCCGCCATTGCAGCGCAAGATGGAACGGTACATTGCCAACGGTGCGCTGCTGGGGTGGCTGATTGACCCGTATCGGCGGCGGGTGTACGTGTATCGTCCCGGCGCAGAGGTGGAGATGCTGGAGGACCCGGAGACCATCAGCGGTGATCCGGTGATGGAGGGGTTCGTATTCGAGGTGAGGCGGCGAATCTTCGCGCTGTACGAAACGGCCGCAGAGTAGCGGGTCAAGCAAAGATGAAGATCCACCTGGTTGACGGCACTTTCGAGCTGTTTCGGGCGCACTACTCGCCGCGGCCGGGGCGTACCACTCCGGATGGGCGGGATATCAAGGCGACGCACGGGTTGGCGCAGTCCCTGATCGCGCTGCTGGGCCAGCCGGATGTCACGCACATCGCGGTGGCGTTCGACAGCGTGATCCGGTCCTTCCGTAACGATATGTTCGACGGCTACAAGACCGGCGACGGGGTGGAGCCGGACCTGCTGGCGCAGTTCCCGCTGGCGGAGCAGATCACCGGGGCACTAGGGATAACTGTCTGGCCCATGGAAGAGTTCGAGGCCGACGACGCCATCGCGACGGCGGCGGTGCGGTTTGCTTCGCATCCAAAGGTGGAGCAAGTGGTGATGTGCTCGCCGGACAAGGATATGTCGCAGGTGGTGTCGGGCCAGCGGGTGGTGATGCTGGACCGGCGCAAGGGTGAGGTCATCGACGAGGCTGGCGTGGTGGACAAGTTTGGAGTGCCGCCGTCCGCCATCGCCGATTATCTGGCGCTGGTGGGCGACTCCGCGGATGGGATACCGGGCATACCCCGCTGGGGGGCGCGGTCCACCGCCACAGTGCTGACCCGATACGGGCACATTGAGGATATTCCCGCCGACATGGCGGACTGGGATATCAAGGTGCGCGGGGCTGGCAACCTGATGGCGGCGCTGACCGAGCAGTGGGACGACGCCCTGCTCTACCGTGACTTGGCCACGCTCCGGCTGGACGTGCCGCTGTATGAAACCGAGCCGGAACAGGTGCGATGGACCGGGGTGTGTCGCCCCGCGCTGGACGAACTGTGCGAGGCGCTGGGCTTGGAGTCGTTGCTGGACCGGTTGCCTGATGCGCCCGAGTAGTCATTCTGAAATGCCAGCCGGTTGATCGGGTGGCGAACCGGGATCGCGTCGGCGATTCGCGCTCCAATTGCGGTAGCCGAGGCTGGCAACGCCGGCGGACAGAAGGAGCACTGCCCCCAGCACCGAGGTAAGGGCCACGCGCATGGTGGCGTCGAACCAGAAACCGGCGGGGAAGAGGATCAGCAGGTAATCGGTGCGTGGGTCGAGGATCCACAGGTCGTTGGCGAAGCTGAGCCGGTGGAAGAGCAGGAAGAGTTGCTCGAAGCTGGCGACTGCCGCCAGACCGACCGCGAACACCGAGGCCAGAGTCACCGCTCCGCCCCAGACCGCTATCCGGGCCGCACGAGACGGCCACGCGGGCCGGTCCATGACGGCGAGGAGGATGAGGGTGGACAGTATCCACAGTGCCGAGCCCAGCGTGACCCAATAGGTGCCGCGCACCAGGCGCTTCACGTCGTACATGTGGGCAATCTCGCGCCGGTTGAAGACCTCCTGCTCGATGCCGTAGATGGGCGCGCGCACGGCCAGCGGTTCGACCGAAGTGTTGAAGTAGCGGCGGAGTTCGGTGCCGATGGCTATCAGGTCGGCATCGGTGATGCCGGACCGCTGGGCGGTGTGATAACGCTGGAAGCCGTTGCGATAGAGGCCGGGATCGTTGACAGCCCACGTCACGGAGCCGGCAACGAGGAAGAGGAGAACGGCGGGAATGGCAAAAGTCCGTGCGACGGACAGGACGATGTCGACGGGCCGGCGGCTAGGCATCGGTGGGGCGCTGGCGATGGTGGAACACGTCGTCCAGTGGAATGGCGAGGCCAGGCAGCAGGGGCGTGGTCAGGGCGTCGGATGGGGTCAGCATGCCACGGGAAACATAGTCGCCGTCGCGGAGTTCCAGAAGCAGGGCCGTATCGTTGCGAGGGTCGAAGATCCAGTACTCGGCAACGCCGGCGTCGGCATATATTTGACGCTTGCGAACAAGGTCGCGGTTGCGGTCGGTGGAAAGGACTTCGACCACGATGTCGGGTATCCCCTCGAGGTAGCCGCCCACGACCATATTGGGCCGGCCGGAGAGGATAACGACCAGGTCGGGTACCAAGACATAGCGCGGCTCCCGCGAGAAGATGGTTACGGGGTCGATGTGGACTGAAGCCGGCGGCTCGGCAAAGCCATTAATGTGGTTGGCAATGAGGAGGAACAGCTGGGACATCAAAAACTGGTGAAGGATACGGGCTCTGGGCATGATGTAAAGTTCTCCGTCGTCCAGTTCCATTTTGTTCTGTTCTTCCGTATCAGGAAGGTCGAGGAACTCGGCGATGGACATGTGGGTTCCGGTGACGATGGGTTTCGTTGCCATGACAAGGCTCCGGTGGCGGGCTTCCGATTAGCAGGCTGCGACCGGCTACAGATTACCCGAAGGGTGGTTGGCTTATCAAACGTGCGGCGACGCGCGGGATTGGAGGCTGGGATATACTGGCGTCATTATGCAGAACGATGTTACGTCTCCGACAAATTCGCCGATACCCGAAGAGCGCATGGGGGAGTTCCAGTCCCTGGTTGACGTCGTGGCGCGGCTGCGTGGCCCGGGCGGCTGCCCCTGGGATGCCGAGCAGACCCACGAGTCGCTGAAGCGCAACCTGCTGGAGGAGTGCTACGAAACGCTGGAGGCTATCGACGCCGGCGAGCCGCTGGATTTGGCCGAGGAACTGGGCGACATCCTGGTGCAGGTAGCATTCCACGCGGACATCGCCAGGCAGGCCGGCCAGTTCGATATCTCTGACGTACTGACCGCGATCAATCGCAAGCTGATCCGCCGGCATCCTCACGTGTTCGCCGACGGCAGTGCATCGGATGCGCGGCAGGTTGAGCGAAACTGGGAGCAGCTTAAGGCGGAGGAACGACGGCAGTCGGGCAAGCCGGAGCCGTCGGCGATGGACAGCGTGCCGGCTGCGTTGCCGGCGCTGACGGCGGCCCAGTTGATGCAGGACCGGGCGGCGCGCTTCGGGTTCGACTGGGATGAGGTCGATGGGGTTCTGGATAAGCTGGTCGAAGAGATCGCCGAGTTCCGGGCGGCTGATACGCCGGAGGAACGGATCGATGAGTTTGGCGACGTGCTGTTCGCGCTGGTGAACCTGGCGCGCTGGTCGGGCATCCATGCGGAGGACGCGCTGCGACAGGCCAACGGCAAGTTCCGGAATCGCTACCGGGTCATGGAACGCCTGGCGTCGGAACGAGAGCAGGATTTCGCCGCGCTGCCGCTGGACGACAAGGAGGCGCTGTGGCAGGAGGCCAAGGCGGGCGAGCAGTAAGTCGGCGGGTTCAGTCGTCTCCGGTGTCGCCCAGGGCGTGACCGAGGAACCCGGGTTCCAGCATATAGATGCCGCCGGCAGCCAGCGAGGCCAGGCCGGACAGGGCGCGCCACTGGGCGGAGGACCCGCGGAGGGGGCTCAGCCGTTCCATGAACGGACGCCTGGGGCGGTATCTCCGGATCCGGCGGCGGGCGCCGCTGAGCCGCATGGCCTCGGCGACGGCGTCGTCGAAGTTGCCCAGGCGGTCGATCAGCCGCTGCTCCTGAGCCATCGGAGCGGTGTAAAGCTCGCCGGTAGCGAGTTCGGTCGCCTCTTCGGGGGTCATCCTGCGGCTGTCGGCGACGACGGACACGAACAGTGCATAGATCTGGGCGATCAGGCCCTCGAACTTGCCGGCTTCTTCATCGGTGGGGTGGCGCCAGAAACCGGACATGTCCTTGAGATGGCCGCCCTTGAAGATGGAGATTTCGACGCCGATCTTGCTCAGCAGTTGCTCCACGATGGGACGCATGTAGATCACGCCGATGGAGCCCACCAGGGCGGCGCGGGAAGCCATGATGGTGCCGGCTCCGCAGGCGATGTAGTATCCGCCCGACGCGCCCAGACCGCGAATGTAGGCGACAACGGGCTTGCGCTGAGCGACGCGGCGGATGCTCTCGTAGAGCAGATCGCTGGCGGTGGCGGAGCCGCCGGGGGAGTCGATGTCCAGCACCAGCGCGCCGATCTTGCGGTTGCTGGCCACGCGCTCGAAGATGCGTGAGTAGTCGGGTTCCTTGATAGCGGCGCCGATGACGCCGTGCATCTCGACGACGGCGATGCCGGGGCGGCGTTTGAAAAGGGGCATGGTGGTTTTCCTGTGTAGTTTTTCTATTGCCACCCGAGCTGTCGCCAAGCCCATTCTGGCGAGTAAGGAGGCTGACCCCAATCTGTATCAGAGTTGTCCAGCATCAGGTGGATGAAGTGAGGAACTAGGAAGGCCATTATAGCCGTGCCGTCTTCCACCTGATCACGATTCACCCAACTCTGCCACGTTGCGCCTCCGTGCAGTAGCTGGTTGCGTAGTACATAGAGGCGCTCGAAGAGCCTGCCTAGCACAGCGTCGGTTCGCTTGCTTGTAATATCGGCTTTTAGCCGGTTCGCGTCGTTCTCAAAGCGTGTTTGCCAGTCACGTGCGCCCATCCAAAAAGGCTTGTACACGAATTGATTATCCAACAGATCAGGGATTGACCGATTATGTTCTTTCCAAATGGCATTGAAGACGCCCCAGTTGGTGTCCAGATCCGTAACTCTGGAGAAATAATCCGCGAATTTTTCGCCTTCCCTCAAGTCATACGTTTCGGGGCTGTTGTCGGCGTAGATCGCGTTGAAAGCAATCCAGTAGAAGATGAAAGCGGCATCCGGGTCATCCCGTTCCTGCTCGGCTCGTGCCAGCCAGCTAAGGGCGCGGCGCATCCGGAGGTTAAACGGGTTTTGCCGTTGTTCTGAATCGGGGTTGCTTTTCCACTTTGTCTCCAGTGTCGCAGCGGTCAGCCCATTGACAATTTCATCCGAGCTCATGCTGATTACCTCACCGGGTCAAAGGATAGCACAAAGGATTTGGGCCAACAGGGTCGACAGCGGTGACCCTGGCTTTCCCGGCGGTTTGACAGTCGCCGGCTGGCGGGTCTAGCATCGAAACGGCAGCCAATACAAACGGGAAGCATCATGCCTGTTACCAAGATAAAACTGGAGAACTTCACCGCCTTCAAGGATTTGGAGGTGGACTTCTCGCCTGGCATCAACGCGCTGGTCGGCGCGAACGGGACGGGGAAGACGCACCTGATGAAGGCTTGCTATGCGGCTTGCGACTATGGCAAGGAAGACAGGTCCCTGGCCCACGAGTTGGTTGGGGTGTTCCTTCCTTCGGGTCGCGCGAGTGGACGATTGGTCCGGCAGGGATATGAGGCAGTTGGAGGATTTGTCGAAGTACACGTAGGCGTGTGGCACGTTCGTTGCTATTTAAGTGGACGTGACACCAGATACGCAACCACACCGACGGACCCGCAAAGACCAGATACGAAAAGCGTTTACATTCCGGTGAAAGAAACGCTGGCCAATGCGCCGGGATTTCTGTCACTGTACGCGGCCCGAGAAGTTAATTTTGAGCAGGTGTATTCGGACATCCTGCTCAAGGCATATCTGCCGGCTCTACGCAAACCAGTTGATGATGATCACCGACGAATGCTGGATAGCTTGGAAAACGTCATAGGTGGCAAGGTGACGGTCAAGGGCGAGGAGTTTTTCCTGAGCAACGAGCAGGGGGACTTGGAGTTCACTTTGCTTGCCGAGGGGTGGCGCAAGCTGGGGTTACTGTGGCTGCTGATCCGGAATGGCACATTGCAAAAGGGTTCGGCGCTGTTCTGGGATGAGCCTGAGGCCAATCTGAACCCCAAGATGTTCAAGGTCGTGATCGAGGTGTTGCTGGAGTTGCAGCGGGGTGGGGTGCAGGTGTTCTTTGCGACGCATGACTACGTCATTCTGAAGGAGCTTGACCTGCAGATGACCGAGGAGGACAGGGTGGCGTTCCACTCGTTGTACCGGGATGAGGATGGCGAGATTGCCTGTTACACCACCGGGCATTATCTGGACATTCATCCCAATGCCATTGGCGAAGCCTTCGACGACCTTTACGATCGCCAGATCGAGCGCAGCATGAGGCGGGTCCCATGACCGCGTTCACCGAAGACGATCTACGAGTTAGCTTCAATAACGTGGTGCAAGCAAGAAGATTCGACGACAATGGTCACGGATTGAGCCATTGCATGAAGGCTGTGGACTTTATCATAGAGTTGCACGACCGCTATATTTTCATTGAGTTCAAAGACCCGGAAAATCCGAACATTCCAATCGGGCATCGGGCCGCCGCCATACAAAACATCCAGAGCAGCGAATTCGATGAAGACCTGAAATATAAATTCCGAGACACTTTTCTCTACGAGTGGGCTGCAGGCCGTGCAAACAAACCTGTTGACTACTTCGTGCTTATAGCAGTGGACGACAGGCCTTTGTTGTCCAGACGGCTTGACCTGCTCGAACGGAATCTGCCACAGAAACTGCCGGCATCGGTTCCTTGGACCCGGCCTATAGTGCAACGGTGCGGGGTCTTCAATATCGCTGATTGGAACGCGGAGTTTCCGGATTACCCGGTGAGGCGGCTGCCGTAACTCGCATTGCCGCCGATGGCGGGGTGGGTTATTCTGGCGGCATCAACCGAGACAAGGAGCCAAGATATGCAATTCGGGCTGTTTATGATGCCTTTGCATCCGCCGCACCGTTCCTACGCCGATTCCTACGACCGCGACCTTGATCTGCTGCAGGAGGCGGACCGGCTGGGGTTTCACGAGGCGTGGATCGGGGAGCACCTCACCGAGCGCTGGGAGAACGCGCCGTTCCCCGACCTGCTGATCGCCAAGGCGTCGGCGCTGACCGAGAACATCCGGCTGGCGACGGGTGTCACGTTGCTGCCCATCCACAATCCCATCGAGTTGGCGCACCGCATCGCCATGCTGGACCACCTGACGCGGGGGCGGCTGTACTGGGGCATCGGGCACCGGGCGATTCCCACCGACCTGCAGTTGTTCGGCATGGACCCGAGCCAGGGCGACGACGTTCGCCGGCGGGCCGCCGAGGTGCTGGACATCGTGCTCAGCCTGTGGGCATCCGAAGGGCAGTTCTCGTATCACGGCGAGTTCTTTGACATCGAGGCACCGGAACTGGACCCGGTCCTGGAGCGCGGGCTGCACATGAAGCCGTTGCAGCAGCCTCACCCGCCCATCGGCGTGGCCGCCACGTCCATCGGGAGCAGCAGCATCCGCGTGGCCGGGCGCGAGGGCTACATCCCCATGAGCAGCAGCAACCTGGCTCCCAAGTACCTGGCCGACCACTGGACCACGGTGGAGGACGCCGCCGCCGAGGCCGGGCGTGAGGCACACCGATCCGACTGGCGGATCGGGCGGGACGTTTTCGTGGCGGAGACCAGCGAGGAGGCGCGGGAGCGGGCCCACGCGGTACTGGGGCGGAACTACCTGCAACACCAGTTGCCCAACCGCCTGGGGTCGGGCCTGATCCAAGCCACCAAGATTGATCCCAACATGAGCGACGACGACCTGACCGTCGACTACATGATGGACAACATCTGGATCGTGGGCGACCCCGATGAGTGCGCCCAGCGGATCCGAGCGCTGTATGACGAGGTGGGCGGTTTCGGCCACATGCTGTGCATCACCCAGGACCCGGACGACCACCAGTGGGAGATGGACTGCCTGCGGCTGATCGCCGAGGAGGTGGCGCCCCGGGTCAGTGATTTGACGGGGTAGCCGTCGTAGCAGTCGACTGCAATAGTGCAAGTTGAAGGGGCGGGTTTTTGGACCCGCCCCTACGCTTCGCTGTATTCGGGCGCTTCATGTCTGATGATGGTTACGCCCAACGATTGTGCGACGTGGCCGACGTCTTCTGGCCAGTCACCGCTGTGCGTTGCTACGAAAGCGTCTGTCCTGGCACCAGTGACTCTGGCGATGATGGCAGCGCGACGGCTGAAAAGCCGCCCCTAAAGGTCTTCAAATTCCCGAGGTCGGAATTGGATAACCGTGACACCCAATTGTTGAGCGAGTGTGTTGAGGTCTTCATGCCAATCGTGAAATGCCACGGCAAAGGCGTGAGTCGTTATGCCAGTGACTCGCCTGATGATTTCCGCTCGACCGGCAGCGTCATGCAAGGTGTTGGCTTCCAGAACCGTAGACGCTTCCACAACACCCAAGTCGCCTTCTCGATCCCCAACCCCGTCATCACGAGCAATGATGTCTGAGCGAAGTGCGCGAATGTGTTCCTCACGATCGATGATGCGGTCGCCGCGGCCGACACTCATCATGTCAACGATCATATCCTTTTCAATGACAACGGCGTAGTCGAACCAGTCGTAGAGGACACGCCAGATCTTACGCTCGCATAGCATCTGATAGTAACTGTCTTCCGCGCGCCTCAACAGGCTGCTTCCGGGTTCCGGCATTGAGGAGGTCATCAGGAACACTTTTCCCAGAGCATTCGTCGTCGGCGCCGTGATCGGTGGTCGATCATTGACGGCTACAAATCCGACGTTGCGGGCACCTTACCGGAACGCCGGGAAGACGTGCTTGCCGAACATCTCGATGGATTCCATGACCTTGTCGTGGGCCACGGTCTCGGTGGCCATGAGGAACTGGAGCTGGTCGACGCCGGTGGCCTCGTGGAGCTTGGCGGCCTTGATGCAGCTATCGGGGTCGCCCGCGACGATGACGCCGCGCTCGGCCAGGGTGTCGGCGTCGAACTCCTCCCAGATCTTCTGGGCCAGGGCAGTGCCGCCGGAAAGGTCGACGGAGCCGTCGGCTTCTGCGCCCTCGGCGGGCACGTCGACGTAGCGGGAGAAGTTCTGCTGCAGGTGCTCGGGTATGCCGCCCCACTGGTCCAGCAGGCGGGAGTAGACGTCCTTCTGATCCTGGACGTAGGGACGGCCGGGCCCGAAGAAGGTCTTCAGGGAGTCGGTGCAGAGCTGTCGTGTGGCGCTGTTGTCGGGTCCGCAGAGGCCGAACACGGAACTGAGCCACTGGTTGTTGACGAACTGGCCAACGGGCGTGGCTTTCTTGATGTTCTCGCGATAAGCTGAGATGTGGGGTTCGAGAACCGACGGCGCGCTGACGCCGAGCGCCATGACGCCGATGCCCCGTTCGGCGGCCAGCTCGTAAGTGGCCGGCTGCAGGGCGGCGACCCAGATGGGCGGGTGCGGTTGCTGGTAGGGCTTGGGCAGCACCTGGCGCGGCGGGACGTTCCAGTATTTGCCCTCCCACTCGAAGTAGTCCGATTCCCAGATCTGAGGGATCATCTTCAGGGACTCCTCCCACATCTCACGGGTTTCGCGGGGGTCGATGCCCATGCCGGTCTGCTCGTAGGCGGCGCTGCGACCCGTGCCCATGTCGACGCGGCCATTGGTCAGGTGGTCGACCATTGCCACGCGCTCGGCGACACGCACGGGATGGTGGTAGGGCAGGATGACGACGCCGAAACCCAGGCGGATGCGCTTGGTCAGGCGGCTGAGGGCGCCGAAAATGACCTCGGGACAGGGCGACATACTGAAGGTGGTGAGGAAATGATGCTCAACGAACCAGACATAATCGAAGCCCATCTCGTCGGCCAGGCAGACCTGCTCGATGGTTTCCTCGATGACGGCGTGATCGTCCAGTTCGGGACGCTGCATTTCGTAGGCCAGGCCGAATTTCATGATGGGTTGCTCCCTTGGTGACGAATGTTGGCGAGATTGTACCGCCGCCCCATGAGGGGGGCAATGTTAGAATCACTGGGAAGTCCTGCCCCCCATAACTTCAGGAGATCGTCTTGATGCGCTTTTTCCCCTCTTTCGCTTCAATTCTCACGTTGGTTCTCGCGGTGGCGCTGCTAACGGTTGCGTGTGGCGGCTCGGCTCCGGAACCTCCCTCAGTCCCGGCGGCTCCTGCTGCGCCGGCCGCGCCGGCCACCTCAGCGCCGACCGAAACTCTCCCAGCGGCAGCGACGGCGGCTCCGACGGCTGCGCCCACCGAGGCCCCAGCGGCGGCGGCTACCACGGTTCCCACCGAGGCGATGCCGGCTACCGAAGCCCCGGTAGCGGCCCCGACGGAAGCGCCAGCGATGATGGACGGCGCCACCGTTTTCACACTGGGCGAGGGAACAATCGCACGCTACAAGGTGGAGGAGGTTCTGGCCAACACCGGGTTCAAGATAGCCACTGGGGAAACCCAGGACGTGGCGGGCAGCATCGCCTTTGACGCCGACGGGGGCGTGGTCGCCGACGGTAGCCGCATTGCGGTGCAGGCGGCGACATTGCGGACGGACAGCAACCGACGGGACGGCTACGTGCGCAATCGCACGCTGCTGACGGACACCTATCCGGAGGTGGTGTTCGAGCCCACGGCAATCGACGGGCTGCCGGCGTCGCTGAGTGACGCATCGGGGCCGGTGGACTTCACCATCGCAGGCAATCTGACGGTGCGCGATCAGACCCGCGAGGTAACCTGGGACGCGACGGCCGACTTCCCCGGGGACGGCACGGCCAGCGGGATGGCCAGCGTGATGTTCACCTTCGACGACTTCGGGATGGACAAGCCGAGGGTGGCAATCGTGGTGAGCGTGGAGGACGAGATCTTGCTGGAGTTGGACTTCGTCGGGGCGATCACGGGGCCGTAATCAGCACGATGTCCCGCTGCACGGGCGACGAGGCGTAGGGGCCGTCGTCGCTCATGTAGGCGTCGATCTCGGAGCGAACGCCGAACTCGGGCAGGTAGATGCCGGGCTCGATGGAGAAACCGACGCCAGGGATGATGCGGCGGGTGTCGTGGGTCTCGAAGTTGTCCAGGTTGACGCCCTCGCCGTGGACGGTGTGGTAGATGCTGTGGCCCAGGCGGTGGGTGAAGTAGTCGCCGAAGCCGTGGTCGGCGATATAGCTGCGGGCCACGTCGTCGGCCTGCCAGCCCTGGATGGGTTCGCCCCGGGAGAAGGAGTCCTGCAGGAAGGACAGGGCGGCGTCGCGCGCGCCGAGGACGATATCAAAGATCTGCCGGTGGCGCTCTGAGGGGTTGTCGCCGACGTAAGCGGTCCAGGTGATGTCGGCGTAGACGCTGCCGGGGGTGTCCTCCCGAGCCCACAGGTCGATGAGTATCCAGTCGCCGAAGGCGATGACGCTGCTGCCCTCGGCCTCGGGTTCGTAGTGAGGGTCGGAGCAGTGGGCGTTGGCGGAGACGATGGGGCCGTCGGCAGTGACCAGGCCCTCCTCGCGGAACCGCTGGCGGATGAACTCGGCGATCTCGAACTCGGTGGGCCCGTCGGCCAGGCGCTGGCCAATGCGTGCGAACGCTTCGTTGACGATGCGGCCCAGCTTCTCAGCCGCCCGTTTGTGCCCGGCCAACTGCTCGGGTGACCAGCGCTGGGTGGCGTACTGCATCAGGTCAGCGGAGGAGACCACGTCAGGTCCCATGCTCTGGACCAACTCGACGGTTCCGGCGTCGACGCGCGAGACGCGAGGCAGGCCGTTGCGCGGCGAATACTCCATGGCGACGCGGGAACGGCCGGCCAAGATGCTTTGCAGGGCGCTTTCCAGGGTGACCCGGCTGCTGTACACCACCTGTTCCAGGTCGGTTCCTTCCCCGGCGTACGCGAACTTGCCGGCGTCCACGTGGTGGGTGAGGAGGCGGGGAGCGCCGGTCGCGGGCACAAAAAGGAAGACGGGGCGGGTGACGTGGCCGGACGGCTGGGCAACCTGGGCCAGGACCGGGTTGCAGCCGAGGTAGTCGTAGATGAGCCAGCCGGGGATGTCCTCCGCTTGCAGGTACTCTCGGGCGTCGTCAAGCATCCTGGCGTTGGCCATGGGAAGGGCCTCCTTGGGGAAAGTGCGAGGTCATCGGTGAGCTCGCACTTTACCAGTCTAGAGAAAGTGTCGTTGCGAGCGAAGCGTGGCAATCTCGTTTGGCTAAGGGTGTTTCATCCGGCAACGAGATCGACACGTCGCTTCGCTCCTCGCGATGACAAACTACGTACCCGCTCACGCGGGTAACGGAATCAGGCGTAGTTGTGGTGAATGCCGCCGTCCACGATGATGTTGGCGCCGGTGAGGTAGGACGCCTGGGAGGAGGCGATCATGCAGACGACGGCGCCGATCTCTTGGGGCGTGCCCATGCGCTTCATTGGCGCGTCCGCGGCGAGGTTTTCGAGTTGCGGGCTGGCGCAGGCATGTTCGTGCGCATGGGCATCCGACGCTTCATGGTCATGGATGTCCGCGGGATCCTCGATTTCCTCGCAGTGGACACCGGCGTAGATCACGTTATTCACCGTGATATTGTGCGGGGCCAACTCAGAGGCGAGGCCCTTGAAATACGCGAGCACGGGGGCGAGGCTGAGTGATGAGAGCGTGTTGTGCGGGGACACTTCCATGGCGGAGAACGGGACCAGATTAATGATCCGGCCCATTCCAAACCGTTTCATGTGCGGCAGGACCTCACGGGTGAGGTGCACGGCGGACATGAAATTTCGCGCCAGGGCCGGCTCGATCTGCTCGTCCTCGAGCTCGCTGGCCGGCAGATTGCCCTGGTCCTGTACGGTGGTGACCATGACGCCGATGTTGCCCTGGCGGTGCAGGGTCTCGCGCACCAGGCGATGAATGTCCTGCTCGCGGTCGAGGTCGGCGATGACGGCGCGGAAACGATCCTGGGGGACGTGTTTTCGGGCGATTTCCATTTCGACGTGCCGCATGCGGTAGTTGTCTGGAGCGGTCAGCGAGAGGATGGCGCCCTCTTTAGCCAATGCGGTGGCGGTAGCCGTGGCGATCGCGAGGTGCGAGTCCACCACCAGGGCAACCGTATCCTGGAGTCCGAAGTCCATTTGACTACCTCACTGCCCTACCAATGCGACGGGGGCTATATGACGCCGGAGGTCGCCATCTGGTCAATGTCAGAATCGGAATAACCCAGGTCATTGAGTATCTGGTGATTGTGCTCGCCCAGCAATGGGGGATGTTTTTCCAGTTGGCCGGGTGTATCGGAGAACTTGATGGGCAAGCCGGTCTGCTGGATGGTGCCCAGGGTTGGATGGGGCATCTCCTGGAGCATCTCCCGGTGCAGCACCTGGGGATCGTTGAAAACGTCCTTCAGGTCGTTGATGGGGCCGGCGGGGACGCTGACGGCCTGCAGGTCGGCGACCCAGTCGTCGGCGTCCTTGCCCCGGAAGTGTTCCACCAGAAGCGAAACCAACTCGGAGCGGTGGTTCACCCGGTCGCCGTTGGTTGCGTAATCGGGGTGGTCTTTCAGATCCGTGCGGTTGATGCCCTGGCAGAAGCGCTCCCAGAGGCGCTCGGAGCCGACCGCCACGTTGAAGAACTTGCCATCCCCGCCCTTGAAGCCCTGGTAGGGAACGAGGGTGGGATGGGCCGCGCCCAGCCGTTGGGGAGCGTCGCCAGTGGCGAAGTAGTAGCCGGCCTGGTAGGTCATCCAGGCTACCTGGGCGTCGAGCATGGAGAGGTCGATGTACTGGCCGGATCCCTTGCCGACGGGAGAGTTGCGATGGAAGAGGGCAGCCATGACGGCGAAGGCGGCCCACATGCCGGCGCCGATATCGGTTACGGCGATGCCAACCTTCTGGGGGTCGCCGCCGAGGTCGCCGGTGATGCTCATCAGGCCGCTGACGCCCTGCATGATCTGGTCGTAGGCGGGGCGGTCACGGTAGGGGCCGCTGGCGCCGAAGCCGGAGATGGAGCAGTAGACGATGCCGGGATTGATCTTCTTCACATCCTCGTAGCCGAGGTTGAAGTTGGTCATCACGTCGGGCGTGAAGTTTTCGACGATCACGTCGGCGTCGGCAGCCAGCTTCATGAAGATCTGCTGGGCCTTCTCATCGCGCAGATTGAGGGTGAGGCTGCGCTTGTTGCGGTTGACCGACAGGAAGTAGGCGGATTCCGCGCCGATGAAAGGAGGGCCCCAGCCGCGGGTGTCGTCGCCGGCGCCGGGCCGCTCGATCTTGATGACGTCGGCGCCGTAGTCGCCGAGCATGGTGGCGCAGAATGGGCCGGCCAGGGCGCGGGTAAGGTCCAGTACCTTGATGCCTTCCAAGGGTCTCATTGCAAGTCAATCCTCACAGTCGCTCCACGCGGGCAAAGATGTCCAGCGGTGCGGTTTGGCGGCATATTATAGCGCAGGTTTTCATAAAGCAACTCAACGCGCCGTCGACGCTCACGCGTACCCAGTTTCGCTGGAACTGTCATTCGAGCGAAGCACGGCAATCTCGTCAGAGCAACGGACGCCGCCGCGGGAACGAGATCGCCACGTCGCTGCGCTCCTCGCGATGACAAACGGATACGCCATGAGAAAGAATTCTCGCTACCCGGCGCTATGTTCAGCCGATATAATCGTCACCGAGGAGAATGAATTATGACCACCGAAAGCCGTCTCAGCCGCCTCGAAGGCGCCTACGAGCAGGTTAATGAGCGATTGGCTGATCACATCGAACGCTTCGCTGACATCTCCCGAAGGCTCGACAGACTGCACGATGAGATCCAAGGCGTGCGCGAGGAGATACAAAGCTTGCGCGGGGAGGTCCAGGGGGAGATTCAAGGCGTGCGCGGGGAGATACAAAGCTTACGTGGGGAAGTCCAAGGGGAGATCCAAAGCGTGCGCGGGGAAGTGCAGGGCCTCCGTGAGGAAATGAACGCTAATATCGCCAGCGTTCGCCGTGAAAGTCGCTGGATTGGCGGCATCATCATGGCCGGCATTGTCGTGACTGTAATCAGCATCATCATTCAACCTCTTTTGTAAGACACGCCGCGTGGTACTATGCAGCCATTGCGTTGATGCCACCGCACCTTTGGGAGGAGTAACCATGACCACCACTCAGCAATCCGCCGCTACCAACGGCTACAGCGTAATCGGGAGCCGACCCATCCGGCACGACGGGACCGACAAGGTAACCGGCCGGGCGCAGTACGGCGCGGACCTGTCATTGCCGGGGATGCTCTACGGAAAGGTGCTGCGGAGCCCGCACGCCCACGCCCGCATCAAGGGCATCGACACCAGCAAGGCGGAAGCCATGCCCGGCGTCCATGCCGTGGTGACCTCTGCCGACCTGCCGCAGGCCGGCGGACGGGTGCTGGACCTGGGCGAGGGGGCGATGATCAACCCCAAGTTCCTGAGCAACAACTGCCTGGCGGCGGAGAAGGCCCTGTACAAGGGCCACGCCATCGCCGCGGTGGCCGCCGACAGCGCCCACGAGGCCGAGCTGGCCCTGGCACTCATCGAGGTTGATTACGAGGTTCTGGAACCGGTTACTGACGTGCTCGAGGCGATGCGCGACGACGCGCCGCTGGTCCACGAGCGTCTGGCCAACCTGAACGACCCCAACGTGCGACCCGGCGGACTGCTGGGCGAGGGAGACGCCGGCAAGGTGGGCAACGTGCCCAACCGGTACTTCTACGAGTTGGGTGACATCGAGGCCGGCTTCGCCGCCGCCGACCTGGTGGTGGAGCGGGAGTTCCGCACCAAGGCCGTGCACCAGGGCTACATCGAGCCCCACGCGGCCACGGCGCTGTGGAACGCCGACGACTCTCTCCACATCTGGTGCAGCAGCCAGGGGCACTTCAACGTGCGCGACCAGACGGCGACGATCATGGGGGTCCCCGTCTCGAAGGTTCTGGTGACGCAGCTGGAGATCGGCGGCGGGTTCGGCGGCAAGACGCTGGTGTACCTGGAGCCGGTGGCGGCCGCGCTATCCCGCAAGACGGGCCGGCCGGTGAAGATACAGATGTCACGCACCGAGGTGTTCGAGGGTACGGGCCCCACGTCGGGCGGCTACATGCGCGTCAAGATGGGCGTCACCAACGACGGCAAGATCACCGCCGCAGACGTCACGCTGTTTTACGAGGCCGGCGCGTATCCCGGCTCGCCGGTGAACCCGGGCGCGCAGTGCGCATTGTCCTGCTACAACATCGCCAACGGGCGTATCGAGGCGGCTGACGTGGTGCTGAACCACCCCAAGACGGCGGCGTACCGCGCCCCCGGCTCGCCGGCGGCGGCCTTCGCCGTGGAGACGGTGGTGGACGAGATCTGCGAAAAGATCGGCATGGACAAGATGGACTTCCGCACGCTGAACGGCGCCAAGCAGGGCGACCGTCGGGTCACCGGGCCGCAGTTTGGCAGCATTGGCTGGCTGGAGACCGTTCAGGCCGGCCGGGAGCACGACCACTGGAACGCGCCCATCGACCGTGCTCCGGAAGCCGAGGGCAAGAAGGTAGGCCGCGGCGTGGCCGGCGGGTTCTGGTTCAATGGCACTGGTCCGGCCAGCGCCATCGTGAGCGTGCTGGCGGACGGCACGGTGAGCCTGGTTGAGGGCTCGCCGGACATCGGCGGCTCCCGCGCGGTGGCGGCGATGCACGTGGCCGAGGTGCTGGGTTTGGCGGCCGAGGACGTTGCCCCGGCGGTGGGCGACACCAACTCCATCGGCTGGACGTCCATGACGGGCGGCAGCGGCGTGGCCTTCAAGACGGGCTGGGCTTCCTATGAGGCGGCCCAGGACGTGAAGCAGCAGATGATCAACCGCGCCGCGCGCATCTGGGACATTGACCCCGAGAACGTGGAATACGACAACGGCGTCATCCAGCACAAGTCGGAGCCGGAACTGCGCTTCACCTTCCGCGAACTGGCGTCGCGGCTGAACGGCACGGGCGGCCCCATCGTGGGGCGGGCCAACGTGTCGCCCACCGGCGTGGGCGGGGCCTACGCGCTGCACATCGCCGACGTGGCGGTGGACGAGGAGACCGGCAAGGTTGACATCCTGCGCTACACGGCGATCCAGGACGCGGGCACGGCCATCCACCCGTCCTACGTAGAGGGGCAGATCCAGGGCGGGGCCGTGCAGGGCATCGGCTGGGCGCTGAACGAGGAGTACTACTTCAACGACGACGCCCAGATGCAGAACTCCAGCTTCCTGGACTACCGGATGCCTACGGCGCTGGACCTGCCGATGATCGATGCCGTGGTGGTGGAGGTGCCCAACCCCGGGCATCCCTACGGCGTGCGCGGCGTGGGCGAGGTTCCCATCGTGCCGCCCATGGCGGCCATCGCCAACGCCATCCACAACGCCACGGGCGTGCGGATGGCCAACCTGCCCATGAACCCCGGCGCGGTGCTGGAAGCGCTGTGGGAGCAGAACAGCTGCTAGGCGATCGACTCGACAGCCGTTGGAACGCCGGGGCGTATAATTGTACGCCCCGGCGTTCGTTTCTATTGCCACCGAAAGAGTGAAACCTGATGTCCACCACGCAATCGCCCCAAGACGAAATCGCCGCGATACAGGCGACGCTGGCGCGCCATGACGAAGATTTGGAGCGCATCAAGCAGCGGATGATCGAGTCCGAGGAGTCCACGCGCGCGTTCCTGGAAAACATCGTTGCCGAGTTGACTGCAACCCGCGACAACATAGTCCAGGAGTTGCGGGCCGTTAACGAGAGGCTGGATGCTCACACGGACATACTGAACAATCACACTGAAAGACTGGACGCTCGAGCTGCGGCGCAAGCCAACACCGACCGCGAAATCGCCGGCATCAACGGCGAAATCTCCACTATCAAAGAAACGCTGTCGGTACTGGTGGACCGCACTGACGCCATGTCAAGAACCATCAACGAAACCAACAGCCGGGTGGGCAACCTTGCCGGAACACGCTACGAACGCCGGGTTGCCAGGATAATCTTTCGCCGGCCCAGCCGCACTATCGGGTTGTCCCAGCCGCAGGTGTTGCATACCGATTGGGGCGAAACGGACACCGCATTCCTGGCGCTGTTGAGCGATGCTGACACTATCACCGATGATGAATACGGGGACCTGCTTGACTCTGACATCATCCTGGCCGGCCAAAACGCGGCGGGCCAAAATAGCTACGCAGTCGTGGAAGTCGGCATTACGGTGAGCAGCAATGACATTAACCGCGCCGCCCGCCGCGCCCGGACTTTGACAACGGCAACCAGTACGCAATGCAGCGCCATCGTGGTGGGCAGCGAAATTCCGGAGGCTGAACTGGAGCGGGCGGCGCGGGCCGGCGTTGCCGTCATTATGGTGGTCGAGTCAGAGGATTAGATGACTATGACCGCCAAAAGCATCATTCCCGCAAACATCCAATCGCTGCTGGACCAAGCCGACTTGAGCCTGCTGCGGGGTAAGTAGGGCGAGGCGTCAACTTTCTTCTGGAAGGCCACGGAAGCGGCGATAAAGCAGGCGGCACTGGCGCATGGGCACAAGCTGGCGTCATCCGAGTACGACGATGTGGAGCCGTTCATCGACAGCCTGGACCAACAGCTTGACCCCGGGGTAAGGCTGATGGGAGCCTATCTGATTACCCTCGAGTGCCAGAGGAACGGCGACGGCGACTTGTTGGACCTGGAGGACGTGGTGTTTTACGAGCCGGTGGTGGGCTCGTTCATAGTCGACCTGCTGGCGATGGAGATTGAGCCCGGCTCGTGCGGTGCTGGAAACGCTGCGGGAGCAGAGCGCGAGTTGGGCTCCACAGTCGAACACCGTTGGTAGAATGTAGAAGCGGACGGTTGTTCGCTTCTATTTTTCCCAAAAGGAACCTATCATGACGGAAGCCGATCGTGACCAATGGAAACCTGTACCCCTGCGGAGGGTTTGGCCTAATGAGACGTGGGATTTCACGCCTTGGTTGGCGGGGAACCTGCGCCAGTTGGGCGAAGCGATTGGGATGGAACTGTCGCTGATTCAGGAGGAAGCATACGGCTGGTCCGGCTATTTGGACATCCTGGCGGAAAGCTCGGATGAAGCCAAGGTTGCCATCGAGAACCAGTTGGAAGCTTCGGACAGCGACCATTTTGCCAGACTCATCGGGTACGCAGTCAATCATGACGCGCGTGTGCTGGTTTGTGTTGCACCGTATTTCCACGAATACCATCAACGGATTCTGGGCGGCCTCAAAGAGGCGATGCACGGCAATAAGGAAATCTTTGCCGTGGAAATTGACGCCGAGGGTGGCAAAGATTTCCGGCCTGCTGAAGATGGAAGGCCAGCTTCGGGTTTCCGTGCAGTGTTTCGGCCAAAAGAATTGCACACCGACTGGCCTGAAGCGCCGAGCGCCGAAGTGGACGACGATGCTGTCAGGATGGCCTCTCCAGATAGGTTCCTGATGTATTATCGACCGCTGATCGAGAGGTTGCTCGTTGCCGACATCAGACCGTTGCCCACCATCTACGGTGGGTTCACCGGGCGGTGGCGTTCCTTTAGCACCGGTTATGAGCCCATCGTGTACGGTCTCCGAATCGGTGCTGGCGGATCGGACGCAGAATCAGCAGTTTTCTTGGAAGTTCGAACCGAGAACCGGCAGCAGATTTTTGACGCTCTCCGGGAGCGCCAGTCCGAGATCCAAGAGGGACTGGACGGGGAGGCGTTGGGAAGCTACGAATTGACTGATAACTGCGGGTTGCTCATATCCACTGAAGCGTCGGTTGATGACCCCGATGATAAGCAGAACGAAATCAGGGAATGGATGTTTCGGAACCTGCATCGTCTGATGGCAACGGCACAACCACACTTGGACGCTGTAATGAGAAACTTGCAATCCGACGCTACGGAGACTGCGGAATGAAACTGACCGAACTCATTACCGCTGCGACTTGGCGGTGGGCGAGCACCTACGCGGAGACGTGGCCGCACGAATACGTGCTGCTGAAGAAGGACGGCGAGCGGGAGTTGATGCAAGTGGTGTGTGAGCGCATGCGCGACGGCGAGGCGTTCAACGGTTATTTCTTCAGCCGACCTACCATCTACCTGTTCATCGGCGACTACAAGTACTGGTTCATGGCGGACGGCGACACCATCAAGGGCGTGCTGGACAACGAGGATGACGACCGGGAGGTGGTGCTGAACCGGGCGCGGCTGTATCATGACCGGCGGGATTTCTACATCCAGTATGGCGACACCGGGATGCGGGACGACTACCCCGGCCCACCCTGGTGGATGAAGCGCGACGAAGCAAGGAGCAGCAGCGATGACAACGACGGAACAGCAGACTGACCTCAAGCCCTACGTGGTGCACACGGTAGGCGACGCCTCGGAGACCATCCAGACGCCGGGGATGGTGCGCCAGCCGGCCATCGTGCCGGGCAAGGGCGACACCACCAAGATCTGGATGGGCAAGGTTACCGCCGCGCCCCGCGAGAAAGGGCCGCCGCACACGCACCTGGAAGCAGAGACCGCCGCCTACGTGCTCAAGGGTCACGTGCGGGTCTATTTCGGAGAGAACTTCGAGGAGTGGATCGAGGCCGGACCTGGTGACTTCATCTTCGTGCCGGCGAACACGCCGCACATCGAGGAGAACCCATACGACGAGGAGCAGGAAGGCATCCTCTGCCGGGCGCCGGACAACCTGGTGGTGAACCTGTAGGAAGCGCGCCATTGCGACCGGACGGGGGCGGATGGTTATTCGCCCCCGCGTTTTTGGAATGAGCGCCGCGATGGGAGCGTTCCGTTTCAGGTAGTTTGATGGCATGGATGGACAGGATTAACAGGATTTCTGGATGCGAGGGATTCCTGGATTCCGGCTTTCGCCGGAATGACGGGAAAGTTAAACCACCTGAATTGGAACGCTACCTGCCGCGAGGATGCAATTGACCGTGGTTGCGATTTGGTGAATAATCATGCCGCCGATTGTCCTTGCCGCTAACTTGGGCACACGGCGGACCGATCATCGGTCGCTAAATCGTCAGCCACCATGAGGAGGAAACACAATGGCGGATGTCAAGGTAGAAATTCGGGGCAACGGCCCCCTGCGGGTCATCGGCGAGATTGAGATTGTTGACCAGAGCGGCAACAACTACACCATCCCCGAGGGGCAGTGGGTTTCCTTCTGCCGCTGCGGGCAGTCGGACAACAAGCCCTTCTGCGACGGCACGCACCGCGACTGCGGGTTCGAGGCTGCCAGCGAGGCTCGGTAGAGCTCGCACCGCTGAATTCCAGCGCACTGCGCCGCCAGCCGCCGGTTTTCAATCCGGTTGCTGGCGGCTTTTGCTAATATGGAGCAACCGGCATACGCGGGGATTGCAGGTTTGACAGACGGTTTTGTCAAGGAGCAGGTTCACCCGGATCATTTACGTAGCGACGAGATTGCCACGCTTCGCTCGCAATGACACAGGTGGCGAGGATAGGGTCCTTCGTTCGCAATGACACGGGTGGCGAGGATAGAGTCCTTCGTTCGCGATGAAACAACGGGCGACGGCGGTTGGCACACACGGACACAGCACAAGGAGGCGCACCATGGTAACCACGACACCGGCCCGCGCGGCCGCCGAGTTCATTTTCGAGAGCTACCGCAAGGTGCAGCCTTTTGAGCGCCTGCCGGCCGACCTGTTCCCCAAGACGCTGGACGAAGCCTACGCCATACAGCTGGAGCTACACTGCATGCTGTCCAGCCTGTGGGGTCCGCTGTCGGGATACAAGCTGGCGTACACCACGCCGGTGATGCAAGAGCGGGCCGGTCTGGACCATCCGGTGCTGGGCGGCGTGTTCGAGAAGACTATCCTGCGCTCGCCGGTGGTGCTGAACTTCACCGAGTACGTGAACCTGGGCATCGAGCTGGAGGTGGGCGTGACGCTGGGCAAGGACCTGCCGGCGTCGGGCGCGCCGTACACCCGGGACGCGGTGGAGGATGCGGTTGCCGAGGTGGCGACGGCCTTTGAGATCGTGGACATGCGGACGCCGGCCGACCTGACCACCGAGGAGCGCACGCTGATGAGCGTGGCGGTCAACATCCTGAACTCCGGCGTGGTGCTGGGCGATCCGGTGACCAACTGGCGGGATCTGGACCTGGTGGGCTGCAAGGGCGTGATGAGCATCAACCATGAGCAGGTGGGCGAGGGTTACGGTCGTGACGTGATGGGTCACCCCTTCGAGCCGCTGGTCTGGCTGGCCAACGAACTGTCCAGGCGGAACCATCCGCTGAAGGCCGGCGACACGGTGATCACGGGCAGCCTGATCCCGCCGACGGCGCTGGGGTTCGCATCGGAGGGCCGCATCTCCATCGAGGGCCTGGGCGAGGCGGTGGTGGTGTGCGCCTAGACTTGGTCACGCTGATCTGGGGTTGAGGCTCCGGTCTCGACCCACAGGGCGTAGACGGCGCGGCGCGGGAGGCCGGTTGAGGATACGACCTCGGCCACCGCGTCGCGTCCGCGTTTTCCGGCGGCGCGGTGTTCTATCAGGGCTTGGCGGGCCGCGTCCATTCGCTCCTCCTCGCTCGACGAGTCTTGTTGGTCGCCGCGGCTGGTCGGGCCGATGACGATGGTGAACTCGCCGCGGGGCTCCGTGAAATAGGCGAGAGCGTCGGAGGCGGATCCGCGCCAGACCTCCTCGTGGAGCTTGGTGAGTTCCCGGCAGACGGCGACGGGCGGGTCGCGCAGCGCGTCGGCGATGTCGGACAGCGTTGCACGCAGTCTGTGCGGGGATTCGAACAGGACTAGGGTTTGCCCTGATCTGGCGGCGTCGGTCAGGGTCGAGGAACGTTCGGATCTACGGCGGGGCAGGAAGCCCAGGAAAACGAAACGGTCGGCGGTGAAACCGGCTACGGATAGCGCGGCGGTCACGGCTGAGACACCGGGGATGGTGACGACGCCATGGCCGGCATCAGCGATAGCCGCGACCAGGCCGGCGCCCGGGTCACTCACGGCGGGGGAGCCGGCGTCGGTGGCCAGGGCGACGTCGCCCACGGCGAGGGCTTCCAGCAGGCGGGGCAGTTGCCGTTTCCAGTTGTGCTCGTGGCAGCTGAGCAGGCGTGGGTGGGCGTCCAGGTGGGCCAGCAGGCGACGGGTGACGCGGGTGTCCTCGGCGGCGACCAAGGGGATGGAGGACAGGATGCGGCTGGCGCGGAGGGTAAGGTCCTCCAGGTTGCCGATGGGGGTGCCGATTACGTAGAGGGTGCCCACGGGGAGAGTATAGCGTTCGTTGATCCAGGACAAGGGCGTGGGTGTCTGGCGCACTTGCGGAGCGCGGACTGGAGGACGGCATGCTGGAAAACGACCGATGTGGTCAGGCTTTGCCGCCGTAGAGATGAGATACAGTAACCTCATGTTTTGCGTTGTGTGCTTCCACGAGGAAGACGATATTGGCAGCTGTCAGGTGGAGGCAATAGGCGGCGAGGTAATCAGGAACCTCAACGGGTACACTACCTTGGCCGTGAGCCCCTCGTCCTGCTTGATTTCGCAAGGTTGGCACACCGCTTTTCATTGCAGAGAGCAGGCTGTCAAAGTGGTTCTTCATCTCCGGCGGTACGAGGGCGTTGCTAAACAACGTCTCTATCAGCGCTGATGCGGTGGTTCTGCCGAAAGTCCAACTGCGCTCTTCGCAGATGGCTTTCATCGTGCTCTCAAAAGCACTTCCGGCATTGGCGATCGCTTCTTTGTAATTGCCCTTCCGGTAATGTTCGTGTGCCGCCATGAACTCTTGCAACGGGCCTTCGAAATTCGCTTCATGCAGTAGCGATATGGCTGGCTCCACGACTTCTGAATGGAGATACTGCGAATTGACGGCAATAATCTGCCCGCCTTGGTACTGGTAGCCGATCCCATGTTCACGGAAACGGTGATTCAGTTCAGCGATGGCATCGTCCGCCGGCTGCCATCGTGTCTGATAGCCTATCCGGCGTTGATGTTCTCTCAATATCCCTTGAACTAGCCGGAATGAAATCTCAATGAGGCTCAGCACATCATCCACGTCATCATGGTGTAGCAGAAACTGCTCGCAACACTCCCGATGAGAGCCTCCTCTTTGCCACAGCGTCAACAATCCCATCTCTGTGGCAAGGGTCTCGTGCATCTTAGCCCATGGCGCACTGAAGTCCATCAGCCCGGCAGCAAACCAACCGTCATTGTATCCGATAGTATTCCGCCAAATATGTAGGACCTGAACCCTGAACGGCCCAGGCAGAATGTCGTCCCTGTACATTACGGGTTTTCCCGTATTTGCGACCTCCTGCTTGGGCTTTGCAAACGTCTCATAAACGGGCATGAGTTCCTCCGTTTCCGTTCTACTGGCCCGTGGTGATGTCCCAAACCCTGCTGTATGTTGCGAGTTTGACAGGCTAAAGTACAAGATATAGTATTATATCGGCTGTCGATCAGGCAATCAGAGGCGGATGCAAGAATCGGCCGGATTAAGGCACAACTTCCAACACTGCCCCGTCCTCCAGCCGGCACACGCAAAACTGACAGTCGACGGTGAACCGTCGCCGTAGATCCAGGCTCTCGGCCGCGGCCAGCGACGATGCCTCAGCCAAGTCCAGAAGCGTGCCTCCTACTGCTCCTTCGGCGCGGCAATGCGGGCGTCAAGCACCCCAACGCCGCACCATGCTAGAATAGCGCACATTGAGCAGAATGGTATGCGCCAGAGTGCGATAATCATGGAATTCAACGGGGACAACGCGTCGGCCATTGGCCGCGCCATTTACCGCGAAAAGATACACCCTACCTTGGGGCCGGAGCATAAGGGCAAGATCGTAGTCATCGACGTCAAGAGCGGAGACTACGAGATTGCCGATCGTCACATAATCGCGGCAAGGCGGCTGCGGAAGCGGCGTCCGGATGCTTTTACCTGGGAGGAATGGGTGGACGTGCCGGTTACTTACAAAATTCACCCCAGCATCGTGACCAGACCTTTATCCTTATGATCAGGGGTATGGTGACGCGGAACTCCGACGGTGGTTTGGAGGCGTGGGTGGCCGTGTCCGTTATAGACGCTGATGGGGCGCCACAACAGTGTGACGTTATCGTGGACACCGGATTCACCGGCTGGCTCACCCTCCCGGAAGCCGAAATCCGGCGGCTTGGATTGGTCAGAGCCGGCAGTCGGTACAGTGTCATAGCCAGCGGCAACGAAGCAGAGTTCGACTACTATGAAACGTCGGTGCTATGGCACGGCCGCCTTCATGAGATAGAGGTTTTCCAGTCCATAGATCAGCCGCTGCTGGGTATGGAGTTACTGGAAGGCAGCCGGGTTGCCGTTGATGCCTGGGACGGCGGAGACGTGATCATCGCGGAAGCCTGACCGAGTCGCCAGCGCGTCGCCGGCTTCCGTTTGGCTGGTGGCACGTATCCGGACCGGGGCAGTTTGCGCCTCTGTGATAGCATGGGGGCGCCTCTTACCGGGGGCGACCCATATTTTGTCGAGGAGTTGCGTTTTATGCCGGAGTTGAATGGTGGGCATCTGTTCATTCGCTGCCTGAAGCAGGAAGGGGTGCAGAAGGTCTTTACGATTGTCGGGGACACGATTCTGCCCCTGGTGGACGCGGCGGAGGATGAGGGCATCGAGTTCATCGACACGCGGCACGAGGGCGCGGCGATGCACATGGCCGACGGCTACGCCCGCATCACCGGCCAGCCGGCGGTGGCCCTGTTCACCGGCGGTCCGGGCTTCGCCAACGCCATCTCCGGCCTGCCCGCCATCTACACCTCCGAGAGCCCCGTGATCTTCGTGGCCGGCTGCGCCGAGCTGCCCGAGAAGGGACAGGCGACCTTCCAGGAGATCGACCAGGTGGCCATGGCGGCTCCAGTTTCGAAGGGGTCGTGGCTGATCCACGAGAAGAACCGCATCCCCGAGTTCGTTGCGACGGCCTTCCGCACGGCGATGAGCGGCCGGCCCGGGCCGGTGCACCTGACCCTGCCTATCGATCTGCAGGAAGCGCCGATCAGCGAGGAAGACCTGCCCCCGTTCCTGCCCCAGGAGTACCGGAACATGGGCCGGTCCCAGGGCGACCCCAAGCTGATTGAACAGGCGGCGAACCTGCTGGCGAATGCCCAGCGTCCGGTGATCATCGTGGGCAATCCGGCGCGCTACTCCGTGGAGCCGGCGCAGCTGGAGGCGCTGGCGGAGGCCACGGGCGCGCCCATCTTCACCGTGGAGCAGGCGCGGGGTCTGATCGACGACCTGCATCCGCTGTGCTTCGGATACGCCGACGGCGCGCTGAACCGCACGGCCCGCAAGTTCCGCGAGGCCGACGTTGTGCTGCTGCTGGGCAAGCGTCTGGACCATCGCTATCGCTACGGCGGGGTCTTCAACGCCGACGCCAAGCTGATCCAGGCCGATCCGTCCGAGGCCGAGATCGGCCGCAATCGTGGCGTCGCGGTGGGACTGTTGGGCGATCTGGGCGCCATCGTGGACCAGCTTGCGGCGGCGGCGAAGCACAACGGGAACCTGACCCCTTGGATCAATGAGCTGAAGCAGGAGCAGGAGGCGTGGCTGGACAGCCTGCGCAGCAACGCCGCCAATGAGGCGCCGATGCACCCGCTGGACGTGTACACGCGCATCGAGCACCTGGTGGACGAGGACACGTTCATCATCCTGGACGGCGGCGACTACGTGCAGTGGGGTCGGTGCTACCTGCCGGCGCGGTCGCCCGGTCACTTCATGCGCCTGGGGCCGCTGAGCCACCTGGGCGGGGCGATTCCCTACGCCATGGCGGCCAAGCTGGCCTACCCCGACAGCAAGGTGCTGGCGTTCATGGGCGATGGCTCCTTCGGGTTCTACTCCATGGAGTACGACACTTGCATCCGGCATAACCTGAACATCACCGGCATCATGGGCAACGACGGGAACTGGGGCATCGACCGCACCTTCCAGCTGGCCTACTTCGGGCGGGACGTGGGCACGGCGCTGCGGCCGGGCGTGCGCTACGACCAGGTAGTGGAGGGCATCGGCGGCTATGCGGAACTGGTGGAGCAGCCGGATGAGGTTGCGCCGGCGGTGGAGCGGGCCATCAACTCAGGCCGGCCGTCGTTGGTGAACATCACGGTGAAGTCGGGAGCCAGCCCGCTGGCGGACGCGATGATCGCGCGGCGTACGGGTGGGTAGCGATTTCTGTACCGCGTCAGGCCGTTGTGCGTTGACAACGTACAATGATACGCAACTTCCGACACAATGGCCTGCGCCGCTTCTGGGAACGCGGGGAGCGCCGGCGCGTTCCATCGGAATATACTGTCAAAATACAGCGTATTTTGGACAGCCTGGACGAAGCGATGGTGCCCGATGATATGAACCGTGGGGGATTTGGGTTGCACCGACTGACCGGCGACCGCGCCGGGTATTGGGCGGTTACCGTTTCCGCTAACTGGCGCATTGTATTTCGGTTTCAAGAAGGCGACGTGTGGGACGTGGATTTGATCGATTACCATTAGGGGATTGGGAAATGTCGATGAGAAACGCCGCTCACCCGGGCAAGGGTATTTTGCACGATGACATCGAGCCTTTGGGAGTGAGCGTTGCGGAAGCCGCTCGACATATCGGTGTCAGCTGTGAGGAGTTGAACGACGTAGTGAACGGCAAGGCGCCCGTTTCGCCGGAAATGTCCATCCGGCTATACAAAGCATTTGGCGCCAGCATCTCGGTCCGGCGCCGGTTGCAGGCGTCTTATGACCTTGCACAGGTTTTCCACAGCGACCACGGCATCAAGGTCAAGCGCCTGGGGAACCCCTTGGGTGAAGTCGGCTTGCCAACGTCCAGCCCGCTGCATCCCGGCCAGGTGTTGCTCCACGAATGTTTGGAGCCGATGGGCCTTACCGTCGCCGAGGCCGCCGAGCACCTGGGCGTCAGCTATGAAGAACTGGATGACTTGGTGAACTGTCGCGCGTCCCTGACGCCGGAGATGATTATCCGCATCGACCAGGCTTTCGGCGGCCACCCGCAGAAATGGTCGGCGCTCCAGGCCAACTACGACGTCGCCAAAGTGGCCATGGAGCGCGCCCACGAAATCAAGGTGAGCCGGCTCTGGCGGCAAGACCCGGACACCTACGAGCCTATCCTGCTGGACACGTCAGGCGTGGAAGCGACAACCGCAGCGGCTGACGGCGAAAACTTCGTCAAGTAACCGTATCACCCGAACCAAGGAGGCGAGTTATGCAGTTCGGTATCTTCACCATTGTTCCGTATCACGAGGACTTCACGCCGCCGCAGGCGTTGAACGACGCCCTGGAGCAGATCCGGTTCGCCGACGAGGCGGGGTTGGATGAGGCTTGGCTGGGGGAGCACCGCTTCTCGCGTCACGGGCTGCTGTCGGGCATCTGGTCGTTCCTGGGCGCGGTGGCCGGCAGCACGAAGCAGATTCGCATCGGCACCGCGGTGATTGTGCTGCCGCTGCACAACCCGGTGCTGGTGGCCGAGGAAGTGGCGATGCTGGACGTGATCAGCGGCGGCCGCATCAACTTCGGCATCGGGGCCGGCTATCAGCAGCAGGAATTTGACGGCGTCGGTGTGGACATCGACACCAGTCGGGAACGGTTCCAGGAAGCCGTGGACGTGATGATCAAGGCGTGGACCGAGGAAACGCTGACGTTCCACGGGAAGTACACCAACGTTGACGACGTTTGGGTGCTGCCCAAGCCGGTGCAGAAGCCTTATCCGCCGCTGTTCCAGGCGGTGAGCACCAGTCCGGCCAGCATCGACTTCGCCGCCAGCCGGAACATCCAGGTCATCACCGGCGGGCCGACCGACATCCTGGGCCAGGCTCCGCAGGTGATCCAGCTGTGGCGGGAGAAGATGGACGAGTACGGCCACCCTCACGCGCACCTGGACCCGCCGATGTCCAAGTCGATCTACGTTGCGCCCACCATGGAAGAGGCTGAGCGCGACCCCATCGGGCTGGAGGATTTCTCGTCACGGGTGCTGCGGTCCATCGGCAGCAACGGCGCGCCCATCGGGATGCCCATGGACCGGAACGGCAACATCGCCAAGGGCTACGAGCACTGGGCCAACCGCCAGGCGGATCGGGACCGCCGCGACGACGTGGGCCACGCCGGCCTGCCGCCGCTGCGGGGAACGCCGGAGGTGGTCGCGGAAAGGCTGAAGGAAGTGCAGGCGGCGGGGATCAACCATGTCTTCGGCAACTTCGGGTTCGCCGGCCTGCCGCATTCCAAGGTGATGCGCTCCATCGAGCTGTTCGCCACGGAGGTGATGCCGCACTTCCAGGAGGCGGCGGTGGCATAGAAAATTCAGCCCGCGGGTCGAAATTGCTGACAGGTTTAGGATGGGGATTGGCCATGCGGATGATATGCTGGTCACTCCCCATTGTTTGCGCTATTGGTGAATAACCATGACCATCAAGACGCCCTACGCGCCGTCTGACGGCGTGAAAATTCCGAACCTTGACCCATTTTTCGGGCCGGACGCGCCGCCGCTGCCGGATCCGGAACCGATGCCGGATGGTATGCAGCAGAACCCGCACATCCTGTACGTGATGCAGATCCTGGCCGATTTGCTCACCGACCGCCTGGACACCTTCGCCGACACCAACACCATCGTCTATTACGACCCCGCCGACCGCAACCGCCGGCTGCAACCGGACGTGTACGTGGCGTTCGATGTAGATGCCGATGCCATTCGGCGCCGGAACGGCTACCTGATCTGGGAGGTGGGCAAGCCGCCGGACGTCGTGCTGGAGGTGGCGTCGGAGACCACGGCGTCCAATGACGTTGGCAGGAAGCGCGACCTGTACGCACAGATGGGCGTGGCGGAGTACTGGCGGTTTGACGCCAGCGGGGGTGACATGTACGGCGCCGCGCTGGTTGGCGAGTACCTCGAAGGGGGCGAATACCGCGAGTTTACGGTGCACACCGCCGTCGATGGGGCGATTTGGGTCTACAGCCCGCTGTTGCGGCTGAACCTGCGCTGGAACGGCGGCGAGATCGAGTTGCAGGACCCCGACACCGGCGAGATCCTGCTGGACCGGCGCGGGGTGCGGCTGGCCATGGAGTCGGAGCGCCGTGCGTTAGAGAATGAGCGGCAAGCGAGACTGGCGGCGGAATGTGAGCTGGAAGAGTACCGTCAACTGGTGCGCCAACTGCGGGAGCAGCGCGGGGAGCCTCAGTAAGCAGGCTCCCCATATCTATCAGCGACCCTCGGTCAGCGCCTCGCGGAGGCGGCGGATGATGATATCGATTTCGTCTTCGGTGACGTTGAGCGGGTCGACCATCAGCTCGTCGGGGGCGCGGAGTTGCTGGAGGTAGATGGGCGGGTCGCCCTGCTGTAGTGCGGCCGCAACCTCTGGAGCCGAGGGGCCGGACCAGTCACCGCCCAGATGGAGCACGGCATTGGGGAGTAAGTAATCGATGCCGTCGTGCTCCAGGGTGATGTTGAGGCCGGGAACCTCGATGAGGCTGTCCACCACGCGCTGGGCCATTTCCCGGTACCAGGCCATTTCGGCCTCTTCATCCTCCTCCACGAACATGGACAGCGCGGTGACCAGGCCCACGATCTCCTCCTTGGCGACCTTGGCCGAGCGGCCGATGAACTGGGCCGGGCTGGCGTTGGCCAGGGCGGCATCGATGAGATCGGCGCGGCCGCAGAGGATGCCGGTGCCCTGGGGGCCGCGGACGCCCTTGCCGCCGCTGAAGATCACCATGTCCGCGCCGTCGCGCAGGTAGCGGTGCAGGTTAGCCCGGGGCGGCAGCATGGAGGCGGCGTCGACGATCACCGGCACGTCGTGGGCGTGGGCGATCTCGCAGACCAGGGCCAGGGGCATCACCCGCTTGCTGGTGAAGGGCGCGCACAGGTAGGCGACGGCGGCGGTGCGCTCGTTGATGGCGCCTTCCAGTTCCCAGGGGTGGTTGAACAGGTAGTTGCCGATCTCGACAATCTTCGCGCCGACGGCCCGGTAGGCGTGGTCGTAGGGGAACCGGTGCATGGTCTGCATGATGATCTCGTTCTTCATGCCCTCGGTGTCGGGCAGCCGCAGCATCTTGTTGGGGTCGTTGCCGGCGATGCAGGCCGCCGCTTGAAGCAAGAGGCCGCCGGCCGCGCCGCTGCTGACCATGGCCGCTTCGGATCCCACCAGGCGAGCGATCTCCGCGCCGGCCTTGCGGTTGAGCTCGTCGATGTTGACCATGACCCGGGCGGTGCCGGCCATCTGCTCCAGCACCTCGGGACGTGTGCGGGAGCCTCCCAGGCGCGTAACCGAGCCGGAGGCGTTGATGATGGGAGTTACGCCGAGGTTGCGGTAAGCCTGTTCCGCGTCGGAGATGGCCTGCTGACTCATGGAGGGCTCCTGGAACCATCGTCATTCCGGCCTTGAGCCGGAATCCAGAGCGTCTTTGCCAAGCAGGATGCTGGATTCCGGCTTTCGCCGGAATGACGAGATAAATGGTGATAACGCATTATAACAAGCAGCCCAAAGCCGTTGTGGTAACATCGGCCAACAGAAACATCCTGGAGGCAGCAACGTGACCACCGCAGACCGACTGAACGTGATTCCCCTGGGCGAGGCGATGTTCTCCCAGCGGGCCATCCGCCGTTTCAGGCCCGATCCCATTCCCGCCGACGTGATGCAGGACATCATGCAGGCGGCGATCCGCGCGCCCAACGGCGGCAACAACCAGGGTTGGCATTTCATCGTGGTGCAGGATGAGGAGATGCGAAGCAAGCTCGGTGATCTGTACCACGAGGCCTGGTGGGCGAAGCGGGCCGACGCTGGCATCATGGGCCCGCAGGACATCCCGCCTGGTCCGAGCTCGATGCGGTCGGCAATGCGTCTTGCCAACGAGATCGGCGACGCGCCGGTGATGGTGCTGGTGTGCGCAACCGCCCAGGGCGCGCAGGCAGCCGGCTCAGTGATACCAGCGGCGCAGAACATGCTGCTGGCGGCGCGGGCCTTCGGTATCGGCGGGACGATAGCCACGCTGCATCCGGTGGTGGACGAACGGGTGCATGAGCTGTTCGGCATACCGGATGAGGCGCAGGTGGTTTATTGCATGCCCTTCGGATATCCCCGGGGCAACTTCGGGCCGGTTACCCGGCGTCCGCTGAACGAGGTGTGCAGCTACGACCGATGGGGGGCGCCGCCGGATTAGATTGTCAGCCTCGACGTGGTTATCGTCGCCACGCCGAGGCTGTCGGCAAACTCCTGCTGGGCAGGCGCAATGCTGCTCCCGATCACTATGGGAATGGCTGGTGTACCCATGATGGTGGACAAGGTATCCGCGCGTTCCCGAGCCAACGAGACATCATCGTTGGCGATGTCTCGGAACAATGAGATCGCCATGTGAACGGTCCGCTGGTCATCACGCCGGCGGGCCGAAAGCATGATGTCGGTTTGCTCCAAATGGTCGCCCTGGTCGAAGGTGATAACGCCGAGTTCTTCAGCATCGTCGATCAGGTCCTGAAATTCCGGCGATCTAGGGACCTGCAAACTCTGAAGTATGCGAAGACGGTTCAAGCGCAGCCAACGGCAAGCAGTCCCAGGAATATCGCGGTGTATGCGATATTCCAGCTGCAAGCCCGTAAGAGTCCCCAGTTTGCCATCCACGTTATCCAGCAGGAGCGCGGGGTTTGGCTTGTGGGGGGTTCGTGAAAACCGGATCGATGTTATCTCCAAAGGCAGCCATGGCATCCCTGTACCCGACCTATCGCGTGCGCTCGTAGCTATAGTCGCTGGCCGTGCCGCGTTCGGGGGTGGCGGTGGGGCTGTTGGGGAGGTAGGGGTAGTTGGGGTCGACCCCGACTTTGGGGGCGAGGGTGTTGCGGAGGACGCCGATGTTCTCGACCTCCAGCTCCACGGTGTCGCCCGGCTCGAGCCAGCGGGAGGTCTCGTAGCCCTTGCGGATGGCCTCGCGGACGGATCCGCCGCCGACGGTGCCGCTGCCGATGACGTCGCCGGGGGCGATGCGGCTGTCCTTGGCGGCGCGCTGGATGATCTCGCCCCAGGTGTACCAGGCGTTGACGGTCTCGCCGTCGCGGAGCCAGTCGTCGCCGTTGACGCGGACATGAGCCTTGAGGTCCAGGCGGCCGTCCCTGATGTGGGGCATCATCTCGTCGGTGGTGACGATCCAGGGGCCGATGGACGACGCCGAGTCCTTGCCCTTGGCGGGGCCGAGGCCGAAGGTCATCTCGTCGAACTGCAAGTCGCGGGCGCTCCAGTCGTTGAAGATGCAGAAGCCGGCGATGTATTGCAGAGCCTCCGACGCCGCGACGTTAGTGCCTGATCGACCGACAACGCAGCCGATTTCCAGCTCGTAGTCCAGCTGCTCGGAGGCGGCGGGATAAGGCACCTCTTCGTCGGGGCCGTAGATGACCAGCGGGTTGGAGAAGTAGAACACGGGCATCCGATACCACACGGGGTCGATCTGGCGGGTGCCCTGGGAGGTGGCGTGCTCCTCGTAGACGATGTAGTCGCGCACGGTGGGGGGTTGGAGAATAGGAGCGCGGAGACGGACGTCAGCCAGGGCGACCGTAGGGGCCGCCACGTTGCCGGCCAGGGCGTCGCCAACGCGGTCGACGGCGGAATCGCCGGTGTCCAGCAGGGCGCGGACGTCGGCCAGCGGGCGGTTGGAGCCGATCAGAGCGGCTACGTCCACCACGGCATCATCCTGGAGGACGCCGCAGCGGGGGCCGTTGCCGTTGTCATAGGTAAGGAGTTTCATGGTCGTGGTTCCTCTTCTGGTGGGTGTCTTGAGTCAGGCGGCGTCGGAATGGCCGGCCAGCCTCATGGCGTCGGTGATGTAGTCGGCGGTTTGGCGGATGCGCCGATGAACCTCATCCACGGGTTCACAGTCGCCTAAATAAAAACAGGTTCCATGCAGATGTCCCTGACGGGAGTAATAACGGCCCACCAACGAGTTGATGGCACTGTCTGCCGCGGCCATTCTGACCAGGCCGCGCGTGGTGTCCGGGGAAAATTCAGGTTCCACACCCGTGCGCGCTGTGATCAGCGCATCAGTCGCCCGCTTGGTGGCGCACCATGCCTTTTCCGCTGCGTCGCGGATGTCGCCGGCCTCAAGCAGCCGTAGCGCGTCGGCGTGGAGGGCGCGGGCGTCGGCGAAGATGGTTGGTACGCGGTCGGTGGTGGTCGTCATAGGGTGGAGGCGCCTTCTGTTTCAGGTGGTGTCGGGGTAGCCGGTCAGCCGCGCGGCGTCGGTGATGTAGTCGGCGGTCTGGCGGATGCGGCGTTCTACTTCGTCGGCGGGTTCGCAGATGCCATGGTAGAAGCATTCGCCATGCAGGTGGCCCTGTCTTGAGTAGTAGCGTCCGATCAAAGGATTGACCGCGCCGTCTGCTTCGGACAGCCTGAGCAGGCCTCGAGAGGTATCCGAGGAAAACTGGGGCACTTCGCCCGTGCGCGCTATGATCAGCGCATCGGTGGCCCGCTTGGTGGCGCACCAAGCCTTCTCGGCGGCGTCGCGGATGTCGCCGGCATCCAGGAGCCGCAGGGCGTCGGCGTGGAGGGCGCGGGCGTCAGCGAAGATGGTGGGTACGCGGTCGGTGGCTACCATGACGCGCGGGTACTCGCTGATCGGGTTATCCCGTGGCGGGGATCAAGTTGCCCGCAACAATGCTACAGGTGCAAAAATCCGCCAATGCAGGGGGGCGAAGGAGCCTCCGCCCCCCTGCATTGCTTGAGTCAGTGCATGGGGGAGAAGCTGGCGGGGACCATGATCTTGGTTTCTTGTTTGACGCGGCCGGGGGCGCCGGAGGGCCACTGGGGGATCTTGCTGGCGGCGGCGCGGACCTCGGCGCGGTGGTTGAGGTCCTGGTAGGGCCAGACGTGCATCCACTTGTTGAGGTCGCCGAACTCGGTGAACATGCCGGCGGCCAGGGGAGAGAACTCCTCGCGGTAGGGCAGGGATTCCTCCCAGCGGCGCAGCAGTTCGGGCATGGAGCCGTTCTCGTAGGTGTAGACGCGCATCTCGTAGATGTTGCCCAGGGCCTGGTCGCCGCCCATGGGGCGCATGAAGGGGGCGGGGTTCCAGATCTCGGAGTTCATGTTGAGGATGTTGCCGGGGGTGATCTTGGGCGGCCAGTTGGGGTCCTGGCCGGCCTCGGCGCGGATGCGGTTGCGCTCCTCCATGTTTTCATAGCCCCAGACGTGGATGATCTGGTTCAGCGGGCCGATTTCGGTATGCCAGAAGGCGGCGATGGGGGAGTACTTCTCGCGGTGGGGCAGCGCTTCGGCGAAGGCCTCTTCGGCCTGGGGTACGGCGCCGGGTTTGAGGTCGTAGGTGCGTACTTCGTAAATCATGGTTTCCTCCGGTAACGTCGGGTCGGATCGGTGACGATTGTGTGCGCGGCCAGTGTAGCAACGGCGCCGAACGGGGGCAACCGGAACGCGAGGCAAGGGGCATTGCTATAATGCTGGGTACGAGCCGCGCGCTGGAGCGATTGAGATGACTGGGCAAGGATTTGGAAAGACAGCGTTGGAGTATCTTGACGCTTCCAAAAGAGAAAGGAGCGTGGGCAACATCCACGAAGCGGCCGCGCTGATGTGGAAGGCGACGCAGGCGACGTTTGCCGCTCTGGCCGACGCTCGTGGCGTGAGATACAAAGGCTTGGACGACATCGACTTGTTCAGTATCGCCGTCACCCTGGAAGAGGATGGCTCGGTCCGCAAACATCATTACCGGAGTGGGATTGCGCCCGGTTCGCTCCTGAAAGACCACGCCGAAATGGACGTGCTGGAAAGCTACCAACTGGAACTGGCTTTTGAAACAGCCGAGCATTTCATCCGAGAGTGCTTCGATGGGAGATAGCCCTGCCGGCCGCTACCATCAAAGAGCCGCCCGACACGAAGCGAGAGCCCGCAACTATCGTAGACAGGCCGAATTGTTGTTGGATAGAGACAACGATAGCGACTGCGCCGGGGCTTTGCTTTACGAAGCCGCCAAACAGTGCATCAACGCGATAGCCAACCAACTTGGCGAAAATCCCGGCACCATTGGCGGCAAGGTCAATGCCCTGCGAAGGGTCGCCACAAGGGAACTCGATGATCAAGATTTGCTGCGGAACTGGCAAAGCGCAGACAAGCTCCACGTTCACGCCGACCGCGGCAATCTTGATGACGCCGGATTTAGCGTACACTGGGCACAAACCCAGGCATTCATCGACTTCATGCTCTCCATCTACCACCGCGACGCCTGAAGGGAGGATAATCATGGAATACCGCATCAACCACGTGCACATCCGCGCCGCTGACCCCCACGCCACGGCGGCGTGGTACGAGAAGCACTTCAACGCGCGCATCGTATCGGAGCGGGAGGTGATGCCGCGTACCATAACCATCGGCATGGAGATGGGCGGGGCCTGCCGGCTCAACGTGTCGTCGAAGCCACCGGGATCGTCCGACGAGCGCGCCGTTGCCGAACTGAACCGGCTGGGGCTGGAGCACTTCGGGTTCGACGTGGAGGACATCGAGGCAGAGATGGAACGGCTTACCGCCGCCGGCATCCGCACGGTGCTGCCCATCACCGAGACGCCCACGGGTTCGAAGCTGTCGTACATCGAGGGGCCGGACGACGTGCTGATCGAACTGGTGCAACCGGCTACGTAGTCTGAAGGAGCCATGCCATGACGGACACGCCGTTGCACTACCAGACCATCACTGAGGTGGCGGAGCGGATCAGGTCAGGCGAGATATCGCCTGTTGAACTGACCGAAGCCCAGTTGAATCGCATCGCCGCGCTGGATGGTGAGCTGAAGAGCTACGCGACCGTCATGGCCGAGCAAGCGATGGCGGCGGCGCGGGCAGCGGAAACTGAAATTGCTGCCGGGAGATACCGTGGCTCACTGCACGGGGTACCCATTGCGATTAAGGACCTGTGTTTCACCACCGGCGTGGCCACCATGGGCGGCGCACAGGTGCTGCGCGACTTCGTGCCCGATTTCGATGCCACGGTCGTGCGCAAGCTCAACGATGCCGGCGCAATCATTCTGGGCAAGCTGAACCTGACCGAGGGTGCGATGGCGGGGTACAACCCGGCATTCGACATCCCCATCAACCCGTGGGGCGCGAACCGCTGGGCCGGCGCGTCATCCAGCGGGTCTGGCGTGGCCACCGCCGCCGGCCTGTGCTACGGCTCGTTGGGCAGCGACACAGGCGGCTCGATCCGGTTCCCTGCGGCCGCCTGTGGCACGGTGGGCATCAAGCCGACCTGGGGAAGGGTAAGCCGCTACGGCGTGCTGACACTGGCGGAGTCGCTGGACCATGTGGGTCCCATGACCCGCAGCGCGGCGGACGCCGGGATCATGCTGCAAGCGCTGGCCGGCCACGACCCCAACGATCCCACTTCGCTGCACGCTCGCGTTCCCGCCATGCTGTCGGGACTGGGCAAAGGTGTCGAGGGAATCCGCATCGGTGTGGATGAACGTTACATCGGCGACGACGTGGACGGCGAAGTGGCCGAGGCCACGATGTCCGGAGCGCGGTTGCTGGAGAGCATGGGGGCGCGGCTGGTCCCGGTGGAGATGCCGAATACTCTACCGTTCTCTCGCGCCTGGGGAGTGTTGTGTTCCGCGGAGGCGGCGGCTGCCCACCGGGACACCTATCCATCGCGGGCCGACGAGTATGGCCCGTGGTTCCGTGGCTGGCTGGAGAAAGGCAGCGGGTACAGCGGAGCCGAATTCGCCGCCGCCAACCAGGTGCGGCTGGCTTGTAACGGGATGCTGGCCGGCGTGTTTGAGGACATCGACGTGCTGGTGTGTCCGTCCATGACCACCCCGCCGGGTCTGGTCACGCCTGAGGAACTGTACGGGCCGATGGGCGAAGACGAGTGGACGTGGGGCCGGTTCACCATCCCCTACGATTTCAACGGAGCGCCGACGATCTCGCTGCCGGCGGGGCTGAACAGCGAGGGTCTGCCCCTGAGCATCCAGTTCGTGGGCAAGCACCTGGCCGAGCCACTGCTGGTGCAGATCGGCGACGCCTACGAACGGGCGACGCAGCACAACCTGCGGCCGCCGGTGTAGGCTGGGACTGCATCAATAACGGCCATTGGCACGAAAAAGCCAGTGGCCGTTTGAGCGTTTGCGCCAGCGGTCGGAACGCTGCCCGTCTAATCGCCGCCGCTGGGCACGGTGAACAAGATGTTGCCGTCAACATCGTGGCGATGGTTGGCCAGGGCAACGACGATCTCGTTGGTCCGTCGAACTTCGGCGGCCAGTTGCCGGACTTCGTCCGTTAGCGTATCTAAGCGCTGGTCCAACGTATCGACGCGCTGGAACAGTGTATCGACGCGTTGGAACAACTTGCCGAGTCCGAAGGCCCCACCCAGCAGAAAAAGGACGGCCGTGACTGAAACGCCGATCAGCGCGTAGGTTTGCGGATCCATAGGATACCCTTCATAGTGGTTCTGACCAATATGTTAGCACGGACGCTATGACCCTGCTATCCAGTCGGCGACGCGCTCGCCGATCATGATGGCGGTGGCGTTGGTGTTGGCGCGGGTGACCTGGGGCATGATCGATGAGTCGGCGACCCACAGGCCCTGGACACCGCGCACGCGGCACTGCTGGTCGGTGACGGCCATGGGGTCGTCGTCGGGGCCGATGCGGCAGGTGCCGGAGACGTGGCGGGAGGTGCCCACGGTCTGGCGAATCCAGGCGTCCAGCGCGTCGTTGTCGGACAGCACGTCATCCGCGGGGGCGGTGCGGTGGTCGATCACGTCGTGGTATGCCTCGGATTCCAGCATGTCAGCGGCCAGGCGCACGGCGTCGCGCATCCGGCGCATGTCGTTTTCGTTGTGGAAGTAGCGGTAGTTGATCTCCGGCTGCTGCGTCGGATCGGAAGACGCCAGGCGCACCCAACCGGAGCCGTCGGGCAGCTCCAGGGCGCAGGCGATGCGGGCGGTGCGGTCAGGTAGATGCTCGCCGGTCATGACGTTGAACACGCCCAGGGTGTGCAGCATCACGTCGCTGGGATACGAGGGTTCCTCTGAGGTAACGCGCAGGCCGAAGCGGAGAGCGCCGGCGTTGGCGTGGAGTTCGACGTTGTCCTTGACGCGGAAGGAGACGTTGCCCATGGGATGGTTGAACAGGTTCTGACCCACGCCGGGAAGTTCCTGTATGATCGGTATGCCAAAGGACGTGAGCTGATCCCGTGGGCCTACGCCCGAGAGCATGAGGATGTGGGGAGATTTCAGCGCGCCGGCGCTGAGCACGACCTGGTCAGCTGCCACGGCGAAGATCTCGCCGCCGCTCTCGACCTCGACGCCGGAGACCTGGGTTCCGTCGAACAGCACGCGGCGGACGAAGACGTTGCCCTTGACGGTCAGGTTGAGACGATGGCGCACCGGGTTGAGGTGGGTGATGGCCGTGCTCATGCGGACGCCGTCCTGGTTGTTCATGGGGATGGCGCCGATCCCGGGGGAGTCGGGGCCGTTGAGATCGGGGTTGTACGTGTAGCCGCGCTCCATGGCGGCGGCGTGGAAGGCCTTCTGCACGTCGGGCCAGGGCTGATTCTCGCGCCGGATGATGGGTATCGGGCCGTCGCTGCCGTGGAAGTCGTCCTGGATATCCAGATCGGTTTCGGCCTTGCGGAAGAAGGGCAGGACCTTCAGATACGTCCACTCCTCGTTGCCGAAGGAAGCCCAGCGCTCGAAGTCCTCGGGCAGGCCGCGCAGGTAGACCTGGCCGTTGATGGAGCCGGAACCGCCGATGACCTTGCCCTGGGCGATGTTGATCTCGCCCTGCTGGTCGTTGATGGTGCCGCGCAGATTCCAGGACACCGGGGACCCGGGCTGTTCGCCCTCGTTGGAGTAGCCGTCGCGGACGGCATCGGGCAGATGTTCCGCGTTGGGATAGTCCTGGCCGGCCTCCAGGAGCAGGACCGAGCGGCTGGGATCCTCGGACAATCGGCTGGCGACCACAGACCCGGCGGAACCGGAGCCCACGACAATCACATCATATTTCATGGCTAGGCCCTCGCTTGCGGTTTGGGTTGCCCGATTTTACACTATCGGCACAATCGGCCTGGCCGGGAGTTCGATGATGACGTCCCCCAAGACACCCAGCGGCGCAAATATGCTGCCCTACCGCCAGCAGGGCGAGATTGACTATGCTTGCCTGGAGTTCGCCCCTGACGTCAAGGAGATGCCGCCGGACCACATGGAACAGAGCCGTGAGATCAGGGAGATTACCGGGTTGCTGGCCGCCCGGTTCACCGAGTTTCACACCCGGCCCGACGTGTTCCTGGACGACGGAACGTTCATCTGCTATGACCCGGGCAACCTGAACGTGCGCATCACGCCGGACGTGTACCTAGCCTTCGGCGTGGACGCGGTGGCGATTCGACCCCGCAAAATCTACCTACCTTGGGAGGTAGGCAAGCCACCGGATTTTGCCTTGGAAGTGGCTTCCGAAAGCACCGCATCTGTGGACATCAGGCGCAAACCAGACATATACGCGAGGATCGGTGTGCGGGAATTCTGGCGCTTTGACCCCACCGGCGGGCGGTATCACAGGCAGCCGATATGGGCTGGCGAGTTGGTTGACGGGGAGTATCGGGAGCTGCCGCAAACCCGCGAGCCCGACGGCATCCTGAAGGTGTACAGTCCGTTGCTGGGGATCAGCCTGTGCTGGGATGACAGCTGGCCCCGGGTGTATGACCCGTCCACCCAAACGTACGACCGGAATTGGCGGGCGGAACAGGCGTATGCAATCGCGGTCCGGGATCAGCGGGACGCGGCGCGTGAAGAACGCGACGCCGCTCAGGCGGAAGTCGAACGGCTACAGGAACTGCTGCGCCGGAGAAACGTCGAAGAAAGCGAAACTGAAGGAGATGCCACGCCATGTTGAACGACCCACAGGCGTTCCTGAGCTATTTCGAAGGCATCCACCGCCGCACGGTGCGGGACATTCACGCCCTGCCGAAGCCGGCCGAGTCGTGGGCTCCGCCGGCGGGTGAGGGTGAGAACGCGTGGAGCATCGCGCAGATCGTGCATCACATCTGCGAGTCGCGGATGTATTTTGCCCGGGCCTACCGCAATGAGGGTTGGTTGTACGACTGGGAGGTTCCCAGCACCGCGTCGCTGGACGATTGGGTCCCGGCGTTGCAGGCGTCGCTGGAGGAGTTTCGCGGCCGCATCGATGGCACGCCGGCTGAGTGGCTGACCCGGCGCATCCAGATGATCGACACCGACGGCATGCTCAGCGGGTGGCGGGTTCTGATGATGATGGTGGAACACGAGGTGCACCACCGGTCGCAGATCGACACCTACGCCGGGATGCAGGGCTGGGACGTGCCGCAGATCTACGGCCGGACCCGGGAGCAGATTGATGATTTGCAGGAAGGGCAGCGAGAACGGGCGGGTTCGACAGACGATTAGCGGCTGAGATCAGGGGTTGATCGCGCTGGCGCGGTTCTGCACGATGAAGGTTTCGCGGCGTTCCAGGTAGTCCGCGACGAGGTTCACCAGGGCCTGCGGACGCTCGGCGGCGATGTCATGGCCGGCGTCGTAAACGAAAGCGACGTTGCAATTTGGGATGCGACTCCGGTAAACGCTCGGGGCTACCGGGTCGATGGTGTCGTCCGCCTGTCCGAACACCGCAAGCGTTGGGCACTGGATATCGGGGAGCCGCGACTCCAGGTCGTGGGTAGATCCTGCCGGCGCTCCAGCGGGCCGTACCGCCAGGGGCGAGATCAGAACCAGCGACGCTATGCTCTCCGGCGATTGCAGGGCATGGCGGATGGCCACGGAGGCGGCGGAGGAAACGCCGATGAGCCCGTAATGTCCTGTGGCCAGCGGCGCGACCGCGGCGCCGACCTGGTCTTCCGCCACGGATCCGAAGTCGTCCAGGCGCGGTTCCAGCACCACCCAACGTTGCGCCAGTCCGTCCCGGAGGGCGGAAGAACGCTCCGGTTCGTCGACGATGACTACGGTCTCGCGCAATGGGTCAGAAGCCACGGGTTACAGTTCCTTGAGGCGAGGCAGCACCTCGCGACCGAACAGGTCGATCTCGACCATCACGTCCCGATGGGTCAGGCTGGGCTGCTGAAAGAACAGGTCGATGACGCCGGTGCCGCACCGGTCGTGGTAGTCCTTGATCTGCTCGAACACGGTGTCAGGCCCGCCGACGAAGGTGAGGCCGGGAGCGCCGCCCACGATGTCGCCGCTGGCGCTGCCGGCGAACACGTTGCGGTAGTCAACATCCTGGCCGGAGCGAGAGGCCTGGATCACCTGGGACACCGAGGAGCGCAGCGCCATGCCGGGCGCGCGGCCCTGGTCGGTTTGGGCATTGAACCAGTCCTGGGCTTCGCGGTCGGTTTCGGCCAGGTAGATGCTGCCGCGAAACACCAGCTGGTCCGGTTCCGGCTGCCAGCCGGCTTCGTCGCACCAGTGGAGGTATTTTTCGGTGATACCCGCCACCTGCTCTGAGGGCACGAAGGATACGCCGAGGCCCAACCCGTGCTCTGCGGCGTACTGCACCGCGTCGTCGCTGCGGGTGGCGACCAGGGCGGACGGGAAGGGTTGCTGCACCGGCCGGGGCCAGACTGCCACGGTGCGGTACTGGTAGTAGCGGCCCTCCCAGGAGAACGGTTCGGGTTCGGTCATGGCCTTCAGGATCAGGTCCATGCCTTCAAGCAGGCGTCCCCGACCCTCTGACGGGTGAACGCCGTAGACCTGGTCCTCGTTGGGCGTGCCGCGCAGGAAACCCATCACGAGGCGGCCGTTGGTGATGTTGTCCAGCAGGGTGAGTTCCTCAGCGGCCCGCACGGGGTTGTTGAGGGGCAACAGGGGGCCGAGCATGGCGATCTTCACCGACTTGCACCGCTCGGCCACGGCGGCAGCCATCACGGCGGGCGTGCCGGTGGCGATGCGGCCGGAATAGTGGTGCTCGGAGAAGCTGACCCACTCGAAGCCCATTTCCTCGGCGAACTCGCACTCCTCGATGCCGTCCTGGTAGCTCTGCACCGAGGTTTCGGGGTCGCTGTACGACGGCGGCGTGGGCCAGGTGGGCGGGAAATCCCGCCGGTGGGCGTATCCCATGGCGCCGAGATAGGATGCTTTCATGCTGCGATGCTCCTGCGATCCTTTCTGGCGTTGCCGCCAACGTTGCTGTCAGGGTCGTTGGTTCGGCCGTACGACCGATGCTAACGTTGCCCGCGCCTCTCTTCAAAGCTGGCGGTGATTGCCTGCTCGGCGCGCTTGCTGTGTTCCGCGATGAACTGCTCGAGGCGGCGGATCTCTGCGGCGCGCTCCGGCGAAAGCTCCTGGCGGCCGGCCTGCTGTTTCAGCTGGGCCAGCTCCTTGCGAGCCTTGTCGACCTGCTGGACGGATTCCAGGGCGGCGAGTTCGTCCAGCGCCGCCTTCTTGATGGTCAGCACGCGCCGGTGGTTCTCCTCGGCGTCCCGCAGGCGCTCTTCGACCTCGCCCATAGCGGACAGAGCCATTTCCAGCGGAGCGCGTCCGTAGATGGTCTGGCGGGGCAGCCGGCGCAACTGGGTACGAAACTGGGCGATACTGGCGTCCAGCTGTTCCTCCTTGTGGCGAATTTCCGCCAGGGAGAGGCGCAAGGCGGCCATGGCCTGTTGCAGTTGGGAAACGGAAGACATGAGAACAGATACACGTGGGGGGCGAATGATTGTTCGCCCCCGACTGAATTTCGTGTGCGAATTAACTCTTGAAACCGACTTTGGGGAGCACGCGCTCCAGGGCTTCAAGCACCTCGGTGATGTCGTCCCTGGTCACCCAGCCCAAATGGCCGATGCGGAAGCAGTGGCCGGTTAGCTTGCCCTGGCCGCCGGCCAGGACGACTCCCTCGTCCTCGCGCATCATGGACATGAACCGGCCGCCGTCGATGTCCTCTGGCATCTTGATGCCGGTAACGGTGTTGGAGGCGCGGGATTCGTCGTTGGCGAGGAGTTCCAGGCCCAGGGCCTTGATGCCGGCACGGCAGTACTCGGCGACCTCGGCATGGCGCTCGTACACGTTTTCGAGGCCTTCGCCGATGATGTGGTCGAGGCCCAGACGCAGGCCGTAAAGGAGGGCGACGTTGGGCGTCCACGGGGTCTGGCCGCGGGACAGCGAGCGCTCGGCAGCCATCAGGTCGAAGTAGAAGCGGGGCATCTTGGCGTCCTGGTAGGCTTCCCAGCCCCGGGCGCTAATGCTGATGAAGGCCAGGCCGGGCGGGATCATGAAGCCCTTCTGGGAGCCGGTGGCCACCACGTCGCAGTTCCAGCCGTCCACCGGGAGCGGGATACAGCCCAGGCTGCTCACGGCGTCCACCAGCAGGAGCTTGTCGAACTCGCCCTTGACCACGCGGGCGATGGATTCCAGGTCGTGGGTGACCCCGGTGGAGGTCTCGTTGTGGGTGACCAGGACGGCCTTGATTTCGGGGTCCTTCTGGAGTTCAGCGCGGATGGCCTCGGGATCGATGGCGTCGCCCCATTCGAAGTCCATGCGGGTCACGTCGGCGCCGTAGCCCTCGGCGATCTGCACGAAACGGTCGCCGAAGGAACCGGCGGTGGCGGCGATGACCTTGTCGCCGGGGGACAGGGTGTTGACCACGGCGGCTTCCAGGGCTCCGGTGCCGCTGGAGGTGAGGATGTACAGGTCATTGCTGGTCATGAAGACCTGCTTCAGACCGGCGGTGGTGGCCTCGATCAGCTCCTTGAACTCGGGACCCCGGTGATTGATCATGGGCAGGGACATCTCGTCCATGATGTCGTCGGGAATGGGGGTCGGTCCGGGGGTACGCAGGTTCTGGGGCTCGATCTTGGTCAGGGTCATCGGGAAAGCTCCTGGTGGGCGCGCGAGGGCGCGCATTATTGGTCTGTTAGGCGACTCTGGGCGTCAGCGCTGCGCGTCATGCGACGGCGAATAACAGCGTGATTTTGTTCACACGCGACCAGTATTATAGCAAGGATTTACGAATCCGTTCCGGGCGCGTCCGTTTCGTCGCCTTCGCTGTCGGGGTCACCGAGCAGGAATTCGCCCACAGTCAGGACCACGTCGGGGAAGACCCGGGGGCTGATCCGGCCGTCGGCGGGGACTATCCGACTGCTCTGGTAAACGCCGTCGACGGGGTCATGGAAGGCTTCGACCTGGCGGGCAGCGACGTTGGCAATCCAGACTTCTGGGATGCCGGCTGCGGCGTAGAGGGGTAGTTTCACGTCGAGGTCGGACCGCAGCGAGCTGTCTGCGATCTCGATCACCAACAGCACGTCTTCTGGGGTGGGTAGGTTCCTGTGATAGTCGTCGCGGAGACGGGCGATTGCAATGTCGGGTTCAGGAAGACCGTAGTCGTTGAGGCGGATTGAGTTCTGCACGCGCACCCAGGCGCGGTCGACGAGTTGGAGGATCGGATCTCTGCTTAACCGCGTGGTTCCGTCTTCGTGTGGGGCTCCGATGGGGGGCATGACGTATATTTCTCCGTCGAGCAATTCGACACGTTCACGTTCGCTTAGTATGCCGGCTTCGGCCATGGCGCAGTATTCGTCCACGGTGAAGCGGCGCCGGGTGGGCGCGGCGGTTTGTGCGGGCAAGGCGGTTGTAGTCATGATGCCACCTTATTCAAGCAGGAAGTCGCCCACGGTCAGTTCGACGTCGGGGAAGGCAATGGGGCTGATTTGGCCGTCGGCAGGGACGATGCGGTGGCTCTGATAAACGCCATCGACCGGATCGTGGAAGGCCTCGACATGGCGGGCGGGTACGTTGGCGATCCACACTTCGGGGATGCCGGCTGCGGCGTAGCGGGACAATTTGGCATCACGGTCGCGCCGTAGCGAGCTGTCAGATACTTCAACAATCAAGAGCACGTCGGTGGGGGTGGGATGCGCCCGGTGGTAGCCGTCTCTCAATCGCAGCACGGCGATGTCCGGAACGGGCAGGTTCAGATCATCGAGCTGAACCGGGCCTTGCACCCGGACGCGAGCACGACCCCGCAACGAAAACTTGAAAAAGTCATCGAATTGGTCTGTGCCGTCCGCGTGGGGTGGTCCGATGGGGGGCATAATGAGTATTTCTCCGTCGAGCAACTCGAGACGCTCCTCGGGGTGAAAAATGCCGGCTTGATCCATGGCCAGGAATTCATCCACGGTGAAGCGGCGACGGGTCGGCGCGGCGGTTTGCGCGGGGGCGACGGTTGTCGTCATGGCGTCACCTTGCGGGCTAGATGCTGCCGGAGAGCTGGTTGATTACCAGGCCGGTGGGTAGCTTGGGGTAGAAGAAGGTCGATTTAGGCGGAAGGCGGTTGCCGGCGCTGACGATCTGACGGAAGGGTTCCAGCGGGAACGGCTTGAGGAGGATGGCCGCTTGCTGCTCGCCGATATTGACCTGCTGGACGATGGCCTCGTGGTCGGGGCTGTAGTCGATGTGTTGGGCCAGGGCGTCTCCCAGCACCGGCGCCAGCACGCGCTCCTGCAGAACCCACGCCTCGGAGACCGCCAACTGACCCCAGGAGGACCAGTCGATATCGGACCGCAGGGTGTGGATGGTGGGCGCAGCGTCGGCCCAGAAGACCGCGAAGCAGTGGTCGTTCTCGCCGACGCGGGCGACGTCGGATACTGCTGCCGCCGGAGTAATGTCGGGGTTCAAGGGACGCGAATCGAAATACTCGCCCATCCTGGTACGCACGGCTTCAAGCTGCTCGGCCGACATGCCGCCGGCGACGCGGTGGTAGGGCAGCAGAAGGAGGCCGGGGTCGTCGAATTCGACGAGGGACATCATCACGTAGTTGCTGGCGGCGAGGGCATCGGACTGTTCAGCGTCGGGGCGGCTGTGCCGGTAGCGCAGGGCAGCCTCGTAGCGATGGTGGCCGTCGGCGAGGAATACGGCCCGACCGGCGAAGGTGTCTATGATGCTGGCCTGGGTGGCATCGTCGGCGATGCGCCAGAACTCCGCGTTGCCCCCGGCCGGTGTGGCGGCTGTGGCGTCCGGAGGCTCGGCGATGATCTGCTCGAATACGCGCTGGAGGTTGCCTTCTGAATCTCGGTACAGGGACAGGATGGGGCTGAACTGGGCCTGGCAGGTGTCCAGCAGAGCGACGCGATCCAGCACCGACGGTTCGCGGGTGAACTCGTGGGGCAGGACGGAGCCGGCGTCGTAGTCCTCGACCAGCACGTCGGCGAACAGGCCCAGGTGCTGGTAGCGGCGCCCGCCGAAGTCGTAGGCGTGGCGCATCAGGTAGAACGATGCCGCGTCGTCCTGGCGTATGACGCCGTCGGCGAGCCAGCGTTGGAACAATCCCGCAGCCTGCTGGTAGCCGGCCTGCGGGTCCACCGGGTCCGGCTGCTCGCCGCCCTCCAGGTGGACGGCGTTGTACGGGCTGCGCTGCTGGAGCTCGGTTTTGAGCTCCGGGCCGATCATGTCGTAGGGGGGGCAGATGACGGAGGACAGGTTGCCCACGGCGGCGGGAACGTAGCGGCAACCGCGGAAGGGTTTGATGGTGGCCATGGCTGGTGTGGCTCCGAGTTTCGGTTTGGCAGCATTATACGATAGCGGATTGAGTGGGCATCGGTTGGCTCCCCGTGTCTAGCCATAACATGATGCGACAACAATAAAGGCGGGGGACTCGGAGGGGTGAGCCGTCCCGCCAGAACGCGTGCTTTGCTTGAACTTATCAACTCAACGGGCAATGCGAGATGCCCAGACGTGCAGGAGACGGGCGCACTGGACGCGAGGGCGTGACCCGAAAGGGCCGGCACTCCTCGCATGAGCGCGATACCCTGATCGAAAAGTAGTTAACGCGGGCTGTAATCGTAGCCCATAACAATCTTCTCCTCGGCCGTGTAACAGAATGGCAATGGTTACTCCGTAGCGAGGAGCTCCGTCAGCTTCCCGGCGGCAGCCTTTATCGCCGGCGTTTGGGTCCTGATTCTCCCGTCAGACACCAGGTTGTCCTTCCAGAAGTCAGCATCCCTGTCCCAGTCGACATACCGGAAGGGTTCCAGCCTGACCCGCAGGTCGTCCTCAAGCTTGGCCTGGTCGATGTCCTCGCTAGTAATGTCCTTAAGGACTTCGTGCGAGACCACGCCCAGTGCGTTCAAAAACGCCGCAGCCATCGAGACATTCCTCTTTTCGCGTATTTCCTTAGTGCGAGATAGCACCTCTGCTGCCTCGGCGCCGCCGGGCTGAGGCAGTTCTGAAAGCTGCTTCCAATCATCGATGATTTCCGTCATCACGTTGAGAAACCCGACCCGAGATTGCACCCAGCGTTTGTACGCTTCTGGGATGGCTATTGTGTTTACCGCGCTGGAGGCAAACGCCTGCTCTGACACTGTGGGACTGCCCGTCAAGCTGGCCTTCACAAACTGGCGAACCTGGTTCACCAGGAACACGAACGGGGAGTTCACGCTGAGGGTAGATGAGGTGGCATCAATACGTCCCTGTAACAACTTTACCCGGTCTCCCAGCTCCATGACGGCCCGGTTAGCTGGCTGTCGAGTGTCGAACACGGCCAGAAGAGAAGACGGCAGAGGCTTGGTCCGTCCCGCGTCAGCGAAGTCTTGGTGAGTCTGGTTCAGGTCATTTTCGATGGTCATCATGAACGGGACGCCCGTGCGCATGAAGTTGTCGCCCTCCGGGGTACCGCGCAATTCGTCCACGACCTGTCCGATTGCCAAGTATCGGTGCTGACCATCGGTAATATGCACCGACGCTTCGTCCGGGAAAACTGCGTACCCGGTCGTAGGGGTGTAATCACCGTCCGGAACCATTATTTCCACGCTGCCGGTGGAGTTTAACGTAACCGGGGGGATGATGTAGCGCTCCTGTTTCTCAATGGCGTCCAACAGGTAGGACTTGATGGAGCGCACATGTTCGGTCGCCACGGGTCGGTTGCGAGCGTGCAAGGCTTTGCTGGCGGCACTTCCCTTGGTAGAAGCGTTGTGCTGCAGGACCCGCGTCAGCACGCGAACTGGCAACACGCCGCTCAGCATCGTACGCTCCCCCTGGTCGAATACTCGTACCGGGACAATCTCCCTGTTTGTTTCCGCCGCCACGGCAGCTGCCCGCGTCCGCGCATCGTCGGACGTTCCAGGGACAATCGTCAGGGTGGCTTCGGCTTTGGTGGTCAGTGTCAATTCGACACCTCCTGCATCAATTTGGGGATAATATACATTGTAAACGTGCTGTTGGTCAAGTGCTAACGTGCTGAAATGCACGTTCGATACGTCTTGGGCGGCCATTCAATATGAAGTACGCGCCACAGCTGCCCTGCCATCGGTTCCGCTGTGCCGCTCAATCGGCAAGTATGCGGAGGGTTTGCCGTCGACCTCGTGGAGCACATTTGGAGCGCGATTGAGAACCTGCGAGATCGAGAAACGCTAACATCGACGTTCGATTGGGCTCCCGATTTCGGTGCAGTCGGGCAAAAGCGAGCTCCAACCGTTCGGGGCGGCCGCTATAACATTTGACGGTCGCCATCAGCTACCGCGTCAGTCGTTGGGGATCAGGGGCACGACCTCGCGGGAGAAGCGTTCCATGGCTTCCTGCTGCTGGGCGGCGCTGTCGGCGGGGAAGCTGAAAATGAAGTGCTGCACGCCCAGGTCCTGGTACTGGCGCAGGTCGGCGGCGATCTGCTCGGGGATGCCGGACACCATGCGGCGGTCGGACTGGGGCGCGTCGTGGAACACGCAATCGGTGCTGAACACCAGGTCCACAGCGTCCTCGGCGCGGCCGGCACGGGCGCTGACGCGGCGGAGGCGGGCGATCTTTTCGGCCAGTTCCTCGGGCTCGAGGATGGCTGGCGGACGCAGGCCGATGGGCATCCACCCGTCGCCCAGTTCCGCCGCCCGGCGCAGGGCCGGCCCGGTATGGCCGCCAATCCAGATGGGCGGATGGGGCTGCTGCACCGGTTTGGGGAGGAAACCCGCCCCGGAAGTCTGGAAAAACTGCCCGTCGAACTCCGGGTTTTCCTGGGTCCACAGCTCCTTGAACAGGCGCAGGTACTCGTTGGTGACCGCGCCCCGGTCGGCGAAATTGTCCAGGCCCAGCGCCTGGAACTCCTCCTCCATCCAGCCCACGCCGATGCCCAGGGTGACCCGCCCCTCGGACAGCGTATCCAGCGTGGCGATCATCTTGGCCGTCAGCACCGGGTTGCGGTAGGGAATTATCAGCACGTGGGTGCCCAGCCTCAGCCGGTGGGTGCAGCCGGCCAGGAAGTTCAGCGTT